>NZ_JAMBOD010000010.1 GCF_023715445.1 Fictibacillus nanhaiensis
AAGAAAATGATGAAAGAGTGTTAGTGGAGGGATATCCCTCCACTAACACTCTACCCTACAACCATATATACGGACGAAGAGAGATGCTTTGGATATTGTTCGTTTACACAGACTATTTGACATAACCGATTGGGGGTGAAAACTCGTGGATAAACAGGTAAAACTTGTGGATTGGACCCGATTTTTTGTGGATTCAACCTCTCAGTTACCGCTTAATACCCCTCCTGGTATGGGATGAAAACTGTTTCGGCACCCGAAACTGAACCATATTATAGGCTTTTAACCTAAAAAAATGAAAAAGCTGACTCACCAGAGTCAGCTCTCTTTATTTATTAAACTGAAAGTACATTTTTGATACGCTCGATTGCCCAATCTAGATCTTCTTCAGAAATAATCAGAGGTGGTGCGAATCGGATTACGTTTTCGTGTGTTTCCTTACATAATAAGCCTTGCTCTTTTAATCTCTCGCAGTATGATCGGGCAGGTTCGTTCAGCTCAACACCAATGAACAGCCCTTTTCCTCGAACTTCTTTAATCGCTGGATTATCAATCTTCTTAAGTTCACCTAAGAAGTACTCACCAAGCTTTAATGAACGATCTACCAAGTTCTCTTCGACCAGCACTTTTACTGAAGCTACAGAAACTGCGCAAGAAAGCGGGTTCCCTCCAAATGTTGATCCGTGTGATCCAGGGTTAAAGACCCCAAGGATTTCGCGGTTAGCAGCCACACAAGAAATCGGCATCACGCCTCCGCCTAGTGCTTTTCCAAGGATGTACATGTCTGGCTCAATTTCTTCCCAGTCACAAGCAAACATTTTACCAGATCGGCCAAGACCAGATTGAATTTCATCTGCTACAAAAAGTACATTCTCAGACTTACATACTTCAAGAGCTTCCTTCAAGAAACCTTCACGCGGGATTACGATACCAGCTTCACCTTGAATCGGCTCTAAAACAAAAGCAGCAGTGTTAGGTGTAATCGCAGCCTTCAATGCCTCTAAATCACCATATGGAATTACCTTGATGCCAGGAAGCATCGGACCGAATCCGCGTTGGTAGTCAGGATCAGAACTCATGGATACAGCAGTCATTGTACGTCCGTGGAAGTTTCCTTCACACACGATGATCTCTGCTTGGTTATCAGCAACACCTTTCACATCATAAGCCCAGCGGCGAACAGCTTTAATTGCTGTCTCAACAGCTTCAGCTCCTGTGTTCATAGGCAGAACCATGTCTTTTTTAGTTAGGCTCGATACTTTTTCATAAAAGTCACCAAGCTGATCATTGTGGAACGCTCGTGAAGTCAGAGTTACTCTGTCTGCTTGATCCTTTAATGCCTGGATAATTTTTGGATGGCGGTGACCTTGGTTTACCGCAGAGTATGCACTCAGCATATCCATATAACGATTTCCTTCAGGATCCGTTACCCAAACTCCTTCTGCTTTGGAAATTACGATTGGAAGCGGATGATAATTATGCGCTCCATACTGTTCCGTTTTAGAAATTACAGTTTCCGTATTCTTTGTTTCTGTCTGTTTCATGGAAACACCTCTATTCTGCAAGATTTCTCACATTGCTATTATAGCAATGAAAGTGCTTTCTTTACAGAGGCAACTCTTTTGGTTGTCTTGTTCGATCGACTTCGTGGTATATTAATATGGAGAATTATACATAGGAGGATATATTTATGATTCATGCACATGTTACATCATGGTTTCTGGCTCTCATTCTATTTTTTGTAACGTATATGCTATACAAAAAAAATGCCGGAAAAAAATCTAAAATTTTTCACATGATCCTGCGAGTTTTGTACTTAGTGATATTGGCAACCGGCGGTCATATGCTTGCAGGCTACCTGACAGACCCTGGAATTGTGAATAAAGGCCCAATTATTATTAAAGGTGTTCTAGGTCTAGTCATGATCGGATTGATGGAAATTATTCTCGTCCAAAGAAAACGTGGTGAAGGACGCCTGATGAACTGGGTGTTTTTCTGGGTATCATTAGTACTAGTTTTATTCTATGGTTATATCGTACTTGGATAAATGCAAATAGAAATCGTCTGATGCTAAATCAGGCGATTTTTTATATGGTAAAAATAACCGCCAACAGTCCTGTTAAAATTGTGAACGGTTCACCGATATTAAGAGAGGCAGAAAGATAAGACTATATGATTGTTCTTTTAGCAGATGAGGTGTATTCATGAGAACCTTCAACTATTTATATAAAAACGAAATTGATTTATCGCGGTGGATTAAAAATGAAAGATTTAAAGACTTTGAAAATGTGTTTATCCAGGTTTTTACAGGAAAGCAGGATAAGAGCTGGATCAAGACTTTGCGAAAAAGTATTTTAGCTGAACTTCCACAAGCAAAACTGATCGGTGTTACTACAGACGGAGAAATTTTTAAAGGCCGAGTCACCAGGGGTGAAACGGTTATTTCTGTTTCAATCTATGAAAAATCTGTCCCAAGAACATTTTATATCCCTCTTCAAGAAGGAGAGAAAAGCAAAGAAATAGGAAAGAAATTAGCTGAAACTGCTATAAATAAACAAACAAAGCTTGTTCTTATTTTTGGAGATGGAAGATATGTTGAGAGCGGTTCATTCCTGCAAGCTATTCATAAAGCTGCTCCAGAGGTAATCATCGCAGGCGGAAATGCCGGAGACAATGGGTACTTTAAGGACATTCTCCTTTTTACGGAGGAAGGGGTTTTTGAAAAGGGCATTGTAGCTGCTGCTATTGATAGTGAGGAACTATACATTCATACTTTTTCATACCGGGAATGGAAGCCAGCAGGAAAAGTTTTTACGGTTACAGATATCTCTTCTTCAGGTGAATTAGAGATAGACGGAATGAGCGTTCATGATCTTTATACACAGAATATGGGAAAAGAAATCGCTGACAAACTTCCTTCAACGGCTATAGAATATCCTCTCATGATCAAACAAGGAAAAAGCTATTATCCTTTAGCGTTAAAAGCATCACTGCCTGGGGAACCTGTCTTGTTTCACCAAAAAATAAAAACGGGCTCAAAGATTCAAATTGGATATAGAGATGCGAATCTGTTCTTACAATCGATCGATATCGTTACAAAAGATATACAGGACAAACCAGTAGAGTCTATTTTTCTATATTCCTGCACGGCAAGAAGAAGATTTTTAAAAAGCGCGGTAGAAGAAGAATTTCAAGTAATTGACCAATTCGTTCCTTCGGCTGGATTTTTTTCATATGGTGAATATTTTCATGATGGAAAAAGGCTGGAGCATCTGTCACATGCTCTGACATTATTAGTATTAAGCGAGTCACCGGAAGCAACCCTGGAAAAGAAGCTCGATTCCAAAATCCCGGAGCAGTCAAGAGAAATGGATGATCTATTAGCTTTATCACATTTGATTCAGACAAGTACGAAAGAGATGGAACAGCTGAACGACCATCTTCTTGAATCTGAACAGCGTTATAAATCCCTGTTCGATCATAATCCGGATATGATTTATTCCATGGATATGAACGGATATATTACAAGTGTGAACCACGCACTCGTTCAGACGCTGGGATTTAGGAAAGAAGAAATGCTCCAGGCACACGCACTGAATTTTGTATGCCATGATGACCACCAGCGTGTTGTGGAACATTTCAGGCTTGCGATCCATGACAGACCACAAACTTTTGTATCCAGCATCCGCAAAAAAGATGGAAGCGAAATTGTGTGCAGCATCACCAACTTGCCGATCGTTGTTAATCAGAAGGTAGTTGGGGTTTATGGAATAAGCAAAAACATTACGTGGCAGAAAAAAGCGGAAGAAAAGATTGAGAGACTTGCTTTTCATGACTCGTTAACGGGGTTGCCAAATCGAAGTTTATTTGAAAAAAGGCTTCGAGAACTTATTGCAGAAAAAAAGTGTTCGAATAATAAACTGGCAGTCATGTTTATTGATATTGACCATTTTAAAATTATTAATGAAAGTCTAGGCCATCACATAGGTGATGTTGTGCTAAAACATGTCAGCAAACAATTAAGGCAGACGGTTAAGAGCCAGGATTTGCTGTGCCGTTTTGCAGGAGATGTTTTTACACTTATCTTGCCGTCGATCGATAAACCAGGTGAAGTCATTGACACCGCAGACAGAATCGCTGAAGCACTGAATATGCCAATCTATTTAGATGGTCAGGAGTATACCGTAAGTGCATCGATCGGGATAAGCATTTATCCGGATGACAGTGACGACAGCGAGATCCTAATAAAAAATGCCGACATCGCCCTTCATAAAGCAAAAGAAAAGGGCCGTGGGAAACTTGAATTTTTCACGGGAGAGATGAATGCTTTTACGCTCGAACGGCTAAAACTTGAAGGGTATTTAAGAAAAGCCATTCAAAAAAGAGAACTTCAGCCTTATTATCAGCCCCAGCTTTGCATGAAGACAGAGAGGATCACAGGTTTTGAGGCGCTTGTCCGCTGGAATCATCCTGAACTTGGTCTCGTTTCACCGATGCAGTTTGTTCCGCTTGCAGAAGAAATCGGCTTGATTGATGACATTGGAAGGTTTGTACTCTTTGAATCTTGCAACCAGCTGAAGCGATGGCATGATGAGGGAGCAGATCATCTCTCCATATCTGTAAATGTTTCAGGCAGGCAATTTCAGAGATTGTCTTTTGTATATGAAGTCAAAGAGGCGCTGCAAACATCAGGAATACCGGCAGAATGTCTTCACCTAGAGTTAACCGAAAGTACGATGATTCATAATGTTCAATACAGCATCAGTATTATGCAGGAATTAAGACAGCTGGGTGTAAAGCTTTCTATAGATGACTTTGGAACAGGGTACAGTTCACTCAGCTACTTAAAAGATTTTCCGGTTGATTGCCTAAAGATTGACCAAAGCTTTATCCGTCATTTAAGTGATGACTTTTTCAATACAAGTGATGCAGCCATTATTAAAGCGATCATTATGATGTGTGAAGGTCTTTCTCTTTCAACCGTAGCAGAAGGTGTTGAGACGTTCGAACAGATGAAGCTTCTGCGTGAATACGGCTGTCAAACAGCCCAAGGATATATCATCAGTAAACCGATGCCAGCTAATGAGGCGCAATTGTTTTTAAAAGAATTTTATGCAATAAAAAACAGCACATCCTAAAGTATAGGGTGTGCTGTTTGTTGATTACTTTTTCTTTTCATAATACATAAAAGCGAGAGCTCCGATTAAAATCGTTCCCTTCACGATATCCTGAGCGTAATAAGGGACATTTAACATGGTGAGACCGTTTAACAGGATTCCAATAAGCACGGCGCCAACGAATGTGCCAATTACGTTTGGTTTACCGGCACCAAATACGGAGAACCCTATAAATGCGGCTGCAACACCATCCATTAGAAGGGGAGCACCTGCAGACACTTGACCAGTACCGATCCTTGCTGCTAAAAGAATTCCTGCAAGCGTTGCGAAGAAAGCAGAAAGAAGATAGGCATACATCTTATAGCGCTGTACTGGGACACCGGATAATCGTGCTGCTTCTTCATTTCCTCCAGTGATATATAGAAGTCTTCCAAAACGGGATTGCTGAAGGATGAAATGAACAACGATAACGGCAATCAGCATAATAATCACGGGAACTGGCACTGATAGAATCTCACCCTGCCCAATGAATAAAAACGAAGGAAGGAAAACACCAGGTGCTGTTCCGCCTTCTGCCAGAGGCATGTTGTTGTAGATTGAAAATCCTTTCGTAAATGTCAGATGCAATCCGTTGATGATATACATCACAGCCAGAGTGGCGAGAAGATCTGGAAGTCTTACTTTTACAACAAAAAAGGAGTTTAATAGACCGACAACAAGACCGATCGCGATGGGTATGAGGATTGCGATGATTGTTTCTTGACGATAGAGTACAAGAACAGCTGCACTCGTTACTGTTGCCAGACTGGCTGTTGAACCGACAGAGAGATCAAAGCCCCCGACAATAAGAGAGATCGTCACACCAATCGCTAACAGAGTAATGATGGATACGGAACGAAGTATATCTGTAAAGTTTTGATAGCTTAAAAATTTATCGTTTGCAAGACTGAAAGAAATGATCGTAAATAGAATGACAAGCAATGTTCCGTATCTGTATAAAAAAGGGAACACTCTCTCTTGAAACTGAAATTTAGTTCCTTTCAGATTTTCTTCCACATGTTCTTTATGAACGTACTGTGCCATAATGACCTCCTGTAGCAAAGTGCATAATTTTTTCAGTGGTTGCTTCTTCTTTCTTCAGCTCACCAGCTATCTTTCCGTCATACATAACAAGAATTCTGTCACAAAAAGCCAGCAGTTCCTGAATCTCGCTCGTAAAATAAAGAATGCCTTTTTTCTTATGTGCCAAATCTTTAATGCACTGAAAAACATCCTGCTTGGCACCAACATCAATGCCTTTAGTCGGCTCGTCAAAAATGAAAACCTCACCATCATTGAGCAGCCACTTGCCAATCGCAGCTTTTTGCTGATTTCCTCCGCTCAAATGATTAATCTGAGAAGTAGACTTTTGTGTTTTGATGCCAAGCTGTTCAATCCATCGTTCTGCTTCAGCCTTTTCTTTCTTTTTTTGGATCAGTCCAAACTTCGTAAATTGTTTAAGTACAGGGAGAGTCAGGTTCTCAATTACGTTATAATCAACGAGAATTCCTTCTTTTCGTCGCTCTTCCGGCACGAACCCAATCCCTGAAGATATCGCTTTCAGCGGACTTGTTATTCTTACTTTTTTACTGTTAATAAAGACAGGGTCGAGAGAAGGATCTGCTCCAAAAAAAGCTCTGGCCGTTTCCGTTTTTCCTGCACCTACAAGTCCTGCGATTCCAACGATCTCGCCTTGCTTCACAGATAAAGAAATTTTTTCATTCGTTGATGGAACTCTAAAATCTGTCACTTCGAACAAAGTGTCTCCCAGGACCCGTTCTTCATCATCATTGAATAGCTCAACAAGTTCGTTACCAAGCATCGCCTGAACAATCTTTTCTGTTGAACTATGTTCAATGTCTTCTTGGAGTGTTATATAGCCATCTTTTAATACTGTTATCTTTGTAGATAAGTTCATTACTTCCGGAAGTCGATGCGAGATATAGATGATTCCTACGCCATCCTTTTGCAGTTCGCGGAGGACAGAAAATAGGTGATCCGCCTCTTTCGTACTGAGTGCAGCTGTCGGTTCATCAAGAATCATAAACGAAATCTCGCGGGAAAGAGCTTTAGCAATGAGAACCAGCTGTTTTTGCGCTAAAGAGCAATGAGAGAGGGGGAGCGAAGGATTAAGATTAAGTCCCACTCGCTTTAAAAGCTCTGCAGCTCGTTTGTTTCGTTTATTCCACGAAAAAAATGCAGGTCCGTTAATGAATGAGTTCATGGTCACATTCTCTGCGATGCTTAATGAAGATACGAGAGCGGTATCTACTTCTTGTACAACCATTTCAATCCCAGCATCCTTTGCGTCAGCTGGGGTTTTAAAGATTTGTTCTTTTCCATCCATGGTGATTTTGCCGCTGTAGCGTTCGTAATCACCTGATAAGATTTTCATCAGCGTACTTTTCCCGGCGCCATTTGCACCTAAAAGGGCATGGACCTCACCGCTATTTACGGTAAAGTCCACTCCTTTGAGTACTTTTTGTTCCCCAAATGATTTAGTTATTTTCGATAATGAAAGTTGAGTCATTATTTATTCGCCTTCTCTAAGTTTTCCATCCATGGTGAAGTACCAGCATCTGATTTGCCCCAGCCATCCACATATTTTCCGATCTCGCTCATAGAAACTTTCGTTTTTGGCAGATCTTCTTTTTCAACAAGGTGGGGCTGTACGCTGTAAACTTGAGGTGTTTCTTCACCAGCTATTTTTTGGTATAGGAAACGTACTTGCAGCTTTCCGACATCTGCAGGGTCTGTTGCAGCTGTAGCGGTCCATGGGCTGTTACCTTCCTGCATCAATTGAAGGTCTTCATCACTTAGATCGATGCCGTACACTTTAATCTCTTCACGTCCAGCTTGCTGAATCGCACGTGTTACACCTTTGGCAAATTCATCCCAAGGGGCAAAAACAGCATCAATATCTCCTTTGTTCGGATATTTTTGTAAAAGGGCTTCCATCTGTGATTGTGTATCAAGTGCTGTGTTTTGGCTTGCGTTGCCGAAGCGTGCAACTTCTTTTATACCAGGGTAACGCTTTTTAAATGCTTCATACATCGTGTTTCTGCGCTCCATTGGAGTAAAGCCCCCAACCCACACGTATACGATTTCACCTTTTGCGTTAAGATCCTGAGCCATTGTCCGGAGTGAACTCCATGCCAGGCTATAGTCATCCTGGTCGATAACGGTTACACCAGGGATGTTGATATCACTGTCGAACGCTACAACCGGAATGCCTTTTTCTATTGCCTTCTTAACACTCGGTGCAATGGCATCTGCCCGGCCGTGGTCAATCAGGATACCATCCACTTGCTGGTTGATAGCCGTCTCCACATATGCCGCCATTTTAGAAAGGTCATTGTCAGCGTTGTAGATTTGAACCTCGCCGCCAAATTCCTCTACTTGTTTTTTTACACCGTTCACATATTGAGAAGAGAAAGTTCCGATCGAAAACTGGTTGATGGAAGCGATCTTCAGCGGTTTTTGGAGCTGTTTAGGGATCTCGCTGGAAGAACCTGCTTTATTTGTTGAATTTGTTTTTGACTCAGTCGCTGCAGCAGGTTTTGTTTCTGTCTTATTTGAAAGTGCATCCTGTTCACTCGTACAGCCAGTAAGCAGTAAAGATGCAGCAATGAATGCCGCTGCGAGTACTTTATATGGTTTCAATTAATTTTCCTCCTTAAGCTTAGATAGGGATACTTTGTAATTACCGCTGACGATTCCTTTTTCCGTAATAATGGCTGATATGTATTCAGCAGGAGTAACGTCAAATGCAGGGTTGAACACTTTAATACCTTCAGGTGCAATCCGGACACCGTTCAAATGAGTAACTTCTTCCTCGGGACGTTCCTCGATTGGTATCTTCTCACCGCTTGCCGTTTCCAAATCTAACGTGGATAAGGGGCAAGCGACATAAAAGGGAATTCCGAGTGCTTTTGCTTGAAGAGCTAATCCGAATGTTCCAATTTTGTTTGCGGTATCTCCGTTTGCTGCTACGCGGTCACAGCCAACGATAACAGCTTTTATGTTTTTTGTTTTTAGCGTATGAGCAGCCATGTTGTCAGTAATCAGTGTGACATCAATATCATTAGCCTGAAGCTCCCAAGCGGTTAAGCGCGATCCTTGCAGAACAGGACGCGTTTCGTTTGCATACACGGAAAGATTCCAGCCTTTTTCTTTTGCAAGGTGGAAAGGGGATAATGCTGTACCGTATTTACTTGTTGCGATCGCACCCGCATTGCAGATCGTCATTACTGCATCTCCATCCTGTAATAGTGAGAGAGCATATTCACCGATTTTACGGCATGTGTTTTCATCTTCTGTCTGGATGTTGATTGCTTCTTGTTCAATTTTTTCTTTTGCATCTTCAACTGAAACCGCTTGTTGTGCGGCACGGACTACCCGGTCTAATGCCCAAAACAAATTAACAGCGGTAGGGCGGGAAGAGGCAAGGTAATCCCTCTGGGTCTGTAGCTTTGATAAGAACGCTTCAAAATTGGTTTCTTTTTCACTGTTGCTCCAAAGCGCAAGGCCAAAAGCTGCTGAGATGCCGATCGCAGGTGCACCCCGGACTTTTAATTTTGAAATGGCATCCCACACGTGTTCGATGCTCGTGACGTTCAAATAAACGGTATGATGGGGAAGCTGCTGTTGATCCAAGATAAGCAGATGGTCACCACGGTATCGTACAGAAGAAACCCATTTTTCAGCTACTGCCATTGTTTATACACCTCTAATCCAGTCAGTTAATTGATTGATATTCGTAAATTTTCTTTGGTTTTTAATAAGGTAGCTTCCAAGCTCCAATGCTTTCTTTTTGTAAAAGTGTTCAACTTCCTTATGCTCGATAGAATCAAGATCCGCAACATGTGCAAGTCCGACCGTTCTTCGAATCACTTCACATCCGGCAAAACCGATCGCTTCTTGAAAGGTGTTTTGAAGGAAATTCTCTAGAACACCCTCTGTCTTTGCAAAGGGATCCGCTGCTTTTTTATGCCACAGCTCTGAAAACGTTTTTGTATAGGTGTTCCATGTTTTTTCAATGGTTTCGAGCAAATAAGACTGAAAGGATTCACGTTGGAACGGCTCTTTTGTATGGGCGTTTTGAGAAAGGTGATTCAATGCCAGATTGGCGAAAAAATGTGCCAGATCAAAACCTGCTGGACCATAGAACGCAAATTCGGGATCAATTACCTTTGTTGATTTTTCTTTAACAAAAATACTTCCTGTATGAAGATCACCGTGAAGCAGAATTTCAGCTCTTGTTAGGAAAGAAAAACGTAATTGAGCGACTTCTTTTAAAAGCTCCGAGTCATTCCAGATCTTATTCACTTCACTCTGAAGTTCAACAGGAAAGTCATTTGTATCATGGTCGAAGAAAGGATCCGTAAACACTAAGTCTTCTGTTATTTTACAGAGCTCAGGATTTGAAAAACGCTTTACCTGTTCTTTTTTCTCGAATGGATGAAGGTAAAAATCGCTCGAAAAAAAAGCAGTGTTTGCTGCAAATGTTCCGATGTCTTCAGCAAGCTGAGGATATGTTCTGCCCTCGATCAACCCTTTGCGCAAGATTTTATGATCGGATAAATCTTCCATCACAGTCACGGCTAATTGGGAATCCGAATAATAAACGCACGGTACAAGATGCGGAACAGATTCAGCTTCTTTCAACAATGCATCACTCTCGATCCTTGCCCGGTCCAGTGTAAGCGGCCAGCTTTCTCCGACTACCTTTGCATAAGGAAGAGCTTGTTTAACAATCAGTGCTTTTTGAGATAAAGGATCATTTATATGAAACACAAGATTTAAGTTGCCATCACCTATTTCTTTAACAACCAGTCCGTCTACTGCGGCCTCATCAAAAAAGTTCAAAGGTTTAACAACATCAATTACGGATACTTCATTCAATGGCTCATATGCCTGTTTTACTTTAACGCTCATTTTTTTGTTCCCCCCGGAATGGTTTAAAAATAAAAAGGACCTCTTTTCATATAAGAAAAGAGGCCCGGAAAGACAGTTTGTCCCGTGCCTCTTATCTTAGCAAAACACTTCGTTTTGCTGGAATTAGCACCGTGCCATACGCTGATTTTAGAAAAAATCTACGGCTCCCATATACTGCGGGCGCCCCATCTCACAATGGTATTACGGTCGGTTGCTGGGTTTCATCGGGCCATATCCCTCCACCTGCTCTTGATAAGAGACCAAATTATTCAGTTCGTTAAAGGCGAAATAATATTCGCACAATTCATAATCGTTATACTACAACGGGTTGGAAAAGATGTCAACCATATTTTTGAAAGTAGTTTCGGAAAGCATGATAGTCTTGATTTCAAAATAAAACTAAAAAAAAGGAATAAGTTAAGAAATAAAACTCGAAATTAGGAATTTAGATCTCCACCAAGGAATTCATGCAATATTTTCTATTTACCGGTATAAATCCTCTCGGCGGTCTTCTAAAACTGGAACCTTCCGGCGGACTTCATCGACCAGTTCAGGAGCAATCTCTGCATAAAGGATTTCTTCGTCTGCTGAAGAGGCTTCAGCTACAATATCCCCCCATGGATCAATAATCATGGACTGACCGGCAAATGTATTATTCGGATCACTTCCAACACGATTACAGGCTACAACATAACATTGATTTTCAATGGCACGGGCGATAAGAAGAGCGCGCCAGTGAGTCTGTCTTTGAATCGGCCATTGAGCAGGGACGTATAAAATCTTTGCGCCTTTTACAAAGGGAATGCGGATCCACTCTGGGAAACGTATGTCATAGCAGATCGCAGCAGAAGACGGCATGCCATCAACATTGAAAATACCGTTATCCTTGCCAGGGGAGATATATTTTTCTTCTTCCATCAGCGTGATAAGGTGTGCCTTTGAATACGTTCCGATATGGTCGCCATTTCTGTCAAAACTTAACATGGTATTATAAACAGAATCATTTTTTCGAAATGCCACTGACCCGCCAATAATATTCATTCCGAATTCTTTTGCGAGGGAACTTAGCCACTTTTTTGCCCGTCGACCATTGTGATCACTGATCTTATCCAAACGGGTAAGGTCGTAGGCTGTATCCCAAAGCTCTGGCAGCACAATCGTATCTGGTTGATGAAGTTGTACGGCCTCACGTATTTTTTTCTCGATATGCTCCATATTTTTTTCAGGGTTTCCAAATTGGACATCCACTTGAACACATACAATTTTCACAAAAACACTCCTATCTCGCATAGAAATACCAAAAAAAGTCTTTACAGAATTTCCTTAAGCGTATAACATAACTCATTAGAATTTCAAGAACATTCAAATTAGACTGGAAGTGATCCTTTGAAACGTTTTGAACAGGCAGAGGTTATGGGAAAACTGCCCGAGCAATTTTTCGCTAAACTTGTAAAAAAAGTATCACATTATGTGGCACAAGGCTATGATGTTATTAATCTTGGACAAGGCAATCCAGATCAGCCTACGCCAAGTCATATTGTTGAGGCACTAAAAGAAGGGGCTGACAATCCCGATTATCATAAATACTCTCCGTTTCGCGGACATGGTTTCTTAAAGCAGGCAGCAGCTGATTTTTATAAAAGAGAGTACGGAGTTGAGTTGGACCCAGAAAAAGAAGTTGCCGTACTTTTTGGGGGTAAAACGGGATTAGTAGAGTTATCGCAATGCTACTTAAACCCCGGTGATACAGCCCTTGTTCCAGATCCCGGCTATCCCGACTATTGGTCAGGAATCGCGATGGCCGGAGCAAAAATGGAGACGATGCCGTTATTAGCAGAAAATGCTTTTTTGCCGAATTATGCTAGTTTAGAAGAAAATGTACGAAAAGAAGCAAAGCTAATGTTCTTAAACTATCCAAACAATCCCACAGCTGGTGTAGCAACAAAAGCATTTTTTGAAGAAACCGTCGAGCTTGCTAAAAAACATGACATTTTAGTCTGCCACGACTTTGCTTATGGAGCGATCGGATTTGACGGGCAAAAGCCTGTCAGCTTTTTAGAAGTTGATGGGGCAAAAGAGGTGGGCATTGAGATTTACACGCTGTCCAAAACGTTTAACATGGCAGGCTGGCGTGTCGGTTTTGCAATTGGAAACGAACAAGTGATCGAATCTATCAACCTTCTCCAGGATCATTTTTATGTCAGTCTGTTTGGGGCTGTTCAGCACGCAGCAGCTGCAGCACTTAACGAATCACAGGAATGCGTAGATGAGCTGGTAGCAACTTATGAAAAACGGCGAAACGCCTTTATCGGGCGCTTAAAAGAAAACGGATGGGCCGTTCAAGCACCACAGGGCTCGTTTTTCTGCTGGCTTCGGGTTCCAGAAGGGTATACGTCGGAAAGCTTTGCCGATCACCTCTTGGAAAAAGCACATGTAGTCGTTGCGCCAGGGATTGGTTTTGGTAAAGAAGGAGATAAGTATGTGCGTGCTGGTTTGCTTTCTTCAGAAGAAAGACTGATCGAAGCAGCAGACAGGATTGCAAAAATCATTTAAAAAATTCTGTTGACAGATTCTTCATGCCCTGTCATAATCACAATTAAAATTATATTCTAACAATTTGTACTCTTATTAAGAGCAGGTGGAGGGACTAGCCCGATGAAACCCGGCAACCATTCAGCTAATGTTTTAGCTGAAAACGGTGCTAATTCTTGCAGTCTATTTATAGACTGAGAGATAAGAGGAAGCGGAACTGGATTTTTGGCGCCCCTTCCTCGTGAAGGGGCTTTTTGTATGTTCATTGATAAGCGGCGACGAGCAATTCATGCACGAATTCTACGAGTTGCGACGAGTAATCGCAAGAGGAAAGCTGCGACCTCGACCTACTTGCTCTAAATGAACATAGGATTTAAATGTGCTCGGAAGGAGTTTTATCAACATGGGTAAAGTAACAGCGACATATTTAGTGCATGACAAAAAAGGAAATTTAGAAAAAAAAGCTGAAGGCATTGCGCTTGGGTTGACTGTCGGATCTTGGACAGACCTTCCACAGCTTGAGCAAGAGCAGCTTCGAAAACATAAAGGTGTTGTTGAAAGCGTAGTTGAACTGGAGAGTGACGATACAGCAGATCGGTTTTTAAAAAGCCAGCGAACGAGAGGATTGCTGAAGATTTCTTATCCTTCTGCAAATTTCTCTAACGATATTCCTGCGATTTTGACCACAGTATTTGGCAAACTGTCCCTTGATGGAGAGATTAAGCTCGTGGATTTGGAATTTGATAAACAGCTTGAATCGAGCTTTTCCGGACCGAAGTACGGAATTGCTGGGATCAGGAATATATTAGGTGTTCAAAACCGTCCGCTCGTGATGAGTATTTTTAAAGGAGTGCTTGGTAAGGATCTTTCATTCTTTAAACAGCAGCTTTATGAGCAAGCAATTGGCGGAGTAGATCTTGTAAAAGATGATGAGATCCTTTTTGAAAATCCGCTGACCCCTTTTGAAGAACGCATTAAAACAGCAAAAGAAGTGCTTCAGCAGGCAGAAGACAGAACGGGTGAAAAAACGCTGTACGCGGTGAATTTAACTGGAAGGACTAGCGAGCTGCGCGATAAAGCAAGGCGTGCAGCTGATTTGGGAGCCAATGCATTGCTGTTCAATGTGCTGTCATACGGACCAGATGTACTTCAGGAACTGGCAGAAGATAAGGAAATTCCTCTTCCAATCATGGCGCATCCGGCGTTATCCGGAGCGATCGGTTCATCATCCTTGTATGGAATTGGTTACTCGGTATTGCTCGGGAAACTTTTACGCTATGCAGGTGCAGATCTAGTATTATTCCCTTCACCATATGGAAGTGTAGCGCTTGATCGCAGTGAAACGCTAAGCATCGCTGAAGCTTTAACGACTGAAAAGATCAAGTTGAAAAGATCATTTCCTGTACCTTCAGCTGGAATACATCCGGGACTAACTCCTGTATTGTTTAATGATTTTGGAGTGGACAGTGTCATTAATGCAGGCGGAGGTGTTCATGGTCATCCAGACGGAGCTGCGGGCGGTGCACGAGCTTTCCGGCAAGCAGTAGAATCGGTAGTCAAAGGTGAAGACCTTGAAAACTACGCCGAGAAACACCCTGAACTTCATAAGGCTTTGGAGCTATGGGGCGGGGTGCCGGTCACATGACGCGCAAAGTTATTTTCTGCGATTTTGACGGAACAGTAACCGAAAAAGACAATATTGTAGCCATAATGGAAGAGTTCGCTCCGGATGGATGGCAGCCGATCGTGAACGATATTTTAAACGAAAACATCTCTATACGAGAAGGAGTAGGGAAAATGTTTTCACGGATTTCTTCTGACAAAAAGGAGGAAATCATTGAGTTTGTTTTAACCCGTTCCAAAATTAGAGATGGATTTCAAGAATTTATAGATTTTACGAAGCAAGAAAACATTCCGCTTTATATCGTTAGCGGAGGCATCGATTTCTTTGTTCACCCTGTGCTGAAAAATAAACTGAATCCTGATCAAATCATTTGCAATCATAGTGATTTTTCTGGAGAGCAAATCAAAATTACGTGGCAGAATAAATGTGATGCGTTCTGCCACAATGATTGCGGCTGCTGCAAGCCTTCCGTTATTCGAAAGCTGGAGAATAAATATTCTGGTTATCAAAAAATAGTGATTGGTGATTCCATCACAGACCTGCAAGCCTCAAAGCTAGCAGATGTAGTTTTTGCAAGAGACTACTTGATTGAGAAATGTGTTGAAAACAAAATTCCATATACACCTTTTGAGACATTTTTTGATGTTATCCATGCATTAGAAAAAGAGGAGGTAAAAAGTTGACGAAACATGAACAACGCTGGAATGAGCTGGCTGATGTGAAAGATGAGTTAGCTGCAAGAAACTGGTTTCCAGGAACAAGTGGAAATGTATCCATAAAAGTTGACGATGAACCAATCACCTTTTTTGTTTCTGCTAGCGGCAAAGATAAAACGAAGCGAACATCCGAAGATTTTTTGCTCGTTGATGGAGATGGAAAACCAGTTGAACAGACTGGGCTGAAAGCATCTGCAGAAACAGGCATCCATTGTGAAGTATACCGGTTAACAGATGCAGGCTGCTGTTTACACGTTCATACAGTAGACAACAACTTAATCTCTGAGTTATACGGGGATGCCGGAGAGATCACGTTTCAGAGGCAGGAACTTATTAAAGCTTTCGGAATTTGGGAAGAAGACGGAAGCATCACTGTTCCAATCGTAGAGAATTATGCAGACTTAGAAAAGCTTTCAGAAGCAGTAGCAGGGGTTATAAAACCTGATACGAAGGCAGTGTTGATTCGAAATCACGGAATTACGGTTTGGGGAAAAAATGCTTTTGAAGCGAAAAAGCATTTAGAAGCTTTTGAATTTCTTTTCTCTTATCATATAAAACTTCAAACATTATCATTTTTATCTAGAAAACCAAAATTCAACTCATATGGAGGCGTTAAACATGGCACAATTAAGATTTCATGATAACAACGAAAGAATCGAAAACCAAAGTGAAGTAGAAGCTTACTTAAATTCACAGGAAGTAATTTATGAAAAATGGGATATCGAAAAACTTCCGGAAAATCTTCGTGAGAACTATGCGTTAACAGATGAAGAAAAAGAAGAAGTGCTTCAAACGTTCAAGAGCGAGATCGCTGATATTTCAGCACGCAGAGGTTATGTAACATCAGATGTGATCTCACTTTCTCAAGTAACACCAAATCTGGATGAACTGTTGAAAAACTTCCTGGCAGAGCACCATCATACAGATGACGAAGTACGTTTCATTGTTTCGGGGCACGGGATCTTTGCGATTGAAGGACCGAACGGAAGATTCTTTGATGTAGAGCTTGAGCCAGGCGATCTTATCTCAGTTCCTGAAAATTACCGTCATTATTTCACATTGCAAGAAGATCGAAAGGTAGTGGCAGTGCGAATCTTTAAATCAAAAGAAGGCTGGGTGCCGATTTACGATAAAGAGCCTCAGGAAGCAAAATAAGTTTAATGTAGACACACCATTTAAGTGGAAATGGTGTGTTTTTACTTTGCCAGATTGAAAAGGATACAGGTTTTATGCTTGTTCAGCGAGATTTATGCTCGTTCAGCGAAATTTATGCTCGTTCAGCAAGATTTATGCTCGCCATCCGAGTTATACGGGCGCATTTCGTGAAATACAGCGCCACACAAAAAGAGCACCGATTCCTCGGTGCTCTCTTTAATCTCTTAATTCATTCTTTTCTCTTCTTAAGTTAATCAGTCTGTACGTATGCAGCACGATAACCTTCAATACGG
Organism: Fictibacillus nanhaiensis; assembly: GCF_023715445.1. Lineage (GTDB taxonomy): Bacteria > Bacillota > Bacilli > Bacillales > Fictibacillaceae > Fictibacillus > Fictibacillus nanhaiensis_D. The sequence continues at coordinate 17,411 of NZ_JAMBOD010000010.1, forward strand.
CATATACGGGTACTGCTAATATCAAACCGAGCAATCCGCCTAGGCTTCCGGCTACGAGCAAGATCGAAATGATCGTAAGCGGATGGATGTCTAGTTTTTTACCCATGACTTGCGGGGAAATAACATTTCCTTCAATTTGCTGCGCGATCACCATAACAATCAGTACTTTGATTACCATAGCAGGGGAATCGACAATGGCTACGATTAAGGCAGGCACTACTCCGATGATAGGACCCAAAAATGGTATTACATTTGTAAACATAGCGATAATCGCTAAAATCAATGAATACTCTATGCCGATAATCAAATATCCAATGTACAGCATCGTTCCTACACATACACTGACTAATATTTGCCCTTGAATGTAAGAGCTTAGCGCGATGTCCATATCTTTTAAGATCTTTGTTCCATTATTACGCTGTTTTTCAGGCAATGTCTGAAGCACCATCTGCGGTGCTTTTTCACCTTCTTTTAGCATGTAATAAAGGATAAAAGGTACAGTTACAAAAATCATGATGATGTTTGTAATAATTCCGATGAAATTTGCAATATTCGTTCCTATCGTTTGAACACTATTCGATAAGTAAGCTGTAACTTTTTCAGAAACTTCCTTAACGTCGAACTGTTCACTTTCCTGGAATCGATTTACCCATTCATTTTGCTGAAGGTCATTTAGCTTTGAGCGGATCGCATCAATTAACGCCGGTGTGTTTTCTATTAGGTTGCTAACCTGTCTTTGTAATATAGGACCTATCGAATAGAACAATAAGACAAACAATCCGATGGCCAATAAATAGATTAACAATATGGATAAAGCCTTAGGTACGTTCCTTTTATGTAAAAACTGAACAACGGGTCTGAACAAATAGTACAGCACTCCCCCTAGCAAGAAAGGGAAAAATAACGTTTGTACAAGAACGACGATCGGTCTGAATATAAAATCAATCTTCGTCCCTACTAAAATAATAAGAAAAATGAGGAGCAATCCGTAACCGATACGAAAAAACTTCGACTGTGGCATTAAATGATCACCTTTATCTTCTGAAATATAGATTCATTATATACAAGATGGAAGAACTTGCACAAATATTTTATAACACCCGTACAAGGATAAAGGCATATGTTAAGTATTGGGCATACGTAATGTAATTGCAGTTTGCATAGAAAGGATGAAACCAATGTGCGGAATAACCGGCTGGGCAGATTGGAATCGTAACCTCACCCATGAAAAGAATGTGCTGTTAAAAATGGCTACACCTTTATCCAAAAGAGGACCAGATGCATTGAATGTTTGGAGCACAACCCATGCGGGATTTGGCCACGCTCGTCTTGCAGTTGTTGATATCGAAGGCGGCGTTCAGCCGATGAGCAGAAAAAAGAACAACAATAATTATACACTTTGCTATAACGGAGAATTGTACAATACGGAGGATATCAGGAAAGAGCTTTTACAGCGAGGCTATACATTCGAAGGGCATTCCGATACAGAAGTACTGCTTGTTTCATATATAGAGTGGAGAGAGGCTTGTATTGAGAAGTTTAACGGTATTTTTGCTTTCGGAATATGGGATGAAGAAAAAGAGAGTCTGTTCATTGCACGTGACCGTTTAGGGGTAAAGCCGTTTTTTTATTCGGAAAAGAGCGGTATGTTTCTTTTTGGATCGGAAATAAAAGCAATTCTGGCTCATCCTGAAATGAAGGCTGAAGTTGACCGGGAAGGGCTTCAAGAAGTATTTGGACTCGGACCATCCCGAACACCAGGGAACGGAGTTTATAAAGGTATAAAAGAACTGCGGCCGGCACATGCTGCTACATTCACAAAGAATGGACTGAAAATCTGGCGATATTGGAATGTAGAAAGCAAACCTCATGAGCATTCACTTGAAGAAACGATCGATAACGTAGGTACACTAGTAAAAGATGCGGTTACCCGCCAGCTTGTTGCAGATGTGCCGGTCTGTACATTCTTATCAGGTGGTCTGGACTCAAGCGCGATTACGGCTATTGCAGCCAAGCACTTTAAAGAAGAAAACAAAGGGGAACTTCATACTTTCAGCATCGATTATGAAGACAATGATAAATATTTTAAAGCGAGTGATTATCAGCCGAACTCAGATGCTCATTGGATTAATAAAATGGTAGAAGCGACGGGTTCTACCCATCATAGCTGTGTGATCGATAACGAGCTATTAATCAATCATTTACGTGAAGCCGTAACGGTGCGCGATCTTCCAGGCATGGCAGATGTAGATTCTTCCCTTTTATGGTTCTGCCGGCAGATTAAGCCGCAGTCTACAGTAGCATTATCTGGAGAATGTGCTGACGAAATTTTTGGCGGATATCCATGGTTTCATAAAGAAGAACTCATGAATCGGGAGATGTTTCCGTGGATGCGTTCAACAGAAGCAAGGCAGAATCTTCTTCAGGATTCATGGGCAGAAAAGCTGAACCTTGCATCATATGTTCAGCAGAAATATGAAGAAACAGTAAAAGAAACTCCTGTACTGGAAGGGGAAACAAGATTAGAAGCAAGACGGCGTGAAATATTTTACTTGAATATGCTTTGGTTCATGACAACATTGCTAGATCGCAAAGACCGTATGAGTATGGGAGCGAGCTTAGAGGTAAGGGTGCCTTTTGCTGATCATAGAATTGTAGAATATGCGTGGAATATCCCTTGGGAGATGAAAATGCTTGCTGGAAGAGAGAAGGGGATTCTGAGAAAAGCATTAACAGGCTTGCTTCCGGATGAAGTTTTGTACCGAAAGAAAAGTCCATATCCAAAAACCTTTCATCCCGAGTATACGGACGGCGTAAAAGACTGGCTGCAATGCATCGTAAAAAAGAAAAATTCACCTCTTTTTGAAGTGTTGAACAAAGCAAAAGTTCAGCGGATCATAGATACGAATGGTGAGACTTTCAGGGAACCGTGGTTCGGACAATTGATGACAGGACCTCAGCTTATGGCACATCTGGCTCAAATCGATAGCTGGCTAAGTGACTATAATATAAATATCATAGATTAATAAAAATAAGCGGCCATTCTTAGAAGAAAACACACTCTTGAGTGGCCGCTTGTATTCTGGAGAAAGACATTGTGCGCATATTGTCCGTGTGGAGTAATCATTATAAAATAATCCCACGTAAAATCACTTTAATCCCACGTTAATTTGAATATTCCCACGAAAAACGACTAGAATCCCACGTTAATTTCAATTAACACGATTTTCGACAAAGTGCGATAGCCAGTCATCGTTTAAGCTGTTGCCTCAGCCGAACGAACCATAAATTTATTCTGCCATTTCCGTTTTCGCCATCTTGATAACATGAAGAGACCGCGCAGCCATTCGTCTGCAATAAAGGCAAGCCATATTCCTGCTAATCCGAGGTCGAAGATGATTCCAAGAAGGTAAGCAAGAGTTACACTTACACCCCACATGGAGATAACGCCCATCACAACAGGGAACTTCACATCACCCGCTGCTCTTAAACTGGATATGATAACGAGGTTGAATGAACGGCCAGGTTCCAGCAAAAGTGTTAAGTACAGCAAAATTGTACCTTCTTTTATGATCTCTGGATTATCGGTAAAAATCGAAAGAAGCGGTTTTGCAAAAAGGGAAGCGACTCCAGCCATTAAAAAACTGATGATCATGGCATATGTCTGGCTTTTTAAACAAGTTTTATAAGCAGAATCATAAGACTTTGCACCAATCATATGTCCGATTAAGATTTGTGTACCTTGGCCGATTGCAACAGCAAACAAGAAGATAAACATCATAATGTTGAATGTATAGACTTTTGTAGTTAAGGCAGTTGTACCAAGCAAAGTAATAAAGAATGTGATAACCATTTGAGACCCGCTGTAGGAAAGATGTTCACCAGCAGCCGGAAGCCCGATTTTCAGGACACTCTTAATATGAAGCGGAAACAATTTGAATGATTTATCAAAGGGAAGCGGAATAGAAGACCTTTTGAACAATAAATACAAAATGACAACCAATCCTAGAAACCGGCTGAATGAAGTTGAGATCGCGACGCCTTCAACACCAAGAACCGGGAATCCAAACGCACCGAATATAAATAGGTAGTTTCCGATCACATTTAGGATGTTCATTCCGATGGTGACATACATAGCATCCTTCGTAAATCCGTAGCTGCGGATTGCTGCACCGATCGTCATAATGACTGACTGTATAAAAGAAAATCCGCCTACAATTAATAAATAGATCGAAGCCTCTTCCATCAATTCGGAAGGAGTATTCATCCACTTTAAAAAGACATCACCCCAAATGAGCAACGCACCGCTTAAAAGTAAACCGAACAGCAAATTGGCGACTATGGATACAACAGCAACTTCAGCTGCCGTTTTTTCAAGTTTAGCACCCACCGCTTGGGCAATGACTACGCTTGCACCAGTTGCAACAAAACCAAACATCACAATTACAATCGATAATAGCTGATTCGTAAGACCAACTGCAGCAACGGAGTGATCTGAATATTGGCTTAGCATGAGCGTATCAGCGTTACCCATCAGCATGTGAAGCAATATTTCTATGAAAATGGGCCACGTAATGGCAAAAAGGGAAAGCTTAGCGGCTTTATTTCCTTTCATGTATATCCCTCTCCATCTGTATGTTTGAATATTTACCTATTGTAGCAGGAAAATATGGCATATGAAATGAAATCCCCTTACTTTTTAAGGTAAGGGGACTGATATTTTTAATTTTTTCTATAAACGCTGAAACCATATGCAGGCATTGACTCTGCACCTGGAGACCCAAGGACTAATTGATAATCCAGAGGCACAATAAATGAGTGCTCTGCAGGTTTATCTCCAGCATTTAGTACAATTAAGAAGCTATCTTCATACGAGGATTTTTCATAGACAAGGACTTTGTCTTTAGCAGAAACAAATGTCAATTTCCCTTCGTTCGCTAAAACTTTATGCTGCTTGCGAAGAGAAAGAAGTGACTGGATATGACCGAACAATTCATGATCCTGCTTTTCTTCATCCCATTCCATACATTTTCTGCATCCAGGGTCCATTTCCCCCGACATCCCAATTTCATCTCCATAATAAATACATGGCGTTCCTTTAAACGTCAGCATTAGAAGAAAAAGAAGTTTCATTTTCTCTTTGTTGCCATCGCAAGAAGTTAATACACGCTTTGTGTCATGAGACCCAAGTAGGTTAAATGCTGCTTCGTTCACATTTTCCGGATACATGTGCATAACTGAAGTGATTTTTTCCGCAAAAACCTTTGCGTCAATTGTTTCTTTTGCAATAAAATCTAGGGCGGCATTTGTAAAAGGATAGTTCATGACTGCGTCAAACTGGTCTCCCTGGAGCCAGTTCATTGAATCATGCCAGATTTCTCCTAATATATATGCCTCAGGTTTCACAGTCTTGACTGCCGTTCTGAATTCCCTCCAGAACGAGTGATCCACTTCATTCGCTACGTCAAGTCTCCAGCCATCGATGTCAAATTCTTCAACCCAGTAGCGTGCAACCTTTAATAAATATTTTCGGACTTCAGGGTTTTCGGTATTTAGTTTCGGCATCGATTTTTCGAATGCGAACGTATCATAGTTAGGGCGCGGTTCAGTAACAATAGGAAACTCTCTTAAATGGAACCAATTTTTATAGCGGGAGTTCTCTTCATTTTTCAGTACGTCCTGGAAAGGTTCAAAATAGTAGCCGCTATGATTAAATACCGCATCGAGCATAACTTTAATGCCGTTTTCATGACACACTTTTACAAGCTTTTTGAATGTTTCTTTATCACCAAACTGAGGATCAATTTCCAAATAATCGATCGTATCGTATTTATGATTCGATTTTGCTTTAAAAATCGGAGTAAAGTAGATACCTGTTACACCTAGCTTGACAAGGTGGTCAATATGATCGATCACTCCTTGGAAATCTCCTCCAAAGAAATTAGTTGGTTTAGGTTCTTCGCTGCCCCATGGGACAGCACCTTCTGGGTCATTGCTCGTATCTCCATTCGCAAAACGCTCAGGAAAGATTTGATACCAAACCGTATCCTTTACCCAGGAAGGAGCACGGAATACATCGATAGCATTTAAGAAAGGGAAGCAGAAGTAATAGGCAGTATCATCAAACGGCGCTTGATCAAAAAAGCCTTTTTCTGTATAAACAAGGGTATCATCACCGCTTGAAATCTCAAACCCGTAACGGAGCCTGCGGTATGGCGGCTGAATTTCAATGAAATAATAGTCAAACCATTCATCGGTTCCGCTGAGAGTCATAGGAGCAGAAGAGGTTTGCCACCCATCTTCCGTCCAGTCGTATGGGTCACCATATATTAAGGAAACTTTATCGGCGTCTCCTTTTTTAATTCGCAGGCGGATATGAAGTGTTTTTTCATCATAAGCATATGCGTAATTATTACCGGCTCTGTGATAGATCGCTTCTTTTAACATTATTTATCATTCTCCCCTCTTTTGAAAAACTTGAAGTGGTTGATTTCCGCTCCAGGTGCTCGCTTTCCGCGGGGCGTGCGGTGAGCCTCCTCTGCGCTATGCTCAGTTAGGAGTCTCACCTGTCACCCTAATCCCGCAGGAGTCTCGCACCTTACGCTCCAATCAACTTGTCAACGAAGCAAATTCACAATCTTTTAGAAACCAATAGAAACAAAGGAAAACAGTTATCTAAAAGAAATAGAAAGAGGGCACAACCTATTATAATACCTAGGTTGTACCCCCTTAAGAATGTACATTGCCTTCACATTGTTGACAGTAGTATAAACCGGTTACAAAGTTAAAATCAAGAGTTATGAAAGCGAATCCAAAAAAAAATAAAAAACTATTGTAAAAATGAAAAGCAGATGTATAATGAAATTGAGCAGGTAATGCAATCGTTTTCATAAACGACAAAAAACGACATTCTTCTACAGCATTATATTTTTTTGTTAGTCTGTGCAAACGTTTGTATGCTTTGAATTTTTATATCTAATGGGGGGTACAATTCATGAAAAAGTTATTAGCATTGCCTTTAACTTTTGCTCTTGCTGCAAGTGCTTTAGCCGCTTGCGGACCGCAAGAAGACAGCTCGTCAACTGGCGGCAAGAAAGAAACGGATAGCAAAAAGCCAGAAAAGCTGGTTATCTGGGAAGATCAGGAAAAAGGGATCGGAACAAAGGATGCTATCAAGAAGTTTGAAGAAAAGCACGGCATCAAAGTTGAGCTTAAAGAAATTCCAATGCTTGACCAGCAAGAAAAGCTTCGTCTTGACGGACCTGCTAAAAAAGGACCAGATGTTATTACAACACCGCATGACCGTATTGGGCCTTTAGCGATCGAAGGACTTATCGCCCCAATCGAAGTTTCTGATGATGTAACAAAGCTTTACACTGAATCATCCATTAACGCATTAACATACGATGGAAAACTTTATGGTCTTCCAAAATCAACTGAAACACCAGTATTTATCTACAACAAAAATCAAATGACAGACGCGCCTGAGTCTTTAGATGATGTACTAGCTTTCTCCAAAGGTGACAAAGGCGGAGCTGAATATGGCTTCCTTGCAAACTGGACTGATTTCTACTTTGCAAACGGAATTCTTTCTGGTTACGGCGGTTATGTATTTAAAGATGACAACGGTACACTAGATCCTCAAGATATTGGTCTTGCAAATGAAGGTGCTGTTGAAGGTTTAACCTACATCACAAGCTGGTATAAAGACGGCTTATTCCCTAAAGGAATTATCGGTGAAAAAGCTGGACAAACGATTGACGGTCTTTTCCAAGAAGGAAAAGCTGCTTCAGTAATGAACGGACCTTGGTCTTTCCAAGGCTACAAGGATGCTGGCATCGATATCGGTGTTGCACCAATGCCTAAACTTCCAAACGGTGAGTATGTTAAAACATTCATCGGTGTTAAAGGTTATAACGTAAGTGCTTTCTCTGAGAACCAGGAATGGGCTGCAAAACTTGTTGAGTTCATCACGAACGAAGAGAGCGCAAAAACTCGTTATGAAAAAACGGCAGAAATCCCTCCAGTTGTATCTCTAATGGAGGACCCAATCATTGCAGACAACGAGGCAGCTAAAGCTGTAGCTGTACAATCAGAGCGTGGAGTTCCGATGCCAAACATTCCTGAGATGGCAGAAGTGTGGGCACCAGGAGCAAATGCACTTCAATTATCTGCTACTGGCAAGTCTGAGCCAAAAGCTGCTCTAGAAAGCGCAGTAAAAACAATTGGACAAAACATCAAAGCAAACCACAGCAAGTAATAAACAATAAAGGGGAAAGCGGTACCTGACGTCGAAGGTACTGCTTTCTCTCACTATTGTGTATGTTGGAAAGATTTTGCTGATGAATGGGTCCTGAAATCTTTCGAGCAAAACACAATATTGTACTGGGTAAAAGAAAGGGGAAACCTGTAATGACACATCGTAAGACGGCGGCATTGCTGTCCATCATTCCAGGAGTGGGGCAATTTTATAACAAACAGTTTATAAAAGGCTTTGCTTTCATATTTTTAGCAGCATGTTACTTTATTGCCTTTCTGGATTTTTTGAATATCGGACTTTGGGGCATCGTAACCCTTGGTACTGAAGTGCCTCGAGACCACTCCATATTCTTGTTGGTTAATGGAGTTATTTCATTGCTTGTGGTTGGAATCGGATTAGGGTTTTATTTCTTTAATTTTTATGACGCATACCAAAACGGTAAAAAGCGTGACAATGGTGTAAGACTTAGTTCGTTAAAAGAGCAGTACCACAATGTGATCGATAAAGGGTTTCCATATTTGATGGTTGGTCCTGGATTCTTGCTATTAATATTCGTAGTTATTTTCCCGATTATCTTTATGCTTCTTTTAGCATTTACGAATTATAACTTGTACAACTCACCACCAGCAAAACTTGTGGATTGGGTAGGATTTAAGAACTTTATTGAGATCTTTTCATTAGACATCTGGCGTGAAACTTTTATCTCTGTATTTGCCTGGACCATTATATGGACGTTTACAGCGACTACTCTACAAGTTGCTATCGGCATTTTCCTTGCCGTTGTTTTAAATCAGAAAGAAATTAAGTTTAAAGGTGTTATTCGAACACTATTAATTTTACCATGGGCAGTACCAGCATTCGTATCCATTTTAATTTTCTCAGGTTTGTTCAATGACACTTTCGGAGCAATTAACAAAGATCTTTTAGCACCTCTTGGAATCGATTCCATACCTTGGCTGACAGATCCATTCTATACGAAGATTGCCCTGATCTTTATACAATCCTGGCTTGGATTCCCGTTCATTATGGCAATGACAACGGGAGTGCTTCAATCCATTCCGGGTGAATTGTACGAAGCAGCGACGGTTGACGGTGCATCAAACTGGGATAAGTTCCGTAAGATCACACTTCCGATGATCTTATTCACAACTGCACCTATTCTAATTACTCAGTACACATTTAACTTCAATAACTTTAACGTTATTTATCTCTTTAATAATGGCGGTCCTGCAGTAGCTGAACAAAATGCCGGAGGGACAGATATCTTAATTTCATGGATCTATAACTTAACGATGACATCTGCTCAATACAGTAAGGCTGCAGCTGTAACCGTGTTATTATCATTAATTATCGTTTCGCTTGCTCTTTGGCAGTTTAGAAAGACGAAATCATTTAAGGACGAAGGAATGATTTAATATGAGTATAAAAACAGCAAAAAGAATCCGGTTAACGCTGTCCTATCTTGTCTTATTGTCAGCTGTTGCTATTGTTATCTATCCGATTATATGGGTTATCGGTTCTTCTTTTAACCCTGGTAATACGTTATCAAGTTCGACAATTATACCTGAGAACGCAACACTTGCTCATTATAAAAAGCTTTTTACAGAAACTGATTATTTGATCTGGTATTGGAACACGCTGAAAATTTGCTTTATTACAATGGTGCTTTCCGTTATCTTTATCGGTCTTACTGCTTATGCTTTTTCAAGATATAAATTTGTAGGACGAAAGAATGGTTTAATGTTATTCCTGATATTGCAGATGATTCCGCAATTCGTTGCGATCTTAGCAATCTATATTCTTGCTTTTCAAGTAGGGCTGTTAGATACGCACTTAGCTTTAATTCTTGTATATGTGGGTGGATTGATTCCGATGAACACGTATCTTGCAAAAAACTATTACGATACGATTCCAAAAGAATTGGACGAATCCGCGCGTATAGATGGTGCTGGACACTTCCGTATTTTCTGGCAGATTATCCTGCCTCTATCGAAGCCGATCCTTGCGGTTATTGCACTATTTAGTTTCATTTCACCGTTTGCAGACTTTATCTTAGCATCCATTCTGATTAGTTCTGATGAAAAGATGACCCTTGCTGTAGGTCTGTTTAACATGATTAAGAATGAATTCGGTAACAGCTTTACAGTATTTGCCGCCGGTTCGGTATTAATTGCGATTCCTATCGGATTACTTTTCTTATCCCTCCAGCGATACTTTATTTCTGGTTTAACGGCAGGCGGTACAAAGGGTTAAAAGCACGGCGATCAAGGAGGAACGGCGATGGGCAAAAAGATGAGGATCTTGGGCTTGTCGTTTCTTCTTTTTTTATCTGTACAAAATAAAGCGCTTGCAGAAAAAAAGGAAGAGCGGTCATGGAAAGATGAAACGATCTATTTTATTATGATAGACCGGTTTCATAATGGTGATAAACGCAATGATTTTGAAGTAGATACAAAAGACCCGTCGGCATACCACGGGGGAGATTTTAAAGGTGTTACCGAAAAACTTGATTACCTCAAAAAAATGGGGGTAACCGCCATCTGGATGACACCCGTTATGAAGAATGAGGAACGGGGTTATCATGGTTACTGGACAGAAGATTTTTACGACACTGAAGAACATTTTGGATCAAAAGAAGATTTGAAGATACTCGTAAAAGAAGCGCATGACCTTAATATTAAAGTAATCTTAGATCTTGTAGTCAATCACACAGGCTATAAACATCCTTGGCAGAACGACCCTGCCAAACAAGACTGGTTTCATCCTCAAGAGGAAATTACGAACTGGGATAATCAGGAAAACGTAGAGAACGGCTGGCTTGCAGGACTGCCAGATTTAAATACTGAGAATCCCGAAACTAGAAACTACTTGCTGGATATGGCTGAATATTGGATAAAAGAAACTGATATTGACGGCTACCGGTTAGATACGGTTAAGCATGTACCAAAGAATTTTTGGATAGAATTTTCAGAGCGTGTTAAAAAGGTGAAACCAGACTTCTACTTAATCGGAGAAGTTTGGCATAACGATCCAAGATACATTGCCGAATACAATAAGGCTGGTATCCAGTCTTTTGTAGATTATCCTTTGTTTAATGAGATGGTAAGGATTTTCAGGCAAACCGGACAATCGCTTTCTGAGCTGAACTCTGTGTGGGAACGAAATAAATACTATTACGAAGACCCATATATGCTAGGAAACTTCATAGATAATCATGACAATATCAGATTTGTACGTGAAGTACTATTGAAGCAAGAGGACCCTGAAAAAAGATTGAAAATGGCGCTCACCTATCTATATACAGCTCCTGGAATTCCGATTTTGTACCAAGGAACGGAGCATATGATGGATGGTGCTAAAGATCCAGATAACCGCCGCATGATGGACTTTGATCAAAATAAAGAGATAGAGACATTCACGGCTAAACTTGGGGAACTTAGACAAAAACATCCTGCACTTCGCAGGGGAGATTTCTCCTTGATAAAAGAAGATCGAGCAAAAGCGGTCTTTAAAAGATCATACAAAAATGAAACGGTCTTTATTGTTTTTAACAACGATAAAAAAGATGGCACAGTTTCCTTTTCTGATAGGGATCTGCAAAAACACGATCTTCTGGATGTAATGACTAAGGATACGGTTAATGTGAAGGGTGAAAAAGCTGAACTCTTTCTTAAAGGAGAAGCAGCACACGTTTACCTGCTGCAAAAAGACAAAGGCAGTCCCATTATGTTTACGGTATTAGGAGCGGCGGCTGTATTTATGATCGGGTTTCTTATATTTCTTTATCGAAAACGAATAAGGACTTAATTAAATATATCTTTTTTCCTAATGATTCTATACAATTATGAGGGATTAAGAAAGCGTATACAACAAGAGTATTAGTCTGAAAGGAGGACTCAATTATGTCAGTTACCATTAAAGATGTAGCGAAATTAGCAGATGTTGCTCCTTCAACGGTATCCAGGGTTATTGCCAACAATCCCCGAATATCAGAAAAAACAAAACGAAAAGTAAAAGAAGCAATGGACTACCTTGGCTATCATCCTAACTTTAATGCAAGAAGTCTTGCAAACAGAAGCACGCAGGCAATCGGTCTCGTCATGCCTAGTTCTGCAGACAAAGCCTTTCAGAACCCGTTCTTTCCTGAAGTGATCAGGGGAATAAGTACGATGGCACACGAGCAGGAATATGCTCTTTATATGTCTACCGGTAAGACGGAGGAAGAAATTTTTGAAGGTGTTATCCACATGGTCCAAGGACGCCGTGTTGACGGTATCGTCATGTTATACTCCCGTGTAGATGATAGGATTATGTGCTATCTGCAAGAACAAAACTTTCCTTTTACCGTAATCGGAAAGCCGTTTAAAAATTCGGACACGATTACCCATATTGATAATGACAACTTTAAAGCAGGACAGGAAATGACAGAACATCTTATTTCACTGGGCCATGAGCGAATTGGTTTTGTTGGGGGGGACTTAAACCTCGTTGTAACGATTGATCGTCTGTTAGGTTATGAAAAAGCGATACGTAATGCAGGTCTTCCATACAAAGATGAATATATCGTTCATGAAGAGTTTTTAAAAGAAGGCGGTCAAGAGGCCGTGAAAGAACTCTTAGCTTTGGAAAACCCGCCAACAGCTTTGCTTGTGATGGATGATCTTATGTCATTTGGTGTGTTAAGTACGCTGAATGAATTAGGATTAAGTGTTCCGGAAGATATTTCATTATTAAGCTTTAACAATGTAATGCTTTCAGAACTTTCTTCTCCTGCCTTAACCTCCGTTGACATCAATATTTTCAAGCTTGGATATGAAGCAGCAAAGGGATTATTGGAGTGCATTCAAACGCCTGGCAAACCAGCAAAGCGTGTCGCTGTACCATTTGAGCTTGTAGAGCGTCAGTCTTGTAAAAAGATAAATTAGTCATGATAAAAAGCCTCTAGCTGATGAACTTGGTGTCATCGACTAAAGGCTTTTTTCTTTTAATGCTTTTATAACAGGAGAAATTGGCTGCTTTTTTTTCGATGAAAAGAACTCTTTAAAGGGATCACCGGAATTCTTAATTCTATCTTGTATGATTGTTAACGGAAATTGTTCTGGTTTTAATGATTGGTTTACCTCATCCCAAAACAGAGGCGCTGCCACTAGACCATCTTCATTTCCTCTAGCAGAATAGGGAGCAATAATCGTTTTGCCTTCAGCATGCTGAATGTAATCGATATAACACTTATTCCCGCGATTCTTTTTTAACCGTTCAATTGTAAACCAACGAGGTTCCCGTTCAATCAAATAATGAGCAAGAAATTGAGTAAATAACCGGGACTCATCAAAGGTGATCTCATTCTCTGGCAGAGGAATGTAGATCTGCATCCCTTTGTTTCCGCTTGTTTTTATGAAGGTCTTGAGGCGAAGGTTTTCGCAAACTTCTTTTATCATTAAAGCAGCGTCCACAGAAAGCTGAAATTCGTCCCTTGATGGCGGGTCAAGATCCAATACAATCTCTGACGGACGGGATGTGTCAGATGTCCGGAAGGGAATATGGAACTCAAACGCTAGCTGATTTCCAAGCCATAACAGGGTAGGAAGGTTGTTGCAGACGATATAATTGATATTTTCATCTAAAACGGTTTGTACATAATCCGGTGCGTAGTCAGGACAATTTTTTTGATAAAATCGTTCATCCCCAACTCCATGAGGATATCTGATAACGGTTAGTGCACGGTTTTTTAAAAAGGGAAGCATATACGGTGCGATTTGGGTTAAATAGTTGATGTATTCGATCTTAACAATATTATGTTTCGGCCAAAGAGGTTTATCAGGACTTGTCAGTGTAACAATCTCACCGTTTACCTGAAGATTCAACTGTTCTTTTGCAGGTTTTCCCATGTGCAATCCTCCCAGTTCAAATCGAATCGAAATCGATAAAAACGCGGCTGTCTTAGTTGCTCTTTGTAAATTTCTAAAAATGAAAGCTCTACACATAACGAAGGCTCAATCATAATCAATGCACCTGATCTTCCACTTTGATTTTTTTTCACGATTTGGATTAAAGCTTCTTTTTCTTCCGAAGAAATTCCGTGAGAAAAAAGTCCAACGAAGGTGATTTGAGAATCTTTAATGACACCTACATGAAAAAAGCCATTTTCTGTATCGTATCCCATTAGAATGAACGTACTATACTTTAAGTTTTTAACTTTGATCCAGTGATTTGTTCTGTTGCCTGCTATCCATTTGTTCCTTATATTCTTTGCAACGATGCCTTCACTTTTATGAGAGCGGACTCTATCCTCTATGAGTTTTTTATCAGTAGAGAACGGTATGAAATTCATTTGTGAGGCTGGCATTATTTGATTAAGATCAACATCCATTTTTTCAAAGACATGTGCCAATTTTTCTTTCCTTTTTAAAAAAAGTTCATGGTAAATGTACTTACCTTCGGATGCAAGCAAATCAAATGCACAAAAAGAAGAAGGATAGCTTTTTGAAGCCTGCGAGATTCGATCTGTTTGTTTCAGCCTTCCTCTTTTTTGAATTTGTTCAAAGCTTGCTTTAAATGGGTTTTCTAAAATACACAGCTCACCATCCAATAAGAGAGGGAAGAGATGGTTAAGCTTGTCTTTATAATGCTTTAAATAGGTTGGAACTTCTGGAAAGATATGATGCAGCTGATGGCCGTTTCTCGATGTCATTATAATATTGGAGTGATCCCAATAAAGCAGACATCTGAATCCATCATATTTTACTTCATACACCCATTCTTCTCCTGTAGGCAGTTCTTCTGAGAGAGTAGGCAGCATTGGTTTTAGAAAAGCTGAAATCATGAACTGGAAGCTTTCTTTTTAGCCGTAGATTTTTTCTTTTTTGTTTTCTTTTCTTCGCCTGCTTTGTTCTCGGCAGTATCTTTTTGTTTTGCTTCTTTTTTCTTTGGCTCTTTTCCTTTGCTCTCATTGATAGAAGCTTGTAGAGCTTCCATTAGATCAACAACATTCGTTTTTGGTTTTTCTTTCGCTACTTTCACTTCATCACCGGAAATCTTGCTGTTGATCAACTCAAGCACGGCTTCTCTGTATTCGTCTTCATATTTTTCTGGTTCAAATGGTGCGGTTAATTGTTCAATGAGCTGTTTTGCCATTTCTAATTCTTTCTCGTTTAGTGAAACTTCATCTGTTAATCCAGGAACGTGGTCTACATTTCTTACTTCATCCGGATAAAAGATTGTTTCCAAGACTAAGCCGTTTTTATAAACGCGTACTGCAGCAAGATGCTCTTTAGATCGAAGTGTGAACTTAGCAAGTCCGATTTTACCTGTGTCTTCCATTGCTTTTTTCAGTAAAGCAAAAGACTTTGTTCCATTTTCCCCAGGTCCTATAAAATAGGAACGATTGTAAAAGATCGGATCAATTTCTTCCAACTGAATAAAATCAATAATCTCGATCGATTTATCAGAAACCCCAGCCAGTTCATCGAGCTCTTCTTTTTCTACAACGACAAATTTTCCGGGTTCATATTCATAACCTTTTACGATTTCTTTGGAGTCCACTGTTTCTTCACATACAGGACATATCTTTTCATATTGAACGGGGCTATGACACTTTTCATGTAAATATCTCATTTTAATATCTTTATTTTCAGTGGCTGCAAACAGCTTGATCGGTATGTTTACAAGTCCGAAGCTTATTGCACCTTTCCACATCGTATGCATGGCAACCATCCTTTCGCCTTCAATTTATTACTTAGTGTTTGATTTCCATTAAAATAAACCTCATGTATTTTTTTCCAACTTTTATATACATTTCGACAATAGATTGTAGAATCATATAAATTCGTTCATAATGTATGACAGAGATTGTTATATAAAAGGGTGATTACATGGATAGCAGTACACATACTGAAATCAATAAAGAACTGGCTATGTTCCTGAGTAAACAAAAATCAAGTATTGTAGAAAAGTGGCTGGAAAATGTGCTGTTGCCACAGAATGATCCTTTTTATGAAGAAGTTAAAAAGAATGGCCATCAAACCATCTTAGAATTGATTGATTACTTGGAAACAGGATCACTCGACAGGGTAGGTGATCTTACCAGCAAGATGGCGAAAGAGCGTATCGAAGCAAAAGCAAATATAGGAGATTTCGTGCATAATATAAACATCGGCCGAAGCATTGTTTATGAGCTTTTAATGTGTTCCTTATTAAACGAGCATGAAAAAGGTGAAGGTGTCCTTAAGATGCAGCGTTACTTCGATCATCTTCTGTACTTGAGTGTGAAAGACTATACAGCATTAAAAGATTCAATCATAGACAGGAAAAATCAGTTCATCCAGGAGATGCATCATGACCGTTTAACGATGCTGGGGCAGATCGCCGCAAGCTTTGCACATGAATTCCGTAATCCTCTCACCTCTGTAAAAGGATTTATTTATTTGCTGCAAAGAGAACTGGAGAGAACTGATCAATCTGAATACTACTTTGAAATCATTCAGAATGAGATGCAAAGTCTTGAAGAGAAAATCAGCCAATTTTTATATTTATCTAAAATGAGAGGCTTGGAAGATAAGCTCGTTGAGGTACCGTTAACCACTCTTTTACAAGAGATGCTAGAATTCATGTATCCGCGATTTACTGAAACCAATATCATGATTCATACAGATTTATGTGATGAAGTTTATATTGAAGGTGACAGCTCGCAAATTAAGCAGGTACTATTGAACATTCTTGTGAATGCTGTGGAAGAGTTAAGCGAATGGAATGGGGAACGTAATATAGAGGTTAAGCTGAAAAGAGGCAAAGGTGACACCGCAGAGTTATCGATTTGTAATAATGGAAATCCGATTCCGGAATACTTGCTGGAGAATGTTTTTCAGCCTTTTGTTACAACGAAGTCACTGGGAACGGGCTTAGGATTGTCTGTATGTAAACAGATTGTTGAAAAACACAACGGAACCATTGAAGTGAAATCTAGAGAGGAATTTACTTGCTTTACCATAAAATTCCCAACTGTATAAATTGAAAAAGCTCCCAATACAGGGAGCCTTTTTATTTTAATAAAGGTTATAGATGATCAGGCTTTTTAGAATAAGGCTGTTTACCTTTTTGCTTAATCTCGAGTTCAGCTTCATTTTTTAGCTGATTCATTGCCTGATTGTCTTCGGGTCTTTTATTGTCATCTTTCGTATAACGGTGTGTCATTACATATCCCTCCTGTTTCTAACATCTGTCAGAAGGAAATACATTATACATCATGTTTCAAGAAACTTTGTTAGGTGTATTTAAGAAGAATAAAGCAATTGTCCCTGGCCCTGCATGTGCCCCAATGGCGCACCCTATCATCGTGATCAAGATATTTCGATTTCCTGTTTCTTCTATGATCAGTTCTTTCAGCGCTTGAGCGGTTTCTGTGTCATCTGCATGGCTGATTCCTATTGTAATATCATCAAGTGAACCTGCACGTTCCTTCATGATTTCTACCATGCGGCCTAAAACTTTCTTTTTTCCTCGCAATTTTTCAAGAGGGAAAAGCTTGCCGTCCTCCATATGCAGCACAGGCTTAATCTTTAGAAGTGCACCCATTACGGCTGCAGTTTTACTTACTCGGCCGCCCCGCAATAAATATTCAAGGTCATCAACGGTAAAAATAGATTCAAGATGTTTCTGATAATGCTGAAGCGTTTGCATGATTTCGTTAAATGTTTTTCCTTCTTTTGATTCTTTTGCCGCTTCATAGACCATCAGTCCATAACCAAGGGAGGCTGCCTGACTATCAAAAACTTCGATTTGGGCATCAGGATATTCTTCTAATACTTCATTTTTCATGAGTACAGCTGTTTGGTAAGTGCCGCTTATTCCTGAAGATAAAGTTATGTATATGGCCTGTTTCCCGTTCTTTGCAAAGGAACTTAAGGTTTCTTTGATAAGGGCAGGTGGTACTTGTGAGGTTTTTGGCACAGCTCCATCTTTCATATGAGTATAAAGCTGTTTTGGTTCAATGTTTGAGCGGTCTAAGTATTCTTCGTTATTCAACTGTACAACTAAAGGAAGCATTGTAATATCGTATTCGTCCAAAAGTTGTTTTGGCAGATCTGAACCCGTATCTGTAATAATATGAATCATTTCATTTCACCTGCTTGGCTTTTTCTATAGTTTAACTTGTGATGGAATGAAAAGGCAATCTTCATGTTCCAGAAAAAAGTGATTTTCGCTATTGACGGTGTTCTGCATTTTCTGTTAAAAATGAATCTTGGACATTGAAAGGAGGGGCTCACATGATAAAAGAACGTTTTCGGATTTCTGAACTTGGAATAAATGAAATGAAAACCATTTTTTTTATAATAGTTGGAGCGATTTTAAATGCAATTTCACTTAACATGTTTTTAATTCCAGCGAAAGTCTATGCTAGCGGATTTACGGGGGTAGCGCAGCTCATATCGTCACTGCTTGAAAATACGGCATTTCCTATCTCAACGGGTATTTTATATTTAATCTTTAATATTCCAGTTACGGTACTTGGCTGGTTAAAAGTAGGAAAATCATTTACGATATACAGCTTTTTAAGTGTAATAATGATCACATTTTTTTTAGAGATTGTTCCGATTACCGTGGTATCAACAGATATCTTGCTAAACGCTGTATTTGGCGGTGTAATCGCAGCGTTAGGTGTCGGGGTTACATTAAAATATGGAGCATCTACAGGTGGATTAGACATTATTGCGATGGTTCTGTCACGGATGAAAAACAAACCGATCGGCGGCTACTTTTTCATATTAAACGGATTGATCATCATGGCCGCAGGATTTTTATTCGGCTGGGAAAAAGCACTTTATACATTAGTCGCTCTTTATGTTTCTTCACGAGTTATCGACGCCGTACATACTCGTCATGAAAAACTCACAGCAATGATCGTAACGAAGAAAGGGAAAGAGATTCAAGAAGCTATTCATGGAAGAATGGTTCGAGGAATAACCATCATCCCGGCAAAAGGGGCATTCTCCAATCATGAGAAAGAAATGCTGATGATTGTAATAACACGCTATGAACTTTATGATTTGGAGCTCGTTCTAAAAGAAGTTGATCCTAATGCCTTTACAAACATCATTCACACACAAGGCATCTACGGCTTCTTCCGCAACGACTAGAGCGGGGGACAGACCCCATACAAATACAAATTGACCAAATTTGTACACACGGCACGGACATTATCCGTGCCGTGTTTTATTTACGAATCTTTTCGTTAAAATCACCATATAACGGTAAAAATGGTTGATAAGGTGGTGATTTGTTTGGGGCAATTATCAAAACGGCTTTTTCTTATTTTTATAGCATTTATTCTTTTGTTTTCTCTCATTTCTGCCTGCAGCAAAGATCAAGAGAAGAAAGATAAAAAGGAAGGAAGTATAAGCGCTCAGCTAAATCCCGTTTTATCCGTACAACAGAAGAACGATGGGATCCACTTTTTAATTGCATTAGAAAACCAAAGTAATCATACGGTTACATTGACATTCAACAGCTCAAAAATGTTTGATATTACGGTTACAGATACAGCGGGGAACGATAAGTATCGTCACTCAAAGGGTAAAAACTATAATCAGGATACAGAGAAGATACAGATCAACGCAGGAGCTAGCCATTTATGGAAAGCGTTTTGGAAGCTATCACCTGAGGACAGAAAGGCTGGAATATATAAGGTGAAAGCCACGTTTAACCCGAGCAACGTTTCACCAGGTACAATCAAAACTGAAAATCTGTCTGTTACCGAAATCCTTACCTTGCAATCAGGGTTGGGGGATTTAAAGAATAATTCATTTCGAAACATTCATTTTACGGGAAATGATGGTGAATATAAGGTTTCTGGAGAGGCTAAAGTTTTTGAAGCTTCATTTGCATACTCTGTTTCTGACGGGCATGAAGTTTTTGTTGAAAAGCATGAACAAACTTCAGAACGAGCACCAGCATGGGCACCTTTTTCGTTCGAAATAAAGATTCCGGAAGAAGACTTGCCGATCAATGGCACATTAATGCTTGAACTGTTCTACTTTAGCCCAAAAGACGGGGAGAAAACGGACATTCTGGCTGTTCCGTTGGAGACTTTTAAATAAAAATGAGTGGAAACTACATTTGAGGCAAGGATTAATGCTCGCCCGGGAAGATTTATGCTCGTCTGCGGAGATTTATGCTCGCCCGCGGGAATTTATGCTCGTTCGTGGAGATTTATGCTCGTCTGCGGGGATTTATGCTCGTTCGTGGAGATTTATGCTCGTCCGCGAGAATTTATACTCGCCCAGCGACACTAATGATTCGTTAAACGTGCGCTATACTCCAAAAAATCAAAAACCAGCCATCATCAAACTTAGGCTGGTTTCGCTTTTTACATATTAAGCATTCTCGTTTAATGCTTTTTCAATTTCAGGCATAAGCTGATTCCAGTCACTGTCGTTTGTTTTATTAACAGTGATAAAGTTTTCAAAGCCGAAAATGGACTCCACACCATCGATTGAAAGAAGTGCTTTTGCAAGCGGTGAATCAGTTTCGTCACCAACTCGGGCAGACAGTCTACCTTCTAAAAACTTTTCTGAAGCATCAAACTTAATTGCGTTTGGGTTTGGTGTAGGCTGGATCGAAAATTCAATAGCCATTATGAACACTCCTTCTTTTTAAAAATTAAATGCGTATCTCTTAGAGATGATATCATGAAAATCAAGCGAGTTATACAAATGCTTCGTTACAGAGTTGTTGATTCCTGTTTCGAGTTCAATTGATTTAATTCCGTCCCGTTCAGCCCAATAGATCAAATGGAGGAGCAGTTTGCGGGCAATCCCTTTATTCCGGTAATCTTCATGTACATAAAGCTCATTGAGCCATAGATAAGGACCGCCAATACGAATGCTGATACCCAAATTAAAAAAGGCAAGTCCGATAATAGAGTCTTCCTCTTGAGCAACAATTATTCCGCTCTTGTCCGGATTTTCCAAAGCAAGCTTAACGCCCGCTAGTGTCCGGGAATGCTCTTCAGGTTCTCCGTCCATAGTGCGCTGCTGGATAAAAAGATGTGCGATCTCTTCGATAATATGGGATTCTGCCTCATTCGTTACACGATATATTTTCATAAAATGCCCCCACAATAATCATAAAACATTCAATAGTTAAACATAACATAACACATTATAACAAATTTATTGGAACTATGACGTTTGATAAATGGAAATTTCTTTCGAATAATTTAAAAACAGATAAATATAAGGAGATGAGTGGGAATGAAGACTCTTGTTTGTTTTGGGGACAGCATCACTTCTAAGGAAAAAAGTGAAGATGGCTCGTTAAGACTAACTTCCCGCCTTAGACAAGAACTGACAGAGTGGGTAGTCATGAATGCTGGTATACCCGCGGAAACAACAAGGGCGGCTCTCGTCAGGCTGCAAGATGATGTGTTAAGACATCAGCCCGACTTTGTAACCATTTTGTTCGGAACTAATGATTCTAGCGATCACAGACTCATTCCTTTAAAAGAGTATGAAAAAAATCTGACGTACATGGTTAACAAAATAGGTGCAAAAAAAGTAATCTTGATCAGTCCGGCACCTGTTTTTGAAGAAGCCCAAAAAGCAAGAACGAATGAAAGAATGAAAACATATGCCAAAACCGTTAAAAAGGTAGCAAAACACGAGGGGACTGCTTACGTACCTTTATTTGAAACACTAAGTGAAAAAGATATAGAACAATATGTAGTAGAGGATGGACTGCATTTTAATAAGAACGGATATGAAGAGTTAAGTGAACTGGTATTAAGAAAAATACATACATTAACCGGCATAACATTCCCGAAAAAACAGCTTTCTCCATAAAAAGAGAAAGCTGTCTGGTGTTATTGAAGTTTATTTTGATCCTGGCCGTCCTCTAAAAGATTTTGTGCATCTTTAAGACTCATACCAGCCGCTTGAGAGAAAGAAGAAGGCTGTCCTGCCTGAGCATTTTGTAAATGATTTGAATGGGAATCAAGTTCCTGCTGAAGTTCAGCAAGCTGAGCGCGTTCAGCATCAGATGAATTCGCCATCGCAGAAGAGATAGCATTTTGTGCCACTTCCCTATCATGACCAGATAGGTTCGTGTGTGTAGTTTGGTTGTTCATCATCTGATTGTTGTTCATCTCATTCGCTGCATTTTGAATTCTTCCTACAGCTTGCTGTACTGCATTTCTTGCTACCTGAAATAATTTATTTGCCATGGTTAAATGCCTCCTAAAGAATTTCTTTCTTCTTTTTCACGCTTACGGTCTTCCTGTTCATTTTTGCTGAAGGCCATTGTTGTTTCCTGGCTAACCATGTCAGCACCTTGTTTTATCGTTCGTTTTGAACGGCTTTTTTTACTCATTTTAAATAACCTCCTTTTCTCCCGTATGATTAGTTTTAACCGTGAGGAGTACATTATGTAAGCAGAAACTGAATATGTTTGGAAAAAGAAATGGAAAAATAAAAACCTCTGGCTAAATCCAGAGGCTTAAAAAATAATCATACGAGGTCAAGTACGTTTTTTAAATAATGTGCAATTCCTTCTTCTTCATTTGTAAGCGTTACATAATTTGCCCGTTCTTTAAGTTCATCGATTGCATTTCCCATTGCCACTCCGTGTCCGGCATATTCAATCATCTCAAAATCATTATCCTCGTCACCGAAAGCAATGATTCTTTCTTGTGGAATGTTATAATACGCTGCGACTTTTTTCAGTCCGTGTGCTTTGTTTATTCCAGCACGAATGACCTCAATGATGTTCCATGGTGCAGCCCAGACTCTTTGATCTATAACCTCCGCGTGTTCTTTTTCCAGCATGGACCTGAGTTCGGCTAAATGATGGTCTTCCGGATGAACAAGGATAGCAGTGGGATCAGCCGTTAATGTTTTTTGTAGATCTCCGATTTGAAGCGGGTTTTCATTCATTAAAAAAGTATTGACGATTACTTCATCGTGCTTTCTTAGATACACATCATCTAACACTTCTACCATGATGTTTTTCACCTTAAAGCTCTCACATGCCTGAATGATTCTTTGCGCTACATCTAGCTCCAAAGGGGAATGATGAATACCGAATGCTGCATCATGGGGATGATGAACAAAGGCCCCATTAAAATTGACAATCGGTGTTTTTAAACCAAGCTCTTCGTAATACATGTTTGATGAGCGGAATGGTCTTCCCGTGGAAATACAAACGTGATGACCTCTTTCGATCAGCTTAAATAAAAGTTCCTTCGTCTTAAGGGGAATCTTTTTATCATCTGTCAATAATGTTCCATCAAGATCAAGTGCAATTAAGTATGGTTGTGTCACAAAAGTACCTGCCTTTTTATTTTGCTTTACTCAAAGTGTATTATTTTCACTTAAAAAAGTCTATTCATACAGATCTTCATTCATGAAAAAAGAACTTGTCTCGTGATAAGATGGAAAAAAAGAGAAAGAGGAGATATAGATGGTTTCGATTCAAAAAGGAACGGTTGAGGATATTCCTTTTTTAATGGCTGAAAAGGAAGAAAACAGAGGAGTTCCGCTACCGCTCTTTATTTTTATACATGGATATACCAGCGCAAAAGAACACAATTTACATTTTGCATATACTTTAGCTGAAAGAGGTCTTCGAGTGATCTTGCCGGATGCTCTTCACCATGGTGAACGTACAACTGCTAATCCGCCTAGAAGTATGGATTACGATTTTTGGAACATTGTTTATCAAGGCATTCAGGATGTTGATACAATTATTAACTGGGCAGATGAAAATACATTTATTTCAAACGATGAGATAGCTGTCGGGGGAACATCGATGGGAGCCATAATTACATATGGATCGCTCGTTAACAATCCTAAAATTAACGCCGGATGTGCTTTAATGGGAACACCGTCTCATGAGGAATTTGCGAGATGGCAGATCGAAAGAATTGAAAAGGCTGGCCATGAACTGCCATTTTCAATAGAAGATATGGAACAGTCATATGCTGAAATCCGTAACTATGACCTTATTCAAAATCAGGATAAATTAAATAACCGTCCTTTATTTATCTGGCATAGTGAAGTTGATACTGTGATTCCATATGAATTTGCAAAACCTTATGTTCAGACCCTTACTGAAAATAACCCAAGATCTGTGTATATGAATGACAAAACGTCGGGACATAAAGTGTCACGTCATGCTTATTTAAATGCAGTTGAATGGATCTCTCAAAATATAAAAGCAAAAAAAGAAACGGTGTAGTAATTACCCCGTTTCTTCCAGTTTTAGGCGATATGTTCTTTTTGGCTGGTACATATGGTCAATTTCATCAATTTGCTTTTGTAAGGAATGCATGATGCGGAGTGTCCAAACACCCTTTTCATTAAATTCTTCTGGGATGTCGGTAATGGTTACTTTATTGCCGCTTCGGTGGTAATATTCATAAGAAACCTTCATTCGATCAACATCCTTTCTGTAATTTAAAAAAATCATAACAAATTTAAAATGAAAAGTAAACTGAAAAATCTTTATTTTCAGAAAATTTATAGGAGGTATCATTTTGCCTGTTACAAAAAGAACACCTATACCTGTATCAGAAGCAGTAAAAAGCATTATGAGCCGCACCTGTGTTTGGGAAACGGAAGAAGTTCCTATAACTGAATGTGATAATCGAATATTAGCAAATCATTTAATAGCATCACATGATGTGCCGCCGTTCGATCGCTCTCCCTATGATGGATTTGCTGTTCATTCTGAAGATACTTTGGACGCATCCGAAAATAGCCCGATTAAACTCCAGGTCATAGAAACAATTGGTGCAGGTCAAGTCGCAGCGAATAAACTTTCAAGCGGAAATGCAATCAGGATCATGACGGGGGCAAAGATCCCTGAAGGTGCGGACGCTGTGATCATGCTGGAACTTGTAAAAGAAATAGATGTTGATGGAAAATCTTTTATCCAAATAAAACGGACGTTAAAGCCGAATGATAATATTTCATTTAAAGGTGAGGATACAAAAGAAGGAACAGTTCTGGCTAAAGCTGGAACGGTAATAACACCCGGTATGATTGCTGTACTAGCAACTTTTGGTCATCATACTGTATCCGTCTTTAAAAAGCCAGTTGTTGGCATTCTTTCCACTGGCACTGAACTGCTGGATGTTAATGAGCCATTGCAGCCAGGGAAAATCAGGAACAGCAATGCGTATATGGTAGCTGCTCAAGTTAAAGCGATGGGAGCTGCGGTTAAATTGTACCAGCATCGGGAAGATAATTTTGATTCTCTATACGAGAACGTATCCGAATGTCTGGCCGATTCTGATATAGTGATTACAACCGGTGGTGTATCAGTTGGGGATTATGACTATCTGCCTGCTATCTATGAAAAGTTAGGTGCAGAAGTCTTATTCAATAAAATAGCCATGAGACCAGGAAGCGTAACAACTGTTGCTGTTCACCAAGGGAAGTGGCTCTTTGGACTGTCTGGAAATCCTTCAGCTTGCTTTGTTGGCTGCGAGCTATTTGTAAGACCAGTTATTTTATCAGGTATGAAGGTGAAAAAACCTCATTGTCAAATACTTAAAGCAGAACTTGGGGCTGACTTCCCAAAACCAAATCCGTTTACTCGATTTGTAAGAGCGGTTTTAACTGAAGGAATTAATATGAATTCGGTAACTCCTGCAGGGCTTGATAAGTCCGGATCGGTTTCATCACTTCTGGCAGCAAATTCACTTATTGTACTGCCGGGTGGAACAAGAGGCTGGGAAAAGGGCAGTGAGGTTGGTGTACTAACGTGGAATGGCGAAGGGAGTGAATGGCCATGGGATTCCCCATTGTTCTCCAAGTCGTCGGCTATCAAAACAGCGGAAAAACAACCGTAATTACTAAATTGCTCGAGCAACTTTCTAAAAGAGGTGTAAAGACGGGTGTTTTAAAACATCATGGACATAACGAAAAACCAGCACTGAACGATTCAGGTAAAGATACTGAAAGTCATAGAAATGCAGGGGCATTTATTACAGGAATTTCTTCTTCAGCGGGCAGTGTATTATCAACAGAACACGAACTCTCACTTGAAAAAGGAATTGAACTATATAAAGTACTCGGTATAGAATGCATTCTAATTGAAGGCTACAAAACGATTCAATATCCTCGAGTTGTACTCTGCCGGGATAAGAAAGACAAAAAATTAATCGAGAACTCAAAAGATACAATAGCAGTAATAAGTATAGAACATATATCCCCCAATCAAAACGCTCCGAACTTTTTACGGGATGAAGAAGATCAATGGGTGGATTACTTATTGGATTACTTAGCAAGACGAGCTGATGAGGAGAGAGCTTATCATGAAACTTTATAATATTACCAGTGAACCAATAAATAACCAGGACGTAATCGATAAAGTGATTCATCATAACTCAGGAGCGGTATCCGTTTTTATTGGAACTGTTCGTGAAATGACTGATGAAAAAAAGACTCGCTATCTGGAATATGAAGCATATGTGCCAATGGCAGAAAAGCAGCTCGAAAAAATAGGTGAGGAGATAAAGGTGAAATGGCCAGATGCCAAAACAGCGATTACTCACCGTATCGGAACACTTCAGATTTCAGATACCGCTGTTACGATAGCTGTTTCAACACCTCATAGACAGGATGCTTTTGAAGCTAGCAGGTATGCGATCGAAAGAATTAAAGAAATCGTACCAATTTGGAAAAAGGAACATTATACAGATGGAGAAGAGTGGGTCGGCAATCAGAAAGGCACAGAAAGCTACCCATTAGGTCATCCTGAGGGGGTTGAGTAATAGATGGTACAAATTTTGCTGTTTGCAAGCCTTGCACAACAAGCAGGTACACAAAAAGTATCACTGGATATAAACGATCCAGTTTCAGTCGAACAGATTAGAAGCAAACTTCAAGTTAAAATAGGAGAGCTTAAAGGACTAGAAACCGCACTTATTGCATTAAATGAAGAATACGTAGGACTAACAGATGAAGTAAAAGACGGGGATACAGTTGCATTTATTCCTCCTGTAAGCGGTGGTTGATTGTAATGTGGAATTTGACGATTATTTTTCGTCAGATTCCTTTTTTTCTTCTATATAACATGAATAACAAAATAACTTACCTGTGCTGTCCATTTCCCCCTGAAAAAAACCATCCATACAATAAAGCTCCCTTTTGCATAAATCACATTGACCAATTAGCTCCTGCATCACTATTTTCTCCTTCTAATTAATCGATTGGATTTTTTAATACGCGGAAAAGCGGATCCTTTTCTCGCAACTCCTTTCTCCATGATTTTCTCAATTCCTTCTTTAATTTGAGAAAAGCCTAGATATTGAACCAACTTCTTTTTCTTTGAATAGGATGGGTTAAAAGGAGGGCGTATTATGTATCCACAACCACATCAATATGGAGGACAAAATCCCATACAATCAGCACTCGGTATAAATAGATCTCCATTTAAAAAAATATATAAATCATGTATGAAAAATAGAAATCAGCATGTACAGCTAATGCTGATCGACGGCATGACGTATACGGGATTTATTGAATACGTAGATCAGCAAAATGTTTATTTCGCTATACCATATGTAGAAAATCAGCCAAGGCAGATGCGAAATGCTGATTCTGAAGCACAATACAGTGTAGCGGGTTATCAGATCTACAGGTGCATGTTTCCGCTTCAGGCTGTTACAGGAGTTTCAGGGGCATTTTAACTAAATAGCTGCTGGAGATAAAACTTTTCTTTTTTTTAGCAAGTGTTATCAAACTTTCCGCGGGTAACCTATAAAAGAAAGGAGGTTCATCAAATGGGGCAGCATAAACACTTTACACACGGTCAAAAAGCGCCTAATAACGGCATTTATGTTGAAATTGGTGAGACAGGAAGCATGGTAAATGACCCTCGGCAAATTCATTTGTCAGCAGGTGACCGCTTTCCGGAAACAACAAACCATAATCGTGTATGGACATATAAAAGAAAACCATAAGGGAAACTTGGCTGATGTAATGTCTTATGCTTCAGTCTTAATGAACATATACATTATTCCTAAACTTGTTTGCAGCGTCGGTCATCAATCATCAATTGACAAGTTATGGTTTATTAAAGTGCCACATAACAAAAACCCGGCATCCCGCCGGGTTTTCATCTTATATCTCTTCGCTTTTTGATGGCAATAATTCACCTAGAACTGATATTACAACTGTAAATACTACTCCGAAGATTGATGCTTTTACAAAATCGAATGTTCCGCCTTGCATAGAAACCAGTACATAAAAAATCATATTACTTAATAATAAAGACCAAATTAACGTCCAAATATAACGCATGCTACATTCACCTCTTTATGCAAACGAATTCTTTACCCTTCTGTATAGTAACAAAAGATGACTCAAAGGAAAAGATTCTTTATTAATTTTTATAGCGAGTAATGAAAGAAATATCAAAAATTTTCATAAAATGTTCAAGCTTAACAGGATTGTGTGTCTAAATAAAGAAACAAATACATAAACCATCACTAAGATCACTTTGAACTTTTTATTGAGGAGGGTTAAACGTGGATCAAAAGTGGGAGGAACTTAAGGCGTTGGAGGAACAAGACGAGAAAAATCTTACCACGGAAGGCAAAGAGACTCTTGAACAGCTGAAAAAAGAACTCAATTCTTAAAACTTAGGCTGATAACTTTGGCTAAAATTTTTCCTTTGCATACATTAGTTAAGAAAAGCTAATGCGAGGGGAGAAATGTGAGTATCGATAAACGCACTTTCCAAATAGACAACCAATGGAATATCATCCATCTGCCGCAGCGGCCGAATGGTTTTGCCGTCATGATCATCGGAGACTGCAGCCATTACGTTGACGCTTATACCAGTCTTTGGAAACAGAGCACAGAACGCGCCCATCTAATTCAATCCCTCAAAGAACAAGGCTATACCATCTTCTATTCGAACCTTTACGGACGGCATTGGGGAAGTCCACAAGCTGTAACGCTTGCAAAAAGACTGTATCACTATGTTATGAAGCATGAAATCTTAAATCCAAACATACATCTTATCGCAGAAGGTATGGGAACTTTAGTAGCACTGCGCTTGATGGAAGAAATGGAATCTCAAATACGCTCTGCTCTTTTTATTAATCCTTGTATTGATTTAAAGCATCACTTTAATCATGAAAGACAAAACAGGCTGTTCTTTAAAAGACTGGTGCGGGAGATTGGTTCAGCCTACCACGTAGAAGAAATGGAAGTCCCGTTTCTAATCGATCGCTTCTTTGAGACAAAAGATTTAAAAGCGAAGACACCAGTGAAAATATGGCATGCAGCAAGAGGGGTATCCTTTAATTTTAGGGATCACAGCCGCCCATATGAAAAAAGAAGGCTTGAGATTAACGCTCCCATATCTCTTCTGATCCAGGTTCCGGAAAACACCTTCAATCCAGCAAGGGCATTCAGGGAATTCTTTAGAGAAAATGAAAAAGTGATATGACCTCATTGTGATCCATAAAAATCGCAATGGGGTTTTTATGTGCAAAAAAGTATCGTATTCTCTCCTTTATTCCCATAGGATAATAATAAGAGAAAAATGAAACTGGAGGCTCATACATGAAAAAGGCAATTGTTACAGGAGCAGCAGGGTTTATCGGTTTTCATTTGTGCAGCCGGTTGTTGGATGAAGAAGTTGATGTGGTTGGAATTGATAGGGCAGAGTCACCAGACCGGATCGATTATATAGCCCGTCATGCAGGGTTTAAATATCTTCCTTACGGTATAGACGAAGCAGATCTGCAGCCGCACACAAAAGATTGCGATGTTATTTTCCACCTCGCTTGTTCAATAAAACCAACAGCACCATGGGCGAATATAGAAGATGAAGTACAAAGGCATGTTTCAATGTTGAAAAAGGTCGCTTCCTTTGCTAATCAGCAAACGAAGCTGATACATGTATCTTCTTATGATGTCTATGGAAAAAGACAAGGAGAGGTTTTAGAGAATTCTCCCAAAAATCCTGAATCACTATTTGGTCTAATTAAATTAACTGAGGAAAATATGATAAAACAGTTAGCAGAACAGAATGACTTCCCTTTTGTCATCATGCGGCTTCCGACTGTATACGGACCAGGGCAGCCTGAGCACCATACGTATCAGCAGGTAATATCTATAGAAGACCAAAAACAAGACTCAATTTTAAAAGACTCCGTTACTGAGGATGTATTATTTGTAGAAGATGCTGCAGAAGCTCTTTTTTTAGCTGGGAAATCATCAGCCAAGAATGAAATATATAATATTACAAGCGGAAAACAAAACCATTGGCTTGAAGGGCTGACCGAATTAAAAGCGGATAAACTATCCTTTACTGAGAAAAGAAAAATGCGCATTAAAGGTGAAAAAGCAGAATTAGAGTTAGGATTCCGTGCTAAGACTAAGATTAAAGAAGGGATCCAAAAACAGATCATGCATTTTAAAAATAAGAAATCGAAGCCTAAATCGAATGAAATTTAAATTTCAAGGGTGAATCATGACGCATCTGATGCAGGTTCACCTCTTTTTTAATTTGAAATTCGAGAGAATAAGAAAAAGTTTCTCCTCAACCGTTTTTTCTTTATAATAGATAAGGGTTTTAATTTAGAAAATGCCCATTTTACATAAGTAGAGGAGGCTAACTTAAAAATGAACAACGAACTTAACATGAAATTTATGCAGATCGCGATGTCTCATCTTCCTGAAGCGAAAGCTTTTTTAGAGAAAAAAGGGATTGAGCTCGGAATGGAAGACATACAGCCTATGCTTCAGCTTTTAATGAACGTTATGAATGATGCATATGAGCTTGGAAAAGAAGAGAACATATAATAGAAGCAAGCAAAAAGCCAACCTGAGCGGGTTGGCTTTTTTTACTTCTTCTTAAACGCAGAGAAGATTGGTGATATCTGTTGTGCTACTTTTACAGATTGATCGATAACGGCAAAAATCTTATTGTAATCCAGGGATCCTTCCTGCGTTCTAAAGGAATGTAAAAATGGGCGCGGCGGTAATGGCTGCTGAAACGGTACAGGCATTCCTCTAAATCCATGTCCGCCAAAACCTTGAGGAGGGATGCCTTGCTGCATGTGATGATGCTGCTGGTGCTGGCCATGACCCATCGGAAAACGTCCAGGAAACTGCGGAGGATACATGTGCTGCTGTTGATGTTGAGGATTGTGCATTTTGAACCACTCCTAATATCAATTTCACCAAACTTGCATTTTTCTTCATTACAGGATATGCCCTAAGCCCTGTATTGGTGAAAGAAAACAACTTTAACTAGACAAATTGCTGGAATTAACATAAAATTAGTACCAGGTCATAATATTTGATATTAAATTATTTAAAACTATAGCCAAAGGGGTAATGTTATGAATGCAGGAATCATAGGGATGGGCAGTTATATCCCGGAAAAAATTCTGGCGAACTCCGACCTTGAAAAAATGGTAGATACAAGTGACGAGTGGATTAGAACTCGTACAGGAATCGTAGAACGCAGAATAGCAGAAGAATCTGTGAAAACTTCTCATATGGCAAGACATGCTGCAGAAGAAGCATTGCAGGATGCAGGAGTTAAAGCTGAAGAGATTGATATGATCGTCGTAGCAACGGTTACACCTGATAATCCCTTTCCATCAGTTGCCTGTCAGCTTCAGGATTATTTAGGAGCAAAAAATGCTGTAGCTATGGATGTTAGTGCTGCATGTGCAGGATTTATTTACGGACTTGTTGTTGCAAAACAATTTATTGAAACGGGAACATATAAGAATGTATTAGTAATAGGGGCTGAAAAGCTATCCAAAATTACAGACTGGAAAGATAGAAATACTGCTGTATTGTTTGGTGATGGTGCTGGTGCAGCCGTAATGTCAGCAGTAAGCGAAGGAAGAGGAATCCTTTCATTTGAACTTGGTTCTGACGGAACTGGCGCTAAACATCTTTATCAAAATGAATTTATCCATATGAACGGCCGTGAAGTTTTTAAATTTGCAGTCAGACAAATGGGAGAAACGTCTTTAAATGTGGTTCATAAAGCAGGATTAACGAAGGAAGATGTTGACTTCTTGATCCCGCATCAGGCAAATATAAGAATCATGGAAGCTTCCAGAGAAAGACTGGAACTCCCGAAAGATAAAATGATCATGACCATTGACAGATTCGGCAATACATCATCTGCCTCAATCCCGATGGCATTAAAAGAAGCACTAAAAGATGGTAAAATAAAAGAAGATCATACAATCGTACTTGTTGGTTTTGGCGGAGGATTGACCTGGGGTGCTGTTGCACTTCGCTGGGGCAGATAATCTGAGTCTAACAATGTTGCATAAAGGAGAGTAGGTTTACAATGAAAAGAAGAGTAGTCGTAACTGGTTTAGGAGCCGTAACTCCTCTTGGAAATAGTGTAGAAGAAACATGGAAAAAGATTGTTGAAGGACAAAGCGGGGTAGGACCGCTTACTAGAAGAAATGCTGAAAAGTTTCCGGTAAAAGTAGCAGCGGAAGCTACAGACTTTGATCCAACTGAATTTATGGATAAGCGTGACGCACGCCGAATGGACCGTTTTACCCAATTTGCGGTTGCTGCATCACTTATGGCCGTAAAGGATGCTAATCTGGAGATCACAGAAGACATCGCACCTCGCGTTGGGGTATGGATCGGTTCTGGTATCGGCGGAATGGATACACATGAAGAGCAGTTTCGTATTTTTGAAGAAAAGGGTGTAAGACGTGTAAGTCCTTTCTTTGTTCCTATGATGATTCCTGATATGGCATCTGGCCAAGTTTCTATCACAATTGGAGCAAGAGGAATGAATTCATGTACGGTAACTGCATGTGCTTCTGGCGCAAACTCTATTGGAGATGCATTCAAGGTTATTCAGCGTGGTGATGCTGACGTTATGGTAACAGGCGGGACAGAAGCACCTATAACAGATATGGCGCTAGCTGGTTTCTGTCAGGCGGGTGCTTTATCAACAAATCCAGATCCAAATACAGCAAGCCGTCCATTTGATAAGAACCGCAGCGGTTTCATTATTGGGGAAGGCGCTGGGATTTTAATTCTTGAAGAATACGAATTTGCGAAAAAACGCGGTGCTAAAATCTATGCTGAGATCGTTGGTTATGGTGCAACAGGCGATGCTTACCATATCACACAGCCGGCTCCTGGGGGAGAAGGTGGTGCTCGAGCAATGAGACAGGCTGTTGAGGACAGCGGTCTTGCTCTTGAAGACATTTCTTACATTAATGCACATGGAACAAGCACGGACTTTAATGATAAGTTCGAGACATTAGCAATTAAAGCGGTGTTCAACGATCACGCTTATAAGATTCCTGTAAGCTCAACAAAATCAATGACAGGACATCTGTTAGGTGCTGCTGGAGGAATTGAGGCGATCTTCTCTGTAAAAGCAATTCAAGAAGGAATTCTGCCTCCTACAATCAATTACGAAACACCTGATGAAGAGTGTGATCTTGATTATGTACCTAATAAAGCCAGAACTGCAGAAGTGAAAGCTGTACTAAGCAATTCATTAGGTTTTGGCGGTCATAATGCATCACTAGTATTTAAAAAAATAGAAGAATAACGTATGCTGACCCCGTTTCCCGCAAGGAATCGGGGTTCTATTTTTCATAAACGTTAATTCCCTTATTTTAGAATAAAAAGGACAACCTCTGACTATACTGATTTTAAATACAAATCGGTAAAAAAGTGAGGGGTACAAATGTTATACTTGCGTGATGTTTGGGTCAACTGGTTTGAAGGAGAGGAGAATGGCTATAACGTTTGTGAGTTTCATGAATGGCGAAAAGATGACTACATAGAGCTGTTGGATCAAGTACCCATTATTAAAATTGAATCGACACTGTTTCACTACATTGAGAATGATTTAAACGACCTTCCAGATGCTTTATTAGAAGAAGTTCATCAAAAAGCATATGTAAGAAAAAATAACCAGCGCGTACAGCTGGAGCATTGTTTTATTATTACAGATGAGAAAAAATCGCTGATTGTAGATACGATGGGTTATAGAATTCCGATCAGAAAAAGCAGACTCATTCCAAGACAGGAACAGCTCGTGTTTGAGATGGCTGAACAAACAGAAACAAAAGTCTACGCGTTCAGCGCAAAACAAATGAGTAAAGAATACCACATTTTGTCACCGAATCCTGACAGCATGAGAGGCCTGACACGTAAAGAAAGACAGTTAAAACAGCTGCTCTTCATGGCTCTTGATCAATTGCATTCGACAAAAAATGTAGCCGAAATGAGATATTGGTGTACAGAATGGATGCCAGAACAATACGGAAAAATTCAGCGAATGAATTTTGATGAAGCATGGGAAGCTTTATATTGTGAGTTAAAGAGCGGCTGGTCGAAGCAGCATTTAGATATGTGTGAAAGGTTAGTAAAAGGACAGCCATACTTTGAAAAAATCTGGGAACTCGAAAACGGAACTCATGTAAATTAAAAAAACCAGCGGATTTTAGATTCCGCTGGTTTTTATAGTCTATTTTCGCAAACTTTGCTATAGAAGTGGTTGATTTCCGTTCCAGGATGCTCGCTTTCCGCGGGGGGTAAGGTGAGCTGCGGTGAAAGATATATGAAGTGCTGCTCCTGCGTCTATAGGAAAATTCTGCCGAAGTGTGCTTCCTCGTCGCATGCCTTGCGAGAAGAATACTCAGGTAGCTGGCACGCTGCTCCCGCAGGAGTCTCGCACCTTGCGCTCCAATCAACTTGTCAATGAAGATTCTAAACAAAAAACAAATCAACAGAAAAATTCTTTAGAAACGCGCTTTCTAAATCACAAAGCTGACTACAAGATTCTCTCCTTATAAATAAATTAAATGCGTTTGCGGGCTAATCCCATAGCACGTTCAGCTTTATTTAATGTTTTGTTCGCAACACGGTTTGCTTTTTCTGCACCTCGGTCGAGGATGTCATCTAGCTCAGAGGACTCAACATACTCCTGATAACGTTCCTGGATAGGCTTTAACGTATGGATAATTACGTCTGCAACATCTTGCTTAAATTCGCCGTAGCCTTTACCTTCATATTTCTCAACTAACGATGAGATGGACTCTCCTGAAAGTTGGGAGTAAATCGTAAGTAAGTTAGAAATACCCGGCTTATTCTCCTTATCATAAGCAACGATTCCATCAGAATCTGTAGTTGCTCGCTTGATTTTTTTCAAGATAACAGACTCATCATCCAGCATAGAAATGAAAGCATTCTGGTTCGGATCTGACTTGCTCATCTTTTTCTCAGGGTCCACAAGCGACATGATTCTGGCACCTTCTGAAGCGATTCTTGGCTCAGGAATAACAAAGACTTCCCGATATTTCTTATTGAAGCGCTCTGCGATATCACGTGTGAGCTCTAAATGCTGTTTTTGATCATCTCCAACTGGTACGATGCCTGTGTTATACAAAAGAATATCAGCCGCCATTAATGGGGGATAGGTTAAAAGTCCAGCTGAGACAGCTTCTTTACCAGACGATTTGTCTTTAAACTGTGTCATGCGTTCAAGTTCACCGATATATGTGACACATTGCATCATCCATCCCATCTTTGTATGCGCTGGAACTTCCGATTGAATAAAAATGGTAGATTTTTCAGGATCGATTCCTGCTGCGAGATAGAGAGCAGCTAAATTTCTGCTGTTTCTTTTTAACTCAGCTGGATCTTGTGCTACAGTAATCGCGTGCTGATTAACTACGCAAAAGTAACATTCGTGTTCATGTTGAAGCTCGACAAAATGCCTCATTGCTCCAATATAGTTGCCGATGGTTAAGTTACCGCTCGGCTGTATGCCTGAAAAGATTACAGACATGATTCATCTCTCCTTTACTTTTGAAATCAATATAAAAAGGCCCACTCGTCGCCTTATGCAAGGGACGAATGGACCGCGGTGCCACCCTTATAATTCTCAAATAAAATGAAAATCACTCAAATACGTACAGGATATACCGATACGCTGTCCATTTATATCGTGCGGACATATACACGTCTGAGCCTACTAGTAGGTTCGGTCAGAATGCTCAAAAGCCCATTCCATCATGATCCACTGTCTGTTTTCACCAGCCACAGACTCTCTGAAAGTTTTTCATCATGTACTCTTCTTCATCATCGCATTAGTCTTTTATTTTTTAGTAGTATACACAAATTACAAAATATATGCAACGGCGATTGAAAGAAATGTTAGAAATAATCCGCTGTACAAGAACGATTTCATATAAGAAACGTTTACACGTTCAGATAAATGAAAGTTGGTTTTAAAGGATATTTCATCGTGAATGTCAGGCGTTCTGGTTAAAGCTTTTGCTACTTTTTTAAAACTGTATGAAAAAAAGTCAAAAAACCCGCCTTTCACTACATATAAAGCAATACCGATCAATGCAATAGAAACTGCAAAGTAAAAAAGAGTATTTACGTATTTTTCAAGGGTAAAAGGTCCAGTTGAAACCAGTGCTAGGATAAAAGCAATAATAACAGGAAACATTGAAATAACTAGAATACTTTTTATATTTGATTTCATTCATTAAGCCTCCAAGTAGTAAAAAATACACCATAAACATCTAAAAATGTACCACGAAATTCAAAATATGCCGTCAGACTATACTCCCATTGTAACAAATGAAATATAAACTTGACGAATTATAATTCAAAACGAGGCTTCGTCTATCTACACAGGAAATCGAGAATGTAATATTTATGCTAGTTTACATATAATTTTGGTAAAATTTGTAGAATTATCAGAAAATAGAAGCTTACACATTATAGGTCTTTATACCTATTTTTTGTTAAGGAAAAGTAAATATCATGGGCTTTTTGTAAAACTCTTAAAAAAAATAATTCCACAATTGTTTGAAAACTTGTATAATCGAACTTGTAGAAGAAATGTCTGATAATTCTTGAGACTTTCGTCTGCTAACAAATTAACAGGATAAAAAGGGGAGGTCGACTCATGAAGAAGTCAAAATGGTCATTGCTTCTTACGCTAGTTCTTGTTCTTAGCATGTTCTTAGCTGCTTGTAGTGGCGGAGACAAAAAAGACAACAAAGCTGGCGAAGGAGACAACGACAGTAAAGATCCAGCAACAGAAAAACCAGCTGAGCCGCAAGTACTTAACATCCTTGATGGAGAAGAAATTCCTTCAATGGACTCTTCACAAGCAACAGACGCGGTATCATTCGAAGTAATGAACAACGTAATGGAAGGTTTATACCGTCTTGATAAAGACAACAAACCTACTCCAGGTGTTGCTGAAAAGCACGATCTAAGTGAAGATGGAACAGTTTATACTTTCCACTTAAATCCAAACGCTAAATGGAGCGATGGATCTAAAGTAACTGCTAATGACTTTGTATATGCATGGAGAAAAGCATTACACCCAGACACTCTTTCTGAGTATGCTTACATCATGGGACCTGTAAAGAACGCTAACGCGATCCAAACTGATGGTGACCCATTATTCGGTAAAGTAGAAGAGCTAGGTGTTAAAGCTGTTGATGAATCAACTCTAGAAGTAACTCTTGAAGCTCCAGCTCCTTATTTCTTAGGACTTACTGGATTCGCAACTTTCTATCCGCAAAAAGAAGAGTTTGTTAAGAAGCAAGCAGACAAATATGCTTTAGAAGCTAACACACTTTTATACAACGGTCCTTTCGTACTTAACGAGTGGAAACACAACGAAGGATGGCAGTACAAGAAAAACGATAACTACTGGGATAAAGACAACGTGAAGTTAGACGAAATTAACGTAAAAATCGTTAAAGACGTTGCAACTAGCGTAAACCTGTATGAAACTGGTCAAACAGATATCACTGGTTTAAGCATGGAGTATGTTGACCAATACAAAGATCACGAAGATCTTTACACTCGTGGAGAAGCTTCAGTATTCTTCCTGCGTTTAAACCAAAAAACAGAAGCTCTTAAGAACGCTAACATCCGTAAAGCGATCGACATGGCATATGACAAGCAATCAATGGTAGATGTACTTCTTAATAACGGATCTACACCTGCTTACTACCTAGTACCAGGTGACTTCACTCCAGGTCCAGACGGAGAAGACTTCCGTAAAACAAATGGCAACTTCGGTGGCTATGATTTAGAAAAAGCTAAAGAACTTTGGGCTGCTGGTCTAAAAGAACTCGGCAAAGAGTCTCTAGAACTTGAGCTATTGAACTACGATTCTGATGGCGCTAAGAAAATGGGTGAGTTCTTCAAGAACCAACTTGAAAAGAACCTTCCTGGAATCAAAGTTAGCATTAAAGCACAACCATTTAAGCAAAAGCTAGAACTTGAATCTAAAGGTGAGTATGACTTCTCATATGCTGGTTGGGGTCCTGACTACCAAGATCCAATGACGTTCCTAGATATGTTCGTAACTGATGGAGCTCATAACCAAATGGGATACTCTAACCCTGATTATGACAAGTTAATCAACGATGCTAAGAAAGAAACAGATCAACAGAAGCGTTGGGAAATGATGCTTGAAGCTGAGAAAGTTCTTTTCGAAGACCAAGCGATCTCTCCATTATACCAACGTGGTGTAACTGGCCTTCAAAAGCCATATGTAAAAGACTTAGCTCATCACTTATTCGGAGCTGATGTTTCTTACAAGTGGGCTTACATTGAAGGGAAACAATAATATCTATTGAAAAATAGTAAATAGTTTTTCTCAGGAGAGTACATGTGTTCCTGACATGTACTCTCTTTTTTGCCTTGTAAACGATTATTTAAATGATTTATTTGAATGATTTATTTGAAAATGAAAGAAATCAGAAAATGTCGAAAAAAAAATATTTTCTATTGATATAAAATATTTTGTCCCTTAAGATAGATATTACAGAAAGATTTCAAAATATTAAGGCTTGAAACATTTGGGGGAGGTGTTTGTAATGTTGCGCTATATTACTAAGCGAGTGTTTGCCATGTTCTTAACACTGCTGATCATTGCAACGATTACATTCTTTTTAATGAAATTATTACCTGGTTCTCCTTTTAACAACCAAGAGAAGTTAACTGAGTCCCAGCGCTATGCACTTAACGAAAAATACGGGTTAAATGACCCGGTGCCTGTTCAATATATTAATTATCTAGGGAAATTGGCACAGGGTGATTTAGGATATACGTTCCAGTTTGATGGACGTACCGTGAATTCTATGATTGCAAACGGTATGGGCCCATCTGCTACAGTCGGGTTTGAAGCACTTGTATTTGGAACATTAGTTGGCTTGATATTAGGGATCGCAGCCGCTCTTAAACATAATTCGTTTATCGATTATGGGGCAATGGTCATGGCTGTATTTGGGATAGCAATTCCGTCCTTCGTTTTTGCAGGACTTTTGCAATACTACGTTGGTGTAAAGCTTGGATGGCTTCCAGTTGCATTCTGGAATGGTCCTGAGTATCACATCATGCCAGCATTCTCTCTATCCGTAGGAGTAATTGCAACAGTGGCACGTTTTATGCGTACAGAAATGCTTGAAATATTAGGAACAGATTATATTCTTATGGCACGTTCTAAAGGGATAAGCAAACAAGCCGTTATTATTAAACACTGTGTCCGTAACAGTATGATTCCAATCATTACTATACTTGGACCTATGGCAATCGGACTAATAACGGGTTCCCTTGTAATTGAAAACATATTTGCGATACCAGGTATTGGTGAACAGTTCGTAAAGAGTATCAATCTAAATGACTATCCAGTTATTATGGGTACTACTTTATTCTATAGTTTCTTAATCATAGTAATTATTTTAGTTGTTGATATCCTTTATGGAATCATCGATCCTCGTATTCGTGTTGCAGGAGGTAAATCATAATGAGTATGTCAGAAAGAAAACTAACACCTGATTTATTTCGCCCTGCAAATCTGGATACAGGTAAAGGCGAAGAAATTACAAAGCCAAGCTTAAGCTTTTGGCAGGATGCTTTCAGACGATTAAAGAAGAATAAAGCCGCAATGCTTGGGCTTTTTGCAATCGTATTCATTATTGTATTTTCACTTATTGCACCATCTTTAAGTAAGTATGGCATGGATGATCAAGAACTAATGCGTGCAAATTTACCGCCTAAAATTCCAGGGTTAGAGAAGATTGGATTCCTGGGAGTAGACGGAGTAGATATTCGTGGTGTAGATCAGTATGAAATGAAGAATGTACCAGCTGAAGATAAATTTTGGTTTGGTACTGACCCACTTGGACGTGATCAATGGGTTCGTGTTTGGAAAGGTACACAAATCTCTCTATATATCGCATTTTTAGCAGCAACCATTGATTTGATCGTTGGTGTTGCATACGGTGGTATCTCTGCTTTTTATGGCGGCAGAGTGGATGACGCCATGCAGCGTGTAGTAGAAGTATTAGTCGGTATTCCGAATCTAGTTGTTATTATCTTGTTTATTATCATACTGGATCCAGGGATTCTCTCAATCACACTCGCGCTCGTTATAACCGGTTGGATAGGAATGTCCCGTATCGTACGTGCGCAGATCCTGTCATTAAAAAACCGAGAGTTTGTATTAGCATCAAAAACACTTGGTTCAACAAACGGCCGTTTAATTACAAAACACTTATTGCCAAATACACTTGGTGCAATTATTGTAACAAGCACATTTACAATTCCAGGAGCTATTTTCTTCGAAGCATTTCTAAGCTTTATCGGTCTCGGTATTCAACCTCCGACTGCTTCACTAGGTGCTTTGATTGCAGACGGTTTTAGATCATTGCGTATCTATCCCCACTTAGCGATCTATCCTGCATCCATCATGTGTATCTTGATGATCAGCTTTAACTTGCTAGGGGACGGATTGCGTGATGCGCTTGATCCGAAAATGAGAAAATAGTATAGGAAGGAGATTTTATAAATGGAAAAACTTTTAGAATTAGATAACCTTCATGTCTCCTTCCAGACGTATGGGGGAGAGGTTAAAGCCGTCCGCGGTGTTAGCTTATCATTAGAAAAAGGGGAATCACTAGCAATCGTAGGTGAATCCGGTTCTGGTAAATCCGTTACTTCAAAAGCAGTAATGAGACTATTGCCAAATAAAATTGGTTCAATTAAAGAAGGCGCAATCCGTTTCCAAGGGAAAGACCTTGCAAAAGCGACAGAGCGCGAGATGGAAAAAATTCGCGGTGCTGAAATCTCAATGATCTTCCAGGATCCGATGACATCTCTAAATCCAACGATGACTATCGGGAAGCAGATCATGGAAGGGCTTCGCAAACACCAAAACATGAGTAAAAGCGAAGCGAAAGAGCGTTCCATTAACCTTTTAAAACTTGTTGGAATTCCTAATCCTGAACTGCGTGTGGAGGAATATCCGCACCAATTCTCTGGCGGAATGCGTCAGCGTGTTGTAATCGCTATTGCATTAGCATGTAATCCGAAAGTTTTGATTGCGGATGAACCGACAACAGCACTGGATGTTACAATTCAAGCTCAGATCTTGGACTTGATGCGTGACCTTCAAGATAAAACAGGAACAGCAATTATCCTTATCACGCATGATTTAGGAGTAGTTGCAAACCTTGCACAGCGTGTAGCCGTAATGTACGGTGGTATGATCGTTGAAACAGGTACAGTTGATGAAATCTTCTATAAACCGAAACATCCATATACATGGGGCTTACTTGCTTCCATGCCAAAATTAAATGCAGATTCAAAAGAATTATTAGCAATCCCAGGAACACCGCCTGACTTAATGAATCCTCCGAAGGGATGTCCATTTGCAGCGCGTTGTCCATATGCGATGGAAGTGTGTTTGGAGCATATGCCTGAAGCGACTAATGTTTCTTCATCGCATAAAGCTGCTTGCTGGTTATTAGATGAGCGAGCGCCGAAAGTTGAACCGCCTGAAGCGGCAGTAGTTGGGGGTGCTCGATAATGGCAGTTGTAGAGAGAGAAAAGTTACTTGAAGTTAAAAATCTTAAAAAGTATTTCCCAGCTGGAAAAAAGGGTGTTCTACAAGCAGTAGATGATGTCTCGTTTGATATTTATAAAGGAGAAACACTAGGTCTAGTAGGAGAGTCTGGTTGTGGTAAATCTACAACTGGACGTACAATCATCAGACTTTATGATGCAACAGATGGGGAAGTATTCTATGAAGGTGAAGACGTTCACGGAAGAAAATCCCGTTCTGATTTAAAGAAATTTAATCGCAAGATGCAAATGATCTTCCAAGATCCATACGCATCATTAAATCCTAGAATGACAGTTAAGGATATCATTGCTGAAGGTATTGATATTCATGGATTAGCAAAAACAAAGAAAGATCGTGACAATCGTGTTTACGAACTTCTTGAAACGGTTGGATTGAACAAAGAGCACGCTAACCGATATC
Organism: Fictibacillus nanhaiensis; assembly: GCF_023715445.1. GTDB lineage: Bacteria > Bacillota > Bacilli > Bacillales > Fictibacillaceae > Fictibacillus > Fictibacillus nanhaiensis_D. Next base: position 60,009 of record NZ_JAMBOD010000010.1, read on the forward strand.
CGCATGAGTTCTCTGGTGGTCAGCGTCAGCGTATCGGGATCGCTCGTGCACTAGCTGTAGATCCAGATTTCATCATTGCCGATGAGCCTATTTCTGCGCTAGATGTATCCATTCAGGCGCAGGTTGTTAACTTGATGATGGAACTACAAAAGGAACGCGGACTTACTTATCTATTTATTGCCCATGATCTATCTATGGTTAAACATATTTCTGATCGTGTAGGTGTTATGTATTTAGGAAATATCGTGGAGCTTACAACAAGTGATGAGCTTTATGAAGAGCCGCTTCATCCTTACACACAAGCTCTTTTATCAGCGATTCCTGTTCCGGATCCTGAGTTAGAAAGAAGCCGTGAACGTATCATCCTTGAAGGTGATGTTCCAAGTCCAATCAATCCTCCGAGCGGTTGCCGTTTCCGTACACGCTGCCCGCATGCAATGGATGTATGTGCTGCTGTAAAGCCAAAATGGCAAGAAGCTCGAGAAGGGCACTGGGTAGCTTGTCATCTTTATGATGAAGAAGCTGTAAAACAGAATAATTAATATATTTTAAGCAGTGCCTTGTAACAGGTACTGCTTTTTAGCTAAGATAAAAATTATAAAAGGCTGAAAAAGCTATACTTTTTCAACCCTAAAAGTAAATAGAATTAAACATTATGATTAACAGCCTTTGTTTCTTTCATTTTGTTAGATGCACCCTTTAACCAGATCACTGATTGAAGTAGCAACAATAATAATGTAAGAAATCCATCAAGAAATATTAATTTATTGTTTTGAAAAGCTGAAAATTGCTTTATGGCGTTTTCAATGGTCGTATATAAAATCGGTATAGAATAACCAAAAAGTATAAAGAAAGCAATACCAAGTCCAATTATATAAAATGATGCAAAAACTATTGTGTGTAAACGTTCTGACTCTGGTATTTCCATTTCACCTTTATTTTTGTTAATGAGTTGCATTAAAAATAATTTAGCATTTTCATGCAAATTACTAATATTTAGTACATTAGTTAATACATAATAAATATCAGTTCTTAAGAATATAAGGAAATGCCAAAGGAATCTGAAAGTTAAAATTAAAGTAATCAGCTTTGAGTATGAGATAAAAAATGAATCTTCCAATGTGGTTTGAACGAAAACCGCAGCAAATAACAAAACACAATCAAACATTATACCGCCCAGAAATACAATATATCGATGCTTTTTGCTGACTGACCAAAGATTTGTCATATTTGCTTCAACAACTAACCAATGCATTCTTAAACTCAGATTGAATGTTACTGGAACTTTAAATTTTGAAGCTGCTAAATAATGCCCTAATTCATGTAAGAATGTTAAAATCCATGATGTTAAAAATATTATAAGAAAATTCACTCCCATAAAATCTACTAAAAAGAAATCATCAATTTGAGGTAATAACCTAGGATTAAAAAAAATCATTGATATAGAAGAAAAAATTAGAATGCAATACACAAAGTAAGCAAAAGTATTAAAAAATATTTTTGAAGTAATAACTTTAATTTTTGAATTACTCATCTCAATATATTCATTAAGAAATTGTCTTTCATCGATTTGGAATACAAGGTTTAATTCATGAAGTGTACTCAAAAAATCTAGTACATCTACGTCAGGACATAAGCTTTGAATATCTTTAATTGTATATTTTCCATTACAATAGTTGATTACTCTTACAGCTTCATCAGGGACTTTAATATAATTTTCTGTTAATACGTCTCCAATTATAAATTCATCACCATCTTTTTGAATGGAAAGCTTTAAAACCACTAATGAATTTTCTTTAATCATGAGAAGACGCCTTCTGTTCTGCTTATTTTAGTAAGTTCATTAAAAGGGATGGGTTCACTGAATAGCTGTGAATTTGAACATGTAGGGCAATAATTTACTTTTTTAATAAGGTATTTATTGTATTCAATATTCTCTATATTGTTTATATCTGCCGTAAATGATGTTTCTTCATCTTTATTTAAAGAAAGCAAACTTTTACTTGTTTCTGTAGAGAATACACTAGCCATTAATGAAATATTTGGTGCATATGCCGTATTTCTACCTGAAAAATTATAATCTAAAGCATCGTTCAATTGATTTTCAAAGCCTTCAACATTTTGTAAGGAGTTAATTAAATAGCAGTCAAAACAGGAGGACTCTGGAACTATTTTTTGTAAAACAATTCTTGAATTAGTCACGCCGCCTTGCAAAAAGGTCTTTTTAAGATATGTACATGCAGAGTTTACCCATCTAGAAGACATGATAGGTGGCTGGTCTATCCCATTAATAATAATATCTGCTTCATCAATTATAGTTAATAATTCTTTTGAATTCGTCACTTTTAAATTATGCATTTCGATTTCAACGTCATTGTTTATTTTTTTTAGCCTCTCATGAGCTGCTTGAGTTTTTAATTTACCAATATCTTCTTGAGAGTAAAGGAACTGTCTATTTAAATTGCTTAATTCAACCTTATCATAATCAAGTCCAATTATTTTTCCGACACCCATTCCAGCTAAGTTGGCAGCAATTAGGCTGTTCCCGCCTATTCCTAGAATAGCTACTTTGGAATTAATCAGCTTTTCCTGTAAAAAGTCATTTGAATTATGCAGATTAGAAAAGTTGGAAAAGAAGTTCAAGTTTGCTCTATACCTATCCAGTTGTTCACTTGATAAATTTGTAACTCTGTCAGCATCTTCTAATAGGTTAAATTCATCAAACGTCGTTATTCCTTCTTTAATCTGATCTAAAGGAACTCCTAAACCTTCTGAAAGTCCTATTAAATCTTTCTTGCCATCTAAAGCATTAATAAAATTTTCGACAGATTTATCAGCATCTTCAATTTCTAAAGCTTCACTTTCAAAGCCAATACGAATTTTATTTCCAATCCTTACAATCGGTTTGTATATATCTTTAAACTTTGGTTTCATCGTAATCACCTCATTTTTAATGACACAGGGACCGCCCCTGATAAAGGCGATCCCTGCAAGGTACTTATGCGTTGTGAACAGCAAGAGGAGCAAGTTTTTCAACTTTTTTGATTTTAATCTTTTTCATTATAATTACCTCCTTTTAATGGCATTGATGTAATTTTATGTAAGTTAATCTATTTACATTTTATATGAATATTCGCTCAATTCCAACAAAATATGTTTAATATTGGAAAAGATAGTTCTTATGGCATTTTTTAATTTCGTAAAGTGACTTTTATACTATAATGAAAGATTTTCTTTTTAATACTAGACTACGGGTACGCTATTAATAAAACTGCTTAATTTCAGTAGATTATTTTTTATGTTAAAATAAAGAGAATGTGTAAAACGTATACAAAATTATCGTTGCACATCCCTACTATTGATCGAGAAGCAGAAAAGGGGTTCATACATGAAATTAAGTTTTATCGTTGATAGCTCAAGTGATCTTAAAATAGATTTAGAAAAAATGATTGTACCTATAACAATTGTCCCATTAAATGTGCAGTTTGGAGAAGACCAATATTTAGATGGCGTTAATATAACAGAAGATGAATTTTATCAAAGAATGGCTCGTGAACCTGAGCTTCCTAAAACAAGCCAGCCATCACCTCAATCATTCTTTGAAGCATTTCACAAGGAATTGAGCAAAGGCAATGAAGTTATATATATCGGTATTTCTTCTAACTTGAGCGGTACTGTTCAAAGTGCAACAATTGGGAGAAGCATGCTTACCGAAGAGGAACAAGAGAGAGTTACGATTATCGATTCTGGAATTGCTTCTGGCGGTGTACAAATCTTATTAAACGAAGCGATCGAAATGTCTAAAAATAAAGCTTCCTTAAGCGAGATTGTAAGTCAAATTGAAAAAACAAAGGCAGGAATTAAAGCTTATGTACTTCTTGAAACACTAGAGAACCTTAAAAAGGGCGGAAGAATCTCAGCAGTTCAAGGTGCTATAGCTGGCATGCTGAATATTAAACCAATGATTTCTATCATAGATGGAGTAGTTGAAACAATTGGCAAGTTTCGCGGAAGTAAAAAAGGGTTAACTAAAATGAAAGAAATCATTTTAGAGTGGAAATCAGAAAATCCAGAGAAGACGCTTTATTTAATTCATAGCTATTCTTCTACCGAAGAAGTTAAAAATGAATTTGATGAATTGTTTAAACTAGACAGCTTTCCAAAAGTAATCTTTACCCGATTCGGAAGTACAATTGGAACTTATTCAAGTGAAAAAGCTATCGGTTTTGTAGCCTATTAATATGTAAGAACGTTAAAAACACTCTTTTCCTTCTTAGGAAACAGAGTGTTTTACTTTTTCTTCTTCATTATACTCATCTACCATTTCATCTAATTTTTTGATCATGGTTAATGCTTTTATATCACTGACTGTTCGGTAGTGATGTGAACCGCCTGGCTCTTCGTCTGCTTCATCAGCAAGAGCAACAACCTCTTGAAGCGGGTTTAACTTTAATGAGCCAGCTGGAAGATAGGAATCTGTGTGAAGTAAAATAGCCAGGGCAATTTCTTTCGCTCTTTTGCGATCTTCCCCTAAGGATACTAAAATACGGTGGGCACGTTCTGCACCTTTAATGGCATGGATATCATTATCTTTATACATGTCGTAGTCCCAGTGACCGTTTTTGTACCATGTATAATGGCCAATATCATGCAAAAAAGCAGCTTTTGTTGCCATATCAGGATCAACGCTATGTTTCAAAGCTAATCGATATGCGTGGTACGCAGTTGAAATCGCATGTACCATTCCCGAACGTTTCACGTATTTTTGTACATGAGGATGTTTGTATAAATCCGTCAAGGTAACTTTTCTCATAATAAGATTTCTCCTTTCTGTAAAAATGTATATTGTTAAATACTTTACCACCAATTGGACAATATATCAACTTCTAAAATGCAAAAAGAAGCGTGAAAACGCTTCTTTCAGACCGTAGACAAAACCCCTTTTCAATATAAATTGAAAAGGGGTTTGTCCTGTTTTTAACGTTTTTTAGATAAGATATCAAGCTGGGCATGGCTCTTGCCATGTCCAGTTTGCCAGTTTTTTAAG
>NZ_JAMBOD010000011.1 GCF_023715445.1 Fictibacillus nanhaiensis
GGTTGATAGGTCTGGTGTGGAAGCGTGGCGACACGTGGAGCTGACAGATACTAATCGGTCGAGGGCTTATCCTTAAAAAGCATGAAGTTTGGAAACGTCGTATCTAGTTTTGAGAGAACATACTCTCAACTAAATAAAATCATGGTTAACGTCATGGTTAGGTCTAGTGATGATGGCGAAGAGGTCACACCCGTTCCCATACCGAACACGGAAGTTAAGCTCTTCAGCGCCGATGGTAGTTGGGGGTTTCCCCCTGTAAGAGTAGGACATCGCTAGGCAAAATGAGGAAGATGGATGAGATCCATCTTCTTTTTTTGTGTTATAAGAAGGTAAGAAGATGGTCTAGCCATCTTCTTTTTTATTTGTTTCATAAGTAATTTGTCGAAAAGCCTATAAATGAAGAATTAGGGCCTAGAAACGAGAATTACGGCCTATAAAGTTTATTTACGGCCTATAAATGCAAAATTACGGCCTACAAAATAAAATTACGGCCTATAAACGCTTTTCCCCTATTGAAGGAAAGAGATCCTGCCCAGCGAAAACCCCATGAAATCACAATCTTTGAACTACCAGGAATCTCCGCAAACCGTCAATTAAGTCTACTAAATCCAAATAATTAGGTCTGAATTTAGGACAATTAGGTCTAAGTTTTAAAAATAAGGTCTAAATATATACCTTAATTAAGTCTAAATCAAAAAAAATAAGTCTTCTCTTATGCCATCATATCCTCACAAGTCACCTTATCATCCAATTTCCTCCACATACCTTATTACTCTTACTATCGCTGATTTATGCTACACTAGAAGATAAAAATAATGGGGAGGCCATAAATAATGAAAAATGTTCATTTCGATACATCCACTGTACATGCAGGTGGTCATAACAGTGTAAAGTCAGTAAGCAAGGTTAAGCCGATCTATCAGACATCAGCATTTTCTTTTTCTGATTTGGATGACTTAGAAGATTATTTTCGCGGCAAGAACGATTTCTTATATACAAGAATGAACAATCCGAACCAAGATGATTTTGCCCGTGGAGTGGCTCAGCTGGAACAAGCTCCTGCGGGTGTGGTTACATCATCGGGTATTTCAGCAATATTAGTCGGAATCTTATCTGTGGTTGAGCATGGCGATCATATAGTGGCTTGCGAAGATTTATATGGAGGAACCTATCAGCTTCTTTCTGATGAATTGAAAAGTTTCGGTATCGAAACTTCATTTGTTTCTTTTAACGATCTAAGCGAAATAGAAAAAAGTATCCGCCCAAACACAAAATTAATTTACTCAGAATCCGTAACAAACCCGTTATTAAGAGTAGAAGACCTTAACGCGCTAGTTAGCTTAGCAAAAAAGCATGATCTAACAACGATGATTGACAATACATTTGCAACGCCTTTTGTTTTACAGCCGTATACACAAGGAGTGGACCTTGTCGTTCATAGTGCAACGAAGTACTTGAATGGACATAGTGATGTAACAGCTGGTGTAGTTGTTGGCAGCGAGGAACTTATTGCAAGAGCTAAATCCAAGATGATTCACCTTGGCTGCAACCTTGGTCCGTTTGATTCATGGCTGGCATCCAGAGGACTGAAAACGTTAAGCGTGCGTATGGAACGTCATTTGGGAAATGCACAGGCGTTAGCCAACGAATTAAATGGAACAAAAGGCATTAAAAAGGTGTACTATCCTGAGTTTGTAAGTGAAAAAGGCAATGGTGCTATCGTTACGATTGAATTAGACGACAAAAGTGATGTGCATACGTTTTTTAAGTCACTGGACTGGGTACACATCGTTCCAACCTTAGCTGGTGTAGAAACAACGGTATCGTATCCGTTAGGCACTTCTCATCGTTCACTGCCACCAGAGGTTTGTGAAAAGCTAGGCATTAATAAAAATGTCATCCGTATATCCGTTGGGATTGAAAACGCAGAAGATATTTGTGCAGTTTTTAAAACGGCTGCACAGAAAGCTTTAGGGCTTTAAACTGTAATAAAAACGAAATTGTTAGACCATGTCGAATCGTGGTATGATACCAGAGTGAAAGCGCTTCATCACCATATACATCAAGGGAGGCATAAAAAAATGAAGCCGAAAGAAGAATTACATCGCGGGCTCGAGGAAAGACACATTACGCTGATGTCTCTCGGGGCTGCTATTGGAGTGGGCTTATTTTTAGGGTCAGCTTCAGCTATAGAAATGGCAGGACCAGCAATTTTATTTGCTTATGCTCTAGGTGGAGCAGTAATGTTTATGATTATGAGAGCTTTAGGTGAGATGGCGGTCCATCAGCCTGTAGCAGGCTCTTTTAGTCGTTATGCAAGAAACTATCTTGGTCCATTGGCTGGATACCTGACAGGGTGGAATTATTGGTTCTTATGGATTGTTACTTGTATGGCTGAAATAACAGCTGTTGGTATCTACATGAAAATGTGGTATCCGGATGTACCGACATGGATCTGGGCATTAGCAGCTCTTGTAATTATGGCGAGTGTAAACTTAATTGCAATTAAGGCATACGGTGAGTTTGAATTTTGGTTTGCTTTGATTAAAATCGTTGCCATTGTTTTAATGATCATCGTTGGTCTTGGTATGATTATTTTTGGTTTTGGAAACGGTGGAGCAGCTACCGGAATCAGCAACCTTTGGGAAAATGGCGGATTTGCACCAAATGGCATTAAAGGTGTTTTAATGTCAATGCAAATGGTAATGTTCGCTTATTTAGGAATAGAAATGATTGGTGTTACTGCAGGGGAAGTAAAGAATCCAGGCAACGCAATCTCTAAAGCAGTAAATACTGTTTTCTGGCGTATTCTTTTATTTTACGTTGGGGCATTGTTTGTTATTATGTCTATTTATCCGTGGGATCAGATCGGAACACAAGGAAGTCCGTTCGTTCTTACTTTTGAAAAAATCGGCATTGGACAAGCAGCTGGTATCATTAACTTTGTTGTGTTGACTGCAGCATTATCTAGCTGTAACAGCGGGATCTTCAGTACAGGACGCATGCTATTCAATCTGGCAGAACAAAAGCAGGCACCAGCAAAGCTTCAAAAGATCGGAAAGACGGGAGTTCCGTCTTTTGCGATTTTAGTATCCGCAGCTGCATTGCTAGTTGGAGTTGTTCTTAACTACCTAGTTCCTGAAAAAGTTTTTGTATGGGTAACAAGTATCTCAACATTCGGAGCGATTTGGACATGGGGAATAATCCTCTTATCTCAATTGAAGTTCCGAAAAGGCTTAAGTGAAGAAGAAAAGAAATCCTTGAAGTTTAAGGCGCCGTTCTGGCCGTATGGATCATATATTGCACTTGCCATTCTTTTATTTGTTGTAGGTTTAATGGCTTACTTCCCAGATACAAGAATCGCTTTAATCGTTGGACCATGCTGGCTTATATTATTAACGGTCATCTATTATGCAAAAGGTTTCCATAAAACTTCTGAAAAAGAAAATAAAGCCGCATAATAAAAGGGCACTGGAAGAAATAAAAATTTCCAGTGCCTAATATTAATTAAACACTTGCAACATAATAATAAACGTGGTATATTAATAAATGTCCGAAACAAGTTGTTAATTAACAACCTTTTATAACGTCGCGGGGTGGAGCAGTCTGGTAGCTCGTCGGGCTCATAACCCGAAGGTCGCAGGTTCAAATCCTGTCCCCGCAACCAATTAAATTTTCATGAACTGCGTCGAGAAACTTTTTGACCATGAAATATCAGTAGTGCCTATAGGGTGCAACCAATTTTATTTCATGAACAACGTCGAATTACATCTTGACCATGAAATATCAGAAGTGCCCATTGGGTGCAACTACACTAATTACATACAAGCTGGACCCGTGGTGTAGTGGTTAACATGCCTGCCTGTCACGCAGGAGATCGCCGGTTCGACCCCGGTCGGGTCCGCCACTTTTAAAAAACGAAACAAGGTTTCGTGTTTTTTTATGTCTAAAAGTAAGTTAAACTAAAAATATACTACTGATACCTTAGGAGTTCGATCTGATCCTAAGGCTTTTTTATAAACAGATTTAGCCAAAGAGGTGACTTCCCGATGCTTCGTGACGAATTTGAATGGATTAAAAGCATTACACCTGATTCTTCTTTTCAGAAAGAATTAATAACAGGTATTGGTGATGATGCCGCGCTTTGGTCAGTTAGTGAAGATATGGATCAAGTGGTCTGTGTGGATACTATGGTTGAAGGGGTTCATTTTACAAAAGAGACAATGTCACCTTATCTCGCAGGATATAAGGCGCTTGCTGTAAATTTAAGTGATTTAGGAGCAATGGGTGCCATACCCCAGTTTTATTTAGTTTCCATAGCAATATCGAAAGACTGGAACGAAGAAGAGCTAGATGAAGTTTATAAAGGAATGGCCGATCTAGCGTACAAATACAAAACGGATCTCGTTGGCGGCGATACTGTCTCTACAAAAGGTCCTCTTGTATTAACAGTAACCGTTATTGGAAAAGTAGAAAAAGGGAAACGTTTGCTCCGGAAGAATGCAAAGCCAGGTGACCGTGTCTTTTTAACCGGAATGACGGGAGAATCTGCAGCTGGACTTCAGTTGTTATTAGAAAAAACGAGATACCATCATTTTGACAGTAAGGAAGGTCAGCTGGTTAAACAGCATCAAATGCCATCGCCTCACATTGAACAAGGACGAATTCTCGCTTTAAGCGGTTATCGGATTTCTTTAAACGATGTTAGTGATGGGATTGCCAGTGAGCTTAACGAAATTGCTGAAGCAAGCGGTGTGGTGATACATATTGAAAAGGACAAAATACCAGCCAGTTCATTATTAGCCAAGCTTCCTAAAGCTGATCAGCTCAAACATCAGCTTTATGGCGGAGAAGATTATGTACTGACAGGAACAGTATCAAAAGAGAATTTTGAAGAACTGGCTTTAACTTTCAAGCAGTCTTCTCTCCCTTTTTATGAAATTGGGAAAGTTGGAGAAGCTGGTCATTCAGCAGTCTATCTGCACAGCAAAGAAAAAGAAACACCAGAGCTGCTCACAAAACAAGGTTTTAATCATTTTAGGGAAAGGTAAGAGGAAGTCATGAGTACTTATCATTTTAAAACAAAGTCAGCAGAAGAAACGATGACTTTTGCTGAAAAGCTGGGTACAGTCCTCGAAGCAGGGGATGTTCTAACCCTCGCTGGAGATCTTGGAGCCGGAAAGACGACCTTTACGAAAGGTCTTGCCAAAGGATTAGGCATAACCCGGACTGTAAATTCCCCTACCTTTACCATCATTAAAGAATATCATGGCCGTATGCCGCTGTATCATATGGATGTGTACCGGCTGGAAGACTCTGATGAAGATTTAGGTTTTGAAGAGTATTTTTCAAGTGATGGTGTTTGTGTAGTAGAATGGGCAACCTTTATAAAAGACTATCTGCCTGAAGAAAGACTTGAACTTGTTATCTCACACATTGGCGAAGACGAGCGAGAAATACAAGTAACTCCTCTTGGAGAAAGATATGAAGAACGTGTTAAGGAGATTATGCAATGAAAGTACTGGCAATAGATACATCCAACCTCGTTATGGGGATTGCCGTATTGGATGAAGGAAAAGTTCTTGGTGAGTATATTACTAACTTGAAGAAGAATCATTCCATTCGGGTCATGCCTGCGATCGAGCAGCTAATGAAAGAAACTAGTGTTAGTCCTGCAGAACTTGACCGCATTGTGGTTGCAAAAGGTCCAGGATCTTACACGGGTGTCCGTATTGGCGTTACGATTGCCAAAACATTAGCATGGACTCTAAAAAAAGATCTTGTAGGTATATCAAGTCTTGAAGTACTCGCACAAAGCGGCAAGTACTTTGATGGCTATACAGTTCCATTATTCGATGCGAGGCGCACTCAAGTTTTTACGGGTCTTTATGGAAAGGCTGACTCGGGAGAATTTGAAAACCTTTGGGAAGACCGCATCATCTTATTAAAAGATTGGCTTGAAATGCTGCAAACTACTGATAAAAAGATTTTATTTGTAGGAAACGATCTTCCGCTTCATCACGAAACGATTGCTGAAGTGCTTGCCAGTCAGGCCGTTTTTGGACAAGTGTCTGACCATAATCCAAGACCGGGTGAGCTAGGACGTATCGGCATGCTAAAAAAGCCAGATGACATTCATTCGTTTACACCAGATTATCTTCAACTAGCCGAAGCTGAAGTGAACTGGCTTAAGGCACAAGGCAAGTAGGTGTTTCATTTGGGAGAGGCATATACTTTCAGACTGGCAAAAGTAAGTGACATAGATGATATCCTTGGGATCGAACAGTCTTCCTTCGCCGTTCCTTGGTCAAGAGAAGCCTTTTACAGAGAAATTGTTGAAAATCAATTTGCGTATTACCTTATCATTGAAGATCATTTCCAGCCAGTCGGTTATTGCGGCGTATGGCTTGTAATGGATGAAGCACATGTGACGAATGTTGCTATTCTTCCTTCTTACAGAGGAAGAAAGCTTGGAGAGCAGCTATTGAAAGAAGCGATGCTGCTTTCAAAAAGACATGGTGCCGCAACGATGACGCTTGAAGTACGTGTAAGCAATCATATTGCTCAGAACCTATACACAAAACTCGGGTTCGAATCAGGCGGAATCAGGAAAAACTATTACAGTGATAACGGTGAAGATGCGTTAGTTATGTGGGTGGAACTATGAGAAAAGATGAAATCATATTAGCGATAGAAACAAGCTGTGATGAGACGGCAGTCGCCATCGTTAAAAACGGAACAGAGCTGCTGGCAAACATAGTGGCTTCACAGATTGAAAGCCACAAGCGGTTTGGCGGAGTAGTGCCTGAAGTGGCTTCGCGTCATCATGTAGAACAAATTACGATCGTGATAGAAGAGGCCTTAAATAAGGCTGAGCTTGAGCCAGCAGATTTAACTGCGGTTGCGGTCACAGAAGGACCAGGACTAGTAGGTGCGCTCCTCATTGGTGTTAATGCTGCGAAGGCATTTGCGTTTGCACACGGACTTCCTCTTGTACCGGTTCATCATATAGCAGGACACATCTACGCGAACCGTCTTGTAAAAGAAATGACGTTTCCGTTGTTGTCATTGATCGTTTCAGGCGGCCATACGGAGCTTGTTTTAATGGAGGAACACGGAATCTTCAAGGTAATCGGAGAAACAAGAGACGATGCAGCGGGTGAAGCGTATGATAAAGTGGCAAGAACACTGAACATGCCGTACCCTGGCGGTCCACATATCGATAAGCTCGCACAAGAAGGGGAACCAAACATTGACCTTCCGAGAGCTTGGCTTGAGCCAGAATCACTTGATTTTAGTTTCAGCGGACTAAAATCGGCTGTCATTAATACGGTTCATAATGCAACACAGCGCGGTGAAGTGATTAAACCAGAAGATTTAGCAGCGAGCTTTCAAGCGAGTGTTGTGGATGTTCTTGTGGAAAAAACATATCGTGCAGCAGAGCAGTATAAAGTAAAACAGGTGCTCCTTGCTGGCGGTGTAGCAGCAAATAAAGGGCTGCGCAAAGCACTGGAAGAACGATTTAAGGACACAGGATATGATTTAGTGATTCCGCCTTTGGACTTATGCACGGATAATGCAGCGATGATCGCGGCAGCGGGCAGTGTAGCCTATCAAAAGGGTACACGAGGTGATATGGCACTAAACGGAGTGCCTGGATTAGATTTGGAGGCTCAATAAGGTAAAAGAAAGCTCTTTTCCATCTGGAGAAGAGCTCTTTTGATTATCGACGTAAATAGACTTCTTTCGACAGTATTCTTTGTGGAAAAGTTATGCACAGCTTTGTGGATATTGTGGAAAAGAAAGATAACACTTCTCAAATTAAGGGTTCTTGTTATACACAATTCACACAATGTATACACATTTTTTTGTGGATAAAGTGGATAAGTGAGGAATACACCTTTAAAATCTAAAGTTTTCCTGTGGATAACAAAAAAGCTGACAAACCTCAGTGGGTTGTCAGCTTTTGACTGTTAAGCGTTCTGTAATTCTTCCCATTCTTCCATTAAAGCTTCCATTTCACTATTTAATGCGTCTAATTGTGACTGGAAATCCTGTGTTTTCTCATAATCCTGAAATACTTCAGGTTTACAAAGCTCACCTTCAGCATAGGCGATCTTGCCCTCCAGCCCTTCAAGCAGCTCTTCGATTTCCTCGATACGGCGCTGGCGTTTACGGTCTTGTTTTTTCGCTTCTTTATCGATTGAGTTCTTCGTATTGTTGGATTGATCCGCTGATTGATTGCTTACAGCACTCTCTGCATTTTGACGTTTGGCGATTTCTTCACGAGCTTTCATTTCATTCTTTTTTTCTGTGTAATAATCATAGTCGCCGAGGTACTCCGTTAGTCCATTAGGCGCCAATTCAACAACTTTAGTTGCGATCCGGTTAATAAAATAACGGTCATGAGACACAAAAAGAATGGTTCCTGGATAATGAATCAAAGCTTGTTCCAGCACTTCTTTGCTATCAAGGTCCAAGTGGTTCGTAGGCTCATCCAATAACAGCAGATTTCCTTTTTCCATCATGAGCTTTGCAAGGGCAAGGCGTGCTTTCTGTCCGCCGCTTAGCTCGTTTACAAGCTTTAAGACGTCATCTGCGCTGAAAAGGAATTGACCAAGAATGGAACGTATTTCTTTTTCTGTCTTTTCCGGATAATCATCCCAAAGCTCGTTTAGAAGTGTTTTCCTCGAATGCAGATCAGCTTGTTCCTGATCATAATGTGAAATCTTCAAGCCGCTGCCATAACGAATATCACCCGTAAGAAGCGGCAGCTGTTTTCTAATTACTTTTAAAAGTGTTGATTTACCGATCCCGTTTGGCCCGACAATAGCTATACTATCCTGACGGTTGACTGCCAGGTTCACATTTTCAAAAAGTGGAAATCCGCTCTCATAACCGGTGCTCACTCCATCAAGCTTCAACACATCGTTTCCGCTCTGTCTTTCAATATCAAATGAAAAGGAAGCGGACTTCTCCGCACCTGAAGGACGGTCCTTGAGGTCCATTTTTTCAAGCTGTTTACGTCTGCTTTGTGCTCGTTTTGTTGTAGATGCCCGTACAATATTGCGTTGAATAAAGTCTTCGAGCTTTGCAACTTGGTCCTGCTGTTTCTCAAACTCTTTCATTTCTTGAGCATAGCGTTCTGCTTTTTGTTCGAGATAACTGGAGTAGTTTCCGGTATAACGATAAGATCGCTTTCTGGAGACTTCATAAACAGTCGTGACGATTTTATCAAGGAAATAACGGTCATGGGAGACAATTAAAATGCCGCCCGGATAACTCTGTAAGTATTGCTCGAGCCACGTGAGCGTTTTAATATCCAAGTGGTTCGTAGGTTCGTCCAGAATAAGCAGATCAGGCTTTGTCAGGAGAAGCTTTGCAAGAGCGAGCCTTGTTTTCTGTCCGCCGCTCAGCGTATTGATTCTGGTGTCTCGGTCAAAATCGGCGAATTGAAACCCGTGAAGAACGGTACGGATCTCGGCTTCATATTGATAACCGCCTTCGTCTTTAAATTGAACCTGCAGCTCATCATAATCTTTTAAAAGGCGCTCATACTCAGCAGCATTTTCTAAGACTTCTGGATCTCCCATGCGTGCTTCCATCTCCCGCAGCTTTTTCTCTTTTTTGCGAAGAGGTTCAAAGACGGAGAGCATTTCATTCCAGATCGTTTCATTAGAATCAAGGCCAGCATCCTGCGCGAGGTATCCTGTTTTCACATCTTTCGGAATCATGACATGACCCGAATCATACGAATACTCACCAGTAATGACCCGAAGCAGTGTGGATTTTCCTGCTCCGTTCCTGCCTACTAGCGCGATGCGTTCGCCTGTTTGAACTTCTAGTTTTATATGGGATAAAATGACGTCAGCTCCAAAAGACTTGGTGACATCTTGAACTTGTAATATAATCATTTCGATTTCACCTCTATGAAAAAGGGTGATTATTTATTTTAGTGGCTTTGTTCTAAAGGATTGCTGCTTGTGAACAAAGCAGTGAGTACGCTTCATTGACAAGTTGGTTGGAGCGCAAGGTGCGAGACTCCTGGGGGATTAGCGGGACAGGTGAGACTCCTAACGGCGCAAAGCGCAGAGGAGGCTCACCGCACGCCCCCCGGAAAGCGAGCATCCTGAAGCGGAAATCAACTACTTCCACTAGCCTTTAAATAACAATCGTAACCCTGTCTACTAGTAGTTTAGCGCAGTTTGGGGATTCGCGCCAACAAAGGGAATGTTAACATTTTGCAATATTTACAAGGAAGAATATAACGACAATAAAAGCGGTTTCGTGTATATTCAACATGAGGAGTGGTTTTATGAAAGAGTTAACTCATTTTAACGAAGAAGGCCGTGCCAGAATGGTAGATATTTCTGAAAAAGAAACTTCGTACCGGACAGCCATCGCAGTCAGCGGGATAACTGTATCTGAAGAAGTCTTCCTTAAGATAAAAGATAATAAGTTCAAAAAAGGGGACGTTCTAGCAGTTGCTCAAATCGCTGGCATCATGGCGGCTAAAAAGACATCTGACTGGATTCCAATGTGCCATCCGCTCTCATTAACCGGCGTTGATCTATCCTTTCAATGGAACAAAGAGAATGAAGAAGGATACAAATTAAATATACAAGCTGAAGTAAGAACTAAAGGAAGTACCGGGGTTGAAATGGAAGCACTCACTGCCGCATCTGCAGCGGCGTTAACCGTTTATGACATGTGTAAAGCGGCCGATAAAGGAATGATCATCGGTCCAACATATCTCGTATCCAAAACCGGTGGAAAGAATGGGGATTTTGTACGCTCATCAAGCCCAGACAAAGTATGATACAATAGGAAAAGATAAGCTTTCTTACATGGAGGGCCCATACATGAACCAAGATCAGCTAAAAATACCGCATGCTACAGCTAAACGGCTGCCATTATATTACCGGTTTTTAAAGAACCTATCCTCTTCTGGAAAGCAAAGGGTGTCCTCTGCTGAATTAAGTGAGGCTGTAAAAGTAGATTCTGCTACAATACGCAGAGATTTTTCCTATTTTGGTGCGTTAGGAAAAAAAGGTTATGGCTACAATGTTAATTACTTGCTGTCATTTTTCCGAAAAACACTTAATCAGGATGAAACAACAACGGTTGCTTTAATCGGAGTAGGTAATTTAGGCACAGCCTTTTTGCATTATAATTTCACAAAAAATAATAATACAAAAATAGAAGTGGCATTCGATGTGGATTCATCTAAGATTGGCACCGAGATTGCAGGCGTACCTATTTATCATACAAATGATATTGAAAGTGAACTGAAAAAACGGGGTATTGACGTTGCCATTCTAACTGTCCCTGTTGGCGCAGCCCAGACAATCGCCGATCAGCTGGAAAGAGCGGGTGTTAAAGGAATTTTAAACTTTACCCCGGCACGTCTAACCTTATCTTCAGAAATCCGCGTACATCATATCGATCTAGCTGTAGAATTGCAGTCACTCGTTTATTTTATGAAAAATTATTCTTAAAGGAGGCAGTACAATGTTAGGACCAGGAAGTATCGCTGTCATTGCAGGTGTAGCATTAATTTTATTCGGACCTAAGAAGCTCCCTGAGTTAGGGAAAGCAGCAGGGAAGACGCTGCGTGAGTTCAAGAATGCAACAAAAGGCATTATGGACGATGACGATGATAAGAAGAAGGAAAGCGAACAACAGAAGTAAGGATGTTTTTCTATGACCTCTGAAAAAAATATGACGTTATACGGCCACATTGGTGAGTTAAGAAAACGCATCGTGTGGGCACTAATAGCTTTCTTTGTATTTCTCATCGTTGGATTTTTCTTAGCGAAACCGGTGATCGTGTATTTGCAAAGTGATCCGATCGCTAAAGATATACAGATGAACGCATTTCACTTAACAGACCCATTGAATGTCTACATGACTTTTGCATTCTTTATCGGGTGTGTTTTAGCAGCTCCTGTGGCGCTGTACCAGCTTTGGGCGTTTATCAGCCCGGGTCTTTATGAAAATGAACGAAAAGTAACTTTGATGTATATCCCGATCGCATTTCTGCTTTTCTTAACGGGATTAGCATTCTCCTATTTCATTCTCTTTCCGTTTGTTGTTAGTTTTATGGGAAACGTTGCGAGCGCACTAAGTGTTGAAGGAGAATATGGGATTCAGGAGTATTTCTCGTTTTTATTCAATATCACACTGCCGTTTGGATTGCTGTTTCAATTTCCGGTACTTATTATGTTTTTAACGCGGTTAGGGATTGTAACTCCTGACTATCTGAAGAAGATTAGGAAAATAGCTTATTTTGGGATTTTAGTGATTGCAGGATTTATTACGCCTCCAGAACTTTTGTCTCACTTAATGGTAACTTTCCCGTTAATTCTTCTTTATGAGATCAGTATCTTGATTTCCAGAACAGCTTATAAAAAAAGAATGAAAGCAGAAGTGGAAGCTCTGGTGAAAGAAAGAGAAGCTGAAATTGAATCTGCATTTCATGAATAGGAAGAGGGCGAACCTTTAGCGGGTGAGCCCTTTTTTTGGATGGAGCGAAACTGAAGGGTCAACTGGCGAAACGGTATAATTTGGGGGTGTAACTCGGCCAAGTCGGGTTGGAACAAGCACTTAAACGGGTTAAGCGCTGCAGGGATGAAATATCATCTTGAAATCATTGGAAAAAGGGTAACAGATTCATAAAAAGCTGAGTAGTAGGTCTTTTTGAATATGCATTTGTTCTTTTTTCTATTTTTTGCTCATTTTAAGTACAAAAAAGATGGATGGTGATCCATCTTCCTCTTTGTCATACGCCTCCGCTTTTTTCTGCACATGCTTTAAGGCTTTTTTCGTAAACGTAGCGGTATTAGAGTCAGGTGATTTCCTGGTCCAAGATTCAAGAAAAGGAAATTTGAGCGAAAAAGGGATATTTTGAGCGAAACGAAGGTAGTTTGAGCGCAGCAAGAGAATCCTGAGCCTAACTCTTCGTTTTTGAGCGAAACCTCAATGATTCTGAGCGAACATGTAATAAATATAAGAACACGTACCATAAAACCCCGCTTTTCATCAACCCCGCTGCTCCTGACGTCGTTTCGTACCTTTCAAAAAAAGAAAAACTGCCCCCAAAAAGGGCAGCTTTTCGTATTTATTTTCTTCGTTTTCTTTTTAAGTGGTTGTTCAAAGCGAAATAACGGATGGCATTAGCAAAATCGAACGTTGCGACAACCATCGTGATGATGGTCCAGAAGCTCGTCATCCCATATTCGTTTGAATAATGTACAGCTAAGTACGTAAAGACGAGTCCGATTCCTAAATATAAAAATGCCATAAACAAAGGTGATGTCTTCATAGCAGTCCTCCAAAAATCAATTGCGCTGTTTCTAGCTGTTGTTCCATTTCCTTAATTTTATCTGCAAGGAAAATCTGAACGATTAAAACAAGTGTATTCATTGCAACGTGTGCAGCGATCGGGACAATAAGCCTCTTCGTCCGAACGTACAGATATGCAAAGGTAAAGCCCATTGCTGTGTAGATTAATAAGTGTGTAAAGTCCGCATGAACAGCAGCAAAGATAAGAGAACTGATCAAAGCAGAGATAAAGAAATTAAATCGTTTATGAAGCGATCCGAAAATAATTTTCCGGAAGATAATCTCTTCTAAAATCGGACCAACAATCGCTGTGACCACCATAAAGTACTTTACATCTTTTACGATTTCAACAAGCTTCTCCGTGTTTTGAGAACCAGGCTCAATTCCGAATACATTTATCTCAATAAGGCTAGCTATGATTTGAGCGGCATAGGCCATGAAAATACCGATAATCGACCACATCACTGCAGAGCCTTTTGACACGCGTTCTGAATCACGATGCCGGCTTTTCATCTCAGGCATCAGCATATAAAGGATGATGAAGAGAGCTGCAATAAAGCTGATCGTTCCCCACATTCCAAACAACTGATTTTTAGGTACGCCAAGCTCGTTCAAAAGAGGAATTCCAAGATATCCTGAGAATTGCATAAGTATGTATATAAAGATGATCCACCAGTATTTTTTCTTCAAATTAAGTTCTCCTTTGATTCCTCACCCGAATACTATTCTTGTTACTACTCTCTCTATATGCTAACCCATTTTACCATAGAATAGGCATGGCTCGCGAGGATATCGATTTTGAGAAGTTTTTCGTATTTCCTGCTTGCAAAGTTTTAAAGTTTTATTTATTATTAGAAATGGAGTTAGCACTCACTAACAAAGAGTGCTAATAAGAAAATCTTTTTAACTATTTAAGGAGGGTGTTTCACTTGTTAAAGCCATTAGGTGACCGTATTATTATTGAGCTTGTAGAAGGTGAAGAAAAAACTGCAAGCGGCATTGTATTGCCAGATTCAGCAAAAGAAAAGCCTCAAGAAGGAAAAGTTGTTGCTGTAGGTACGGGCCGTGTAACGGATAACGGCGAGCGTATCTCTTTAGAAGTTTCAGAAGGAAACACGATTATTTTCTCTAAATACGCTGGTACAGAAGTGAAGTACCAAGGCAAAGAATACTTGATTCTTCGTGAATCTGACGTTTTAGCGATCGTAGGCTAATCTCAGAGAATTGAAGCTTCAATGATTTGAAGCTACATAAATAAAGCATATGTAAGTCACTAACTTTTTAAATTAATGGGAGGGTTTTTACATGGCTAAAGATATTAAATTTAGTGAAGACGCACGCCGCTCAATGCTTCGTGGTGTTGATGCATTAGCGAACGCAGTAAAAGTAACGCTTGGACCTAAAGGGCGCAACGTTGTGCTTGAAAAGAAATTCGGTTCTCCGCTTATCACAAATGACGGTGTAACAATCGCAAAAGAAATCGAGCTTGAAGATGCATTCGAAAACATGGGTGCGAAGCTTGTTGCTGAAGTAGCAAGCAAAACGAACGATGTTGCTGGTGACGGAACGACAACTGCAACAGTACTTGCTCAAGCGATGATCCGTGAAGGACTTAAGAACGTAACAAGCGGTGCAAACCCAATGGTACTTCGTAAAGGGATCGAAAAAGCGACAGCTGCTGCAGTTGCAGAGCTTAAAGCAATCTCTAAGCCGATCGAAGGCAAAGAATCTATCGCACAAGTTGCATCGATCTCTGCAGCTGACGATGAAGTAGGTCAATTGATTGCTGAGGCAATGGAGCGCGTTGGAAACGACGGTGTAATCACAATCGAAGAATCTAAAGGATTCACAACTGAGCTTGAAGTGGTTGAAGGTATGCAGTTCGACCGCGGATATGCTTCTCCATACATGGTTACAAACTCTGACAAGATGGAAGCAGAGCTTGAGAACCCGTACATCCTGATCACAGATAAGAAGATTACAAACATTCAAGAAATCCTTCCAGTTCTTGAGCAAGTTGTACAACAAGGCAAGTCATTGTTGTTGATTGCTGAAGACGTTGAAGGTGAAGCACTTGCTACATTAGTAGTTAACAAGCTTCGCGGAACATTTAATGCAGTAGCTGTAAAAGCTCCTGGATTCGGTGACCGCCGTAAAGCTATGCTAGAAGACATCGCAGTACTAACTGGCGGTGAAGTGATCACAGAAGAGCTAGGTCTTGACCTTAAGACTGCGAACATCACACAGCTTGGTACAGCTTCTAAAGTTGTTGTAACGAAAGAAAACACAACTATCGTTGAAGGTGCTGGAGAGTCTGCGAAGATTGCAGCTCGTGTTAACCAAATTAAAGCTCAGCTTGAAGAAACAACTTCAGAGTTTGATAAAGAAAAATTACAAGAGCGCCTAGCAAAACTAGCTGGCGGAGTAGCGGTAATCAAAGTTGGTGCGGCTACTGAAACTGAGTTGAAAGAGCGCAAACTTCGTATTGAAGACGCATTGAACTCAACGCGTGCGGCAGTTGAAGAGGGTATCGTATCCGGTGGTGGTACAGCTCTAGTTAACGTACTTTCTGCGATCGAAAAACTAGATGCTACTGGTGACGAGTTAACAGGTGTTAAACTTGTTCAACGTGCACTTGAAGAGCCAGTTCGTCAAATCGCACACAACGCTGGTCTTGAAGGATCTGTTGTGGTTGAGCGCTTGAAAAACGAAGAAGTAGGAATCGGATTCAACGCAGCAACTGGCGAGTGGGTAAACATGTTCGATTCTGGAATCGTTGACCCAACAAAAGTTACGCGTTCTGCGCTTCAAAACGCAGCATCCGTTTCTGCAATGTTCTTAACAACTGAAGCAGTAATCGCGGATAAGCCTGAAGAAAACGCTGGCGGCGGAATGCCTGACATGGGCGGCATGGGCATGGGCGGAATGGGCGGTATGATGTAATTAACATCATAAGGCCCCGATATATGAGGGGTTTTATGGAGTTGGTTTGCAAATGCTCATACTTTTGCTCATAGAAGAATATAAAATAGTGATTAGAGAAGGTCTTTCATCAGTTTACTAAACTGGTGGGAGGCCTTTTCTTCCATAGAAAAGCCCGCGAAAACAGGCTTTTCATTTTTTCATTCTTAATAATAATGAATATCTTTAATTTATTTGGCTCTTTTCGTAAATACTGTTGCTATTCAATAAAAGCATCCTTTAGTTTAATAAGAGAATATATTTTCTTGATTGTCGATTAGTTTAATTATTGCTGTTTCAACTGACCTAAACATGCCATTAAATAACATTTGTTTGTGGTTTTTATCCTCTTTTACCCAAAATCATTATTTTTGTTTATTTACTACAGAAAGAGCAATTGTCAATTTCAGCAAATTTTCTATCAATTTAGCATTGAGATAAGAGTTGATAAAAAGTAAGTTAAAACGTTGATTTTATAATAAAAGAAACCTACTCTCTTCGAACAAAGATTTATCAAAATGTGCGGGTTTAATTTTTCCATTAATTTAGTTTTTATAAAAAAGATTTATCAAAACGTTATTGGGTTTGAGTTTGGGAACTAAAAACGAAATTAGTCCCGTCATATGTAATTCCATCCATAAATAATAGTATATTTATTAAGCCTTCAAACTCATTATTGAAGTCTAGTAAACTTTTGTTGTTTGTACTGAACCAAGTTGTGGAATCCTCCGAGGCATGGACATTTCTGTGGCGATTTAATACTATTTGATCTAAATTGGTTTTATCCCTACCTGAGAATGCATTAATTGGAGGTCTTAGTCCACTATCAATATCTAAACTTAATTCACCCAATACCAATTGTTTTATTTTTGAGTATTCTGGATTATTAAAACTTTTTAAACGAATTGATAAATCACCAAGTTCAATATCTGTTAAACCTTTTATAATAAGACAATTATAGATTATATGTTTTATTGAAGCTTCTAAAAAACGTGTAGCCTTAGTATAAATATCTGTATTTAAAATAGCTCTAATTTTAACATCGTTAGGATCTCTTAGTTGAAATGATTGTATATTACTCATGTCTCTCATGAAAGAAGCATAATATAATTGAATATCCGAATGTCTAAAATTAATCATTCTTATCACCTTCTAGAACATCCAGGCCAATTGAAATCAATTTATAAACAGGCATCTTTGTGATATTATCATTCAATAGAATATTACGAATTTTATCAAAACTAAATTCATCTTGGCCCTTAGATACCAATATTCCTAATGGTATAAATAACAGCATATATATTTGTTGATCAATTCCAGTTTTGTTCTTAAAAATATCTAATCCAAACTCTTTATAAACAATTTTCAACACAGTGTTAAAGATATCAGCTAATCTGTCCGCTAATATTAAGTTATTTCTATTTTCTTGTATAAATTTATCCATTTGTTCATTTAATGGTGTCCTTTTAATATTCTCATTGTAAACTAATGCAAAAAATTTCAATATTTCTTCAGAATCTTTATATCTTGGATTAATGGGTTTATTATAAAATCCTCTCCATAATTGAGTATTATTTAAATTATTAATTGTATCAATCATTATTCCGCTATACATACGATTTCGAAATTCTTGACTTGTTAAATTTGTTCCACCCATGTTAAGTCTATAGAAAATCTCTTCTACTACTTTGTCATCATTCCATATATCTTCTACAACTGTAACACTTATTACTGAATTTAATAGTCTATCTCGTTCTTTATTTGGCAGGTCAAAAAATGTACTATATTGTAGCGTACCTTTTAAATTAATTTTTAATTCATTATTGAAAAATGCATGAATTGTTCTTAATCTTTGAATACCATCAATAACTTTATATTTCCCATAACTTTTTTCATCTTCATACAGAAAAATGGTGGGTACTGGAAAATTTCTGTATATAGAATCTATAAACAGACTTTGTTTTTTCTTACTCCATATAAAGTTCCTATAAATATTAGTATCTATCTCTATTTGCTTATCCTCAATAAGCCTCATTATTTCAATTATCGACATAGATAAACTATAATATCTTAACTTTTCACTCAATCTAACTTCCCCTTTTATCTTTTATTCCCACCTAATACGGGCTTTTGTTAATTTTATCATACTCTTCAAAAGATTAGTTGATCCTCTTCAACTATCCTGCACCGTTAGCTGAAAAAGCTCTTGAAAAACAGTATCAAAAAATTAAACCTTGTCTTATTGAATAGAAAAGGAACAATCCTTATGAAAAGAGCCATTTATTTAAAAAGAACTCTAAGAAGTACAGTTTAAAAGCCTATTTTGGTTGAAAAGGAAAGAAAAAGGTTAGATATCTATTGCTCATAATTTTGCTCATAATGTTTTTCGATTCTGTGTTGAAATATTCTATTTAATAGGTGAAACCCCTATTATTTCGATGGCTTTATAATTATATTTTCTTCTATTCTATATCTTGATGAATGGGCGGCATGATGTAAGCTGCCCTTCACTCCATAGTAATAAAGAATACTATTTTCTCGAAAGTGAGAAAAGAAAAAGACTACTTTCTAAAAACAAGGAAGTAGTCTTTTTCAAGTTATTGAAATTGGCTTATCAAGAGCTTTAAAAAATACATATTTAAATCAAAACTCATTAGAAATAGATATAAAAAGAAAATGATATTGTAAAAAATTTGAAGGATTTTGCATTTTTTGGTCGAATTTATTTACTAATACTATCTAGAGGTGATCAATTGTTAAAACTTAGAATGGATTCATTAGAATGGGCATTGAAACATATAGAGAACTATGGTGATACTGATATCTTCCCAGTTCCATTTGAATATAAAGCAATTAGGCATGTATGGGATACTAATATAAGAGAATTACCTAGTGGTACTACACTTAAAGAATTTTTGAGAAATCAAGATATGCTGCAGTGGAATGTAAGGGATTTTAGAAGAAGCCTTACACCAAAGCATAAATTTGGTTTTCGGTTATCAACCCAGTTAGATCCGTTGGATACTTTGGTATATCTTGCATTAGTTTATGAGATTGGCCAAGATATTGAACAAAAGAGGATACCTGTTGATAGGAATGTAAGTTTTTCTTATAGATTTAATCCAAATGATGACGGAAGAATGTTTGATTCTGAAATTCATTATGGAAGCTTCTTGAATTATTGTGAAGAGAAGGTTGATGAATTTGTAGGGGATGACACTATTGAGTATGTTGTAGTAGCAGACATCGCAGATTTTTTCCCTAGATTATATTTACATCCATTGGAAAATGCATTAAGTTCTTGTACTACAAAGTCAAATCACGCTCGTGCAATCAAGCGTCTACTAAACAGTTGGAATTATAGCATTTCTTATGGAATACCAGTTGGTCAGGACGCATCAAGATTACTTGCCGAACTTACACTTAATGATATAGATGAAGGATTATTAAGTGAAGGTATAGACTTTTGTAGGTATGTTGATGATTTTAGGATATTTTGTTCTAGTGAAAAAGAAGCTTATCAACAATTAGCTTTGTTAGCGGAAATGTTGTTTGAAAATCATGGTTTAACCTTACAACAACATAAAACTAGGATAGTACCTGTTGATGAATTCAGAAGGAATTATTTAAAATCTGAAGAGTCTATAGAGATTCAAAGGTTATCAGATGAATTTTTAGGAATTATACAAGAAATGGGGATAGATGACCCATACGGTGAAATCGATTATGATATTTTACCAGATGAAATGCAGGAACAAATAAATAGTTTAAACCTTGTGGCAATTCTTCAAGAACAAATTGATTCAGATAACGCTGATGCAAAAATAGTCGGATTTGTTTTGAGAAGGATGGCTCAATTAAAAAACGCCGATGCCTTAGAATTAGTCTTAGATAATATAGATAAATTATATACAGCTTTCCAACATATCTTTATTTACATTAACGAATTAGAACTAAGTGTTTCTCAAAAGGTGGAAGTAAGTGAAAAACTAATAGGAATATTAGAAGATTCCATTGTAGGGCATTTAGAATTCCACAGAATGTGGCTATTTAAAACTTTTAGTAACGGAACAGGATGGAATATTGATAGATTAGCTACATACTATAATGAATATTTCGATGACTTTTCAAGAAGAAAAATAATTTTGGCTCTTGGTAAAGCAAATCAACAATCGTGGTTTAAGACTAGGAAAAGAAATATAATGCAATTGCCTAATTGGCAACGAAGAGCATTTTTAGCTTCTGCGAACTGCCTTCCCGGCGATGAAGCAAATCATTGGTACCGTTCAATCCTACCAAGATTGGATATATTAGAGGTAGCAGTAGTAAAGTGGGCAGAGAGTAGGTAAACAAAGTAATATTATGTTAAGAACTAGGGAAAATTGAGTATTTCTAATTGAAAAGTAAGAATGAGGAATGAGCCGCCAATTCAATAATGGTGGCTTTTTCTTTTGAGGACTGACAATCTTGTTCAATAAAACAGAAAAAGACTTAGCAAAACAAAACCAATTTATTAAAACAAAGAAGGGGTTTTGGTTGGAGATAAGCTGATAAAGAATAGAGAGTGTACTAGGTGTAAACAAGCAAAAAGTATATTTGATTTTAAGAAAGATAAACGTAGAGAGGCAGGTAGAAGCTCTTGGTGCAAAACTTGCCATACGGGACAGTCAAAGGAGTATAGAGCACGAGTACCGTATCTTGATCGAATAGATTTAGATAAAGAGATTGATAAAAAGAGAGGTGGAGAGAAAAGTACCCTGAAAAAGTGGCTAACCAAGCTTTATCCAGTGAAGTAGTCTATGTACTTTAGAATGATTACATTAAGAACTCTGTTTTTTCCTAAAACTGAAGCTGTAATCGCTGTTTTAAGTAGAATCGAGTGGAATGCTACATTTTCCTTACTAGGAAACTATAAAAGAGGCTTCTTATAAGTTGAACAAACTTGTGAGAAGCTTTTTTCTATCTGTTATAGAGTTATTCTAATTAATAAACTAAAGAAGGTTCATGTAGTTTTTCCCGTAACGAAAAGAAAATTTTAAAAGACTATAATTTTCTATTGGCTCTTTTCTAAAAGACTGTTGCTTTTAGGTCATTTTTGTAAAGAGTATTCATTGACAAGTTGATTGAAGTGCAAGATGCGAGACTCCTGCGGGAGCAGCGTGCCTACCACCTGAGAATCCATCTCGCAAGGCATGCGACGAGGAAGCCCGTTTCGGTAGGATAGCCTTGCAGACGCAGGAGCACACATGCTTCCTTGAATATCCATCTTCCACTAAGGCTCACGGCACGCCCCGCGGAAAGCGAGCATCCTGAAACGGAAATCAAACACTCCTCGAAAATAGCCTTTTTATTTCACTGATTATTGGATAACTGTTAGTTTTGTGAATTACTTCTCTACTTTTTCACCAAAAGCTTCTGGAATCATCGTAAAGCCTTCAATAACAGTATCTTCTTCCACTTCAATCATTAAGTAACGTTTACCACTAAGATGAACTTGTTTAACAAACTTTAAGTCTTGTGGACTGATCGAAATGTTAGCAACCTTCGTATTGATTTTAATCGACTTCGAATTATACTTTGGCACGACGCTGCTCGCTTTTATCTCATATTTGTCATCATCAATCACTTTTTGGAAGGCAGTTTCTACCTTTTCCGTACTAACATCTTCAATGCCGCTCATCTTTAAAACGCGTTCAACGTCCTTGGAATCTAATTTTGGGTGTTCTTCCTCTTCATTTTCTTCGATCATACGGTTAATCTCTTCATACACATTTGAGAGCGTTGATGTATTTAATTGATCCCTTGTTACGTCTTTAATGATTTCTTCAAAAACGATTTTATCGTCTTTTGCCGTCATCGTTTCTTCGCTGTTCAACACGTTCTCGATGAATTCATGATCAGGCTCATGCACTTTCCCTGCTGAATAGAGAATGTGGTTCACATTTGCTGCATTATCACTAAAACAAGGGAAGAGGAATCCTCCGATTGGCGCATTCAGATTAATGATAGGATCGACCACAAAATTGTACTTGAACTCTTTTTCAACATAATCAAAAAGCAGCTCTTTTTTTGGCTCTTGTGTATTGTTTATGCTGCACAGAATAAAGGGGAAAGAGTAAACGGTATCTCGTTCACTTACCTCGGCCTCCTCATTTCTGCGTTTCGTCGGCTTAAAATATTCTCCGCGAATAAATGTAATGACAATATCCATCTCGTATTGTCGATTTAAAAGCATTTTACCTACCATTTGGAGCATTCGCTCTTTCCAGTCTTCCACATCACTGCTGAGTAAGCCTTGATGCAAAATGAGCTGGCTGTTGTTTTCAGCATCCCTTTTAAATTTTAATTCAAAGAGCTTCTCATCTAAACTTCCGCCAAGTAATTTTTTGAAGTTATTCAAAAACAGCTCTTGTTGCTCTGAATCCAGCATTTCGAAAGGCTGACTCTGGTGATGATAGATTTCACTTGATTCCTTCATAATATAGACATTAAAGATGTTGAAGATTTTGAGTGAATCATTATCTTTTTTAAATTGCTTCCGAATCTGTGCGATATCTTTTTTGTTCATGATTAAATACACTCCTATTTTGCTCTGATATGTAAATTCGAAGGTGAAAAGTCTCTACATTCTTAGCTTTAAGTATCATTAATTTTAACATTTAGGCGAAGTTAATTGTGAAGGGGATTTTTCGCAAAAAAAATCTCCTCAGTTTTGAGGAGATCTTCCTATATATTTAACAACTCTTTTAATTTGGCAACATCTGTTTTCTGTAATGTATAGCCTGTATGAGTATCCTGAACATTCATTATCATTCCACCATTATCTTCTTTTCGTAACCAGAGAAAAAAGTTTTCTTTATTGCCCTTTGAATCTATTAAGCTAATTTCAAAATTGCTTTTTGCCACATCTAATATTCCTTGTATTTTTTCAGCAGATTGTATAGCGTCTCGAGCGATTTTTATTTCCTTTTCTTTATAAAATGTTTTATTTACTTTA
The DNA here is from genome assembly GCF_023715445.1 of Fictibacillus nanhaiensis. Taxonomy (GTDB): domain Bacteria; phylum Bacillota; class Bacilli; order Bacillales; family Fictibacillaceae; genus Fictibacillus; species Fictibacillus nanhaiensis_D. Next base: position 23,303 of record NZ_JAMBOD010000011.1, read on the forward strand.
CCCGTAACTTTTAATTTTTCTAATGTTTCTTGAGTGTTCTTTTGATGGGTAGTTCCATTTGTTTCTGAAGTAATGTTACACCCTGAAAATAAGATGGAACAGACGACTATAGAAAAAATAATAAATCCCTTTTTCATTTTTACACCCCTAAAATCCAACTTATAAAGTAAGTCGTAATTTGTTTTAAAAAGTTTCAAGGTTTATAAATAGTCTAACTATTCCCGAAGGTCACTAAGAAACCCCTATCATGCAGCCTTTCTTAAAAGGCGATGCTTTATAGGGGTAAATTTAAAAATAAGCGCTACTGCAAAAGCAACTTCTATATCTATATAACTCTCTTCTTAATACGAGCTACAAGTGGTACTACAATGATACCGGCTATTACAACCTGCATGACGTTGCCAGGAATTGATCCGAATGGCTGGATCCAGTTACTATAGAGGATTACTTCAGCAAAATAATAGCCTACAATTTTAATAATAAGGGCAATCGCAACTGCCATTGAGTATACAACAGCTCTTTTGCCTGGGACTTTTTCGGATATAAGACCGGCTACATAGCCCATTGCACCAACTATGAAGAAGGTAAATGGCGCCCACACTGTCCAACCGGAGATAATATCAAAGAGGCCCATACCAAAGGCGCCAGCTATAGCTCCTGTTTTTCTGCCGAAAACGAATGCTGCTATAAATAGGGGAACGTTCCCGAGATGGATTAGGCCGCCGTTACCCATTATCGGGAGTTTTAGGTTGATGAACATGGTAGCTACAAGAGTTAATGCGACGAAAAGTGCATTGATTACTAACGCTTTTGTTTTATTCGTTTCTATCGGTGAAAATGTTGTATTCACAAAATAACCTCTTTCGTTTAATAGTATGATTTTACTTAATTTCAGATTATGAATGGAGAATTCCCCGCTAACTCATTATATCTGTCTCTTACGTCTAAGAAAACAGCTATTTTATCGGTAAATGATACTAAAAAGAGAAAGCTCTTTACTAATAAAGAGGGAGTCTTTAGTATGTTAATATAATTTGTTTATCATGATAATTTTTGGAACCAAAGCACAAAACAAGGTTTATCACTTCGAATGCCTATAATAGGCGAATTATCAGCTGCTTTAGGTTCGTATCGCTGGGCGATATAACTTATAATAGATATAAATAACATGATATTGAGTAGAAAAGGAGGTCCGATATGCGACGTGATATACAACCGAACGAACGAGCATTTTCATCAAAGGAAGTAGCAGAAGAAGTAGGTATTGCCACACCAACTGTCCGGAAGTATGGACAGATTTTAGAACGGAACGGGTATGAATTTTTGAAAGACGGCGACCGCCGTATCTTTGTTCAATCAGACATCGAATCGCTTATAGCGTTGCGCGATACAGACAAACCATTGGACGATACAGCAAAAGAACTTGTGCTACAACAAAAAGAAAGATTAATAGTATCCAATGAAACGGACGTAGCGATACCCGATACATATGAAACTCTACCCCAGGATCCCAATCATTTAAAAGAGGTCTTAATGGTATTGGCCAATGAACTAGCAGCTGCACGTGAAATGAATGTTCAACTGACAAACGATATGTCGCAGCTTAAAATAACGGTTTCCCGACTTCAACAAGATCACCATGTTATAAGTTCTACGATTGGAAATGCAGCGCAAAAAACGAACGCTAAAATTGAAAAGTTAACTAATCAACAAAAGGATCATTACGAAACATTATTGCAGCAAGAAAAAGAAAAAAGTGAACTCCTACAAAAAGAAATACAAAATATGCGAGAAGAACAGACAAAAGAGTGGCGTTTACAAAATGATTTTAATAAACGTTTAGAAGAAGTGATACAAAAACCTAAAAGTAAATGGGAGGGGCTATTCTCCCTATTTCGAAAATAATGTGGCCATTATTCTTTGTTTCGTATCGCGTGGCGATATGTATTTCTAAATATCTCTAACTTGCCTTGTTCATCATATATCCAGGGAATATATCGATACGCGATACGGACCATCTACATGGAGTGCCGCTTCTTATGTATTGATAGAAAAAAGTAAAACTGATGTAGTGATACCCGATACATGTGACAATTTACCAGCATCTTCATCTAAATTCGACCATTTCCCGAGAAATATCTACAAATTCTGAGTTGGTATTTACAAATCTTTGAGCCCATTATTAAATAGCAATAATTTATTTTCAAAAGAACCGTAAAGGAGGGGGTCTTTCATTCGTTCGATGAACTGGTGTGCGGCCTTTTTTCTATGTGCAGTTTATAAGAAGAGAACTCCCTTCCTGATTTTGCATCGTTATTCATATAAATAGAAAACCACAAAGGAAATATGACTAAACAAAAAGTAGGGAAACACAGCAAGGAACTATACTTTTTTACGGTTACATAATGACCTTATTATAGCTACCATTAAAATAACTTTATGAAAACGCTAACAAAAAAGTGAAAAGGAGCGAAATTTATGGATGGAAGAGAATTTAGAAATTGTATGGGTCATTTTGCTACAGGTGTTACGGTAGTCACATGTAATACGGACGGAGGGCCGCATGGGTTTACCGTAAATTCCTTTACGTCAGTTTCACTCGACCCACCGTTGATTCTAGTATCTGTTGACCGAAAGACGAAGGCGATTGAATTCATGAAAAACAATAACTTCACAGTCAATATTCTAAAAGAGGAACAGCAGGACACAGCGATGCATTTTGCCGGCAGACCCCTCGAAGAAGCACCTTTCCAATGGGAAAAAGGGAAGCTGAGCCCCCGTCTGCAGGATTCGCTGGCTTACATCGAATGTGAGCCCTTTGCGGAATATGACGGAGGCGATCATGTTCTTTTCATTGGGAAAGTGAGTGAATTTGAATATCGGAAAGGCAGTCCGCTCACCTATTACTGCGGGAAGTTTTCAAGCGTGAGCACCCAGCTCAGTCTATAGAGTCAGCTAATTAAGGGAGGGGACATATGAAAGCTCATCATCTACTTTTTGAGAAATTGATAGATATTAATCCCCGTACAGGCACAATTATGTTTGATGACAGAAGAATGGCGCTCGTATCAGTGGAAGCCCTCGGAATCCTCCGCAGAGATTTAGTCAATACGCTGAGCATGGATCGAGCAAAGGGCTTTTTAATGAGATACGGATGGGCATGCGGTTTTAAAGATGGAGAAACAATTGAAAAGATGTATGATTGGGGTTCCCGCCAAGAGCTTTTGCTTGCCGGGCCATATCTCCATACTCTTGAAGGAGTGGTAACCGTCGAGCCTGATACGATTGATTTCTGTGAACAAAAGCTTCATTTTACAGGGTTTTGGAAAAATTCGTTTGAAGCTGTTGAACACATTAACCATTACGGGCTAAGCAAGGATCCGGTGTGCTGGATTCTAATTGGTTATGCCAGCGGATACTTAACGAAGACGTTCGGAAAAGAAGTGCTCGTATATGAAGAAAAGTGCGAGGGCAAGGGAGACTCACATTGCTATTTTGTCGCGAAAACGGTAGACCATAATGATGAACGCCACCAGCAATATTTACGCTATTACAAGTCTGAAACACTCTTATCCGAACTTGATAGGGTCTATAAAGAAGTTCAAGAGTTAAATGAAAATATCATAGAATCTGAGAAGGTACAAAACCGGCTGACAGACATGCTGCTTGAAGACAAGGAAGTTAGCGATACGGTAAGCCTGATTTCAGACACCCTCCAGAAAAGCATTGTAATCGACTATATAAATGAAACTCTGGAACGCTCATTCATCTGCCAAGAAGATGAAGATACCTATAGAGATTGGAAAAAAGATAACGGATTGACAGGTGGAACAGAGAAGCATGTTCAGACCTTTCCGATCAAGGCACATAAAGCAATTCTTGGCCGAATGGTGGTCATTAGCGAAGGGCCGATGAATAAAAAAGAGCAAATGATTATTAAACGAGCACTTATGGTCTGCACGGTGCAAATGTTCCACCAGCGAAAGCTGATGAATTCCGTTTGGCAGAAAAAAGAAGATTTATTTGATGAACTGCTTCGAAATAAATACGACGAAGACACACTCCATCGGCATATGTATATGTTTGATTTTAATCCTCAAGCTATAAACCGCATCCTTACACTGAAGGTAGATCCTGTTTCTAATAAAAAGGAAATCCTTCAGTACTTGAGTATCGTCTATTCTGGTATTGATTTTTTTATAAAAGACGACTATATTATTCTCATTTTGTCTGATCAAAATAGTTTGGAAGTACAACCTTTTTCCTTACAACTTCAAAAGAACCTTCAGGAAAAGTTTAAATCTATGAAAGCTTATATTGGTGTCGGGCGCCCTGCCAACGACCTTAAAACACTGGGGAAAAGCTATCACGATGCATGCCGGATTTGTGATTTTATTCAGTTAGCTTATCCTACAGACAGCAGAACATCATATTTTGAAGAGCTAGAACCGATCATTATGTTTTTAAAAGGAGCGGATCAGGAGGAACTGATTGATTTTTGTAAGAATACTATTGGCAAGCTGGTCGAATACGATGTTGCCAATCAGGGCAATCTCGTCATTACACTAAAATCTTATCTAGATTATAACGGGAATCTTCAGCAAACGGCGGATGACCTTCATATGTCCATTGCCGGTTTACGTTACCGCCTCGAGAAGATCGAATCGCTGTGTAATGCAGATTTAAAAACAGGAACAGGTCGCTTTAAGTACCAGCTAGCCGTTCGTATTTACTTCGGCATGCAGATCATTGATGAACGGTATTCTTTTGCGACATAAACATGATCGCCAATAAGGCAGATGCCTTTTGGCGGTCTTTTTTTATTTTTATTAAATTTTTCCGCCTCACTATGCTTACTCCCGCACCGCATAAACTGAAAAAAACTTCTTTGTTATCAGTATTTTTTTACAGTTCAAATTAATCAGATAATTACTCATACTTAAATTATAGGAATTGTAAGCGCTTTATTTCTAAATTAACTCAATCAAGGAGGCAGAACAATGCAAACCAAGGAAAAAGAAATCACTAAAAAGCCGTTGACCGGACAGGAGTATTTGGAAAGTTTGAGAGACGGGCGTGAAATTTGGATTCATGGAGAGAAAGTGGAAGATGTAACGACGCATCCAGCTTTTCGTAATGCCGCCCGGTCGATTGCAAGATTGTATGACGCTTTACATGATGAAAAGACAAAAGATGTACTTACCGTAGAAACCGACACAGGCAATGGCGGTTACACACAAAAATTCTTTAAGGTCGATAAAAGCGTACAGGAACTTTTAGAAACACGCGACGCAATTGCACAATGGGCAAGGCTGTCTTATGGGCAGATGGGAAGGTCCCCGGATTATAAAGCATCATTCCTAGCTACGCTTGGAGCAGACCCGGACTATTATGCGCCATATGCGGAAAACGCGAGACGATGGTATAAAGAAGCACAGGAAAAGAACTTGTTCTTCAACCATGCAATCATTAACCCTCCGGTTGACCGCAATAAACCGCTCGAGGCCGTATCGGATATCTTCATAAAAGCGGAAGGTGAAACAGAAGAAGGTGTTATCGTCAGCGGGGCTAAGATGGTGGCCACAGGCTCAGCCTTAACAAATTACAATTTTGTTGCCCACTATGGGGCAGCACCGATTAAGAAGGAAGAATTTGCACTGGTTTTTGTAGCGCCAATGGATACGCCAGGCGTCAAGCTCGTAAGCAGGACATCCTATGAAATGAACGCCGCGGTAATGGGCAGTCCGTTCGATTATCCGCTAAGCTCCAGATTTGATGAAAACGATGCAGTGCTTATTTTTGATAAAGCACTGATTCCATGGGAAAACATCCTTATTTATAAAGATGTGGAAAAAGTGAATAACTTCTTTGCAGAGAGCGGTTTTCTTCACCGGTTTACGTTCCATGGCGTAACAAGACTCGCTGTAAAACTCGATTTCATTTCCGGGTTGCTTTTAAAAGCGGTAAAGGTGAACGGAACCGACCAATTCCGGGGTGTTCAGGTGAATGTGGGGGAAGTGCTGGCGTGGAAGAACATGTTCTGGGCGCTGAGTGACGCGATGGCTCTCAATCCGGAGAAAGGTGCAAACGGTACGGTTCTTCCTAATCTAAATTATGGTCTCGCTTATCGGGTGTTCATGTCAGAAGGCTGGCCTAAAATTAAGGAAATAATCGAGAACGTGGTAGCCGGCAGTCTGATCGTTCAACCTTCCAGCGCGAGAGATTTTAAAAACCCTGAGCTGCGCCCATACCTTGATAAGCTGTATAGGGGCTCGAATAACGTGGATGCCTTAAACAAAATCAAACTAATTAAACTTCTCTGGGATGTTGTAGGCACTGAATACGGTGGAAGACATGAACTATATGAACGCAACTACTCAGGCAACCATGAAAACATCCGATTGGAAAATTTATTGGTTGCAACTGAGAATGGACAAGCTCTCGAATATGAACAATTTGCAGAGGAATGTATGAGTGACTATGATCTTGACGGATGGATCAATGAAACATGGATAAACCCTGACGATGTAAGCTACTTTTCGAAATAAAAAGGAGGTACAAATCAATGGCAAGTCAGCGCGTATTAAAAGTTTTTGAGGGAATCGTGAAGCACACGAAGAAATTATTAGATGAAGCACAAATCTCGCACGACGAGTATCATGAATTCGTTCTTTGGCTTGACCGTCTCGGACGAAAGGGAGAAATTCCGCTGTTCATGGATGTCTTTTTTGAAACCCATGTACTCAATAGCATTTACAGCGGTTATCCAGGGACAGAACCTTCACTGCTCGGGCCGTATCATATCGAAAACACACCGATGCTTGAAGAACCCTATGTATTAACGCAGCGCGCGGATGAAAAAGGAGACGTATTGTATTTTAAAGGAACTGTAAGATCCGTGGACGGCAAGCCGCTGGCGAATACGCTCGTAGATATGTGGCAAGCCGATGCGGATGGTGAATATTCGCATTATGCGGATGATATCCCAGAATACAATCTACGCGGACGATTCTATACAGATGAAAACGGTCAATTCGAAGTAAAAACGATCGTTCCTGCCCCTTATAAGATTCCAACGAATGGCCCGACAGGTGAGTTCTTGGATTATATTGATCATCATCCGTACCGTCCCGCACATCTTCATATTCAATTTAAACAGGAAGGCTATGAAAATCTTATTACCCAGGTTTTCTTTGAAGGAGATCCATGGATTGAAACAGATGTCGCAGAAGGTGTAAGATCTACCCTGATTACAAAGCTTGAACACCATGAAGATACAAACGGATCCTATAAAACCGCATCGCTTGATTTTGAAATGAGAACACAGAACTGGAGAGCGGAAACAAAAAAGGACCTGACAGTAGCCAATTCATCGAAATAAAAAAGAGGTGGGAGAGGAATGGCTGAAATAGCTAGCTTACAAGAAGCTGTTCAAACCTTAATAGCAGATCATGAGTCGGTCGCCCTTGAAGGGTTTACGCATCTTATTCCACAGGGAGCTGGCCATGAAATCATTCGCCAGGGTAAAAAGGATTTAACGTTAATCCGTTTAACGCCTGACCTTATATATGATCAGCTCATTGGGATGGGGCTTGTTAAAAAATTGATCTTTTCTTGGGGTGGGAATCCGGGTGTGGGTTCCCTCCACCGTTTTCGGGATGCTGTTGAACATCAATGGCCACGGGAACTGGAGTTAGAGGAACACACACATGCGGGGCTTGCGAACAGATATGTTGCCGGCGCTTCAGGGCTCCCATTCATGGTTATGAAAGGATATCAGGGAACGGATTTATTAAAAAACACAAAGAATGCAGCAGTAATCGATTGCCCATTTACCGGTGAAAAGGTTGCGGCAGTGGCTGCCATCAATCCAGATACGACGATCATTCATGCCCAGCAGGCGGATCGAAAAGGAAATGTCCAGCTATGGGGGATCACGGGAATTCAGAAAGAAGCGGCATTTTCAGCAAAAAAAGTCATTGTGACCGTAGAGGAAGTGGTGGATAAAATCGAGCCAAGACCAAATGCCGTCTTTCTTCCTTCTTTTACAATTGATGCGGTCTGCAAAGTGCCAGGGGGGACCTATCCTTCTTATGCCCTTGACTATACGAAACGGGATAATCAATTTTATAAAAAATGGGACAGTATCAGCAGAGACAGAAACACATTCATGAACTGGATGGAACGCCATGTTCTTCAAACAAAAAACACGGAAGAATTTCTTAGAAGCTTAGAGGGGGTTGTGACGTGATGGATTATACCCCGGATGAAATGATGACGATTGTTGCTGCAAGGCAATTAACAGACGGAGTGTCTTGCTTTGTTGGAATTGGACTTCCAAGCGCGGCAGCCAATCTGGCACGCCATCTCCATGCGCCGGAAAGTATATTAATCTATGAATCCGGTACGATCGGCACAAAACCAGTAGCGTTACCTTTATCCATAGGTGACGAAGAATTGGCTGAAACGTCTGATACGATAGTGCCTCTTCCCGAGATATTCAATTACTGGCTGCAGGGCAATCGAGTGGACATTGGATTTTTGGGAGGCGCACAGATTGATAGATTTGCGAATCTAAATAGCACTGTCATTGGAACGTACGATAATCCGAACGTCAGGTTGCCGGGAGCCGGTGGCGCACCTGAAATTGCTTCTATGGCAAAAGAAGTCTTTATTATTATGCCTTTGAAAAAAAGAGCATTCGTTGAAAAAATCGATTTTATCACTTCAGCGGGTTTTTTAGAAGGTTCCCATTCCCGCACTGATTTAGGATTTAACGGCAGTGGACCATCGATTGTTATTACAGACCTCGGCATCCTAAGACCGGATCCGGAATCAAAAGAGTTAACACTGACCGAGCTTTATCCTGGTGTTAAGGAAGAACAAGTGCAGGAGAACATCGGCTGGAAGCTTAAGATTGCAAAGAATGTGCAAGTGGTGGAGCCGCCAAGGGATGAAGAACTGCAAAAATTAAGGGAGCTAAAGAAGGCTTAAGGGGGAAAACATGGATAAAACCATCCGTTCAATTAAGACAGAAATTCTGGATATTCCAATCAAGCGTCCCCACCAATTTTCAGCAGAAAAAATGTATGCAAAAAGCTTTGTCATAGTCCGTATCGAAACGGCAGAAGGATTGATGGGCATAGGGGAAGGAACGACACCTGGTATATGGTGGAGCGGTGAAAGTGTAGAAACGATGCAGGCTGTTATTGAAGCCCACTTTAAGCCGCTGCTGCTTAACCAGGACCCGCGAAACATGGGAAAGATACTCGCCTTAATGGACAGGCAAGTGGAACGAAACCAATTTGCGAAAGCAACGGTTGAAATGGCTCTTTACGATCTCATTGGTAAAATAAATGCGGTGCCTGTACATCAGCTGCTGGGCGGGCTGTACCAGGAAAGTATTCCTGTGAGATGGGCGCTTGCAACAGGTGACGTAGAGGAAGACGCGGCGGAAGCAAAAGAGAAGATGGAAACAGAAAGCTATGTGAATTTTAAAATAAAAGCGGGCAACATACCACCAGCTCAAGACGCAAAAAGAACAGCCGATGTTGCATATCTGCTTCGTGGTCACTCAACAGTTGGAGTAGATCCAAACGGGTCATGGGACATTCTGACGGCAACCCGCTGGATGGACCGGCTGAATGAAGCGGGCGTCGAATTTTTAGAGCAGCCTCTTCCTTACTGGGATATAGACGGTCTTGCACGATTAACAGCAATGTCGAAAGTCCCCGTAATGGCGGATGAAAGTGCATCCACCTTGCAGGAAGTCATGCAGTTGGCGAAAAAGAAGGCAGCAGACATTATCTCTCTAAAGATTCATAAGTCTGGAGGTATGAAAAACGTTGTGAAGATAGCGGGAATCGCGGAAGCTGCGGGCATCTCATGCTTTGGAGGAACCTCGCTCGAAAGCTCGATCGGCACAGCAGCCTGTCTGCATGCCTACTGCACAATCCCCAATTTGGATTACGGCAGTGAGTTGTTCGGCCCTGTGTGGTTAGCAGATGACATTGTTAAAGAGCCGGTGAAGTATGAGAACGGCAGAATCTTCGTCCCGAAAAAACCAGGTCTCGGAGTGGAGCTGGATGAGGAAAAAGTTAGCAGATATAGACGAAAAAATACGTAATGAATTGGATATGGGAGTGGTGAGTATGAAAGAGGCGGTAATCATTGCAGCCAAAAGAACGCCGATTGGCCGCTATGGAGGTTCTCTTTCTTCAATACGTCCGGATGACTTGGCAGCCACTACGATGCGGACAGTAATAAAAGAAACGGGACTTGATCCTGAACTCATTGATGACGTGCTGCTAGGTTGTGCCAATCAAGCAGGGGAAGATAACCGAAACATTGCGCGTATGGCGCTGCTTTTGGCAGGTTTGCCGAAACGAATTCCAGGTGTTACAGTCAATCGTCTGTGTGGTTCAGGGATGGAAGCCATTTTACAGGCAGCAAGGGCAATTAAAGCGGAAGAAGGAGATATCTTTATCGCAGGCGGTGTAGAAAGCATGAGCCGAGCTCCATGGGTGATAGGAAAACCAGAAACCGCATTTTCCCGCGGAACGAAGGAAATGTACGATTCAACACTGGGCTGGCGCTTTCCAAATCCGGAAATGGAAAAAATGTATTCCCTGTCTTCTCTGGGAGATACAGCTGAAAATGTTGCTAATCGCTATTATGTTACAAGAGAAGAACAGGATTCATTTGCTCTTTGGAGCCAGAAAAAATGGAAGGAAGCTGAGGAAAAAGGCATTTGGAAGGACGAAATAATCCCCGTTGAGCTGAACGATAAAAGAGGCAATATAACCATTATCGATACAGATGAACATCCGAGATCTGAAGCAACCTATGAAAAATTAGCAGCCCTTAAGCCTGCCTTTCAGAAGGAAGGCACGGTTACCGCGGGTAATTCATCCGGTCTCAATGATGGAGCCGCTATTCTGATTGTCATGTCGAGCGTTAAAGCAAAAGAATTAGGGTTTCGGCCTCTTGCAAAAATTGTTTCAGGGGCCGCCGAAGGAGTCGACCCAAATTACATGGGCATTGGCCCAATACCAGCATCAAGGAAGGCTTTATCCAGAGCAGGCTGGGAAACAGGGGATATTGAAATTGCAGAAATAAATGAAGCATTTGCCTCACAGGCAATTGCTTCAATAAGAGAACTAAATCTTGAAGAATCAATTGTTAATGTAAACGGAGGGGCAATTGCTATCGGTCATCCATTAGGATGCAGCGGTGCCCGGATTGTCACGACCCTCATCCACGAAATGAAAAGGCGTAAGGCCCAAAAAGGATTAGCGACCATGTGTATTGGAATGGGGCAAGGGATCGCAGCGTGTATAGAGGCGGTACAATAAATTAACCGAAAGACGAAAGGAGAGTGGGATCTATTGCAGACATTTTCTGCTCCCGAACTTACATTTCTTTTTAATTTATCGTTAAAAGTAGACCCTCCGCATTTTCAGGAAAAGACCCCCGTTGGCAAGAGAAGAATTATAAATGTAGCAAGCGGGACATTTGAAGGGGAAGAAATAAGAGGAGAGGTGGTCCCGGGCGGAGATGACTGGATTACAGTAAGAGAGGACGGAACCATCATACAGGATGTCCGAATTACGCTCCGCACCGATGATGGTGCCCTTATTTTAATGACATACCGTGGTATACGCACGGGACCTCAATCGGTTTTAAAACGTTTGGATGCTGGAGAAGAAGTAGATATGACGGAATATTATTTCCGTACCGTTCCTGTTTTTGAAACGGCATCGGAAAAATATGACTGGCTTAACCGTACGGTCTTTATTTGTGTTGGAAAAAGGCTGCCAGATGGCGTACAATATTCGATTTATGCGGTTAAATAAAGGGATCAGGGAGGTGGCTTAATGAAGCAATATCAAATAAACATAATGGATAAACAATTCGAAATAAAGGAATATCCAGGAGAGAAGGGCACTATCCTTGCCATACATGGCCTGACAGGAAACCATAAAAACCTGCATTATTACGCCGAGACCCTTTCTGGAGAGTACCGATTTATTTCTATAGATTTGAGAGGAAGAGGGAACAGTTCCCCAATGGACGACTCTCCATCCATTTTCAAGCATGCAAGTGACGTAATTCAAATCATCAATGCCTTAAATATCGAAGACCCTATCTTGATCGGCCATTCCATGGGAGCTTACATCTCTGCGTTAGTTGGAAGTATGGACCCACGGGTGAAAGGGATTATCCTTTTAGATGGGGGAGGGAAAGCGGATGAAACGCAGAGAGACCAGATCAAGCCATCCTTAAGCCGCCTAAGCAAAGACTATGAATCTCCTGAAGACTATGTGGAGGAAACAAAAGTTATCTATTCAAAGCTGGGTATTCAATGGAATCCAGAATTAGAAGAAAACGCAAGATACGAGGTTAAGGAACAAAACGGTATGTGGAAACACAAATCAGATCCTAAACTGATAGCCGAAGACTTTGAAAGCTTTTATGATTATGAACCAAAATCAGTCTGCTCTAAAGTAGATTGCGATACGCTATTAGTAGTTGCCGATGGAAAGATAGGCGAAAAACCGCCTCTCTTTAATGAGAAGTCCTATGAGGATACATGCAAATATACAAAGAAAATAGAGACAGTTACAACGCCAAGTAATCACTACACCATGGTCTTTAAAAACCAACCTGAAATAAACCAGCAAATCCAACAATTCCTCTCTAAACTAAAATGAAAAGTAACGGAGGAACCCCATGATGAAGGTATTTAGAAACAATGAATTAATGCTTGAACAGTCTGTCGTGACGATAGGAGCTTTTGATGGCATTCATCGAGGACATCAAGCATTAATCGAACGAGCAGTGAACCGTGCAAGGGAACTCGCTGTCCCTTCCGTCGTATACACCTTTAATCCACCTCCCCGTGCCTTTTTTCAAAATCAAATGGTTTTAACGAATGTTGGGGAAAAAATAAGCTTTATCAAAAAAATGAAGGTGGATTATGTGATCATAGCTGACTTTAATGAACACTACGCTTCACGCAGTCCTGAAGCTTTTCTGCAGGAGCTAAAAGTATTAAATCCGCAGGAAGTTTGGGTTGGACCGGACTTTAATTTCGGAAAAGGAAAAAAAGGGACGGCGGCCGACCTTTCAGCAATGTTTCAAACCTTTACCCATCCGCCGATAAAATGTTCAAAAGGCGAAACCATTTCATCGACAAGAATCCGTAATTTGCTGTGCAAACAAGAAGCTCAGCTCGCCAACGAACTTCTTGGGCGAAACTTGTTTAAAAAAATTCTTTAAAATCTAAAAACCCTGTCTCCTTTTACTGGACAGGGTTTTTGCTTGTTCCTTCAGGGAGTTATTATCAAACCAACTACAAACCAATCTTCTTCTACTTTTTTTATAAGGGCTTTCTGCATATTGCTGGTACAATGGCACATTGAAGCCTAGTTCTTTCTGACCTGTTTTTTATGATAGCTGTTTGAAAGGTGAATAAGCGGGTAATCAAAGAATTGAAGCTTTATCAACCAACTATCAAGGAGGTTTCATATGTTTCGTCACCAAAAAGAGTTGCAGTTTGAGATTAAGGTAGAACGTCCAGATCCTCAGCTCGCCCGTCAGATTCAGGAAGTTTTAGGCGGACAGTTTGGGGAAATGACGGTTATGATGCAGTATCTTTTCCAAGGCTTTAACTGCAGGGGAGAAGAAAAGTACAAGGATATGCTCATGGATATTGGAACAGAGGAAATCGGACACGTAGAAATGCTATGTGCAATGATCAGTCAGCTACTTGATGGTGCTTCTCCAGATGACCAAGCAAAAGCTGCTAAAGATCCCGCTACAGCAGCAATCATGGGAGGAATCAACCCGCAGCACTTGCTTGTAAGCGGTCTTGGCGGATTGCCGACCAACTCAAACGGTGTACCATGGAACGGAGCCTATATTGTAGCGAGCGGTAACTTATTGGCAGATATGAGATCAAATCTGCATGCAGAAAGTCAAGGAAGACTGCAAGTAGCCCGCTTGTACCATATGACGAGAGATGAAGGAGTTCGTGCTGCTTTTCGAAAAATGCTTGCGCGTGACCGATATCATCAATATCAGTGGATGGCAGCTATTGAAGAACTTGAACAGAAGAACGGTGTAGTTGTTCCGGCTTCATTCCCGCCAGAAGCCGAATTAGAATCCCAGCCGGAAGCCTATAAGTTTTGGAACCTTTCAGAAGGACAGGAATCTAAAGAAGGATTGTGGGCAACAGGAAGTGCTCAGGATGGTACAGGTGATTTTGTTTATGAAGCAGATCCTGTCCCACAAGGAAATATCCCTAATCCTGAAGTTCCAGCACCAACCCTGCACCACGATTTGGAAAAAAGTTTAAAAACGCAAATGATGAATAGAAAATAGAGTATTGAGATGCACTGTTCAGGGTGCATCTTTTTTATTTTGTGCTGATTTCCCGAATTTTCTCTTTTTTTGTAAATTAAACAAGGAATATACATTTACAAATGCGAATTTAATAGGAAAGAAAAAAATTATCTAATAGAGAGACAGAAATGTTAGAGGGGAGTCTATCATGAGCGCTAGAAATGAAAATTCATTCGAATATCATCCGCAGCTAAGAGACGTTATCACAAATGTTGAAAAAGTAATGGTAGGAAAAAAACAAGTTACTGAATTAACGCTAGTATCTATGTTAGCTGGGGGGCACGTATTGCTTGAGGATGTACCTGGGGTAGGGAAAACAATGATGGTTCGATCCATCGCTAAATCCCTTGGTCTAACATTCAACCGTATTCAGTTTACACCTGATTTATTGCCGTCGGATATGACGGGAGTATCCATATATAATCAAAAAGACATGAGCTTCGAGTTCAGACCGGGTCCGCTAGTCGGAAACGTTATTTTGGCAGATGAAATTAACCGTACCTCTCCAAAAACACAGTCAGCTCTTCTTGAATCAATGGAAGAGATGAGCATGACGGTTGATGGGCAAACACATATCTTGCCTGACCCGTTCTTAGTAATGGCAACACAGAACCCAATTGAATACGAAGGAACATATCCGCTGCCGGAAGCCCAGCTGGACCGTTTCTTAATGAAGCTTACAATGGGATATCCAACGCCGGAGGAAGAGTTTAATGTACTTAACGTTATCGGAAACGAACATCCGATCCACTTGTTGAAGCCAGCGATTTCAGCAGAAGAGATCGCTGAACTGAAAACCGCTGTGAAAAATATTTATGTATCTGATTCTGTGAAGCGCTATATTGTTGATCTCGTTAACCGTACGCGTAATCATAAGTCCATTGCATTAGGAGTGAGTCCTCGTGGTTCACTTGCCTTGCTAAAAGCGGCACAGGCTTATGCACTGTTAATGAACCGTGATTTTGTAATCCCTGATGATGTAAAATATCTGGCACCGTTTGTCCTTGTGCATCGTGTGCTATTAAAGCCTGAAGCCCGTTTTGAAGGTGTAACCGCCCAAGAGGTAATCAAGGATCTTTTAGCCCGCGTTCCTGCACCTATTCATAAGGAACAGCATGCGAGATGAAGGCATTTCTCCAAAAATTTTGGGAGCGTTATAAAACACCTATAGGGTTTTCAGGGATCATTTTTTTACTGCTAGCTACGTTTTCTTTTGCCATGTTCCAAGGCGGATTCGTAAGCTGGTTTTTGTTTTACAGTGTTCTCCCGCTCGTTTTATATTCTGTTGCAATGGCGTTCTATCCCATCGGGCGGCTGAATATTGAGCGGATTATTTCAAAAGAAAAACTGATGGCTGGAGAAGAAGTGGAGATCACAATTGTGGTTACACGGCGCAGCAATTTCCCTCTTTTCTATGTCGTATTGGAAGACGTGCTGCCTGAAGCACTACTTCGTGAAACCCGCTATGAAGGGAACACTCATCAGATACAATCTCGTATACTGATGTTCCCTTTGTTTCGGAAACGTCTGAAATACTCCTATACGATTAACCCTGCACCACGCGGGTTGTTTAAGTTTGATCAAATCATGGTTAAGACTGGCGACATCTTCGGTTTTGTTTTAAAAAATACGAGTGTGTCTATAAAGGATCAAATTTTTGTTTACCCGCAATATCAGGATATTGAACGCTGGGAAAACGGGAAAATGCTTCAAACTGGTATGAAAAAGGTGGGTAAGCGTTCATTTACAGATTACACATCTACCGTAAGTGTCCGCGACTATGTGGCTGGTGACAGAATGAATTGGCTGCATTGGAAGGCGAGTGCGCGATCTAACAAACTGCTCACAAAAGTGTTTGAGCAGCAGCGGAATGATGATTTTGTAATCGTTCTGGATCATTGCGACAAAAGCTACGGTATGAATGACTGGCTGTTTGAACGCGGTGTTTCACTCGCAGCATCACTTGTTCATTTTTCAATCTCAAAAGGCGGTTCTATCGGGTATCATCCTTTTAAAGGAAAAGAGATCCCGATGAACATTGGGGTTGAACAGGAATGGCGCATCTTTCATGAACTGGCTAAGGTGAAGGCTGATATAAAAGAACCTTTTGAGGAACGTCTGAAGCAGGAATATATGATTGGTCATATGGAAGGGAAGACAGCGCTTATCATCTCTCCTAATCTGTCTGAATACACGATGAAGACACTAGAACTTATAGCTTCCAGACAGCAAACGAATGTCATATTCTTTTACCTGGCTTTGGATCCTAAGCTGAACAGCCAGGAACTGACGTATATGAACCGGATCAGACAATGCGGTGTTCCGGTTACACCAATAATCGGCTCTGACTTTAATGAATCACTGAAGGCAGGTGGAATGTATGCAACAATCTAAACAGCAGCCTTCGACCCTGCATACACTCGTTCTCTACGGATTAGGATTTCTTCTTTTATGGGAATGGCTGAGACCCTTAAAAGATATTACTACCACGAATGATATTAACATTTTTGTGATGTATACGATGTTCTTATTCATTGTGACGTACTTTCAGCTTCCGATCTGGATTTCATTCCCGGTTAAGCTGGGTGCACTGCTGTACGCCTTACATTCTCTTTACTTTTTTGATGTATTTCTATCTTTTAAATGGGTTCCTTATCTGATAGAGGACATTCATTACAATTTATCGCTGTTTTCGGATCAGAACTGGAATGAAATGACCTCGCTCAGCCGCTCACTGCTGTTCTTTATTTTATTATGGCTTGTGAGCTATCTGATGCATTATTGGCTGATTCAAACGAGAAGGATCTTCTTATTTTTCTTAATCACGGTCATTTACATTTCCATCCTTGATACATTTACTGTTTATGACGGCCAACTGGCGATTATACGAACGGTCTTTATCGGATTGTTGCTGATCGGTATTTTAAGAATGATGAAGATTATTGAGACAGAAGGATTTTCGTTGTTAAAAGGAAAGTTCCCTGTTCTTTGGGTAGCGCCTCTTTCAGGAGTGATTGCATTGTCATCCGTATTAGGTTATGTCGCTCCAAAAGCTTCACCGATCTGGCCAGATCCTGTACCGTTCATTCAAAATTTGTCTGGCAAAGAAGACATTGGAGAAGGCGGAAAAGGCAGTGGTATAGCAAAAATCGGGTATGGAGAAAACGACAGCCAGCTTGGAGGTCCGTTTGAATTTGACTATACGCTGATTTTCAAGTCATACGATAATACGAGACACTATTGGAGAATTGAAACGAAGGAATTTTATACGGGAAAAGGGTGGGAGAATAAGATCCCAACCACAGCTGTTCCGGTTGATGCAAATCAGCCTTCCGCTCAAACAGACTATACAAAAATTTGGGAACAAGGACTAGAGATGGAAGACAGCACAGCAAGAATTGAAGCGGAAAAAGGCAAGGAATATCCGTTTCTGATGATTCCCGGCAAGTTAACGAAAATCGAAGCAGATCCAGATACGACTTTTCAGCTCGATGGGGTAAAAGGTAAAATTTCAACCTTCCAAAATGGGGGAGAAGTTAAACTATCCTCTTACTCCATGAACTATCAACTTCCAGTATTAAAAGAAAAACAGCTAAAAGAATCAACGAATTCCTATCCGCAATATATAATGGATAACTACTTGCAGCTGCCGGAAACGCTCCCGCAGCGAGTCAGCGATCTAGCGCAAGAAATAACAGCAAGTCAGCCGACGATATACGATAAAGTAAAAACGGTTGAAGGGTACTTTGCGAAAAATGCATATGGCTACAACACGATTGAAGTAGCTGTGCCTGAAGATAATGAAGATTATGTTGATCAATTCCTTTTTGAAACAAGAAAAGGGTATTGTGATAATTTTTCTACATCTATGATCGTCCTGCTGCGATCCGTCGGGATTCCTGCTCGTTGGGTAAAAGGTTTTACGTCAGGTACATTTGAAGGAATGGGCGATGACGGTCTTCGTGAATATACCGTTACAAATGCAAACGCCCACTCCTGGGTTGAAGTTTACTTCTCTGGAATTGGCTGGGTACCGTTTGAACCGACTCGCGGTTTCGATAATCCGTTTCAGCCAGAAGAAGATAAAGAAACAGCTACACCAGCTGCAGCCGTTCCTGAACAGCCTGAAAAGCCTGAAAAAGATTTGAACGAAGGCAGTACTTCTTCAACTGAAAAAATGAGCATTGGGTCGATTTTAAAAACAGCTGGGTATATGGCTGCTGCATTATTCATTTTTCTTTTGATCGTTGCAGGACTTGCCTTCTTGTTCCGCAGAAAATGGCTTCGTCAGTATACAATCTGGCGCTACAAACGCAAACAAGGTACAGAAACATTTGAAGAAGCGTTTGAAAAACTTTTGTGGCTGCTTAAAGTGTATGGAATTAGAAGACAGCCAGCGTATACGCTAAGAGAGTACGCACTATACGTCGATCGGGCACTCGACACGAAAGACATGAGAATCCTGGCTAAAGCGTATGAAGGGGTCCAATTCAGCCCGAAAAAGAAGACTGATTTATGGAACGAATTCAACCGTGAATTGTGGGAAAATTTAATTAAAAGAATCCGCCCTTGACCGCTATAACAGGCATTGTTAGAATGTCCTTAAGATTATAGCGTCAGATAATATTCTCCTTCGTATATCCTCGATAATAAGGTTCGAGAGTCTCTACCGGGTTGCCGAAAATAACCTGACTATGAAGGCAGGATTCTTTATAGTTATTTTAAGGAATTCTGCCTTTGTTTTTTTGTGGAAAACAAGGGTGGAATTCTTTTTGTTTTATAAAGAAAGCTTGGCTGACGACATGCACTTTAAGTCAGCCTTCGTTGCACTTATACTATCTTACTTGTTTGCTGCGTCGTTTTAACAATCGGTTAAACAAGTTATACTTTTTGATGGTGTAAAGTAAGACAAGCTGACGGATACTATAGCTGACATTAATAGATGGGGTGAGTACATGCACGAAATGAATGACTTGCACGTAATGAGCGAAATGATCGTTGTGTTGGATTTCGGCGGACAGTACAATCAGTTGATTGCACGCCGTATCCGTGATTTAGGAGTATACAGCGAGCTGCATCCGCACACAACTACTGCGGAAGAAATTAAAAAAATGAATCCAAAAGGAATCATTTTCTCTGGAGGACCAAACTCTGTTTATGCAGAAGGTTCACCTGCTTGTGATGAGGCGATTTTTGACCTGGGAATCCCTGTACTTGGTATCTGTTATGGCATGCAGCTGATGAGCCATCATTTTGGCGGAAAAGTTGAGCGTGCGAGCCACCGTGAATACGGAAAAGCTACTATTAACATCACAAATACAAATAAACTTTACGAAAATCTTCCCGAACAGCAAGTTGTATGGATGAGCCATAGTGACCTTGTTGTTGCGCCACCTGAAGGTTTCGTTACAGATGCTACTAGTATCTCTTGCCCAGTAGCTGCAATGAGTGATGTATCACGTCAGCTTTACGGTGTTCAGTTCCATCCGGAGGTTCGTCATTCTGAATACGGAATCGAGTTCTTGGATAATTTCGTTAAATCCGTTTGCCGCTGTGAAGGAAACTGGACGATGGAAAACTGGATCGAAGACGAAGTACAAAAGATCCGCGAAGTAGTCGGAGACAAAAAAGTAATCTGCGCCATGTCAGGAGGAGTAGATTCTTCTGTTGTTGCGGTACTTGTTCATAAAGCAATCGGGGACCAGCTGACTTGTATTTTTGTAGATCATGGACTTCTCCGTAAAGATGAAGCAGATCAAGTTATGAAAACATTCAGCGAAGGCTTCAACATCAATATTATTAAAGTGGATGCAAAAGAACGTTTCTTAAGCAAGCTTGAAGGTGTTTCTGATCCAGAGAAGAAGCGTAAGATCATTGGCAACGAATTCATCTACGTATTTGATGAAGAAGCATCTAATCTTAAAGGCATTGAGTTCCTTGCACAAGGAACACTTTATACAGATATCGTAGAGAGCGGTACAGCAACAGCTCAAACGATCAAATCTCACCACAACGTTGGCGGTCTTCCAGAAGATATGCAGTTCAAACTTATCGAACCACTTAACACACTATTTAAAGACGAAGTGCGTAAAGTAGGTACAGAGCTTGGTATTCCTGAGCACATCGTTTGGCGTCAGCCGTTCCCGGGACCAGGTCTTGGAATTCGTGTACTTGGCGCAATTACGGAAGAGAAGCTCGAAATCGTTCGTGAATCTGATTTCATCCTGCGTGAAGAGATCGCAAAAGCGGGGTTAGAGCGTGAAGTGTGGCAGTATTTCACTGTCCTTCCTGATATCCGCAGTGTTGGTGTAATGGGCGATGCACGTACGTACGATTACACAATAGGTATCCGTGCAGTAACATCCATCGATGGAATGACATCTGACTGGGCTCGTATCCCGTTTGATGTACTTGAGAAAATTTCTACTCGTATCGTAAACGAAGTGGATCACATTAACCGCGTTGTGTACGATATTACATCAAAACCGCCTGCAACAATTGAGTGGGAATAGGAAAAGTATAAAAAACCGAACGATTATTGTAAAATAACATATAATTATTCGGAAAAGTGCTTGACGAACGACACAATTCGACCTATACTCAAGATGTTAATAAAACTAAATGAAATTCTTACGTATAATATCGGGGATATGGCCCGAAAGTTTCTACCAGACTGCCTTAAATGGTCTGACTACGGAAGATTATTGAAATAATGACATGTGCTATTGATAAAGTGGCATATGGACGGATTCTTTAACTTTTTCGTGATCAGACCCAAGGGCGAGTCCCTTGGGTCTTTATTTTTATGTAGTTCATACGTAGGTGTGTATAGGGGGAGTAAGAGAGATGGAACGTTATTTTGGCTTTAAAGATTTTAATACAAGCTATAAGAAAGAAGCAACAGCAGGCTTAACTACGTTTCTTGCTATGGCTTATATCCTATTCGTTAATCCGATGGTTCTTGGTGACGCTGGTATGGATAAAGGAGCTGTATTCACAGCAACAGCACTTGCCGCAGCATTTGGAACATTGTTCATGGGAATCGTTGCGAAATATCCGATCGCGCTGGCACCGGGTATGGGACTTAATGCATTCTTTGCGTACTCTGTTGTTTTAGTAATGGGTATTCCTTGGCAAACTGCACTTGCCGGAGTATTGATGTCTGGAATCATCTTTATTTTTATTACATTATTTAAAATTCGTGAAACCATTATTAACGCAATACCTCAAGATTTAAAATTTGCAGCAGCATCTGGTATCGGTCTATTTATCGCGTTTATCGGTTTGAAAAATGCAGGTATCATTGCTGAAAATAAAGCAACACTTGTTTCACTTGGCGACTTAACACAAGGACCAACATTACTAGCGATCTTTGGTTTCATTGTTACAATTCTAATGATGATCCGAAACATCCGTGGTGGAATCTTCTACGGAATGGTCATTACAGCTATTGTGGGTATATTCGCTGGTTTGATTGATAAGCCAGACAAAATCGTTGGGGCGATCCCGAGCCTTGCGCCAACATTTGGACAAGCGTTCAGTCACTTCGATCAAATTTTCACAGTGGAAATGATGATTGTTGTCTTAACGTTCTTTATCGTTGATTTCTTTGATACAGCCGGAACACTTATGGCCGTTTCTTCACAGGCTGGAATCATGAAAGACAACAAACTGCCTCGTGCAGGTAAAGCATTGCTTGCGGATTCATCAGCAATCGCAGTTGGAGCAGTTCTCGGAACATCTTCAACAACAGCTTACATCGAGTCAGCTTCAGGTGTAGCAGCAGGCGGACGTACTGGATTCACATCTGTCGTAACAGGTGCATTATTCTTATTGGCATTATTCTTCTCACCATTATTAGTAGTTGTAACACCATCTGTAACGGCCCCAGCATTAATCATCGTAGGTGTATTGATGGTTTCTGTACTAAGCAAGATCAAATGGGACCGTCTTGAAATCGCAGTACCAGCTTTCTTAACTCTAATTGCAATGCCGCTCACATACAGTATCGCAACAGGAATCGCGCTAGGGTTCGTTATGTATCCATTAACGATGACTGTAAAAGGACGGGCAAAAGAAATTCACCCGATCATGTGGGTATTGTTTGTCATCTTTATCAGCTACTTTGTATTCTTAGTAGAATAGTGAAAAACATCAGAAGGAATGTCCGAAATCGGGCATTCCTTTTTTACGTTCTGAGGAAGAAAAATAAAAAGAGAAGACGATAACTTTAAGGAAGAAAGGTGCGAAATTATAGTTCCTTCATTATAATAGTGTGCAGATGGAGCGTTAAGGAGAAGTGGGGAAATGGAAACGATGTGGAGTGTTTGGTTTTTTATAGTAGGAGCGGTTCTGGCTTCGTTTGGCGGAGTAGTCGGCTATCGTCTGCCAAAGGGAATGAAGATTACAGGTGTAGAACGCTCACAATGTGATCATTGCCAAAGGCAGCTGAAATGGTATGAGCTGTTTCCTATTGTTTCTTTTATTGCTGCAGGCAGGAAATGCGGGACGTGTAAAAAGCATATTCCTGCCATCTATACGGTAATAGAAGTGTTAACAGGTGCACTTTATGCCTTTTCCTACATAAAGTATGGTTTCTCAGTGGAACTGCTTTTAGTGTGCTCACTTTTATTGTTATGTGCCATTATTTTTGTATCGGATTTATTGTATTTCATCATTTCAGATAAGGTATTGATTGTGTTTTTCGTTTGGTTTTTGGCATTGCAGGTCGTTTTTGAATATAGAAGCTGGCTAGATGCAGTGGCGGGAGGCTTGCTAGGGTTCTTGTTTTTGTTGCTGCTCGCGATTTTATCAAAAGGCGGTATTGGCGGCGGGGACATTAAGCTGATGGGTGTGCTTGGACTGGTGCTTGGGTTTCAGGGGGCGTTTATAACGCTCATGATCGCATCAGTAGTGGGTTTGGTTATTGGCGTTACAGGAATATTGCTGAAAAAGTTTACCCGAAAAACGGAAATTCCATTTGGACCGTATTTAGCATTGGGTGCGCTGGTGACTTATTATTATAGTGTGGAGTTGTTGGAGAGGATTTTTTGACAAGAAGGTGAGAGTAGAAGGGATAGAGATTTTTTAGTAGTCGCCTTTAATGGGGTGCCACTATAAAACCAGGTGAAAAAAAAGAAGTGGATAGTGTTACGTACAAAACATGGAATCCAGGAACTCGTGGCAATGGTTAGGTGAACTTAAAAAATGATTAAATCAACTAATTAAATTTAGTTGGTTTTTTTATTTTTAATACTTTTTTCCTAGTAGTCAGTATTTACGTTTTACATCAATAATTACCATTAAAATACAGGGTTTTAGTTTTGAAAACACATTTTTGGGGAATTTGAATTTTAGTAAATATGGTTATTTTTTCATATTTTTTATGATTATATTCCTAGTATAGTTAATTCGTCCGATTGTCGATTAAAGTCGAAGCGTGAAAGGGAGTAGTAAGAAGGTTGTGGAAACGTCCATAAAACCTTTATATATAAAGGTTTTAGAGAGATTGACGCTCAGTGAAAAAATGTGATAATTTTGGCATGATTCATTTTACATATTTCATACTTAGATAATTTTGTGTTTTTGATTACTGGAGGTTAACGAATAATGGTCGACGCAAAACGCAAAGCACTTATATTTTTAGTTGTAGCATTTATTTTAGCAGTTGTCACAGCTGGGGTAGTTTTAAACGAAATTCGAAAAGCCCAGCAGAACCTAACAGAAACGACTAAAGTTGCAGCATTAGAAGGAAACATTAAATCAAATGAGGCCATAACATCCTCCAAGATTAAGTGGGTTGAAATCCCTAAAAATGCAGCCGTTTCTAACTTTATACAGTCTGAGGGGGATTTGAAAAATCAGGTTGTCCTAACAGATATGAAAGACGGTGACATATTAACGAAAAACGTCTTGCGTTCCAAGATAGATATATCTAAGGGGCATAGAGTAGTATGGCTTAACCCTACTGAAAATGTACTAATTGATGAGAATGTTACGGAAGGTGACCGTGTAGACATCGTTGTTTCTATGGAAGAAAAAAATGTAATGACCACCAAAAGAGCATTAAAAGGCATTCATGTAGTAGAAGTAGATGATGATGTTGAAATTGAAAAGAATAAGACGACTAGTGTAATCAAAGTTTCCCTTTCTATTGAGGATGCTGAAAAGCTGATTCATTACCAAAATACTGCACAGCAGATAAGAATATTAAGAGTTAATGAATTAGAAGAGAAAAATACAGAGGAGAAGAAGGAGGAAGCTGCACCAGCTGCTAAACCGGCTGCACCTGCACCAGCTACTCCTAAGCAGAATCCAGCACCCCAAGCTAAACCAAAAGCAAACTAGTATCGTAGAAGGGAAGTAAGTAGCATGAATGGATATAAAGTTTTAATTGTTACTAAGAGTGAGATATACATAAACACTCTTAAACCAATCATTGAAGAAAACAACTTGCAGGTAGATATCATAGGGGAGTGGAGTGGAACAAATCTAGAAATTAATCAATACTCTATCCTTTTTATCGATCACCAGTCCTTTAAATCATTCGAATCCTTTAAAAATCAGAATAAGTTAATCGTAATAGGTTTACTAAGTGAAAAATCATTTGAACTTGGTCGTCAATGGATGCTTGCTGATGCATCGGATGTGATTATTCTTCCTGAGGAAGAGTATCGTGTGCAAAAAGTTCTTGATACAGCAAAAGAGAAAATTAGTTTACTTCAGTCCTTAGACAAAAAAGAAAGCACTGGAAAAGCCTATGCGTTTTACAGCAGCAAAGGCGGGAGCGGGAAAACTCTACTTTCAGCTGCAGTCGGTCAAGGACTTCAGATTTTTGGTGATTGTAAAGTGGCCATTATAGATTTAAATGCCCAGTTTGGCGGTCTTGATACAATACTGGGTATTGATCATAAAAGGTCTTATTATGACCTTCAACCTGTTATCCAAGAGATGAATATTAGACACATTGAAAACATTGCTTATAAAGATGAACGGACTGGCAACGTTATTGTGCTAGGTCCTCAAGATCTGGCGAAAGCAGAAGAAGTAACGACTGAACTTATCATTAAACTAATCCGTATCTGCAAAGAGCATTACGATTATGTTCTTCTTGATATTCCATCTTATTTTAACCATATTACCTATACAGCACTGGGTGAAGCTGATCATATTTATTACGTGCTTACACCAGATAGCATGGGATTACGAGGGTATAAAAACACAGAAGATTCGTTTGCCCGCTTCCAGCTTGGTATAAGGAATAATGTTTCTATTCTTTTGAATAGAGTCCATGCCAAAAATGAATTATCAAAGAAAGATATCGATGAAATGATTTCAAGACCGATCGTTAGTGAAATCAGGGCAGATTTTTTTAATCTTCAGCCACATGTAAATATCGGTAAACCGTTTTTTACGTCTAAGAAAGAAAAACACTCATCCAAGGCATTAAAAGATATTAAGAAATTTGTTACTAGCATGGAGAAGTGAGGTGATAAAAAATGGGTTCTTGGATTAAAGAAATAACTGCAAAATCACCTTTAGTACCTGACCATGACTGGGATGTGAATGATAGTCAGCTTGAACAGCTGGTCCGGCATTATAAAGCTCGGATTATTAAGGAAGCCAACCTTGAATCTATAACGATTCTGCCGGCACAAGAACGGAAACAAACCATTGAACGTCTCGTAACCCAGATGATTCAAGAAGAACGTGTAATTATTCCTCAATACGAGATGGACCAGATTGTTACACAAATCATTAATGAATCGGTTGGTTACGGCCCGTTGGAAGCTTTATTAGAGGACGACTCTATAACCGAGATTATGGTAAATGGTCCAAATGAGATTTTTATTGAGAGAAAAGGGCGTTTAGAAAAGACACCTATTCGCTTTAAAGATGAAAAACATATCCGCCATATCATCGATCGGATCATCGCACCTTTGGGAAGGCGTATTGATGAAAGTTCTCCCATGGTAGATGCCCGCCTTCATGACGGAAGCCGTGTTAACGCAGTCATTCCGCCTGTTAGTCTCGATGGTTCAGTCATGTCGATTCGTAAATTTAACAAAACACCATTTACCCTACAGAACCTGCAGGGATTTGAAACATTCTCACGAGATATGGGCGAATTTCTCCAAGCGGCTGTTCGTGCTAAATGTAATATTCTCGTTTCTGGAGGTACAGGAAGTGGTAAGACGACGTTGTTAAATGTCTTATCTGGATCCATTCCACAAGGTGAACGCATAATTACGATTGAAGATATGGCAGAATTACGATTCCATCATGCAAACCTAGTGAAAATGGAAGCTAGACCAGAAAATATGGAGGGCAAAGGCGAAATCACCATTCGCCAGTTAGTAAGGAATGCTCTTCGTATGAGACCAGATCGTATCATTGTGGGTGAGGTGCGTGGATCAGAAGCGATAGACATGCTGCAAGCTATGAATACAGGTCACGAAGGATCATTAACCACTGTCCATGCCAATACTCCAAAGGATGCTTTAGGAAGACTAGAGGCCATGGTCATTATGTCTGGTTTGCCGCTAACTGTTGATGTTATTAGAAGCTACTTTGTTGGAGCACTTGATCTCATTGTACAAACGAACAGACAAATTGATGGGAAACGTAAGATTGTAAGTATCGCTGAAATTAAAGAGGAAGACGGAGAAATTAAGGTCCTCGAAATATTTAAATTTATACAAGAAGGTGTAAATGCTAAAGGCGAAGTTATTGGCCATTTTGCACCGACAGGGTATGTTCCTGAAGCTTATAAACGAATGAAAACATTTGGGATATCTATTAATGAAACCATGTTCCAAAAGGAGGGTACTGAATGATCCTCGCATGGACAACATTGAGTTTAGCGATCTTTTCGTTTTTCCTAGCCATTTTTTTTATTAAAAGAAGTTCTAGCAACAAGCAGGTCAAAAAACATGTAGAATCGTGGTTTGTAAAAGAAAAGAAGAAAGAAAGAAGCAGTTTTATTGTTGGAATAGGTGATAAATACGATCGATCAGAACTTGCTGAAGAGTTATCAAAAAAGCTTGTTCAGGCCCACATTCCATTGAAAGCATCCGAGTACGCGGGAATATGTATAATGCTATTCTTTTTACTCTGGTTTATGAACCACTTTATTTTAAGTCTTGTATTCCCGCTTGATGCATCCATTTCATATTTTATTGTTTGGCTGGGTTCAAAGTTTTTATTAAAATCCCGCCAAAACAAGCGAAGTGAAAACTTCAATAAACAGCTTCCCAATATATGCCGGATGATGAGTAACTCTGTTAAAGCAGGTTTAACCATTCCTCAAGGCATTGAAATGATTGCTCAGGAAGTTAAAGCACCTGCAGGACCTGAATTTAAAAAGATCGACCAGCAGCTTAGTCTTGGGGATGATTTTGAAGAAGTCATGATGAGACTACGAGATCGTTTTGATAGTAATGATCTGCATATTTTTGTTTCTACTTTACTCATTCAGAGAAAGGTAGGAGGCAACTTAGCCGAAGTTTTGAGTTTAATGGCTCAAACTCTAGAAGAGCGAGCTCGGGTGAGCAAAGAAATAGATACCGTTACCGCAGAGGCGAAATTCATTTCGTATATCTTGCCAGTCATGCCGATAATGATGGCTATGATGATGAACCTATTTATTCCTGGATTTCTTAATCCTCTCTTTACACCATTTGGGTTAATTTTGTTAGCTGTTTTTCTTGGAATGCAGTTTATCGCTTTCTTGCTTATTAAGAAGATTACTAGGATTAGGGTGTAAGTTATGGGTCAAATATTAGGTTTATTCTCAGTATTAATGACATTTTTTATTTTACTATTTATATTAATTGGCTTTGTTTATTTGTATTTGTACATTGCAAAAAAAGATAATTTAATCAAATACCTGCATCAAAGAGAGAAGAAGAAAAGAAAAAAGCGCAGTTTAAGAGAAAGTATGATAAGTCCTCTTTTGAGGGCTGCAAAATATGCGGAACCTACAGCCAAAAAATATCCATTTTTTGCGAATCAAGAACAGGATACTCTGTTTTTAACAAGAGCTGGAAATCCCTTGGGTCTCACACTCGACCAATTTTATGGAATGCGTTTTATTTCTGGACTTGGAGCTCTATTTTTTAGCTCTATATATTCCATTTTAGGCATGCCATTCTCGTTAATTGTGCTTTTGATTTTTCCAATAGCAGGATTTTTAGGGCCACAGCTTTGGCTGCGGATGAAGGCTAAAGAAAGGCAAGAGTCAATCAGCGTGTCTATGCCAGATTTTCTTGATACTGTGAGTGTTACGCTTCAAGCAGGTGTCAGTCTGGATGGAGCGTTAAAACAGGTTACCAATCAAATGGATGGCCCATTAAGTGAAGAGATTGAGCGTTTTAACTATGAGATCGATTTAGGTGTAACTAGGAAACTAGCTTATCAAAATCTAATATCTCGTAATTCATCAAAAGAACTGGAGATGCTTGTAAACTCTCTCATTCAAGGTTCAGTTTTAGGAGTTCCTGTTTCTCAGACATTTCGTATACAAGCGGATGATTTAAGAGCTATGAGAGGCTTTAAAGCGAAAGAAAAGGCAGCAAAGGCAAGCCCGCAGATCACACTTGTAACAACATTCTTTGTTGCTCCTGCTGTATTTTTCTTAATCATTGGGCTTCTGCTTTTAAATATTATTTACAATCCAGGGGCGTTCGGATTAGATAGCTTCTTTTAAATAATAAAAAATATAAATAGGGAGAGATTTAAATGTTTACAAAATTATATGTGAAAACAGTTAGTGCTTGGGAGAACGTTACAGGAAGAGTTCAAAATGAAAGAGGAGCACAAGCGTTAGAGTGGATTGCACTGGGCATGTTAGTACTAGCGATTATGGCAGCAATTGCTACTGCTTTTAAAGGTGACACGTCTGTAGGTACAGCAGTGAAAAACCAATTAATCAAATTGATTAATGGGATTGGCGGTTAAACCGAGTCTCTGGGGTGCCATATGAGATATATAAAAAAATACATTAAGAATGAAAGAGGATCGCAGCTAATAGAGTTTTTAGCTGTGTTCCCTATGATCATATTTTCTTTGCTATTTATATGGCAAGTTGCTTTAGTTGCCTATGCCGTTGTTGTTTCAGAAGCAGCAGCTCGAGATGGTGCACGTGTGGCATCGGTTGAAGGGGATTATGAAGCAGCGGTAGAAAGCTCAGCATACGGATTAGATCTTCAAAGTGTTTCAAGTTCGACCGGTGATTCTAGTTATGGAAAAAATGTAACGGTTACAGTAGTTACAAAAGTTCCAACTGTATCTGTTCCCTTTTTAGGAAAGATTGATTATGACTTGAAAGCCGATGCAACTATGCCAATGGAGGAGGATGAAACCGATGAATAATAACTACTTAAAAAATGAAAGAGGTAGTACCCTTTTAGTAGTTATGGGTTTGCTTATGGCAGCCATTTTTATCAGTTTCATCTTTTTTGATTTCTTTACTACATTTGCTGCAAAACGAGTGGGTCAAACTTCTGCTGACTCCGCTGCACTTGCTGCCGCTGAAGAGGCAAAACAAATTTATGATAAAGAGCTCAGAAAACAAATAAAAGATCGTCTGGATGATCTTAAAAGTGAAAAAGAAGCTGAAAAAGAAGAAGGAAAAGAGGGAGCTGAACCTGCAGAGGGTGAAGGGATCTCTACACCTATTACTGGGATAGGTGATGCCCTCTTTGGAAAAGAAATGCCACCTGGGGTAGAAAAATGGATAAATGGTAGTATTGTAGATCTTGACTCAATGGATTTAAATGAAGCCTTAAAATATTTATTTGAACAAGACGAAATTAATCATATTAGTTGCGGATCTATTGAGGATGCATTTCCTCAGGTGGAAGAAGCAGCACGCCATTATGCAAAGTTAAATGGAGCAGAAGAAGACGTTGAAGTCGAGTTTCCATATGAAGGGGAATTCAAAGTTTTTGTGAAAGTTAAGAAGAAAGCTGAATTTGTTACGGTTGATGAAAATATGTTTTCAGGTGATGAAAATAAAGTACGAGCAGAAGCCGCAGTAAATATAGCTACACCCAAAGGGATTGAAATTACCTGTGATTAAGAGGGAGACAAAATGAGCCGTAAACGATCTTTATTAGCTATTATTCTATGTTTATTATTCTCATTCGTAAGTGTTTCCCCTGCTTCTGTCGGAGCGCTTGAATATAATAAAAGTCAGATAAAGCCTACAGAAATGCAGGCGAATGATTCGAATAGCTTTTGGGACTTCTTGCCCTTTGATTTTGGAGATGGATTAAAGGATACTTTAAAAAAAGTGGAAAAGTTCTTTGAGCCTGTTATTAAAGCGCTTGGAGATGCTGTGGATTGGGCAGCAAATGGAATTAAAAGTGTTGGAGACTGGTGGAATTCCCTGAATGATTGGACAAAAGACCTCATTTATACAATTCTTGCCGTATTAGCGGTGGTTGCCGTTGCAGTTGCAGCGTTTGTACTGCTGCCGTTTGTAGGCGTGGCATTGTTAGTAGGTGCTATTATCGGTGCCATTGTTGCAGGTGCTTTTTATTTCTGGAAATATGGTGGTACGGATACCTTTGGATGGGGAGTTCTAGCTTGGGCTTTCGGTGGTGCAGCTCTAGGCGCATTAGGAGGCTGGTTATACAGTATAGGTGCAGTTGGTGCTATGGCTGGAATGCTTCGTGCAGGATTAGCTAGGGGTTTAACCGCAGCCTTAAATGGTATGAGAACTTTTGGTGGCTGGTTAGGGCAGGGTCTGCGTTATATTGGCAGTGGAATGAGAACTTTTGGTGGCTGGTTAGGACAGGGTCTGCGTTATATTGGCAGTGGAATGAGAACGTTCGGAGGCTGGATTGGTCAAGGGCTCCGAACAGGTGTTAGATATCTTCGTTCGTTCGCTGGCTGGATTGGGCAAGGTGCAAGAAGATTCGGGAGCTTTGTTGGAAGAAATGCAATGCAATTTGGACGTTGGGCAGGTGCCAGAGGTCGAGCAGCCTTTACTGCTATAGGTAGGTTTTATGGTGGTTGGGGTGTTTTCTTAAAAGCATTTGGTATAGGCGCTGGTGTGTCCTTTGTATGGGATGTAGGATCTGCCTTGGTAACAGGTGAGCAATTAAACTTTGGTGAGACCTTTAGAAATATGGGTATAAACGGTTTCCTAGCAGGTATAGGAGGACCAATTCCAGGAAAGTTATTTGGCGCTATTACATCTAAGAGCTGGGGAAGTCTTACAGGCTGGGCAACTTTAAGTGCCGGAATAGGGTCAGCTTCATATAGTTTCACAGAATATCTGGATGGTAGTTTTAGTGTTGAGGATTTAATTGTCGGAGGAATAGGTGGATTAATAGCCCTTCCTGGTTCATCTGCAATTGCTAATGCTTTGGGGGATTTTGCGGAACCTATTACTCAACCAATGGGTAATTTTATAAACTCCTTAACCGCTGACGTATATTATTGGAATGACCCTAAATCTCATCCTGATAATGGCTTAAAGGATTTATATAATAAAGGTTTAGATAAGTTCAACGAATTGCATCAATCCATTTTAAATTTGTATAAAAGACCTTAAAGGGGAGATTAAGAATGAATAAAAAATCATATGATTGGTTTTTTTGGGGCCCAATGCTCAGTATTGTTGTTTTAGCACTTATATTATTTAGTACCTCTGCAACAAAACTTCCAAATGGTAACTATATTTTTGATCAATCTATTTTTTCTTATTTTATTGTAGGATTAATGTTTGTTTGTGCAGCTCTGCTTATTTTTGGGAAGGTCCGAGAAAGTATGGGTGGTAAAATTAACGGAAGAACAATCGTTTATACTGCAATAGCAGTACCTGTTGTATTTGTATTAGTATATTTTATTAATAACTAGATATTTAGCTATTAATAAAGAAGGAAGTGACACCATGGATTTACAAAAGCCTGCAGGCTTTTGGAGACGTTTAGGTGCAGTAGTTATAGACGCAGGAGTAGGAGCTGTTATTGGATTTTTCATCGGACCTATTTTTGAAGATGAGAATTTATCCAGAATCGCGATCTGGTTGTATGTAATGGCTTACTATATTCTCGTTCCTGTTTATTGGAATGGATACACGGTGGGTAAACGTGTTACAGGTGCAAGAATTGTTCGTGTTGATGGTGAAAAACTAGGCTTTAAAAATACAATACTTCGAATGCCGGTAGCACAAGTTTTATATACAATCAGTTTTTTAACATTATATATCGTAACTATTTTTATGATCATCTTTAGGAATGATAAGAGAGCTGTTCATGATTTTATAGCAGGAACTTATGTTACGACTGAAGAACCCTAAACAATAAGGAGGCATTTATGAAAAAGTACCTTACACTCTGTATAGTGATAATGTCATTCCTGTTTCTATTGTCAGCCTGTTCCGAATCTACAGCTTCGAAGAATGAAGATCCTCTACAAAAGGAAGAGAAAAAAGAAGAGAAAACTGAATTTCCTAAAGCTGCAACAGAGGCCGAAGATATGATGTTGGAAGGTCCTGGTAAGCTAGTGGATGACAACTATTCAGAAGAAGCAATGAAAGATGCATTTGCAAAAATTCCGAATAAACTTAGTACTAATGAAGCTTATGATGCGGTTATCCATTACTTGGCTGAAGACTACAAGGAAGACTATAAGTATTACAAGAATTTAAACACAACGATTGAAGTGCCTGTATCTGATAAACCAGGTAACGGAAAAGCTTTAAATGTTGCTATTTTACTAGATTCGAGTGGGAGTATGGCTG
The DNA here is from genome assembly GCF_023715445.1 of Fictibacillus nanhaiensis. Classification (GTDB taxonomy): domain Bacteria; phylum Bacillota; class Bacilli; order Bacillales; family Fictibacillaceae; genus Fictibacillus; species Fictibacillus nanhaiensis_D. The sequence continues at coordinate 56,463 of NZ_JAMBOD010000011.1, forward strand.
CTAAAGCTGGCTCAAAAACCAAAATGGAAATTGCCAAGGAAGCAGTTCGTAATTATGCAAGTAAGTTGCCACAAGGGTCTAATGTAATGCTGCGCGTATACGGCCAAAAAGGAAGCAATGCCGATAGTGACAAAAAGGTTTCATGTGAAAGTACGGAAGTTGTATATAAACTTAATACATATAACGAAGACGGTTTTCAGAACAGTCTCGACAAATTTAAACCGACAGGATGGACACCAATTGCTGGTGCAATTCAAGCAGCTCAAAAAGATTTAGTGGGACAAAACGGTGATAAAGCGGAGAATTTAATTTACGTTGTGAGTGATGGTGTAGAGACTTGTGATGGTGATCCAGCTGCAGCAGCTAAAGCAATTGCTGATTCTCCTGCAAAAGCTCAAGTTAATGTCATTGGGTTTGATGTCAATAACGAAGGTCAGCAATCCTTACGAAAAATTGCTCAAGCTGGTGGCGGAGAATACCATTCTGTTAATTCTGCTGCTGATTTTGAGAAATATCTGCTTGGGGAAAAAAATAAACTGTGGCTGGAATGGCAAAGCTGGAGCGACGAGAATTTCATGCAAGCCCAACAAATAGCCAGTGATAAATTTAATGAAGTACAGAATAGGCATAGTGAGGTCTTAAATAAAATCGTTGAAGAAAAGGACCGCCTTGAAAAAGGAGTTAAACTTTTAGGTGAATTAAAGAAAGTGAAAAATGGCTTTGAAGTTGAAAAATTAATCAACGATCGATATAACACACTCGTAGATTATGATGATGTTACGTTTAAAACACTACAAAGTGAAATAGAAGACAATCGTGATGCTTTACAGGAAGCGATTGAAAACAAAAGAAATCAGGAACAGGACAGTCTTGATTAGAACTAACAACAAAGAGATGGCAACCCCATCTCTTTCTTTTTGAATACGTATAGGGGAGATTAATAGAATGAACAATAAGCTTACAAGTATTCTTCTATCATTTATAGTGCTTGCAATGACCGCCTGCAGCGCAGACCAGAACGGCTCAAGCAGCCCAGCAAAAGAGGAAAAAAAGGATAAATACACCGCTCTTGCTGAAGAGGCAAATAAAGATGAAAAGTTAGAGAAGCTTGAGCTGCTTCCATATGCAGAAGAGGTTGAAGTGACTTTATCAAGCCCAACGTACAAAGAGTTTAAGGCAAACTCTACTGTTTTAATCAAAGGAAAAGCGGAAAAGTATAGCGGATTTAAGTCGGATTACGTATGGATCAAGGTGAGAAGTGAGGAAGATGGTCCTGTTGGACGTGAATTTAGCTATTATGCCCCTATTAAAGAAGGGAAGTTTGAACAGAAGGTCCAGCTGTTTAACGGGAAAGGCAACTATTCTGTAAAAGTCAGTGTGCCTAGTGAAACGGCGGAAGATTATTTTTATGATATTGCAGAATTTGATGTTGAAAACGTGAATCCAGAAGTGAAGCGTGACGTAGCGCTCACTAAGAACGCTCTTGAACACGGATTAGTGTTAAAAAATTCCATAAATGGGTATATGGAAAGAGATGGATCTTTTGAGCTTGAAGGAGTAGTTGGAGATACACGTGTAGAACAGCTTATGGTGGAACTGAAAAAAGAGAGTGAATCTACAAAAATCATGATTCCTGTTGAGGACGGAAAGTTCAGCAAGAAAATTCCCCTCTATTATGGGGAAGGTGTTCATGAAGTTCAGATCATGACGCCGAAAGAAGGCATGTCGAACTATTATTCTGAAGCGGCCAATCTTTTCGTGAAGAATCTATCAAGTGAATCCTTTGAACCTATCAATTATTCTTCAGTATATAAAGAAAAAGGGTTCAACCTGGAGACACCTGAAGTTGGCGGTGAAAAGGCAGATCTCACTTATAAGATTAAGGGAAGTATCAATCCTAGCGGAAAAGACGCGAACAAAACAGATGTTGTATTTGTCCAGACTGAAAAAGATAATCTGAAAGCGATGTACGCTATACCAGTTAAAAACAATAAGTTTGAAGGCGAGTTTTTCCTGCGTTTCGGACCAGGGGAATACGAAGTCTCATTAATGGCCCCTGACTTTACATTAACAAATGGGTATGTCCAGCATTTTGTAGGAGTAGCAGGTTTTACGTTAGAGAACACAAATGCAAAAGACCAGCGATTTACACTGCCCTCAAGAGGAATTCAGTCAGACGCTCCTGAGATTAAAAAGTTAGCAGATCAACTGACGAAAAATAAGAAAACGGAAAAAGAAAAGGCTCTTGCTGTATACGAGTATGTTGCGAAAACTGTGAGCTATGATGTGGATAAATTGAACAACCGGACATTCGAGTTTGATGATAGCGCATTGAAAACCTTGGACGAGAAAGAAGGAGTATGCCAGGACTTCGCTTATTTGGCAATCGCATTGTTACGAGCTAGTGGAATGGAAACTCAGATGGTGACTGGATATGCAGGTCAAAATCATGCTTGGGTGGAGACGAAAGTTGATGGACGCTGGCTGACAATGGATCCAACGTGGGGTTCAGGATACCTTCAGAACAACAAGTTCGCACCTAAATTCACGATGGAATACTTCGATCCAAAACCAGCAGAGTTTCAGAAGACTCATACGAAGAAAGAAATTGAATTTTAAGAACGTGTAATAAAATTAATACAAGAATTTGCTGATGAAGCAAGGAGTCAGTAATTTTTAATTATAAGAAATTTATTTAGTTCCCCGGTCTTCTTTAAAAAGACCGGGCCTTTTAAAATGTTTAACAAATGCCCAATAAGAGAAAAATGTACAAGAGAAAGGCGGGATTCCGAGATGAGCTATGAAGATTTAGCCCTACATACAGATAAGTATCAGATCAATATGATGTACGCCCATTGGAAAAACGGAACGCATAACAACATAAGAGTGTTTGAAGCATTTTTCCGCAAAAATCCATTTAAAAGCGGCTATACGGTATTTGCCGGACTTGAGCGAATCATCCATTATGTAAATCATCTCCGTTTTAATGAAGATGATATTGATTATTTAAGAATGCAGGATGAACAATATGATGAAGAGTTTTTAAACGAATTAAGAAACTTTGAATTTACGGGAGAGCTTTTTTGTGTAAAAGAAGGGACTGTAGTGTTTCCAAATGAACCCCTCATTCGGATTAAGAGCCGTGTATTCGAGGCTCACTTGCTTGAAACAGCTCTTTTAAATTTTATGAACTACCAGACGCTTATTGCAACAAAAGCTGCACGTATCCGGCATGTTGCTGAAAATGATCAGTTAATGGAATTTGGTACACGCCGGGCTCAAGAAGCGGATGCTGCGATATGGGGTGCGCGTGCCGCATATATTGCAGGTTTTGATGCCACTTCAAACCTGCGTGCAGGAAAGCTCTTTGGTATTCCTACAAAAGGAACGCACGCCCACGCTTGGGTTCAAGATCATGATTCTGAAGAAGAAGCTTTTAAACGTTTTGCAAAAGCACTTCCTGACCAAAGTATTCTCCTAGTGGATACATATAATACGTTAAAAAGCGGAGTGCCTAATGCGGTAAAAGTCGGATTAATGATGAAAGAAGAAGGAAAATCGCTTAAGGGAATCCGTCTGGACAGCGGAGATTTGGCTTACTTCTCCATTCAAGCTCGTAAAATGCTGGATGAAGCAGGACTTCATGATACTGTAATTGTTGCGAGTAACGATTTAGATGATGATGTTATTACAGATCTAAAGACACAAGGTGCCAAGATTACATCTTGGGGAGTAGGAACTCAGCTGATTACGGCTTCAGACCAGCCTGCACTTGGCGGAGTATATAAAGTAGTAGCGAAGTATGAAAATGGTGAGTACGTTCCTACGATAAAAATCTCATCTAATGTAGAAAAAATAACAACGCCTGGATATAAAAAGGTGTATCGCATTATTAATACTAAAGGAAAAGCAGAAGCGGATTACATTGCCATGGAAGACGAAGTTATTCCTGAAAAAGATATTAAGCTTTTTGATCCTGTACACACCTATAAAAATAAAGTTGTTTCATCATTTACTGCAGAAGAGCTTTTACATCCTATATATATAGAAGGAAAGCTCGTATATGAACTTCCAAAGTTAGAAGAAATCAGGCAATACCATCAAGAACAGCTTAAATTGTTCTGGCCGCAGCATCTTAGAAGACTTAACCCGCAGGAATACTTTGTAGACCTTTCTGAGAAAGTGTGGAAGACGAAAAATGACCTGTTAGAGAAGTATTCTTTATAGACTCTAGACCTCTTTTTCAATGTGAAAAGAGGTTTTTTAATAAAAAATTTAAAAAACCGTTGACGGTGCCTTGAAACGCTGATATAGTAATAAACGTTGTTGCTTTTCTTACATATTAATCGACAAAAACAAACAAAACTTTTTAAAAAAGATGTTGCATCACATAGTCGATATGTGGTAAGATAGTTTTTGTCGCTGATTTAAGAGAGTGACGCAAACAAGTTCTTTGAAAACTGAACAAAAGAAATAGGTAAGGAATTACATTTAATTCCGTCAGTTTTAAAACTAGAGCAAGTCAAACACTTTTATGGAGAGTTTGATCCTGGCTCAGGATGAACGCTGGCGGCGTGCCTAATACATGCAAGTCGAGCGAATGATGAGGAGCTTGCTCCTCTGACTTTAGCGGCGGACGGGTGAGTAACACGTGGGTAATCTGCCTGTAAGACGGGGATAACTCCGGGAAACCGGGGCTAATACCGGATAACAAGAGAAGAAGCATTTCTTCTTTTTGAAAGTCGGTTTCGG
>NZ_JAMBOD010000012.1 GCF_023715445.1 Fictibacillus nanhaiensis
AAGAAAATGATGAAAGAGTGTTAGTGGAGGGATATCCCTCCACTAACACTCTACCCTACAACCATATATACGGACGAAGAGAGATGCTTTGGATATTGTTCGTTTACACAGACTATTTGACATAACCAGATTCAAGGAAAAACTCGTGAGATTATGGTAGATTCTCGTGAGAATATCTGTAAAATCCGTGAGATTAAGCCTTCACCTGGGCTCACCCATTTCGAAAAACCACCTTGAAAACGGCTCACTCGATCATGAAAACCAATAAAGAACAGCTTTGTACCAAAACTGCACCTTATCTTATAAAAAAGAGGACAACCTGGTCCGAATCCAGGTCATCCTCAGCCCCCAATAGTAGGCCAATCTTTAAACTTCCAAAGAATATTCACTGAATTTCAAGTCTATACTGCATACTATTGACTTATTCATAGAAGGAAGATTGATGCAATATGGCAGAATCACCTAGTGAGTTTCTTACTGCTGATTTAACTCAAAATTTAAGAATAATAGAAGAAATGAATCAAACAGCGGATTTAAAACGAAGAAAATTAACCTTTCATCATAAAACGATTATCCTTTTATACCTCGATACGATCACGGATAAGGAATCGATTGAGCTCCATATTATCGGTCCGATAAACAAGCAAGTCTCTGAAAGTATTGAGAATACATTAAGCACCAAACAATTTTCTATCATGACAACGTATAAGGACATCAGTGTTTCATTAACAGAGGGTAATACTGTTTTACTAATGGAAGATTGTAATATTGCCTACTCCATTCCGACATTAACGGATGAAAAACGTGCGATCAATGAATCTCTGAACGAAAAAGTAACCATGGGGTCACATGATGGATTTGTGGAAAGCGCCAGTGCAAACATATCTTTGCTACGGAAAAGGCTTAGAACACCAGAATTTAAAGTGGAATATCAAAAGTACGGAACTTTATCAAATGTTGAAGTCGCGATTTGTTATCTCGAGTCAAAAGTGGATCCGACAGTCCTCCATACGATTAAAAGCAGATTAGAAAAAATCAATGATGATGATCTCATCATGTCCCGGCAGATACAAGAAGCACTTGAAGATTATCCATATTCGCCCTTCCCCCAATCCTTAAGAACGGAAAGACCGGATCGGGCAGCCTTTAACCTATTAAATGGGAATACGGTCATTTTTCTTGAGCATGAACCTTCTGCTTTAATTACGCCTATTTCTTTTTATTCTTTTTTAAGAAGTCCTGAAGATTATAACTCCCGTTGGTTTGTTAACTTTTTTTATTATTCACTAAGAATCCTTGCATTTATCTTATCCGTAACACTACCGGCTTTTTATATCGCCGTTAATGCGTATCATTCTGCGATCTTACCGGTCAGTACCTTTTATACACTTAAACTTTCCGTTTTGAATGTCCCGTTTCATCCTTTTGTTGAAGCCGCCATGATGCAGATTGTTTTGGAATTGTTGAAGGAAGCATCGGTCAGACTCCCTTCAGCGGTTGCACAGACGATTGGTACAGTAGGGGCTATTGTGATCGGTTCAGCAATTGTTCAAACCAATTTCATTTCCAACACCATGGTTGTAGTCATTGCGATTACAGCAGTTTCATCCTTTGTGATTCCAATCGGGGAAATGAGCACCACTATGCGGCTAATGAGTTTTCCATTAATTTTCCTGGCAGCTATGTTTGGTTTTATTGGAATTGCATTCGGGTTAATGGTCTATACGACACACCTTGTTAAGCTGACTTCCGCAGGAAAAGCTTATGTTGAGGCACCTAAAATATTTCAACAATTTCTAAACAAGCAACCTAAACAAGGAAAGGGTTAGGATACGAATGCTCACAAATAAGAATTTATTTTTCTTAATTATTCAAGCCCAGATCGGTATCGGTATCCTCGGTCTGCCCTACATCCTGTATAACGATGTACAGCAAGACGGCTGGATTTCTCTTCTTGTCGCTGGAGCTTTGGCCCAAGGGATCATAATTATTCTTGTCGGATTAAGCAGAACTTCACCGAAGGAAACGTTTTATGAACTCAATCTTAGACTTTTAGGGAATTTTTTAGGAAAAATCGTAAACATAAGTTATGTACTGTATTTTATATCGTTTTCAATGCTCTTAATGATACTTGTCACAGATGTTATCAACACATGGATCCTTCATCGAACCCCAAGATGGGCGATTATCTTGATGTTGCTGATCGCAACATCTTATATTGCAAAGGAAAAAATATTAACCATATCAAGAACTTTTCTCTTTTTTTCGATCCTATTTTTCGGTCTGATTTTTTTACTCATACTTGTCTATCAGCAAGATATACATTTCGGCAGGCTGCAGCCTATTGGTTCAAAAAATTTTATGGAAATAGTAAAAGCAAGTCCAGATGCATTCGTATCACTTATTGGTTTCGAGCTCATTCTATTTATCATGCCGTTTCTAAAAAACCCAAAGAAAAGTTTAATGGTTCTCTCATTCGCAAATTTGTTTACCGTAACACTGTATATATTCTTATTCATCACTTGTGTGATTTCCTTTAGTGGCGTGCAATTCAGCCTCATACAAGAGCCTTTATTATATCTTTTCCGAGGTCTATCATTTGAATTTATCGAAAGAATCGATATTATCTTTCTTTCCTTTTGGATTGTGCCTATATCCACTACACTTGTTATTCAGCTTTTTAATGCAAGCCTTGGCATCCAGAAATTATTTTCGATCCAGAGAAAGAAATCGGTTTATCTACTTTCTTGTATTTTATTAGTCATAGGTTTGTTGCCCATAAGCTTTACAGTTGAAGAATCACTATCAAAAATCATGATCTATTTAAATATCATTTTTGTATTTATTTTTCCGACTTTATTGTTAGTGATCGCAAAACTAAAGGGGATAAAGGGATGAAGGATACTTCTCGAAAAATAATCATTATACTGATCATTTTTCCTCTGCTGACTGGCTGTTGGGATCAAAAATTAATTGTAGACCAAGAAGTGATGAACGGTGTAAGTTTTGATGTAGAGGATGACAAGATTAAGACCACAATCGTAGTTCTTAACATCATACCGAAGGGAACAGGCTTTTTTGACTTTAAAAATCAGATGTCTTCTGCTACTGGTTATTCTTTAGAAGATACATACCGTGAATTAAGAACGTATTATACGGGTCCTTTAACCGCTTCAAAGTCACGAATCATTTTGCTTGGAGAAAGTTTTGCAAAGAAAAACTTAAACGCCTATCTCGATTTTTTCTATCGTGTTCCTGATCCCTATTTAGGGAGTAAAGTAGCGATTGTAAAGGGTGTGGAAGCGAGTAAACTCTTATCAACAAAAGAGATCGGCACAAACCCTGTTGCCTTTGGCTTATATGAAATTATTGAAGCTGCGGAAGATAATTCTACGGTTACTAAAGGAACCCTGAACACATTATTTACTTATTTTAATGAAGACGGTAAAGATTTTATCCTCCCCATCCTGGAGCAAAAAGAGGGGAATATATTAGTTTCAGGAGCAGGTTTAATGAGTCATAACGGTTATTCTGGAGAGATGATTTCACTAAAAGAAGGTTCTCTTCTTTTATTGATTATGGACAATTATGGGGACAGAGTCGATCTGGAAACCCATATGAATGGTAAAAAGAGATTAAACAATCAAGTTGCCTATCGGATTTTGAAGGCTAAGCGAAAGTTAAATATAAAGAAAGATGCTTCAAAAAAACCAATGGTTGATATTCATTTAAACCTTGAAGTTATGATTCACCAATATCCCAGAACCGAAAAAATCAGTTCAAAGCAACTAAAAGAATTAGAAAAAACGATATCACGGGATTTAACAAAAAAATCTCAATCCATTATGAAAAAAACACAGAAAGCCAACAGTGATGTATTAGGAATTGGACGAGAACTAAAAGAAACAGATCCAGCAGCTTGGAAAGCTCTTGACTGGAGAAAAACGTATCCCTCCATAAAGATAAATACGCAGGTTGAAGTCAGCATTGAAAAGACGGGGATACTGAAATAACGAACAAAAAAGCACGCTGATGTGTGCTTTTTTGATGGGAATTTAAACACATGTTTAAAAAAGAGTCGGTTACTCGCTTAGAACGATCACTTCTGATTTGTGCACTAATATCACGCGCGGCACATAACGTTCGCTGATTTTTCTTATTTCTATATAATCTGACGTATAGACGTGCAGTACAATATGTGGTTCTTCCTGATAGCTAACGATATTTCCTTTTTGAATACTCATGCTCTCACCCTAGATAGTCGTTTATATAGTTAATTATACCTAAAATCAACCGCTTAAAAATTGGGAAACATAGAGGATTAACGAGGACTAATTACGGGAAAATGAGCGTTGTTTCCCAACCCGTCTTTCCTCCCCTTTTACTTATTCATTTAGATTAGGTATTTTTGCTACTCTATTAAATGATAAAATGAAAAAAATGAAGGGAGGATAACAGACATGCATCTCGGCGAAAAGATTCGGTACTTTCGAAAAGTCAAAAACTTATCTCAACAAGAACTGGCCGCTGGTATCTGCTCCATTCCGTATTTAAGCAAAATTGAAAACGGAGTGACCAAACCTTCAGATGAAATCAAACAGCATTTAGCCGATCGATTAGAAATAAGATTAGATTCCATAAACGAAAACGAGATTATACAGAACTATGTTGACCTTTTTTATTCGTTATATCAAAGAGATTATGAGTCTGCAGAGCAAAAGTTTAATGGTTTGAAAGATTCCCCTTTAAAATCTGTCGATGAAGATATATTGTACAAAATATTTAAAAGCATCTATATTATGATGACCACGCAAAAAACGCTGGGAGTTCACGCTTTGTTAAATGAAGTTTCATACATAGACAAAGTGATCAAAGGGGAAAAAGCTTTCTATTACTTACTTGCCAAAGGGCAACTTAGCTATTTTTCAAATGAATTTGAGGACGCTTTTCACTATTTTCTATGGGCGGAAAAACAGTTAGGGGATAAAAGTTTTCAAGAGTGGGAAAAGGGATATTTGCTGTACATGATTGGTCTCTCAGCTAACCAGTTGTATAGAAATATAGTTGCTTTGGAATACACTAAACAGGCATTAGAGATATTTGAGAAAAACTATTTCTTTAACAGATGTGCTGATTGCAGAGTTATACTTGCTATTATTCATCTGCGGATAAAAAATTTCGATGAATCTACTAATCAATTATTACTAGCTGAAACCATTGCGACGGCCTTTGATGATGATGTGTTACAGGGAGTGATTTATCATAACTTAGGAAGTATCGCCACGCATAAAGGTGAAAAAGAAAAAGCTATCGAACTATTTTCTCGAAGCCTGGAAGCAAAAGAAAAAGAGCCCCTATCCGCAAAAATTATGACAATCCATGCTCTGGTGAAAGAATATCAAAAGACCAACCAACCTGAAAAAGGCTTGGATCTCATAGATACATGGCTGGAACAGGTTCAAGATGACCCGCTCAACCGCGGATTCGAACTGCATTTTATGTATTACAAGTACTTATTTACATACGGAGGCAATCATAAAGAACTCATTCAGTTTATGATCAACGAGCTCATCCCTTATTTCGAGCAAAGGAAAGAATGGATCCATCTGGCCGATTATTATCCGATCCTCGGAAAATACTTTGAGAACCACCAGAAGTACAAACAAGCGAGTCAGTATTATGCGCTAGGAATTGAGGCGTTGAAAAATATGCATCAAGTAGGGGTTACGTATGTTTAATGAAGGGCAACTAAAATCATTTTGTTGCCCTTCTTTTTATTAGATAACGTCTTTTACGGTACGTGTTCTTTTATTTATTACACGTTCGCTCAAAAAAAGCCCACTACGCTCAGAAATCTTCATCTACGCTCAAAATGCCTCAAGTTTCGCTCAAACTAGATGAGTATCGCTCAAGATCCCTCCCGTTTCGCTCAAACCTAAAAAAAAGTGCCTCATCAAGAGGCACCTGACTCTACTATTTCCACATTAAACAGGAAATTCTCACTTCAAAATGTTTTTTCTGCAAAATATGCCCGCCTAACCCAACCGAAACACGATCCCATGTCCGCCTTTAGGATATTCCCATTTAATATTCTGGTGCGGGCAGCCGATCCGGCAGCTTCCGCACTCGTGGCAACCTTCGTATCCTACATGCATCCTGATCTCTTCCCACTTATACACCTCTGCCGGACAAAAGATCGTACAGATTTTATCTGGGCACTTCGTCAAACAAATATCGGCATCCATAACGGTGAGATGTGATTTCGTGTCTGCGTTAAAACGAACGAGATACTGCTTTTCTTCGATGGTCTGACACTTCTTTTCGCTCATTTACTTCATCACCTTCCACGCCCGGTATGCGTCACGAGCCAATTTGAGTTTCTCTCCAGCCGTTCCCACATCGCGCCAAATCTTCTTTTGCTTCTCCCATTTTGACGCGCCATCAACCGTAAACATCTGACTCATCGCTTTATTCATCATCGGAATATACTTATCAAAGTACTGCGGGAACTTATCAAAATGATGAGTAGAATCCTTATATTTTTTCATATCCTGGCCGACAAAACTGCTCATGAGTCTTGTTTTGTAGTGATTAAGAGTTGCTTCTGAATAATCTTCACGTTCTTTTGCGAGCAGCACAGCTTCAGCCGCAAACTGACCCGATTTCATCGCGAGATTTGAGCCTTCACGATGGATCGCGTTTACGAGCTGGGCCGCATCCCCAACAACTAAAACCCCATTCCCTGCCACTTTTGGCATGGACTTATAGCCACCTTCTGGAATCATGTGTGCCAAATACTCAACCGGCTCCCCGCCAGCAATATATGGACGGATCATCGGATGGTTCTTCACATACTCTAAAAGTTCGTACGGTTTAATTTTATGCTTTATTAGTCCAGATAGAAGTGAACCAACCCCAAGACTCAGTGTGTCTTTGTTCGTATATAAAAACCCAGTACCCAAAATCCCTTTTGTTGCGTCACCAAAAAGCTCAATCGTCGTGCCCTGGTTCTCTTCCAAATTAAAACGGTCCTCAATCGTCTTTTTATCAAGCTTGATGATTTCCATTGTGGCGAGTGCCACTTCATCAGGCCGGAACTCTTTATGGAAACCAAGTGACTTTGCTAAAAGTGAGTTCACCCCGTCTGCCAGTACCACAACATCCGCGTAGAGATCTCCATCTGGCCGATCAGTCCGTACCCCGACCACTTTTCCGTTCTCGACAATACATTCCAATACTACCGTTTCATTAACTAAAAGTGCCCCTTGCTCAACGGCCTTCCCCGCAAACCACTGATCAAATTTCGCGCGCAGCACGGTAAAGTTGTTGTACGGCTCCTGTCCCCATTCCATGCCTTTGTATCCAAAGGTGACCGCAGATTCCTTATCCATCATCATGAACCGCTGTTCTACGATCGGCCGCTCGAGAGGTGCTTCCTTCCAAAAGTCCGGGATTACATCCTCCATCATCTTGCGGTAAAGGACGCCTCCCATTACGTTTTTCGAACCTGGATATTCACCGCGTTCAATTAATAAAACATTTACTCCTGCTTTTGCCAGCTCGTACGCGCAAGAAATGCCGGCAGGACCTGCCCCGACAACGATAACATCAAATTTTTCAGACATGGTCGACCACCTCACTGTTAAACACTTGTTTAAATTGTTCAATTAAAAGTGGCACAATTTCAAAGGCATCCCCAACAATTCCGTAATGACTGGATTGGAAAATTGCTGCATTCGGGTCATTGTTGATCGCAATAATGAGACCTGAGTTTTGCATGCCAACAATATGTTGAATAGCGCCTGAGATTCCGATCGCAAAATAAATTTTTGGTGTCACCGTAACACCTGTCTGTCCTACTTGATGATGGTGTTCGATCCACCCTGCTTCAACCACATCACGGCTCGCGCCAACAGCTCCGCCTAACGTTTCCGCTAACTGATGAACAAGCTGAAAACCATTTGGACTTCCTAACCCTTTTCCGCCAGCGACAATAATATCCGCTTCATCAATCTTCACTTTTTGAGTAGTGTGCCGGACGATCTCGAGTACCTTTGTACGGATATCTTCTTCCTTGAGAGAAGCTGTTTCTTCTACTAACTTACCTGTTCGACCTGGTTCTGGAGTGAGAGCTTTCATCACTTTAGGTCTGACCGTCGCCATTTGCGGCCGGTATTTTTTACAAAGAATCGTAGCCATGATGTTCCCGCCAAACGCCGGACGGCTCGCAAGCAATAAGCCTGTATCTTCTTCAATGTCCAAAATGGTAGAATCCGCCGTAAGTCCCGTCGGAAGATCTGTCGCAACCGCGCTTGCCAAGTCTTTCCCCGTCGAAGTAGCCCCATATAAAATCACTTCCGGCTTGTACTTTTGACAGCACTCCAGCAATGCCTTCATGTACGACTCTGTCCGGTAATCTTTAAAGATCGGATCATCATACACATAGACGGTGTCCGCACCGTATTCATAAAGAGTGTCTGCTAGATGTGTCACGTCGTCTCCGATCAAAACGCCAGCGAGCTCCGTCCCCCGCTTATCCGCAAGCTCCTTCCCCGCTCCCAATAATTCCAGCGAAACCGGCACAACTTCCCCGTCCTTCACCTCAATAAAAACCCAAATGCCTGAATAGTCCTCGAAATTCAACTTTTGTCCCCTCCCTTCACCGAAAAAAGTTCTTTTTTCTCTAGCAAAATATTTAAAAGTTTCTCTGTCTGCTGAGCTGCTTCGCCTTCCAGCATCGTTCCCCCTCTCGGCTTCGTTGGCGCCCACACTTTAGAAACGATCGTCGGCGAGCCCTTCAATCCGAGCTGCGTCCTCTCAACATCCTCCAGATCCGCGACCGCCCAAATGATCGGCTGGTACCTGGCCGCCTTTAGCATGTTTGCCATCGATGAATACGGAACTTCGTTGATCTCTTTTTCCACCGACATCAAACAAGGCATCGTCGATTGAATGACTTCATATCCGTCTTCGAGCTTCCGGTGAACGACCGCATAGCCTTCTTCCACGTTGATCTCTTTTACTTTGTTGACGGAAGTAAGAGGAGGCATGTCTAACCGGCGTGCGATCCCAGGTCCAACTTGTCCGGTGTCACCATCGATCGTCATCTTCCCGCATATAATCAAGTCTACTGGTTTAATCTTTGAAATTTTTTCAATGGCTTTTGTGAGCGCATAGCTTGTTGCGAGTGTATCTGCTCCAGCAAAAGCCCGGTCGGAAATCATGTAGCCTTCATCTGCACCAATCTCGATGCACTTTTTGATCGCTTTTACAGCTGGCGGCGGTCCCATCGTCAAAACCGAAACCGTTCCTCCATACCTTTTTTTCAAACGCACCGCCTCTTCCACTGCATGCGCATCATAAGGATTCAAGATGGCAGGCGCGCTCGCCCGGTCCATCGTATTCGTCTTCGGGTTCATCTTGATGATCTTCGTATCCGGCACCTGCTTAATACAAGCCACAATATGAAGCATTCAACCCCTCCTCTAATCACAGGCCATTCTTTTTAAAAAGCCACTATTATGATGATTACTACTATCTATATGGAGGGCTTATCCGATACATGACGGTTTTCTTAGAATCTTCAATAACAATAGAAAAATGATAACTTTTAATAGGAAAACTAAATTAAAAATGATAAAAATACTGGTCAATGCGGTTTTTTTTGTTTTTCATGACGTTGAAGCAACTTCTTTCACCGAATAACAGGCAGAAAAAATCTTCTTTGAGCGAAACGAGATGTAGTTTGAGCGAAACTTGAGGCATTTTGAGCGTAGATGAAGATTTCTGAGCGTAGCGGGCTTTTCTTGAGCGAACGTATAATAGATAAAAGAACTCTTACCGTAACGCTTATAAAACTTGCCTACAATTTATTATTGCTACACCCTTTTAAATAGGTTACCATTACAAGGGTAACTTTTTTGAAAGTTGGTGAATAGATTTGAATAAACGTGTTTATTTATTGACGATCGTTTCGTTTGTTGTCGGAATGGTCGAGTTGATTATAGGTGGAATTCTGGACCTTGTGGCAGAGGATCTCGGAGTTGGTTTAGGAAAAGCCGGATTTCTGATCACCGTCTTTTCTCTCGTGTTTGCTATTGCTGCTCCAATTTTGCTGACGATAACCGCTAAAATTGAAAGAAAGCGTTTGACTCTAATAGCTCTCGTATTATTCTTTGTAGGAAATCTACTCGCGATTTTAAGCCAAACATATACGATGTTGTTGCTGGCTAGAATTTTGTCTGCAGCCAGTGGCTCGTTACTCGTCGTATTATGTGTGACGATCGCATCCAACATCGTAGAAGAAAAATATCGTGCCCGTGCGATCGGCGTGGTGTTTATGGGGATTAGTGCTTCCCTCGTGCTAGGCATTCCGATCGGCTTAATGCTCGGTAATGCATTCGGCTGGCGAGCACCATTTATTTTGATCGGAGCTTTAACCGTTTTATCGATACTCGGCGTGTATTTCTTTATGGGACGTATCGATCCAAAACCGGCGATCCCAATCCGACAGCAGTTGCGTACGCTAAAAGACCGGACAGTTTTGTTTGCTCAATTGACTTCGTTTCTGTTCCTGGCCGGTCATCTTACGTTATACGGCTATTTAACGCCTTTTTTAAAAATGACACTTGGGCTTAATGGAACATGGGTAAGCATTGTGTATCTAATCTTTGGTGTGGCAGCCGTATTTGGCGGCGGTTTCGGAGGCATGCTCGCTGACCGATTTGGCACAAAACCTACTATTTTAGGTGTTACAATAATCTTTGGCATTTCAATCTTTATGATTCCTTATACAACCTTTGCTTTCCCGTTATTTTTAATGGTCATGATCATTTGGAGCATGCTCAGCTGGGCAATCACACCGGCTATGCAAAGCTATCTTATTGAGTCCGCTCCTGAAACATCCGATATTCAGCAAAGCTTGAACAACTCTGCGCTGCACTTCGGCATTGCTTTCGGATCCATGATCGGCGGAATCGTGATTGAACAGGCATCTGTAGAGATGAATGCAACAGTTGGCGGATTTTTGGTCATACTGGCTTTAGGTACAGCTGTTCTGTCCATGAGTAAAAAAGAACGCTCCTCGAGTCAGGCACATACCATTAGCTAGGCAGTTAAAACTATGGCATGATGAAGGTAGAGAATATTTTGAGGTAAGCTATCAATTTCTAAGGAGGTGAAACCATTACAACTGTTTTTACAGGTTGTAATGGTGAACAAATGAGTATTCATATCGGTGCAAAACAAGGTGAAATTGCAGAAAGCATTCTATTACCAGGAGATCCGCTTCGCGCAAAATATATTGCAGAAACGTTCCTAGAAAACGTAACATGCTACAACGAAGTCCGCGGCATGCTTGGATTCACAGGGACTTACAAAGGTAAGCGCGTATCCGTTCAGGGAACAGGCATGGGGATTCCTTCTATTGGGATATACGTAAACGAGTTAATCCGTGAATATGGTGTAAAGAACTTAATTCGTGTAGGAACATGCGGTGCGATCCAACAAGATGTTAAAGTTCGTGACGTAATCTTAGCAATGACTGCTTCTACAGATTCACGAATGAACCACTTAGCGTTCCCAGGCATCGACTTCGCACCATGCGCAAACTTCGATCTATTGAAAAAAGCATATGAAGCTGGAACAGCAAAAGGCTTGAAAATCAAAGCAGGTAATGTGTTAACGGCTGACCTGTTCTACCGTGACAGCATGGATATCGTTAAAAAGCTCGCGGATAACGGCGTATTAGCTATTGAAATGGAAACAACAGCATTGTACTCAATCGCAGCAAAATACGGTGTGAACGCACTCTCCATCCTGACAGTAAGTGATCACATCTTTACAGGTGAGGAAACTTCAGCAGAAGAACGCCAAACAACATTCAATGACATGATTGAAATGGCTTTGGAAGTTGTGAGCTCAGAAGAAAAATAAATAGAAGTAAAGGGGCATGACTTTTATCGGTCATGCTCCTTTTTCATTTCGTTGTTTGGCTCATAGTTATCTTGCTATAGCGAATCCACCAAACAAGAAACTATTACATTAGATAATGATGTTCAGCCGTTGAATGAAAATGCTTTTTAGAGATGAAAATGGAATTATTCCTCTTGTTTATTAACATGATATTCATTAACTTTTAATTGCTCAAGTTCCCATTTTGGATTGGAAATATAAATTACATCATCCTTCTCAGCTACAATCATTCCCTTAATTTTCTTATTTTCCCCTGAAAAATTTTTAATCCAGATGGATTCATATTGAATATTATCACTAGGAATATAAGATCGAATTAATTGAGCAGTAGAAATTAAAAATTTAGGAATTAACATGTATGCAATCATAGTAACTGTAATAAGTATTAGAACTGCACTTTTATGAGTCTTACTGTTAGTGATCCCCATTAGTAAGTCAGATAGTGAACTAAGGAAGGTAATTTTCTTTGAAGACTTATCATTCTTAGAAGACGAATACTTCTCCTTTAACCATTCTTTTTTAGCATATGATAGGTAAATACTCACGAAAATTGGTGCAATAAAAAAACTTAAGGTTAAATATAAATTGGGAGTAATAGAATGAAACTCATTTACAATTAAAAGTAAGATAGCTTCACCTAATAAGAAATATGGTATAAGCAGAAAAACATTAGTCATTTTGTTATTTGGTATTAGGTAAAATAAATTACCTACAGCAAAAAGGAGTAAATATAAAAAGATATAATAACTCTCAGGTACGACAACATTTGTGATTTGTAATAGAGCACCTATTAATACTCCTCCATATAAAAAACCGCTTATGACGTTAAGTAAGTTTCTCATTATAAGTATAAAAAACATAATCATAATTCCAATTACAAAAGGTAACAACCATATTATTCCAAAGTAAAATATATTATGAAACGTTAAATTCGGAATAAAAAAGATTGCAATAATGGTATGGTATACACCCATGGATACGACGCCAACTCCTATGCCCCATAAAACCCCATTTTCTTTTATTAAATTTATAGTATAAGCTATTAATGTTATTGAGAGCGATAATAATAAATATGTAAATGTAAAAGTATTAATGTGAAAAGGAACAAATCTTCGAAAAAGTTCAAAGTTTGAAATTGAATGATTAATATCTCCTCCAAAATAGTAGCCATATAAAAAAGAGTAAGTTATTAAAAATGATAATGCTGAGAAAACTCCTGCTATAACAGTAATTAATCCAATCTTTTGATGAAGTTTCACCGTATTTCCCACAAAAATTTCAGCAATATTCTTCTTTATGATTTCAGTGGAATTCATTTCTCTTACCCTCCTAGTCTTATTTATCTTTTTAAAATAAATATCCCAATTTATGAATAAGGAAACAATTAAAGAAAAAATAAAACTATTAGTATATATTTAAATCACATACTAACCTCCTATGAGATCAAACTATAAGAATACTTAGGAAGATAGGAAAAAAAATTTAAAATTACTTACATAGAAAGGTCTATTCCCGCGTTAGAAACTGAGAAAATAAAAATCGCAACATATAAGGTTGCGATTCATCAATCTTTTGTTTTGACTAAACTTTTAATACCGTAGCTTCAACAGAACACTTCTGATCTCTTCATCATTCATCAACAGTTCCGAATGCTTTTCATTAATTTTGGCCAGTGCCACATCGTGATAAAAGAATTCGATAAACACTTTGATAAACGGGCGAGATTTTGTTTTCATCGCCTGCCAGCTTTGATTTTCCAACCCTGCAAAAATAACTTCTTCCTCATCTACTACCACTAATCGGAATCGTTCTAGTGAATGATGCTCCTGTGCCGGAATTAGTGTATGTACGTTCGTTAGCGAAGACTCCAGTTCTCCAACCACCAGTACTTCCACATCGATTCCCTGCTTTTCTTTTTCCTCAAGTATCGGCAAGTAATCACATACATCATCTTGCCAAGCGGAAACCTTTATCGATTTCTCGGCCGCTTGCAAAATCTGCTTCGTCTGTGCCCGAATCGATGAATCCACTTTCAAACTCCAAACGTGTTCATCATAGAACTTTCTTTTAGACGTGCTGTTTTTTAACTGCTGTACGTTTTCCTGAAATTCAGTCGTCAGCTTCTCGATTACGATAGACAGCGGTAGCGCAGAATACAGCTTTTTCTTCTCCGACACCGAATCTAGGACCATCCCTTTTTCAATCATGCGCGTGAGCACTTCGTATATTTTTGATTTCGGTACACCCGAATATTTAACAATGTTCGTCGCGTCCATAGGCTCCTCACTCGATGCAAGGACTTCGAACACCTGACTTTCATACTGTGAAAAACCGAATTTTTGTAGCATGGTTCCTCCTAAAAATAACTTCTATAAAAAATAGATTATCTCTCATTCTTGCCGATTCTCTATCCAATCAATTCTTTTTTTGATATTTTTGGGTTTCCCTCCTCTATCTTAAAACAAGTATGTACGTTTAACCAGGACACGCTTTTATAATCAAAAACTTTTAATTAAAATATTTTTCAGCATACTTCCATACACATACCAGCCAAAAGATTGCAGTCGCGGGTCTTGGATCGTTAAATATTAACTTTTCCAATCTTTCATTTTTTTCAAGATTGACAATAAACATATCTCTTTTTACTAAGATCACAAAGTAAGTGTGCATCGCAATAACGATTAAAGGAAGGATTAAGGTGATGAAAATCAAGTAAGGTTTGTGAAGCGACTCCCAAACTTCAATTTCAAAGATTAATAAAAGCACTGGTATGGTAATTGTAAAAATAATAAGAGAAAAATTAGATAGAAAGACGTAATAATAACCCTCTCTTCTTTTCCATTTAAATTGTATAAACATGATAAACGGAAGTGCTGTGAGAAGAAATAGTAAACCTGTAAAGATTTTATCCAAAGTATCCATAGACATGATGCTAACCTCTTTCAAGTACCGCTATTACTTATATTTTCCTTTTATTGCTTACTGTGGTCAATAACTATTCATCTATTACTTTTGTTTTAGTCATAATATTTTTCTTTAGGTACATGTATTCAACTTCATGACAAAATCACAATGTAACTTGATAAAATAATTTGTCATGTAATAATGTAATTAAAACGCTTACATGGAAGGAGAATACAATGCAGAAAATTTTTCAAATTTTTATCGCTTTGATACTTATGGTTGCGGTTCCCACTCAGGCAGATGCAGCTGAAACTCAAACCTCTCTCGTAAATCTTGATCACTTAGATTTTTTAAATGAAGAAGTCACGATCGACGGTAAAGAGATGCTGATCACGCACATCTATTCAGAGTATCCTGACTACGAATGGGTGGATGATGCGGACGAAGGAATTGCTTGTGTGGATGATGTAGCACGAGCTGCTGTTGTGTATTTAAATCATTACGAACAAACGAAGAATAAAGATTCATTGGACAAAGCAAAGAAAGCTTTAAATTTTGTCATGTACATGCAAGTGGAAGATGGCGAATTTTATAACTTTATCTTTGAGGATTATTCCATAAACACAGACGGTCCGACGAGTAAGAAGTCGTTTGACTGGTGGGCGGCGAGAGCAATGTGGTCGATTGGTCATGGTTACAAGGTTTTTTCTGAAACAGACCCTACCTACGCAAAAGAGTTAAAAGACAGTTTCTTACTAGCGAACAAAGCCTTACAAAAGAAAGTGAACGAAAAATACGGAGAGTACAACATAGTTAACGGCTACAAGGTTCCAGCGTGGATCGGCGGTTTTGACGCGATGTCCAATGCCTTACTTGGTCTCTCGGAATATTACGAGGTGCAAAAAGACCCAGTAGTAAAAGATTCGATGTTAAAGCTCGGAAAAGGATTATCGGAGTACCAATTCGGATCCTACACGAAATATCCGTTCGGGGCGCACCTTGACTGGGACGGCTCCCCTACCCTTTGGCACGCTTGGGGCAGCGGGCAATCCATGGCCCTCGCCAAAGCTGGCAATCTGTTGAACAAAGAAGATTGGATTGAATCGGCACAGCAAGAAGCCGACCAGCTGTTCACTCACATTCTCGTGACTGGCATGATCAAAGAGATGGCACCAACACCAACAAAAGACGAACAGATTGCATACGGCGTGAACATGCTGACGCAAGCTTTCACTGAACTGTACCACGCAACACATGAGAAAAAATACGCTCAATATGCTGGAATCGCCTCCTCCTGGTACACAGGAAACAATGACGCGAACTTCCAGATGTACCATCCTGAAACCGGCAGAGGCTATGATGGGTTAAACGGCGTTTCAGGAAAAGTGAATATGAACTCAGGTGCGGAGTCTACGATTGAAGCCTTGATGTCGATTCAAGCGATTCAACAAATTCCTGAAGCGATGGCTACTTTTAACGTTAAAACAAAAGAACGACATACTTCAACCATCCATGAAGCTGAAACGTTCACTGCGAAAAGTGGCAATCCGTTCATCGAAACACCGGAAAGCGCCTGGACCGGTGACGCACTCTTTAGTAATCAGATTGTGAAAATGAACAATGGAGATTCGATTGAAAAGGCAGTGAACATTGAGAAAAAAGGCTTGTACCTCATCTACGGTGCACTTGAGAAAGCACCAGCATTAGGCGGCAAACTAAAACTAGAATTAAAGATTGATGGGCGAAAAGTAAGTTCAACAGACGTTTCTGCTGCTAACAAGTACCTTACTCTAGTAAACTTGAACAGAGTGAACTATCTAACAGCCAGAAAGCACACCATCTCACTAACAGCTAAGACTTCATACAACGAAACACTTACTCTCGATAATGTTGTAGTGCAGCCGGTGAATGAGTATGCGGTGTTTAAAGATGAAAAAGGCAATACATTCAATCTAAAGCGGGATTTAATCAAAGGAAAAAATAAACTGAGATAAGAAAAATAAAGGGTAAAAAGACCGAATTCATTTCGGTCTTTTTCCTTTTCTACTTATTGGCTCATAGACTCTTCGTAACGGATCATAGAACTTTCCTTTTGATTCATAGACTCTTGAGTTTGACGCATAGAACTATCACTTTGGTGCATAGAACTCCTTTTTCGAGGAATAGAGCTCTAATTTCAGTGGTTAGCCGTATTAAAACAAAACATCCTGCACCTCAAAAACGACCAATTCAGGCGTGTAATACAAACTAGGAAAATATGCCGAGATTGGTAAAGTGTAAATATTACATTCGATGTAAATTTTTTGTTAATTTCGACATTTTTCGACTTAACTTTGTATTATTACATGCTAAATTAATATCGTATGACAAAATTGAAGGGAATGTGATGGGATGGTTTTAATTAAAAAGTTTAAAAGTTTACTAGCTTCCACACTTGCCGTTGGGTTAATTTCTTCCTCATTGGCAATGCCGGCTTTTGCTGAATCAAATAGTGTTGAAAAAAAGCCAAAAGATCCTACATTTAATTTATCGCTTATGCATACAAACGACACGCATGCTCACCTAGATAACGTTGCACAGCGTATTACAGCGATCAAAGAAGTTCGTGCTGAAAAGCCAAGCGCTCTTCTACTTGACGCTGGAGATGTTTTCTCTGGAACGCTTTATTTCAACGAATTCCAAGGACAAGCTGATCTGGAGTTCATGAATCTAGCAGGCTATGACCTTATGACATTCGGTAACCATGAGTTTGATCTTGGATCTAGTGCTGAAGGCCACCAGGCTCTAGCTGATTTTGTAAAAAATGCAGATTTCCCATTCGTTAGTACAAACGTTGATTTTTCTAAAGACACAAACATGAATTCATTATTTAAAAACCAAGTGAAACACACGCCAAAAGACAGCACGATCTACCCTGCTGTTGTAAAGTGGGTTGATAAACAGCGCGTTGGATTTATCGGACTTACAACGGAAGAGACTTCTGACATCTCCAGCCCTGAGAGTGTAGAATTCAAAAACTACATCAGTGAAGCTAGAAAAGCAGTTAAAGCTCTAGAGCGCCGCGGCGTTAACAAAATTGTTGCCATCACACACCTTGGATATGATGATAACGCTGCCTATGACAACGACCTTGAGCTAGCAAAATACGTGGACGGCCTTGATGTAATCGTAGGCGGGCACAGCCATACAAAACTTACTGAGCCTGTAGTGATTACGAAGGACGAGCACGGAAAAGACAAAGATGCTACTGTCATCGTTCAAGCTTCTCAATATGGAGATTTCTTAGGAACTCTTGATGTTGAGTTTGACAAGAAAGGTAAAGTTGTTGGACAAACAGGAGCATTAATTGAAGTAAAAACAAAAGTAGCGGACCCTGAAGCGGCAAAATTACTTGAAAAGTACTCCAGCAAGATCGCTGAGTTGAAGAACACACCAACAGGCGGCGTGGCTGAAAAAGAACTCGCTAACCCTCGTTCAGAAGGCGACGGATCCAGTGTCCGCAGCAACGAAACAGAACTTGGAAACCTGATCACTGATGGTATGTTAGATAAAGCACGAGAGTTCAACCCGAATGTAGCCATGGCATTCCAAAACGGTGGCGGAATCCGTGCGCCAATCGATGCAGGCGAAATCACATACGGTGATGTGTTAACAACACTTCCATTCGGAAACACACTTGCAACAATGAAATTGACTGGTGCTGAAATCAAGACAGCTCTTGAGCACAGTGTTAGCCAATCTCCGAAAGAAAGTGGCGGTTTCCTTCATGTGTCTGGTATGAAGTTTACCTTTGACAGCACGAAAGCAGCAGGCAGCCGTGTTGTAACAATGGAAGTAAAGAATGCTGATGGAACATACACAGCAATCGATACGGCAAAAGAATATGTAATCGCAACAAACGCCTTTACTGCTAAAGGTGGAGATGGATTTACAGTATTTAAAAACGCGTATGAGCAAGGCCGAGTTACAGACTTAGGAGCTTCTGACTGGGAGAACCTAAGAGACTATGTTGCAGAATTAAAAACAGTGAATCCGCAAATCGAAGGTCGTATTGTGGATGTAGCTAAAAAGTAAATAAGTGATTTAAAGGGGCTGACTTGAGAGTGTAAAAGCTTTTGGGTCGGCTTCTTTTTTATGATTGGAAAGAGGTTCGGTGCATAGGATAGCTGTTTCGGTGCATAGACTCTTCGTTTTGGTGCATAGGATATCGTTTTGTGCATAGAACCTTCACTTTGGCGCATAGAGCTTTAACTTTGATGCATAGACCTTGGATTTCTACGCATAGACTCTCCACTTCAGTGCATAGACATTGCGTTTGCCCACTTCCCAGACGACTAAAAGAGGAAACAGGCGTTTCAAACATTTCTCTGCCATCACAAATGGCATCTAGTATTACAAACCATACTACTATAATGCCCATACCTATTATTTTGTACAGATTAACCATGAAATCCTAGCAAAATTAACATCAGATAATGCGCTCAATGATAATAAACCAGCCAAAGATCGCCATCCACAGTGGAACACTGAACAAAACACCCCAGAACAAACCTATGAAGAAGTTCCCTTGGTCTTCCATGTTTGATTCTCCTGACTATTAAAACTAGATTAATAGTCAGTGTTAACGAATTTACCCATAAACATACATAAAAAGCATCCTACCATCATTGGTAAGATGCGTTTCTATGAACGTACCATTTTTAACCCTCTATATTTATTATTTTATTAGTTTTATAGTTACTCCATCACAGTAAACAAATACTTCGTAGTGGAACGGTAAACCTCACCTTTATCCAGAATACTAGATGGAAAATGAGGATGATGAATGCTGTCTGGTAGTCCTTGGGTTTCCAAGCATAGACCCAGGTATTTTCGGGATTGCACGCCCCGAATGGTAAAGTCGGAGGCCATCTGTGTCCCGGTGTATAACACGACGCTTGGCTGATCGGTTTCAATCGTCAAAACCCGGCCGCTTTCATCGTCTTTCAAAATAATTTCCTTCTTCTCATTTTCTGTAAGCAGGAACGGATGGTCATACCCCTTGCCAGCTAATATATTCTGAGCATGCTCGGATTCTACTCCGCTTTTTATGGTTCTACCTTCTCTGAAATCAAAAAACGGGATATCTTTTACAGAAAGAATTTCACCGGTAGGAATCAGTTCTTCATCCAGTTCTAGAAATGATTCGCTTTTTAATGTCAGTTCATGGTCCAGAATATCCCGCTTCAAGTCTCCGGATAAGTTGAAATAAGAGTGGTTGGTCACGTTGATCAACGTTTTTTTGTCTGAAACGGCTTCGTAGGAAATGGAAAATTCATTCGTATGTGATAAGGTATACGTTACTTTCATCTCCAGATTCCCTGGGTACCCTTCTTCTCCATCACCGCTGAGATACGAGTATACAACACTAATGGCATTTTCATCTGTAATCACTTGAGAATTCCAGATCACTTTATCGAACCCTCTTAAACCTCCGTGAAGATGATTACCATTATTGTTTTTTTCTAGCTGGTACGTCTGGCCGTCCAATTCAAAATGTCCGCCCTTAATCCTTCCTGCAAATCGCCCGACGACAGCTCCAAAATAAGGAGAATGCATTTTATATTCTTCCATGGAGTCAAAGCCAAGCACTACATTTTCCATATTTCCTTTTTCGTCAGGTACGGTAATTTTTGTTATGATACAGCCGTAATCGATGCTCACCACTTCCATACCCTGATTATTTACTAGAGTCGTAGAGGTTACCGGTTGACCGTTAACTTCGCCAAATTTCTCCTGCGAAACCTTCATTTTCTCACTCTCCTTGATAAAAAATGGGCATCCGCCAATCCATCGACGAATGCCTGATTGCTATAAAATTACTCATTCAATGAATGAATGAACCGCTGAAAGGCTTCTTGTCCGGTTTTGTCACGCTTAAAAACACCTGCATCTTCAAGAACACGCAGAAACTTAAGACCAACTTCTTTCTTCAGGACCTCTTCAACAGAATCGCGCGTTATTTCCGTTCCATAACGTTCCTTGATCCCATTCGCCCACGGCAAATGATATTTCGCACACTCATATTTTTCACCGAGCAGATATTTTTTTACATCTTCTAATTCATTCTTTAATCTGGCCGGCAAGACAGCGAGGCCCATTACTTCAATCAAGCCGATGTTTTCCTTCTTAATATGATGTACATCTTGATGTGGATGAAAAATACCAAGAGGATACTCATCGGTAGTCCGATTGTTTCTTAGCACAAGATCCATCTCAAATTCCCCATTTCTGAAACGGGCAATCGGGGTGATCGTGTTATGCCTTGTACCTTCTGTATAAGCCTCAATGCCGACACTTGGATCGCTGTACGGAATCCATTTGTTTAGGATAAATTCAGCAGCATCTGTAAGTTCAGCTATATGACTTCCTCTTAACCGGATAACCGGCATCGGCCATTTGATGGAAGCTCCCTTTACCGAGGAGAAACGGTTCATCGAAAAGGTACATTCATCTTCTGCTTTCGCCATTGCAAAATCGTAATGACCACCCTGATAATGATCATGGCTTAAGATCGAACCGCCAACAATGGGAAGATCTGCATTGGATCCTGCAAAATAATGCGGGAATTGCTCTACGAAAGTGAGTAGTCTTTCAAAAGTCTCCCTATTGATTTTCATGTCCCTGTGTTCACCTGAGAGCAATATACAATGCTCGTTATAATAAACGTATGGTGAGTACTGAAGATACCATTGCTCCCCTTTAAGATCCAAATGAATTAACCTGTGGTTTGAACGGGCAGGGTGTCCGATCCTTCCTTCATATCCCTCGTTTTCTATGCACAACAGGCATTTTGGATAATCGGACATTGAAGTAACCTTCATCCTTTTTTCGAGTTCGATTTCATTTGGATCTTTTTCAGGCTTGGATAAGTTAATCGTAATATCGAGTTCGCCATAAGGAGTATCCGTTTTATAGCTTAAATTCCTGGCAATCCTTTTAGTTTGGATATAGTTGCTGTTTCTGCTTAATTCATAAAAGAATGAGGTTGCTTTCTCAGGATTCTCATTGTATTTGCCAAAAAAAGTTCTGTTTAAGTCTGATGGGCGGGGCATAAAAACATCCATCAGCTTACTCGAAAAAATTTCTTTCTCATCTAGTAAGTCTCTGATCAAACCTTTATCCACTGCATATATCTCAAGCTGCTCTAAAAGATCAGGGATCTCTTCCGACCCATTACGGTCACTTTCTTCGACAAACGTGTCCAACCCAAGAAGCGCCATCAGTTGGTTTCGGGCATAGATTTCATCTTGCTTCTGTATAATCTCTAAAGCGATCGCTTTATTCACAAGCTTCTGTATGACAGAATAGATTTCCATCGTCTTCCCTCCTACTGGTTATAACCATTCGGGTGTTCTTGGTGCCATTTCCAGGCATCTTCAATGATTCGCTTGATCTGAGTGCGTTTAGGCTCCCATCCGAGGATTTCCTTTGCCTTTTTTGAAGAGGCTACAAGGGCTTTCGGGTCCCCTGCTCTTCTCGGTGTTACTTTTGCAGGAATAGGATGGCCGGTTACCTTTCTGGCAGTATCGATTATTTGACGAACCGAACAGCCTTCGCTGCTTCCAAGGTTGAACGTATCGCTATCTCCCCCATTTTGAAGGTGATGAAGAGCAAAGATGTGAGCATCGATCAAATCTTCAACATGGATATAGTCTCGGATACACGTACCATCTTCTGTATCGTAGTCATCACCGTATATCGAGATAAATTCTCTTTTTCCAAGAGCGACCTGCAAGACAAGAGGGATCAAGTGAGTTTCAGGATTGTGGTCCTCTCCTATTCCTCCAGCAGAACGAGCTCCTGCAACATTGAAATACCTTAGTGATACATATTTCAGACCATGTGCAACATCACACCATTTCATCAGTTTTTCCATGATCAATTTGGTGTCACCATAGGTACTCGCAGGGTTTGTCGGCATTTCCTCTGTGATCGGCATCACTTCCTGATCTCCATACGTTGCGGCGGATGAAGAGAATACAATATGCTTCACACCAAACTCCATCATGACTTCTAGCAGAACTTGTGTGCCATATACATTGTTATCAAAGTACTTGATCGGCTGTTCCATCGATTCCCCTACAAGGGAATTTGCTGCGAAATGAAGGACTCCGGTAATTTCTTCATTCGAAAAAACAGTCCGGAGAAACGCTTTATCACGGATGTCCCCTTCATAATAAGTGGCATCAGGATGAATCGCTCCTTTATGGCCCGTTTGAAGGTTATCTACCACTACAACGTCATTGTTTTGTTCAATCAGCTGGTATACCGCATGAGAACCAATGTAACCCGCTCCACCGAGAACAAGAATACTCATTACACGACCTCCTTGGTAATCTCTTTCGTTCCATCACCGATGCTTGCTACGTAAAAGTCAGCCCCGTATCCGATCTTCTCCTGATACTCTCTTCCAACTTTACGAATAAATTCTTCCACTTTATCTGATGCAATGATCGCAATGGCACATCCCCCAAATCCAGCACCCGTCATTCGCGCACCTAGCGCTCCATCCTGCTTCCAGGCTGCTTCAACCAGAGTATCAAGTTCCTTGCCGGTCACTTCATAGTCTTCTCTTAAACTATGATGAGAATCATTCATCAATTTTCCGAAAGTCTTCATTTCGCCTTTACGCAGTGCTTGAAGCGCCTTCAGCGTCCGCTGGTTCTCATAGACAGCATGTCGTGCACGTTTGATTAACGTCTCATCCGCAATCAGCTTTTTGTTCGCTTCAAATTCCTCTTCTGAAAGATCACCGAGTTCCTGAATATCAAGAACCGTTTTCAGGCGGCTTAATGCCTTCTCACATTCACTTCGTCTTTCATTGTATTTGGAATCCGCCAGCTCCCTGCGTTTGTTCGTGTTCATGATCACGATTTTATAACCATCCAACGCAAGAGGTGCATATTCATACTTCAACGTGTTGCAATCCAAAAGAATGCCACTGTCCGCTTTCCCCATCCCGACAGCAAACTGATCCATTATTCCGCTGTTCACGCCAATAAACTCGTTTTCCACCTTCTTGCCAAGCTTGATCAGTTCAATACGGTCCATTTTCAAGTCGAACATTTCACTTACGATAACTCCGATCAGCATTTCGAGTGAAGCAGAAGATGACAAGCCTGCACCATTCGGAATGTTGCCATTTATCAGGATATCAAGCCCGCCCGGCAATGCACCGTATGCATCTTGAATGTATCGGATCATCCCTTTCGGATAGTTAGCCCAGTCATGTTCTTTTCGGTAATCTAAATCGTTCAAGGGAAATTCAATGACACCTTTATCCGAGAAGTTCATGGAATATAACTTGATCATTTGATCATCTCGTCTCCTGGCAACCCCATAAGTCCCGTAGGTAATAGCACTCGGAAATACATGCCCTCCGTTGTAATCCGTGTGCTCTCCGATTAGATTAATTCGACCCGGAGAAAAGAACAGCCTGACATCTCCTTTTCCATCTACAGGGAAAATCTCGTGAAATTTACTGATTAATCGCTGTATATCCATCGTATCGTTCCTCTCATTCCATTTCAGAGTGAGTGGCGCCAGTCCCTTTCCCGCTTAAATAACTCCAGGATGCCACATATCATTGATTTCTTTGATCTTTTGAAGCTCACATTTTGGTTTCCGGTCATATGTCAGCAATCCATTTATCTCTTGTTCAACATCTGTTAACTGCGTATAGCAAAACCCAAATAAAGCTTTGGAACTGTAGACCGCTTCCATGATCCGCCTGTAATCTTCAATAAAATCCTCGGTATTGGTTACAGATGTATATCCCCAGCCTGAATCGTCTCCTACTTTAAATCCGATTCCGCCGAACTCGGTGAGCAGGATTGGCACTCCCTCGTGCTCAAATCCGTTTGCATAAATCGAACGTCTGGCAGGTTTGGAAGCTAGAATACCTTCCAACGTCCCAAGGTCTTCTTTGTATTTTTCATACTTTACCGTTTCATTCTTGTTTCCGTGGTTATAGTTATGCACCGCACAAATGTCTGTTTTTGTAAGTTCCCAGCCATCATTCGAGATTACAAGCCTTGTCTGATCAAGGGAATGGATAAGATGATACATGGCCAGTGAGTGGTGCTGCTGCTGGCGGTTATCACGAACATTCGGGATCCCCCAGCTTTCGTTAAGCGGAACCCAGGCAACCACGGATGGATGGTTGTAATCACGCTCAATGATTTCGATCCATTCCTTCGTGAGGCGTGCGGCTGCATTCTCGCTGAATGAAGGAGACGCAGCACATTCCCCCCACACCAAGTAGCCAAGCTGGTCAGCCCAGTATAGGAAACGAGGATCTTCCACCTTTTGATGTTTGCGGCAGCCATTGAATCCTAATTGTTTGGAAAGCTCAATGTCTTTCTTTAAATCTCCATCAGAAGGAGCCGTGAGAAGACCCTCTGGCCAATATCCCTGGTCCAGTACAAGCTTTTGATAATAGGGACGGTTGTTCAGATAGACCATGCCATTTTCAGTGTGGATCTTTCTCATCCCAAAATAGGAATCAATCTTGTCCATTACCTTGCCTTTTTCCATAACCGTTATGTTTACATCAAAAAGATTTGGATTTTCAGGTGTCCAGTTCCACCCATCATGATGAAAGCCCGTACGGAAAATTTTCTTGTTGTACAGATTGAAGCTTCTTCTGTTGTAACGTTCATGAACCACTACCGTGTCTTTTACAATCCCTTCCCCTTTAAATCGGATATCAAATTGTACTTCAGCATCGGTAAGGTCACCCTCTAATTCAAATTCCACACCAATCTCCCCACGGTCTACATCAGGAGTAAACCGGAGTTTTGAGATGTGCAACGGATGGATGGCTTCCAACCAGACAGTTTGCCAGATTCCTGTTGTTCGGGTGTACCAGATACCATCAGACTCTTCAATCCAATATTGTTTTCCTCTTGGAATCGTTTCATCTGTCGAAGGGTCTTCTACTTTTACGACGACCGTCTGTGTACCCTCTGTCAACTGTTCTGTAATATCAAAAGAAAAGTTCGTGTTTCCTCCTTCATGAAAACCTACAAATCTCTCATTTATATACACCCATGCACGATAATCAACAGCTCCGAAGTGAAGGATAACCCGCTTATTCTTCCAATGATCCGGAACGGTAAATTCCCGCTTATACCAAACAAGATCATGAAAAGTTGGGTCTGCAATGCCGCTTCGTTCTGTCTGATAGGCAAAAGGAACATTGATTTCTTTATCGAACGCTGTACTGTCAGTAAGGAACCATTTTTGTTTCGTTCCTTCGTTTCTGTCATCAAAGGCAAAATCCCATACTCCATTCAAGTTTTGCCATTCTTTACGCACTAATTGCGGACGCGGATATTCTTGACGATCCATCATGATATCTCTCCCTTTTTAGGCCTTATAATCGCACTCGTGAAAACGCTTTACATTCATTTTAGTAGAAGGGTAAAATAGCGTCAATGTTTTTACTAAAATTTTAACTAAATATTTAACTCAATTCATTGTGTATCGACTATCACTTCGATAAAATGACAATATAAGCATTTGTTTGAATTTTCTAAGAAATAGGAGGTTTTTACTTGAAACTAGCAAAAAAGCTGCTGCCCTTCGTTGCAGCAAGCCTTGTGTTCATTAACGCCTGTTCCAATGATGAGGCCGACAGCGGCAAACCAACATTTCAAAACCCAGTGTTTGAACCTGTGCTTGCCGATCCTTCCATCATTAAGGGGCAAGACGGAAACTATTATGCGTATGGCACCGAGGATGATTGGGGTGATGGTGAAGGAGCAAAATACATTCCTATCTTAAAATCTTCTAATCTGACAGACTGGAAATATGTCGGGAACGCCTTTACAGACAAAGACCGTCCAACGTGGAAACAGGGTGGTTTATGGGCTCCGGATATCCAGCGCTATAACGGGAAGTATTATCTCTATTACTCTCTCTCTACGTGGGGAGACTTCGATCCTGGTATTGGTGTAGCTACGAGTGATTCTCCAGAAGGTCCTTTTGAGGATCACGGGCAGGTGTTCAGAAGCAGTGAAATTGGTGTGGAGAATTCCATTGATCCCTTCTTTATCGAGGATAACGGCGTTCCTTATTTATTCTGGGGAAGCTTTCATGGTATTTATGGTGTTGGACTCTCAGAAGACGGGATGAAACCAAAAGGTGAACCTTTTCAAGTTGCCGGAAATGCCTATGAGGCGCCATACATCATCAAACGCGATGGTTATTACTACTTCTTCGGATCTCTCGGATCATGCTGTGAAGGTGAAAATAGCACATACAGGGTTTCTGTTGCCAGGTCTAAATCTATAAAAGGGCCTTATGTTGATAAAAAGGGAGTGGATATTCTCGTATCTGAAGGAACACCTGTTTTAACAAGAGGAGAACAATTTGTTGGACCCGGGCACAATGCAATCGTTACGGATGACAAGGATAAAGACTGGATCATCTATCACGCCATCGACAAAAATAAACCCAAGCTGGATAACGGCGCAACTCGCCGCCCTCTTCTCATCGATCCCATCATTTGGAACGAAGGCTGGCCTAGCGTAAAAGACTTCGTTCCTGGGAAAGGAATGCAGACCCCACCTTCCATCCATAAAAAATGATCATTCGGCAGTAAAAAAAGGTGGCTATAAAATAAAATCACAATTCTATGAACCAAAGTCGAAAGGCTATGAACCAAACCAGACAGTCTATGAATCAAACAGTGAACTCTATGAACCAAACAGTGAACTCTATGAACCAAACGTTTTTCTATGAACCAAAATGGATACTCTATGAACCAAAACTGCAGTCCTATGAACCAAACACCCTTACACATAAAAAGAAGGTGCCTCATTTATGAGCCACCCTCTTTTTACGTGCTGCTTCCGCGTATTTCAAGTTTTGTAGCAATGACTACTTTTTTCGCAATCTGGCGATCAGCCAGCCTCTCTACGAGCAGATCCACCGCCGTTTCTCCCATCAGCTCTGTATAAATTTTAACGGTGCTTAATGGCGGATAGATATATTTGGAAACGCTGATATCATTAACCCCGATTATATTAACCTGATCCGGCACAGAGATTCCTTCTTCGTGCAGTGCCCTCAAGGCCCCGATCGCAATCGAATCATTGGCTGCGAAAAAGGCGGTGGGCAGTCTGTCACCATGCTCAACGACAGCTTTTTTCATCAAGGAATAACCATCCTCAACTGAAAACCTTCCCATATATACCTTGGTTTCATCAAATAAGCCTCTTTGCGAAAGAAAATGCTCAAAACCTATTCTGCGAGGATCTTCAATTACCTCTGTTTGGTCGTCATAAATTTCTCGGCCGCCGATATATCCAATATTAGTATGGCCGTTTTCAAGGAAGCGCTGAAGGACATTTTCAGTCGCTTTGTAAAAGTCGCTAAGAACAGAATCATATTGATCCTCATCAGGCGAACTATCTACAAACACAATATTTTCTGTCTGTTTGCGAAGCTCTTCAGCTTGTCTTTTGTTATACTTTCCGATCGCAATAATCCCGTGAATTTCTTCATTCTGCTGGGGACTGTCTTTATACATTTTAACGACTTGGATGCCCAGTGCTTCACATCGGTTCTCAATCCCGAGACGGATGGACATGTAATAAAGATCATCCAGCTCTTCTTTTTCCGTATACCAGTGAATAATCGCCAGCTTATAAGCAGCTGTGCGCTTTGCCGATTTTTTTCGATAAGACAGCTCTTCGGCGACTTCGAAAATCTTTTTCTTTGTTTCATCGCCTACAGAAAGCTTAGAATCGTAGTTTAATACCCTCGATACGGTGGCAATAGAAACCCCAACACGTTCAGCGATATCTTTTATCGTTGCCATCGTTTTCCCTCATCTCTTTTTGCTTTTAAAACTAATCTTTTATAATCACAATTCCGTTTTCGATTTCTTCTACTTGTATAAAAAGCGGTCTTTCGCTTCCATGTGGTGTATCAGGATAATGCGTACAGATATAAAGCTGTCCCTTTAAATCACGAAACAAACTAGAATGCCCGGCGTTCCGGTCCAGAAGCAGCTTCTTATCGTGTGTCCATTCCCCTTCTATCATGCCATTAGCAGACCTGGCCACTGCAACCGTGTATCCGCCAAGGCCAGCATCCCCGTAGTTCGGAACAGAGTAGCTTGACCAGAGCATGACAAGCTCACCGTTTTGGGCTTTGTACATAAATGGCGCATCTGTTAAGTAGCCTGTTTTCTCAATACGCGGATCACCAAAATGTCTGATCCACGGCATTTTGGCTGCGTTTAGGATCTCGATTGGTTCACCATATGAGTATTTTAAATCGTCACTCAAGCGAAGGGCTTTGATTCTTCCCTCATAAATTTCCGTCCATTCATGACAATAGATGATCCACTTTTGTCCCTCACTGTCTTCATAATACGTTCCATCCAGGCATTCGGAATCAAGAGGCGTTACGGGCCCTTCACTGTGCGGAACATAGGGTCCAGCCGGGTGATCAGCAACCAATATACCGGTTCCTCGATGCTCGCCAATTCCGCCTTTGAACGAGGCAAACATAAAATATCGTCCACTAATCTCAAATACTTCAGGCGCCCAGTAATGTCTTACTCCCCAGAATCCTTTTGGAGGCTGGAACGCCACAAAAGGTCCTTCCCAGTCAACAAGGTTATCACTGCAGTATACCTCAAAAATGGGGTCCTTGTCTCCGCATCCATCAGCAAAGGTCGTTCCGAACAAATAGTACCTGTTCTCTTTCCGGGAAGTGAAAACAAAAGGATCTCTCATATGAATATCGTCAGTTTTTACTCTTTTTATTGTACGAAATCCTGGTTTCATCATACTCTCCAGTTCATTATATTTGTTTTTACAGAATTAATAAAACATCTGATAAAGACGAACGGAATTACTTAATCCCTGTGTTCGTTACACTTTTTACGATATATTTGTTTGCGATCAGGAAGACAATGATGGCCGGAATTGTGGCGATAACCGTTGAAGCCATCATTTTTGCCGGATTAACGAAGTTTGCACCCTGGATTAACGTAGCAATCCCAAGTGTGATGGTTTTCATATCATTCGAGTTCGTGACCAGTGATGGCCATAGAAAATCGTTATAAATCCCAAGGAATGTAATCACTCCAAGTGTCATGGCTACTGGTTTAATCGACGGAAAAATAACATGATACAAGATCTGCCACTGTGTTGCACCATCGATGTAAGCCGCTTCCTCCAGATCTTTAGGAAACGAGATCAGGAAATTGTACATTAAAAACACACCCATGGTACTCGCTGTATATGGCAGAATTAGCGGAACATACGTATCGAGAAGACCTGCCGTTTTGAACATGTAGAACGCAGGGAACAACGTAACGATTCCCGGAATGGCAAGCGCTGCAAATACCATTCCCATAATCATTTTCTTCCCTGGTACTTTCAGTCTGGCCAATGAATAGGCTGCCAAGATATCAACAATGACGACCAGCACCGTCCCAACAGCTGTAATGAAGGCCGTATTGAACAGCCATCTTAAAATAGGAGCTTCCGAAACGGATGAGAAAACGCTCAAATAATTTTCCATTGTCCAGGCAGATGGGAGTATGCTTGAACTTGCCATGGATTCGCTTAGCGTTTTAAAAGATGTAAACACCATCCAGACCAAAGGCAGCAGGAACAAAAACGCAATGATGGTTGCCACTATTAAGATTGGAAGGCTTTTTCGCGTTGATTTTTTCATCTTTGTCACTTCCTTTACTCTTTGTTCCGATAAGAAAGCCAATATTGAAAAACAATTATGACCATCATGATAAGTCCCATAATAATGGCCATTGCTGAACCGATCCCAAGCTGGTTCATACCGAACACAGAAGTTTGGATATTCATGATAAGCGAGTTGGTGGATTGCTCTGGCCCTCCGCCAGTGATCAATTTTGTTTGTCCATAAAGGTTAAAGGAAGCAATCACCGTCATGATGATGATAAAAAAGGCAACATTACGGATCTGTGGCCAAGTGACCGAGATGAACTTAGAGAACGCTCCAGCCCCGTCCAAATCTGCTGCTTCATATAAAGCCACATCTACTTCATCCAATGCATTGATAAACAGCATCATATTAAAACCAATGGTCCACCAGACTGTCGTAATCAGGATGGTTAACCAGGCGTAAGGCTGTTCACCCAGCCAGTTGATCGGCTCCCTTATGATCCCTATGGACTCTAGAACATTATTAAAATAACCGCCATTTCCGTTAAACAGCCAAAGGAAAATAGCAGATACCGCTGTTACGGATATTGAATAAGAGATAAAGAAAATCGTACGGTAAATCGGCTTAAATCTTTTTGGCAGATTATCAATGACTAACGCCAAGCCGAGACTGATTAGAACAAGCGGCGGAACACTGATCACAACAAAATATAAAGTGTTTTTCAAGCCTTTCATAAAAAGGTCATAGTATAGAGTGCCAGGAGTAAGAATAGACTTATAGTTTTCCAGGCTAACAAACCCCAAATTTCCGGAAGAAACATTCCAGTTATGAAGACTGATCCAAACACCCAATCCAAGTGGAAGCGCCCAAAACAGCAAAAAGAATACAACAAATGGGGATACCATAAGTATGGACCAAATTTTATGGGAAGCTCCTTTATACATCTTGACCTCCATCCGAAAGAACATGTTGTCCTCTCTCTGTTTCTGAGTAATTCTTTTTATAAATGAAGAGTGGCTGCCTTAAAAAGGCGAATCCACTCTTTATTTTTTTCTTACTAATTCTGTTATTATTTTTTTGGAGCAGTCGCTGCTACTTGTTCAGCAAGTTTTGTCGCTTTTTCAAGTTCTTTCATTAAATCTTTTTTAGTAAAATTCTCCGTTGTTACGAGTTTACTAAATACCGTCTCGTTCATGTATCGTATTTGCTCCCCGAATTGGTAAACCTGTGGAGGGCTTACATAGTTTTCAAACTGCTTTGAGTTCTGGTAGGCAATCTGATACTTTTCTTGCTCCGCTTCAATTTTCTCAAGTGTAGCAAGGTGAACCGGAGCTTGTCCGCCGTCCGCCCAGTTGATGAGGTTCTCAGGCGTAAACATGAACTTTAAGTATTCCGCAATTCCTTCTTTTACTTTTTCATCCTCTACTTTTGCAGAAAGAGCAATGGTATGTGCATTTCCGTAAGAAGCAAGTTCAGAACCGATCTGCGGAATTGGAGCAACACCAAGCTTATCGGCATATTTTTCTTTTGCAGCACCATAGAACCAAGGTCCAGTAAGTGCTACTGCAGTCTGATAAGCCTTTCCTTCTTTCGCTTCTTTCATGAAGGTCTGGAACTCGCCATCAAGGCCTAGCTTAGGAGGGGATACTTTGTCTTCCCACACCATATCGTGGAACTGCATCAATGCATCCGCATATTTATCTTGTGCAAAGTTTAATTTTTCTCCATCTTTTAAATCAACGCCGTTTTGTGCAGCAATCATGAGCATGTAGAATTCTACTAATCCGCTTGATGGAACACCAAGCGCATAAAGGTCTTCGCTTTGAGCTTGAAGCTTCGTATTGAGAGATTTTAAATCTTCATATGTCTTTGGAGCTTCAGCAATCAAATCTTTATTGTAGAACATGGTTAAAGGGTGAATATCAAGTGGAACCGCATACATTCCACCTTCAAGTTTAGCAATATCTAACCCAGCCTGGTGAAAATCAGATTCTTTTATTCCCGCCTTTTCAATGACAGGACCAATATCCTGGATAAGACCGTCTTGTTTATATGTTTCAAGGTTGTTTCCATGGATGACGACAAGATCATAATTACCTGATTTGAACTTGGTATAGTGGTCTTTTTCTTGTAATTCCGTAACCACATATTTGTCTTGAGAAGCATTGAAGGCTTTTGTGATCTTTTTCATATAAGCACCGTCTCCGCCAGTAAAACCGTTAATAAAGGAAATCTTAATCTTTCCATCTTCAGTCTTTTCAGGACCAGATGAAGAGCCGTTCGAACAGCCAGCCAGCAACAGAAAAACCGAAACTACTAAAGCCAAAAACTTCGTAAATTTCATGAATCGTTTCCCCTTTCATTTTCCCTCTTTGTTAGCACTCGCATGAAAGCGCCTTCAAGAAAATACTATAACACTACGAATTATCAGTCAATTATTTTTTACTAAAATTTTAACTAAAATTTTTAGATATACTTTTAGTATGCAATTTGCAAATTAAAGTGCGCATTATGGATGTAGCCAAACCATAATAAAAAGACCCAAGAAACCCTTGGGTCTTTTTCGATTCATGACTTAGATTGTCAAGATAAGATATAGATGATCGTGTTCACATCTGCGGAAAGCTGTTCTTTTGCAGCCTTAGAAATGTGTTTTTGTAAACCTTTGTTGTTCATGTGCTTAATAAAATCCTCTAGGTGCTCTACTGCTTTGTCATCGTCACCTTTTTCTTCATGATGAATAGCTTGCTTTAGTTTGTTGGTAAGCAGCGCTTTCATTGGGCCGTTCAAATCACCCGTTTTCACATAACTTTCCATCTGTTTTTTTACTTGATTTAAATTCTCTGAAACGTTCACTCCTAGAAGTTCCAGCTCAGCAAGGGACGTAGATCCCCCACCGCCATTTTCTGTCACTTCTAATTTATAGTACTTATACTTACCTGGCTTTTCTAGTTGAAATGCTCTTGTATAGAGGCGCCATTTGAACGATTCATTCATTCTATTATCCAGCTCTGTCCACTTTTCCCCAT
Organism: Fictibacillus nanhaiensis; assembly: GCF_023715445.1. Taxonomy (GTDB): domain Bacteria; phylum Bacillota; class Bacilli; order Bacillales; family Fictibacillaceae; genus Fictibacillus; species Fictibacillus nanhaiensis_D. The sequence goes on from NZ_JAMBOD010000012.1 coordinate 33,618, forward strand.
CGTTAGAACCTTTTAGAACCCAGCTTTTTGGATCCTCGTTCTGCTCACCATTGGCTGATGTGACCGTATACATCTTGACTCTTTGTTTTTTCTCTTTGAATTCATACTGAATGGACGGATTCTTGCTCTGTAAAGTTAATCTCGTATTAGATGTATTATCAAATAGAATGCTAGGATCTCCACCCTCACTGTCTGTTGCCGTTCCTTTGCCCGATGAAATTAATGTATCGGTTAAGTCTCTTAATGGCTGTGCTGGAATCGATGTACCGTCCGTTGATTCAGGTGTAATAGAATCAGGCAATGCCTCTTTACCTGTTCCCCACTTTGATGGCTTTGGACCCATCTCAAAATCTAGTGTTGCTCCCTTTAATAAATCAGAATGGGAAATGGTTGTTTTGTTATATGACTTCCCGTTTACTTTTAGGCTTTGAATGTATTTGTTTTCATCGTTTACTTTTGGTGCATGAATAACGAGATCCTTTCCATTCTCTAAATGAATGGTCATCTTTTCAAAGAAAGGAGCACCAATCGCATATTCAGGAGTTCCCATTTGAAGCGGGTAGATGCCTGCCGCACTGAGGATATACCATGCAGACATTTCACCATTGTCTTCATCTCCTGCATACCCTTGCCCAATCTCACTTCCAAGGTAAAGTCTTGATAGAACTTCTCGAACTTTTTCTTGTGTCTTCCATGGCTGACCAGCGTAATTGTACATATAAATAATGTGGTGGGAAGGTTGATTGCTGTGGCCATACATTCCCATCCTTACATCGCGGGCTTCTCTCATCTCATGAATGGTACCGCCATAATGGCCAGGATGTAAGGCTGTCTCTGGAGTACTGAAGAATTTGTCCAGTTTATCTGCCAGCCCATCTTTTCCTCCATAAAGGTTAGCCAATCCCTGTCCATCTTGCGGAGCGTGAAACGCCATATTCCAGGCATTCGTTTCCGTATAATCACCGCCCCATTCACGCGGGTCATATTCTTCTGCAGATGAACGCCATTCTCCAGAGGCTTTTCTTCCCATAAAAAAGTCCGTTTCAGGATTGAACATGTTGATGTAGTTCTTAGCACGATTCATGTAATATTTATAGTCATCCGCATAGTTTGATAGATAAGGATCGGACGTTTCACCTTTCTCCGCAAGCTCTTTGGCTACGTTCGCGATACCGTAATCGTTGATATAGCCGTCCATCGCCCATGACATGCCCTCACCTGTTGAGTTATTCGTAAAACCGTCAAAAACAGAAGTGTTCATGCCTTTTCTGCCTGTTCCTGCATTTGGAGAAACAACGGCTGCATTTTTAACAGCTGATTGATAGAAACTTTCAACATCAAAATTGGTTACACCTTTTAAGTAAGCATCTGCAAAAGCAATATCAGAGCTTGTTCCTACCATCAGGTTGGCATAACCTGGTGAAGACCATCTAGAGATCCAGCCCCCGTCTTTATACTGTTGAACGAATCCATCGATCATTTCCCCTGTCATAGTTGGAGTAAGCAGCGTATACGCAGGCCATGACGTTCGGTACGTATCCCAGAATCCGTTATTGACATACGTTTTGCCGTCTACAATCTTAGCACCCGTCTCAACAGGTGAATTCTGTCCGACAGCTGCCGAGAACGGACTCGCATACTTATATTCTGGATTCTCAACGGTTCCGACGTTTTCAAATCCTGAGTTTGGATATAAAAATAACCGGTACATATTAGAATATAAGGTAATCAGCTTATCTTCATTTGCGCCTTCAACCTCAATGATCCCAAGCTTTTCATCCCACTGCTTTTGAGCTTTCTCTTTGATAGTCTCAAATGTGTCAGAAGGTTTGATTTCCTGCTCCAAGTTTTTCTTTGCTTGGTCAACACTGATGAACGACGTAGCGATTTTCATCGTTACCGTCTTATCACTCTCTTTACTCGTGTCAAAACGTAAATATCCAGACACATTATCTCTGCCTTCTCCTGTTAATTTTCCACCGGCGAGAACGGGCTGGTCAAATTCTGCATAAACGAACATCCTTGTAGCACCAGTCGATAAACCACTTTTCACATCAGAAAATCCTGATATCGTTCCCTTTTCTTTATCGAGCGTCAGTCCACCCTGATTATTTACGTTGTCAAAAATAAGGTTGGATGTGTCACCTTTGAAGGTAAATCGGAACATCGCTGCGTGATCGGTAGGAGTCATCTCCGTTTGTATGCCATTTTCAAACTTCACGCTGTAATAATGAGCCTTTGCCACTTCATTTGAATGTTTGAATGGTAATGCTCTTTTTTCACGATTTGCACTTGGTACGTTTTCTTGAGAATCGGAAGGCATGACTTGGAACGTTTGACGATCACCCATCCATGGACTTGGTTCATGGGAGATCGAAAATGCCTGAAGCTGCGGCAGATTGTCCTTGTTATTATTTTGATTATAACTATAGAGCCAGCTTGTGGAACCTGCATTTGTAACAGGGGTCCAGAAATTAAATCCATGCGGAACAGCTAATGCAGGAAAATTGTTTCCTCGTGAAAAAGTGCTGTTTGATTGCGTTCCTCTAAGAATGTTGATGTAATCGGAAGGACTTGAATAATTGGCTTGCGCCGGATTTCCTTCAATTTTAATATCATCAATAGTTCCTCTAAAAGAGGATGGTCCCTTTGGATTGTCATACGCAACAAGAATGCGGTCTATCGTTTTCCCCGCCGCTATTTTTCCAATAACAGTTTCTTTGTAATTCCACTGATTCACTGACAGTGTTTTGGATTTCCCCTGATCTTGAGGGTTAACCTTAATACCGTGCTGATCCACGGCATCCAGATCATGCAGGTATGTCCCATCAGAGAACGCTAGGTCGACGGAAGCATATGTACTTGAATAATCATTATGCTCCGTATCCGTAAACTCAGGATGAATGAAATAAGAAAGCTCTGTATCCGGCGTTACTTTAATGTTTACATCATATATTTTATTGTAGGAATAAGCCCTGTCTTCTGAAAGATGGGAACCTGAGTATTCAAACGCCTTTAACCCCGTCCATCCCACTTTTGTTTTAGCGGTATAAGAATTGGTCGGTCCATCAACAACATAGGATTTCATATCCGCAGGCGGCGGTGGTGGAACATCTATTCCGTTTGACAATGCGATCTCAGCCAGCTGCGTGATGTTATCACCAGCATTTTTTGTAATATCAAATCGGTAGTACAGATATTTAGTCTCGTTCTCCAATTCATACAAGTTGCGATGGAAACGCTTACTAAAATCTTCATTCGCTCTTTCATCAAGCTTTGTCCAGCTTTCTCCGTCGTTCGATCCTGATAATGACCAGTCTTTTGGATCTCTTCCATCAAAATCATTTGCTGACGTTAAGGCATACTTTACGACGGCTTCAGGTTCAGTAAGTTTAAGTTCAACCCATGCTGTATTTTCAAAAGCAAGCCATTTCGTATTTACATCTTTATCAATTAATTTTTGATCAATTTCATTCGGTGGATTATTTGCGCTTGCCGTGATTTGTTCGACCTTATGGGTGATATCACCTTGGATGCCCTGAAAAGGTATGTTTCCGTCAATGCCTGATGTCATCTTTTTTCCATCATCATCCGTTTCCACGGTATTCTCCCAATTAGGTTGTGGTTGATCTTTTTCGAAAGAAGTAGAAAAGTCTGTTTGGTTTTCTTCTTGAGCCGTTACGAATGGACTAGATGGGACATACAAACTTCCGGCTAGTAAAGCTGTACATATACCAAGATTTAAGGCTTTAAATGTGTGTCTTTTTTTCAAAGTGGTGGCACCTCCAAAATTTAATTTTTTCAAGTGGCACTTAGAAAAGAATTGATTTGGTATGTGAGCTCTCCCACACCACCCCCTTAAACGAATGTTCTCACCCTTTCACTGACCCCGCCAATAAACCTTTCACAAAGAATTTGCCTAAGAAAATATAAACGAGTAAGGTCGGTAATGCGGCAAGAAGGGCACCCGCCATTTGTACGTTCCACTGTACGATCTGGCTGCCAGAAAGATTTTGAAGAGCGACCATAATGGGTTGCTGGTCGGAAGTGGTAATCGTTACGGCAAACAAAAATTCATTCCAGATGTTCGTGAACTGCCAGATAGCCACCACGACAAAACCAGTAATAGACAATGGGATCATAATATGGCGGAAAATTCTTAAGAATCCGGCTCCATCAATCTTAGCCGACTCGATCATCTCATCCGGAATGCTTGCGTAAAAGTTGCGGAACATGAGTGTCGTTATCGGTATCCCATAGACAACATGAACGAAAATCAAACCTGGAATCGTGTTGTATAAACCGATCTCACGCAAAAATTGAATCAAAGGAATCAATATACTTTGGTAAGGGATGAACATCCCAAATAGAATGAGCGTGAAAAGCGTGTCAGAGCCTTTAAATCTCCATTTGGATAACACGTAGCCGTTTAATGAACCAAGCAACGCGGATAAGAGAGTCGCTGGAATAACAAGATAGAAAGAGTTCATTAAGTTAGGTGCCAATCTTTCAAAAGCTGTAACATAACTGCTAACATCAATGGTTCCAGGAAGCTTCCACATCTCACTCAGGGTAACCTGGTCAAGCGGCTTCAAGCTTGTTACCAGCATGACGTATACAGGCATAAGAAATAACAGACTTAATCCGATCAAAAGGAAGTAAAGAAGAGGTTTCGTTAAGGTTCTGATCGCCATTACGATTCCGCCTTTCTTCTGCTAAAAATAAGGTAAGGGACAATAAATACCGCAACCGATACCAGCATGATCACCGCGATTGCTGCTCCATTCGCATAATAGTTGCCGCGGAAAGTAGCCTCAAACATGTAAACCCCCGGAACATCTGTTACAAAGTTCGCGCCAGGTCCCGTCATCGCATAGATCAAATCAAAAATCTTCAATGAAATATGTGCCATGATGATGACGACACTTACTGTGATTGGACGAAGCAGCGGGATGATGACCTTTCGATAAATCTGAAACTCAGTAGCCCCATCCATCCTTGCAGCCTCTCGTACTTCATCGGGAATCCCTCTCAGACCCGCAAGATACATCGCAACCGCAAAACCTGTCATTTGCCAGACAGCCGCAATAACGACAGCCGTAATCGCGACCGGAACCCCAAATTCAATCTTGCCCCATTTAAAGCCGGCCAGGATATTTGTGTCTGTGTACCACATGGATTCCAATCCGATCTTGCTCAAGAACAGGTTTACCCCTGTGGAAGGGTTCAGCAGCCATTGCCATACGACTCCCGTCACAACAAAAGATAAGGCCATCGGGAAAAAGAAGATGTTACGGAATAAGGACTCGGCTCTTATTTTCTGATCTAATAAAACGGCAAGGAACTGACCGAAAATAATGATGGTCCCAATAAATAGAACGGTGAATACAACCGTATTACGCAAATCTGCCTGGAAACGAAAATCTGAAAACAGGAACACATAGTTCTTCAATCCAGCAAACGAAAAATCAGGTACAAGTGAGTTCCAGTTGCTAAGTGATACATAACCCGTCCAACTGATAAAGCCATAAACGAATACAGCGATCAAAAGAATGGAAGGCAGCAAAAAACCAATGGCAAGCAGCTGGTCACTGGATAGCATCCTTTTTTTCGTGGTTTTGATAGATGACTTCACCGTTTTGGTTTTTTTGATGATAACCGGCTCCATCTCTTAGCCTCCTTTGACGTATAAAAGAAAAGAGGAAGAGAGTGATCTCGACCTCTTTTTCCGTGCTTACTTCAGTTCTGTTGCTGCGGATTTCAAACTATCCACGAACTGATTGGCATCTTTCTGTGTAACAAAGATGTTTACAGCCTGATTGACCTTGGTTAAGAAACCTTCAGAAGCCGCTGAACCATGCGCTAAACTTGCCGCCAACTTCGCTTCTTTAAAATCTTCAATGGTATCTTTTCCATATTGGTCATATTTCGTTACATCTGCATCAATACGGGCTGGAATGGATCCTTTTAATGGGTTAAACGCATCCTGACCCTCTACAGACCCTAGAACAGCCAAGAATTTTTTCACATCATCCGCATTGTTCACACCTTTTGGAAGCCCAAACGTATCAGTGATCACCATGAACTGCCCTTCCGTCTCAGGTGTAGGAACATAGCCAAAGTCTTCGTTTACTTTTAGTTTTAAATCATTTACGAAGTAACCTTTTGCCCAGTCACCCATCACGTTCATCGCTGCTTCACCTTTTGCTACTAATTGTGAAGCGTCCTGCCAGTTACGGGAACTATGATCTTCATTGATATAGCCCAGCATCTTCTTATACGTTTCAACCGCATCTTTTACTTTTGCATCATCAAATGAAAGACCACCCGTCCAAAGCTTACTATAGTCCTCTGCGCCTAATTTACCGAGCAATACGGTTTCAAACAGGTGTGTAGCGGTCCAAGGTTCTTTATCTCCGAGTGCTAATGGAGTAATTCCTTTTGCTTTTAGTTTCTCAGCAGCCTCGAAGAACGCCTCAAATGTTGTCGGAGCCTCTAAGCCGTTCTCTTCAAAGATTTTTTTGTTATACCACAGAACATTCCCTCTATGGATGTTTACAGGCACAGAGTAGATGTTTCCATCCTTGCTAACCAAGTCAATAAGGTCTTTTGGAAACTTGTCATTCCATCCTTCTTTCTCATAGAGGTCGTTAAGAGTCTCCATCTTATCAGCAGCTACCCAACCTTCATTGAGTTCCGCCCCTCCATGAACCTGAAAAGTGGCAGGAGGATCATTTCCTTGCATACGGCTCGCCAAAACAGCCTTAGCGTTTGTACCAGCACCGCCTGCTACTGCTGCATTTTCGATCGGTACATCCGGATACTTATCTTCAAATAATTTAATTAATGCTTTCAGTCCATCTTCTTCACCTGCTCCGGTCCACCAGCTAAAAATCTCTAGTTTGTCCGAGCCCTTTTTGTCTCCTCCATCACCGCTAGAGCTTGAACTGCTGCAGGCAGATAGAACTAAGGAAAAAATCAAAACAATAGATACCCAAATACTTTTCTTCAATTTGTATCCCCCTCGCCTCGTTTTGAAAACGTTTACAATTTCATTATAAAAAATCCCCTTGTTCCTAAGTGACCTCTTTTTCTGCACATTCTTATGAATTTCTGTACATTTTTATCTTCAGAGCCAGAAGTAGAATTTTACTAAAACAAAAATCCCCTATTCAAACGATAAGGGATTATAAAATGCTCCTATTTTTCAATGAGGAAGGTTTGTTTTTGAAATTGTTTTGGGGATTGATTATAGTGTTTTTTAAATACCCGGCTAAAATAATTCGGGTCCTTATACCCGACCATAAAGCTGATTTCTTTTAAACTTAATTGATTTTCCAGAAGCATCTGTCTTGCTTTTCCTAATCGAACTTCTGTCAAAAAATCAATAAATGTAATGTTCGTTGTTTCTCTAAATAGTTTTGTAAAATAGGTAGGACTCAAGTGAACCATTTCTGAGACTTGTTCTAAAGTAATCGTTTCGTGGAAATGGCGGTAGATATACTGTTTCGCTCTCTCAATCGGATCATTTGCTTGATGGATCTCAGACACTTTTAAACAAATCTTATGAACGAAGCCTTTCCATTGAGGCAGATTTTCTGGAAGATACAGTTGATGCATAGAAATACCTTCCTGAACAAGCTTTTCTCTTATTCTTACATAGAGTTCTGTTTGATCAACCTTATCTAATAACTCTTTTGTGATCATCCAAGCCGTTTGGAAATCTCCCTGAATCAAGGGCAAAAAAAGTTCCTCGTCATTCACGCCATCAGCTTCCCTCTGGGTAAGAAGTGGCAGACTATATTGCACTCTCTTGTTTTTCTTCAAGATATGGAGAGTCTTCAAAGCCTCATGATAGGACTTATACAGCTGATCTACAAGTGAATACGAATAACCGATCCCAATCCATAGTTTATTTTCATAGGCAATCTGTAGTTTCTTGGCTAATAGAAGGGCATCCAGCTTGCTCTGTTCTTTTGTACTAACAAAGAGCGACACCATATAATTTCCGTTCAGCACGGTAATGCTTTGAAAGGGAGATAATCGTTCAATGTGCTGTTTTAGGATATCAACTTCTTTCCCACCCACCAGTTCCATGACAAAGAAGAATCCGCATTTCATCTCGGGAAAAAGCTCCCTTTGCTGCTTTTCTGTCACTGTTCCTTGTTCTTGCTGAAGAATTTTCAAAAGAAAATTCTCTCTTTCAATATGTAAGGAGTCCAGCTGTTTCTGATGGGCTGTCTTCTCTCTTTTTATTTCTTGGCAGACCCTTGTGATCGCTTCTATCGCTTCTTCCTTATTATTTGGTTTTAAGAGGTATTCCTTTACCCCTTCTTTCATCGCTTTCTTTGCATAGTCAAACGAGTCATAAGCGGAAACGATAATGAACTTGATTTGAGGCTTTTTCTCTCGAATCCTCTGAACAGCCTCTAAACCGTTTATTCCTGGCATTTTAATATCGATGAACATGAGGTCAGGTTCTAATTGCTCAGCGAGTTCAATCGCATTCCTTCCATTCGAAGCTTCTCCAACCACTTCGATGTCTTTGAAGTTTTCATTCAAAAACTTTCTCATCGCTTTTCGCTCCAGCATCTCATCATCCGTGATTACGACTCTCATGATTATCCTCCTTATAAGGCAGAATTAATGTTACCGTAGTCCCCTTGTTTACAACCGACCGGATGTCAACCACATGCTCGGTTTGATAAAATAGCTGCAGTCTCCTTATCACATTATGAATGCCCAATCCTGTCGAATGGCCGATATGATCTTCTCCCTGCTTCTCTTGATCAGCATCTGATGGATGTAAAAGTGAATGTACCTGTTCTTTCGTCATACCGATCCCATTGTCCCGGATTTCTATCATCACCTTGTTTTCCATGGAATAGATAAATAGTCCGATTTCCCCGCCTTCTTCTTTACCTTCTACACCGTGAATAAATGCGTTCTCTACTAATGGCTGTAGAATCAGACTGGGTATAGGTATGTGTAGACATCTTTCATCTATGTTCACCGTAAATGTGATCCGTTCAGAAAAACGGGTCTGCTGAATATGGAAGTAATCCTTTACCACCTTTACTTCTTCCCTCAATTGAACGGATTTACTTACATCTCTTAAACTATATCGCAGTAAAGTAGAAACAGAGTGGATCAGTGAGGACGTTTTTTCGGCATCTTCCAAATAGGCCATTCTAGAGATCGTATTTAATGTATTAAATAAAAAGTGAGGATTGATCTGATTTTGTAGATGCTTTAATTCAAGTTCCTTGAATAGCCGGTCGAGCTCCGATTTCTTTTCCAGCTCAATGATGTATTCCCTTATATTCTCACGCATCACATTAAACGTATTGCCCAACAGCTTTAATTCATCATTGGACTGGATGCTTAGATCAGCTCCATTAAACGTTCCGCTTGCGATCTCCTGAGCGGCTTTTGACAGACTTTGAATCGGACGGTTGATACTCCGTGAAAACCAAAGGGCAAAATAGACAGCAAGCAGAACAGTCGTATTAAACAAAAATAGAATAAACCATTTGAAGGAATCATTTCGCTGCTCCATATCCGCAAAAAAAGATTGGTAGTTGGTCAGCTCGATGTCAATTAAAGCAAGCGTCGTCTCTTGAAGATAAGATGAGGTATTCCTTGCCTCTCGTAAATGTTTCGTGTACTGATCAATGTCATCTCTCAGCATGAAGCCGATGGTCATTTCACACTCTTGCACAAGCGTTTTTATCATTTGCATATACTTTTTCCGTTGTATATCATCCATGCTATCTTTGTTCTTCTGCAGCTGTTCTACATCATCCTCGAGCTGATGGCGAATTTCATGAAATTCCATAATGGTCTTCTGATTCTTCTCTACCACATATTCGTTGGCCTTCTCATATAAAAGATTCGACGTTTGCGAGATTCGGTTCAGCAATAAAAACTCTTCAAAACTTGCATCATATTTTAATAAAAGTGAACGGCTGCTAAAGTAGATCGAGATGGAAACCACATTAAAGAGAACAACAAATACAAAAAAGTAGATTAAGAGCTTGCTGCGTATGGTCTTCATCATTCCCCTCCCTTCAGCGGAGCTTTTTTGGAGTGGACATGTTCTGGACGAACCAATTTTGTTTTCGTAAACTGAAGTTCATCCGGGTGTTCACCACGCTCCAAACGGAGGAGCAACTCAATAGCCTGGTAGCCCATCTCATAAGGATACTGAGCCACAGTAGCATCAATCGAGCCTTTTTCCAGAAGCTTTATCGTTTGAGGCAAGATATCAAATGAAATGATGGTTGGATCAAGTTGAAGCTGGTTCACAACCTGAGAAATACCTGTTCCATCTAAAGCGCTCGTCCCGTAAAAAGCTGTCACGTCTGGATGTTCCCTCAATAAATCATATGTCGCTTGTACAGCACCGCTCTTGGTAATATTTGATTCTTTTATGGCCACTACTTCCATTCTCCTATTTTGCTGGATGGTGTCTTTAAAACCTCGGATGCGAAGCTGCTGACTCGAGGAGTCAAGTCTTCCCGTTACAATTCCAACATTCTGCTCGCCTTGGGTACCTTTAATTAGCGCTTCCCCGGCCAGCACGCCGGCACGGTAATTATCAGAACCAACATAAAAAGCCCTATCACTCTCAGGTGCATCTGTATCAACCGTGACGAAAGGTATTCCTTTTTCAAATGCTTTATTCACAAGCTGGTCGAATCGCTTACTTGTAATCCCTTGAGCAATCAATCCATCTACGTTCCCAGCAATAGATTGATCCATATATTTAAGCTGTTCGGAATTATCCACTTGTTTGGGCCCGAGGTACTCTAAATAAACATTATTTTTTTCCGCTGCATCACGTGCCCCTTTTTCGATCAATCGCCAATAGGGGTTATCTTCTTCCTCACTAATTAACACGAAATGATAGTCATACTTGACCGCTGTTGCAGGCTTATTTTTGATCTGAAACGTTTCTTTTCCAAAGAAGAGCATCATCATGAAATTTATTGCAAGCAATACGAATAGAATCACATATATACTGCGCTTTAGGATCATAGTATCACCCATAGTAAGAATATTTTTTATTTTCATAATATAGGAAAATGCTAGACTCGTATACAAAAACGCCAATGGATTTGGTAATGTATGAATGACTATATAGAAGAGGTGTTTTATGATTATTGTTCTAATTTTATTTGCACTCATTGCAGGCATGGCACTACCAACACAATTCAGCATCAATGCACAGTTAAGGACTTTAGTCGGTTCTCCTATCCTGGCATCTATGATCTCCTTTATTGTGGGATCGATCGCATTATTGATTATTTCATTCTTTAATCACGGGATAAAAGTTAGTAAAGGCTGGATAGAGGCACCTTGGTGGGTTTGGACCGGTGGCTTATTAGGGGCTTTTTATGTAGTTGCCACCATTGTATTAATACCTCGAATCGGTGCAGCATCAACAGTAGCATTCATTCTAACTGGACAGATCATAGCTTCTGTACTGATTGATCATTTCGGACTTCTCGGGGTGCATGTTCAGCCGATCAATCAATTTAAACTTATTGGTGTTTCCCTTATTATTATAGGAGTGTATTTTGTGCAGAAATATTAATAAATAAGATCATATAGCAAAGCGATTTACAACAAGGCATGATTTCGGTACCACCGGGCTCATGCCTTATTTGTATCGGATTTCGGGCATTACAAATCTACCATTCTCCTCTTAAGGAATTTTAACCAGTTTCATAGATACCGGGATATCATTCTAGGTTCAGTTGCCTATTTATTCGACAAAAAGGGTGTTATTGATTCTAGTCTATTTGTTTTTATGCTAATTTTAAAAATAATCAAAAAATTAAATTTTAGGAGGAAGACTATGAAAAAAGTCTTTCGCGCAACTTCTATGGCCGTCGTGCTTTCTCTTACCGCCGGGTTAGCCAGTCCTATACCGGGGTGGGTCGCAGCATCTTCAGCTGCCGAACAGGAAAAAGAATTTATCCCTTACTATGGAACCGGTCCAAGCTACGTTCAACCGGACAACATTTCTTACCTCTTCCCAAAGTCTGATGTAACTTTCAACACCCCTGCTTTTCAAAAAGATAAAGTACCTTTTACAAGCCAAGAAGAAATGATGGGGCTCTTACAGAAGCTTGCCTACAAAAATAAGAACGCTAAACTGACCATACTCGGCAAATCCCAAGAAGGTCGGGATATTCCACTCTTGCTCTTCAGTAAAGATCACCATAAAAAAGGAAAAAGCCATAAGAAAAAGCCGCTCGTCTGGGTACAGAGCCAAATTCATGGTAATGAACCTGCAGCAGGAGAATCCGCTCTCGTCCTGGCCCAGTGGCTGGCAGAAGGTAAATTAGGAAATGTACTGGACAAGGTGGATGTCGCCATCGTACCAAGGGTGAACCCCGACGGCTCCTATTACTTCAAGCGTACGGTCGCAAACAATAATGACGCAAACCGCGATTTTATGAAGGTCGAATACCCAGAGGTACAGTTGATACATAAAGCAATCAATGCGTATCAGCCTGAGGTCGTACTCGATGCCCATGAATATACGGTGAATCCATCCCCATTGAAACAGTTTGGAGAAAAAGGCTCCATCGCTTCCTACGACTTGTTGATTTCTTCTGCCAAAAACCTAAATATACCGGAAAAGCTGCGCAAGGAGTCGGACAACCTTTTGCTTCCAAAAGTAAATAAAACGCTGGATAAAGAAAACCTTAGCCACCACGATTACTATACACTTGCGATGGAGGGAGATAAACTCGTCGCCACGGAAGGAAGCACGGAAACAAGGATTGGACGAAATGCACTATGATTGAAAAACACATTCACTTATCTAATTGAAACCCGTGGGATCAATATCGGCCGTGCTGACTTTGAACGGCGTGTATATGCACAGGTCGTAGCGCAGTCTTCCTTTATAAAAAATACGGCCGACAATGCAGATAAAGTGCAAAAAGCTGTTGAAGAGGCACGTGCTGAAGTAACCATAAAAGGAAAAAGAGCGAATGATGATGATAAAATTGTCGTGACAAGCGGAAACAAACAGATTTCAGACCAAAAGCTTGAAGTTGTAGATCTGGCTAAGGCTGCCAAAACAGACATTCCGATCGTATGGGAAGATTCAACCGAAGCTTATCCAACATTAGAGCGTGAACGGCCAACGGCTTATATCCTCTCCCCTGGTCCTGGACACGATGATGTCGCAAAGAAACTTCAGATACTGGGTGTGCGTGTTGAAAAGCTTAAAAAACCAACCGTTCTTCCTGTTGAGAGCTATGAGGTGACCAGCAGCACGGTTTCAGACGGTACAAATACAGTAACAACAGAAGTAAACGAAAAAACACATTCCTTCCCAGCAGGCAGTTATGTGTTCTCGATGGCTCAACAAAACGCTAACTTTATCGCCCTTGCCCTTGAACCGGAATCAGTCGACAGCTATGTAACCTATAACTTCATTTCTGCAAAAAAAGGCGATGAGCTTCCTGTTTACCGGTATATGCAAGGAAAACAGCCGAAAACGAACTAATTGAATTCGTGTCAGCCAGAGGACAAAAGAGCGATTACAGTGATCGCTCTTTTTTGTGATGTTGTCCTAAAAAGTTAAACAGATGTTTAAAAAATTTTAGAAATGACATATTAAATGCAACATTAATCCTGCGTTTCCAAAGGCATCTTTACTAAAACGTAAAAAACGATACCAAACCTTTATGATCTAAAGAAAATATTTAGTTGACAGTCGTTAAACATTTACATTCCTTTGCTATTCTTTTCTTGTACAACCAATTCTAAGGGAGGGAATACACTTGAAAAAAGTATTACGTCATTGATCTTGTTAACATTTGCATTCTTATTGTTTGGGAGTACCTATTCTACTTCACAAGAGGCGCTTGCTTCAGAACAAAAAGGACAAGCTTCCACGATGGATTTAAAAGTCATGACGTACAATTTGAGATACTTAAATACCACTGACCCATCACCGCACGCCTGGGCAGAACGCCGCCCTGCTGTAAAGAAGCTCATCGAAATGGAAAGACCTGATATATTTGGAACCCAAGAAGCCGTTTACCAACAAGTAAAAGAAGTGGATGAAGATCTAAAGGATTACGAATGGATTGGTTTAGGCCGTGAAGGGGGAAGCAAAGGAGAATTCATGGCGGTTTACTATAACAAAGATCGTTTTTCACCTGTAGAATACGACCACTACTGGTTATCCGATACTCCGGACGAAATTGGTTCTATGTCATGGGGGAATACCATTCCGCGAATGGTCACTTGGGTAAAGTTCCTTGATAAAAAGACGAATCAACAATTTTACTTTGTGAACACACACTTTGATCATCGTTCCGTGGAAGCACGAGAGAAAAGTGCGGGATTGATCGCAGAAAAAACAAAAGAATTTGATCCAGCATTGCCGGTATTGTTAACAGGTGACTTTAATACAGGTCCTGGCAGCACACCACATCAAACCCTTATAAAAGAAGGATCTTTTGTTGATACAATGGATGCAGCAGCCCAGAAAATCAATGACCATCTCGGTACATTCAATGGATTCAAAGATTCTACTGGAGGAGGTCCAGACAGTCGGATAGACTGGATCATGACTAAAGGGAATGTGACAACTCATAAAACAGATATCCTCGATTACCAAAAGAACAGTCAATTCCCAAGTGATCATTACCCTGTACTTAGCGATTTGACATTACATTATTAACCTGTAGGAACTACTAAGCCCCCGGAGGTTCCGAGGGCTTTTTAGCACTGTTTTTTCAGACGGAAAAAGCTAATTTTTAATCAGGTGCTTTTATACTTTTACTTTTATATTAACGCTTTTTCCCCACTTCCTTAAATCCCTCAACGATAATACTAGAATCCCCTTTCTCCACAGCTGCCTGTAGTTGATGCTTATACACTTTGTTCTTTTTCTCCATTAAGGGGGGCCGCTGTTTATATACATATTTCTTTTTCAGTACTTTCGTTTTTTGATTATAAAAAAGAACAAATTGCTTCTGGGGTAAATCAGGATTTGTATTAAACCAGCGAATTTTAAAGCTTGGTGCATCCTCCCATTCCTCTACCTTTAGCATATCTGTTAATACTTTTAGCTGAATCAGGTTGAATTCAGGAGTTAGTCTGAATCCCCTTTTGAGCAATAAGGTTGTCTCATCAACTATGGGTTTCTCCTTGAAATAAAGACCTTTATCATTGATTTCCCTTTCAAATAGTATAAAACTAATGAGCGGAAACATCTTAACAAACGATTTTTCATACGATTCGGCATCTATGTTAAAGCCGATGTTAAAATCACCAATATAGCCGGAATAAAAATCCCCATCTAAAATAGAACCATAGGTTTGAGAGGAGCTATGGTTCATGATTACCAGAGGGGATTTTTTTATGATCAAAGATATGTTTAAAAGAGGAATGTCTATTTCATCAATTGCTA
>NZ_JAMBOD010000013.1 GCF_023715445.1 Fictibacillus nanhaiensis
TCTGTCCCAAATGTAGAAAATCGAGTTGATGTATCCATATGATATCCCCCTTCTGGAATAAAAGATGACTTGATTATCACATGAAAGAACATCCAGAAAGAAGGTGTCATTTAATTGACGCTTACAAACGAGCAATCGTTTGAGCGAAAACTCGCCCTTACTGAGCGA
Source organism: Fictibacillus nanhaiensis (assembly GCF_023715445.1). Lineage (GTDB taxonomy): Bacteria > Bacillota > Bacilli > Bacillales > Fictibacillaceae > Fictibacillus > Fictibacillus nanhaiensis_D. Next base: position 169 of record NZ_JAMBOD010000013.1, read on the forward strand.
ACGTGTAATAAATAAAAGAACACGTACCGTAAAAACCAGAGGCTCACTAAATACTTTTTAGTCGGCCCCCCTTTTATTGTTTCTTAAACAATCTTTTTATCAAGTCTTCGGTCGTTTTATATTGGCTGCGTTCTGCTTGAGTAAAACGGACCATCTCATTTGATTGCCCGCCTTCTTGCAAAGAGAGTTCCGTTTGGGTTTTATCGTTTTATCGAAAAAGTGAAAGATCGTGTTTAAATCTTCTAACAAGTAAGGGTTACTTTGTTTTAGGCCGCCTTCTTGATAAGTGACAATTGCTATGATCGACGTACATTCGCCTTTTTCGTGGTGTAATGGGAAAACTCTCTTTTTTATCTAAATCAAAACTTACTTCCAAAAATTTGTGTAAGAAGGGTTGTAGGTATTTCCTTCCATGGATTTAAACAAGAAAGGAGTTAATACCTATATTTTCAATTTATTCAAAACTTTACAAAAGCCTCATTAGAAATTAATAGATATTTGTTTTAATAGAATTATAAATCTATTTTTTCTAGGAGGAGTATTTGTGAATAAGTTACGGTGTTTCCTCATTGTCTCTCTCTCGGTCTTTATGGCAGCCGGCATGATGCAGTCTGTTTATGCAGAACCGCCATCTGATGCAGACCATATTCGCATTCTAGACGAGCGGCCGGCGCAATCATCCAAACATGATGAGCCGCATACGGTAATTGAAAGTGAAAAAGGGATCACGCTTGTCACCAATCATCATACGGAAACGATCGGGGATGGTGTCCGATTAACGACCTTCGAACGTTTCGATGCCCGCGGGTGGCTGAACGGTGAAATGATGAAAGTAGATTTAGCGGATGGCTCGGTTTTTGCTGATATTCTGCACCCTGGCGTTGTGTCTAAAGCTGAACCTTTATCGGAAACAGCAAATCGTGAAGGCGCGATAGCAGGTGTGAACGGCGACTTTTTTGACATCAATGGAACGAAAGCAACGGTCGGCGCAGAGGTTCAGGATGGGAATCTATTAAAAGGGGCAGCGACGGGCAGAGAGAAATCTGCCGGAGTAGATGCAGACGGAATCGGGCAGATTGCAGATGTCCTCTTGGAAGGAACGATGACTTTTAATGAAACCTCCTATACACTGACTTCCTTTAACCAGTACGGCATACCGGCAAATGGAATCGGCTTGTATTCTTCCATTTGGGGAAGTGCTTCGAGAAGCGGAGTCGCTGGCAGCAGTAAATCCGTACATGAAGTAAGAGTTCAAAATGGAAAAGTCATAGAAAGCCGACCGGGTATTTCTGATGAACCTATTCCTGAAGATACACTTGTCTTGATCGGACGTGAAGCAGGGGCTGCGATCTTGCAGCAGCTAACCGCAGGGCAGGAAATCGCGGTTCAATATGCACCGAAAGTCTCTAACGGCAACCCATTCAACTTCGCCATCGGAGGTAACCCTGTTCTTGTAAAAGATGGTGAGGTGCAAGAGGTGGACAATTCTGTTGTTGCTCCACGAACGGCAGTCGGCTATTCGGCTGACGGGAAACAGATGTACCTCGTGACAGTCGATGGCAGGCAGACAAGCAGCCGTGGGCTGACTCTCTATGAATTAGGAGAGCTGATGAAAGAGTTTGGAGCTTATCAGGCACTTAATCTGGATGGCGGCGGTTCGACAACGATGGTCGTTCGAACTCCTGGTGAGAAACAAGTGGACATCGTCAACAATCCGTCTGATGGAATCGAACGATCCGTACCGAACGGAATTGGCCTTTTTACCGAAAAGGGGACGGGTGAACTTTTCGGAATGAACGTGTCGACTGAGTCAGAGATTGAAAATTCGGATCGGGTCTTCCCGGGGCTTACAAGAAAGTTTTCAGCGAAAGGCTTTGACAATGTATATGATCCCGTACAAACGGGAGAAGTAAACTGGCAAGCCATTCCCGGATCGGTCGGGAAACTGGATGATGATGGTTTATTTCATGCCGCTCAATCCGGAAAAGCAAATATAGAAGCCCAAAACACACATATTAAAGGAACCAATCCGGTTACGGTTTTGGACGAGTTAGAAAGAATAGAAGCGAATGTTCCGAGACTTGGTCTTGCAGAAGGGGCCACCGGAGAGTTTTATTTAAAGGGATATGACAAGAACGGATATTCCGCACCCATTGAACCTCAAGATGTGGAATTGGAGTATGATTCAACGGTTATTAAAGTAAAACCAGAAACTGACGGGTCCTTCTCTGTCCTCACAAAAACCGACGAAGGTTCTACTCTAGTGAAAGTCACGGTAAAAGGAAAAGTAGCCTTTCTTCCGGTTACCGTCGGATTAAAGACAGAAAATGTTTCAACGATGGAAACACTGCCTGAGTGGCGATTCTCTTCGGCCCGCGGTTCTGGTGTGATACAGACCGGGGAAGGTAAAAACGGCAACGGGATTAAAGTCAGCTTCGACTTTACGAAGTCAACGGGGACGCGTACGGCAAATGTTCATCCGGTCAACCCACTTTTCCTGCCAGGAGAACCGCAATCGATCGGTCTTTGGGTAAAAGGGAACGGCAAAGGGGAATGGATGTCATTTACAACAAAAGGGTCTGACGGAAGCAATCATTACCTTTACGGACCATATGTCACGTGGACAGGCTGGAAGAAAATTGAGATTCCTGTCCCGTCCGGTGTGAAATATCCGCTCGAGCTAAGGACAATAGGAGCGATTGAAACCAATAAGTCGAAACAATACACGGATGAACTCGTGTACGATGATCTAACGGTAAAATTAAGCCCGACTGTGGAAGTCCCGGTAGTACTGGAAAAGGCAGACCCGATCATCTTGCAAAATGCAGAAATTGGAGGAGACCGCTGGAAGTTCGCTGTCATGGCGGATAGCCAGTTTATCGCCGCCAATCCAAACAGCCAGCAAGTACGTATGGCAAGAGAAAGCTTGCGACAGATTGTGAAGGAAAAACCTGACTTCTTAATCATCGGCGGGGATTTTGTGGATACAGCTTATACCAAAGATTTCGATCTGGCCCAGCAGATCCTGGAAGAAGAAATAGGAGATCAGATTCCGGTATATTATATCCCAGGTAATCACGAAATCATGGGTACCGGAAACCTGGACAACTTCTTGCACGAATTTAAAGAAAACAATTACTTCTTCACCCATAAAGGCACACAGTTTGCGCTTATGGATTCATCAACCGGCAGTTTACGTACATCGGATTTCGGCCAGTTGGTGAAATTTAAAAACATGCTCGAAAAAGCAGCGAAAGATCCGGCCATCAAAAATCTTGTTGTGCTGGAGCATCATCCGACAAGGGATCCGCTTTCAACACAAAACAGCCAGCTGACAGACCGGAAAGAAGCTGAACTGTTGGAGAAGTGGCTGACCGAATTTAGAGAAGAATCCAAAGGAAAAGGCGTTCTTCATGTTTCCGGTCACGCTCATACGGTAAATGTTGAACGAGTAGACGGCGTACCGTATATGGTTGTCGGTCCGACAGGAAAAGCCCCGTATGGTCCTCCTGATGCTGGCGGTTTCCATGAGTGGACCATGTTCGGAATCGATCCAACGCCAATTCCGTCAAAAGCGAACGGACCAGAAAGATCCAGTGAACAGAGCCCGATTCGTGATACAGAATGGGTACGGGCAGAGGTCAATCCGCTTCTTGAAGATGTAACGATGGATGCACCAGAAACGGTTTCGGCAGGTGAGACAGTAAAAGTGGACGCGACCGGACATCAGGCAGGAAACGTTAACTTCCCATTGCGCTATCCAGCAAGCGTCAACTGGAGTGGAAGTAACAATCTCTTTATGGGAACTGGTGAAGCTCTAGATAAGGCAAAAGAATCAAATCAATACATTGCTGTCTTTGACACCGCCACACAAGAACTGACTGGCCTTCAGCAAGGAGAGATTCTCCTAAAGGTAGAATCAAACGGCACGACAGCTGAAAAAATAATATCCATTCAATAGTTGTCAAAAAAAGTAACTACCTCTTAAACGAGGATAGTTACTTTTTTGTTTTGTAAAATATAATAGGAACGACAGACGGAGCAAAACAAGCTTTAGAAGAAATAACTAGTAAATTAAGAGAAATGCTATAGCGAGTCATGCCATTATTCTTTAAACAATCTTATTAATAAATACTTGATGAAAAGAACCATCTCATTTGAAGTAAAAGCTGAATAGATATCTTCGCCTTCTTGGATTTATTCAATGGGTATTTATGGTAACATTAAAAAAAGGGGGTTTCTCTATGTTTTTCTATAAAATTGATGAAAATATTTCATTACGATTATTAAATGTTGGGGATTCAGAGGAGCTTTTTAATTTAACCATCAATTCTAAAGAGTATCTTAAAGAATGGTTAGGTTGGCTTGATTATACAAATAAAGTAGAAGATACGACAGAGTTTATTCAAGCAACTTTAAAAGGTGTTATGGAGACTGGCGGTTATCCAAAATCGGCAGCCATTTTATACCAAGGAAGAATAGCTGGTACGATTGGATTTAACGAAATAAACAAACTCCATAAAATTGGGGTTATGGGCTATTGGTTAGGGAAAGAGTTTCAAGGTAAAGGAATCATGACAAAAGCTTGTAAAGGTTTTATCGATTATGGATTTAATGAACTGGATCTAAACCGTATTGAAATAAGGGTTGCAGAAGAAAATAGGAAAAGCCGTGCGATCCCTGAAAGACTAGGATTTACCGAAGAGGGGAAAATCAGACAAGCGGAATGGTTATATGACCACTACGTGAACCATATCATATATGGTCTTTTAGCAGATGAATGGTCCAAGAATATACATGTAAACATGCAAGACTCCAAACAGCCTTCTTGATGAAGGCTGTTTTTTATCATGGATCTATCATTTTCCTGTTATGTAAATAAATTCAAATTCATACTATGATGATAAAAGAATCAATGAATCATAAGGAGGTAACAATTATGGCAATGCCAACTCATATTGTAGCAGTAGGTGCATGGGTCGAAGATAATCAGGGAAGCATTCTGCTCGTTAAAACTCATCATGAAGGCTGGGTGTTCCCAGGTGGACAGGTGGAAAACGGGGAAAGCCTTATGGATGCAGTAATTAGAGAAACGAAGGAAGAAAGCGGGATCGACATTGAGGTTTCACATCTATCAGGAGTCTATTCCAACACGGGTGAATACATAGGGTACGATGGGATTACGAAGATACCAACCAAAGTGATGTTTGATTTTGTTTGCAAACCAATCGGAGGAGAATTGGCTATACAAGAAGAGGAAACGACGGAAAGCCGCTGGGTGGCAATAGATCAAGTATTAGATTTCATTACAGAGGAAGCGATCCGAACCCGTTTTAAAGATTTCTTAAAAAAAAATGGCGGCATTCATTACAAGGACTATGTGACAAAACCGGATTTTGAAATGAAACTGGAGAGAACCGTATAGGTGAAGAGAAAACTGTATCTATTAACATTTATCATTGTAGGCTTGATGATCTTTCCTCCGCTGCTGGCACCTTCTGTACATAACGGCTAGACCCAAGAATCGGCCATTCGGGCGGAGTTAACAGAAAGAGGACATCCCTATCAGAGTTTCATAGCGTACATCGAAGAGAATGGCAATGATCCCGAATATGGTGAAAGGTTCGACGTAACCTGGCATGATTTCAATAGTGTAACAGGAATGACACCAACCATATTCTATGTGAAGAAGGCAGATCGCGGGTATAAAGTTATGTCTGCAGGTACTGGGCCATGAGAAAAATATATTCCATTATTAACAAACCCAGCAGAATTGTTGAGGAAGGGATGAAAAGACACGTTGGCGAAGTACCAATAAAAGGATAAGGAGGATATCTTGATGGAGTTTTTGTTGGTATTCAGCCTTCATTTTTTCATAATGGGTTCATTTGTTTTATTGATTAGCGGACTTATAACTTTCTTCATAAAACGCCTTCACTTTATCTTTGTTATTTTTTTAAGTATGTTTGCAGGTTATTTATATGCGTTTCTATTTGAGGCCCCAGATATAGCGTGGTTTGCAACTGTTTATAATGGGATTCTTTCTCTTATAGCTGTTGGCTTAATCAAAGCCGGTCTTTACGTTAAAGAAAAGGCAGAACAAATTTAAACAGCATTCCAATATAAAAGATATTCCAAAATGAATTCATTTCTTTGACTAATTATAGCCGTTTAGTTAAATAAGGGCAGAGGTGCTGGATGAGAACATTTTTTATGACATTTAGTTTGTTCTTTGCCATTTTCTTAAGTGGTTGCAATTCAAATTCAGCATATTCTAATGAAATAGAGAGTGCATATAACTATGTCGATCCAATTTCTCAAGAAACGATTAAGAATTGGGAAAAAGCCAGTGTGGAGAAATACATACCCACTGGAGAATTAGAAGTAAAGGATGAAGAAAAAAACAAGTATATCAATATTAAAGGATTTAAGACATTGAAAGTTAGTTTTAAAACAACCGACAATGCAGAGCTAGGTCCAATTAACGTTTATATTGACGAAAACTCGAAAAAGGTATTGGGTGTTGGGATTCGCAAATAATAAAGGAATGGAATCTATTTAACAGACTCTGCTTTTTATTCAACAATTGAGTGCATTTCTTCATGAAGGAGAAATGCTTTTTTTATTGAATTATGGGACAGGATTCTTAAAGAAAATCAATTTTATGGAGAGGCTGCATATGAAAAAATGGAAGACATTAAACTCGGAATATTTTTATAAGACTCCATTTGGGAATCTGAGAAAAGACACATGTGAACTTCCAAACGGAGATGTTATAAATGAATATTACATAAATGAGTATTCTGATTGGGTTAATGCAATTGTGATTACTCAAGAAAAGAAAATTGTACTTGTGGAACAATATCGTTACGCAGGAGATGATCTTTTTTTAGAAATACCTGCTGGAAAAATGGAAGAGGATGAAACATACGAGGAAGGGATACTTAGAGAAGTTCGTGAAGAAACAGGATATACTTCAATAATGAAACCAATTAAATTAGGAGAAATTATGGTTAATCCTGCTACACAAAACAACAAAGTCATTACTTATCTCATAATGGATGCCTATAAAGAATTTGAACAAAAATTAGATCCAACAGAAGATATAGAGGTTCACTTATTCGATTTTACTGATCTAGGAGAGTTAATCAGAACGAATCAAATAAAAACACAACTGTTCACAGCAAATGCTTATTTTATGGCTAAGGATTATTTCGTTGCCGTTGAGGTGATAAAATGATTAACTATTCCGGAACTCCCAAAATAGAAACTGACCGGCTGATCCTGAGGAAGTTTGAAATGACAGATGCTCAAAGTGTTTTTGACCATTGGCTTTCAGACGAACGGGTTACTGACAATCGAATCAATCCAGCACACAAGACAGTTTCGGAAACAGTTGAGAGAGTACAAAAGATTATAAGTCAATATGGAAGTGAAGATTTTTGTTATTGGGCTATTGAACTGAAAGATACCGGTGAACTCATTGGAGAAATCGATTTATATGATTTTGATAAGGCCACTGAAAACTGTGAGGTAAGTTACTCACTTGGTTACCAATGGTGGAATCAGGGGTATGGAACGGAAGCGCTGAGAGCGGTTGTGGAATTTGGTTTCAGGACTATGAATATTCATAAAATATCAGCAGCTCATAACACCGATAACCCAGCTTCAGGAAGAATTATGATGAAAGTCGGGATGGAGCAAGAAGGAATAATCAGACATATGATTCGCAATTCCAAGAATCAATATAAGGACTGCGCCGTTTATGGACTATTACAAGAAGACTACTAAGGGGAGGTATTACTATTAAACAAGTACTCTCTTTTCTAATCGTAGCTGTTTTCTTATGTACCTTAATAGTTCCCACTCAATCATCGGCTACGTCATGGGCGTATCCGTTTGTCGTTTGGGATGGTTATATTTATATTGTGAATGATGAGTATGTTACAGATATAGATAAGGAGATCGGGCAGGTTACGAAGTATTCAGATATGTACCAGCAACCTGGAAACTTTTCAAATGCTTATGAAAAAGGAACGAAATATTACTCTATTAAAGAGATTAGTCAAGATGAAGCCATTGCGGTGGAAGACAGCAACGGTAAATACAAAAAGGCAGTGAGAGAGAAAGAGTATACATTTGGCGTTACTGCCGCAGCGGATTCGGAAGATAACAATTCGGAGATACCTGTAAGACTATTAATCCTATTCCCTATTGTACTTTTTATAATTTTGTTGGTGATCAAGAAAATAAAAAGGTAATGTCCAATGCCAAGGAATGGTGTTCAATGATGAATAGACTCGTAATTATGACAGTCGGCAAAACACATAGTGGAAAGACTACATTTGCCAAAGCTTTAGAAAAAGAATTGCATAACTCAGTCGTGATCGACCAAGATAACCATGCTGAATTCTTACATACCTATTACCAGACATTATTACCGAAGAACGGACCTAATCTAATTAAGTATGCTCTCACACAAACGATTGTTGAGTATGCAGTTAATGAAACGGATTGCCATCTAATCCTTTGTAACTCGAACCGAAGTCGAGCAGCTCGTATGAAGCGTCTCGAACATTATCACGAAAAAGGATTTACAAGTATACTAGTTGATTTCGATATTTCAGAGCATATTCTTAAAGAGAGGATTGCAAAAAGTAATCGAAGTACAACTATATTAAGAACGGCTTTAACTTTTGAGGAAGTGCTCACTCGCCAAGAGAAAGAGATCAATAAAGATGTAATAGCTCCAATTAATGGTGAGGCGAATCATTTATTTGTTATCAACCACCCTGATGAAGTTCAATCTGTTATTCATAGAATCGTTAAAATTGCTAGACCCTACTAGTTTAATTAAAAGGTGCATTTCTTCATGAAGGAGAGTGTACCTTTTTATTTAGTAAAATTAACCTTCTTCTAATGATTTCCGAAAATAAAGAAGAGGTTTTAATTTTTTTGTAACCTTTTTCATTTTCGTTTGTCATTATCAGTGGGAGGAGAGAAGAACATGGAAGATCCGCTTGAAGAGATGTATCAGGCATATAAAGAACCCATCTTCCGTTATCTCCGCAATATGTGCCGAAGCCGTACGATTGCTGAGGAATTAACGCATGATACATTCATTAAGGCTTTCAAGGGATATGGCCGTTTTCGTGGTGAGTCCTCTCTGAAAACGTGGCTTTTTAAATCGCGAGGAATACTTATTTGAATGAAGCGGGTAAATTTTCACGGAAGAATGAGATTCCTTTTGCAGAACCTGAACTTCAATCACAGGGCACGACCCGGAATATAGAAGCAGAAATGATGATAAAGCAAACCCTTCAAAGGCTAACAGAAAAAGAGAGATCGCTGCTGGTTTTAAGAGAACAAGGTTTTTCACTCAACGAGATGGCAGAGATTCTAAACCAGACGGAAGGAAACATAAAGGTCGGCATTCATCGGGCAAAAAAGAAGTTCAAGGAATTTTATCTCGAAGGAGAGGAGGGAAGAAGATGAAAATTGATTGTAGTCTTGTAGAAGATCTGTATCCATTATATGAAGAAAATGAATTAAAGCCGGAAAACAGGCATGCAGTGGAAGAGCATTTAAAGGGATGCAGCCAATGCAATGAGTTGTATCAGAATGGCAGCGGATTTTCAGATGTAACTTTTTTTTCCGAAAAAGAGGAAGAAAAACTGCCGAAGGAATTGGATGACCGGATCAGGCTGAACTTTCGATTGAGACGAATGAAAGTAATTGCCCTACTTCTTGCAGCAATAATTATCGTTACGGGAATTAACCGATATGCTGCAAACCGTGAGCAAGTAGCTACCCTGTTAAACGGGATGTATTTATATAGTGAAACGCTGAACGGAATAGCAAAAAATCCATATGATTCAAACAGTGAATTCTTATCTTCTTCCATTGACGTTATTATTGATCTGGACAACGAATTGAATTGGTTCGAAAGAAATTCATTTAACAATACCTCTTACCATCTTTTTGTAAATACACAGGTTCTTGATGAAATGCTCTATAGTTTAAAAGAACGAAAAAGTCAGGGGCTGCAGGATGAAACAGATGTGAAGGCAATCGAACTGTTGAAAAAGCATTCTAATACATTATTTCAGCACGTCAGAAGCGAGTATGATAGCTTCCATCATGGCTATAGTTCTTACTTAGAGATTCTGGATATTGATGAGATAGGAGAACCGATTAACAAAATAGAGGAGCTCGCTTACTTTTATAACACCTATCATAAGCTGCCTTCTGAGATGAAACTGTTGGATGAGAAGGAGTTGAAGAAGAAAATTAGAACAGTATTCAAAGCAGAGGATGGCAAGGTAAAACTAGATAAGACTACTAATGATGCTCCTGGTGTTTATCGTTTTGAAATCAATGGCATTCATGGTGTGATTAATGGGTATTCTGGAATAATTTTTCAGGCGGATAATAGCTCATTGAGATTAATTGATAAAAAGCCTAAAGATAAGAAAGAAGTTATGGAAAAGGCAAAACAATTACTTAAGAAAATATACGGGAAAAACGCAAACTTTGAAATATGGCATGAAAATATTGGCGGACAGCCAAGCATCTACAGATTCAGGTTTGTTCCTCTTGCCGGAGAATATAGACTGCACTTTCAGTTATCTGATCCGTACTACATTCAATTTGATGCGGGAACGGGTAAATTCAGCACATTTTCAGCAAAGAGACCTATGATAACAAACGAATTTTTCTTAAAAGAATATAAGGAAGTGCTTACTCCAGAAGCAATTGAAACCAAGGCCGAACAGATTTCAGGTATCAAAGGTAAATCAATAGGAAAGGGCATAATTTATTCCACCGTAACTGCCGACTACGTACTTGTCCATATTTTTGAAGGTCAGGAAAATTGGGTTTATATCAATGCCGAGACTGGTATTGTTGAAAGGTCTTATATTTCTGACTATTAACTTAAAACTATTGATCAAATTGTCGAGCCAATAGAAGCTTCATTTTTATTCCATTAAAGGGTGCATTTCTTCAATAAGATGAAGTGTACTCTTTTTATAGCAAAAATGAGAGTGTTGTATCTATTAAACACCTAAAAAGGAAGGTGTTACCATTTTTTTGTCGAAGTTTGTAACATTGAAAAAGTAGATTATTAATTGTAACTAAATCTACAAATTGCACTATATAAATCTCCGATTCTACTCAAAATAATCTATGAGTTTAAAGAAGATATAATATTTTTTTTAGTTTTTGATAGATTTTTGTTTCTAGATGCATCTCTAGTATTGGAGGTGTTGAAAGGAGTCTTTTTTTATGACAGGAACTCTGACTAAAGGAAGAGAGCAAACTTTTATTAACAAGCGAGATGAAAAATCTGAGTCTCGTATTCAAAAGATGGAAAAAGAAAAGTTGGTTGATCAGGCGAGGAGTGGGGATCAAGAAGCCTTCAATGAACTGGTGAGGTTACATCGTGCAAAGGCTCATGGGTGGGCGTATTCTGTCACTAAGGATACCTTTTTAGCTGAAGACATCGTTCAAGAAGCGTTGTACCGGGCTTTTATAAAGATCGGCACACTTATAGAGACTAGCAGGTTTACTCCCTGGCTCAAACAGATCGTACGTAATCAAGCTTACATGAAAGTACGAAGTGCCAGCTATCGAATGGAGAGTTCAATAACTTCACTAACTGCAGGAAACGAGAGTAAGCTCTCACCGTCATCGGTGGACTGGACGGAAATTGACCAAATCTTATATTTTATTTCGTCTTCCGCTTCTAAGAGGTCAAAAGAAGATAACCCCGAAGAACATGTGATGCGGTTAAGCGTGGTGGAGGGGATTTGTACTTTATTGAAGTGCCTGACCAAACGAGAAAAAGCATATTTTGAAGCGTATTTCTTTGAGGATCTTCCTCCGCTTGAAATTGCTAAGCTCTTCAATACGAACAAAGCAAATGTGTATAATACCATTTCCCGCTCTAGGGTAAAAGTACAAAAAGAAAGACTTCGTATCACGATCAATCAATATGTACAGAGAAAGACTGAACTTGGTACTTGTAAACGAAAGGTCCTTTTGAAGCCAGAGATCTAGGAGGAATAACTGTTGGAACGTAAGTATAAAGACAAAGAGGAGTGTTGGTTAAGAACGCAGACTTCAGCAGCAGCGGCGCTTCACGGAGCGATCAAATACACAGATAAGAAGCATCTGAATCTTGTTGATGTCATGGGGATTTCAGGTCATGCTTTTCGCATTAACATCGATCCAAAAGAAATCAACGTAGCTGGACCGACTGCAATACCTGGAGGATACATCTTACGAAAGAACTTATGTAACTTAGGCTTTACGAGCAACCTCGCAGACTCTCTAGCACCGGTGCAACCTAAAAAGTTAGAAGAGACCATCGAACTCATTCAAGAATCTGTCGATAGAGGGATACCAGCGATCGTATTCGATATGTTCACACCAGAGTTTGGATTAATCTATGGCTATGATGACGATAAAAAAGTGTTTTATGCCAAGGATTGTTCAAAAGATGGAGAAGTCACTTATGAAAATTTTGCAGATGTAAACGGTGTTCTCTATACAACTACAATTGGCGAGAGTCTTCCTCACTCTAAATACGAGATGCTTCGGATGAGTCTAGATACAATCTTAGATCATGCCCATGGAAGAGAGTGGCAGCATGTCTTAGAAGGTAAGTACATCATCGGATTAAAAGCGTATGATGCTTGGATGGAGGTGTTGGAAAATGGAAATGCCGACCCGCACGGTAACGCCTTTAATGCACTTGTAGTATCTGATGCAAGAGAGTTTGCGATGAAGTTCTTGCACGACCTTACAATAAAATGGGACGGTACGAACATAGTGGAGCGAGGTGTCAGAAAGTTCGCGTCAGACGCACTGAAACATTACGCAATAGTCGTCGATTCACTTGTTGAACTTCGGGAATTGTTTCCTTTTCCAGATGGTGGTGAGCCGTCAAAGGAAGAAAATGCAAGTATCGCTGTCCACCTCTTAAGCAAAGCAAAAGAAGCTGAAACAGAAGGGGTGAAGTGTTTAGAGACACTACATAACTTTATGAAGAACTATTATGCAGAGAAGTGGATCAATTAATTTAGGAGGAATCATATGAAGCTTCAGTTGTTACAGAACATATCAGTGAAAGAGGTTAGAGAACTCAAGCTTGTTGGGTTTAGAGTACTATGTCAAGGCGATCAATACAAAGACGAGATTCCTAAAGCAGCAAAATCCTTGGAGAATCGGACAATAGAGATTAAACACCTGTTGAACAAAGGTATTCAGTTTGGAGCTTTTTTCGTTGACACGAAAAAAGAAGAAGAAGATGGATATTGGGTCTGTGTGGAAGTGAAAAAGTTTGAAGATATTCCAAAAGACATGGTCACGATAATGATTCCATCTCAAAGGTATGCTGCAGCGAACTTTCGAGGATCAAATCAACAAATTTTTGAAGCATATGATGAATTGCATCAATGGGCTGAGAATAACGGCCATAAAAGGGTAAAGAACACCTGGCACGTCGAGATTTTCCAATCTTGGGAAGATCCGAATAACCTTAAGGTGGAGTTGCTGGATACTGTGGAATAAAGCTGATATTAAAGCGAGGTAGATGTAAATGAGAGAAAAGTTACAAAGAGTGGGTACAACGTATATTCCAGTTACGGACATTGAAAGCTCCAAAGATTGGTATGTTGAAAAACTAGGTGCAGAGTTAAGCTATATAGATGAAGATAAGGCGATACTTAACCTAGCAGATCAGAGCTTTTTTTTAGTTAGATCACACCGAGGTCAAACTTCTAACTTTAAGGATATATACGGGGAAGAGCGTTTCTCGTTAACGTTTGAAGTAAACGGGATAGGAGCGCTAGAGCACATTCACTTGGATTTTATTAAAAAAGAGATAATCGTTGGGAAAATCGAAAACAGAGGTCATGAAGGAAGGAATTTTGTTTTTCAGGATCCAGATGGAAACAAATTCGATATATGGAGTGAGTTGAGCTCGAAATTTAAAGAGTTACACATGATCACACCATAGATAGTCCAAGAAGAAATGAAATTTAAAGTTATTTTGGAAAGGAAGTTCATGAGATGGTTAATAGAAGGATAAAAAAAGTATTTAAATTAGTGGGGATGAAGAACAAAGGCGCATACAGCAACTACGAAAATGAGGTTCCCATGAACGCTCAAAGATTCATGAGCAGAATTAATGAAATAAAGAACCACTCAGGGATAGAGGTTTCGATATTCGAACCGAAAAAAAGCGGAAATCATAAAGAAGGACACTATTATGTTGGGGTCCTAGTAGAGGATAAGATAGAAAAAGTTCCATCTGGTATGGAGTATCTAGAAATAACGGGTGAATTTGTTTCAACAAGAGGAAGTATGAACTTTGTTGCTGATCTTCACGCTTCATTACTAAAATGGTCTAAAGAACAAGGATTTCTCCCAACACAGGAATCCTATTTTATAGAGACTTATCATCCATGTGAGGAGGGAGAAGAAGTTGAGATTTACATACCAATAATTAGGTCAACCGAAACCAATAATAGCAAAGAAGGGCACATAGTCATATAATGCGGTCTCCTGTTGACTTTTGTTTTAATCAATTAGAAGACTTTTATTTTAATCTTCCAAAGGAAAAAGGTAATAGGGGTGAAAAAGTGCATATTGAGCCTGAATGACATAAGAAACGTCCTGTAAATTGACACAGGGCGTTTTCGCTTTATAATAATTGACATAAATTATGCAGATTTTTATTAGAAGTCCAATAACAAATGGTTAGGAGAATGGGATGAAAAAAGTAGCGGTTTGCTGGAGTGGCGGGAAAGACAGTTGTCTGGCTTTACATAAGTTGATACAAGAAAATCATGAAGTCGTTTGTTTGATCTCCATGATATCTGAAGAGCATGCTCGCAATCACGCACATGGCATTCCATTAGAGATATTAAGATTGCAAGCTGAAGCTTTGGGATTGCCATTGATTTTAGTAGATTCTGCAGGAGAATATGAACTATCGTTAAAGAAGTCCCTTATAGAGTTAAAAGAAAAATTCGGGGTGGAATCCATCGCTTTTGGGAGCTTGTATATGAAACAAGACCGCGAGTGGAACGGGCAAGTAGCCATTCAAGCAGGATTGGAACCACTGTTTCCGGTATGGATCAAACAGGATCAATCTTCAGAGCTGCTACATACTTTTATTTCATCAGGTTTTCAGTCTGTTGTTTGCCGAGCATCTTCTCATTACCTTGACCAAACATGGACGGGCCGAGAGTTAGATTGGCGCTTTTATGAAGATATCCATCAGACAGGATGCTGCGTTATGGGAGAATTAGGTGAATACCATACGTTTGTTTTGAATGGTCCTCTATTTAATAAGAAATTAGAAATTACGCAATTCGAAATCATATTGAACGAGGGTCTGTGGTCACTGGATATTCAGTCTTGCCTTTTAGTTGATAAAAGCAAAGAGGTTAAAACGCCTTTAGTTTAAAAAAGTAATTATCTGTAATGGGATAGTTACTTTTTTATTTGATTAGGAGAACAATTAGCGGACTACTATATTACAATGTTTAATCCATCTAATAAATTGCTCATTATGACTTGTCCAAATTTTGCAGGTATTAAGTACTCCCGTATAGAAGAATGATGAATAAGTTGTTGCGAGGGAGACAGTTGAATGAAAGAAAAATTTTCGATCTTTTGGGACAGACTGGCCAATAAGGTGAATCCCATATGGGAAAGGATGCAACAAAACAAAGATAAGATCTACTACGCAGTGATTATGCTGTTTTTTATCGTTGGTGTTATTTATGCTATAAAAGGATACTACTATCACCAATCGATAGCAGCAGTTAAAGATGGAAATGATCTTATCGAAAGAATATTCAGCCCCTTCATACTTGCAGTCTTAAGATTTGTCTTAGTGATGTTATTAGGCATTTTTGTAGCGATGAACCTTATTGCAAACCCGCTCAAACGCATAAAAGTAATGCAGTTTGAAGTGGAATTTGCAGAACTAGCAAAGGTTCAAGAAAAGCAGCTTAACCAATTCCATTTTATCTCAAGTGTGTTAAGACAAAACGATTACTTTATAAAAAAATTTAAGAACTCAGATGATATCCCCTATGAACTAGTTTTAAGGGAGCTGCTTATGAAATATGAGGAGTTCTTTGACACTGAGCTTCAAATAAGCCTATCGACACAGGTATTAGAGTACCAGGAACAAAAAGACTCCTTCTTGTCTCCAGAATATAATCGATTGACCAACTTACTAATGAATGAACTCGATTCAGAAATTCTCACAAAGATCCACACTAGAAAGAAAATGTTTGGCGAAACAAACTTTATGCTTGCAGCTAGAAGAGAAATGGCTGGGGATTACATAGTCTTAATAGAAAGCAAAGATCACATTTTTACGGATTATGATAAAGAGGTGCTGAATGGTATCTTCGAATATAGTAAAATGATTACAGATAGCATTATGCTATTATCTGTAAACGAACTTGATTTAGATGAGAATGGTCCATTAAAAGGAATAATTGTTAAAGCATCAGAGGAAATAGATGATAAATAGTAGACTCGTCTGACCGTTTGCACCGGCTTGAAAATGGGTATAAAATAGATACAAAGGAGTGTGTATAACAATGAAGACTTTATCTAAACCAGCTCCGCACTTAACAGGAAAACCTATGAAAAAAAAGAAGCTTACGAAAGAACAATATAGAGATATGTTATTACGCAACTATGCGGAAAAAGATAACTTTGAATTTGATATCAATAAAGTAAACGTATCTAAAAACGACCCTGTTCTTAGTACGGTTAACAACATTCTGACGTCCATGAAATAAAAAAGCCCTATATTTTAGGGCTTTTTATTATGGAAAATAAAGAAGGGATTAGGTGTTTAATCGTTTCCATATGGGAAGGGTAAGAAATTTTCTCTATCTTGAAATCCGGTTGTTCATAGTTGCTCAGTCGCTTTAGAAGTTGCTCTTTATATTGATTTTTCGTAAGCTTCACGGCCGATCACCTCTATGTTTTAATACCATATCTTATGTAGGTAGGGGATGCTATATGTATAGAAAGTACATCCAATGACTCCCCATTATTAATAGAATCAAATATACCTATTGTGGTCAGTATTCTTCTCTTTTAAAACAATCTTCCTTACCAAAAGAAAATGATTTTCAATGACCTTGTTTCTTGAAAACTTTCCTTCTATGCTATGTATGGTGGAAAAGTGAACTTGATCAATATAAGCCGGCCGAAAAAAACATCCAAAATGATCCCCAATATTTAATCCATACTCTGAGAAAACAAATGACGAATGAAAATATCCCGGATTTGATATCTCTCCTGGGTGCAATTTATAAATAGAAATAACAAGGAGAATCCAACAGATGTAAGCAATTAATTCCACTAAAGAAATCCTAGGATTCCCTAGGATTTCTTTATTTTATCTTCAAGTTGAATTATTTTTTGATCAAATCCAATGCATTGTCCGCTTTTTTAATGTCGTGATTGATTTGCTCCTTTAGATCATAAGCATGATACATTTCGTTATCAATCATGTATTGAGCAATTTTTTCATGAGTATCAATAGCTGTTTCTAACTGCTTCTTTAAAATTTTGCGAACTTCAGGCGTAGCAGTTTCGGTAATTGCTACTGCATAGTTTCTAACAGCTGCTTTGGCAGATAATAAAAAATCAGTAGCAATGGCTAAATCATCCAGGGTATTCGTTATATTTTCTATTGTCGGTGTTGTCTCTGTTTTGGCCATATTATTACCTCCTATGATATTAAACTTTTTCTAAGATACCTTTTAATTCTTTAATAGCTGCACTAGATAATTTTATGTCCTCTTCTACCAATTTTTTTAGTTTTTCATCTTTTATGAGATCTAATGTTGCTTTTGATTTTGTAGCACAGGCTGTTTTCATGATTAAGATTTCGTGAACCTCTAGTTTCTCATGCATTGCTAACTCTTTTGTTGCCAATATGCTTCACTCCTTTTTAAGTTTGTTTTACACAATCTTTATACCCGTAATTGATTTTTCTAATCTCCTTTGAACCTATTAAATAAAAAGAAACCTAATATTATAGGTCAAAGAACTATTACTCCAATCGGGTGCATGTGCGGCCGAGCCTAGGTCGTATCATATAACGGGTGGGATTCCCGTCGAGTAAGAACTAGCCATTCGCTCGTAGCGAGTCTTGGAGGACTAAAGGTAACTTTAGTCTTTAAGCGTAGACAGTTAGGTGGCGGGCCGAAAGCCAAATGGTTGAAGGGATTGAGCTCCATAATGATTGTAAATCGAGAGGGCTGATGCTTTATGCACAGCAGAAAGCTACATTTTACCCTTCGTTAAAGGCAAGAAGGGTAAAACCTCTCTGGAGTCAGAGACCTTGGCACGTTACACATTGATATGATACGGCAACTCGGGAGACCCTATCGGTCTTTTCTTTTTTTTAGAAGAGTATGGTGTACAAGCGATAAAAAGCAAGGAAACCAAATGCCGATGTAGGGAGTCGGATAGTAGCGTAGTACCAATGAAGTTGGGTAATGCCGATGGAGGAAAGGCTGCTACCAGTTATCACCCTTGCTAGGGACACATTTACTACACACAGAGGTAGGTACACTAAATGGAAACAAAACTACTAAGGATAGCAGAATCAGCAAAGTCTGATCCTAAAATGAAATTTACATCTCTTGCACATTTATTAAATAAGCAAGCACTAGTTCAATGTCATCATGAACTACCTAATAAGAAGGCAACAGGGATCAACGGTACAACCAAAGAGCAATACAATGAAAATTTAGAAGAACATATAGAGGATTTAGTAAGTAGACTTAAGAGCAAAAGTTATCGTCCTGTTCCAGTAAAGAGAATGTATATTCCAAAGCTTAATTCAAACAAGAAGAGACCACTAGGAATACCGGAACATGAAGACAAGGTTGTTCAAAAAGGCATTACGAAGATACTGAATACCATCTATGAAAATGATTTTCTAGACTGTTCCTTCGGATTCCGCCCAAACCGTAGTTGCCATGATGCTTTGAAAATACTGAACTTCTATATTGAAAAGAGAACAGTAAATTATGTAGTAGATGTTGATATTAAAGGGTTCTTTGACAACGTTGACCATAAATGGATGATGGAGTTCTTAAAACTGCGAATTGCCGACCCCAACCTACTAAGGCTAATTGGTAGGTTTCTTAAAGGTGGGTACATGGAGGATGGAAAGAAATACACAACAGACAATGGTACACCGCAAGGTGGAGTAATATCTCCGGTACTAGCCAATGTATACCTTCATTATGTCCTCGACTTATGGTTTGAGAAAAAGGTGAAGAATCAGTGCAAAGGACAGGCGTACATTGTGAGGTATGCAGATGATTTTGTGTGCTGTTTCCAATATCAGAGCGAAGCGCAGGAATTCTTCCATTCTTTAAAATTGAGATTAAAGAAATTCAACTTGGAAATAGCCGAGGATAAAACCAAAATTATTCCCTTTGGTCGTTTTGCGGGAAAAGTTGCAAAACAAAAGGGAAACAGTAAACCGGCAACCTTTGATTTCCTAGGTTTTACTCACTATTGCAGTAAAAGTAAACAAGGAAAATTTAGAGTGAAACGGAAATCAAATCGGAAGAAAGTCCAAGGTAAATTAAAAGAGTCTAAAGAATGGTTGAAGAAGAATAGGAATAAAGATATTCATATGATCATGGATAGATTTAGACGCTCGCTTATAGGTTATTACAACTATTATTGCATCACTGATAATATCCTAAATGTTAGCAACTTCAAGTGCAAAATCGAAGACTTACTGTTTAAATGGCTCAACAGAAGAAGTCAAAGAAAGTCCTTTACATGGGATAAATTCAGACTATTTCTTGATAAATATCCACTACCTTCACCAAGAATTAAAGTGAATATATATGAATTAAGAAAAGAGATTAACTATATTCTGTGAATGATGATTAGGAGGAGCCGTGTGCATTAATAGTGCAAGCACGGTTCTGGGAGGGGATGGAGTTCAATTTACAGTAAGGTAGAAAGGCTCCCTTCTACTCGACTTCTTCAAAAAAGAGAAGTAGCCGTTGCATTGAGTGCTTGCAGTACAAAGGAAGAAATAGTAGTACAAGAGGAACCGGCTTTTTCTGATAATGTAATAAACACTTCAACATACACTGATGAAAAAGCAGAGGTAGAAGATGAAATTGAATTAGACCTTTTACAATCTCAATATCCTGGTATGGATTTAGAAGCTATGGAAGGTTACATGGAAGAAAACAATTTGGAGTACCAAGAAGAAGAACTGATTGCCTTTTTAGATGACATTTATGAAAATGGAGAATCTACCTTAACATCAAACTATTACGCTAATGAAAGTTCGTTTCCGTGGTGGAGTTTCTTTGTAGCAAATGCAGCAAAAACAAAGCCAGGAGGTAAAGTTACATTAACTAAACCGGCTACATCTGCACCATCAACAGTCAAGCCATCACCTAAGCCGAGCACAAACGTTACGACATCACCTTCATCAAGTAGTACAAATGCTGGTTCAGGTTTTGGTTCCGGCAGTACTTCTTCTGGTTCATAAAACAAAAGCATCCCTAAATATAACGGGATGCTTGTTTCATATAACTAAATTTTTCGTACTCATTTCTTTATTCTTAGCAGATTGGAGATGGTAAAAGAAGATTTTTTACCACTGTTCCACAAACGGGAGCCCGGACAAAAATCTGCTCATTTTTGTTGTTATTTACATATCCGATTCAGTGTTATTTCAGCTGCTTATTAGTATGCGATTTGTACTGTTTTTTACTCAAAAGAGAACCTGTTATGCTCGTCAGGGTAGTTTCTTTTTATGGCATGTTTTTATTTTTTGTTTATAATGGCAACTCTGCTGATGGGCTCTTTACTTCTAAGGACTCTTTTGAGAGGATCTTTTCTAATACGACAGAGACCCCATGTTCATCATTGGACAGTGTGATATGGTCGCTTTTCTCTTTTACTAGTGGAGCGGCGTTTTCCATGGCAATACTTGTACCCGCAACCTCAAACATGGGCAGGTCATTGAAGCTGTCACCGATTACGAGTGTATCTTTCATATCAGTTTTGAGATAAGAAGCTAATTTGACCAAAGCGTGGCCTTTGGTGGCTTTCTCATGATTAATCTCAATATTATTTGGATGGGAGGAGGTGATGGCATAACCGCTCAGTTCTGAAAATTTACTTTGAGCCTCATGTAACGCATTCTTATTAAGGGAGAAGATGAGGACTTTATAAATTTCCTTGTCTCCTGACCAAACCTGCCTGATATCGTCAATATAGGTAACCACAGCCTGTTGAAATTGCTTCTCCACAATCTCTTTTAACTCTGAATCATCTGTAAGAATTGATGTGAGGCCCTCTAAATGTTCACGATTGTGTAAACCTACGTACACGTTATCCTCACAATAAACTTCACAATATAAATCATTCTGATCTCGTACCCATTCCAGCACAGGTATAAGGCTCTCTTTATCTAAAGGAAGATCATGTAGGGATGTCAGATCCGGCAGGTTGATCGCTGCTCCATTGAGGCTGATTATCGGACATTCAAGACCGACAGCTTTTAACTGCCGGTCGGCGTCTTTGTACGCCCTCCCAGTTGCGATGACGACCTGATGATTATTTTTTTGGCACTGCAAGATACTCCTTTGATTTCGTTCACTGATCTTCCCGTCTGAATGAAGTAAGGTTCCGTCCATATCAATCGCAATAATCATGATGTTATGCCCTCCTGATATATTAGACTCAAAGCTTCGTACTGCGTCTAATTCTACTAAAGAATAGTCAAGGCAACAAGGAATGGTTACTTGTTATCCGCTGGATACACCAGTCCGATTTGTCTTCTCGCCTCAACCATAATCTCCATCACAGCAAGGCTATTCGCATGCGAGTTCACCTTAGACTCCAGCTCACCACGCTCGATCAACTCGATAAATTCTTTCGCTTCGTAATACATCTTCGGCTTATTCTGCTCGACGGTAATATCTTCCGTTGTTCCGTCTTTATACCGAATCTCGATCTTCGTCATGTCCTGAATATGGTCGATCAAGATGCTTCCGTTCTCGCCTTGGATTTCAGACGGAACGTAGGAGTTTGAGATTTTTGAGTACATCACGACCGCGTCTTTGTCCCCGTAGTTCAGAAGGATGCTGCCTTCACCATCCACACCAGACTCTATAAGAAGTCCATTCGCTTTTACCGAATCAGGCTGTCCAAATAGAACGACCATCGGGTACAGACAGTAGATGCCGATGTCCATCATCGATCCGTTCGAAAACTTTGGACTGAACGCGTTAAGAACCGTTCCTTCTTTGTACTTGTCGTAGCGGGAAGAGTACTGACACGAGCTTGCAAAATACCGGCGGATAGATCCGATCTTATGTATGTTCTCTTGGATGCTCTTAAAGTTCGGCGTCACTGTTGATCGCATCGCTTCCATCAAGAGGACGTTGTTATCTTTTGCAGTCGCAATCATGCTTTCCATTTCTTTTACATTAGAGGCCATCGGTTTTTCACAGATCACATGCTTGCCATGGTTCATCAACGTAATGGCTTGTTCGGCATGAAACGAGTTCGGACTCGCGATATAGACCGCGTCGATCACATCACTCGCTGCCATTTCTTCTATATCAGTAAACGTATATTCAGCACCATTTTTCTCTGCAAATTCTTTTGCTTTCTCTTTAGTACGGGAGTATACTGCTGATAGCGTAAATCCCTCAACTTCACTTGCTGCATTAATAAAGCTTTCCGTAATCCAGTTCGTTCCAATTACACCAAATTTCAAAAATGTTCATTCCCTTCAAAATAAGGTAGGCAAAAGCCTTACCGTTTTCATATTATGTATTCTACTCCTTTCGTCACGTGAAAGACAAATCATCGGGACCAATGAACCGTTTTTGTCGAAAAAAGTTTATTTAAATAATATTTAGGGTAAAATAAAGTCAAAACCTGGTAAAGGAGGTATGAGTTATGCTTTCAATGACAAACCATGACCAGCTAACTACCAAGCCTTTAGATCTGCCAGTACCACGATACGTACTCAATGAAAAACCAATTTCTGAGCAAGATAAGCAAAAGCCAGAATTCGAACTAACGTCGTTGAATCCGAAATAGAAAATATGCAAAAAGAGCTAAGACCATTTTTTATGGTCTTAGCTCTTTTTTTGTTCAAATAATAACATTTGTTTAAAGACATAACTAAATGACTGCCACTTTGTTTTATAGAACAAACATCATTAAGAGAATTAATTATAAGAAAATTTAGAATATTAAGTTGACAATTATATTTATGTCCCTTAACATAAAATTTAAAATACGGTTTGTTTGTCAGACAAACAGATGAACCTATTTTAATCTCCTCTTTTTTACTCACCTAGATTCTACTTCTATTATTCTATTCATCTAGACTCAATTCACAGAAAAATTGTTAGCGCTTTCATTTTAAATGAAAGGAGGTAAAGTTAAATCCATTTTTCCATCTAGTATTTAGGACAGCAAGCCATTTTCTTATAAAAGGAGAGGGTATTGTTAATGGAAAAACCACTGTTAAAAAATACAGAGGTCAATGTTCCGAACGTTCCAAAGACTCCACGAAAGATTAAAGCACGGTGGTGGGTCATGTTTTTTATCTTCTTAAGTACAGTCCTAGCTTATACTGACCGATCCAACATTTCAATTGTTGCCGTGACGATGATGGAGGAGTTTGGGTGGAATGAACAACAGTTTGGCCTTCTTGCCTCAGCTTTTTTTGTAGGGTATCTGTTACTGGGAATTCCTGCAGGATGGATGTCCGATAAATGGGGTGGAGTAAAATTTTTAGCGATAGGGGTATTCCTTTGGTCGCTATTTACTATTTTTACTCCATTGGCATGGAGTTTTGCTTCAATGTTGGTCATTCGATTTTTATTAGGTGTTGGTGAAGCAGTAAATTTCCCGTCTCACACTTCTGTTGTTTCTAAATGGTCACCTCTTCACATGAGAGGGCGTTGGCAGGGATTGAATATGTCAGGTATGGCTGTTGGGGTAATGATAACAGCACCGATCACCACATGGCTGACCGCCAAATTTAATTGGCACGCTTCTTTTTATTTCTTTGGTGCACTTGGTATTATTTGGGCCATTATATGGATCAAGATTGCTACTGATAACCCAAAGGATCATCCCTTTATTTCAAAGCAAGAGTTAGATGAAATGGAAGATGGAAGTGAAGCTAAAGAATCAACAGCAACAAAAGAAGTCAAAATCCCTTGGTCAAAAATATTTCGTGTAAAAGAAGTATGGGGTCTTACCCTGATCTACTTTTTTCAGAACTATAACTGGTATTTATATCTGACATGGCTTCCCGCTTACTTTATGAAAGAAAGAGGGTTCACTTTATTGAAAGTAGGGATATACGGAGCACTGCCATGGCTAGGGGCATTTATCGCGATGAACGTTGCTGGTATCCTCTCAGACCAACTTTCAAAAAAGTACAGCCTGAGCACTTCCAGAAGAATACCAATGTATATTTCCTTTCTTGGAACAGCGATTTTCATGGCATTAGGTGCATACACCCCAAATGAATGGGCGGCACTGACTTATATCACATTATCCGTAACCTGCCTGGGAATTAACTTCACTATGTTTTGGACATTGCCCATTGATATTGGACCTAAAACTGCCGGGACTCTCTCTGGAATTATGAATACTTCCGGAACAGTCGCAGGGATTATCGCTCCTGCATTAACTGGATTCCTGATCGTCAGTCTCGGATCATGGCAATACGTTTTGTTCTTAGGTGCGGCACTTGCACTCATGGGGGCCCTGTTAACACGTTTTATGATTTCAGCAAAACAAGTATTAGATTAGAAGACCTCCACCAAGGTCTTCAGTCAAGGGTAGCATAAGTCAAGCGCCGCTTACCCACCTTACCTATTAAAGTGGCGGGATGACACAAACTCTTGACCCTATATAGAAAGTAGGAGAGAAACCATGTTTTTAAAGAATAAAGAAATCCTGAAGAATGCGCAGAGAGACAAAGGATTCTTAAATGATCTGATTCAAAGTGAAGAAGCCCATAAATTTGTAAAATACTGTATCAAAGAGTATACAAAATCCCCCTCTAAATTCATGGCAGTAAACAAAGTAGAATGGGAAGACCTCCTGCAGTCCTCTTACATTGGGCTGTTTAACGCGATTCAGCGAATCGATTTGAATTTATCACCGAATGAATGGATAAGGTTTTCGTATCTGTCCATTAAGGGTGAACTGCGAAATTTTTCACGTTCAAATGATTCTAATATGGTGGTTATCTCCCAACGAATTCGGGAGTTGTACCCAAAATATAAGAAATTTCATGAAGAGTATTGGATCGAAAACCAAAAGGACCCAACCATTGCTGAAACAATGCAGCACTTTCAAATAAGCAAAGATGATGCATTTGACCTTGTATATGGAATGCAGGAAATCATCTACCAGGAGAGCATGACATCAAAAGGCAAGCTGGATATGCTGTCGTTTAAGCCATTGGAAACAAGAACACAGAGTATCGAGGATCAAGCCATCAATAACATTATGATAAAAATGTATCTGGATTATGTGAATGATAAACAACGTAAAGTGATTCACCTTCATTATTTTAGAGGATACAGCAAAAAGGAAGTCTCAACGATTATTGGTTGTTCACAATCAATGGTTACAAAGCATTTATCAACGGCTTTTCAACAGATCCGAAAGGAAATTGAGCGCTGTTCATAGAAAATGTGAGATTAGCCATTTTTGTTATCCAACATAAGAAGGAAGGGAATCTGTATGTTTACTGTCATTAAAAAGAAGAAAAAATTTGAAGAAGTGTTAGATCAAATAAAGAAATTACTTATCACAAAGAAATTAAGGATCGGCCAGAAACTTCCCAATGAAATTGAGCTTTCTGAGTCGATGGGAATCAGCAGGGCTTCCTTAAGAGAGGCTTTGAAAGTCCTGAGTGTGCTGGGAATTATAGAAGGAAAGTCAGGTGAAGGTACTGTAATCAAACAGGCGGATCCTGAAAACCTAAAGAGCATCATGTCTCTTGTTGCCATATCAAAGGGGCTGGATACGAACGAGCTGTTTGAAGTCCGGACCATACTGGAAATGGCGGCAGCTGGTTATACAGCAGCGAGGAGAACGGATGAGGATCTGCAGACCATAAAAAATATTCTCGTAGAGATGGATGAGCAGTATTTAAAAGGTAATGAAGAAGAACAGTCCCATTATGATTTTCTATTTCACCACGCCATTGTTAGCGCATCACAAAATAAAATGCTGTTAATTTTGGTAGAGGTCATTTCTGATCTGCTTAGTGAGCAAATTCGTACAACCAGAAGTGAGTTAGCCACTTCACCAAAAGTTTTGAAACGCTTTCAGGAAGAACACTGGTCGATCTATCATGCGATCAGCAGCCAAAACTCACACTTGGCACAGCAGATCGTTTCCGATCATTTAACGCTTGCGAGGGCAGAACTTGGTCTATTAAAAGAGGAGTAAAATTTAATCTTTATAAGGAAGTGTTTCTTTGGAAGATTTAATAGGATCCTTCGAGAAAAAAGACAATGTTTCTTTAGGTAAGATGCTGAAAGAAGTAGAGAATCAGACACCGTTAAGTCTTGAGATTCTTAAACTAAGTTCGTTCCGTAAAGGCAAAGCACATATCATCGGGGTAACCGGCCCGCCTGGATCAGGAAAAAGCACGCTGGTCGGCAAAATGTGTAAAAAACTCGCGACGATGGATCTGCGAATTGGAGTCGTTTGTGTTGACCCGACAAGTCCCTTTACAAAAGGTGCGCTTTTAGGTGACAGGATCAGGATGCAGGAGCTAGCGAAACTGCCTAACGTCTTTATTAAAAGCCTGGCTACAAGAGGGAACCTGGGTGGCCTTGCATCATCGACAGCAGATATTGTTCAAGTGCTGGATGCTTATGAGATGGACGTCATCCTGATCGAAACAGTGGGAGTCGGACAAATCGAGTTCGACGTCCTTGGAGTAGCAGACACGGTTCTGCTGGTTAGTGTTCCAGGTCTGGGAGATACCCTCCAAACCTTAAAAGCCGGAATCATGGAGATTGCAGATATCTATGTCATCAACCAGGCGGATCGTCCAGGTGCTGATGAAAGTGTGAAAGATTTAAATTTAATGGTAAAGGAATCCGGCAAAAGAGAATGGAGTCCCCCGATTCATAAAACCGTAGCTACACAAGATTCAGGTATCGATGAATTAATCCATGACATAACTGCGCATAAAAAATATCTCGAACGTTCAGGGCTTTGGAAAGAAAAGCGTCAAACGAGAAACGTTACTAGATTATACAGCATGATTGAGAGCTTACTAGCCCAAAGAGTGGAAGACCACATAAATAGGGAAGAATCATTAAAAGCAAAGGTACAGGATGTCATGAAGGGAGAAAGAGATCCTTATACCACTTCCCATGAAATTGTGGATCGTTTAATAGCCAAACATAATTCATATCAATATGGAGGTTAACATGGCAAACAATACGACGAATCAAGAAAAAAAGCTCTTTGATCATGAGGTGGTTCAAGAAATTGAGGCACAGAAGAAACGCTGGCAGGAAAACACATTAAAAGGTAAAGACGGTGAAGGACAGTATTATTCTGACTCCGGTATACCTATTAATCTACTATATACTCCTGATGACATTAAAGATGTGGATTATCTAAAAGATATTGGTTTTTCTGGCGAGGCGCCTTATGTGCGTGGTGTCTATCCGAATATGTACAGAGGAAGACTTTTTACGGTGCGTCAGATCGCAGGATTTGGAACACCAGAAGATACGAATGAACGCTTTAAGTTCCTATTGAAAAATGGAGCAACAGGGACGAGTGTTGTTCTTGATCTGCCAACCATTCGCGGATATGACTCAGATGACCCTGAAGCAGAAGGACATGTCGGGGCAGCGGGAGTAGCTATTGATTCAATAGAAGACATAGAAGCCCTATATGATGGGATTCCGATCGAAGAAGTCTCCAGTAATATCGTTACCCATCTGCCTAGTACAACGGTGGTAGTCATGGCCATGTTTGCAGCCCATGCAGAAAAGAAGGGCATACCACTCGAAAAGCTGTCAGGCACGAATCAAAACGACTTCTTAATGGAGACAGCCATTGGGAGCTCGCTCGAAGTACTGCCGCCGAAGGCCTCTTTCCGCTTACAATGTGATGCCATCGAATATGCGAGTAAGAATATGCCGCGTTGGAATCCAGTCAGCTATAACGGATATAACCTGCGGGAGGCAGGGACTACAGCTGTTCAGGAAGTTGCTTGCGCCATCGCGAATGCGATCGGCACTTCGGAGGAATTGATCAGACGAGGAAATAAGATTGATGATTTTGCGAAGCGTCTTTCCTTCTTCTGGAACCTGTTTAATGACTTTTTTGAAGAAATCGCGAAATGCAGAGCTTCAAGATTGGTCTGGCATGAGGTCATGAAGGACAGATTCAATGCCCAGCATCCTAAGTCACATCTCATGAGATTCCATGTCCAAACAGCAGGAATCACCCTGACCAAAGTGGAACCGCTCAACAACATCGCCCGATCAGCCATTCAAGGTCTGGCTGCCGTTCTTGGAGGAGCACAATCCTTGCATGTTGACTCGTATGATGAGGCTTATTCAGCACCAACCGAAGAATCCGCGTTAATTTCGATTCGTACACAGCAGATCATACAGGCGGAGACAAATGTCGTGAATACAGTCGATCCGTTAGCTGGCTCTTATTTTGTTGAGAAATTAACACAGGACATGGCACAGCGTATCCGTGATTATATCGCCGAGATTGAATCCAAAGGCGGATTAGTTGCTGCTGTAGAGTCCGGCTGGCTGCATCGCGAGATATCTGATTTCGCCTATCAGATGCAAAAAGACATTGAAGACGGCAAACATAAGATCGTTGGGCTTAACTACTTCCCTACGGAACAGAGCCAGACAAAAGTAGAAGTCTTCCGATATCCGGAAACGGCAGAGAGCCGACAGAAGGAAAAATTAGAAAAACTCCGCAAGAAGAGAGATAAAGAAAAAGTAGAACGTGCACTGGCGGTCCTTAGACAAAAGTGTCATGAAGATGTGAATCTCATGCCTTATATAAAAGAAGCAGTCCTGGAATACGCGACATTAGGAGAGATCGAAGAAGTATTTCGTGAAGAATTTGGGCTTTGGCAGTTCCCATTAGCTTAAGTGAGGGAAACCTGATCAAAAATAAAAGGAGGACTTCTTCATGCAAATAAAAGTTGTGATGGCCAAATTAGGGTTGGATATACACTGGCGTGGCGCCCTTGTTGTTTCTAGAATGCTGAGAGATGAAGGGATGGAGGTTGTCTATCTAGGTAATCAGTTTCCAGAACAAATTGTCGATGCTGCTATACAAGAAGGGGCAGACGTGATCGGACTGAGCACGTTAGGCGGAAACCATCTAACACTCGGCCCTAAGGTTGTTCAGATCGCAAAGGAAAAAGGAGTAGACGCGCTCGTCATCATGGGTGGAGTTATTCCAGAAGATGATATCCCTCTGCTGAAAGAAGCTGGAATCTCAGAAGTGTTCGGACCTGAAACGAGAATTGAATCCATCGCGAGCTTTATCCGTTCAGAAGTGAACCAAAGTATCGCGTAAAAGGAAGCAGCAGCTGGGGACATCCCAATCTGCTGCTATGTTTTATACTTTTCTACTAAACCATCAATAATTGGGGGAACCAGATAATGCTTAAAACTTCTTTATTAAAGCAATGGCCGCCACAATATGATAGCACCTACCTTCCAGACGTAAATGAAAAGTACTGGTACAAAGAGGTAGAAACAGCTTCCAAAGAAGAACTGGATGAACTGGTTTTTTCTAAACTGAAAAATGTCATGAATTACGCGTATGAGAATTCCGGCTTCTACCAGCGTAAATGGAAAAAAGCAGGCTTTCATCCGAACGATATTCAACGTTTAACGGAGTATGATCAAGTGCCCATCACTACAAAAGCTGAGGTAAGAGAAGATCTGGAGGAACATGCCCCTTTTGGATCGAATGTATGTATTCCATATTCAAAGGTTCACCGCATTCAAGGCACCTCTGGAACGACAGGCAAACCAACGGTCTTTTCTTTCGGGAAAGAAGATTGGGAACGAATCGCCCATCAGCATGCCCGGATCATGTGGAGTTTTGGAATGAGACCGGACGATCTTGTGTTTATTGCTTCACCGCTAAGTTTATATATCGGCAGCTGGGGAGCGTTAATTGGAGCGGAACGGCTCGGTGCTAAAACATTTCCGTTTGGCGCAGGGCAATCGGGTCAAACGGAAAAAGCCGTTTCCTGGCTGAAAGAAATCAAACCGACCGTTTTTTATGGAACACCTTCCTATGCTTTATACCTTGCCGAAAAGGCAAAAGAGCTGGGGGTTGATCCAAAAGAATTTGGTTTTCGGATCTTATTCTTCTCTGGAGAACCTGGAGCTGGTGTTCTTTCCACAAAGAAAAAAATTGAAGAGACATACGGTGGAATTTGCATTGATTCCGGGACCATGGCAGAAGTTACCCCGTGGATGAGTAATACAGAGTGTGAGCATCGTCAGGGTGTCCATCTTTGGCAGGATGTCGTTTATACGGAAGTGGTTGATCAGCATACAAAAAAATTGGTTCCGTTTGGAGGAGAAGGTGTACCCGTCTATACACCATTAGAACGAACCTCACAGCCCGTAATCCGCTACTGGTCTGGTGATCTGACGACATGGACGGATGAACCTTGTCCATGTGGTCGAGTATATCCACGCTTACCGAAAGGAATCTACGGAAGGATCGACGATATGGTAACGGTCCGCGGTGTCAACGTTTATGCCAGTTTACTAGAGAATGTCATTCGAAAGATCGATGGTCTTGGTGAAGAGTTTGTCATGATCGTCACCCGTGAGAACATTATGGATGAAGTTACCGTTCAATGTGAAACCGTAGGGACGAGAAGTGAGCAGGAACTGATCGAGCAGCTTTCAAGGGAACTGAAAAGGGAAGTCGGCGTTACCTTTAAGATCGACCTGCTGCCACATGGGACGCTCGAGAGAACACAGTTTAAAGCAAAGCGTGTGATCGATCACCGAAATTTTAACTCGTAGATGTTTGCTTTATAAATCAAAAAACGCAGAAGTGGGGGGATATGATGAAGCTTGATGGAAAAGTTGCTCTAATAACAGGTGGAG
Source organism: Fictibacillus nanhaiensis (assembly GCF_023715445.1). Classification (GTDB taxonomy): domain Bacteria; phylum Bacillota; class Bacilli; order Bacillales; family Fictibacillaceae; genus Fictibacillus; species Fictibacillus nanhaiensis_D. The sequence continues at coordinate 31,413 of NZ_JAMBOD010000013.1, forward strand.
CCAATGGTATCGGAAAAATAACCGCACAGAAGTTTTTGGAAGAAGGAGCAAAGGTCGTCATCAGTGATTATAATGCTGAAGCGGGAGAGGCGACGGTACAGGAACTTCAAAAGTTTGCTTCCATAACGTTTATCCAAGCAGATGTATCCAATACGGATCAGATAAAAGCGATGGTCCAACAGACACTAGAACAGTATGGAAATATTGATATATTGGTGAACAACGCAGGGATCACGATCGATGGATTGCTTACGAAAATGGACGAAGATTCTTGGGAAAAGGTGATCTCCGTGAACCTGTCCGGGGTTTTTAAATGTACGAAGGAAGTAGTTTCAGTGATGCTAGAACAAGGATCCGGTGTCATTCTAAACGCCTCTTCTGTCGTAGGAATCCATGGCAATATCGGCCAGACGAATTACGCAGCCACAAAGGCAGGTGTCATTGGACTTACTAAAAGCTGGGCTAAGGAGTTCGGCCCAAAAGGGATCAGGGTGAACGCAGTAGCTCCTGGCTTTATCGTTACGGATATGACAGCCAAAGTACCTCAAAAGATCCTTGATATGATGGAATCTAAGACACCATTGCGAAAGCTTGGCAGACCGGAAGATATCGCGGCTGCTTATCTCTTTTTAGCCTCAAAGGATGCCAGTTTTATTAATGGAACGATCCTGAGTGTTGATGGGGGTCTCGTGATCTAGGATTTTTTAATAAAAAAATGTCTAAACAAAAAATAAGGTGGTAGCATGGTTATCAACGTAATCTTACCCGTCTTGTTCGTTCTGCTAGTAGGATATTTATTCGGAAGGTTCACGGATGTGGACCTTTCTCCTATTTCAAAACTTGCCATTACCGTACTCAGTCCGGCACTGATCTTTAGTTTTTTAGTTCGGAACACACTTTCATCGTCACAATTGTTTCAGATCATTTTTTCCGTATTGATCTTCACCTTGATGATGACCCTCTTGACCGTGATCATCATAAAGTGGACAGGCAGCGGCCAATGGTTGATCCCTTCCTTATTATCAACGGTTTTTCCGAACACGGGGAATTATGGATTGCCCATTGTATTATTTGCTTACGGAGAAAGCGCGTTTTCTTTAGCTGTCGTGATCGTCGTCATCAACTTTATCTTAATGTACTCACTAGGAATTTATTTTGCCATCCTTTCAAAAGACAGCTGGAAACAGGCGTTAACAAAGATCATAAAATTACCAACCACGTATGCTACTATACTAGCCATCCTAGTAAACTTGTTCTCGATTGAAATCCCAAACTTCATCTATGACCCCGTTAAAATGGTAGGAGAATCTATGATTCCTCTCGCATTGCTCCTCTTAGGAATTCAGCTTTCAAAAACAAATATCAAAGGTCATGTAAGCACGGCAATTATAGCAAGTGCATTAAAAATGATAGCTGCACCAATCGTGATTTTTGTGATAGTTTTGATAGCGGGTATAGATGGAACGATAGCAAAAGTGATCATCCTGCTAAACTCCATGCCGACCGCTGTAGTCATGACAATGATTGCAACAGAATACAAATCAGGGGCGGATATGGTTGCAAATGTTACGCTCATAACCACGTTAACCAGCTTCTTTTCCATAACCACCCTTCTTTATTTGTTAGAAATTATATTTGGTAAGGCTACTATATAGTAGAAATATGTCTTAATAGAATAAGAAATCTTCCTGATTGTTTAAATGAAAAGCACTCGATGCGAATGTCGCACGTTGCTTTTTATTTTTCCTTTACTTGAGCCGATAGACCTACACCATAAATTCCATAATTGGAAATACCAAGGCTGGATATATAGGCGCACTTTAATATAACGTTTCATTTGAAGATTTTATCCTCTTTTATACCTATTTTTAGGAGGAAATATTCATTATATCAGAAAATTGTGTTAACATTGTTTTATCCATTATTAACAAAATTTTCTATGGAATTAATGTACATAATTTTCTATTTTTAGCATTACTAATACACATCTAATTCTATGAACTTATACCAATAAAATAGGTTTAACTAGTTAGTTAAACCTATATTTGAAAGCGCTTTACTTATAAATCCTTTTGGAACTCCTCTTGTGGTACTTCATATGTTCAATCTCTTTTTTTACATCCCATACAACTCTTTCTCCCAATAATCAAACTAATCTGAAGAAAGCTAATGGCGTCATTTAAATTTAAAACTGTTCAATAGACAGGGGATATAAGGAGGTGATTTACCAAAATCGGGATTTTTTGTAACAAATCAATCAAATCACTTTGGAGGTGTACGTATGAAAAAGGTTTTAAGCAGTATTTTTACATTGATACTGGTATTTGGCTTAGCTATACCCGCATACGGGTCAGGAGGGAACGACCAATCAAGACATCAAGTACTGCAGAATATTGTAAATGAACAAGACAAGAAAGCACGGATTTTATGGTATGACCTTTCTGCCAATCTGTTCAGATTGAATACGCCAAAAAAAGTAAGAGAAATCGTTAAAAAGACAGCAGATGCTCATTTTGACACGATTGTCCTGGATGTAAAAAATTCAACTGGTTTTGTACCATACAAAAGTAAATTAGCTCCTCATATCAGTACTTCTAAAATACCAAGCTATCAAGGCTACCCGGCAGACTACGATCTGTTGCAAACCGTGATAGACGAAGCAAATAAATACGGAATAAAAGTACAAGCAGCGATCAATGTTTTTTCAGAGGGAAGCATACCCGATAAAGATGGACCAGCTTATGAACATCCAGAATGGCAGACTACATACTATCAAGCGGTTCAAAAGGTTAAAGCCCACAATGGAGAAACATTAGAGCTCACCAGCGTTAATTCTACTAGGCATGAAAATCATCTTGTACTTTACACCCCGACGCAATATGATGTCTCTCCAGCGAACCGGTGGGGAGCGGAAATCCAGGTAACAGACGGAATTGTAACAAAAATAGTGGATGGAGTTGTAAATCCGGAGTCCTTAATTATTCCTAAAAATGGCTACGTAGTGTCAGGACACGGAACTTCAAGACAATGGTTATTGGAAAATGTAAAAGTAGGCGATCCATTCAGCATTTCCGAAATGGAAACAAAATTTGTCCGCGCCGAGGACTATAAGGCTGCTGAATCTACATTTGTAAACCCAATCCGTTCAGATGTACAAGCATATGAGTTAAGCATTATTAGCGAATTGCTCGATAACTATGAGATTGATGGAATCGTCCTTGACCGCGCAAGATATTCCAGTATATATGCAGATTTCAGTGACTTCTCACGGGAAAAATTTGAGGAGTATATTGGTCAACAAGTACAAAACTGGCCGGCGGACATCTTTAAGATTGATTTTAAAAATAATGAGAGGGTCAATGTCCCTGGACCTTTATACCAAAAATGGATTGAATGGCGTGCCGGGAATATTCAATCTTTCTTCCAAAAGGCTGAAAAATTAGTCCATAACAAAGAACCGAAAGCGTTTTTCAGCACGTATGTAGGTTCATGGTATCCGCTATATTACAGTGAAGGTGTAAACTGGGCAAGCAAAACCCATCACCCTGAATACGACTGGACTAGTCCTGATTATCACAAGAAAGGCTATTCCGAAACGCTGGACTTTATCATGACAGGGAATTATTTTGAGGATGTTACAAAAGAAGAAGCGGTCGCGTCGGGCAATCCTGATTGGTACAGTGTAGAGGGTTCAGCTGATATCGTGATGGATGCCTTAAATGAGTCCACATTTAACTACGGCAGCCTGTTCGTTCTTCAGTATGCCGACGACCCAGAAAGATTCAGACGTGCGATACAAATGGCCTTGAATAAAACTCACGGTCTAATGATCTTCGATTTGATTTATTTAGAAATGTATGATTGGTGGCATATTCTTGAACAGGAATTGCCATCTGAATCGAAATCTCCACACCATATCCCAGGTTTAATAAAAATGGTTCGCGAAGATCAGTAGTAATGAATAGAGTACGGCAACGCGTCAAAGAGACGCTACCGTACTCTTTGTTAACGTAAGGAAGGCGTTTCGGATTCTAAAAACCGAATAGGAGGATTTTTGAGGTTATGACGCTATTAAAATTAAGGTCAAGAAGTGCCCTTTTATGCATAACGTTTGTTTTGTTATTGTCGATTTTTTCATTCCCTGGTTTTTCGACTAAAGCATATGGCTCTATAAATAATACACCTCCTGTGGTCCAGCCGACACCACAATCTATAAAAGTAACTGGGAACGGATTCCCGCTGGGTCCTGTTGGGATTGTTTCAGGAGAAGGTACCGATAAAGCGGCAGTGAGAGAAGTAGAAAATTCTCTTAAGGCTTTCGGAGTGAAAACAATCATACATTTTTCTGACAACGAAAAGTCCACTGCACCAGTAACTGTTTTTGTAGGAGGGCCAAATGAAAATGCGGCTTCAAGTCAAATTCTCCAATCAATGGGTGTGAAAGGAACGGATGGCCTGCCTTCGGAAGGATATGTAATGGTATCTGGCCATGCAAAAGGAGAAGGGAAAAATATTGTTTTGGCTGGGAAGGATGCAACAGGGACGTTTTACGCTTCGAAAAGCTTCAGCCAATTGATTGAAACACATTCGGGCAATGCATGGATGCCAGAGGTAGAAGTACGGGATTTTCCGAAAATGCCAATCCGAGGAGTGATTGAAGGATTCTATGGTACCCCATGGACGCATGAAGCTAGACTCAATCAGCTTCAATTTTACGGGGACCATAAGATGAACACTTATGTTTATGCACCAAAGGATGATCCTTATCATCGCGACAAGTGGCGGCTTCCTTACCCTCAAAAGGACCTGAAGCGTTTAGGAAGTTTAGTAGGTGCTGCAAAGGAGCAGCATGTGAATTTTGTTTTTACTATTTCTCCAGGTTTGGATGTTTGTTATTCAAAAGAGAGCGAGCTTAAGCTGCTCATAGATAAAGCTCAGGCAATGTATGATTTAGGTGTTCGTGATTTTGCGATCCTGCTGGATGATATCTTTCAGAATATGAATTGCCAGGAAGATGAGGAGCTGTTTGGTGATTCAGAAAGTCCGTTTGCGTCTGCACATGCATACCTGCTGAACAAATTTAACGAACAGTTCGTTAGGAAGCATGGTGACATCAACCGGCTTATTACTGTTCCGACCGAATATTACCAGGCTGGGACCAGTCCTTATCGCAAAACCTTTGCAGACCAAGTGAACCCTGACATATTGGTGTACTGGACTGGAATTGGAATTGCCTCCAAACAAATTACAGAAGCGGACGCAGATTCAATTTCGAAGATTTTCAAGCATGACCTATTAGTATGGGACAATTACCCTGTTAATGATTATGCCCGTAGCCGGCTTTTCCTGGCACCGCTCAGCAATAGGGGGAAAAATCTTACTGACAATGGAGTTGCAGGTCTTACCGCAAACCCGATGGAAGAAGCGGAAGCCTCGAAGATATCGTTGTACACAGTCGCGGATTATACATGGAACCCGGAAGCGTACGATCCCCAAAAATCATGGGAGAACAGCCTGCGAGAATTTGGCGGGAGCGGTTATGGACCACTGAGAAAATTTGCAGAGAATACGGTTTCGTCACCGATGGACAGTGAGGAATCTCCAGTCCTGAAACAAAAAATATCAGCATTCTGGGAAGCGTTTGACCAGGGAGAAGGAAAAACAGAGGTGGAGGCGCTTCAAGCAGAGTTTCAGGCAATCGAGGATGCTCCATCAGAGCTTAGAAACACGCTCGAGAACAGAGCGTTCCTAGAAGAAACCCGGGCATGGCTTGATAAGACAGCCTACTATGGAAAAACAGGAAAGATTGCCGTCCAAATGTTAGAGTCCCAGTTAAAGGGTGATAAAGAAAACACAGCCAAATACCGAGCCGAATTGGATCGGGCTGTAAAAAATGATACGACCACGTTAACGATTCCCGAAAACAGGCAGTCCTCAAGAAAACTGGATGGAATCAACAAGGCTAGGGGCGCAGCTGAGTTGATTCAATATACAACTGAGTTTGGACAGCGTACAGGCACAAATATATGGGGCTACGAAATAACGGTTGTGGATGGCAGGGTTATTTCGGTTGGTGGCAACAATTCTGTAATCCCCGAAAATGGATATGTGTTAAGTGTCCATTCAGGAGGGGACGGCAAGTGGCTGGAGAATAACTCACTTGTTGGCGCAAGGGTAGAAATCAAGGATCAGGTTGTAACCATTTATATTGATAAAGGTGAATATACAGTTCCTAATCTAAAAGAAATGGGTTCTGGTGTAATGAGAGCCTTCATTAATAAAGCAATTAAAACAAATGATCTTTGGCTGGGAAAAAGAGAAGGAGCCGGACCATTCTCCACATTGGGAGCATGGAGTGAATATACCCTTGAAAAAATGACAGATGGTGACCCTTCCACGCTTTATTGGACCAATAGTGGTGCAAAAGAAGGTGATTACATTGGAGTTGATCTAGGAGTGGTGAAAAAAGTACAGAATATCGACCTATTAATGGCTTCGACAACCGGACCAGTCGCAAGGCCGAACGATTATATATACAATGGCAGCCTGGAAGTTTCAATGGATGGTACCAAATGGACGAAGCTGTCAGAATACATGAACCAGGCCGAAATCCACTTTGAGCCCACAGAAGCAATCGATGGGCGTTTTGTAAGATTTCGAGTTACAGTTGACCAGACCAGTTGGGCGCAAATTCGAGAATTTACTGTGACCGCTAATTAAGAAATGAACTAAGTAGAAGGGACTCGATTGAGTTCCTTCTTTAATTCAGATAATCTTTCAAAATAGTCGCTCCTTAATTTGTGCATTCATTTTTACATACATATTCTTGCAGGGTATGCGATCATTTTATCGAACGAATAACCGTAGAAAAAGGAGTGATAGATAATGCCATATTGTCGTGTTAAAAAAGCAAACATCTATTATGAAGTAATCGGATCTGGGACACCGGTTGTTATGATTCACGGATTCACTTTGGACCACCGTGCGATGAAAGGGTGTATGGAGCCGATATTCCAAGAAAGGACAGGATACAGAAGAATTTATCTTGACCTCCCTGGGATGGGTCTGACAAAGGATTATGATGAAGTAGGAAACACAGATGACATGTTGAAAACGGTCACTGATTTTATTGATGTCATATTACCGGATCAACCGTTCTTAATCATAGGCTATTCTTATGGTGGATATCTGACAAGAGGTGTAATTGCAAATATGCCTGAACGAGTGTTAGGCGCAGCGTTTATTTGCCCGGTCATTATAGCCGATAAAACCAAGAGATCCTTACCAGAGCATAAGGTCATGCATAGGGATGAAGAGTTTATAGCTACTCTTAATGCTGAAGAGAAGGAATTCTATGAGAACTCTTTTGTGATGTTGAATCAAAACAACTGGAACAGAGCGAAGGATGAACTCGTGGTAGGAATGAAAGTAGCCGATCAATCTTTCCTTGAAAAGATCCAAAAAGCATATGGTTATTCTTTTGCAATAGATGAAGGGACTTTCGAAAAGCCGAGTCTGTTTTTAGTTGGAAGACAAGATAATGTCACAGGATATAGTGATGCCTTTAACATATTAAAGAAGTATCCGAGAGCTACTTATACTGTATTAGACACTGCAGGGCATAACTTGCAGATTGAGCAGGCAGAATTAGTCAATGGACATATTAGTGAATGGTTGGAAAGAGTTTCAAGGTTTGTATAGAAGTTAATTTTAAATGTATATGACTTTAATCCTCTATTTTCGAAAAATAGAGGATTTTGTCTTTATTTGTAAAACTATACTAAAAATCCATTGAATAAAAATGATAGGTAAATTGATCTATTTAGGAGGAGGTTTAAAGATATTTTAGTAAAAAAGGTTTTGTTATAAAAAAGAGAGAAGTATTTACTAGGGTGGATGAGAAGTCGATATAGGACTTTTAGGGGGGATCGATATGAAAGTAGGAGTAATATCACCATATCCAGAATTCACAAATTTGGTAAAAGATATTTCAGTTGATATGGACGTTCCATTAATAGTCAAAGAAGGTGCGTTACAGCGCGGTTTAGCAGCAGCAAATCTTATGATAGAGAAAGAGAATGTAAGTGTTATTATTGCCAGAGGAGCCACAGCCGATTTATTAGAGAGTAAGTTAAGAATTCCAATCATCAAAATAACAGTTAATAATTTTGACCTACTTAAAACCTTCCAAGCTGCTAAACAAATTTCATCCCAAATCGTTTTTATCGACCATTATGAGAATTATTCATTGTATGATATTTCGTTTATTGAGAAGTTATATTCTGTAAAAATAGTATTAAAACAATACCAAGACGAACAAGAAATTTCTGATATAATGCATCAGATGAAACATCAAGGACAGCACAAAGTAATTGTCGGTACAGCGCATTGTATGGAAAGAACAGCAAAGAAATTAGAATTGTCGTGTTTTGTTATTAAATCTACTAAAGAAGTTATGATAGATGCTTTACATAGAGCATTTGAAACTGCGCGTCTTTATGAGAGAGAGAAACTAAGACAAAATCATCTTCAAACTATTATTTCTCATGCATTTGATGGTGTTATTGCAACAGATGTCCAGGGTAACATAAGTGTGTTTAATAATGTTGCAAGCGAGCTGCTGGATGTTAAAGCAAATGAACTAATCGGAAGAGAATTGAGGAAGTTACATCATCCAAAGCTAAAAAAGTTATATGGAGATGGTTCTGAAGTTAGAAAGAAGATTTCAAGTTTCGGAAATCAAAGATATGTAGTTAACAGAATTCCTTTAGAAGGCGAAAGCATAGTGATTACATTTCAAGAAACCAATAAAGTTATTGAGCAAGATTCACAGTTAAGAAGAAACCTCCATAATAGAAGGTTTTACGCGAAATACACTTTTTCAGATATTCTTTATCAAAGCGCGGAAATGGAACAAGTGATTGAAATAGCAAGATTCTACAGCAAAACGGATAAGAGTGTGTTAATTACGGGAGAAAGTGGGACAGGAAAAGAATTGTTCGCCCAAAGTATCCATAATGAAAGTAAGCGGAATAATGGACCTTTTGTTGCAATAAATTGTGCAGCACTTCCAAAAGATCTTCTTGAAAGTGAATTGTTTGGATATGAAGATGGAGCATTTACTGGGGCAAAAAAAGGTGGGAAGCCAGGGCTTTTTGAGATGGCACATGAAGGAACATTATTTTTAGATGAAATTGGAGAGTTGCCAATTGATTTACAAGCTAGGCTTCTTCGTGTACTTCAAGAAAGAGAAGTAATGAGAATCGGCGGAGAAAAAATAATACCTATTAATGTCCGAATTATTTCGGCTACCAATAAAGACCTTAAATCTTCTATAAAAGAGAATGCTTTTCGGGAAGATTTATACTTTAGATTAAATATATTACGAGTTATTATACCTCCGCTTAGAGACCGAAAAGAAGATCTCTTTGTGCTAGTTAATCATTTTTTACACAAAAATGGTGAAGTGGATTATATATATGATGATGACTTTCTTGATTTTATTAAAAGTTACGATTGGCCAGGTAACGTCAGGGAATTAGAAAATGTTATTGAAAGAATAACAACAGTAGGAAAAGTTTCAAATGATATGAAAAAGATATTACTAGACCATCCAATCGGTACTCTAAAACAGACAGAAAAGAAATATCATGGGAATGAAAGTATAGAATTAACATTAGGCACTTTAGAAGAAATGGAGAACCAGATTATTTATCATTTCCAAAAGTCATATCAAGGAAACAAGCAAGAAATGGCTGAAAAACTAGGATTAAGTCGCACAACACTTTGGAAAAAAATCAAAAAATTAGACATTCTGTAACTTTTGTTAACTTTTTAAACATCACGTTCATTATATAAACACAGAATGTTCCGAAAATTAACATCACAAAAGTCTTCTCATTTGAGAAGGCTTTTTTAAGCGATTTTTAAGTTGGCATAGAACTTGCATATGAAATAAGTGTATTAAAAAAAATGGAGGGATTTTAATGAATTCAGATCACTTTTTACATCCAACACAGCCAGGCGAAGCTAACTTTGAGAAAGTAAAGTATGAAAAAAAGGATATGGTTGCCACCATTACAATCAACCGTCCGGAAGTTTATAACTGTTTAAACTTCCAGACATTAAGAGAAATGACAAGAGCATTCGAACTAGCATCTTGGGATGATGAAGTCGGAGTAGTTGTATTAACAGGTGCTGGGGATAAAGCATTTTGTACGGGTGCAGATATGAAGGAACAAAACAATGATATTTTGGAACGTCCAAGGAACTATTGGAAATGGATGGGAGTATTCATTGAAGCACATGAAAAACTTATGAACATTGGAAAACCTACAATAGCTAGACTTAATGGGATTACTGTAGGTGGCGGAAATGAATTTAACATGAACTGTGATTTAGCTGTTATGGCAGATCATGCTTACATCAGACAAGTTGGAAACTCTCATGGAAGTGTAGCAGCTGGTGGAGCAACACAGTGGTTGCCAATTATGGTGGGGGATCGCAGAGCAAGAGAGATTCTTTGGTTGAATGAAGAAATAAGTGCAGACAAAGCTCTTGAATGGGGATTAGTGAATGAAGTAGTTCCTATGAGTCAACTGGATGAAGCGGTAGATAGAATGGCGAAGAAATTATTAAATAAATTGCCTGAGTGTGTTCGTTATACAAAAGAACAAACAAATTATTGGAAGAAGATGTCTTTGAACCAGACGGTAGGACATGCCCGTGACTGGCTAACGGTTCATACAAGTGCATTTGAAACACATGAAGCAATGAGAGCCTTCAATGAGAAAAGAAAGCCTGATTACATGATGTTAAGAAACAGAGCTGCCAATGGAGATTCTTCTGAACATTTATGGGGTGCACCAATGGTTGAGTGTCATGAGTGCGGAACAAAGGATCTGCCAGAACACTTTAATCATTGTGGGAAATGTGGAAGTCCGTTAACAAAGTAATGTAGTAAATATTACCAATTAATGTATAGGGGGTTATATGAATGAGGCTTTCTTTATCAGAAAGAATTGCTAGTTGGTACAGCAGGTATTTTCCTCATGATTTTATTTTCGCAATAATTTTGACCCTTTTAGCTATTCTCAGCGCATATGCATTTACTGCAAGTTCTATTGGAGAAGTATTGGATGCTTGGTTTAATGGTATTCCCATGTTATTTACTTTCGCTTTTCAGCTCATGTTTACTTATGCAGCTGCATTAGTGCTAGTTGACACTCCGGTTGTTCAACGGTGGATTATAAAAGCTGCTAAAACAATTAAAACTCCGACAGCGGCTTATTTAATTACTGGAGTGGTTGGAGCATTAACATCGTTTTTAGGATGGTATATCGGACCAGTTGTTACTTCTATATTTGCCCGTACGGTCGGAAAGCAGATTAAAGGAGTAGACTATCCACTTCTTGCTTCAATTGCTTACTCATCTTTCACTATTTCATTAACAGGTATTTCAGGTACGATTCCGTTATTTGTTTCAACTGAGGGTGAGCTGAACAATCAATTATTTGGAGGTATCATTTCCCTCGACAAGACTACGTTTTCTACATTAAATATTGTATCATGTCTAGCGATTGTTACGGTTACAACTCTAATCTATTATTTTGTGGCAAAGAATAAAAAGAAGATTACATCGTTTCAAGACCTGGCAATTGAGAATGAAGAAATCGCAAGCAGTATCGAACCGGAAATATCCAATACTTTGAAAACAGATAAATCATTTGCAGACAAAATTAATGATTTTAGACCAACAATCTTAGTAATAGGTCTTATTGGATTCGTTTACCTTTTTTATTACTTCTCACAAAAAGGGATGGCTGGCTTAAATTTAAATACAGTTGCTTTTATTGCCCTTGTGATGGGGTTGCTTGTACAAAAAGATGCTGTAAGTTATTCGAAATCTTTCTCGAAAAACTTAATTTCAACGGGTTCAATTGGACTTCAATTCCCTCTATATGGAGGAATAGCTTCTGTGCTGATGGTATCAGGCTTAGCTGGTAAACTTACAGACTATATTGTAAGCGTTTCCACAGAAACCACTTTTCCGATACTGACATTCCTTGTAACAGGGTTTATAAACTTATTCATTCCATCAGCAGGATCTCAGTTTACTGCAACTGCTCCATTCTTTATTCCTGCTGCGCAAGCATTAGGAGTAGAAATGCCTAGAGCAGTTATGGCAATCACTTACGGAGACATATGGACGAACTTAGTTCAGCCATTTTGGACATTGTTATATTTCCCTATATTAGCTGCAGGTACTAGATTGCAGGTAAGAGATTTCTTAGGATACTGTTTGCCCATCTTATTGGCTGTAGGTGTAATTTGGATTGTAGCTTTAATGTTCCTTCCTATTTAGTTAATAGCAATAGTTGAAAGGTGGTTATAAAGTGAGTTTTCCGTACTACCATAAAACGATTGACTGGAATAAGCTCGTCTCTGAGTATGAACCTCCTCTCGAGTTTATGGAGGGAACTTGGAAATGGAGCCGTGACAGAATTGAGTATACACAGCTCCAACGGTTAAAAGAAACATTAAATAAAGGCAGTGAGATTCCTTTTTATCAAATTCTGTGGGAGAAACATGGTTTCTCCCCAGAAGATGTACAGTCTCTTGATGATATGTACAAAATCCCCATTTATACAATAGAAGATATTCGAGATAGCATCGAACGAAAACCGCCATTTGGTGATTATCAAAAATATCATTTTTCTGATGGAACTCACACACCCTTGAGATTCTTTACAAGTGGTGGAACTACTGGTACACCTAGACCGACCATTTATTCCCAGTGGGATAGAGAGGTGGGGGCTATCCTAAGTGCTCGAACATTCTACCTTCAGGGTATTAAACCTGGTGATGCCGTTATCAATGCTTGGTCTTATTCAACTCATAATGCAGCTTGGATAATGGATCATGCATTGTGGCATTGGTTAGGATGTACTCCCATAACGACAGGAACAGGGAATGTAACGCCTACTGAAAAACAGGTTGAATTTGCAAAGACTTTTGGTGCTTCAGCGATCATTGCAACATCAGATTATTTATTACACATCGCTGAAACTGCAAAGAAAATGGGGTATGACCCGAAGACAGATTTTAATTTAAGAACACTATCCGCATTTGGGAATACGGTGCCAGTAGAAGAAGCATTCGGAATCCCTGTTTATGATTCATATGCGTTTCATGAAGTTCAATATGTGGCAGCGGAATGTCCAGCTAAACAAGGACTGCATATTTTTGAAGATTCCTTTATCGTTGAAGTCGTTGATTTTGAGACAGGTAAACCGCTTCCGCCAGGTCATAGAGGAAACATCGTGGTAACAGCTCTTTATAAGACAGGAACCCAGCAGATCCGTTATAACATTCAAGACATCTCTGCTCTCTATGAAATGGTGCCTTGTGCCTGCGGCAGTCTGCATAAACGGATGGAATATTTCCAAGGTCGAAGTGACACCATGGTGAAACTGCGCGGTATTAATGTATGGCCGGAAGCATGCGGGAAAATCGTTTCTGAAGATAGCAGAACAAATGGTGAATATTACTGTTATGTAGAAAAGGTTATACAAGATGGAAAACCAGCAAAAGACGAAATGACGATATTGGTTGAAAAAAGAAGTGTTGATCAACATGATGAGTCATTAAAACAAGATTTAGAAGAGATCTTAAAAAGAAAAATTGGTGTAAAAATTCATGTTCAAATTGTAGATACGGATTCATTAATGGAATTAACGGGACATGGCCATAGAGCAAAATTAAAACGGTTCGAGGATCGCCGAAAAGAGGGGATGGGTGTATGAAAGCCATTGTACTTAACTCACATGGACCAATTGAACATTTAAACATTTCAAATGACCAATCTTTACAAGACCTCCAATATGGAGAGATAAGACTAAAGATTATGTATTGTGGTTTGAATCATTTAGACTTATGGCTTCGAAAAGGGGGAACAGGGGATAAGATAACGCTGCCTCGTATACCCGGAAGTGATATCGTCGGAATTATTGAGTCGAAAGGTGAAGGCGTTTTTAATTTATCTAAAGGAGATACGGTATTAGTTTATCCAGGTACATCTTGCGGGGATTGCACGTACTGTCAAAAAGGAAGAGAGACTCTTTGTAAGGAGTTTAAGATAATCGGTTATCACATAGATGGCGGTTATTCCGACTATATAAATGTTCCTGCAAAAAACGTAGTTAAAATTGAAGCTCAAAATCTAGACGCATGGGCTGCCGTACCCGTTTCGTATATAACTGCCTGGAATGGTTTAGTGACGAAAGGGAATCTAACTATGTTTGATACAGTAGTTGTTTGGGGTGCTACTGGCGGATTAGGATATGCAGCCCTAACCATTGCTGAAGGATTCAGTGCAAAAACGATAGGGATAGTCGGATCAAAAGAAAAGGAACTGTTTTTAAGAGAAAGAGGATATAAAGGACATATCGTTGTAAGGTCAGAGAACTTACAAAAAGAGATTAGGGAACTAACAGATAATCAGGGTGTTGATATCGTTCTTGACCATGTAGGACAAGAGACATGGAAAGAAAGCTTGAAGATGTTAAAGCGTGGAGGACGATTGGCCTTTTGTGGAGTGACAACTGGTCATCAAGCTGTTACTGACCTGCGTTATATCTTAGGTAAACAGTTAACGATTCATGGATCATGGATGGGAGACATGAATGATTTTAAAGAAGTTGTTCAATTTATTGAAGTGAATGAAAACTTACCTTACATTTGGAAGACGTATAGTCTTGATGAAGTTAGAGATGCACACCAAGTGATGGAAGAACAAAGACACATTGGAAAAATCGTATTAAAAGTGAATGAAGAGGAAAAGGCTATATGAACGTAAATCATATATTGGTGGTCGGATCAGGTGTAATGGGAAGGGGTATTGCTTATTCAGCTGCATTAGGAGGATATCAAGTAACATTATGCGATATTTCTCAAAGCGCTATAGAAAAAGCAAAGAGTGAAATTGGACATTTATTTTTAAAGGCGGTGGATAGCGAAAGGCTTACCTCGGAAAAAGCAGAACATTTTTCAAGTAAATTAAACTATTCTACTGAACTTGAAAAGAGTGCATCTTCTGCAAATTTTGTTATAGAAGCCGTGCCGGAAGTTATGTCAATTAAGAAAGATATCTTTGAAAAGTTAGATCAATACACGTCGACTGAGACGATTTTGGCTACCAATACTTCCACTATGAGTCCAACCGAAATAGGTTCTTATACGAACAGGGCTGACAAAACAATCGCTATGCATTTTTTTAACCCGGTTCATAAGATGAAGCTTGTTGAAATCATTAAAGGACTTGAAACAAGTGAAGAAACTCTGCGGGTTACTCAAGAAGTAGCCCATGCAATGGGAAAAGAAACCGTTGGTGTAAATGAGTTTCCCGGTTTTGTTACAAGCCGTATTAGCAGTTTAGTAGGTAATGAAGCTTTTAACATGCTGATGGAGGGGGTAGGTTCACCAGAAGAAATTGATAAAGCCATCGAACTTGGATTGAATTATCCAATGGGACCATTTAAGTTAGGAGACTTAGTAGGTCTTGATACGCGACTGAAAAATCTGGAATACCTTCATAAAACTCTTGGTGAAAAATACAGACCAAGCCCGCTTTTAGTGAAATATGTGAAGGCAGGAAGGCTAGGAAGAAAATCAGGAAAGGGCGTTTATAATTACACATAATGTGAAGGAGAACGTCTATGAACTTTGAATATTTGTTATTAAATGTTGAAGATCATATTGGAACGATCACAGTAAATCGACCAGAAAAAAGAAACGCGATGAATTCAGAAAGCTGGATTGAACTTCGCGATGCAGTGAGTTATTTTAATAGGATGCAAGAAGTAAGGGTAATTGTAATCACAGGAGCAGGTGACCAGTCATTTGTTTCTGGTGCTGATATTGAGTGGTTAAGAGATCGTCAGCCTCTAGATATTTATGGATCTGCTGTCCAAGATGTCCTGCTTAGTGTCTATCAATCGAAAAAACCAGTTATTGCAGCTATAAATGGATATGCATTAGGTGGGGGCTGTGAGCTTGCAACAGCATGTGACTTTAGGATCGCTAGTGAGCATGCAAAATTTGGCCAGCCTGAGATCACCCTAGGTATCTTGCCAGCAGGTGGAGGAACTCAACAATTAACGAGATTGATTGGACTTCCAAGAGCAAAAGAATTAATTTTAACTGGTAAAATAATTAATGCACAGCAAGCTTATGAATATGGATTAATCAATGAGATAACATCAAAAGAAAATTTCAAGGACAGAATTAAGGAGTTTGCTAAGTCACTAGCTAGTAAGCCTCCTGTAGCATTGATGTTGGCTAAGATTGCATTAAATGAAAGTGTGACAACTGATTTAAATGCAGGATTGGCACTTGAAAAATCGTTACAGGCAATTCTATTCAGTACTCAAGATAAAATAGAAGGGACAACAGCTTTTTTAGAAAAAAGAGAAGCACAATTTATAGGGAAGTAATTTCACGAGACCTGTTTAAAGGTCTTTTTTTATTGCAGCTCACGTGAAGGAAAAATGAGAACAGTTTACATATTACTACAAAGTGACTATTTTGGTATAATTTTAATTGATGAAATAAAATTGGAAATTGGGGCGGTAATTTTGTTTGGTAAAATAAAGAAACTACTTAATTTGAATAAAACTATTCATGAAAAAGAAAAATATTTGGAAGAGATGGAGGAAAAAACAAAGGATAAAGAAAAACTATACGCGGATACAATTACTGAGGCAAGGGAATCTATTAAATCTGAATCAGAACAATTAATAAAATCAGCAATAGAAGAAGCTGGACAAATTAAAATTAATGCAGAAAGAGATTTAACTGATTTAATTAACGAAAAAGAAAAAATGGAAGAAGAAACGAGGAAAACTGAAGAACAACTAGACAAAGTAAACAAGGAAATAACGAAGTTGAAAAAAGCTGCTGCAAAGTTTAAAAGTGAATCAGTTGGAATTAAAGAACTAATTGAAAAGTTCCCTAATGCAGTAGATTTTACAGTAATAGAACAGGATCTAGAGGTACTGGAACAATCTTTAGGTGATGGTGTCTTAAATACAATTATAGAACTTGATCTGCACCATAAAGATTCAAAAATGTTGAGAAAAGAAATGAATGCTAACAATAAAGAAATTAAAAAGTTGCTGACTTCCTATGAAACCCGTTATACAACTAAAGCAAATAAAACAATCTATCATTTGATGGTGATTGGTTTACAAGCTGAATTGCAAAACATTCTTTATACACTTAGTTATACAAACTTAGAAAAAGCACAAGAAAACGCTAAGAATTTAATTGATAAATATTTAACGATATGTGGAAATGGAAACGCGAGTATTTTACCGACTATAACCCGTTTTTTAACTGAACTAAAACCACAAACTAGCCTGCAAAAAAAAGCACCCTTATTCTTAGCCTTCAATTGGTTTAAGGAATGAGGTTGTTTTTTTGATATGGTTTGGTGTGTCAACAGCGGTTTAATTTTCCCTATTTTCAACGGTCCAAAATTCCCTATTACTAATTAACTGCCGGTTGTATGCCGGCTTTTTGCTTTTCACGAAGTCTAAATGATTGTCCTTTGATATTGAAAG
>NZ_JAMBOD010000014.1 GCF_023715445.1 Fictibacillus nanhaiensis
AGAAGAAATGCTTCTTCTCTTGTTATCCGGTATTAGCCCCGGTTTCCCGGAGTTATCCCCGTCTTACAGGCAGATTACCCACGTGTTACTCACCCGTCCGCCGCTAAATCAGAGGAGCAAGCTCCTCCTCATTCGCTCGACTTGCATGTATTAGGCACGCCGCCAGCGTTCATCCTGAGCCAGGATCAAACTCTCCATAAAAGTGTTTGACTTGCTCGATTTAAAACTGACGGAATTAAATTTAATTCCTTACCTATTTCTTTTGTTCAGTTTTCAAAGAACTTTTTTAAACCGTTTTTCAACGCCGCTCGTTTTGGCGACTTTATTAGGTTAACACGTCGTAACCCTTATTGTCAACAGCTTTTTTAAAACTTTTAAGTTAGCTTTCAACAGGGTAGTATTCCTTGCGACGAAGAATAATATACCACCATTTTCGCTCTTGTACAATAGTTTTTTATAAAATAATTTAACATTTCTTTTTCAGACATTAGCGTCATATAACCGATTACCATATGGGCTAAGAAAATAACCTTCGAGCACAAGATATTGTGAAATGATAATGACTGTATTCACACCTCAATTAGCTTTCTCAAATTGCAAATGCATCATTCATTTCTTAAAAAAGAACAGACCAGCCACTTGGCTGGTCTTCAATAATCATCTTATTTCTCAGAATGGCGCATTTGCGGGAACAGCAACACGTCACGGATAGATGGTGAGTTCGTTAACAGCATAACTAATCGATCAATACCGATTCCTAGTCCGCCTGTTGGAGGCATACCATATTCAAGAGCCTCTACAAAATCTTCATCCATCATATGCGCTTCATCATTTCCTTCAGCACGTTCTTTAAGCTGCTCTTCAAAACGCTCGCGCTGATCGATTGGGTCGTTAAGTTCAGAGAATGCATTTGCATGCTCACGGCCAACGATAAAGAGTTCGAAACGATCCGTAAAGCGTGGGTCCTCTGGGTTCTTTTTAGCAAGAGGAGAAATTGCAACTGGGTGTCCATATATGAAAGTAGGCTGAATAAGCTTTTCTTCAACAAAATACTCAAAGAATTCGTTAACCACATGCCCATAAGACATGTTGTCCTTTACAGGTACATTATGCTTTTTAGCTAGTTCACGGGCTTCTTCGTCTGACATTTTCGGCCAGAAATCCACACCAACAGCTTCTTTAATCGCGTCTACCATATGAACTCTCTTCCAACGCGGCTTAAGATCCACTTCGTAATCGCCATACGTCACAGTTGTTGAGCCTAGTACATCTTCAGCGATGTGTGCGATCAGGTTTTCTGTAAGTTCCATAATATCAAGGTAATCTGCATACGCTTCATATAGTTCAATCATCGTGAATTCTGGATTATGACGAGTTGATACTCCTTCATTACGGAATACACGTCCGATTTCATATACCTTCTCTAAACCGCCCACGATAAGGCGCTTTAAATGAAGCTCTATTGCGATACGCATGTAAAGTTCCATGTCCAATGCATTATGATGCGTGATAAATGGACGGGCAGAAGCACCGCCAGGAATGGAATGCATCGTCGGTGTTTCAACTTCCAAGTAACCATGGTCATCTAAGTAACGGCGCATAGAACGGATAATCTTTGAACGGGAAATAAATGTATCTTTTACTTCCGGGTTCATAATTAGATCTACATAACGCTGACGGTATCGTTGCTCCACGTCTTTTAACCCATGGAACTTATCTGGAAGCGGACGCAAGGATTTCGTTAAAAGCTGAAAGTCCTTCGCTTTAATAGAAAGCTCTCCTACTTTTGTTTTAAAAACTAATCCTGTAACCCCAACCCAGTCACCGATATCAATTGTATTGAACAAATCATATTGCTCTTCACCGACTGCATCTTGTCTTACGTATATCTGAATTTTACCAGTAAGGTCTTGAATGTGGGCAAATCCAGCTTTACCTTTTCCGCGCTTTGTCATGATACGGCCAGCAAGAGTTACTTCGACCTCTTGGCTGTCCAATTCTTCTTTTTCAGTTTCTCCATATTCAGAAATAAGATCAGCAGCAGAATGTGTACGGTTAAACTTTGTACCAAACGGATCTAATCCTTTTTCTGTTAAAGCAGCTAACTTTTCGCGCCGCACGCGCAGCAAATCATTTAATTCTACTTCTTGACTCATGGGAACACTCCTAGCTTTAGCAGTTTTGAATATCAATTATGTTATAAGTTAAATTTTCGCCCGCCGGAACTTGGATGCAGATTAGCGAATTAATCGTTTTGCCAAGGGCGGCTTTCGCAATCGGCGAATGCACAGAAATCGTATTATCACGGGGATCCGCTTCAAAAGGATGAACAATTGTATATGTGTATCTTTCTTTATAGATGGTTTCCTCTATAGTAATAACCGATCCGGTTTCTACCAAATCTCCCGCTTCCCTTACACTCGGAAAGGTAATAGAACGTGACAGCACATTCTCGATCTCGTCCATTCGGCTGTTTATGAAGTCTTTTTCCGGAGAATTCCGGAATTCCTTTTTGCGTTTTGATAGGTATTGAAGTTCTTTTTCCAGCTTCCTGGTGCCTTCTTGTGTGAGTTTTAGCATATTCATATGCTATTCCCCCTGTTTTTTTAATAAAAGAAAACACCGGCTGCTGTTTAAATGCCTTTTAAGCAAACAACAGCCAGTCATCTGATGATCTGGCTGTATGTCACTATGATCAGCTGATTTTTTGCTGTTTTTCTTCCAGCTGATCTACGTAATCGAATAATAGCTTGCTCATATCATCACGTGTTGTCATCTGGTTGATTTCATTTCGGACAGATCCTGTTTTAGGTAATCCTTTAAGATACCACGCTGCGTGCTTTCTCATTTCACGTACTGCTACTTCTTCGCCTTTGAGTTCGATTAAACGATCCATATGAAGCATGCAAATATTCATTTTTTCACGAGCGTTCGGTTCAGGAAGAATCTCTCCTTTTTCAAGGTACTGAACGGTACGGTAAAGCATCCAAGGATTTCCGAGTGCCGCTCTCCCGATCATAACACCATCAACGCCATATTTCTCAAGACGCTCTTTTGCTTCTTGTGGTGTTGAGATATCACCATTTCCTATTACAGGAATCGAAACATTTTGTTTTACTTCTTTGATGATGTCCCAGTTTGCTGTTCCTTCATACATTTGAACACGTGTACGGCCATGTACGGCTACTGCAGCACCCCCCGCTCGTTCAACTGCCTGTGCATTTTTCACAGCATAAACATGATCTTCATCCCATCCGATACGCATTTTTACTGTTACCGGCTTTTGTACAGCATCTACTGTAGCTGCTACCATCTCATAGATCTTATCTGGGTCAAGCAGCCATTTTGCTCCAGCATCACACTTTGTGATTTTAGGAACCGGACATCCCATATTGATATCAATAATATCTGCATTCGTATGCTTATCAACATATTTAGCTGCAGCTACCAGCGATTCACGCTCCCCTCCAAAAATCTGAAGGCTAAGCGGTTTTTCACGTTCATCGACATAAAGCATCTTTAAAGATTTTTCATTTTCATAAAGAATACCTTTGTCACTTACCATCTCTGCACATACAAGTCCTGCTCCGAACTCTTTCGCGATCAAACGGAACGCAGGGTTGCACACTCCAGCCATTGGTGCCAGCACCACTGGGTTTTTCATTGTAATATCACCGATCTTCAACCTACATATCACCTCGTTTCACTTATGTTTAATAAGATCTATCTGCTTACTGTAACTCTTCAACGTTAATGCTGAACTGATTCGCTATTTTATGAAGCAAATCTACTTTGGGCTTTCGGCTGCCCCTTTCCACCTCGCCAAGAACGGAAACGGAGATGCCGATATCTTTGGCAAGCTGTTCTTGCGTGTAGCCTTTTAATTTTCGGAACGCACGGATGCGTCTTCCCAGTCTGTCTTCTTCCATATGCGTACACCTTCTTTATCTCTTTGTTCGCAAAGGACTTGATGCAAAGAAATTGTGTTATCCGGATAAACATCATCAGGAGCAATTTCACTAAGAGGTATGAGAACAAATGCCCTTTCAAGCATACGTGGATGCGGAATTTCTAACACTTCCGTCTGTATACTTACACTATTATACAATAAAATGTCAAGGTCTATTGTTCGAGGTCCCCATTTTTGAACCCTTTTCCGATCCAATTTGGTTTCCACTTCTTGCAGTTTACTCAAAAGTGCCTGTGGAGAAAGACTGGTTTTGAGTTTTACGGCTAAATTTAAAAACAGCGGCTGATCAGTATAACCTACAGGATCAGTTTCGTAGATCGATGAAACGTTCTCTATTAAAATGTCAGGATATACGCTTAGCTGCTCTATCGCTTTCTTTAATAGCCCTTCCCTGTCACCCATGTTTGAGCCGACAGACAAGTAAGCTGTATTCATTCGTTCCATTCAGCCGCGGCCTCTTGTGATCTCAACAGCCACGGAGTCATAATGGCCAGGAATCGGAGGATCTGGTTTAATTACTTTTACTGTCGTTTCATCCACTGATGTAAATTTTCCAAGCAAAGAAGCAGCAATACTTTCAGCTAACGATTCTAAAAGTTTAACCGGGTCTCCCTCAACAATCTCTTTTACTGCATCATACACTTCTTTATAATTGACCGTTTGATCGAGTTCATCTGTAAATCCCGCTTTTGAAAGATCAAGTGATAACGTTACATCTACGTTGAATCGCTGACCGAGCTTTTGTTCCTCAGCAAAAACGCCGTGATAGCCATAAAATTTCATGCCGTTTACATACATTTTATCCATGGATTTCAGCACCTTTCCCGAGCATAATATCCATCATTTTTGCCATTCTGCTTATTTCTTTTACATCATGCACACGCACGATTGAAGAGCCTCTTTCAATTCCAAGGCAAACTGTAGCCCCTGTCCCTTCCATACGTTCATCAACTGGAAGATCAAGCGCTTTTCCGATCATCGATTTTCGGGAAGTACCTAATAAAACAGGATAGCCCATGTTTGTTATTTCATTAAGCCTTCTCATCGTTTCAAGATTTTGCTGGAATGTTTTAACGAACCCGATTCCTGGATCCAGGATAATGTTTTCCGGTTTAACTCCTGCCTTTACGGCTATTGCTATACTGTGTTCTAAATCAGCGATCACATCAGCCATGAACTCCTGATAATTTGTATCAAAACGGTTATGCATTAAAATAACCGGTACATTCGTTTCAGCCATAACACGCGGCATGTCTGGATCGAGTCTGGCTCCCCATACATCATTTATAATATGAGCACCGGCTTGAACAGCCTGTCTTGCCGTTTCTGCTTTATACGTATCGATTGAAATCGGAACATCTACTTCTTTTTTCAGTGCTTCAATAACAGGAATAACCCGCTCCAGCTCTTCTTCCAGTGTAACTTTTGCAGCACCCGGTCTTGTTGACTCTCCGCCAACGTCGATAATATCTGCTCCATCTCTTACCATCTCTTTTGCATGAGCGATAGCTTGCTCAATCCGGTTATGATGTCCGCCATCTGAGAAAGAATCGGGAGTTACGTTCAATATCCCCATTACATATGTCTTTTTTGAAAAATCGAGTACGTATTCTCCGCACATAAGCTTAGGGCCGTTCAAGATCATCTCATGCATAGACTATCTATCCTTTCTTTCTAAAAACATCAAATCGATCGGCGTCGATTTTTTGTATCTTCGCTATACATTGCTATAAGTTTTTGAAAAAGTTCACCTTCAGCGCCAGGATATTTTTTTTCTTCAAACCGGTTAACCGGTACAAGCTCCTGAATGGAATTAGTAAGAAAAACTTCATCCGCATCTAGAAGTTCCTTTATTTTATAATTCCCTGTTTCAAAAGGAATGTTCCTTTTCTCTGAAGCTTTTAGAACCCATTTTCTTGTAATACCATTTAATATGCCTGTTGAAAGCCCAGGTGTGAACAGTTTTCTGCCTTTATACCAAAACAGGTTTGAAACCGTTCCTTCACTGATGTAGCCCTCTTTAGTTAAAAACACGCCTTCTTGTTTAAGTGCGTTCTTAAGCTCTCTTTTACCAAGGATGCTGTTTAAATAATGGTGAGACTTTAACCTTCTTTCACCTTCTGGCGTGTTGCGTACGGTGTTCAAGGGAACCAGTTCTTTTTCAGAATCGGATCTCGTTTGCGGCAGCGGTTTTGTAAAAAGAATAACAGCAGGGCTTTCGTATGGGTCGGTTTGGAGCCCGATATCCCCAACGCCTGCTGATACATTCAACCGGAAATAAGCATCTTTTAATTCATTCTTTTCAAGCAATATCTTGACCATTTCTAATATATGGTCAGAATCAATAGCGGCTGATATATTTAATTCGTTTAATGCCTCATGCAGCCGTTCGATATGTTCATCGATCAAAAATGGAAAACCGTTATAGGTCCTGAATGTTTCAAACGCCCCGAGACCATACATGAACCCATGGTCATATGGTGAAATAGCGGCATCTTCCTTTGAAAGAACTTGTCCATTTATATAGATGTACATATGTTTTTGCCTTTATAAAAACCAATGAAGTTTCGTAAAAGCTTCTTCCCGTCCTCCGTTAAAATGGATTCGGGGTGATATTGCACGCCTTCAATCGCGAGCTCTTTATGACGGATTCCCATGATTTCGCCTTCTTCTGTCCAAGATGAAATCTCAAAGCAATCAGGCAGTGTCTCTCTTTTTACGATCAGTGAGTGATAGCGCGTTGCCGGAAATCTTTGCTCCAATCCTTCATAGACCGTTTTTCCGTCATGCAGAACAGGAGATACTTTACCATGCATCAATCTGTCAGCACGTACCACGTCTCCGCCAAAAACCTGAGCGATCGCCTGGTGGCCAAGACATACACCGAATACAGGAATCTTCCCGGCAAAATAACGGATAGCTTCCAGACTGATTCCCGCTTCATTTGGGGAACATGGTCCAGGTGATATCATTAAAAATTCCGGATTTAATTGCTCGATTTCTTTAATCGTTATCTCATCATTTCTTTTTACGACTAGCTCTTCACCCATTTCACCTAAATATTGAACGAGGTTGTACGTAAAAGAATCGTAGTTATCAATCATTAAAATCATCTCGTCTCTTCTCCTCTCATGTGCTGTTTTATACTAAAATTGACCCGAGCTCACTTTGCTCTTTAGCACGCCACAGCGCCTCTGCTTTTTTCAAACTCTCTTTGTATTCACTTTCTGGTATGGAGTCAATGACAATACCGGCACCAGCTTGAACATGTGCAATTCCATTTTGACATACCATCGTACGGATTGCGATATTCATTTCAGTATCGCCGTTAAACCCGATCCATCCGATACTTCCCGTATAAACGCCTCTTCTGACAGGTTCAAGCTCTTCGATGATCTCCATCGTTCTTACTTTCGGAGCTCCCGTTATCGTGCCGCCAGGAAATGTTGCTTTAATACAATCAAAAGCATCGCATTCAGGTCTTAATTTTCCTATCACGTTTGAAACGATATGCATAACATGGGAGTATCTTTCAATGACCATAAACTCATCCACTTTAACCGAACCGTATGCAGAAACCTTTCCAAGGTCGTTTCTCTCAAGGTCAACAAGCATAACATGTTCTGCTCGCTCTTTTTCATTTTCGATTAACGTATTGGCAAGCTCCAGGTCTTCCTCTTCCGTTCTTCCCCGCGGCCGAGTCCCTGCAATAGGGCGCGTGCTTACACAATCGCCTTTTTTCTTTACTAAAAGCTCAGGGGAAGCACTGACAAGCTGAAAGTCCGGCGTTTCCAAATATCCCATATAAGGTGAGGGATTAATCCGTCTCAATTCCTCATATATATTTATCGGTGAAGTCTGCAGTGATTTCGATTGGCGTACAGACAGGTTTACTTGAAAAACATCACCGTCAGAAATATAGGACTGAACCTTTTTTACAGCATCCACAAAAACATCTTCGGCCATAGATACGTACTTAAAGTCCTCATCTTTTGTAATGTTCTGATCATAACCTTTTGAAGGCTGCGGGGAACTAGGTGTATGCCACATTTCCTTAAACGCACGGAGCTTATCTAAGCTATATAGATCGTCTTTTTCTTCACTTAACACGAGAATCCAAAGCTTGTTCGTCTCATGATCATAGACGAAAACATCTTTAAACAATAAAAAATATAAGTCAGGCAGTCCGAGGTCATCATCTGAACGTGCTGGAAGTTTCTCGAATTCACGAGTCAGATCATAGCTTAAATAGCCGATTGCCCCGCCTGTAAAGTCCGGCAGACCTTGAACAGGTTCAACATGAAAGTTCTTAAACCACTTTTGAAACTCTTTATAGACTGGTCCCTTTTTTACTGTTATCCCATCTTCGGTTTTTACCGTTAGCACATTTTCTTTCCCAGATACTTCGGCGAACGGAGAAAGTCCGATAATGCTGTACTTCCCAGTTCTTCCGCTCTCTAGTAAAACATGGCGAGTTTCGGTTGCAGATAACGATTTATATTTATAAAACCACTCATCTTGAGGCAATGAAATATTTGTATGCAGCACATGCCATTTCTTGTTCGTCCCCATAAGGTCACTCTCCCAAAAATCTTCTGTTTACATTGTACATGAGGCGTTTCACTTTGGCACACCTTTCTGTCAATTTCCTGCATTTTCAAATGCGTTTTGAATATAAGTGGTTGATTTCCACTCCAGGTTGCTCGCTTTCCGCGGGGCGTTCGGTGAGCCCCTTGAGTTCTGCTCTCGTTTTTCGTTACTTTGAGCGAAAAAAGAAATTCTTGAGCGTAACTTCAGGCAGTTTGAGCGTAGCTTGAAGATCTTGAGCGTAACTCGGCTTTATTGAGCGAAACTCAGGAATTTTGAGCGAACGTGTAATAATTATAAGAACACGTACCGTAGAATTACATCAACATGGACCGGAGAACGGGGCTAACGACGTTTTCGCTTTTCGTCTGTTCCACTGATCCTACTAACCGTATCTTTTGCATAAAAAAAGCCCCCATAAGGGAGCGGTAATTTTAGTCTTCGAATTGGTAAAGCGGTGTACTTAAGTATCTTTCACCGTTACTCGGAATTACAGCCAGAACCTTTTTGCCTTTGCCTAGCTTTTTCGCAACTTTTAACGCGGCTGCAATTGCTGCACCTGATGAGATGCCTCCTAAAAGACCTTCCTCACGCGCTGCTCTTCTAGCCCATTCGAATGCTTCGTCATTTGAAATCGTCAGCACTTCATCATAGATATCTGTTTTTAAAATATCCGGCACAAAACCTGCTCCTATTCCCTGTATCTTATGCGGTCCTGGTTTTCCGCCTGATAAAACAGGGGAATCTGTCGGCTCGACAGCGTAAATTTTAATTTCAGGATATTTTTCTCGAAGAACTTCCCCGGCACCTGTAATCGTTCCACCTGTACCAATCCCTGAAACAAAACCATCTAATCCGTCAGGAAATTGAGCGATAATTTCTTTTCCTGTAGTATTTCGGTGAACTTTCGGATTCGCTTCATTTTTAAATTGCTGCGGCATGAAATAGCCTTTTTCTTTCGATAATTCTTCCGCTTTTCGGATTGCTCCGCCCATTCCTTCAGGACCTGGAGTCAAGATAAGTTCCGCTCCATAAGCTCTTAACAAGTTGCGTCTTTCCATGCTCATTGTTTCAGGCATAACAAGAACGGCCTTATAGCCTTTGGCAGCAGCCACCATCGCAAGGCCGATTCCTGTATTTCCGCTTGTAGGCTCAATGATCGTATCTCCTGCGTTTAACTTCCCGCTTTCTTCTGCAGCTTCAATCATCGCTAATGCGATACGGTCCTTTACACTGCTTCCTGGATTCATAAATTCCAGCTTTAAATAAACATCTGCCATATCTTCTGTAGTTAACCGGTTTAATTTCACAACAGGGGTCTGACCGATTAATTCCGTAATCGACTGTGCCACTCTCGCCATTCACCATCACTCCTAAAGCCGAGTATTTTTATTGGATTAATTGTATCAACCTTGGAAATCATCTGTCAATTTTATTGCACGTGTAAAACCATCTATTACAATGGTACGCACAAAAATTTTTTTCATGTGTAAATCAAAACCCGGAATGAATTCCGGGTCTAGGATTTTGCTTGATCAAGCAACGTTTGAAGTTCTTCTTTTGAAAAAACATAGGTTGCATTGCAAAACTGGCAGTTCGTTTCAGCTTGTCCGTCTTCTTCAATAATATCTTTAATTTCCTGCTCTCCAAGACTGACAATCGCTTGCCCAAACCGTTCATGGGAACAAGTACATTTAAAGCGGACAAGAGACTTTTCTAAAATTTGAACCTGATCTTCGCCTAAAAGCTCAAATAAAATTTCTTCAGGAGTCAACCCTTTTTCAATTAAGCGTGAGATGGGAGGGATCGCATTAATGCGCTCTTCCAATAGGTCTACAATACTGTCAGATGCATTTGGCATTACCTGTATAATAAAACCGCCTGAAGCTTTAATCGAATTATCAGGGTTTACCAGAACTCCTACACCCACTGCTGAAGGCACTTGTTCAGAGGAAGCAAAGTAATACGTGAAGTCTTCACCAAGCTCGCCTGAAACCAAAGGTACTTGCCCTGTAAACTTTTCACGCATTCCGATATCCTTTAAAACAGAAAGATACCCATCCTTTCCGACTGCCCGTGCGACATCAAGCTTCCCTTGACTGTTCAGCTCAAAATGGGTTTGCGGATTCGTAACATAACCGCGCGTTTCACCCTTCGTATTGCTATCTACAATAATAACGCCGATAGGGCCTCCGCCTTCAATCTTAACGGTAATCTTGTTGTCTTCTCCTTTTAGCATCATACCCATCATTGTAGACGCAGTCATTGCTCTTCCTAATGCTGCTGATGCCGTAGGCCATGTATTATGTCTTTGCTGCGCTTCACTGACCATCTCAGTGGTAGAAATGGCATACGCACGAATTTGCCCGTCATACGCCAGGGCTTTAATTAAATAGTCATTCATCGTAACTCATCCTTTTAGCCGTTCTTGTTTTTATCATAAATAAGCAATAGACCTTTTAATGTTAAATAAGGATCTACATGATCAATAACACTGCTTTCGGCTGCGATCAGATTAGCAAGTCCTCCAGTCGCGATAACCGTAGGTTCAATCGGTGATTGATCCTTCATTCTTTTTACAATACCCTCTACTTGACCGACATATCCATAAAGAATACCGGCTTGCATCGCATTAACCGTATTTTTGCCGATTACGCCTTCAGGTTTAGCTATTTCGATACGCGGAAGTTTAGCAGCCTTCGTATAGAGAGCTTCTGTAGAGATATTGATACCAGGCGCAATCGCACCGCCCATGTATTGTTTATTTTCATTGATATAGCAGTATGTTGTTGCCGTTCCAAAATCCACAATAATCAAAGGTGAATCATATTCATGAATCGCAGCAACCGCATTGACGATGCGGTCTGCTCCTACTTCTCTAGGATTTTCGTACTTTATATTTAACCCTGTTTTAATGCCAGGTCCTACTATCAATGGACGCTGGTTGAAGTATTTTACACACATACGCTCCAAGGCAAACATAATAGGCGGAACGACAGAAGAAATAATAATTCCTTCAATTTGTTCTTTATGAATATTCACGTGCCGGAACAGATCCAGTATCAGCATACCGTATTCGTCTTCTGTTTTTTCACGTGATGTATGAATTCTCCAATGATGCTTCAGTTCATCGTTCTCATATAATCCTAAAACAATATTCGTATTTCCGACATCAAACACAAAAATCATGAGATTGTCCCCGCTTCTTATCTTAAGTTTCTATAATAGTTATAACACAAAACAAATAGGTGTAAAGCAACCTGACTTTTTAAGGCTTTTTTCGCTAATTCGAGTTGTTATTGAAAGTGGTTGATATCCGTTACAGATGCTCGCTTTCCGGGGGACGTGCGGTGAGCGAGTCCTGCAGCGGAAGTAGCTTCTATCATAAACAACAAAGCATACGAAAAAGAAATTACAAAAAAGGACACCTCAAGATTTTGAGGCATCCTTTGGAAATTAATCTTGTTTTGGCTCTTCTTCATCCTTCTTGTTAAGGGTAACTTTAACATCATCAGATGGTTTAGAAATCGTCTTTTTGTCAGGGAGCTGACCTGTTTTAA
The DNA here is from genome assembly GCF_023715445.1 of Fictibacillus nanhaiensis. Taxonomy (GTDB): domain Bacteria; phylum Bacillota; class Bacilli; order Bacillales; family Fictibacillaceae; genus Fictibacillus; species Fictibacillus nanhaiensis_D. Next base: position 12,118 of record NZ_JAMBOD010000014.1, read on the forward strand.
CAAGTTCCTTGATTTGTTCTTCATCAAGTGTTTCTACAGTTAACAATGTCTGAGCGATGATTTCTAATTTAGAATTGTGCTCTGTAAGAATCTGACGGCAGCGCTCATAAGATTCTTTGATGATGCGCTGTACTTCTAAATCAATTTCATGCGCGATTGCATCACTGTAATTTTGCTCATTATTGAAGTCTCTTCCTAAGAACACTTGGCCTCCTTGAGAGGAACCAAACTGCATTGGTCCGAGACGTTCACTCATACCAAACTCCGTTACCATGCGGCGGGCGATACCCGTTGCACGCTGGAAATCATTATGAGCACCTGTACTTACTTCATGGAACGTAATCTCTTCGGCAACACGGCCTCCAAGCAATCCAACAATTTTATCTTCTAATTCAGGTTTAGTCATGAAATAGCGATCTTCTTTAGGAAGCATAACCGTATATCCTCCAGCTTGACCACGAGGAACAACCGTTACTTTGTGAACTGTGTCAGCACCTTCAAGAACAAGACCAATTACTGTATGACCAGCTTCATGGTAAGCAACGATGTTCTTTTCTTTTTCAGAAATAACGCGGCTCTTCTTAGCCGGACCTGCGATTACACGGTCAATCGCTTCATCTACATCATCCATATCGATCTTTTTCTTATCTGTACGCGCAGCTACTAATGCTGCTTCGTTTAACAAGTTTTCAAGATCCGCACCAGAGAAACCTGGAGTACGCATCGCGATAGTTTTTAAGTTAACGTCTTCTGCAAGCGGCTTATTACGCGCATGCACTTGAAGAACTTCTTCACGTCCTTTTACGTCTGGGCGGTTAACCGGAATCTGACGGTCAAAACGTCCTGGACGAAGAAGTGCAGGGTCAAGGATATCAGCACGGTTTGTAGCCGCGATGATAATGATTCCTTCGTTTGCACCGAAACCATCCATCTCAACTAGCAATTGGTTCAAGGTTTGCTCACGCTCATCGTGACCTCCCCCAAGACCAGCTCCACGCTGGCGTCCTACTGCATCAATCTCATCAATGAAAATGATACACGGAGCATTTTTCTTTGCATTTTCAAACAAGTCACGGACACGCGACGCACCGACACCGACGAACATTTCAACGAAATCAGAACCTGAAATCGAGAAGAACGGAACGCCAGCTTCTCCTGCTACAGCACGTGCAAGAAGGGTTTTACCTGTACCCGGAGGTCCCACTAAAAGAACACCCTTAGGAATACGTGCACCTAGTGCAGAGAACTTGCGTGGATCTTTCAAGAACTCAACAACTTCTACAAGTTCCTGTTTCTCTTCATCCGCTCCGGCTACATCTTTAAAAGTAACCTTTTTCTTTTCTTCATTGTAGAGTTTAGCTTTGCTCTTTCCAAAGTTCATAACCCGGCTTCCGCCGCCTTGAGCTTGGTTTAACAAGAAGAAGAATAAAATAAAGATAATGACAAACGGGATAATCGATGTGAAGAATGTAACCCAGCCGCTCGTCTGTTCTTGCTGTTTAAATTCGACATTTGCAGTATCAGCCAGCTTTTCAATTTCAGCAAGCGTATTACCTGTCAATGGAGCATTTGTCTGGAATACTTCTCCTTCTTTCGCTCCCTCCAGCTTACCTCGGACAACATAAACGCCACCCTCTGGCTGGTAAACAATGCTTTCCACTTTGCCGTCTTCAATGTACTTTGTCAGCTGGTCATAGCGAATTTCTTTTACTTCGTTGTTATTGCCGTTAAAGAAGCTGACAACTCCAACAACAACCAAAAAGATTAATAAATAAAATATAGTATTTCGGAAGATGCGATTCATTCCTTACCTCCTTAGGCGAACAATCAAATCTTATGCGGTTCTGCTATTCTTTCTTTTCGTAGATCTCGGGCTTTAATACGCCAATATAAGGCAAGTTGCGGTACTTCTCGATATAATCCAAGCCGTAGCCGACAACAAAAGCATCAGGAACGATAAAGCCGGCTAGATCCGGTGTAATATCTACTTTTCGTCCTGTTGGCTTATCTAACAATGTTACAATCTTAACCGTTTTGGCTTTTCGTGCTTTAAACAAATTAACCAAATAGCTAAGAGTCAATCCGCTGTCAATAATATCTTCTACAATGATTACGTCTCGACCTTCTAAGGAAGTATCTAAATCTTTAACGATTTTCACCTGACCGGAAGAAACGGTAGAAGCTCCGTAACTGGAGACTGCCATCAAATCGATTTCAAGATGGATATCCATTCGTTTAATCAGATCTGCCATAAAAGGAAGAGCACCTTTTAAAACACCGATTACCAATGGAAAATTGTCCTTATATTCCTCGGAAAGCTCTTTTCCAAGCTCTTTGATCTTGCCTTGTATGGCTTCTTCGGAAATAAGTGTTTCTAAAATTTCATCATGCATAGTTCAACAAGCCTCCTAGACGTCATGGCGATTTTTTTGAAAGCGTAAGATAACCCACTGTTCTGAATGATTTATCTGATTGCGGTTCGAGTGTTTCAGTCCGGGAAGCCATAAAATATCGCCGTTTGCATCAACAACGACAGGCCAAACCTTCCGTTCTTCCTGTGCCACTTTAGCATCAATAAATATATCTTTTAATTTCCGCGTACCAACGCCGGCAATCGCCATCCGGTCACCTGGTCTGCGATTTCGAACTCGTAAAGGGAGACTTACATCATTTCGTGAAAACACAAAAACATCTTTTCCTCTAATTGAATCTGGTTCGCGATCCGTTATTTCAGCAGTCAGCATGCCAATCGGCACTTTTGCACTGCCAGGCAGTTCTATTGAAAAATCATAAGATTCTTCGGGTTTTACCTGCTCAAAACTTAACGTACACCTGTCATAAGTTCGGCTAATTAAAAGGCCTGACGGAAAATGCAAAAATCCGGATGGATGCTCACTTCCGAGCAAACAAAGAAAGTTCTCCTTATGTACAGAGGAAAGAGATGAAGGATTTAATTTATACAGATAGTTCAATATTAGTGTAATCCCTCTTTTTTGTAAAGGAATAGGCATCTTGTTAAATGCGGATACAGATAACTCTATTTTCCCCTCTGTTTTAACTATTAAAACCTTTTCTAACTCTATTTCAGCCTGATGTAATATATACGCTTCATCTTCTGAAATGGTTTCACTTAAATATTGAAATCTTTCATGCACCTTCGGATTTTCCTGCTTCAAAAAAGGCAGCACGTTTTTTCTGAATCTGTTCCGTACATATTTTTCGCTCTCGTTGGACGGATCATAAACAGGATGCAAATCTTCTACTTTACAATAATGCTCGATTTCGTCTTTCGTTATTCCTAAAAAAGGCCGGATAATTTCACCTTCACCAAAAGGGCGTTTAATAGGAATTCCAGCAAGGCTGTATCCTTCGCTGCCTCTTGTCATTCTCATCAGCATCGTTTCAACTTGATCATCGCCATGATGTGCCAGTGCAAGTACTTCCGCTTTATGTTTTTTCATAACTTGCTCAAAGAAATCATACCTGCATATCCTGGCCGCTGTCTGAAGCGAGAGATGATGTTTTTTTTGAAAACTTGATACATCTCCTTCCCCGCCTTCAAACGGGATGTTCCTTTCTGCGCAGAACTGTTTAGTAATCTCCAGTTCACGGGCAGATTCTTCACCTCTAAGCGTATGATCAAATGAAGCTGCAATGACATAGATACTGTAAAGGGCAGACCTTTTCCAAAGAAAATGCAGCAAAGCCAAAGAATCCGGTCCCCCGGATACGCCCACAACTACCGTTTTTGCGGATAAAAGAAGCTGGTGTCTTTTAATGAAATTTTCCACTTCCTGCAACCTAACCCGCTCCCTCAATGCTAACTTTTAAGTGAATCTGTCGGATCTTCAAATTAATCTGTCCACTTTTTAAGATTATTTGTCCACTTTCGAGATTAATCTGTCCACTCTCGGATATTTTCTGTCCAATTCAAAAATTACGATTAAATCATATCAAAGAATGCAGCAGACTTACACCCTTACATGGTTTGACCGAGCATATAAAACAAATACACGATAAACACAAAGGTGAACACTAAAAAAGTTTCGGCAAAAAAACTTTTTTGTTTTTTCTTTTGTGCCACCCTTGTTTTTTGTACTGCGGATTTTTGAACAGCTGGTTTTCTATTTTGTGGTCTGCTTCGTTTATCTTTTTCATTCAATAGAAGCACTAGTTCATTTCTCATTTCCTCGGCATATTTATATTTTCCGTTCCATGCTTTTTCAAGAATATATGAATACGGCTTCAGCATCGGACTTCCTTTAATTACTTCCTGTATCTGTTTGTCTGGATCGCTTTTTTTCGTAAAACGCGAAGGGTATGCTAGATTGACCATAACCATGCCTGCTGAAAATAAGTCATAAGAAGGTTCGGCTTTTCTTGAGCCTTTACCCCAATAACCCCGGTCAAAAAACTCTGTGTATTCCTTTATAGACCGGTCCATAACAGTTGTACCGCCCACATCGATCCATCTTATCCGGTAAGGAGGACCTGTAACGAGCAGATTATCTGGCTTTAAATCTCCAAATGCCCAGCCTGCCTGATGAAGCGTATGCAAATCGGTCAAAAGCTGAACGAGCAGAATTCCCGCCCATTCCGAAGACCTTGGTCTCATAAAATCAAACAGCGTTTCACCCTTTAAATACTCCATCGCATAAAATGGATATGTCCCGCTTCTTGTCTGCCAATCGTCTACATCGATTAAAGAAGGTCCAAGGACTTTCCCCTGGACCTTAGAAAAACGCTTTAGCACATTTACTTCAGATGTAATCGACATCTGGTCGTGTCCAATTTTCAAAGCAACAACGCCATTTGTAGAATCTGCAAGATACACAGCGCCTGTTGCTCCATAGCCTAAACGGCGGCGCACGCGATATCTGGCATAATTCCACTTTCCGCAAATTTCTTCACCTGCAGCTAAGTTACATACCGGACTCTTCGATATATCCTGGGGCATCATCGGACAGGAAGCTCCTTTTTGAGGATCGCTTGCGTGCGAAAGCAGCAATCCCTTCTTTTATGGCAGGCCCTGTTGGTGTAATCCCGCCAAGTGAAATCTTCGAAAAAATTTTGCCGATCGAGTCTAATTTAGAAGACCAGCTAAGCAGCTCTTCCGCTTCTTTCTTTTTGCCAGGAAAAGCAAAGATTGAAAATTCGTTCTCACCGATGCGTGAATTTAACGAGATAGATAGATCAAGAAGCGATTCTTGGACTGTCAGCATCTTATCTTCCATCGAGCCAGATGCGTCTATTAACACAAGAACCTCAAGATTCATAGTTTCTCCCATCTCATCAACAACTTCCATCACTTCTCCGCGTTTATCCGGCGGTAGATCATCCATCGTAGATTTGCTTCCCAATATCTGCTGCAGTTCTGCGTTAACGACACCTTTAATCGTTTGAGCCATCGCTTTTTGAGTAACCATCTTAACCGTTTGGGTAAGCTGTTTCGTGTAGACCACCTGACTGATCCCGCCGCCTGCCATCGCGATGTCTTCAACTTCTTTTAATCCCTGCCTGTGATATTCAGGAGCATTCTCGTTCAATACGCCGATAACGTTCACTGCGATGCCCTGTTCATGTGCAAGCGCCGCCATCGCTACCGGATCTTCGCCTTGATTCGAACACCCGTCTGTAATCAGCAGAATCTGCCTCAACGTTCCTTTTTTACGCATTTCTCTAACCCCTCTCAAGTACGATTTTTACGTATTACCATCATCGTCAAAAAGCCTGGGATTTATACGCTAAAAGAACTTTTCAGCAGGAAAAAAGAGGCTCTCCTTTTTATTTCTTACAGAGATGCCTCTTATTCTCATAAACTATTGAGCTTTTTTTCTGTTAAGGTTTACTTTCGGATAATGAGGGACAGTTGCCCATTTTGGAATATTTTTTTCAATCTTTGTTACAGCAACCGTCATATCGTCTTCGATTCCGTTGTTGCCTGAACGGATTACCTCCTCCATAATAATATCTGCAATTTCCTGCGGATCCTCTGTATCAATCTCCCTAATCTTTCGTTTTATCCACGCATCTATATTTTCAATGTGACGAGGCGCTTCATAAATCCCGTCACTCATCATGATCAAAATATCTCCAGCTTTCAATTGCTCGTCCACCACATCGACGTCAAAGTCCTGTATGATTCCCATCGGCAGGTTGCTTGCTTCAATCGTTTTCACCTGGTCACCGCGCTTAATAAAACTAGGTGTTGAACCAATCTTTAAAAATTTGGCAGAAGCATCCTGAAGATCAATCATCGCAAGATCGAGCGTTGAAAAGATTTCATCTGTTGTACGCAGTGATAGGACTGAATTTACCGACTTGATTGCAACTTCTTCTTCAATTCCGGACTGGAGAATCTTTTGCAGAAGCTGAAGTGTTTCGTTACTTTCTAAAAATGCGCGTTCACCGTTACCCATCCCGTCAGCTATAGCTACCGCAAATTTTCCGGCACCAATTTCGATTGTCGAGTGGCTGTCTCCAGAAAGCCACGCTCCCCCTTTAGCCGCTGAAGCAATTCCTGTTTCAACAACATATTCTCTTGCTGAATGAAACGATAGATGACAGAGTCCTGTTGCATAGTTTGCACATTCCTCATGTGTTACAAGAATGGTTTCTTCTAAAATATCAGAAAGGATCGGTGCGATCAGTTTCTCCGCAATCCCAGAGTTGTTGCAATAAGGAATGGTCATCTCGATATCCACGTTCGACGCTTCCAAACTGTAAATATCAACGTGTCCGACATCAATCCCTGCCTGAAAGAGAGAATCCTTGATCTGCTCTTCTTGTATCTGATGGTTCTCTTGTTCCCGCTGTATTTCCTTTGCAAAATTACCCATCACCTGTGAAACACCCATAAGCTGGTCTGCTACCAGTCTGCGGCTTTCCTGTACTTGGAATTTTAATTTTTGGCTGGCTTTATATTGAGAAAGCTCCTGTTTCATTAAATCCGTAACTTTTTGTGGTTTTATACAATGCTTCTCCCAATCACGCTTTAATTTCCGATCTTTCATATCACCAAATTCCTCTTGCTCTACCATGATTTTTGTCATTAAATCATAGGTTGTTGTAAAATTCTGTGCCCAGCACTGCTCCTTTTTAAAACAAGTTTGACATGTTTTTTCTGTAATATTGCTTAAAAACAAATCAACTTCCCGTGAGCTTTCCTCCTCATTCATGGATAGACCTACAGATTGGAACGAATGGGACAGTGCTTGAAAAAGAGAAGAGAACTTTTCAACACGGCTTGCTGTTACATCACGTATTTTCTTTAAGTATTGCTGTTGCTGCATCGAATGCTCTCTTGTGCCTGGAACATATTTTGAAATATTGCTGATCGCTGTTTTCGGCGTTAGCAAGAACAGCATAATAGCAAATCCTGATTCCATCAAAGTAGAAGTGATTTCAGATCGTCCTTCACCATACAGCCCGATCAAAACCGTTCCAATGATAAGCCCCAGGCTGACACCGAACCTCTTTCCTTCTTTTAAGAGACCGCCTAGTAAACCAGAGAAAGCAAGCAAGCTCATTTGGGACAGACTTGCTACCTGGGCCAAACTGAGGATTAAGCCTGTAACTACACCGACCGTTGAACCGATTGCCGCTCCTCCAACAAATGCAAACAAAAGCACGAGATAGCGGGAAACCACATGTTCAACAGAAACATCATTTATTTGCCACCCGATCGTTCCTGTCATTACCGATGCGAGAAGAATCATTAAACAAACAATCTCTTCATTTTTCAATGACTGAGGAATTTTTTTATACGTTAACAAAGGAATGCTTTGAAGAAAGATCAGCGTAAGGACGAGGCTCAGCCCTCCTTCAACGAGAGCAATCATCGTATCGACCCGCTCCAGTCCTCCTTCACCAAACAGCGAAAATAATGTACGTGTTATTAAACTTGATCCAAAAACTAAAAGAGGCAGGCTTTGAATCCTGTTTTTAATAAAAAGTTCTGTGCCTTTTTGCAAACAAGCATATACGAGCAAGGCGGTTATAAAGAAAAGAGCGTTTATCGGCTGATGTGTCATTGCTCCAGCAAGCACTGCAAATACGGCAATGCCTGTCCGCTCTTTTCTTAAAACAAAAACACTTGCTGCAAAAGGTAATGCAAATGGAGACATTTCAGCCAAAATCATAGCTCGTCCTAACAAAAAGCCAATTCCAAACAACAGCATTCTCCAATTAAAAATGCTCTGGTTCAAAAGCTGAAGCCATCTCTTACTCGTTCTATAAACCGCTTGCTGTCCTTTTTCTACCCATACCATTCCTCTAATCGGTTCGAGTACTTCTTGTTCAACCTTCTGCCACATCCCACACACCACCCGTTTCCAATTTGTGTAACCATTATAAACAGGTATTGAACAAAGATTTTGTCAAAAGAACAAGGTCTTCTAAAAAAACTTCTCGACGGTCTTCCCCACCAATTCACAATAGAAAAGCAAAAGAGGACACCTTTCGTATTAAATTGAAATCAGAAGTCTAGAATTAAAAGAGATTAAGAAGAATTATGGTGAAAAATAATTGATTAAACATAGAATATTTCGGGGATTGAAACCGGATAACGAATAAGGAAAAGATTTTCACGAACAAAAAAGAGCGCTCTATGCGGACGCTCTTGAATATGTAATGTCAAAAAAATGGTAGCGGCGGAGGGAGTCGAACCCACGACCTCACGGGTATGAACCGTACGCTCTAGCCAGCTGAGCTACACCGCCATTTGTAAAAGACACAAGTAGTATATTACAAGAATCTGATATAGCTGTCAACGGTTCTTTTGAATTTTGTCGAAAAAGTTTTTATTAAGGCTGTTTAGATGACCTTTGTTGCTCTTAAAAGTGTTGATTTCCGTTCCAGGTGCTCGCTTTCCGAGGGGTAAGGTGAGCCTCGGTGAAAGATATATGAAGTGCTGCTCCTGCGTTTAAAAGAAAAACAACAGCGAAACAAGCTTCCTCGTCGCATACCTTGCGAGAAGATTACTCAGGTAGCTGGCACGCTGATCCCGCAGGAGTCTCGCACCTTACACTTCAATCAACTTGTCAATGATTGCAATTTTCAAAAATAACCCAAAAGCAACAACTCAACTTTTATAAAAACAAAAAGCATCCTAATGAATAGGATGCTAGCCATATATAGATGAATGAGCATTAAGAATGCATCAATTATCCTCTTCGGCCGCCGCGGCCACCTCTTTTTGATTCAGTACTACGTTTTAAAGTAGTGAGTCGATCTTCACTATCCTTAAGGAACTTACTCATCTTATCCTCAAAAGATAACGCAGAAGGATGGTTGCTTCCGCCGCGATTAGGACCTTTGCGAGATTTGTTAAATCCGCCTCTGGATGGTGCAGGTCTAGTAGAAGCAACATTTTCCTTTGCTTTCTTAATAGACAAACCAATCTTTCCGTCCTTCTCGATGCTCATAACCTTAACTTCGACTTGATCACCAACTTTAAGAAATTCGTTGATGTCCTTTACGTAATTATCCGCAACTTCGCTAATATGCACGAGTCCTGTAGTACCCCCTGGCAGCTCAACAAACGCTCCAAAATGAGTAATCCCAGTAACTTTCCCTTGCAACTTGCTGCCTACTTCAATTGACATGCAAAAAATGCTCCTCCTTAAAAAATCTCAAAAGATATCATTACTTATTATACATTCGAAAAAATCTGCGTGTCAATGAACGCTTTATGCTTTATTCTGGAAGTTTAAAGATCGTTTCACCAGGCTTTGACATGAAAAAGTCTCGTCTGGCAATTTCTCCAATGTATTCTTCGTCTTTTAGTTTATTCACTTCATCTTTAAGTTGTGCCTTTTCTTCTAAAAGAGCTTTATATTCTTCGGTAAGCTCTTTCTGTTCCATCTGTTTTTCATTTAAAAGGGAGAGTTGCTCTGCAATACCCGTAATAATTAAAAAAGCAAAAAAGGAAAATACGATAAAAGCCCCCGTTAAACGGCGGTACAATCCGCGTTTACGCTTAGCGATCACCTTATCATGGCGTTCTTTATTCTGGATGTATTGTGAGTGAATCTCTGTTATCTTCTTTTGGCGCATTTGTTCGCTCTTCCCCTCCTTTACTTCTTTTTTCCCTTCCAATTGCTGACTTTATTCTTCACCGAATTAAAAAAACCTGCAACTTTTAAATATTTCTCTTTTAAATTATACCATTTTTGTTTTGGAATGAAACGCCACACAAGCCTTCCGATCCACTTAAAAGGAGAAAAAAGAATTTTTAATAAAACAATGGCGATTCTCTGTAAAATCTTTAATACATATAAGAGAATACCCGTAATAATCATAATCAACCATTTTATCGGCATCACAAGCAAACTGTTGAACAGATTGTATAAGAACCGGAATAATGATACTGCAGCAGAAACACACCACTCCAGCACTCTCTTATAGATCGTCTCGAATAGCGCACGATATGCTGCATAACCGCAAATTAAGGCTATAAAAATATAAATACGAATTTCCGCGTGATTAACATGAAGAAGAACATAAAAAACCAGCAAAGCCTGTACCAGCCAAAAAAGCAGGTCGTTCAAAAAATGAAGCCAGTGCCACTTGCGTTTTTCATGGATAAACCGGCTGTAAGTATCTACGGCCATGCCGATCCAAATCCCCATGAAAACCATAGACAGCATGGTTTGAAACTGAACAGTTAAGGTCATTTGAACAATTTGCCGAAGAAGCCTTTGTTCTTTTCACCGCTTTGCTGGTCCAGGTAGACAAGATCGAACACTTTTCCTTCAATATTGACTACACCTGACTCAACATCAAGGTTTTTCATCTTCAAGTTTGTACCGCGGATCGCCAGAAAACCCATCGTAGTCTCAAGCAGAAACTCTTCATTATCAAAACTTTCTACCTGCTTAACCCCTGTAATCTCTAAATTTTTACGCCCTATCATTCTTACATCATGATTGGGTGTGCTTACTTTTTGGTTATAGCTATTATTAAAATCATATCTTTGGTCCATACATTTCCCTCCTCTATTCCATACAAATGTATGAAACAAGCAGAGGGAATAGAACAAGCTATAATGAATTGCTAAATGCTTTGTAAGAAAGCACTGATGTATTTTTGTCGATAATTGTAGACTCGAGGATAAATCCCTATTTTTTCTGGATTGACAGCAAATTCTCGTGGATTCATGCCCGGAATTTTTGGATTCATAGTCAAAACTCGTGGATTAAACTCCACCTGCAGCTTACAGACAGAATTTACCCCCATATTTGCAACTCTTAAAAACCACCTTTCAAAGCTTGTTCACGGTGTGAAACATTTAATCAGTTCGTTTTATACCAAGACTGTCCCCTAGTTTAAGTTTTTCGTCAAAAAAGACGAAATTAAAGGAAAAAGGAAAAAGAACCTGAAAAATTCAGGTTCTTTATTCAGTCGTTTCGATGCGGTTTTCTTCGAGGACAGTGTACATGTTGTCAGCGTCCTCTTTTTTGGTCGTATCCTTAAGCTCATTAATTTTAACTTTAACAAGCTTTTGACCAAAACGAATCGTAAGCTCGTCTCCTACTTTTACATCAGAAGAAGCTTTCGCCTGCAATCCGTTTATCGTGATACGGCCTTGATCTGAAATCTCCTTCGCCACGGTTCTGCGTTTAATAAGACGGGAGACTTTCAGAAATTTGTCTAAACGCATGCTTACTTAACAGCTTCTTTCAGTTTGTTTCCTGCTTTAAATGCTGGAACAGTAGCAGCCGGGATTTGAATTTCTTTACCTGTTTGAGGGTTGCGGCCTGTACGGCTAGAACGCTCGCGAGTTTCAAAAGTTCCAAATCCAACAAACTGTACTTTTTCTCCGCCTTTAAGAGCAGCAGTGATCTCATCGATTACGCCATTAACGACTGTTTCTACATCTTTCTTTGTAAGACCTGATTTTTCTGAGATATTTGTTACCAATTCATTTTTGTTCATTTTAATTACCTCCTAAGGTTTCTATCAAAGAATTCGGTAGAAACCCTTTATAATTAAGGGTTTCATGATATTTCTCGAGAAAATATTCTCTATTTCTCACTATAATCCTTCTTTACTGAAAAAAAAATTATTTTGCTTCAACCCAAAGACGGTCCATTTCTTCCAATGTTACGTCTTCAAAAGAAAGGTTTTTCTCCTTCAATGCTGTCTCAATATAACGAAAACGGCTGTAAAACTTTCTATTTGTGGCATTGAGCGCTTCTTCAGGATCAATTTTATAAAAGCGCGCTAAATTGACAACAGAAAACAGCAAATCGCCAAGCTCATTCAGCTGTTCTTCACCTTTTGCTTCCTGAAATTCTTTTAATTCTTCAAGGATTTTATCATAGACGGGTCCAGCCTCTTTCCAGTCAAAACCAACTTTTGCAGCTTTGTTCTGATACTGGAAAGCCTTTTGAATAGCAGGCATTCCTTTAGGTACACCGTCTAAGAGAGACTCTCTGTCTTCCTTGCCCGCTTCTTTTGCTTTTATAGCTTCCCAGTTGGCAACCACTTCATCGGCATCCTCAGCACTTACATCTCTAAATACGTGCGGGTGGCGCCTGATCATCTTTTCCGTTAAGACTGCGATCACATCATCTATCGCAAAAAACCCTTCTTCTTCTCCAATTTGAGCATGAAGCAGGACTTGCAGCAATACATCCCCAAGCTCCTCAGCCAGCGTCTCATCATCTTCTTCGTCTATAGCTTCTAACACTTCATAAGCTTCTTCAATTAAGTATTTTTTCAAGCTGACATGTGTTTGCTTCTGATCCCATGGACAGCCCCCCGGGCCTCTTAATCTTTCAATCACATTCTTTAAAAAAGCAAAGTCTCGGTACATGAATGTTTCCTCTTTAACAGGCGGTACATATACAGCGGTTAAATTATTTAGTGTTACAGTCTGATCTAATTCATATAGTGGAACTCTTTTGATTGTCTCACTCGAGCTTCCGGCAGCAGTGACAACTGCTACTTCATAATCATCTGGATATTTTTCCATTAGTGTCAATTTCACTTCAGATGCAAGAAAAGCATCATAAACTTGTACAATTATGATGTGATGGCGAATTTGAATCTCTTCTTTTTTAAGTGATGTCCCATCAAGGATTTGACAGCCTTCGATCGGATCAATCTTAAGGGCAGTGTACATTTCATCAAGAAAACTTTTTCCCCCAGCGACCGTTACTTCCGTTTTCTTTTCCGCAGCTCTATGCAACAGAAGCTGGACTGCTTGTTCAGCTACTAATGGATGTCCGGGAACCGCATATATAACTTGATCATGTTTGCTTGCAGCTTCAAAAAGCGCTTCAGCAATCTCCTCATAGACAGGTTCAAACTGATCATGTTTTTCATAGATTTCATCAAACGTTATAAATTCTTTACCTTGTGCAACCAGTTCTTCCACTGCAGGATGGTGCATCGTTCTCGCATATATCGTTTCTGCTGACTCCAGAATTCGATATATACCAAGCGTCATTTGCTCTAGATTACCTGCGCCTAAGCCTATAATCGTAATTTTCTTTTTCATTTTGGTCTCCTTTTCTTTAGCCGGCTTAACAACTTTCTTGTTATGCTGACAGAATGAAAAACTGATTCCCATTCAGCTTTAGAAAAAATTTTAAGCTTGATGATGCAAAAGATATAGATTACTCCGCCAATTGCAGAGGAAGTAATACTAACAAACATTGCATCTAAACGGTTATTCTCAACAAAAATATTTTCAGCAATAAACATCCACAACCAGACAGCAGCTATCATTATGGTTAATGAAAATAGATAGGAGAACAAATTAACCTTACGGGCTCCAGTCAAAAACTGTGTGACTGCTTGAAGTTTTATGATTTGAAGTACTGCCGCTGTTAATGTAGCAAGGACGGTCGAGAGTGCTGCACCTTCCATCCCAAAATACGGTATCAGCAATAGGTTTCCTGCTACTTTTACGAACATAGCAGCTACTATAGAGAATGCCGCATACCTTCCATGTCCAACGCCCTGCAAAAGACCAGTTGACGTATAGATAATGGAAACCGAAACAATGGCTGTGCATAGAATTGCCAGAGCTGATGATCCATCTGCATTTTTAAAGAGCATGGTATTCAAAGGTTCCATGATACAGATCAAGCCAACTGCCGCAGCTCCTCCAAACACTATAGAAATTTTTACAGACAGTTTTGTTAATGATCGAATTTCCGCTTTCCTATTTCCGTGTACTAAATGAGCCATTTCTGGCACAACCGCGAGTGCAACCGAGGCTGCCGCTACAGTCCCTAACTGTAAGAGGGGCTGGCCTCGGTCAAATACCCCTTTTAGCAATTTGGCATCATAAGCCGCCATGCCGCTCTCGACCCACACATTAACAAAAAGAAAAGCATCCACAAGCTGCATCAATGCTAATACAAGTGCACTTAAAGATAAATAAATACTCGTTTTTAGCAGTTCAACTCCATATGTAACCCTTATTTTTGCCTTTGGATTATTAGGGGGAGTAATCCCTTTTTTCCAAAAGAACATAAGGAACAACCCTGAGGCAACAGCTCCCAAAACAGAACCTGATAAAGCTCCTGCTCCTGTTTCATAGCTGGAGTAGCCTTCTCTTACAAAATAAAAAGAAAGCAATAAGATTCCTGCAACTCTTACGGTTTGTTCAATTAACTGCGAAACAGCAGTAAGCTGCATATCTCCATACCCTTGATATGTTCCCCTGAAGAAGGCGGAAAAAGGAATAAATAAAAACAATACTGATATTACACGGATCGGTAATGTCAGATAGTCATCACCCATTAAATAGGCTATGTATGGGGCAGTTAAAAACAAGGACACAAAGGAGACAATTCCTAACAAAAAGGATGTCCAAATTGACGTTTTAATAAGATGTTCATTATTACTTTTTTCGGATGCGATCATCTTAGATAGAGCCATCGGAAATCCAGTAAAAGCAACAGCAGCTGCTATCGCATAAAACGGATAAGCTTGCTGAAATACATAAAAACCGAAATCACCTGTCATATTTTGATAGGGAATCCGGTAGACGGCACTTAATAATTTTACAGCAAGGGCCGCAGCAGTCAGCAGCAAAGCACCCTCCCAAACAGAAGTCTTTTTTGTGTTCATTCGTATACCTCAAAATCTTTAACGATTACTTTCATTTCTAGGAAAAACATTTCCCGGGACGACAAGTGTCGACACATCCCGTTTATATTCTTTTTAATTCAACGTATTATACCATAATTGACCTAATTAACCGTGCCAATTTGTAGATTCAGAAAGCTTCTAGACACGTATCGTCTGGCGATACGTGAATACATGAGAAAGCATTTGCTCGTCTCAGACGCAGAGTTTGCCGCTTATCAATCAACATGGCTCTTTTCTAATAAAATGTTCTTTTTGAGAATCCTTTTGTAAAACCCTTCGTTGACAGTTATTTGGAGCGCAAGGTGTGAGACTCCTGCGAGATCAGGGTGCCGACAACCTGGGTATTCTTCTCGCCAGGCATGCGACGAGGAAGCTTGCTTCGCTGTTGTTTTTCTTGTAGGCGCAGGAACAGCACTTCATATATCTTTCACCGGGGCTCACCTTACCCCCCGCGAAAAGCGAGCATCTTGGAGCGGAAATCAACCACTTCCATTAACAACAAATTTACGAAAACAGCCATCAACAAAAAAAGAAAGGGCGAAGATAGCCCTTCCTTATTGCTCCATCTGTCTGGCTAAAAATCCTGCAGCCGTTTCAGCAAGTTTTTGCTCCAGTTCAGTTAGCTTCTTTCCTTCTTTTCCGACCATAACGACCGCTCCGATCGGGTCACCGCCAGCAATGATTGGAGCGATAACATGGGATGTATTTTCTTTAACTCCGTCAATAAGCTCGGCTTCGGTTCCGTTGGGTTCAACCAGTGTCTTCCGGTCACTCATAGAGGATTCCACCACTTTGCCGATTGCTTTATTGTGATAGTCTTTCTTGGATCCGCCAGCTACCGCAATGTATGTATCACGGTCAGCAATTAACACAATATGACCTGTACTGTCTGCAAGGCTTTCTGCATATTCCTTTGCAAAATCGCCTAGCTCATTGATAGGAGAATATTTTTTTAAGATGACTTCTCCATCTCTGTCTACAAAAATCTCAAGCGGATCTCCCTCTCGAATCCTCAGTGTTCTGCGGATTTCTTTAGGGATAACTACGCGCCCAAGGTCATCAATACGTCGAACGATACCAGTCGCTTTCATATAAATAATGCCCTCTCTTTCGGATGATAGTTCACTGATGTAACAACAAAATGGTTCCTTCCCAGAAAGAATGTTCCATTTTCTAGGTTTATTATTTGTTACATCTCCTGTTCTATTCACGATTAAGAGGGCTTAATAAATTTTAGCGCGTATTTGTGGTCTTTTCTTTCCGCGCATGCTTTATTTCTTTTAGGAAAAGATCAATCTGTTTCAGCAGTTCCAAGTCTTTCAGACGTTTTCGATTAATAACCACTTTCATCAGATTATTTTGCATTCCGAGGTTAACATGTCTTCCAATCTTGTTTGCGATCTCAAACATTTTAGCTCCGTCGACTGAAGCAGTTGAACTCTCAGTTAGGAGCATGTTAACGGTGTCTTGTTTCTGTTCAATCGTTTTGATGCCTTCACGTTTAGCGCGAAGCTTAATTCCTGCCGCCAGCAGCAAACATTCGACTTCCACTGGATAATCGCCAAAACGATCGATAAATTCTTCTTGAAGGTCTGATATATCTTTTAACGCTTTAGCAGCACGAACATGCTTATACATTTCAATCTTTTGTTTTTCATCTGCAATGTAGCTTGATGGGATATAGGCATCCACTTCTATATTCAGTTCCACTTCTTCTTCCACTTCTTTTGGTTTTGTTCCTTTTCGTTCCTCGATCGCTTCTTCAAGCATTTGAGAATATAGATCAAAACCTACAGAATCAATAAACCCATGCTGCTGGGCACCAAGAAGGTTTCCGGCACCGCGAATGGACAGGTCGCGCATCGCAATCTTAAACCCGGATCCGAGTTCTGTAAATTCCTTTATTGCCTGCAGACGTTTTTCTGCGACTTCAGTTAAAACTTTGTCGCGTTGATATGTGAAGTAAGCATAAGCAACACGATTTGAACGTCCCACACGTCCGCGAAGCTGGTATAGCTGCGATAAGCCCATCTTATCTGCATCATAAACAATCAGTGTGTTTACATTCGGGATATCGACACCCGTTTCTATAATCGTAGTCGATACTAATACATCATAGTTTCCTTCTAAAAATTCTAGCATGACCGTTTCAAGCTCGTTCTCTGACATCTGGCCATGTGCATAAGCTACTCTGCAATCCGGAACAAGCATAGAAATTTGTTCAGCCATACGTTCGATCGAGTCAACACGGTTATAGAGGAAGTATACTTGCCCTCCTCGTCCCATCTCTCTCTCGATCGCTTCACGCACAAATGATCCATTATAATCCATGACATACGTCTGGACTGGGAATCGATTTTCAGGAGGCGTTTCAATAACAGACAAATCACGTACCCCCAGCATAGACATGTGGAGTGTACGAGGAATAGGTGTTGCTGTTAATGTAAGAACATCTACGTTAGACTTAAGCGTTTTAATCTTCTCTTTATGAGTTACACCAAAACGCTGCTCTTCATCGATAATCAGCAATCCCAGGTCTTTATATTGCACGTCTTTTGATAAAAGCCGATGTGTACCGATCGCTATATCTACCGTCCCTGCCTTCAGACCTTTTAATACTTCATTTTGTTCTTTTTTAGAACGGAAACGGCTTAAGCTCCCAATCGTAATGGGAAACTCTGAAAACCGCTCACGGATTGTTTCGTAATGCTGCTGTGCCAGGATAGTTGTCGGCACAAGGAAAGCTACTTGCTTGCCATCCATAATGGCTTTAAAGGCAGCACGAATCGCCACTTCCGTTTTACCATAACCAACATCACCGCAAAGCAGGCGGTCCATTGGACGGATGCTTTCCATATCTTTCTTAATCTCATCGATCGCCCTGAGCTGATCTTCTGTCTCCTGATAAGGGAAACTCCCTTCGAACTCACTCTGTTCTGCTCCATCTTCAGAGAACGCATACCCTTTGCTCGCTTCACGCTCCGCATAAAGCTTGATTAAATCATCCGCTATATCCTGTACAGAAGACTTAACTCTGCTTTTTACTTTCTTCCAATCGCTTCCGCCCAATGAATAGATCTTCGGCTCTTTGCCTTCTGAACCTACATATTTTTGGACTTGGTCGATCTGTTCAACTGGTACGTAAAGCTTGTCGTTTCCGGAGTATCTAATGTGCAGATAATCCTTGTGCACACCTTTGATCTCAAGAGTTTCAATCCCTAAATATTTTCCGATCCCATGGTTAACATGAACGACATAGTCGCCCACCTTCAACTCAGAGTAGCTTTTTATTCTTTCAGCATTAGTCATGCGCTGCTTTCGGGCTGGACGCTTTGCTTTTTTCGTAAAGACTTCCTCTTCAGTGATAACAACCAGCTTCTGTTTAGCAGATTCAAATCCGCTCGCAAGATCTCCAAGCAATATCTGGCTTGTTTTTGGACGTATTTCTTTACCCTCGTTTAATATGCCAGCGTCCATTTCATAGTCAGCAAGAACTCTTTCAAGACGGTTAGCACGTTCTTTGTTCATTGCTACAAAAACGATCGCAAATCCAAGCTTTTTCCAGCGGTCCATTTCTCCTTTTAACACATTCATCTGTCCGTGAAAGTTCTGCATACTCTTACATTCTACATTTAATATATTTTGAGGCTGCGTATGTGGAACGTGCCTTAAGAAAAGTGATAAGTAAATGATCGGGAATTTCTTTTTATCACCAAGAAGCGTATTTGTATCTGGCGATATCGTCAGGTTTTGCACAAGCTCACCATGTTCAAGTAAAGCGGTCTGCCATTCCGCTTCCTCCTTCTCAAGCTGCTGGCTCGTTTCCTGAATTCGTCCGATCTCATCCATAATAATTAAGGAATCAGAAGAAACATACTCTAAAAGACTTGCCGGTTGGTCATAGAATAATGAAGCGTATTTATACATACTTTGAAACTGCTGATGTTCCCTTAAGCGTCCCGTTTCATAACTGATATTTTCAACAAGCGTTTCTTTTAGTGAATCGTCTTTAATATTCTTAAGAGTGTCCGCGAGGCTGGCTTCAATTCGGTCAGCAGCCTGTTCATAATGCTTTTCAAACAGAATGAGTTCTTCAGCAGGAGGAATCGAGATTTCTTGAACCTTATCCTTTGAACGCTGTGTATCTGCTTCAAAGAAACGAATAGAATCTACTTCGGTATCAAAAAGCTCAATACGTACTGGGTTTTTAACTGTAAGCGGATATATATCAATAATTCCGCCCCTCACGCTGAATTCGCCTGGCGTTTGAACCATAGAAGTTCTTTCATATCCCATGGCAACTAATTTATTTAAAATCTCATCAGGATTTAAATCATCTCCCATTCGAAATGTGAGACCTGCTTCTTTCCAGATTTCAACCGGAGGCAAATACCTTCTTAGTCCTGCAATTGGTGTAACAATAACTCCTGAAGAAGCTTTACTTAAATAATTTAAAGCTTCAATCCGCTGACTTTTAAGTTCAGGACTCGATATCGCCATTTCTGAAGAGATTAAGTCATTGACTGGATATAAATAAACCTCATCTTCAGATAGAAGAGAAGTTAAATCCTCATATAATTTTTGAGCTTGAAACAAGTTATGTGTAATAACCAGTTGTGGCTTCCCTGTATTTTCATAAAGAGTGCTAATGAGCATTGTCCGTGCTGAACCTGAAAGGCCAGCTACAAGCTGTTCTTTTAGCCCTGCATTGATTCCGTTTAAAATAGATTCAAAATCTTCTCCCTGGCCAAAATATTTCTTTAATCCAAGCATTCTTTCTCCCCCTCTCACACGCTGTTCATAGCTCTAAATCGGTGATATATAAACAGAAAAAGGCTTTGGCCTGCATAAAGAGGCTGCGGCCAAAGCAATACCTTATTGAATAAATGATTTAAGTGTATGAAATTCAGGATAGCGTTCTAATGTATCCTGACAATCTTCACATGTAGTTGTAACCTCTATGTCTCCATTCTCTTTATAGGAGAGTAATTCCTGCCGTTCTTCTGCAGTTAATGTTTCAAACCCGAGATTTGCCGCATCAACAGTATGATGATCAATAGTGCCAACATGTGTTTTACAATGCCTGCACCGGTAATGAATAGCCATGTACGTTCCCCTTTCGGTTAGCATTATACTAACCATTATGAGCGGAACATGTGTAATCTATTCTTTACCCGTTAAACTTATTCATAACCTTATCAAAAGTTGTATCAATAAAAGCTTCACTCGCTTTTACAGCCCGTTCTATTCCATTTTCCACATCTGGCAGTTCTACTTTTGAAAAGCGATTCAGTACGAAGTCAGGGACCGGCTGCTGATTGGTTGGACGTCCAATTCCGAACCGGATTCTTTTAAATTCCTGTGTTCCAAGATGTGCAATCATGGACTTAATACCATTATGACCACCGGCACTTCCTTTTGTTCTTAGTCTTAGCTTGCCCGGCTGGGTATCAAGATCATCATAGATAACCAGGATGTCTTCAACCGATATTTGAAAATAATCCATAAAAGGACCTATACATTCCCCTGATAAATTCATATACGTGAGAGGCTTTAGTAAAAATATTTTCTCTCCGCCAATGATTGCTGTTCCGTATATACCCTTAAATTTTGTCTGCTGCATCTGAATGTTCAGGGATTCGGAAAGTTTGTCGATTACTTCAAACCCAATATTATGCCGGGTTCCATCAAATCTAGATCCAGGATTCCCGAGTCCAATAAACAATTTCACGTTTGTTTCACCTTACCTTTAAGTGTCTTATGAACATTATACATGAATTCTGACAAACAGAATAAAAACGCAGCAGCTGCTGCGTTTTATATGCAATCTATTCGTCTTACTTTTCTTCTTCTTGACCTGGCTGGCTGTCGTCAGCCACAGATTCAGAGGATTCTGGAGCATCTCCAGCTTCATCTGCTTCTTCTGTTTCTGGATCAGTTTCTTCGTCTTGAATTTTAGGCGGTGTGACACTTGCAACCACTTCATCTTCTTCGTGAAGAATTTCATAATTTTTGCCTGTTGGCAAATCTTTTACATATAAGGAGTCGCCAATTTCTAATGATTCCACAGAAGCCTCAAGCTGTTCCGGGAAGTCAGCAGGCAATGCCTTAACAGAAACTGTAGCAAGAACACGCTGCAGAACTCCGCCTTCTTTAACACCAGCAGAGTCACCAGTAAGTACTACCGGAACATCTGCTTCTGTTTCTTTATTTAAGTCAATCGCAATAAAATCAACGTGGGTAACAGCATTTTTCAAGGGATGAACTTGCATTTCCTGTACCATGACAGAATAATCTTTACCATCCACTTTCAGTTTAAGTACGCCGTTTTTTCCTGCTTCTCTGTATGCTTTAATAAATTCAGGCTCATCAACGGATAATGCTACAGACTCTGTTCCATAGCCATAAAGATTTGCTGGAACATGTCCTTTATTTCTAAGCTCCGTCAAAGTTGAACGTTTATCAATACTTCGTTTTTCGACTGTTAGATTCGTTGCCATATTGAGATCCACCTTTCCTATTTCGAGTCTCTATAAAGGATTACCCTAAATAAAAGATTTTAAAACGTGAAGTTTGAATCTCTATATTATGAACTTAATCAAATAACTTGGATACTGATAGCTGTTCATGAACACGGATAATCGCTTCACCTAATAAAGGTGCAACGGATAGCTGTGTAACTTTGTCGATTTTCTTTTCCTCAGGAAGAACAATTGTGTTTGTAACAACAAGCTCTTTAATTGAAGAATTTTGGATTCGGTCCATAGCAGGTCCCGAAAGAACTGGGTGAGTACAGCATGCATAGACTTCTTTTGCTCCGTTTTCAATTAGTGCATTTGCAGCCAATGTAATCGTACCAGCTGTATCAATGATATCGTCGATCAAAATCGCCGTTTTGCCTTCAATGTTACCTACAATGTTCATAACCTCTGAAACATTCGGACGAGGACGGCGCTTATCAATAATTGCGATCGGCGCCTTAAGGCGGTCAGCCATTTTACGCGCTCTCGTTACGCCGCCGTGATCTGGCGATACGATAACGATGTCATCTAAATTTTTGTTTGCAAAATAGTTAGCCAGAATCGGCACACCAAGCAGCTGGTCTACAGGAATATCAAAAAAGCCTTGGATCTGAGTTGCATGAAGATCGATTGCAATTACACGGGTAGCACCTGCTGTCTCAAGCAAGTTTGCCACAAGTTTTGCCGTAATTGGTTCACGTGCACGAGCTTTGCGGTCTTGACGCGCATAACCATAGTAAGGAATAACTACATTGATCGTTTTGGCAGATGCACGTTTTAAAGCATCGATCATAATTAAAAGTTCCATCAGATGCTGGTTGACAGGGTCGCTTGTGGATTGAATAACATACACTTCACAGCCGCGAATACTTTCTTCAATATTAATTTGAATTTCCCCGTCGCTGAACTTTGTTACTGAGCTTTCTCCAAGTTCAATTCCAATGTGCTCTGCAATTTCTTTTGAAAGTTCCTTATTGGAATTTAACGTGAAAACCTTTAATGTAGGATCTACATACGTACTCATTGATGGTTTCATCCTTCCCCACTCTTATAATTATTGGTTTTGTTTTTCGTTAAGCTTTTGAACATAGTTTTCTTTAACGGTTTGGCGAGATCTCGCGATGGACAGCGATTCTGCCGGTACATCATTAGTAATGGTAGAACCCGCTGCAACATAAGCGTTTTTCCCAACCGTAACAGGTGCTACTAAGTTGGAGTTACAGCCGATGAATGCACCATCTTCAACTTTTGTCAGGAATTTATTCTTACCATCATAATTTACCGTAATGGATCCACAGCCTAAGTTAACATCTTTGCCGATTTCAGCATCCCCAATGTAACTTAAATGAGAAGCTTTGCTTCCCGTACTCATAACGGACTTCTTTACCTCAACAAAATTTCCGATCTTTACATTATTTTCAAGAACAGATTTTGGACGAATATGCGCAAAAGGTCCGATCGCCGTTTCATTGCCTACTTCACTGTCGTGGATAACAGACTGGCGGATCGTGTTTCCATTGCCCACAACACTGTCTTTTATTTCAGATTGAGGACCAATAATATTTTCTTCACCAATCTTTGTGTTTCCTAAGATAACCGTCCCAGGATAAATAACGGTGTCACTTCCGATTTCTGCATCATCAGAAATGTACGTTTGTTCTGGATCGATTAATGTAACACCATTTCTCATATGGCGCTCATTGATGCGTTTTTTCATAAAGCTTTCTGCTTTAGAAAGCGCCACTCGGTCATTAACACCGAGCGTTTCATTGAAATCTGGTGTTTGGTACGCGGCTACAACCTCACCTGCATCTTTTAAGATTTCAATAACGTCCGGCAGATAATATTCACCTTGAACGTTGTCGTTGTTTACTTTCTTAAGTGCATCAAACAGTGATTTGTTGTCAAAGCAATATGTTCCTGTATTGATCTCCGTAACTTTCCGTTCTTCTTCTGTAGCATCTTTATGCTCCACATTTCGCTCAACCGTTCCTTCACTATTTCGAATGATACGGCCGTAGCCAGTTGGATCTTCCGGCTTAGCTGTTAGAATGGTAGCTTTTGCTCCAAGTGATTCGTGTTCTGCGATAAGCTTATCCATTGTTTCAGAAGTAATAAGCGGAGTATCACCACAAACGACAAGAGTAACTCCTTCTTCATTAGCCAGAATTTCTTCTGCCTGCATAACAGCATGAGCCGTTCCAAGCTGCTCTTCTTGAAGAACATACTGAATGTGATCGCCTAATTGTTCTTGCACCTTTTCTGCTCCATGGCCGACGACTGCCACCATTTGCTTCATCTGAAGTGAGCTGATCTGCTCAACAACGTGTTGAACCATCGGCTTACCACATACAGGATGTAATACTTTATATAATTTGGATTTCATCCTTGTTCCTTGACCCGCAGCAAGAATGACCGCATAGCGATTTGTCATAGTGAACCTCCATCCATTTTCCTAATTCTTAATATACCATTACGAATATATCTTAAACACGGGGGCATTTCAAGAAGTGACGCGGGATTGTCAATGGTTTGATAAAAATAGAGAAAAATATGGAGGTGAACGGCTATTTTTTATATAAATGTTCAGATTATTATAAAAATAGGCAAATAAAAAGAACCTAATCATTTGTGACCAGGCTCTTGATTCTTATCAGGATATTAAGAAGCACCTGCTTCTTCTAAAGCAGACTCCATTTCTCCCATACGGTGATATTCTGTTAATACCGCATTTTGGATCTTTTCCCGAGTACTTGAAGTAATCGGATGTGCGATATCACGGAATTCCCCATCTGGTGTTCGTTTGCTTGGCATAGCTACGAACATTCCATTATTGCCATCAATTACTCTGATATCATGAATAACAAATTCATGATCGATTGTAATGGAGGCAATCGCTTTCATACGGCCTTCTGTATTTACACGGCGTAATCTTACGTCAGTCACTTCCATTCACAAACACCACCTTTTTCCAATAATAAGAACGTAATACTACAATTCTTCAACATTTTACAAAATCCTTCTTTGAAAAATAAAAATTTTTAAAAAATTTATGAAAGTTCAATAATAGCGGTGTTTTAAAGCTTTCAGGAGAGTAATCAAAACAATAAAGGAAGATTATGGATTACTTCTTCTTTTTATTCGGACTCATTTGTCGAAAAGCCTATAAATGAGGATTTACGGCCTGAAAAGTAAAATTTACGGCCTGAAAATTTTTATTACGGCCTGAAAATTTTTATTACGGCCTATAAATCAGAATTACAGCCTATAAAATAAAATTACGGCCTAAAAACCATTCTTTGTATCTAACATGAGGGGTCGTCTCTACAGAATTTCCTTATACAAAAAAATAAGCTCCCTTATAGGAGCTTATTTCAGCTTGTAGACAAAGTATATGTCTACAAGCTTTTTTTATTGTAGAATTAAATTAGATAATGTTTGAGGGGAGAAATATACATGTTATCTAAGCATTCTACTGAAGGACGTCACCAAGTAACCC
>NZ_JAMBOD010000015.1 GCF_023715445.1 Fictibacillus nanhaiensis
CTTAAAAAACTGGCAAACTGGACATGGCAAGAGCCATGCCCAGCTTGATATCTTATCTAAAAAACGTTAAAAACAGGACAAACCCCTTTTCAATTTATATTGAAAAGGGGTTTTGTCTACGGTCTGAGACGCCGTACACGCGGCGTCTTTTTCTATTTAACGACTTTTTTTGTCTAAGAATTAATGCTTTTGTTGGTAATTATCGACAAATTGGTCCTTTCGAGACTCGAGAAATAGGAGTAGACTAGTAGAGTAACATATTTGTAATGTAACTTTTTATGAGTAAATACGACTACATAATTAGATAGACAGGGGGCCATCCAAGGTGAAAGAAACGTTTGACCGGTTATACGATGAATATCACCACGCGTTATTTCAATTTCTGTTTTACATGGTCCGAAACCGTGAATCGGCGGAGGATCTTGTGCAAGAAGTTTATATCCGGGTATTAAACGCGTATGAAAGTTTTGAAGGAAAAAGTTCAGAAAAAACATGGTTGTATTCCATTGCCAGGCACGTGGCCATTGACTGGCTAAGAAAACAATCCAGACGCAACAAGCGATTTATGATCTTTGACATTAAGGAAAATGAAAGTATACTGCGAGATCAGGACCCCCTTCCAGAAGAGTTAATAGCAAAGAAAGAGTCTTTTAAAGATTTATATAAAATGCTTAAACGCTGTTCTTTTGATCAGCAGCAGGTACTCGTGCTTCGGTACATTCAGTCACTATCTATCTCGGAAACTGCGCAAATCTTAAGTTGGACAGAAAGCAAAGTGAAAACCACCCAGCACCGGGCCATAAAAGAATTGCGCAAATGGCTGGATCAGCAACCGGGCCTGGAGGAGGAATTGAAAGATGGAACCAATTAAGTGGAGCGATGAAAAAATTGAACAGCATCTTAAGGATTTGCCACCTATTAAAGACCGTCAATCAAAACAAGAGCTATTTCTTAAGGTGCAAGCGAAGGTTCATTATAAAGATAGTAAAGGAAAAAGGCTTCCAACTTGGAGTCTTCCTGCACTTGCAACTGCTTGTGCACTTGTGATTTTTGGTATTTTTGTTCCGGATCTGGTGAAAAACGGTGGAAAGATGGAACACAATAAAATGGCCATCGAAGCTAACAAGTCATCAAAAGGAATGGATGCTGCTTCAACAGCGGATGAGGGTGTAAGTTTTAAAACAGAGAATAAAGCTTTTCCTGTCGCTTATCATGCTCCTTTACAAGGAAGCAGTATAGAAGGTACCAATCAGGATTGGGTGACGGTAGGCTATCTGGATGAACAGGCACAGCTCGTAATTCCTGTTAGTTTCGTAACAAAACCTGACCATTATTTAGATAAGGTGAACGAACAGGTGAAAAAGTTTGATCCAAAAGCAGCCGGTCTTTCAGAAAGTCCTCTGCAAAGAGCCAAAATTACAGAAGAAGAGGAAACCGTAATCATTGATTGGCCGGCAGGTTCTATTCATGAAACAGAGGAACCTTTATTAAAGAATTTAATTGCCTTAACATTCTCAAATGAGCAGCAAAAATATAAAGTAGAATTCCGAACAGATGGTAAAAAGGGATATGTATTCTCTAATTTGGGTCCAGTAGAAGATTGGGATCTTGAAGTTCCAGGTGCACCTCACTTCAGGTATGATACTCCAACAACAGATGTTTTCATTGTCAGCCTATTTTCAACAGGCCTTGAAGCAAAAGATATGCCAAAAGAGTTAGATGATGCGTTGGAGATTATGGATGAAGAACAAGGTCGTGGGTTAAAACCACTGCTGCCAAAGGATTTACAGCTTGAGGTCAAGGAAACGGGAGAGCATTCGGTAGAAATCACATTCCCCGATACTTTTAAACTCTCAGCAGAGAATACGGAGCACATTATGATGATTGATGCTATTTTGCTTACTGCTGAAAGCTATGACTATGACAGCATTAAGATAAGTAACACAGGATTGGATTCTATTGGACCTTACCAGCTGGAAGAACCGATTGAGGGGATCACCGGAACGAATGTATATTACTATCAATAGACTGTCGAAAAAGGCTGCAATTTGCAGTCTTTTTCTTATGAGGAAAAGGTAACTTTGCTGTTAAGCCCATCGACTAATAGAGTGTAAGAGCTAATTTAAGAGAGGATGTTTGTATATGAAACGTATTTTATTTGCATTTGTTTCATTAGGGCTCGCTGCAATGTTAATTCTAGGTGGTGTAACCGTAGCAAAAGCTTCTCCATCCTATGATCAGGAAGTGACCGAAACAGCTAAACTCTATAAAGGTACTCCGTTTAAATGGGGAGGCACAACGCCAAAAGGGTTTGATGCATCGGGGTTTACGAAATATATATTTAAATCTACTGTAGTAAATAAAGATATTCCAAGAACTTCTGCAGACCAATTCAAGGGCGGAACAGCCGTTGCAAAAGGAAAAGAAAAAATGGGGGATCTCGTTTTCTTTAAAACAAACGGTAAAAGTATTTCATTTGTAGGGATCTATCTAGGAAACAAGGAATTTATAGCGGCAACTTCTAAAGGGGTGCGCATACAGTCATTAAACACAAAGTACTGGAAAGACAGTTATGCTGGTGCACGTCGATACTTACCGTAATTTTATAGATTTTTACTGCTGTTCTCTACCTAGAGAGCAGCTTTTTGTTGAAATCATTCTATTTATGTATATTTGGTAAATTTTTATAAATGTTACTTGTTTTTCCTAATGAATCGTACTACAATATCCAAGTATTGTGATATTTTTAAGCCTTTTGTACTAGTGGTGCGACAGTGGATGGAGGAAGGAATATGTTGAAACTAACTTGGTTTTCTTTGAAGAACCGTTCAGCTATTGTAATTATGTGTTTGCTGATTTCTGCGTTAGGGGTTTATGCAGGGCAGCGCTTGCCGATGGAATTTTTGCCTAGTATTGATAATCCTATGGTTACTGTAACAACACTTGCGGATGGCATGGATTCAGAAACAATGACAGATACCATCACGGAGCCGATGGAGCAGGAGCTTCGTAACGTAAAAGGTGTCGAATCCGTTACATCCGTATCCGGACAGGGTATTTCTAGAATTGATTTAACATTTGATATGAAATCAGACATGAAGGAAGTAACGGCAGAGGTAGAGAGAAAGACGAACAATTTCCCTTTGCCTGACGGCATCAACAAACCATTCGTAGTCCAGTTAAACACGTCCATGATTCCAATTATGGATCTGACGATTAACAAAGAAAGCGCATTTACGACGGAAGATTATAAGATGATTGAAGAAGAAGTGATTCCGCAGCTAGAAGGTGTAGAAGGGGTCTCTGATGTTGCGCTATACGGAAAAGCAACTCGTGAAATTACGCTAACTCTTAATCAGGAACAACTTCTTGAGAAAAAGATAGCGGCTCCTCAGATCATGGCAGCCCTGCAAGGGAAAGATGTTTCACTTCCTGCAGGCAACGTAACACTTGAAGAAAAGACGAACACACTTCGGGTGTTAGGTGAGATGGAAGACTTAGATGCGTGGAAAAACATTGCTGTTGCACCAGGTATTTTATTAAAAGATGTAGCTGAATTAAAAGATGAACAGCGTCTTGAATCGTTTACACATGTTGATGGAAAAGACGCGATGTACTTATCTGTTACAAAAGAAGCTAGTGCGAACGCTGTCCAAATTGGAGACGATGTGCGCGAGAAGATGAAAGAAATCAATAAGCAGTATGGTGATTCATTTAAACTTTCCGTGTTCTATGCGACCTCTGACTCTGTTTATGATTCTGTTATGAGTATGGCAAAAGAAGTAGCCCTTGGAGCGTTGTTTGCATCCGTCGTTATTCTGCTATTCTTGCGGCACTTTAAATCAACGGTAATAGCGGTAATCAGTATCCCGTTATCCATTTTCTTAACACTGTTCTTATTGCACCAATCAGGGATTACACTGAACGTTTTAACCCTTGGGGGTCTGGCTGTAGCAGTAGGACGTTTAGTGGATGATAGTATCGTAGTAATCGAGAATATTTTCCGGCGCCTTCAAACGGGAGAGCGTTCTAAACAATTAATCGTAGATTCTGTCGGGGAAGTGGCAAAGGCTATTACTTCTTCCACGATTACAACTATCGCTGTATTTCTGCCGGTTGGTCTTGTAGAAGGAGCATTAGGCGTTTTCTTCATGCCATTTGCTTTAACAATGGTTTATTCGCTGTTAGCATCCTTGCTGGTAGCACTTACAGTGGTACCATTAATGAGCTACAAGATGCTGAAGAATGTAAAGGAACATACACCAAAACCACCTAGACGGTATTTAAACATTTTAAACTGGTCGTTGAATCATAAATGGATCGTTAGCGGACTTTGCTTCTTGTTATTTGCGGGTTCGATTGCCCTTTATATTGTAATGCCAGCAGGCTCTATGGCATCAGCAGATGAGAGCATGGTTAACGTTAATATCGAATATCCGGAAGATACATCTCTTGAGGCTGTAAAAGAAGGAACATACAAGCTTGAAGAAGTGATCAATAAATACGACGGTGTGGTTTCAAGCTACTCTCAAGTTGGGGTTTCAAGTGAAATGGCTCAATGGGGGATGGCCCAAGGGAACAATACAGCAAGACTGGTAGCAAAGATGGAAAAAGGTGCGGATACAGAAAAGTTTGTTGAAGACATGAAAGCACTTGAACAAGATTATGCACCTGCAAAAATTTCTGCATCAATGGCAAGTATGATGGGTGGAAGCTCTGATGCCATCAGTTTGAATATTACAGCTGAAAAGCAAGAGGACCTTGCACCAATGGCTGAAAAGCTGACAGCAGAACTGCAAGATGTTAAAGGACTTGAGAATGTCCAGTCCAACAATGAAGATTTAAAAAATGAATGGGTACTGAAAGTTGATCAATCTAAAGCACAAGAAGCTGGATTAACACCAGCTGGAATTGCCCAGCAAGTAAGAGGATTAACAAGCAGCAGCCCAGTCGGTCAAATTACATTGGAGGGCATTAAGCTGCCGGTCATGATGAACTATGATTTAACTGATGTAAAGGATCGTGACGATGTATTAAATACAACGGTTCTATCACCTGTAAAAGGACCAGTCACTTTAAAGAATGTTGCAGAACTATCCCTTCAGCCCGCAAAATCTCAAGTGTTCCGTAAAGATGGCAAAGAGTATTTGCAAGTGACAGGGATTATTACTGATAAAAACGTCAAAAAGGTAAACACAGATATCGCGAATATCCTTAAAAACATCGATAAACCAGCAGGCGTTACCGTCGCATTAGGCGGAGTAGGTGAAGAGATGAACGAGCAGTTTATGGATCTCTTCATGACGATGGGGGCAGCTATCCTAATTGTATACTTAATCATGGTGATTACATTTGGGCAGGCACGCGCACCGTTTGCGATTTTATTCTCACTGCCGCTTGCCGCAGTCGGTGCAATCCTGGCACTTGTTATAACACGTATTCCGGTTGATATCTCTTCATTAATCGGTGCACTTATGCTGATCGGTATTGTTGTAACGAATGCGATCGTATTCATCGACCGCGTTCAGCAACAGCGCGAAAAGGGTTTAAGTGTAAGAGTTTCGATCCTGGAAGCGGGTTCAACCCGTCTTCGTCCGATCCTTATGACAGCCGTTGCGACGATCTGTGCTATGATTCCGCTAATGTTTGGCGGAGCAAGCGGTAGTCTTGTTTCTAAGAGCTTAGCAATCGTTGTTATCGGCGGTCTGTCCGTATCGACTCTGCTGACACTTGTCGTCGTGCCGGTTATCTATGAAATGCTCGCAAATATCGGCAACCTGTTTAGACGTAAAAAGAAGAAGCGGGCAACAAAAGCAGCTTAATCGATTTAATAAAGCCACCTTGGTATGAAATGCTCCGAGGTGGTTTTTTGTATATCGTAAATTGTCTATATATATGTAAACTCGTGGATATATACTAAAAATATTTGGATTCGAGGTCGTTTTTCGTGGATTGAGAGCCAAAATTTTTGGATTCAAGGGTAAAACTCGTGGATTAAAAACGAAAATGATAAAATACACTTGGTGAGAAGCAGTATTGGAGGCGCTGGGATGAAGATAAAGTGGATAAGAAGAATATGAAGCTATATTTGTGCATCCACATGTTAAAACAGCTGAAATTTTCAAAAAAAACTACCCTATAGAACGTATTAACTTCTTTCTTTTCTCGATGTATACTCCCATTGTTGCAGAAGAGCATGGAAAAACGCATTTAGGAATCTCGGAAACTTTTTCCCTATATCAGACGGCCAGTATGACCACCCAAAGTGGCTGAATCTTTTTGATTAGTAATCTTATTTCAAAAGGTTAGCACAATCGGCTAAGCTTTTTTATGGTATTTGGTTAGATCTCAACTTCACATGGTCATAATGATAACAGATGAAATGAGGTGTGACCGATGACTAATATCCGGCTCGGATTTGTTGCGATGAGTATGGAACTTCAAAATGCTTCTCCTTCAAAAACGATGACATATAAACAATTTAGCCAGCTCCAAAACAGAGAAGCGGGCTTAAGAAAACTGGAACGGATTTCTCTTGCAAATGTAACGAATACATTACGGATTTTAAAACACGCAGCCGCTCACGATATAGCTTTTTATCGAATGACTTCAAGGATTATTCCCCTTGCCAATCATGGAGATCTGCTAGATTGGGATTACATAAGCCCTTTAGCTGATGCGCTTCAAGAGATGGGACAGTTTGCACGGAAGAATAAGATGAGACTCGATTTTCATCCCGATCATTTTGTTTTAATCAACTCTCCTAAAAAAGAAGTCCTGAAAAACTCTTTGAAAACGCTAAAACTGCACTATAAACTTCTTAAAAACATGGGTATAGACACGATGCATCGATGCGTGATGCATGTTGGAGGCAATTATAAAGAGGCAGATGTAGCACTCGAGAGATTTGTACAAAATTGGGCTTATGTTCCCGTTCAGATACAAAAAATGATCATGCTTGAAAATGATGATACTTCATTTACGATGGCTGATGTTCTTTATTTGTGTGAGAAACTTCAGATACCGCTCGTTTTTGATTATCACCATCACCTTGCTTACCATCACGATGAAAACTGGACCCAGCATTGGCCTAGGGTAGTAGAATCATGGAAGCAATCTCCGCTCCCGTTAAAAATACACATCTCCAGTCCAAAAAACGAAAGGCAGTTCAGGAATCATGCAGATTATGTAGATACGGACATGTTTTTTGATTTTTTAAAAGAAGTAAAAGGCAGTGTAGAACAAATAGATTGTATGATTGAATCTAAGAAAAAGGACTTATCCCTTTTTCAGTTAATGAGAGATATTAAAGAAAGAAAAGATGTTGAGATTATAGATGGAGCCTCATTCAGGCTCAAATAAAAACCTTGCTGCGGCAAGGTTTTTTCTATGTCTAAAGAATTTGTCGAAAGATTTGTAATACAAAGTCATTGACGAATGAAATTAATGGGAATTATAATTTAAATACTTAGTAAACATAAATGTATAAAAAGTATATAATAACTAAAAAATCAAATATTGGAGGAAATAACATGAAAAAAGTTGTGATGATAACAGGTGCTTCAAAGGGATTAGGGAAAGCGCTTACGCTTTATTTTGCTAAAGAAGGTTACAATTTAGCGATCTGTGCACGTAATGAACAGGGAATTGAAGAAGTGAAGAAGGAAGCAGAACAATTTGGTGGTGCCGTCCTAGCGGTTCGTGCAGATATGTCAAAATCAAAAGATGTGGAGCGTTTTGTTGCACTGTCAGAAGAGTACTTTGGGAAAATCGACGTCCTCATTAATAATGCTTCGATTCTGGGACCTAGCCCAATGCCATATTTGCTGGACTATCCTGAACAAGATTTTGAAGAAGTACTGCGTGTAAATACAATCGGACCATTCCTGGTGACAAGAAGAGTACTGCCGATCATGCTGCAGAAACAGCAGGGAAGCATCATTAACATCACATCAGAAGCCGGAGCAACAGGTTATGCGGGCTGGGGAGCATATGGCATTTCAAAATTTGCCCTCGAGGGTCTGACAGAGACATGGGCTGATGAAGTGAGTGAATCTGGTGTCCGTGTGAACATGGTAGACCCTGGAGAGATGGATACTGATATGCATAAGTTAGCTGTCCCAGACTGTGATTATGAACTTGCGAAACCTGAAGAAATTACTGCCGTGTTCGGCTACTTAGCATCAGATGCATCACAACATATAACCGGAAAGAGATTCGAAGCGCAAGAGTTTCAGTTAGAAGGGAGTGAAAACTGATGGAATCTGCAATGAAGTTTGAGCTTCCACAAGAATTAAACGCAAAAGAACCACCTGAACGAAGAGGGATTCGCAGAGATTATGTGAAGATGATGGTTCTAAACAAAACTACAGGCAGCAGCGAACATACTCAATTTTATCGTCTTGACCAATTTTTGAAGAAAGGTGATCTCCTTGTACTGAATGCAAGCCGTACCGTGCCAGCGGTTTTAAAAAGTATGAGAGAATCGGATGGAGCGGAAGTAGAGGTAAGACTGGCTCACAGAAAAAATGAATCTGTCTGGGAAGCACTTCCGGTTAGCGGGAAATTAACCAAAGGCGACGTCATCCGCTTCTCTTCCGCTCTCACGGCAACAGTAATCGCACAGTCATCAGATTCGCCATTTGTCTTACTATCTTTTAACCTGTGCTGTTCATCTCTATATAACCAGATTTATAGTCTGGGAGAGCCTGTGAGGTATGAATATATTCAAGAACCTTGGAATCTTGATTATTATCAGACTGTATTTGCCACAATTCCTGGTTCTGTAGAGATGCCATCAGCAGGGCGTGCATTCAGCTGGGAACTGCTTTTTCGTCTGCAGAAAAAAGGTGTCCGAATCGCATATATTACCCTTCACACAGGGCTTAGCTACCTTCTGGATGATAAGTGGCATAAAGGACCGGACAAAAACTTTGAAAACTATGAAGTTCCAAAAGAAACGGCAGAGTTGATCCGTGTAACCAAAAAAGCTGGCGGGAGGATAATAGCGGTAGGAACGACTGTCGTAAGAGCATTAGAAACGGTCGCACAGGAAAAAAGAGAAATCGAGGCTCATTCAGGCTGGACGAATTTATACATCACAGAAGATACAAAACTAGAAATCTGTGATGGTTTGATAACCGGTATGCACGAACCGGAAGCAAGCCATCTGCAGCTGCTCTCCGCTTTTGTCGACAAAGGTAAGTTATATGAAGCCTATCAAGATGCCATTAAACAACGTTATTTATGGCACGAATTTGGCGATATGAATCTAATTATATAGGAGACACAAGCATGCTTCATCACATTGGCATATACGTATCTGATATAAGAAGATCACGAACATTCTATGAAACAATCTTGCCCATTCAAACAAAAGAAGCTTTAATGTGGAACCAAACAGAGCTCATATTTTTAAAAGGGGAAGGATTCATGCTGGAGCTGATACCTGACACGTTTACTAACTCTGAAACTACTCACATTGCTTTTGCCGTTGAAGATGTGGATACAAAAATTAACGAGCTCAAACAAAATGGAATAACACCATCTGAGGGTCCTTATAATCTTGATAACGGCTGGTATACCGTTTTTTACGAAGGTCCAGATGGTGAGGAGATAGAATTTATTCAATCTGAATAATTAGTATGATGGAAGACTTCCATTAAGAAAGCAGCCGCTGGCACATTTAACTCTTTGTAAGCTTTAAATAGTCGTGTTCGGGCATAAGGTACACTTTTGAACTCAACACGAATTTTCCATTCGCTGCAATAAACCAAAGCATAACGAGCTTCAGCGACTGAATGGCATCCTAATGATCCAGGGTTCACAAAATGAGTTCTTTCACTTTTAAAATCATGAAGGATATGATGATGTCCAAAACCAATAAAGTCATTTTGTGCTTCATAAAAGCTTAAGTACTTCATTCGTGAAAGGACCAATTCCGATCTTATCACCTCCACAAATAAAGCGCTCTGCACCGTTCGAAGCAGCATCATCTATAACAGCTCGTAAAGCATCTATATTACCGTGCACATCTGTAAAATAAGCAAACAACGGCTTCAAAATATTCCCACCTTTAGCATGTTATCGATTATTATAAAAGATGACAAATGATTTTTATACAGAAAACTTTAAACGGAGGAAAAATGAGGAGAAAGAAAATAGCATTTGTTTTAGATATCTTTCTTTTCATTGCATCTTTGTTTAGTTTTATCTATACCGTATTTTATCAAGGCACTGGAATCAGCATTGTTTCTTTGGTCTTTATCCTTGTTTCATGCAGCAGTTTAATAAGGATTGTTCAAGAAATAAAAGAAGGATTTAAATAACCAAGGAGGACCTCAATATGCTCTATCACTTTTCAGAAGAAAATAACATTGAAATTTTCCATCCAAGAAGGCATCAGAGCTTTCCTGACCGTCCCGCAATGGTTTGGGCGATTGATGAAGAACGATCACCTCTTTATCTATTGCCGCGAGAATGTCCTAGAATTGGGTTTTGGGCTGCTCCTGAAACAAATGAGTATGACCGTGAAAAGTACTTACATACAACTTCTGCAGACAAGATTATTGCTGTAGAAAGCGGCTGGCTCGAGAGACTGCAAAACACAAAGCTTTATCGATATTCGTTTTCTCTGGATCATTTTACAATGATGGACGAAGGTGCGGGCTACTTCGTATCGTATGAAACGGAGCAACCACTAGAAATGGAGTCTGTTAGGCCACTGTTAGATGCATTGATTCAAAAAGGAGTGGAGCTTAGAATTATGCCTTCACTTCAGCCGCTTGCTGAAAAGCTTCCAAAGACCACATTGCACTACTCGATGATCAGAATGAAAAATGCAAAAAAATAGCTATTGAACGGGGTGCGACACAATTTTAGCAGAATCTGCTGAAGTTTGTGGAGCTGGAGGGCTTTTTTGTTGTTCTGAAGTGTGGGGGACGAGGAATTTGAGTGGTCGGAATTTGTCGAGGATTGTAGACTCGTGGATAAACAGCTGAAATTTTTCGATTGAGGGCTAAAACTCGTGGATAAACTAGCCGAATTTCTGGATTGATGCCGCTTTTTTTCTGAAATCGAACTCTTGGACAAGGCTTAATACCCTGGCAGGTATCGTATGAAAACAGTTTCGGCACCTGAAACAGCACCTGATTTGAGCGTTTTACGATTGGTTGAACCTGACTTGCTTAGTTTTTTGTAGAATCGCCTCATTTTCCCCCTGAAAATTGAAATATCCCTTCTAAAAATAACAGAAGGGACATCCACATCACGTTTAATTAATTAAAGGAGGCTGAAATGAAGATATACTATTTTGAGGAACTGACTTAGGATCTTCTGAAAACCGGTGGAAGGTCATCTCTTTTTCTTAGCCAGATCTGTTCTCGGTTTTCATCTAAAAATATCTCAGCTTTTTTAGCCGCTTCCGAACGGGGCTATTTTTGTTTTAAGAAGCGAAGCAGATCACCGTATATAATACGGTCAGACTGATCCAGTTCTTCTTTTGCTTTTTCCATAAAGGGTTCACATTTTAAAGGATCAATGGGTGCACCAAAAGGTTTGATATAACACGTTTCACTTGTATAAACGAAATCTTCGGTAACAAAAGATCCATTTCGAAGAACAGTAAGCTCATTATGATCCTTTGAAAAAAGATCAGTTCCAAAATGAACATCATCTTTCGCTTCAATTCCAAGCAGGTGAAGCAGTGTAGGTTTTAGATCAATCTGTCCCCCTACAGTTTCAATCTCTTTTCCCTTTTTTCCTGGAATATGAATAAACAATGGTACGCGCTGAAGCTCAACCTGATTATAGGCTGTAATGGATGCTTTTCCAAGAACATCAGCTATTGCTTCCTGATGACGTTCGGAGATACCGTAATGGTCTCCGTAAACGACTACAACTGAATTCTCATACAATCCGGATTCCTTTAAATCATGGAAGAATTGCCGTAAAGCCTCATCTGCATAACGGACTGTTGTAAAATAGCGGCTCACTGTTCCATCGTCCACCGGATATGGTTCGATCCATTGCTCTTCCTCATTAATCAAATAAGGATGGTGGTTCGTTAAAGTAATCATACGTGCGTAAAAAGGCTGCGGTAGATCTTTTAAATACGGTATGGATTGTTCAAAGAAAGGGATATCCTTCAATCCGTAATTTACCGTATTTTCGTCTGTGATCTTATAAAATTCTTCACTAAAAAATTGATCGTACCCTAATGTTTTATACATCACATCCCGGTTCCAGAAGCTTTTATTATTACCATGAAACACAGCAGAATAGTAGCCATTCGCTTTGAGGATTTCTGGCATGGCGTTATATTCATTCAATGGATGCGTCTGAAACACGGCGCCCCTTGGCAGCGGGTATAGAGAATTGTCTACTAAGAACTCTGAGTCAGATGTTTTGCCTTGTCCGGTTTGATGATAAAAATCAGTAAAATAATAGCTGGATTTTGCTAGGTCATTTAAGAAAGGTGTTACTTCCTCACCATTGATTTCATAGTTCATAACAAAACTTTGGGTTGATTCAAGTGATATAACAATCAGGTTTTTTCCTTTGGCAATCCCATATAATTCAGGATTTTTGGCAGTATCTTTATTTATCTTATGTAAAATTTCCTCTGCATCTATATTGCTTGCCAGTGCTTTCTGCATGGATGACTTAGATTGAAGCATGATGTCATAGAGATGATAATTAAAAGTACCCAAGCTCTTAACCAGAATTTCACGATCAAATGTCCGAGTTAACAGCTGTGGACGATTTATTTCGGCTAAAGTTAGGTGAACGGCTAAAATAGCTATTCCGAAGGCGAACAACTTTCTGCGTTCGATCGGTGTTATTGATAGATGTGGCTGCAAACCGGGCTTTTTTAATAGATAAGCCAAAAAAATAAGATCGGCAAAAAAGAGGATATCCGTTACATAAACCAGCTCATAAACACTATTGCCTATATCTCCGACGTTCTTTGTCTGAAAAAGTACAGGTATTGTGAGGAAATCTGTGAAAAATCGATAGTAAACGACATTAGCATATAATATAAGACTATAAATAAACGACATCCATATAATGACTCGTCTTCTTTTGGGAGGCGAACTAAAGTAAGCTATACAAAAATAGATTACAAGGAAACTTAGCGGATTGAAAAATAATAAAATTTCTTGCAGGAAATGATCTATTGGCAGCGTAAAAGAAACTTTAGAAACAATATATGTTTTTATCCAAAGCAAAAAAATAGCCAGGAAGATTGCTGCGTGTTTTGTTTTAGCGGTCATGTTAAAAAACCCTCCTGTGTAAAAACGGAAATCTTTACCATTGTAGGCTATTTCACAAGAGATTAAAAGTGATAGAATGACCTTTTTTATTTTTTAATAGATTTGCCAAGGAGTTAATACCAAAATGAGCACACCTCAAGGGCTTCATCACGTTGAAATTAATGTTCATAATCTTTCCCGGACAAAAGCATTTTATGGCTGGCTGATGGACGAGTTAGGTTATGATGTTTTTCAGGAATGGGATAATGGAATAAGCTATAAAAACGGCTCTGCTTATCTTGTATTTACGCAGACAGAGGAAAATTACAAACAATTTTCTTTTCACCGGAAACACACTGGGCTTAATCATTTGGCCTTTTGGGCTAAATCACGTGCGCATGTGGAGCACCTTCGTGTACAATTAAATGTGAACAAAGTACCTTTTTTATATAATGATCAATATCCCTTTGCTGGAGGCGAAGGACATTATGCTTTATTTTTCGAAGATCCAGACCGCATAAAAATTGAAATTGTGGCACCGAGGTGATGAAAATATGGTTGAACAGGAAAAAGAAACCGAACATCAGAAGAGTGAATGGGTGAGCTGGCTGAAAGCGATCGGTTTTGCACTTGTCTTTGTTTTTATTACGAAGGCCTATTTCTTCGCGCCTTACATGGTTGAAGGTGCTTCCATGTCACCTACCCTTCATGATCAGGAAAAATTATATGTAAACAAGATCGTTTATGCTTTTTCTGAACCCCAAAAGGGGGATATCGTAATCATTAAAGGTGATGATAAACGGTACGTAAAACGGATTATTGGCGTAGAAGGGGACATCATTCAGATGAAGAGTGATATTCTCTATGTTAATAACAAGAAAGTGAAAGAAGCTTATCTTCAAGAAAATAAATCAGAAGCTAAAAGCCTCGGAGTCTATTTAACAGAGGACTTCGGGCCGCTGAAAGTCCCTAAGGGTAAAGTTTTCGTGATGGGTGACAATAGATTGAACAGTATGGATTCCAGGAACGGACTAGGCTTAATTGAGACAAAATCCATTGAGGGCCGTTCAGAAGTCGTGATCTATCCATTTTCTGAAATGCGTGCGACTCAATAATAAAAGTGCAGCGATGCTGTGCTTTTTCTTTTAGGCTGTTTTCGGTTGCTGTTGGAAGTGGTTGATTTCCGCTCCAGGATGCTCGCTTTCCGAGGGGCGTGCGGTGAGCCTCCTCGGCGCTTTGCGCCCTTAGGAGTCTCATAATCAAGGAAGCATGTGTGCTCCTGCGTCTGCAAGAAAACCCTATCGAAGAGGGCTTCCTCGTCGCATGCCTTGCGAGAAGTATTCTCAGGTGGCTGGCACGCTGATCCCGCAGGGGTCTCGCACCTTGCGCTCCAATCAACTTGTCAACGAAGGGTATCACAAAAAGAATCAAAAGCAACAATCTTTTAGAAAAGAGCCTTCTTTTATAAAAAGGAGTGTTTAAGGATGAATCGATGCAAATGGAGTGAAGAAAGCGAATTGCTGCAGCACTATCATGACAAGGAATGGGGTAAAAAGGCAGCAGGAAATAGTAAATTGTTTGAATGCCTCACATTAGAGCTATTTCAATCTGGGTTAAGCTGGAGAACCATCCTTCACAAAAGGGAAAATTTCCGAAAAGCCTTTGCAGGGTTTGAGATTGAAAAAGTAAAGCAGTTTAAAGAAGAGGATATTGAAAGATTAGTAGCAGACGCAGGGATTGTGAGGCACCGTAAGAAGATTGAAGCAACGATTGAAAATGCAAACAGAATAGATGAACTAGTGAAACAATACGGAAACTTTGATGCATTTTTAGATCAGCTGCCTGAGGAGAAACTGGAGAAGCAAAAAATGTTAAAGAAAACCTTTGTGCATGTCGGTTTAACAACGGCCGAAAGTTTTTTGGAGGCGACTGGAAGACTTCCTGCATCCCATAGTGAGGAATGTTTCATGTCCAACAGCTAGTCAATAAATGAGGGACATAATGTTTATTTCCTGCATAAGCTAAAGCGGGAGGTATCACTATGCCTTATGTGATCTATATATCAACAGCAAGAAAAAGGCTTGCCCTCATGAAGGATGGCACAGTCATTAAACGTTATCCAATCGGGGTTGGGAAAATGCTTACACCAACCCCGACAGGAACATATACCATCATCAACAAAGCGCCAAATCCAGGCGGACCTTTTGGGGTGATGTGGATGGGGCTATCAAGGCCGCATTACGGAATACATGGCACAGACAACCCTGCATCAATAGGGAAAAACGTATCAAAAGGATGCGTAAGAATGCACAACAGCCACGTAATGGAGCTTTCAAAGATTGTTCCAATTGGGACGAAGGTGGTTATAAGTGCATGAAAAAAAGCTCTCTATTTTGAGAGCTTTTAGTTATGCTTGAATGATACTTTTAATACCAGGATTATTATCAGAAGCAAGCTTTAAGCTTTTAATACCAGGATTATTATCAGAAGCAAGCATTAGGCTTTTAATACCAGGATTATTATCAGAAGCAAGTCTTAGGCTTTTAATACCGGGATTGTTATCCGAAGCTAAAAGCATCCTTTTAATACTTGGATGATTATCAGCCGCAATATTAACACTCTTAATACTAGGGTTATTATCTGATGCTTGTAGATTAGTAAAATGTAAAGAAGTAACAGTAAGTATACCAATGGTTATTAAATAAAATAGTTTTTTCATAAAATCTATCCTCCTGAAATTTAAAAAATATTTTTTCTTGCGTTATTTGCGACTCTATAGTATTCACTAGCTTTTTTGTAATGACCTTGATTAAAAAACATATCAGCTAGTAATTCAGCATAGTTAGAAACATACTCCCATATTCCTTTATTTTCAAAAAAAGGTAAAGCTTTTTTTCGAAGAAACTGTATAAAATCATCCGACTCTATGCCCTCGATCTTATAACTGAGAATCATTAAGTTATAATAAGCTTCTTGCTCTTCATTAATTAGTGTTAAACCAGATTTTATTAACTCTTTAACTTTTTCATAATTTTTTAATTCATAATGTTCAGCTGCTAAGAGGTAAATGGTATTAGCCATATTTTGAGGGGATTGGCTCTTTTTAAATCCAAGACTTTTTTCATAACGGTCTATAGCTTTTGGATGTTCTTT
Organism: Fictibacillus nanhaiensis; assembly: GCF_023715445.1. Taxonomy (GTDB): domain Bacteria; phylum Bacillota; class Bacilli; order Bacillales; family Fictibacillaceae; genus Fictibacillus; species Fictibacillus nanhaiensis_D. Next base: position 16,407 of record NZ_JAMBOD010000015.1, read on the forward strand.
CTTACATGAGGAAATATATCCTAAGTTATGGTAGATAATACCACTTAAGGTTTCATCTTTAAACATTGTAGAGTACTTTAGAGCATGTTTTAAATGCATCTCAGCTAGATCATAGTGTTTCGATCTACGATAACTGATACCTAATAATATTTGGCAATCTGCACTTCTACTATAATTATAGTCTCTGTCAAATATATGAATGGCTTTAAAGGTGTAAGTAGTAATTGAAGTAACTCTCATTAAAAAGCTATAAGTTAAAGCTAAAAGGTAATAATTAACCGCTGCCTCTGAATCCTGTACATTAGAAGTCTGATTAAATTGTTTTTCAGCTTTGTGCAAATAGGTAAGTGCTTCATTATACTTTTTATTAAAGTTATAGTACATTCCCCAAAACATATAATAATAGAATTTTAAATCATTAGAGAGATGATCAAATAAATCACCTATATTATCTAACTTTTGTTTTGTCTCGTTTAATAAAGGAGGTTCTATTACCATAAGATATCTTGAGTGAAACAACTCATACCTTAAACGCAAATTTGGATCTGTTACACCTTCCATTCTTTCCTTTACTATAAGAAATGTATTATCCGCTTCTTCAAATTGTCGATCAACCATTAACATGTTCCACTCATTAAGCATTTCAAGGATCTTGCCTTCGTCCACTTCCTCCGGCGAAATACCTAGACGTTCACAAAGCATGTTAATGACTTCTTCGCTTGATTTGGCGTCCCCTTTCTCGATCTTACTCAAGTAAGAAACAGAGCAAATTCCCTGTGCCAGCTCTTCCTGGGTTAGGCCTTTTGTTTTTCTATAATATCTTATTCGTTGACCGACCATAAAATCCCCCTTTCAGAACTTGGGAAAATTGTCATGCAAGACCCCCATTAATCAAGTATCTATCCTACCATTTTTCCCAATACAGATTAAGCTGTTTGTTTGATAAGATAAATATAACAGAAAATACAAAGTTTTTGCTAGAAATTGATAATTTTGATAATTGAGTTTTACATAAAACGAAGTCATGCAGGGAACCGGCGTCAAAATTGAAGGGAGAGAGTACTATGGCCAAAATGTATAAATTATCATCAAGAACTGCAGAGAACAATAGCTCGCTGTATGTCTCACGTGATCCTGAACAGGCCGGAAGTGTAGTAAGAAATGAGGAGAGCTTATTTGCCTACTCCGAAGTGTTTATGGACAACCAGAAGAATTACTGGTTCTCCAAGAAAGTTAATGACCACACGAAAGACTACAAACTGTTTATCTTTGATCATAAAAACGGATGCTTGAAATCACAGCTTATTAAGGGGCAGCCTAACTTTTATGAGTTTGATTCTTGCGTGGTTGTTGCTTGTGAAGGCGATGGTTCAAAAGGCTCAGTCCTGATTTTTTCAAAAGATAGCCCTGAACTAATAAAAGAGTGGAAAGTGAACGGCTACTTATGGGAAGTTGAAATGAGCGATGATGTCCTTTATATTTCTTCCTATATTGTTGAAGAAGACCAGGCAGTGCTGTATATCATTCGCGACGGGAAAAAGAAGCGGGTGAATTTAGGAAGCAATATGGCTCCTACAGACATTCTATGCTTTAACCATCATGTTTACGTTTCAGGTGCTCCTGTATTAAACGGAGACCCGAAAAAAGTAATGGTGCTTAATGAAAAAGATAAAGTAGTAACGGAATATAAATTGTCCATCTCTCCTCGTGCTTTGTATCAAGTCGATAACCACCTGCTTGTATACGAATTGGATCTGTCGACTGGAAAAAGCGAAAGAATTGTATATATTGATCTAGAAACTGGTGAGCAAAAAGAGCATGAAATCCCGCACTCGAAAATTGTAAAATGTACAAACGACTCTCTCTCTTTATTAGAACAAAACAGCAAGACCATCTATACGTGGGATCATGGCAACCGAAAAATTATTAACACACAAAAAGTGAACGAACAAGCTAAAGTCATATAATTGTTGAAAAGTCCTGCGTGATTGCGCAGGACTTTTTTTGTCCTAAAAAGAACCTTTGCTGTAAAGGGGGAGATTTTATGCTATGGGAAGGGGCGAGCTGCATTTGCCTGATGGAAGGAAAGCTGCTAATGGTCCTTCAAGGAAAACCGGAAGAGGAAAAACGCTGGAGCGTTCCTTCTGGGGGGTTAGAAAAAGATGAAACAATTGAAGAGTGCTGTATTCGCGAAGTATGGGAAGAAACGGGTTATGTCGTGAAAATTAAAGAAAAGCTTCATATTAAAGAAGGCGTTTCTTTTGGAATACTTTTTAAAGTGCAATATTTCCTGGCAGAAATAATAACTGGGTCGCCGATCATTCAAGATCCTGATGGTTTAATCTACGATATAAGATGGGTATCCTTTGAGGAGTTGAAACTTTTACCTTTATCATTTCCGGAAGACCGGGAATTGCTGATGAGCTATCTTTCTCCAGCTTCAGAAATTCTTTAGGTTTGCTCTTAAAAATACAGGGGAAATCTATTGAGGAGGAATATGGATGGAACTAAGGTTTGCGAATAACGATGATCTGAACCGCTTGCTCAACTGGTGCACGGAAGCTCCGGAATTTTATAAAAAGCTTCCTCAATATATGGACCGTGATGATACGGCTGTATTAATGATGGAGAAAAATGATGAATTAATCGGAATTGCTCTATTAAAAGTAAAGGTAACTGAAAAATCTGGAACTGTATGGCTTCATTTAAATAAGGAAGGAACGGAGAACCATCCGCAAATCATGCAGAAGTCGCTGAACTGGTTGAGACAAAAAGGTGCAAAAGATTATACCGTCATGTAGTTCGAAAAGGATGGGATACAATGGAACATACAAGCGTATATGGATGGACATGGCACCAGCATGACTGCCACAATGAGAGCCTTCAAGACTTAATCGCAGATAATAAAGGCTGCAAGAAATGGCTTACTCACGTGAAGGAAAATAAAACGAACTATTTAAGAATAGAAAAAGATAATGATGGAGATCCGATCTTAAGGGGATCACTGACTTACAAACAAAATCCTGAGGACCAGGAAGAGTTTGAAGTGTTCCATTTTTATATCCGCCGCAAATCTTTTATTACGGTTGGACTGGATCTGTCAAAAATAACAGGGGACTATAGAGAATCTTGTGATCATTTAATCATCGAAGAAGAAACACCTGTAGAAGGATTTCTAATTTTAATGGGCGAACTGATCAATCATTTCCTAGATGGAATTGACGAGTTTGAGACTACACTTAAAAAGCTGCAAAGGGATGTTCAGAAGAACAATCATACGACCTTGCTGAACAGTATTTATGATAGCCGTATCGAATTGATCAACTGGAGTGATTTGACCCTTCCTGTTCACGAAACTGCGATGGCGATCAAAGAAGCTTTTCTGGACGAGATTACAGAAACGGATGCTTATAAAAAAATTACGACGCGCATAGATCGTACCTTAACTCTTATTTCGCATTACCGTCAGGACATTGATACACTACTTAATTTGGAAGAGGTGCTATCCTCTCACCGAGGTAACGAAATTATGAAAACCTTAACCGTGTTTACGGTAATCGTTACTCCAGCTATGGCCCTTGGTGCAATTTGGGGAATGAACTTTAAAAATATGCCGGAGCTGGACTGGAAATTCGGCTATCTGTACGCGATGATCTTAATTGTGGTTTCCACAATTGGGATTTATTTGTGGCTAAGAATGAAAGGCTGGACAGGGGATTTGCTGAGAGGCAAGAAAAACAGGAAGCATTTTGACTAAAGAATAGGCAGAAATGTACGATATATAAAAGGAATCAGGCGAATTTTGTCGAATGGTATCAATTGATAAAAACGCCTGTTTTTTTATGACGATAATTACTAAATTTCATTTTGATTGCAACCATAATAGAAAAGAATTGTCTATCGAAGAGTTATGAAGATTAAATGACTAACGGGAGCGGAATAGTATGAAAAAACTTTGCCTTTTTCTTGTTTTTTCACTTGTGATCTTGGCACAATCACATATTGTGCAAGCAGCAGGTGAAAACATACCGGATATTAAAAGCGAAAGCGCCGTAATGATCGATGCAAAAACTGGAGACATTTTATATCAGAAAAATAGTACGGAACAAATGTATCCAGCAAGTATCACCAAGATCGTTACTGGTATTCTGGCTGTAGAATCTGGCAAGTTAGAAGAGTCCGTAATGATTAGCAGTGAAGCAGTAAAAGCGGACGGGACGCGTGTTTATTTACTAGAAGGTGAACAAGTACCGCTGAAAAACCTCGTTCAAGGGCTAATGATCAACTCTGGAAATGACGCAGCCATCGCAATCGCTGAATATTTGGCAGGTGATGTTGCTTCATTCGCTGAGCAAATGAACGATTTAGCAAAAAAAGTTGGAGCGGACAATACACATTTTGTTAATCCTAATGGTCTTTTTGATGTAGAACATTATACAACTGCAGAAGATATGGCCAAAATTACGCAATATGCAATGGAGAATGAAGTTTTTCGTGAGATTGTTTCAACAAAAGAACTGCCTTGGGTCGGTGAAGGCTGGGAAACTACATTGCGGAATCACCACCAGCTATTGTGGGATTATCCAGGGACAACAGGTGTGAAAAACGGCTTTGTAAATGAATCCAAGCATACTCTTGTAACTTCAGTTTCACGTGATAATCTAGATGTAATTATTGTAACGTTAAAGGCGCCATCAAGCCGTGCTGCGTATTGGGATACGATGGCAATAGGCGATTATGGCTTTGCAAACTTCGAAAGACAAACTCTCTCAGCAGGAACGGAAATACTGGCTGAAAACGGAGAGAGTTACCCGTTAAAGGAAGATTTATCAGTAACACTTCCTGTAGGTGAGAAGCCGCTTCAAGAAGTAAACTCAGATGGTAAACTTCAATTAAAGAATGCAGAAGGGGACGTTTTACTTTCTCATACTCTGTATAAGAAAAACGAAGAGACAAAAGCTGTTGCATCTCCTTTAAAATCAGCTAAGGAAGAGACCGGACCTACCTTTATGCAAACAGCGGTAAAAGCGAGTATCTACCTATATGGAGGACTTCTCTTATTATTGGCGTTCCTTGTCATTTTAAGAATGCGCAGTCAAAAACAAAAACATAGAAAAATGAGACAGGTAGCTAGAAGCTACGTTAAATAAACCGTCATAATGGCGGTTTTTTTATTTTGTGTCTTGCGTTTATATGAAGGAAACAACGGGTTGATTGAAGAATATTTTTAAGGATCATTACTTTACATAATTGGAGGGTATTACATTGAATGTTACTGTATCATTAACGGAGACATTATTAGAAGAGTTTTATACTGTAGTCCGAACAACAAATCATTTATTGAAAAAGGCAGAGCCTTCTGTGTATGACTTTCGTCCAGCGGACAATATGCGTTCGTTTTTAGAGCTTGCTAACCATCTGGTACAGATCCCGCATATTGACTTGGCCATCTTACAGGAAAAATCAGAACAGGATATCCGTGAACTTGAAAAGAAATTGTCAGCTGGAAATGTAGCTGAACTTACACATGTTCTAGATGAAGGATACCATCTCTTAAGATCTTACTTTTTATCATTATCAGAAGAGGATTTTTTAAACAAAGAAACTAAAGCTTTTTATGCTGAAAAAGGGATGTCCCAGGCAAAGTGGCTCGTTGAAATTGTTACTCATGCCTTCCATCACAGAGCCCAATTATTTACCTACTTAAAACAAACAAAACATGAAGTAAATATGTTTGACCTGTACTAAAAATCACCGGATTGCTTTCCGGTGCTTTTTTCTTCAAGTCCGCTTACATGCGTTCCCGTTGGAATAATAACCACTTCATACATTTGATATAGATTGGCCGGTATATTATGAACTTCATTAAAAGATGTGCTGCTGCAGCACCCTTAATGTAAGAAGCACCTCTTGCTGAAGGAGGTGCTTTTTTCGTGGGAATTAATATCTATTTTTCTTTCTGTGCAAGGTGGAAAGGATGATTGGGGCTAAAGCAGCTCCACCGATCAGTCCGAACAGATGACCAAGAACGTTTATTCTGGCGTTTAAGAAAGTTGAAACTAAACTGATCGCGAGAACAACCAAAAGAATTTGGGTATTCGCTCGATCAATATATTGACGGTGATTATACAGCATATAAACGTAAATACCGAACAGTCCGAAGATGGAACCGGAAGCACCGATATGTGCATATGACAGCGGCAGCATTAGAAGGGTTGCAATGTTCGCTATTAAACCTGCACCAACGTAACCAATGATAAACCGGGCTTTCCCGAGTATCTGTTCAAGGGCAGGACCAAATAAAATAAGCGAAAAAGAATTAAAGATTAAATGCCCCGCAGACTCATGAGTAATAATAGGTGTAAAAAGCCTCCAATACTCTCCTGCTGCGATATAATAGTTAGATCCTACCAATAAATGATACAAAGCCGTGCTAAAAGGGGTAAAATTAATAAGTAGAAAAACGATGATATGAACAGCGGTTAAAAAAGTTACAATAGGATATCGCCTGATAAAGGTCTGGAAGCTTTCATCCCTGATAAACATTGAAAGAGATCACCCTTTTTATATGAAGTTTTGATACATATTGAAGTATTCTTCCTTAAGTTTACCATGTGAGAGGGAAGAGGGCGAAAAATATAGCCGTAAAGGAGAAAACATATGATTGTTGGAACGGGCATCGATATTATAGAACTGAATAGGATTAAAAAAGCAGTGCTTCATCAAGAGCGTTTTCCGAGCAGGATTTTAACGGCTTTTGAGCAAAAAAGGTTTGATTCATTAAATGGAAACCGTAAATACGAATACCTTGCCGGCAGATTCGCTGCAAAGGAAGCAATGGCAAAAGCGCTAGGAGTAGGTATTGGAGCAGAACTCTCATGGCATGACATGGAAATTAAGGTTGATGGAAAAGGAAAGCCTTTTATTACCTCCCCTTACCCTTATTTATGTCACTTATCTATTTCTCATACGAAAGAATATGCGGTAGCTCAAGTAATTTTAGAAAGCTCGTCAAGCTAGTCTGCATATTGTCCATGGTTGTCTCATATATTGTAATGCGGTAGAAGGGGCAGTCCTTTGCTTGAAGCAGAGTTAGCACCCCCTTCAATGTCGAAATTACTTTGGGACAAAGGGGATGGCAAAAAATGAAGAAAACACTGTCAATTATTTTGACGGCGTTCATGGCTTTAATGGTTCTGTCTGCATGCGGCGAGCAAAGCCAGAATGATGTTCTGGATTCTTTGGAAGAAAGAATGGAAACCATGACAGGCTATAAAGCAGAAGCCAAAATGACGTTAAACACAGGGGAAAAGCCATTAACGTATGATTTAGAAATCTGGCATAAGAAACCGGATTTTTACCGTGTCAGCTTAAAGAATGCAGAAAAAGACCAAAGTCAGATGATCCTGCGTAATAAAGACGGGGTCTTCGTATTAACGCCAGCTCTTAACAAAAGCTTCCGTTTCCAAAGTGACTGGCCGGAAAACAACAGTCAGGTCTATCTATTCCAATCACTTATTTCTGATATTTTAAATGATACTGACCGCGGATTTAAATCAAAAGAGAAAAGCTATGTTTTCCATACAAAAACGAACTATCAGAACAAAAACTTATATCAGCAGGAAATTACACTGAATAAAGACTTAGATCCAACCCAAGTCCGTATTATGGATCAAGATCAAAAAGAGCTTGTCAGACTCGATTTCTCAAAAGTTCAATTTAACGCAAAGTTTGATAAAAACTCTTTCGATATGGAATCCAATATGTCGAGTGCTCAATTCGAAATCCCGACTTTCTCTGGCTCAGACGAAGAATTTGAAGTGCTTTATCCGACCTACACATCTAACTTGAACCTTGTAAATGAAAGAGAAGTAGCACTCGGAGATAATGAATCTAAAGTTGTTCTGAACTATGCAGATGCTGAAGAAAATAAATCATTTACACTCATGCAGCAAAAAAATACGGCTGTAGAGACAGCGTCAAGATTAACGATGGCGAACGGTGAACCGGTTGATCTCGGCTTTACAGTTGGTGCCATGACAGAACAATCTGTAACATGGAACTATAACGGAGTAGATTATTTCCTTGCATCCAATAGCCTTAATCAGGAAGAGCTTATGGCAATTGCAAGATCTGTTTATGGAGAGGCAATTAAATAGTTTCTTCTATAATAATAGGACGGCTAAGATCTTTTAGCCGTTTTTCCTTTTGGGTTTTTTTGTACAATGTGCTGATACTAGAAGTGGTTGATTTCCGCTCCAGGTTGCTCGCTTTCCGCGAGGGGTAAGGTGAGCCCCGGCGAAAGATATATGAAGTGCTGCTCCTGCGTCTACAAGAAAATCCTGCCGAAGCAAGCTTCCTCGTCACATGCCTTGCGAGAAGAATACTCAGGTAGTCGGCACGCTGAGCCCGCAGGAGTCTCGCACCTTCCGCTACTTGTCAACTTTACGGTACGTGTTCTTTGATTTTATTACACGTTCGCTCAAACTTATCGGGTTTTCGCTCAAAATAGTCGCCGACCGCTCAAATCAGTCTGAGTTTAGCTCAAAATAGTCAACGACCGCTCAAACCTTCCCAACCTACGCTCAAACTTATCTTTCCAAGGGGTAAATCTGTTTTTTACTTACATAATTCCGATGAAACGTTTAAAATAAGAGGCAATCATTCAGTTCTTTTGCAGGAGGCATAATTGTGGACAGACATCATTTTTACAGAGATACATGGGCTGAAATAAACTTAGATAAGATAAGCAGAAATGTAAAATCATTTAAAAAACACCTTCCTGATCAAAAAATTATGGCTGTAGTTAAAGCAAACGGCTATGGGCATGGTGCTTATCAAACGGCAGTAGAGGCGCTGGCATCGGGAGCAGAGCTGCTGGCAGTCGCCATACTGGATGAAGCATTGGCATTAAGAAAACAAGGAATTTCAGAACCAATTTTAGTTATGAACCGTATTCGTCCTGAATATGTTAGTCTTGCGGCGGAAAATGAGATTAGCGTAACTGTTTTTCAAAAGGAATGGCTTGATGAAGCATCTGACTTCCTGAAAGAAACCGAGAAATCTTTAAAGATCCACATTAAGCTTGATACAGGCATGGGTCGTGTCGGGATAACTGAAGCAACCGAGCTTTATGATATTTCTCTTCTGATCAACAACTCTTCTAAATGTGAAATAGAAGGGGTTTTTACTCATTTTGCTACAGCAGATGAATGGGAATCGCCGCTTTTTGAAGAACAGAGAAAAAGATTTATCAAACAAATAGACTTACTGGAGAAATGGGGGATCACTCCTAAATATTTTCACAGTGCCAATAGTGCGGCAGCATTACGAAAAGTAGAAGGGCCATTTAATCTCGTTAGGCTTGGAATCAGCATGTATGGTTTGTCACCATCAGCAGAGATGAAAGAAAAACTGCCTTTCCCCTTAGAAGAAGCTTTCAGTCTGCATTCTCAGCTGGTTCATATTAAAAAACTCTCACCTGGAGATACTGTAAGTTACGGAGCAACTTATGCAGCAAAAGAGGAAGAATGGGTAGGCACCCTTCCGATTGGATATGCAGATGGTTGGCAAAGAAGATTATCGCCTGGTGCGGAAGTATTGATACGGGGTGAGCGTGTGCCGATCATCGGCCGGATCTGCATGGACCAGTGCATGGTAAGACTTCCTTATAAAATGGAAGTTGGTGAAAAAGCTACCTTAATAGGTACGCAGAATGACCAAACCATTGAAATGGATGAGATCGCTTCATTAGCAAATACGATAAATTATGAAATTCCGTGTTTAATTTCTTCACGAGTGCCGAGGGTTTTTGTGAAAAAGGGTCGAATTTCAGAAAATATGAATGTAATTCTAAATTTTTAGCAGAATATTAGAAGGACTATTAAAAAAATTGTAGAATAAATACTTTGAAATCGCTTTGCAAATGGAATATTGAAGTGATAAGATTATATGTGGTTAAAAGGAACTCGATCGTAGTATAGCTTTGCGCGGAGGTGTATGTTGTGTCCGAATTGAACACAAAAAGAATAGTGATTAGTCTTCCTCAAAAATTACTAAGCGAGGTGGATCGTGTCATTAAAAAAGAGAATTTGGACCGCAGCGAATTTATCCATCAAGCAACTGAAATGTTTCTTCGTGAGCGGAAGAACAAGCGTCAGTTTCGTGATGAGATGAAACAAGGTTACATGGAAATGGCTAAGATCAATCTAACGATTGCCTCAGAAGCATTTATGTTAGAGGAGGAAGCCGATCATACCTTGGACCGCTTAGTTAGCGGGGTGTAGTCCTTGATAGTCAAACGCGGAGACGTTTACTTTGCAGATCTTTCACCGGTAGTTGGTTCAGAACAAGGCGGAATACGTCCTGTACTGATTATCCAGAATGATATCGGAAACCGTTTTAGCCCTACTGTAATAGTTGCTGCAATCACAGCCCAAATACAAAAAGCAAAACTTCCAACACATGTTGAAATAGATTCTAAAAAATACGGCTTTGAACGGGATTCAGTTATTTTGCTTGAACAGATCAGAACGATTGACAAGCAAAGGTTAACAGATAAAATTACGCAACTGGATGAAGACATGATGCGCAGGGTAGACGACGCATTACAGATCAGCACTGGTCTGGTAGATTTTTAGCAATTTCATAACACATTGAGAAACTGTCTGACAGAGGTCTGGCGGTTTTTTATTTTATATAAAAAGATTTAATTAAAATGTAAAAAAATACATGTTTAAAGTAAGGGTTTTTGGGATATATATCCTAAGTTAGAGTTAACATTGCAGAAAATAATCAGAAATGAAATAATAGAGTCGAAACTATATGTAGTGGGGGTGCAGGAAAAATTGGACAACTTGATTGTACAAATGATCAACGAAAATCAAGAAACCCTTAAAAATCATTGGCTGAAGGAAGTCAACCTTTTTAAAGAAAAAGAGCTTGCTGGCTATACAACTACACTAAAACTTAGTGAAGAAACAGACCAGCAGTTTTTTGAACTTTTAATTAAGCATATTAACTATCACGATATATCCAAAGATGGAACACTCGATCAATTTTTTGACCAGGTGCTTCATACAGGATTACCGCTTAAATATTTAACGCAAGGGCTACAGGTTGCCCGCCGCGTAATTTTAAACCTTTTAGTCGAAACAGAAAGCGACAAGGAAAAGTTAGCTGCCGTTTACCGTGAAATCGATAGCTGGCTGGATCCAATCTTAAACAGAGTAATAGAAAATTCTTCTCAAATTTGGGAGAGAACTGTTTCTATACAAAAGACAGCACTATTGGAACTATCTGCCCCGCTTATTCCAGTATTCAAAAATATTAGCGTAATGCCTCTGATTGGCTCAATTGATACAGAGCGTGCGAAACTAATTATGGAGAATCTGCTTAATGGAGTTATTAAATACCGGTCAGAAGTTGTTTTGATTGATATTACAGGCGTACCCGTAGTAGATACAATGGTGGCGCACCATATTATTCAGGCTGCAGATGCCGTTCGTTTATTGGGATCTACTTGTATCCTTGTAGGTATTCGACCTGAAATTGCTCAAACAATTGTAAGTCTGGGCATTGATTTAAGTTTATTCCCTACAAAAAGTACGCTTCAAAAAGGTATGGAAAATGCTTTGGAAATCACTAATCAGCAGTTAATAAGCAATGAATAGGGAGTGAGTGGAAAAAATGAGAATTCCTATTTTAAAATTGCATGAATATTTATTGATCACGATTCAAGTTGAAATGGATGATCAAACAGCCCTGCAGTTTCAAGAGGACCTGTTGAATAAAATTCATGATACCGGCGCAAAGGGAGTTGTAATTGATTTAACTTCCGTCGACATGATCGACTCTTTTATAGCAAAAGTTCTTGGAGATGTAGTGAGAATGTCAAAGTTAATGGGAGCGCAAGTTGTATTAACAGGAATACAGCCAGCTGTTGCTATTACTCTTATTGACCTTGGAATTTCAATGAGGGAAGTTTCGACAGCACTTGACTTAGAGCAAGGGCTTGATAAATTGCGTCTGGAACTGGAGGGATGACCATGGACATCCAATCCTGTGTGGAAGTACGCAACGAGTGGGACATCGTAAGTGCCCGGCAACTTGGACGAAACATGGCTAAAGAGCTTGGTTTCGGAAATGTTGATCAAGCAAGAATAACAACTGCAATTTCTGAACTTGCCCGGAATATTTATTTATACGCCGGACGAGGCAAGATATGTATAGAGCCTATTGATCAATTAGGCAGAAAGGGTCTACGAATCGTAGCCCTTGATAATGGGCCAGGAATCCGCGAAATCCGCAAAGTAATGGAAGACGGCTATACAACTTCCGGCGGCTTAGGAGCAGGATTACCAGGCGTGAAGCGATTAATGGATGAATTTTCGATAGAATCCACAGTTGATGTGGGAACGGAGATTTCTGCTACTAAATGGCTTCGTTAGGAGGAGAGCTCTTGACTGCAAAAGACGCACTAACTGAACGTTACCAAGATCTATTATCGGTCTATCTAAAAGCAAAAACTGAGACGACACTCTATAAAGGCCAGCAATTCAGCAGAAAATTGCTCGAACAGCAAATATCACCAGAAGATCTTGTTAGTCTGCATATCCAAGTAATGGACGAACTGTTCCCTAATATGTCAGAAGAAATGAGGGATTCATTCGACTTTCTGCTGGAGGCCATGATCGGCTATGGGTTTGCTTACCGCGAACACCAAAGTTTGCGGGATAAGCAGCAGCAGCTGGAATCAGAAATCGAAGTAGCTGCAAGTATGCAGCAAACTTTGCTTTTAAGTGATGTGCCCGAATTTGATGAACTTGATATTGGAGTTGTCAGTGTTCCGGCTAAGAAGATGAACGGTGATTATTATAATTTTGTGAAAAGTGGAAGCAGCCTTAGTGTTGCCGTGGCTGATATTATCGGCAAAGGTATTCCTGCTGCATTATGTATGTCCATGATTAAATACGCGATGGACAGTCTTCCGGAAGAACAGATGAAGCCTCATCTACTTTTAGAAAACTTAAACCGTGTCGTTGAACAAAATGTTAACAGCAATATGTTCATTACAATGTTTCATGGTGTTTATGAGCCTGAAAGTCATAAATTCTTCTATGCAGGTGCAGGCCATGAGCCTGGGTTTATCTATCATGCAAAAGAAGATCAATTCCACGATCTAATTGCTAAAGGGCTTGTATTAGGTGTATCACGAACAACAACCTATCATCCTTATGAAAGAGTGGTTGAAGTTGGTGATATGGTGATACTCCTCTCTGATGGTGTTACCGAGTGCCGTACTAGCAAAGGTTTTATTGAAAGAGAAGAAATCGTTTCTCTCATCCGCAAGTATATGGATCTGCCAGCCCAAAATGTCGTTGAAAATGTTTTTCAGGAATTGGATCGTCTACAAGGATTTGAGCTTAGAGATGATTTTACCTTAATAATTTTAAAACGAATGGTTTAGCATACTTTGGTTTAGGGTAAAGGTATTTTATCGGTTTTAATCAAAGCGTGGGGGGAAAAAACATGAATTTACAAATCAATCAACACCAAATAAATGAAATACATGAGTTACAGCTTACTGGGGAAGTCGATGCATATACGGCTCCGAAATTAAAAGAAGTCATGCTTCCATTGACAGAAAAGGAAGGCGGTACAGTTGTTGTAGACCTTTCTGGAATTGATTATATGGACAGCACAGGACTAGGAGTTTTTGTAGGAGCGTTAAAATCTTCAAAAGCTAACAACAGTTCATTAAAACTTCGGGGTATGACAGATCGTGTTAAACGTATCTTTGAGATTACTGGATTAACTGAAGTTATGGACATTGAAAGCGGAGTAAAGGGGGAGGCGCTATGAGAACAGCGTCCGACTATATTGAAATGAATGTCCCCGCAAAACCGGATTATGTGGGCGTGGTCAGATTAACGATATCAGGCCTTGCTAACAGAATGGGTTTTGCGTTTGATGAAATTGAAGATATTAAGATTGCTGTATCTGAAGCAGTTACGAATGTTGTAAATCACGCATATACGGATGGAGAGAAAGGCCAAGTTCGTATTGGCTGTAATATATTTGATGATCGTATTGAAATTACGGTTGTCGATCAAGGTATGAGCTTTGATGTCGAATCTATCTCAAAAAATCTTGGCCCTGTAGATGGAAAATCTGTTGATCAGTTAAATGAGGGAGGTTTAGGCCTCTTTTTAATAGATACACTTATGGACAAGGTAGAAATAAGCAGTGAAGCGGGTGTCGTTGTAATGATGACAAAGTATCTTCACAGAGATGAGGTGGAGGAACATGTCGACAGAATCTCACCAGCGCCTTCACAGTAAAGAACAGGTCTACGCTTGGATCGATGAACTGCAGCAAGATCCACAGAATGAAGAAATTCAGACGAATCTTGTTTTACAGTATCAAGATCTTGTCCATTCCCTTGCCCGGAAGTTTTCAAAAGGCAAAAGCATTCATGATGACTTAGTACAAGTTGGAATGATTGGATTGCTAGCTGCTTTTAGAAGATATGACAAAACGTTTGGCAGATCATTTGAATCATTTGCCGTTCCGACAATAGTCGGGGAAATTAAACGTTTTATCCGTGATAAGACATGGAGTGTACACGTTCCTCGTCGAATCAAAGAATTAGGACCAAGAATTAAGAAAGCTGTGGAAGAATTAACTACCTGCTTGCAGCGATCACCTAAAATTGCAGAAATTGCGGATTATCTGGAAGTTTCAGAAGAAGAAGTGCTAGAGACGATGGAAATGGGTAAGAGTTATCAAGCCCTTTCTGTAGACAGCTCTATTGAGGCTGACCAAGAGGGAAGTACAGTTACACTTCTTGATCTTGTAGGATCACCTGATGATGGTTACGATCAGATTGACAAAAGACTTCTTTTACAGAAAGCTTTTGCCGTTCTTTCGGAGCGTGAACGTGAAATACTTCAGTGCACCTATTTTGAAAACTTAAGCCAGAAGGAAACAGGGGAAAGATTAGATATTTCTCAGATGCATGTCTCCAGACTGCAAAGAAGAGCCTTAGAAAAGCTGAAAGAAGCTTTAAGAGTGAGTCCTTCGGAGGCGCTTAGATGATTGAACACTATCAATATAGCAGAGCATCTGTTTCCTCTTATCAGAAGCCAAAAAAGGGAAATGATCTTTGCGGAGATAGTTTTTACGTGAAAGAAACGGAAAATTATTTGATTTGCGCAGTTGCGGATGGCTTAGGAAGCGGTAAAATGGCAAAAGAAGCGTCAGGAGCAGCCACTGACATCATCGACCGTAATCATCAAGAAACAGTTGAACAATTGATGCACCTTTGCAACGATGGACTAAGGTATACACGCGGCGCTGTTATAGCAATCGTGAAAGTCGATTATAAAAATCAAACTGCCTCATATTCTGGAGTAGGTAACATCCGTTTTATGATCTCTGCAGAAAGACAACGTGCCGTACACCCTTTGCCTAAAGTAGGTTTTCTTGTAGGAAAACCAGAACGATTTAAAGTGCAGGATTTCAAATTTGAAAAAGACTTAACCTTTATGCTCTATTCCGATGGTATGGATATTCATACGCAAAGCCGTTCACTTTTAACGAAAATGATTTCTCCAAAGGAATCAGTGAAATATATCAGTGAATTGCCGCAGGATATAAATGATGATGCTACATGCCTTGTCGGCCAAGTGAATATAAGTTAGAGAAACATCATCCTTATACATTTGAGGGTGGTGTTTTTTGTTTGTCTTTCAATGGATTTTTTACGGAGGGATCCTCTTCGTTTATAATAGAAGTAATTGATGGAAAAAGGAGTGTTCTTTTTGGGACAACCTGTTAACGAACAAGCATTGCGTATGATGGAACAGGAATTGAATGTTAAAGGAAAACAAATTAATCAAGTAATCGAATTATTAGAAGAAGGAAATACGGTACCATTTATTGCCCGTTATCGAAAGGAATTAACAGGAGGTCTAGATGAAGTCCAGATCAAAGATATCATGGATCGCTGGACATATCTTCAAAACCTCGCTTCCCGAAAAGAAGAAGTTATCCGTCTGATCGACGAGCAAGGTAAATTAACGGAAGAACTAAAAGCAAGTATTAATAAGGCCCAAAAGCTGCAGGATATTGAAGACCTATACCGTCCTTACAAACAAAAAAGACGGACTAAAGCGACAGTTGCGAAAGAGAAAGGATTAGAGCCATTAGCTTTGTGGCTGCTCGAACAGCAAGATAAAAATCCTTTAGAAGCGGCAAAAGATTACATAAATGAAGAAAAAGAAGTACTGTCAGCAGAAGATGCCCTTCAAGGTGCCAAAGACATTATCGCAGAAATGCTGTCTGACGATGCTGATATGCGAAAGTGGATCCGTGAAGATACTTTTTCAAAAGGAGAAATCAAAACGGAGGGCAAAAATACAGAAGCGGATGAGAAAAAAGTATTTGAAATGTACTACGAATACCAGGAACCTATCCGAAAGATTGTTCCCCACCGTGTACTTGCGGTAAACCGTGGTGAAAAGGAAGGGATGTTAAAGGTTGGAATTGTGGCTCCTGCTGAATTAATTCTTTCTAAAATCGAAAGAAAAACAATTAAGCGATCAGGTTCGCCTGCTGCTCCTTATTTACAAGAAGCCATTGAAGATGCCTACAAACGATTAATTTCGCCTTCCATTGAAAGAGAAATACGTGCATCTTTAACGGAGCAAGCAGAAGAACGTGCGATTCATATTTTCTCTGAAAATGTAAGAAGTCTTTTGCTTCAAGCGCCATTGAAAGGGAAAGTCGTACTAGGAGTGGACCCGGCATATCGTACTGGCTGTAAATTGGGTGTTGTTGATGAGACAGGGAAGGTTCTTCATATTCAAACCATCTATCCAACACCTCCGCGTTCCGAGGTTGAAAAATCTGCTGCCGTTGTTAAGAAGCTAATTGATCAGTATGACATTGAGATTGCTGCTATCGGTAATGGTACAGCATCGCGTGAAACAGAACAATTTATTGCAGAAACACTAAAAGACCTGGAAAAATCAGTGGCTTATGTCATTGTAAACGAAGCGGGCGCAAGTGTTTACTCAGCTTCAAGTGTAGCCCGTGAAGAATTTCCGGATCTTCAAGTCGAAGAAAGAAGCGCTGTTTCAATCGCCAGAAGACTTCAAGATCCTTTAGCTGAACTTGTAAAAATAGATCCAAAATCGATCGGGGTCGGTCAGTATCAGCATGATGTATCCCAAAAACGTCTAGGTGAAGAAATCACATTTGTTGTAGAGACAGCTGTAAACCAAGTTGGTGTGAATGTTAATACGGCATCATCTTCGCTGCTTCAGTATGTTTCGGGCTTGTCTAAAACCGTTGCTCAAAACATCATTTTAAAAAGAAACGAAGTTGGGAAATTTAAAAATAGAACCGAGCTTAAGAAGATTCCGCGTCTTGGAGCAAAAACGTACGAGCAATGTATCGGATTTCTGCGTGTAGTGGATGGTGATCAGCCGCTAGACCAAACTGGAATCCACCCTGAAAGCTATCCGGGGACTAAAGCATTGTTAAAAGAGCTGGGCTTTACGCCTGCAGATATTGGCACAGAAGCTCTTGCTGAAAAATTAAACTCTCTTTCATTAGAAGAAACATCGAACAAACTGGATATTGGTATACCGACGCTAAAAGATATTATTGATGGTCTGACAAAGCCCGGCCGGGATCCCCGGGATGAATTTTCAGGTCCCGTTCTTAAAACAGATGTTTTAAAAATGGAGGATTTAGCTCCCGGTATGGAGCTGCAAGGAACAGTCCGGAATGTTGTGGACTTCGGAGCTTTTGTAGACATTGGTGTAAAACAAGACGGGCTCGTCCATATTTCAAAATTAACGGATCGATTTGTAAAGAATCCGATGGATGTTGTAAGTGTGGGCCAAGTTGTAACAGTTTGGGTAGATTCCGTAGATGTAGCGAAACAGCGAATTGCTCTTACGATGATCGCGCCAAAAAAGGGGTAAAAGGCTGTTTTCGAAAAATATTGTTTCTAATAGAAGATGTTGATTTCCATTCCAGTATGCTCGCTTTCCACGAGGCGTGCGGTGAGCCCCCTAGGCTAATCTAGCCTGCCGTGGTCTCACCTGTCCCGCTGATTCCGCCGGAGTCTCGCACCTTGCGTTCCAATCAACTAATCAAAGAAGCGAACTCAACAAAAAATGTTCAAAAGTAACAATCTTTAGAAATGAGTCAAATAAAAAAGCGCTCCTCAAGTGATTATTCTTCACTGGAGGAGTGCTTTCTGTTATAAAAGAACCAGCATTGATTCAGTAAGCGGATTTGGTAACGATCTTTTTGATAGTACGCACGGCGGAGCTGCCTTTTAAACCATGTTGGCATATAGAGAACCTCCTTGAACTTCCCAATCCGTTGTTTGTGTATTAGTCTATGTATAGAAGCTTGTTAATGTGAACTTGAATAAATAAGGAGCATGACCATGACAGACGAGGAACTGCAGAAACTCACCGAGGAGATTTCCATTCAATTTTTTAATAAAAAGTTCCGCCACAAAGCCAGATTCAATAAAAGATTGCGGACAACTGGCGGAAGATATCTGTTAAGAACGCACGATATTGAGATGAATCCGCACCTTTTTGCGGCTTTTGGGATTGAAGAATTAATCGGTGTAATAAAACACGAGCTTGTTCATTACCATCTTCATATTGAAGGGAAAGGATATAAACACGGAGATTACGATTTTAAGTATTTGCTGAATAAAGTTGGTGGATCGCGTTACTGTCAGTCTGTTCCTGAAAAAAGAAGGACAGAAAGTTATAAATATCACTATATTTGCACTGACTGTACGCAGTCATTTAAAAGAAAAAGGAAGATTGATACGAAAAGATATGTGTGCGGAAAGTGCCGCGGAAAATTAAAACCGATTTCTTCAAAATAGAGTGTTGACTTCAATTATAGGAATGTGGTAACTTAATTAAGTCGCTGTTAGACATGCCCTATACATGGCTTTTCGTAACGGCAGTTGCAGCAAGGAATGCTTAGAAAAAACCTTCTAAAATGGGTTGACATTTTAAGCTGAACCAATTATGATATTAATTGTCCTTAAATGACATTCCACAGTAGCTCAGTGGTAGAGCTATCGGCTGTTAACCGATCGGTCGTAGGTTCGAGTCCTACCTGTGGAGCCATACAGAGAAGTACCCAAGTGGCTCAAGGGGCTCCCCTGCTAAGGGAGTAGATCGCTAACGCGGTGCGAGGGTTCGAATCCCTTCTTCTCTGCCATGTGGCCCGTTGGTCAAGCGGTTAAGACACCGCCCTTTCACGGCGGTAACACGGGTTCGAATCCCGTACGGGTCACCATTTAATTTCATAAAAAATTATGAATACCTATAGATAGATGGACTCGTGGTGTAGTGGTTAACATGCCTGCCTGTCACGCAGGAGATCGCCGGTTCGACCCCGGTCGGGTCCGCCATTTTTACTATAAGGTGTTGGGCTATAGCCAAGCGGTAAGGCAACGGACTTTGACTCCGTCATGCGCTGGTTCGAATCCAGCTAGCCCAGCCATTTTTTGTTTTTAAGATAGGTGTTTCAGTATTTAATGCTAAGAGCCATTAGCTCAGTCACGAGCAACACAACGTGATTGAACGACGAGTTGTCTCGACGGATACACTTTCATACTTTGCTTTCAGAGGAAGAGACAGGGTACTGACGGACACAATTAGCACGAGCCATTAGCTCAGTCGGTAGAGCATCTGACTTTTAATCAGAGGGTCGAAGGTTCGAGTCCTTCATGGCTCACCATTTTCAAATTAATATGCGGGTGTGGCGGAATTGGCAGACGCGCTAGACTTAGGATCTAGTGTCTTTGACGTGGGGGTTCGAGTCCCTTCACCCGCACCATATTAATTAAAACATAAGGTTGCAGTGCACATGCGCTGGCATCTAGCCGCGCGGTCGTGGCGGAATGGCAGACGCGCTAGCTTGAGGGGCTAGTGGGGGTATCCCCGTGGAGGTTCGAGTCCTCTCGACCGCACCAACTTTTCATAATAACATATATAATGCATTTGAATATGCAATGGATAGGCGCCCTTAGCTCAGCTGGATAGAGTGTTTGACTACGAATCAAAAGGTCGGGAGTTCGAATCTCTCAGGGCGCGCCATATTTTTTTTACGGGAAGTGGCTCAGCTTGGTAGAGCACCTGGTTTGGGACCAGGGGGTCGCAGGTTCAAATCCTGTCTTCCCGACCATTCTTTATGCGGGTGTAGTTTAATGGTAAAACAAGAGCCTTCCAAGCTCTGGTCGTGAGTTCGATTCTCATCACCCGCTCCATTATATTTACGGGCCTATAGCTCAGCTGGTTAGAGCGCACGCCTGATAAGCGTGAGGTCGATGGTTCGAGTCCATTTAGGCCCACCATTTATCTTTAAAAAAGATTTTAAAAAAACGCTTGACTTTACAGCTGAGATTCGGTAAGATAATAAAGCTGTCTCGAAAGAAGACAAGCCAAACAGTTCTTTGAAAACTGAACAAAAGAAATAGGTAAGGAATTACATTTAATTCCGTCAGTTTTAAATCGAGCAAGTCAAACACTTTTATGGAGAGTTTGATCCTGGCTCAGGATGAACGCTGGCGGCGTGCCTAATACATGCAAGTCGAGCGAATGACGAGGAGCTTGCTCCTCTGATTTAGCGGCGGACGGGTGAGTAACACGTGGGTAATCTGCCTGTAAGACGGGGATAACTCCGGGAAACCGGGGCTAATACCGGATAACAAGAGAAGAAGCATTTCTTCT
>NZ_JAMBOD010000016.1 GCF_023715445.1 Fictibacillus nanhaiensis
ACGCCGCCAGCGTTCATCCTGAGCCAGGATCAAACTCTCCATAAAAGTGTTTGACTTGCTCGATTTAAAACTGACGGAATTAAATGTAATTCCTTACCTATTTCTTTTGTTCAGTTTTCAAAGAACTTGTGTGCCGCTCGTTTTGGCGACTTTTATAAGATACCACCGTTAGCTGGCTGATGTCAACCGCTTTTTTTAGTGAATCTTAATTTGTTTTGTTAGCGCCGCTGTAAAAGCGACAAGAAATAATATACCACCTATGACTTGTTATGGTCAATAGTTTTTTAGAAAAAAATTAATTTCTTTGTTTTTGTCTTAAATACCTTCTGCAATCAGACGGTTTTGCAAACCGGCAGAATAAACGATAAATGATTTGGTATCTTTCTTCAAGGACAGATTTTACAACTCCATCGATTTTATGATCTTCTAAATCACACATTAATTCTTCCATTTCTTTTTTTAACACATATTCGAATTCATTCAGTTCCTGATGATTTAAAAGCACTCCTACCAAAACACAGCACCCCGCTTAGCTATTTTTTCTTTTACATTATTGCCACGTTTATGTCCTGTTATTATTTTTAAGCTTTTTCTTAAATATCCGGCATATCTTGTCCAGAGGGTCATAAATATTTTGTAAGGAAGAATGGACAAGGGGGTAAAGCTTAAATGAAATTTTTCTTTGTTATAAACGGCAAGAAAGTAAAACAATACATGGTTGTTGTGTTTGCAGCGTTTTTTGCAGCATCCCTCGCATTCGTGGGTCAGCAGCAGCTATCTGTATTTTCATCCAAGGACGGACCTCGTGCAATTTATAAAGGGGAAGACCAAGGAAATAAGGTGTCGCTGACGTTCGACATCAGCTGGGGTGATAAACGGGTAACACCAATTCTGGATATTCTAAAAGAAAAAGGTGTAAAGAATTGCACGTTCTTCTTATCCGCTGCCTGGGCTGAACGGCATCCTGATATTGTTGAACGCATTGTGAAGGATGGACATGAAGTTGCAAGTCTCGGCTATCAATATAAAAGCTATACCGAGTGGGAAGATAAACAAATCAAAAGAGATATCCTCTTAGCTCAGGAAAAAATTAAAAAAGTTTCGGGTAAAATGACTTCTCTTCTTCGTCCGCCTAACGGAAATTTTGATGAGCGTGTTCTTACAATTTCCGAAGATTTGAATCATACTGTTGTGCATTGGAGCATTGATACGAAGGATTGGAAGAACCCAGGTGTAGACAAGATTGTTCATTCAGCAACAGATGGCACGAAAGCAGGAGACATTATCTTGCTCCATGCATCTGATTCCGTTAAACAGACACATAAAGCTCTTCCGCAAATTATTGATAAATTAAAAGGCGACGGTTTTAAATTGGTAAGCGTAAGTGAAATGATCGCTAATACAGAAGCGAGCAGCAAAGAGGTTAACTGAAATAAAGCAAAAAGCCCTTGCATTTATGATGCAAGAGGCTTTTTTTGATTTTTCTGCAGCAATCTGTGCAGCATTAAGATTTGATACGTATTACAAAGCATTAAAGGAACAAATCCCATCCAAAGTGATAAAGTGTTGTTTTCTTTTAAAACAGGTACCCATTCCAGGACCGTAACAACTGTAATAAAGAAAAGCGTCGGGATGAAAGCTACACTGGACGTTTGTTTCACTTTTACATATGCAATGATTAAGCCAAAGATTAATATCGCCAGCGGAATTAATATATAATTGACGATGCTTTCCCCTTCTTTATGAAAGGACGAGTATCTTAAATAAAACAAATCAAACAATACAACTGCGATAAGAACAAGCTGCACACCATTCCATAAGCGATGGCTTTTAAATATACCTAATCCAAAACGGTGTACAGTTAAATACGCAAAAAAGCCCATCTGGCTAAAAACGCTGAACAATGCACCAAAACCGATCAAACCAAAGATATATAATAAAAGTTCTAATACACTGCTATCTTCAGGAAATTTTAATATAAGACCTACTGTGATGGCACTCACAATTCCGATGAAAAGTGTGGTTATGAATAAAAAGAGCCAACTTTTGATTTTCACGCTTGTTTTCCCCCTCTAACTTGCTCCGTAACGATTGTACCAATGTCTTTTTTAAATTGCCAGTTTTCCTTTAAATAACCAGTATAAATAAGTGCTAAAAATCAATCCTAATGATATATAGCCCATATGAAAGGAGGAGGAATTCGGTTGAAAAAAATATATATTTTCCTCTTTTGTGTCATTCTGACCGCTCTTTCGGGCTGTGCTCAAAATGAGGCCCAGGGCAGTTCACAGATTGATTATGAAGCGACAAAGAAAATGCTTGTCGACTTATTAAAAACAGATGACGGAAAAAAGGCTATTAAAGAGGTATTATCAGATAAAGAAATTCAACAGGAAATCCTGATCGATCAAGAAGTAATAAAACAGACGATCGAGCAGCAGCTTCTTTCCGAGAAAGGCCAGAAGTTCTGGCAGACACTTTTTAAAGACCCTAAATTTTCAGCAGCATTTGCAAAAAGTATGCGAAAAGAACATGAAAATCTGATGAAGGATTTAATAAAGGACCCACAGTATCAGGCTGAAGTGATGAAGATCATGCAAAATCCGCAGATGGCACAAAAATTGTTAGGGCTTGTGGATACTCAGCCTGTACGAAAAGAAATGAAAAAAGTCATGCTTGAAACGTTTGAAAGTCCGATCGTTCAAGCTCAGATTCAAGAGATGCTGAAAAAAGTAGCTCATGAAGAGATCGATCAGTCCATCTCGAAAAAAGAAAAAGAAGCTTCTGGCGGCGACCAGCAAGAGCAGGAACAATCAAACGCACAGTAAAAGCCTCCCATCAAGAGAGGCTTTTTTTACTTCGTTTTTTCAATAATAGTTTTTGCCATGTTGATATAATGTTCACCGATTGGATGAGTCTGTTCATATACACTCGGCGCAAAATCATCCTCTTTAATTTCAGGCTGGCCTAATGGAATCTGACCCAGTAAAGGAACCTTTAGCTCTTCTGCTAAGCGCTTGCCTCCATCTTTGCCGAAAACGTACTCTTTTTCTCCCGTAGATGAACTTTGGAAGTAGGCCATGTTCTCAACAATTCCGAGGACTTGATGGTTTGTTTTAATCGCCATCGTTCCTGCCCTCGCCGCAACAAAAGCAGCTGTAGCATGAGGAGTCGTTACGATTATTTCTTTACATTTCGGAAGCATCTTATGAACGTCTAGTGCCACGTCACCTGTTCCAGGAGGCAGATCAAGCAATACATAATCCAGATCTCCCCACTCAACTTCGCTAAAGAAGTTCATGAGCATTTTGCCTAACATCGGTCCACGCCAGATAACAGGTGCGTTGTCTTCCACAAAGAATGCCATGGAAATCACTTTTACACCAAATCGTTCGACTGGGAAAATCCTATCTCCTTTTACTTTAGGACGTTCTGTAATCCCCATCATGTCAGGTACACTGAAACCATAGATGTCTGCATCGATTAATCCGACCTTTTTCCCTAATCTCGAGAGTGCAACCGCTAAGTTTACGGATACAGTTGATTTTCCTACTCCGCCTTTTCCACTGGCAATCGCAATAAACTCAGTCTTGCTGTTTTCAGACAGCAGGGTTGGTGCCCCTGTCTGCTGCTGCGGCTGGGTATCCGTCTGAACGTCTTCTCTTTTTTCAAAGCGCAGTCCGACCGATTCTACTCCTGCGTTCTTTAGTACTTGTACGATCTGCTGCTGAAGCTGCATTTGTTCCGGTGTTCCCGTATGTGCAAGCCCCAGCTTTAATCCTACATAGCCTTCTTTTATCTTTAGCTCGCGGATACTTCCGGAGTCCACTATACTTTTATGTAAATAAGGGTCTTGAATAGGACTTAACAGCTCAATAACTTTTTCTTCCGTAAGCACGTAGACACATCCTTTACCTGTAAAATACCTCTTCAGTATATCACATCCTCCCTTTAACTTCATGAAAGCGGTTTTAAAAGAAAAACTCCTTAATCATAAGGAGTTTTCGGAGGAGTTTCGTTTGTATAATATCTAAGCATGCCTTGATAGATAGAAGCCGCTACTTTTTGCTGATACGATTTTGTTTTTAATAATTCTCGTTCTGTCGGATTTGATAAA
Organism: Fictibacillus nanhaiensis; assembly: GCF_023715445.1. Taxonomy (GTDB): domain Bacteria; phylum Bacillota; class Bacilli; order Bacillales; family Fictibacillaceae; genus Fictibacillus; species Fictibacillus nanhaiensis_D. Next base: position 4,118 of record NZ_JAMBOD010000016.1, read on the forward strand.
AAACCAACTTCAACTAAAGCTCCTGGAACTTCAGCAGTCCGGAGCAGATAAAGTCCTTCGATTGATTTAGCAAACCGGTTCGTATTTTCAAGATTCCGCTTAATCTCATCTTGAATGAATAATGATACTGCTTTACCCTCTTCTCTTCCCGGGTGGTAAAAAACTTGTGCGCCTCTCCATCTGGATGATGGCAATGAATTTAAATGAATACTGATAAATAAGTCCGCATGATTTTCGTTAATAATTCGTTTGCGTTCTTTCAAATCTTCCCATTTGCGGTGTCTTAACCTTTTGGTTCCCTTATCTGCAAGGTCTTTGTCAGTTTCACGGGTCATAATAACAAGTGCTCCTGCTTCCTGCAGATAATCACGCAGCATAACAGATATATTCAGCGCAATTTCTTTTTCTAAAATTTCTCCATCACCTACTGCACCGCCATCTGCACCGCCATGACCCGGATCAATTACGATAATTTTCCCGGATAGCGGCAAGTTCCATGCACGCCATGAATCATTATCTAAAAAACGATAGGTGAAAATAAAGATAAGGACTGCGCATCCTAAAGCAAATGCGGCTCCCTTCACCCACTTCTTCATGTTTTGTCCCCCTATACAAGCCATATATCACTATGTATATGGGACAAGATGAAATTTATAACTTATTGAAGTTTCATCCGGTAACGTTTTTCTCCATTCCGGTATCCTTCCATCCACCAAACATGAACATAAGCCTCACAGCAAAGATGAAGTGATTCCATCATCATTTCTGTACCCCAGCACCAGAACTGCCAATATTCAAATAGTCCGTCTGCGATTGCTTTTTGTTTTTCATATGCGCGGTCTTTAATTTTTTCCAGTGTTTCTCCGTGATAAGCAAAGCGGCTGTAGCCAGCCCCGAGCAGATACGCATCAATAGCCATATCAATACAAGCATCCTCGATGTCATTCTGGTACAACAGAGAATATTGAAAAAATGGCTGAAACAACCGCTGAAATTCCTTTTTTATATTTACAAGCGATAAATCGCGTAGCACTTTTCGCTCGAAATTTTCTTTTTTATAGCGCTGTTTTTCCCTAAAATTATTTAAAACGATTGCCACGATTTTCTCCCCTTCCTGCGTGTTCTTTACGCTGTTGTTATTCCATACCTTTATTTTTCTCAAACGACGGAGTAACGACACTGCATAAAAGATGGTAAGGGAAAAGATGGCATCGCTTAAAAAAATCATACCTGCTGAATCAAGAAAATCAGTTCAACTCAGGGCTTTTTGATTATGAATCCAAAAGTTTTGGCCTTGAATCCAGAAATTCTGCCCTTGAATCCACGAATTTTTGCACCCAATCCACAAGAAACAGTGATTTATCCACTAGTTTACAATCCTCGACAAAATATGCGCACGTCCCCTATAAGCTCAGTGCAAAAAAATCCACAAACACAAAAAACCCCGCTCTCCGAAGAGAACAGGGTTTTGACAAACGTATTTGAAAAATTAACGTTTTGAGAACTGAGGTGCACGACGAGCGCCTTTAAGTCCGTACTTCTTACGCTCTTTCATACGAGCGTCACGAGTAAGGAATCCAGCTGCTTTAAGTGAACCGCGGTACTCTGGATCTGCTTCTAGAAGCGCACGAGAGATACCGTGACGGATAGCTCCTGCTTGTCCAGTGTATCCACCGCCATGAACAGTTACTAATACGTCATACTTATCAGTTGTTTCAGTTGTGTTAAGTGGTTGCTTAACGATAAGCTTTAATGTTTCTAATCCGAAAAATTCGTCTATGTCACGTCCGTTGATAACGATACGGCCTTCACCAGGAACTAATCGTACACGTGCTACGGAGTGCTTACGACGTCCAGTGCCATAATATTGTACTTGTGCCACGTAAATACCCTCCTTTTTTATCCGCGTAACTCGTAGTTTTCAGGTTTTTGTGCTTGATGGTTGTGCTCAGCTCCAGCATATACGTGAAGCTTTTTGAACATTTGGCGACCAAGGCTGTTCTTTGGAAGCATACCTTTGATTGCTAGCTCAAGCATTTGAACCGGACGAGTTGTACGCATTTCTAATGCAGTTCTCGTACGAAGTCCACCTGGGTGTCCAGTGTGGCGGTAATAAATTTTGTCAGTCAATTTCTTACCTGTTAATTCGATCTTTTCTGCGTTGATGATGATCACGTGATCACCAGTATCAACGTGTGGTGTATAAATAGGCTTATGCTTACCGCGAAGGATAGAAGCAACTTCACTGGATAGACGTCCAAGAGTCTTGCCTTCAGCGTCGATCACAAACCATTTACGTTCTACTTCAGAAGCTTTCGCCATGAAAGTCGTACGCATGTGTTTTCCCTCCTGTATCTTCAATCAAATTCAATTATATTCAATGTGAACATTTCCCAAAATATCTCCGGGGCATGTGGACGATATCTTTAGAAATACCAAATAATATCTTATAATATATAAACAACGATGTCAAGCGTATCCTAAATATTATTCAGGTTTATCTTGGTAATTTACCTGATGTAAATATAGTCCGTGAGCAGGAGCTGTTTTTCCCGCTAATGCACGGTCTTGACCTGCTATAATCGTCAAAATCTCCTCAGGCTTTCTTTTGCCCTGTCCAACCTCTAAAAGTGTTCCTGCAATAATCCTTACCATATTATACAAAAAGCCGCTGCCTCTTATTTTAAATGTCAGAAACTCTTCTTCTTCAAGCACTTCCAAAGCAAAGATCGTCCTTACCTTATCCGCTACCTCTGAACGGGCAGATGAAAAAGAAGTAAAATCGTGAGTACCAAGAAAGTACCCGCATGCTTTTTTTATATGGCTAATGTTTAATGGATACGGATAATGAAACATGTGATTCCTTTGAAAAACATCAGGCTCTTTTCGGATGAGCAGCTTGTAATGGTATTCTTTGCTCCGTGCTGAAAACCGGGAATGAAAGGATTCGCTTACCTCTTCCACATCTTTAATATAAATGTCGTCAGGCAGCATAGCATTTAAGGCTTTGCTCCAGGCATCAGCAGGTATGATTAAGTCTGTATCAAAATGAAATACCTGGCCCGTCGCGTGCACCCCTGCGTCAGTACGGCCAGAGGCTGAAATGTTGACAGCCTCTCCTTTATGCATCTTTTGAAGAACAGACTGAATCGTGCCTTGCACTGTTCTTCCCATAGGCTGTATTTGGTATCCGGCAAAGTCTGTACCGTCATAAGCTACGGTTACTTTCATACGAGCCATTGTTCCTTCTCCTTTTTAACTGCGTAATAGAAATAGCGAAAGTGTGAGCGAGATAAGCAGCACTAAGGCAAATGTATCACGGCTATGCCACTGGAGTGCTCTTAACCTTGTTCTTCCTTCTCCGCCACGGTACCCTCTTGCTTCCATAGCTAGCGCCAGTTCCTCAGCCCGCTTAAACGAAGATACAAATAAAGGAACCAGCAGGGGAACAAAGGCCTTTGCCCGTTCTTTTATCGGACCACTTGTAAAATCAGCACCGCGAGCCATTTGTGCTTTCATGATCTTCTCTGTCTCTTGTAAAAGCGTTGGGATAAAACGAAGCGAAATTGACATCATCAAGGCAAACTCATGAACAGGCAGTTTCCATTTTTTCAACGGTCCAAGCAGATGCTCCAGTCCATCCGTAATATCGATCGGAGTAGTTGTCAGCGTCAATAGCGATGTCATTAAAACAAGCAAAAGAAGTCTCATTGCTATAAAGATACCTTGAATTATTCCGCCCTCGTATATTTCAAACCAGCCAGCTTTATAGAGCACGTCCCCTTCTTTAGTTAAAAAGATATGCAAAAGCATCGTAAATACAACAAGGATAAGGATCGGCTTCAGCCCTTTATATAAATAACGGAGCGGAACTTTAGACGCCGAGATCGTCACAGCGGTAAAGGCGATCAGTAAGCCATATGTGATCCAGTTGTTTGCAAGAAAGACAATAAACAAATAAAAGAATGCAGCAATCAGCTTTGAGCGTGAATCCATCCGGTGCAAGGGAGACGACGCAGGGTAATATTGACCAATAATAACGTTTTGCAGCATCTCGTCAGCTCCCCCTCTTCTTGAGAGCTTGTCCTAAACTTTTAGCAAGTTCCTCAATTGTAAATGCTGAAAGTGAGAGATCCTGACCTGACTTCTCGTTCCATTTTAAAAGAAATTGAACGGTTTCAGGAACATCTAACCCTGCTTCTTGCAGTGCTTTTCTCTCATTAAAAATCTCATTAGGCTTTCCGTGCAAATAAAGTTCGCCTTTGTGCATGACTGCAATCTCATCTGCATATTTGGAGGCATCCTCCATGCTATGCGTTACGAGGACCGTCGTTAATTTATTTTTTTGGTGAAGTTCGTAAAACAACTCCATGATTTCAACCCTGCCGGATGGATCAAGTCCGGCGGTCGGCTCATCCAGTATCAGGACTTCCGGATTCATAGCAAGAACACCTGCTATTGCTACTCTTCGCATTTGCCCTCCACTCAGATCAAATGGTGATTTGCTTAACACTGTTTGCGGAAGCCCTACCATCTCGATAACATTTGAAGCTGTTCTTTTCGCTTCCTCTTCTGACATGCCAAAGTTTCTGGGACCAAACATGATGTCCTTTTCAACCGTTTCTTCAAACAGCTGATGCTCGGGATATTGAAATACGATTCCTGCCTTTTTGCGAAGCGGCTTTAGATCTTGTTTCTTCCCTCCAGCTTCTAGAATGGTGTTACCCATTTTAATTGAACCTGCAGAAGGCTTTAATAAACCATTCAAGTGCTGAATAAGCGTAGATTTACCTGACCCCGTATGCCCGATAAGCGCAAGAAATGTTTCATCAGGTATTTGAAGATTCACATCATGAAGAGCACGTCTTTCAAAGGGTGTTCCTTGCATGTAACGATGTTCGAGTTGCTTTATGCTAATTTCCATAATGCATCCACCAGCTCTTCCTGCGTTAAATAGCCTTTATCAAGCTCGACCCCTTCTTGGCGGAGAGCTTCGCTTAATTTTAGTGAAAACGGTAAATCCAGACCAGCTGACTTCAGCAATTCACGCTGCTGAAAAATCGTTTCAGGTTTCCCTGCTGCTGCCTTTTCCCCCATTTTCATGACTACGACTCTGTCTGCACTTAGCGCTTCCTCTAAATCGTGAGTAATCGAGATAACGGTTATGCCTTCCTTCTGATTCAGTTCACGAACTGTCTCCATCACTTCAATCCTGCCGATCGGGTCAAGCATAGAAGTAGCTTCATCTAAAACAATAACGGACGGCTTTTGTGCAAGGATACCTGCGATGGCTACTCTTTGCTTCTGGCCTCCGGATAGCTGATGGGGTTCCTGGTTCAAAAAAGCTTGCATTCCAACACGCTCAACACTTTCATTGATGCGCTTAATCATCTCTTCCCGCGGAACACCGAAGTTTTCCAGTCCGAAGGCAATATCGTCTTGAACACTTGTCCCGACAAATTGATTATCTGGATTCTGAAAGACCATGCCTACTTGCCTGCGGATTTCCCAGATGTCATCCTGACGGGCTGTGACAAACTCAGATACATGGACAGTACCCTCATTAGGCAGCAGCAGCCCGTTCAGCAATTTTGCCAACGTAGACTTACCTGATCCGTTATGGCCTACAATTGAAAGCCACTCGCCTTTATATACGTCTAAGCTTACATTCTTTAATGTAGCTGTCTCTTCTCCTGGATAAAAAAAGGTCACATCTTTAACCGAAATGATGTTTTCCATGTGACATCCTCCTCTTAGCTGTCGCTATTCTAAGCTGCTCTCTGCTCTCGTTAGTTTTAAAAAGCTCTGATACTCATAGCTTTGATTATAAACTTAAAGCATAACAATCAATGCCTGTTCAGATAGAGCTTTTAAAGGTTTTTTTTAATCATCATTGACTAAGTTGATTGGAGCGGAGGGTGAGAGACTCCTGCGGGACGAGTGGGACAGGTGAGACTCCTAAAGGCGCAAAGCGCAAGGAGGCTCACCGCCCGCCCCGCGGAAAGCGAGCACCTGGAGCGCAAATCAACTCTTCCACATATCATCCATGAATCAGCCTTCAAAACAAATAAAAAAGGGCAAGATTGTCATCGAAGACTTGATCCCGCCCTTTAAGTAACGTTTATTATACTAATTCAATGATAACCATTGGTGCACCATCACCACGGCGAGGGCCGATTTTTGCGATGCGAGTGTAACCACCGTTACGCTCAGCATAGCGAGGTGCAAGATCACTGAAAAGCTTTTGAAGAGATCTTTGGCCAGACTCACTGTCTGCTACTTCGTTACGAAGGAACGATGCAGCTTGACGGCGAGCATGAAGGTCTCCACGCTTACCAAGCGTAATCATTTTTTCAGCAAATTTACGAACTTCTTTTGCACGTGCTTCTGTAGTTTCAATACGCTCGTTGATGATTAAATCAGTAGCTAAATCACGAAGCATTGCTTTACGAACCGCAGATACACGACCTAACTTTTGGTATCCCATGCTTGTATTCCCTCCTCTGCGCATTTCTCTCTCGTCTTGAAAAAGCGCGTATTACGAATTAATCGTCAGCGCGTAATGAAAGACCCAGCTCATCAAGCTTTTCTTGAACTTCTTCAAGTGACTTCTTGCCAAGGTTGCGCACTTTCATCATGTCTTCTTCAGACTTATTCGCAAGTTCTTGTACTGTATTAATGCCAGCACGCTTTAGGCAGTTATAAGAACGAACAGAAAGATCAAGTTCTTCAATAGTCATCTCTAGAACTTTTTCCTTTTGGTCTTCTTCTTTTTCCACCATAATCTCAGCGTTCTGAGCTTGATCTGTTAAGCCAACAAAAATGTTTAAATGTTCGCTAATGATCTTCGCACCAAGAGAAACTGCTTCCTCTGGACGAATGCTCCCATCTGTCCATACATCAAGCGTTAGCTTATCATAGTTTGTTACTTGTCCTACACGAGTGTTTTCTACTTGATAATTCACACGAGAAATTGGTGTGTAAATTGAATCAACAGGAATAACACCGATAGGCAGGTCTTCGCGTTTATTGCCTTCTGCCTGTACATAACCACGACCACGTTTAGCATGAAGCTTCATTTGGAAATGAGCTCCCTTTGCAAGTGTTGCGATATAAAGATCCGGATTAAGGATTTCTACATCGCTGTCATGAGTAATGTCTCCAGCTGTTACGACGCCTTCACCTTTTATGTCGATTTCAAGTGTCTTTTCTTCATCAGAATAAATCTTCATTGCAAGCTTCTTCAAGTTTAAGATGATTGTTGTAACATCTTCAACTACACCTTCAACTGTTGAGAATTCATGCAATACGCCATTAATCTGAATAGATGTAACTGCTGCACCAGGTAGTGAGGACAACAAGATACGACGCAAGGAGTTGCCTAGTGTAGTCCCGTATCCACGTTCAAGTGGCTCAACAACAAACTTTCCGTATGTGGCATCGTCGCTGATTTCAACCGTCTCAATTCTTGGCTTTTCGATTTCGATCATTCAACTGAACCCTCCTTCAAACGTCGAATCTCGGCTGGATTGTCCCAGCCGAAATTCCCCATAGGCATTCCGACTTATCTCTTGCCAAAACTTTTACTATAACCATTATAGACAAGTTAAGGAATTATATACCGTGTATATCGTTACACACGACGACGTTTTGGCGGACGGCAACCGTTGTGAGGTACAGGAGTAACATCACGAATAGCTGTTACTTCTAAGCCTACCGCTTGAAGGGCACGGATTGCTGCTTCACGTCCAGCTCCAGGTCCTTTAACGGATACTTCCAACGTCTTCATTCCATGTTCCATTGCAGTTTTACCAGCTGTTTCAGCTGCCATTTGTGCTGCGAACGGAGTAGACTTACGAGAACCTTTGAATCCTAGGTGACCAGCAGTCGCCCAAGAGATTGCATTCCCGTGCGTGTCAGTAATAGTAATGATCGTGTTGTTGAATGTAGAACGGATATGTGCTACGCCGACTTCAACATTCTTTTTGACACGACGCTTACGTGTATTAGTCTTACGTGCTTTTGCCATTTAGAGTTTACCTCCTTTACTTACTTTTTCTTATTCGCTACAGTACGACGAGGTCCTTTACGAGTACGAGAGTTGTTCTTCGTGTTTTGACCACGTACTGGTAATCCACGACGATGACGAACACCACGATATGCTCCGATCTCGATTAGACGCTTGATGTTTAAAGAAACTTCACGGCGAAGGTCACCCTCCACTTTGTGTCCATCGATGACTTCGCGGATTTTGTTTAATTCATCTTCAGTAAGATCACGAACGCGTGTATCTTCAGAAACGCCAGCTTGAGCAAGAATTTGCTGTGCTTTTGTTTTTCCGATACCGAAGATGTATGTTAATGAGATTACTACTCGCTTATCACGAGGAATATCTACACCTGCAACACGTGCCATAATTTTTGCACCTCCTGTATATTAACCTTGTTTTTGTTTATGTTTCGGATTTTCACAGATCACCATTACAGTGCCTCTGCGGCGAATCACTTTACACTTTTCACATATTGGCTTGACTGATGGTCTTACCTTCATTTTTATAACCTCCTTATGTCACGGAGTACATTGATTATTTAAAACGATACGTTATACGACCACGTGATAAGTCATACGGAGACAATTCTACGGTTACTTTATCTCCTGGAAGAATTCGGATATAGTGCATACGAATCTTTCCAGAAACGTGCGCTAGAACTTTGTGTCCGTTTTCTAGTTCAACACGAAACATGGCGTTCGGCAAAGGCTCGATAACCGTTCCTTCTACCTCAATAACATCATCTTTAGCCATCGACTTGATCTCCCTTCTTCAGAGCAATGACTTTCTCGTCGGAAAACTTCGCTACTGCATAACGCAATTTGCCATTGGTTACACGACCTGTTTCAAGAATGCTTTTAACAACTTCCGGAGAAATAAAATCCAGCAGCTCTAAATGGTTTAGGTTTTTTCGTTTGGCGCGATCGAACTTGCGCTTGTCGCCATCGGCTACGAGAACAAAACGTCCATCGAGAATGCCGACTATAACACCCAACCGATCTGCGTCTCTTCCTTTAAGTATCCGAACCATCTGTCCTAAATTCGGTACCGAATCAGATTCGCTTACCATCTCATCACCTTCACCTAGATCTTTGTTAAGATTTCAAAGCCTTCCTCCGTAATGACAATTGTATGTTCAAAGTGAGCACACCATTTGCCATCCGTTGTGACAACCGTCCAGTTATCGGATAATGTTCGAACATAGCGAGTTCCCGCATTAATCATTGGTTCTACTGCCAGAACCATGCCCTTTTTCAGTAACGGCCCTTTACCAGGCGGTCCATAGTGAGGAATCTGCGGGTCCTCATGCAAGTCCTGGCCTATTCCGTGTCCTACATACTCGCGGACTACAGAAAAACCTTCTTCCTCAGCATACTTTTGTATCTCATGAGAAATGTCAGTTAACCGGGCACCGGCTTTTGCTTTTTCAAGTCCTCTATACAAAGACTCTTCGGTTACATCCAGAAGTTTTTGAGCTTCTTCAGAAATCTCTCCGACCCCATACGTCCAAGCGGAATCACCGTGGTATCCGTTGTACTTCGCCCCTATATCTATAGAGATAATGTCGCCATGGTTCAGTACGCGTTTACCTGGTATCCCATGCACAAGCTCTTCATTTACAGAAGCACAGATGCTTCCACTAAAACCATTATAGTTTTTAAATGAAGGAATTGCACCTTGGCTGCGGATAAACTTATCAGCAATTTTGTCCAGTTCCTTAGTAGTTATGCCAGGCTTAATGTGTTTTTTTAACTCTTGATGAGTTAAGGCAACGATGCGACCTGCCTCCCGCATGATTTCAATCTCTCGCGGTGTTTTGCAGATTATCATTTCGCCAATCCCCCAATAAGTTGGTCAATGTCTTGAAAGACTTTGTCGATATCCTGATCACCATTAATGTTTTTCAGGTAACCTTTATCACCATAAAAATCAAGCAGTGGTTTAGCCTGCTTCATGTTTACATCTAAACGGTTTCGAACGGTCTCTTCATTATCATCTTGACGTTGGATAAGCGTACCGCCGTCTTTATCACATACTCCTTCAACCTTTGGCGGGTTGAATATTACATGATACGTGCTTCCGCATGTTTGGCAAATCCGACGACCTGTTAATCGCTGCATGAGCTTTTCGGAATCTACTGATATGTTTAAAACATAATCAATCTTCCTGTCCAGCTCGTTCGTGATCTCTTCCAGAGCTTCCGCTTGGGCAACTGTCCGAGGGAATCCATCTAGTAAAAATCCTTTTTCGCAGTCCTTTTTAGAAAGTCGGTCACGTACGATACCGATCGTAACTTCGTCAGGAACGAGGTTACCCGCATCCATGTACGATTTTGCCTCAAGTCCAAGAGGAGTCTCCTCTTTAATTGCTGCTCGGAACATATCTCCAGTAGAGATATGTGGAATTCCGTATTTCTCAACAATTCTTTCCGCTTGAGTACCCTTACCTGCTCCGGGCAATCCCATTAAGACTAGATACATCTAATCCCTCCATAGATCACAATCGTCTTTTTTAAACAGAGCATGTTGGGAAGAATGATCTTCCCTCGCCCTTATTTAATGAAGCCTTTGTAGTGCCGCTTGATCAGCTGGCTCTCAATTTGCTTCATGGTGTCTAATGCAACACCTACAACAATCAGCAAGCTTGTTCCACCAATTTGAATGGCTGGCGGAAGGTTCAAACCTGGAATTGCTGTAAAGACAACTGGAAGTACTGCGATCGCAGCCAGGAATAGAGATCCAACAAACGTTAATCGATACAGAATTCTTGTTATATAAGTTTGAGTGTTAGCTCCTGGACGAATGCCAGGAATGTATCCACCCTGCTTCTTTAAGTTTTCCGCCATTTGCTCCGGATTCACCTGGATAAACGTATAGAAATACGAGAATCCGATGATAAGGAGCGCATATATAATCATTCCGACTGGTTTCGTATAGTCAAACGTGTTGATAATCCAAGTCGTAACATCATTCTGTCCGAAGAAGCCAGCAACAGTTCTTGGTGTGATGATCAAGGAAATCGCGAAGATAACCGGGATAACACCTGCTGCGTTAACTTTAATCGGAAGATGAGTAGACTGGCCGCCAACAGGCTTTGTTCCAACGACCCGTTTTGCATACTGAATCGGGATTTTCCGAACACCTTGTTGAATAAAGATAACACCCATAATAATGAGTACAATCGCAAGAGCAAGCAGTACAATCGTTACGATATGCATGAATAACTGATCGCTTCCGCCTTCAAATTGCGTTGTGAAAAGCTGGTTAACTGCTGTAGGAATAGCCGCGACAATCCCCGCAAAAATCAGAACTGAAATTCCGTTTCCAATCCCTTTAAGGGTAATCTGCTCACCCAACCACATTAAGAATGCAGTACCTGCAGTTAAAACTAACGCGATAAATAGATACGTAGTCATGCTAGGGTTTTGAATAAGTCCTGGAAAAAGATTGTTAAAACCGATAGACATACCGATTGCCTGGATAAAACCAAGAACGATCGTTCCATAACGTGTGAACTGAGCTAATTTCTTTCGCCCTACTTCACCTTGCTTACTCCACTCCGTAAACTTTGGCACAACGTCCATCTGCAAAAGCTGCACGATGATCGATGCTGTGATATACGGCATGATACCCATAGCGAAAATGGAGAAGTTTTGTAACGCTCCACCGCCAAACGTATTTAAAAAACCAAAAATGTTAGCACTGTCGCCTGTACTGAATTTCAATACATCGCGATTTACACCAGGTACTGGGATGAATGTTCCAAGACGGAACACCACCAGCATTGCAAGTGTAAACAATATTTTGTTTCTCAGATCACCCACACGTATAATGTTGGAGATTGTCTGGAACATTAGATCACCTCAGTTTTTCCGCCCGCTGCTTCAATTGCTTCTTTAGCAGAAACAGAGAATTTGTGCGCCTTAACTGTAAGCTTAACATCCAACTTGCCATTACCTAAAACTTTAATACCGTTTTTAAGATTGCTTACTACTCCTGTTTCAAGAAGAAGTTCAGGAGTTACCACTGTGCCCTCTTCAAAACGTACAAGCTTCTCAAGATTAACAACTGCATACTCTTTACGAGTAGGGTTTGTGAATCCTCGCTTCGGTAAACGACGTGCTAGTGGATTTTGTCCACCCTCGAATCCTGGTCTTACTCCACCGCCTGAACGTGAGTTTTGACCTTTATGTCCTCGACCACTTGTTTTACCATTTCCTGATCCGATACCGCGACCAAGACGGTTGCGAACTTTACGGGATCCTTCTGATGGCTTCAACTCATGAAGTTTCATCTGAGCACCTCCTCATGATTTATTTATCTTATTAAGCTTCTAATTCTTTCACTGTTAAAAGGTGAGATACCTTGTTAACCATACCGCGGATAGCCGCGTTATCTTCGTGCACAACTGTCTGGTGCATTTTGCGCAAACCTAGTGTCTTAACAACAACACGCTGGTTTTCCGGACGGCCGATAACACTGCGAGTGAGGGTGATTTCTAATTTCTTAGCCATCTAAAATTCCCTCCTTAACCTAAAAGCTCTTGTACTGATTTGCCACGAAGTTTCGCAACGTCTTCAGCACGCTTTAAATTTTTCAATCCTTCGATTGTTGCACGAACCATGTTGATTGGGTTGTTAGATCCAAGTGACTTAGAAAGGATGTCACCTACACCAGCAAGCTCCAATACCGCACGTACAGGTCCACCAGCAATTACCCCAGTACCTTCAGATGCAGGCTTTAAAAATACGTTACCTGCTCCAAAACGTCCAACTACTTGGTGAGGAATTGTTGTTTTTACGATCGGTACAGTTACTAAGTTTTTCTTAGCATCTTCAATCGCCTTACGGATCGCTTCTGGTACCTCTTGGGCTTTACCAGTACCGAATCCAACGTGACCATTTTTGTCACCTACGACAACCACTGCAGCAAAGCGGAAACGACGTCCACCTTTTACTACTTTAGCTACACGGTTAACCGTAACGACGCGTTCTTCAAGTTCAAGTTTGTTAGGGTCGATACGCATCAGGTTCCCTCCTTCGATTAAAATTCTAACCCAGCTTCGCGAGCTGCGTCTGCTAATGCTTTAATACGTCCGTGATATAAATATCCGCCTCGGTCAAATACTACCGATTTGATTCCTTTTTCAACTGCGCGCTTAGCGATTTCTTGACCAATCGCTTTAGCAGCATCTACGTTTCCACCGTTTTCTACACTTACACCTTTATCAAGGGAAGATGCAGATACAATTGTTACACCTGCTTGATCATCGATCAATTGAGCATAGATGTGCTTTGTAGAACGGAATACGTTCAAACGAGGACGTTGTGCTGTTCCGCTTACAACGCGGCGAACACGAGCATGTCTTTTCTTACGAGCGACATTCTTATCTGCTTTCGTGATCATCCTTTGCACTCCTTTCCGCTACCTAACGGCTTTATTTACCAGTCTTACCTTCTTTACGGCGAACGAATTCACCTTCGTAACGAATACCTTTACCTTTGTAAGGCTCAGGTGAACGAACTGAACGGATGTTTGCAGCAACTTCACCAACACGTTGCTTGTCAATACCCTTAACGATTACCTTCGTGTTAGAAGGTACTTCGATGTCGATTCCTTGTTCAGGAACGATTTCAACTGGGTGTGAGTAACCAACGTTAAGTACAAGCTTGTTACCAGCTTTGGAAGCACGATATCCAACCCCGATAATTTCAAGAGCTCTTTCATAACCGTTTGTTACACCAATAACCATGTTGTTCAATACGCTGCGAGTAGTACCATGCAATGCACGGTGCTCTTTGTGGTCGCTCGGGCGTTCCACTGTAATTAAGTTATCTTGTTGATTAATTTTAATGTCAGCATTAAATGTGCGAGAAAGTTCACCTTTAGGGCCTTTTACAGATACAGTGTTGTCAGATGCAACAGTGATCGTAACGCCGCCTGGAACTTCTATCGGTTTGTTACCTACGCGAGACATGATGACACCTCCATTCGCTTTTTATTACCAAACGTACGCTAGTACTTCGCCGCCCATTTGTGATTGGCGAGCTTCTTTATCAGTCATAATGCCTTTAGAAGTAGATACGATTGCAATTCCAAGTCCTCCAAGAACACGTGGAAGTTCACTTGATTTTGCATAAACACGTAAACCAGGCTTTGAGATACGCTTAAGACCTGAGATTACACGCTCATTGTTAGAACCGTACTTAAGGAAGATACGAATCATTCCTTGTTTGCTGTCCTCAACATACTCCACATCGCGAACAAAGCCTTCACGCTTAAGGATTTCTGCGATTTCTTTTTTCATATTAGAAGCAGGAAGCTCCAACTTATCGTGACGAACAGTGTTAGCGTTGCGGATACGAGTAAGCATATCTGCTATTGGATCTGTCATAACCATTACTAGTTACCTCCTTCCCTTTTTTCAGGGTATTACCAGCTGGCTTTTTTAACGCCAGGAATTTGACCTTTGTGAGCAAGTTCTCTGAAACAAATACGACATAATTTGAACTTGCGGATTACTGAATGAGGACGCCCGCAACGTTCACAGCGCGTGTACTCTTGCACTTGGAACTTTTGCTTGCGTTGTTGCTTAGCAATCATTGACTTCTTTGCCACGGGTAAACCTCCTTTGGCTAAAGGTTATTTTTGGAATGGTATTCCGACTTGTGTTAGAAGCTCGCGAGCTTCCTCGTCAGTGTTCGCAGTCGTTACAATAACGATGTCCATTCCGCGAACTTTGTTTACTTTATCATAATCGATCTCAGGGAAGATCAATTGTTCTTTAACACCTAGTGTGTAGTTACCGCGACCGTCGAAAGATTTCTTAGAAACCCCGCGGAAGTCACGAACACGTGGAAGGGAAACGCTGATCAATTTATCAAGGAAGTCATACATGCGCTCTCCGCGAAGTGTAACTTTTGATCCGATCGGCATACCTTCACGAAGCTTGAATCCAGCGATAGATTTCTTGGCACGAGTAATCACAGGCTTTTGACCAGTGATTGCTGTAAGTTCCTCTACTGCTGTATCTAACACTTTAGAGTTAGTAACTGCTTCACCAACACCCATGTTGATAACGATTTTTTCAATCTTTGGTACTTGCATTACTGAAGTGTAATTAAACTTTTCCATAAGAGATGGTAAGATCTCTGATTTATATCGCTCTTGTAGACGGTTCATTATGTGTCCTCCTTTCACTCTGAGACTTATTTATCTAGGGTTTCACCAGATTTTTTGGCCACACGAACTTTTTTCCCATCAACTACATTGTAGCCTACACGAGTAGGAGCACCAGTTTTAGGGTCAAGAGGCATTACGTTAGAAGCATGAATTGGTGCTTCTTGGCTAAGAATTCCGCCTTGCGGATTAGCCTGAGAAGGTTTTGCGTGTTTTTTAACAACGTTCACGCCTTCTACAAGCACTCTGTTTAGCTTTGGATAAGCTTCAAGGATCACACCTTGTTTGCCTTTATCCTTGCCAGAAATAACTTGAACTTTATCGCCTTTTTTCACATGCAATGGCATTGTGAGTTGCACCTCCTTACAAGACAATAAGAGCCTTGCTAGTAAATATATTAAAGAACTTCTGGAGCAAGAGAAACGATTTTCATAAATTGCTTGTCACGAAGCTCACGTGCTACAGGTCCGAAGATACGAGTTCCTCGAGGACCTTTGTCATCCTTAACGATTACAGCTGCGTTCTCATCAAAACGGATGTAAGATCCGTCGTTACGGCGCATACCACGCTTAGAACGTACCACTACCGCTTTAACAACGTCACCTTTCTTAACAACGCCACCTGGTGTTGCGGATTTAACCGAACAAACGATAATGTCACCAACGTTAGCGTACTTACGACCAGAACCACCAAGAACTTTAATGCAAAGCAGTTCTTTCGCACCAGAGTTATCAGCTACTCTCAAACGGGATTCTTGTTGAATCATGCGAATGGACCTCCTTTCGGATATGAGTATAATCCGAACAATTTATTAAATAATTACTGCTTCTTGAACAACTTCTACCAAACGGAATCGCTTGTCTTTGGAAAGCGGACGCGTTTCCATAATCTTAACGATATCACCAATCTTAGCAGTGTTGTTTTCATCATGCGCTTTTAACTTTTTAGAGTATTTAACGCGCTTGTTATATAAAGAGTGTGTCTTGTATGTTTCAACAAGTACTGTAATCGTTTTGTCCATCTTGTCAGAAACAACACGACCAGTGTACACCTTGCGCTGGTTACGTTCACTCATTGTGCGAACCTCCTCTCAAGAATTAACCGTTAGTAATCCCAAGCTCTCTTTCACGTAAAACCGTTTTTGCACGGGCAATTGCTTTACGAACTTCACGAATGCGGGCCGGGTTTTCTAATTGACCTGTCGCTAGTTGGAAACGAAGGTTAAAAAGCTCTTCTTTAAGTGCTTTTGCTTTTTGTTCAACTTCTGCAGTGGTCAGGTTACGAATATCATTAGCCTTCATTTGTGTCACCACCCACTTCTTCGCGTTTAACAAACTTACATTTTACAGGAAGTTTGTGTGCTGCAAGACGCAACGCTTCGCGTGCCACTTCTTCAGAGACACCAGCGATTTCAAACATAACTTTTCCTGGCTTAACTACTGCTACCCATCCTTCAGGAGCACCTTTACCGGAACCCATTCGGACTTCTAGAGGCTTTGCAGTGTAAGGCTTAGAAGGGAAAATTTTGATCCATACTTTACCGCCACGCTTCATATAACGAGTCATCGCAATACGAGCAGCTTCGATCTGACGGTTAGTAATCCAGCTAGCTTCTAGAGCTTGCAAACCGAATTCTCCGAAATGAACTTCTGTACCGCCTTTAGCGTTCCCACGCATTTTACCGCGGTGTTCACGACGATATTTAACACGTTTTGGCAATAACATAATTATTTGCCTCCTTCCTCTTTTTTCGTTCCTCTTGTTGGAAGGACCTCACCACGATAAATCCAGATTTTAATTCCAAGCTTACCGTAAGTTGTGTCTGCTTCAGCAGTACCATAGTCGATATCTGCACGAAGTGTGTGAAGAGGAACAGTACCTTCACTATAATGTTCAGAACGAGCGATATCAGCTCCGCCAAGACGGCCTGATACTTGAGTTTTGATCCCTTTCGCACCCATACGCATTGCACGTTGGATCGCCTGCTTCATTGCACGACGGAAAGATACACGATTTTCAAGTTGACGAGCGATGTTTTCAGCAACTAGCTTAGCATCAACGTCTGCTTGCTTAATTTCAAAGATGTTAACATGAACTCGCTTGCCAGTCATATCGTTAAGAGCTTTACGAAGTGCTTCTACTTCGGATCCACCTTTACCGATTACCATTCCTGGTTTAGCAGTTTTGATTGTGATATTTACACGATTAGCTGCACGTTCGATCTCGATACCTGATACAGCAGCATCTTTTAGACGCTTTTCAATATAAGAACGGATCTTAATGTCTTCATGTAAAAGATTAGCGTAATCCTTTTCTGCGTACCATTTAGAATCCCAGTCACGGATGACGCCAATACGTAGACCTGTTGGATTTACTTTTTGACCCACGTCTTAACCCTCCTTCTTTTCAGAAACAACGATTGTGATGTGGCTAGTACGTTTGTTGATACGGCTCGCACGACCCATGGCACGTGGACGGAATCTCTTAAGAGTAATTCCTTCATCAACGAACGCTTGCTTAATCACTAGGTTGTTCGGTTCCATTTCATAGTTGTGTTCTGCGTTTGCGATAGCAGACTTAAGCACCTTTTCGATTACAGGAGAAGCTGCTTTAGGCGTCAAACGTAGAATCGCAAGTGCTTCACCTACTTGCTTGCCTCGAATCAAGTCGATAACGATACGAGCTTTACGAGGAGCAATACGCACTTGTTTAGCAATTGCTTTTGCTTCCATTTTGTGTACCTCCCCTCAATTAACGTCTTGTTTTCTTATCATCAGCTGCATGGCCTTTGTAAGTACGAGTAGGTGCAAATTCACCTAACTTGTGTCCGACCATATCTTCAGTTACATATACCGGCACGTGCTTACGACCATCATAAACAGCGATTGTGTGACCGATGAAGTCAGGGAAAATCGTAGAACGACGAGACCAAGTTTTAACTACTTTCTTGTCGTTAGATTCATTAAGTGCCTCGACCTTTTTCATCAAGTGGTCATCTACAAAAGGCCCTTTTTTCAAACTGCGACCCATTTGAGAACCTCCCTTTGTGTTTGCGCTACGGCTCGATTGAACCGTAGGACAATCACATTATTTTTTGCGACGACGTACAATGTACTTGTCAGTTTGGCTGTTTTTCTTACGAGTTTTATATCCAAGAGTTGGTTTACCCCATGGAGACATTGGTGATTTACGTCCGATTGGAGCGCGTCCTTCACCACCACCGTGCGGGTGATCGTTAGGGTTCATTACAGAACCACGAACTGTTGGGCGGATACCCTTCCAACGAGAACGACCTGCTTTACCAACGTTTACAAGTTCATGTTCTAAGTTACCAACTTGACCGATTGTTGCACGGCAAGTAAGTAGGATCATACGAACTTCACCAGAACCTAGACGAACGAGCGCATATCTTTCTTCTTTACCAAGAAGTTGAGCTTCAGCACCAGCTGAACGAGCTAATTGTCCACCCTTACCAGGCTTAAGTTCGATGTTGTGAATTGTAGAACCTACAGGAATGTTAGCTAATGGAAGTGAGTTACCCACTTTGATATCAGCTTCAGGTCCAGACATAATTTCTTGTCCTACTTGAATTCCTTTAGGAGCTAGGATATAACGCTTCTCACCATCTGCGTAGTGGATAAGAGCGATGTTAGCAGTACGGTTTGGATCGTACTCGATTGTAGCAACGCGACCTGGTATTCCATCTTTGTTACGTTTGAAATCGATGATACGATACTTACGCTTATGTCCACCACCTTGGTGACGAACAGTTAGTTTACCTTGGTTGTTACGACCAGCTTTTTTGCTAAGTGGAGCAAGCAAGGATTTTTCTGGTTGGTCAGTCGTGATTTCAGCAAAGTCAAGCTGAGACATGTTACGACGACCGTTAGTTGTCGGTTTAAACTTTTTGATACCCATTGTAATTTCCCTCCTTTACGAGTTCTTTTTAAACTCCTTCAAAAAAGTCGAGTTCTTTGCTTTCTGGAGTTAATGTAACAACTGCTTTTTTACGTTTAGATGTATAACCAGTATGACGGCCTACACGCTTGAACTTACCTTTGTAGTTAGCAGTGTTTACTGTTTGTACTTTTACGCCAAAGATTTCTTCTAGTGCACCTTTGATTTGAGTCTTAGTAGCACGAGGGTTCACTTCGAACGTGTATTTTTTGTCAGCCATTATTTCAGTAGAACGCTCTGTAATAACGGGGCGCTTAATCACATCACGAGCTTCCATTATGCGAGCACCTCCCCTACTTTTTCCACAGCGTCTTTAGTCATAAGAAGCTTGTCGTGGTTTAACACGTCAAGAACACTAACGCCGTTAGCCGTAACAACTGTTACGCCTGGGATGTTACGTGCAGATAATGCAACAGCGTCATTGTAATCAGCTGTTACAACTAATGCTTTACGATCTGCGGATAGATTTGCAAGCACTTGCTTCATTTCCTTTGTTTTAGGAGCGTCGAATGCAAGTCCTTCTAATACGATCAAGTCGTTATCTAGAACCTTAGAAGATAGCGCTGATTTAATAGCTAAGCGACGAACCTTCTTAGGTAATTTGAAAGAATAGCTTCTTGGTGTAGGTCCGAAAACCACTCCACCGCCAACCCATTGTGGAGAACGGATAGATCCTTGACGAGCACGTCCAGTACCTTTCTGTTTCCATGGCTTGCGTCCACCACCAGCAACTTCGGAACGGTTCTTTACATCATGAGTTCCTTGGCGCTGTGATGCTTGCTGCATAATAACAGCGTCGAAAAGCACGCTTTTATTTGGTTCAATACCGAAAACGGAATCGTTTAATTCGATATCGCCAGCTTGAGTACCATCTTGTTTAAATAATGCTACTTTTGGCATCAGATTGTCCTCCTTCCTTATTTAGCATCCTTTGCTTTAACAGCAGAGTTAATTGTAACGTAGCTCTTTTTCGCTCCAGGTACGTTACCTTTGATCAATAGAAGATTACGTTCTGTATCAACTCTAACAACTTCTAAGTTTTGTACAGTTACTGTGTCTCCGCCAGTGCGTCCAGGCAATGCTTTCCCTTTGAAAACACGGTTAGGGTCAACTGCACCCATAGAACCAGGACGACGGTGGTAACGGGAACCGTGGCTCATTGGCCCGCGTGATTGCCCGTGACGCTTGATAACACCTTGGAATCCTTTTCCTTTAGATGTACCAGTAACGTCTACAGCGTCACCTTCTGCAAAAATATCAACCTTGACTTCCTGACCAACTTCGTATCCCGCAGCATCAACATTGCGGAATTCCTTAACGTAGCGCTTAGGGCTCGTGCTAGCTTTAGCAGCATGACCTGCTTGCGGCTTAATCGTACGAGATTCTTTTCTATCGTCAAATCCAAGCTGGATAGCTTCGTAGCCATCGTTCTCTACGGATTTCTTTTGAAGAACAACGTTAGGAGTTACTTCTACTACAGTAACTGGGATAAGATCTCCGTTTTCAGCGAAAACTTGAGTCATACCAATTTTTTTACCTAAGATTCCTTTGGTCATTCGTCACACCTCCTATTAGTAAGTAAAATAATGAATTATATAAAGCAATCGTGAAATTATAGTTTAATTTCGATGTCTACACCAGACGGAAGATCCAAACGCATTAATGAATCAACTGTTTGTGGTGTTGGCTCGATAATATCGATCAAGCGCTTATGCGTACGCATTTCGAACTGCTCACGAGAGTCCTTGTACTTATGAACCGCACGAAGGATCGTGTAGATCGCTTTCTCAGTAGGTAGTGGGATTGGACCTGATACCTTTGCTCCTGAACGCTTAGCAGTTTCAACGATTTTTTCAGCTGATTGATCAAGAATTCTGTGATCATACGCCTTTAAACGGATACGAATCTTTTGCTTTGCCATTATTTTCCCTCCTTTATTCGCCTATTTTGATAAACAGACATTGCTCCACGGAAATTCAACCTGATGTCACCAGCCATGGCAAAGGGGCCTGGTGTGTCAGCAACCTTCCGAATCATCGCAGTGAATGACCAACATTACTCATTATAGAGAAAAGCAACGCCCAATGCAAGTTATATTTGCATTTTTTTATTGCTAATCGCACTTTTTCTATTATAGAGACTCTATGCGGTGATTTCAACTTCCTTTTTCTTCTTTTACACACTTGAATGTGTTTCTTCTATATATATAGAAGTTTTGCGCTAGGGGTGGTGATCCGGTTTGTGTGCGGGTTAGTGATTTCAGTAGTTTGCCGGTTTTGTCCGGGTGTCATATATATTACTATTTGTGGATTAAGTGGCGAATCTCGTGGATTCAGGACTTAAACTTGTGGATTCAACGCTAAAACTTTTGGATTCAGCCCCTAAATTTGTGGATTCAGCAACTATATTTCTGATTGAAGGTGTTTGAAGCTGCTGCAGGCAGGTTCTCACACTGTATCTCCTGCTCAAAGCTAGTTAGGTAGTGGTCTTTCCCAATAATGTTTCATTTTTTCTTAAAAAATGAGTCCACTTTTACTAAAAAGCTCCATTAACAAACAAAAAAGCACCCTCCGATTGGAGAGTGCTTTTATTAAAGAGTAATTAGATTACTCAGTGATTGTTGCAACTACACCTGCACCAACTGTACGTCCACCTTCACGAATAGAGAACTTAGTTCCTTCTTCGATAGCGATTGGAGCGATTAGTTCTACAGTCATCTCAACGTTATCTCCAGGCATTACCATTTCAACGCCTTCAGGAAGTTGGATGATACCAGTTACGTCAGTTGTACGGAAGTAGAACTGAGGACGGTAGTTAGAGAAGAATGGAGTGTGACGTCCACCCTCTTCTTTTGAAAGAACATAAACTTCTGATTTGAACTTAGTATGTGCTTTAACAGTTCCTGGCTTAGCAAGAACTTGTCCACGCTCAACATCGTCACGAGAAACACCACGAAGAAGTGCACCAATGTTGTCACCAGCTTCAGCATAGTCAAGAAGTTTACGGAACATTTCAACACCAGTTACGGTAGTTGATTTTGGCTCTTCAGTAAGACCAAGGATCTCGACTACGTCACCAATTTTAACTTGTCCACGCTCAACACGTCCAGTAGCAACTGTACCACGACCAGTGATTGAGAATACATCCTCAACTGGCATCATGAATGGCTTATCAACGTCACGTGGAGGAGTTGGGATATAAGAATCAACTGCGTCCATTAGTTCTAGAATTTTAGCTTCCCACTCAGCGTCTCCTTCAAGAGCTTTAAGAGCTGAACCTTTAATTACAGGGATGTCATCTCCAGGGAAGTCGTAATCAGAAAGAAGGTCACGAACTTCCATTTCAACTAGCTCAAGAAGTTCCTCGTCGTCAACCATGTCACACTTGTTCATGAATACAACAAGGTAAGGTACACCGACTTGACGAGAAAGAAGGATGTGCTCACGAGTTTGTGGCATTGGGCCGTCAGCAGCAGATACTACTAGGATCCCACCATCCATTTGTGCTGCACCAGTGATCATGTTCTTAACATAGTCAGCATGTCCTGGGCAATCAACGTGTGCATAGTGACGAGAATCAGTTTCATACTCAACGTGTGCAGTTGAGATTGTGATTCCGCGTTCGCGCTCTTCTGGAGCACCGTCGATTTGGTCATAAGCCATTGCTACACCTTTACCGTTTTTCTTAGCAAGAACAGTAGAGATAGCAGCTGTTAAAGTTGTTTTACCATGGTCAACGTGACCGATAGTACCAATATTAGCATGCGTTTTGGAACGATCAAATTTCTCTTTACCCATGAGAAAGATTCCTCCTTAAATATGTTTACATATAGTAGATTTTTTTATATAAAACAGACAGTTTTTTCTGCCCATTTTAGATTACATGAAAATGTTGCTTCTTACAACCGGGGAGATTAAGCTCCAGTTGCTTTTTTGATGATTTCTTCAGAAATCGACTTCGGTACTTCTTCGTAGTGATCGAAGTGCATAGAGTAAGTACCACGGCCTTGTGTACGAGAACGCAAGCTAGTTGCATATCCGAACATTTCAGCAAGTGGAACCATCGCTTTAACGATCTGTGCATTACCACGAGCTTCCATACCTTCAACACGTCCACGACGGGAAGTTACGTCACCCATGATATCACCCATGTACTCTTCTGGAACTGTTACTTCAACTTTCATGATCGGCTCAAGAATTGCAGGGTCACACTTTGCTTTTGCGTTTTTAAGTGCCATTGAACCGGCAATCTTAAACGCCATTTCGTTGGAGTCAACATCATGGTAAGATCCGTCAACGATACGAGCTTTAAGGTCAAGTAATGGGAAACCAGCAAGCATACCGTTTTTCATTGATTCTTCGATACCATTCTGTACTGCAGGGATGTATTCACGAGGAACTGCCCCACCAACGATTTTGTTTTCAAATACGAATCCAGATCCTTCTTCACCAGGCTCGAATTCAATCCAAACGTGACCGTATTGTCCACGACCACCAGACTGACGAACGAATTTACCTTCAACTTTAGCAGCTTGGCGAATTGTTTCACGGTAAGCAACCTGAGGAGCACCCACATTAGCTTCTACCTTGAATTCGCGGCGCATACGGTCAACTAGGATATCAAGGTGAAGTTCACCCATACCAGCGATGATCGTTTGTCCAGTTTCTTCGTTTGTTTCAGTACGGAATGTTGGATCTTCTTCAGCAAGCTTAGCAAGCGCCATACCCATCTTGTCTTGGTCTGCTTTAGACTTCGGCTCGATAGATAGTGAGATAACTGGCTCTGGGAATACCATGGATTCTAAGATAACAAGGTTCTTTTCATCACAAAGTGTATCACCAGTTGTAGTATCTTTAAGACCTACAGCAGCTGCGATATCTCCAGCGTATACGACTGAAATCTCTTCACGGGAGTTTGCGTGCATTTGAAGGATACGTCCAACACGCTCCCGCTTTCCTTTAGTAGAGTTCTGTACGTATGATCCAGAGTTTAATGTACCTGAGTACACACGGAAGAATGTTAACTTACCAACATAAGGGTCAGTCATAACTTTAAATGCAAGTGCTGAGAACGGAGCTTCGTCACTTGATTCACGAGTTACTTCATCTTCTGAATCTGGAAGAACACCTTTAATAGCTGGTACATCAACCGGCGATGGAAGGTAATCAAGAACAGCGTCAAGCATAAGCTGAACACCTTTGTTCTTAAATGCTGAACCACACATTACTGGGTAGAACTCAACGTTACAAGTACCTTGACGGATACCTGCTTTAAGTTCTTCTTTCGTAATCTCTTCGCCTTCTAAGTACTTCATCATCATTTCTTCATCAAGCTCAGCTACCGCTTCAACTAATTTGTTGCGGTATTCTTCAGCTAAAGGCATGTGTTCTTCAGGAATTTCACGAACTTCGATATCAGTACCAAGATCGTTTCCGTAGAATACAGCGTTCATTTCAACTAAGTCGATGATTGCTTCGAATTGGTCTTCCGCACCAATCGGTAATTGGATCGGATGAGCGTTAGCACCAAGGCGTTCATGAATGGTTTTTACGGAGTATAAGAAATCCGCACCAATCTTGTCCATTTTGTTTACGAATACTACACGAGGTACTCCGTAAGTAGTAGCCTGACGCCATACAGTTTCTGTTTGTGGTTCTACACCTGATTGAGCATCAAGTAAAGCAACCGCTCCGTCTAATACACGTAATGAACGTTCTACTTCAACTGTAAAGTCTACGTGACCTGGTGTATCAATAATGTTGACACGGTGACCTTTCCATTGAGCAGTTGTAGCAGCGGAAGTAATCGTGATTCCACGCTCTTGTTCCTGCTCCATCCAGTCCATTTGTGAAGCCCCTTCATGAGTTTCACCAATTTTGTGGATACGGCCAGTATAATAAAGTACACGTTCAGTAGTCGTTGTTTTACCAGCATCGATGTGAGCCATGATACCGATATTACGAGTATTTTTTAAGGAGAATTCTCTAGCCATGAATTTCTCTCCTTCCTTATGCAAAGGAATTTTTATAGTGTTTTAGAGACAGTCCGAAAACTGTCTCTATGATTTTACCAGCGGTAGTGAGCAAACGCTTTGTTTGCTTCTGCCATTTTGTGCATATCTTCGCGCTTCTTAACTGAAGCACCAGTATTGTTAGCAGCATCCATAATCTCGTAAGCAAGACGTTCTTCCATTGTCTTTTCTCCGCGTAGACGAGAGTAGTTCGTTAAATAACGAAGTCCTAAAGTTGTACGACGCTCTGGGCGAACTTCAACCGGTACTTGGTAGTTAGCACCACCAACACGACGAGCACGAACTTCAAGAACTGGCATGATATTTTTAAGAGCTTGTTCAAACACTTCCATAGGATCTTGGTTTGTACGTTCTTTAATAAGTTCGAACGCATTATACAAGATTGTTTGAGCTACCCCTCTCTTACCGTCAATCATAATTTTATTGATTAGACGAGTTACAAGCTTGGACTTGTAAATTGGATCAGGTAACACATCACGACGAGCAACAGGTCCTTTACGTGGCATGTGGTCCCCTCCTTTCTTATAGTTGTTTTATTTTTGTTAAAAATATTATTTCTTAGCTTCCTTTGGACGTTTCGTTCCGTACTTAGAACGACCTTGCATACGGTTAGTAACACCAGCCGTATCAAGTGCACCACGAACGATGTGGTAACGTACCCCCGGTAAATCTTTTACACGCCCTCCACGGATAAGAACAACACTGTGCTCTTGAAGGTTGTGACCGATACCAGGAATGTAAGCTGTAACTTCAATTCCGTTTGTTAGACGAACACGGGCATACTTACGAAGCGCCGAGTTCGGCTTCTTAGGAGTCATAGTACCAACACGCGTACAAACTCCACGCTTTTGCGGAGATGAAACGTTAGTTTGGGACTTCTTGAAGCTGTTATAACCTTTATTTAACGCAGGAGAGTCAGATTTCTTTGTTTTAGAAACACGACCATTGCGTACTAATTGGTTAATTGTAGGCATTTGAATTTCCTCCTCTCTTGTTTTGTAATGCCACCGACCCAGGTGGTTCATTTTGGGACAAAAGAAAGTTTTTGCGAGCGGAGCGTTAATCTTTGCTCATCGCAAAAACAGTAATTTTATCCTTTTATCGCAACAGTTGCGGCCCCGACATCTATACCGCATGCTTTTCCAAGCTTTTTCATGGAATCAACCTTTACGATCGGAACCTGCTTTTCTTCGGCAATCTGCAAAACTTTGCCTGTTACTCGAAAATCAGCGTCTTCCGCAACGACCAGCTCTTTGACTTCGCCGTTTTGTAAAGCTTTGATTGTTTGCTTAGTACCTACGATAATTTCAGAAGCCTGTGTCACTTTTTCATAAGACATGCAAATATCCTCCAAAGTAACAATTCTTAGGAGCACATCCGTAATAATATCACCGATGCACTCCCGATGTCAACATTTCATTTATTAATCTTGAGAAACAAGTTCTGTAGGCAGTTCTGCCTCTTCACTGTTTTCATCTTCAACTACCGGTGAATTAATTCCGATGTTTCTGTAACGGTTCATACCTGTTCCAGCCGGAATCAGCTTACCGATAATAACGTTTTCCTTAAGTCCGAGCAATTCGTCACGCTTGCCTTTGATAGCAGCATCCGTAAGAACTCGAGTCGTTTCCTGGAACGATGCAGCTGATAGGAACGATTCAGTTTCAAGTGATGCTTTTGTAATACCAAGAAGCACCGGACGTCCTGTTGCAGGAGTTCCACCTTCAAGAAGAACGTTACGGTTAACATCCGTGAATGCATGGATGTCCATAAGTGCTCCTGGAAGTACTTGAGAATCACCAGAATCGATGATGCGCACTTTACGAAGCATTTGGCGAACCATAACTTCAACGTGCTTATCTCCGATTTCTACCCCTTGCATACGGTAAACTTTCTGTACCTCACGCAGCAGGTATTCCTGTACGCCTTCTGCACCGCGTACTTTGATCAATTCTTTCGGGTCGATCGAACCTTCCGTCAATACTTGACCAGCTGTTACTTTATCACCTTCGACTACCTTAATTCGGGCACCGAATGGGATTGTGTAAGATCTAGATTCGATTTCACCTTGGACGACTACTTCACGCTTATCTTTATTGTCGTTTACGCCAACAACCGTTCCTTCAAGCTCAGAGATAACAGCTTGACCTTTCGGGTTACGTGCTTCGAACAATTCCTGGATACGCGGAAGACCTTGTGTGATATCGTCTCCTGCTACACCGCCGGTATGGAAGGTACGCATAGTAAGCTGTGTACCTGGCTCACCGATGGATTGTGCAGCGATGATTCCAAC
The DNA here is from genome assembly GCF_023715445.1 of Fictibacillus nanhaiensis. GTDB lineage: Bacteria > Bacillota > Bacilli > Bacillales > Fictibacillaceae > Fictibacillus > Fictibacillus nanhaiensis_D. The sequence goes on from NZ_JAMBOD010000016.1 coordinate 31,627, forward strand.
AGCTTCTCCGACT
>NZ_JAMBOD010000017.1 GCF_023715445.1 Fictibacillus nanhaiensis
TCCTAAGACAATATAGATGGCTTCTTTCTCGACCGTACCTCGACGCACACTGAAATAAAGCCCATCTAAATAGAGAGCTAAATAGTCACTTTCTAAAGGGCGGTTTTGCCATTCATCAATGTCTTCGAGAATCTTTTCTGTGATATTTGAAACAGTAGCTGCGGAGTAGCCGTTTCCATCTAACATTCGTTGAACAAATGCGTACTTACTCCGTTTTGATACAGGTTTAGTATAGCTTCTTCCAGCCAACCATCTCTGCGTTGATAAGGGGCAAAAAGGGCTGTATGAAAGTCACCATTCCGGTCTCTTGGTACAGTAAGGTCATCGATTCTTCCGTACTTCGTATCCAGGATACGCTGGTAGTAACCATTACGAGAATTTTGGCCCTCTTCTTGTTCATTATGAAGAAAGTTTTGGATCTCTTCTCTCATAATCATCTCAAGCTTTTCCTGAACAAAGTTTTTTACCATTTCTTCAATTTGCGTTCCAAGATCTAGTTGGTTTATAGTAGAATTATTCAAAAGACAAAGTCTCCTCTCAAAGGTTCTGGACAAACCGAGAGTACTTTGTCTTTTTCTTTTTGTCTACTGCAAAGGCTTACACATACTTTTATACATCATCCCCCAATCCAAAAGTTTTGGCTCTTTATCCGCGAGTCTACAATCCTCGACAATTTTCGCCATCCCGTATACCCCTCGAACGGACAAAAAAGAAGCAGCCCTCGCTGCTTCTTTCCTTTTTTATAACGCTTTAACCATTCCGCCGTCAATCAAGAGTGACTGCCCTGTTACATACGTGTTTGCGCCTGAACACAGAAACACGACCATCCTAGCAAATTCTTCAGGCTCACCGTAGCGGCCAAGCGGAATCCCGCCCTCTACCGAAGCTTTCACCTCTTCTGCAGAGACCCCTTTTTTCTCAGCTGCCATCTTATCCAGCACGCCTACGCGGTCTGTCCCGATTCTGCCAGGTCCAATTGTGTTAATCAAGATCCCGTCTTTCCCAAGCTCCTGTGAAAGGCTTTTTGAGAGACCATTAATCGCGGTGCGGAACGTATTTGACAGTATAAGTCCATCGATTGGCTGTTTAAATGAGGATGATGCAATATTAACAATGCGTCCTCCGCCATTTTTTCTCATGTTAGGCGTAACCGCACGAACCGTTCTTACTAAACTAAGCAGTGTTAACTCAAATGCTCCTTGCCAGTGTTCGTCCTCAAAATCATTAAAGCTACCAGCTGGCGGACCTCCTGCATTGTTTACCAAAACATCAATGCTTCCAAACTTCTCAACAGTTTCTGCGATAAGTTCATCAATTTCATTTCTTTGCGTGATATCACACTTCTTGAAATGAACGTCTGCACCCGTTTCGCGTTTTAATTCTTCTGCAGTTCTAGATAACTGTTCTTCATCGCGGCTTGTAAGCATAACGTTAGCCCCTTCTTTAGCAAACTGCAGGGCGCATGCTTTTCCGAGTCCTTTACTTGAAGCAAGGACTAGTACATTTTTTCCTTTTAATCCTAAATCCATGTTATATTCACCCGATTTCTTAAAGAATTTTATAAAACGAAGCTTACATATTTCGTTTCCAGATAAGCTTCCATCCCTTCCACGCCGCCTTCCCGGCCTAGACCGCTTTCTTTCATTCCGCCAAATGGTGCTTGTGCTGCTGATGGTACGCCGTCGTTCCAGCCGATGATTCCGTAGTCTAATCCCTCTACTATTTGTGTTCCTTTGGACATATTTTCTGTATACACGTATGCTGCGAGCCCAAACGGACTTGTATTGGCAAGTTTGATTCCTTCTTCAATAGAACTAATCTTGTGAATTGGAATAACCGGTCCGAATGTTTCTTCATTCATGATCAGCATATCTTGTGTCACGTTCTTCAACACGGTCGGCTCGTAATAATAGGCTCCGTTCTCTGCACTTCCTTTTCCGCCAGTCACACATTCAGCTCCGTTTGAAAGAGCGTTTTCTACATGCTCGGAAATTTTTTCGTATCCGTCTTTATTGATGATCGGCCCGATGTCAGTACCTTCATCAAGTCCGTTACCTACTTTTAACTTTTTCGCTTCAGCGGCTACGAGTTCTACAAATTCATCGTATACATTTTCCTGAACATATACCCGGTTGATACAAATGCACGTTTGACCGGCATTTCGAAACTTTGAAGCTACGATTCCTGCCACTGCCTTTTTCAGATCAGCGTCACCCAGAACAACAGCAGGTGCATGACCACCTAACTCCATCGATACATTTTTTACTGTTGCAGCACTTTGTTCGATCAGTTTTTTTCCAATTTCAGTAGACCCAGTAAACGTAACCTTTCTTACTTTTTCTGAGTCCATGATCGCTTTCCCAATAATAGAGGATGAACCTGTTACAAGGTTGATAACTCCTTTTGGGAAGCCTGCTTTATCTGCAAGCTCTACTAGTTTAATAGCGGTAAGAGGTGTTTCTTTTGGCGGCTTCACAATAAAAGTGCATCCTGCTGCAAGAGCCGGGCCAAGCTTTCTCGTGATCATAGCGGCCGGGAAGTTCCATGGTGTGATCGCTGCAACTACTCCAACTGGCTGCCTCAATACTTGCATTCTTTTATTTTCAGCACTTGAAGGAATCGTTCTGCCGTAAACCCGTTTTCCTTCCTCTGCGTACCATTTGATAAAAGAAGCCGCATACATCACTTCTCCGACAGACTCTTTTAATGGTTTTCCCATTTCTAATGTCATTAGTTCAGCAATTTCCTCTTTTTCTTCAATCATTAAATCATGCAGTTTCATGAGGTAGTCAGCACGTTCATAAGCAGTCAGTTTCGACCACCCGGAAAAAGCAACATGTGCTGCATCAATTGCAGCATCCGTTTCTTCTTTTCCGCAAGATGGCACAGTACCCACTACTTCACCGTTTGCAGGATTAAACACCTCTATTTTTTCAAGAGAATTTCCTATCCATGAACCGTTAATATATAGCAGCTTTTCCATGTGAATTCCTCCTCTATGTAACTAGTAAAATTTCGCTTCATTCTACTATTTCATTACGAAGTGTCCCGATTCCTTCAATTGTGATTTCGATCGTGTCACCTCTTTTTAAAAATACAGGAGGCTTCATTCCCTTTCCTACTCCAGCTGGCGTCCCTGTTGCAATAATGTCTCCGGCTTCAAGCGTCATTCCTTTTGAAAGCTCAGCAATCATCGTCCTGATATCAAAAATAAAATCGGATGTATTTCCTTTCTGACGCAATTCTCCATTTACCTTTGTTTCAATCGCCAGGTTCTCCGGATTCGATATTTCAGAGTGATGTACGATCCATGGTCCCATTGGACAAGTTCCATTCAAGCTTTTTCCGAGCAGAAATTGCTTATGCTTCTGCTGCAGGTCACGTGCTGTTATGTCATTAATGATCGTGTATCCGAATACGTGATCCATCGCATCTTCTTTCGTAATTCCTGTTCCGGTTTTACCGATCACTAAAGCTAGTTCTCCTTCGTAATCCATTTGTTCTGTGATATTCGCATGGCTCGGAATGCCCTCACCATGTCCGATAACTGCAGTTGGAGCTTTCGAGAACACCATGATGTCTTCAGGAATATCTGCTTCACTTCCCATTTCTATTGCGTGATCACGATAATTTTTACCGATACAAAAAACATTTTTAGAAGGACGCGGAATCGGTGCTAAAAGCTGAACCTCTTCCAATGAAACTGTAAAATCTTCTGCTTTCTCTTGATTTACGAGTTCTTTAACAGCAGAAATGAATTCCTCTCCTTGCTGAATACCTTCTAATAAGGTTTGTGGAATGACTATGCCCAGTGAAGCTGCCAGAGCAGATACATTGATTACAGCATCCTCCTTCACCATTCCGATAAAATGATCTCCTTTTTGAACTGCAGAAACAAATTTCATTTTGTATGATTTCCTCCTCTGAAAAGCGCTTTCATGATATTAGTTCTACTATATAGGTTAGGTCTTTGCACCGTAAAGAAATTTGCTGTTTTTAATTCCAGTCAGATCTGGTTTTTTCTTGGATTTAAAATATGGTAAAATAGTGTGTCATCTAAATACCCCATTCATTTGGGTAAACGTAATGAGGTAATGAAATTATGAAAACGGTACTAAGTACGTTAAATGCAAAATATATACACACCTGTCTTGCTTTACGATATCTAAAAGCATACAGTGAGCCCGAATTTCCAGTAACGATTCGAGAGTTCACGATAAAAGACCCTTCTCTTAATATCGTGACTGACCTTTACAGCCAGCAGCCGGATGTGCTTGGCTTTAGCTGTTACATCTGGAACATCGAAGAGACGATCAAGGTAATCCAAATGTTTAAGAAGATTAAACCGGAAACAAAGATCGTTCTCGGAGGTCCTGAGGTTTCTTACGATGTTGCTTACTGGCTTGACCGCATTCCAGAAGTTGATTTTATTGTAGTGAATGAAGGTGAAGAAACGTTTAAGCACTTGCTCGGCCAGATTCAAAACAGCGGTCGATTCGATACAGTCGCTGGTCTTGCCTACAGAAAAGACGGAAAACCAAAGATTAATGGGCCTCGTGAAAAACTGAATCTCAAAACCGTTCCTTCTCCATTCCGTTTTGAGGAAGACGTAGAATCTCTTTCAAAGCGCATCACATATTTCGAAACCAGCCGCGGATGTCCTTATTCTTGTGCATTCTGTTTATCTTCCATTGAAGTAGGTGTTCGGTATTTCGATCCTGATCTCGTAAAAGAAGATTTGATCTTTTTAATGGATAACGGGGCGAAGATTATTAAGTTCGTAGATAGAACGTTCAATATCCGCCGGGATTACGCGCTTGATATGTTCTCCTTTTTAATCGAGAACCGCCGCCCAGGAGTGGTGTTTCAGTTTGAGATCACAGCAGATATCATGAGACCAGAAGTTATTGATTATTTGAATGAACATGCTCCAAAAGGTTTGTTCCGATTTGAGATTGGTGTTCAATCAACAAATGATGCGGTAAACGAACTTGTTCAGCGCAGACAAAACTTTGAAAAATTGACCCGTACGGTTACAACTGTTCGTGATGGTGGAAAAATCGTTCAGCATCTGGATCTGATCGCTGGATTACCGGAAGAAGATTACAACTCGTTCAGAAAAACGTTCAATGATGTTTTCGCGTTTGGCATTGAGGAAGTTCAGTTAGGATTCCTTAAAATGCTTCGCGGAACAGGGCTGCGACTTACAGCCGAAAAACATGATTACGTTTATATGGATCATTCTCCTTATGAGATTTTAGGAAACAATGTCCTGACGTTTGACGAGATCATACGCATAAAACAAGTAGAAGACGTACTGGAGAAGTATTGGAACGATCATCGCATGGATCACACGGTAAAATACTTAATAAACCTTGTATTTGAGTCGCCATTTGATTTCTTCCAGGAGTTCGGAACGTATTGGGAGACAAGAGGATGGTCAAGAATCGGCCACCAGCTTGAAGATCTGTTTAACCGGCTGATCGCTTTCTTAAAAGAATCTGCACCGCACGCTCTGCCTGTAGCAGAAAGTCTCATGAAGCTAGATTACTTGGAGCGCCAGCAGTTTAAGCCTCGTAAACCATGGTGGGAAAACACCCAAAATAAAGAAGAGACCACTGATCTTCTTTCCATGCTTACTCAATATCCTGATGCGATCGAAGGTTTTCCTCCATTACATGAAAAAGACATTTTCAAACATGCTTTTGTAACCGAAACAGCTATTGATCCACTATCAGGTGAAATTGAAGCCCACCCAGTAGAATCTTATTTTCTTATTGCTTTATTTGACCCCAAACAGCAAAAAACAAGAATATTCACTGCTCCAAAATCATTAATCCATGCAAAAAGGGACGCGTAACAACGCATCCCTTTTTGTTATGTTATTTTTTTAAAGCTGGCTGACCCGAAACAAAAACGGGCGAAGGATTTAATACGATGGTTTGTCCCTTTTTAAGTCCTGTTTTAATCTGTACTGCACCGTCTTGGTCAACACCTGTCGATACTTTTATTTTGTATAGTTTATTCTTTGAGATGATAAACACATATTTCTTTCCGTCATCTTTTAAGATAGAATTCTCTGGAACACTTACAGCTTTTTCGGCAAGTTTTTCTGAAAGGATGATTGTAGCTGTCTGCCCTTCTACCCAAGCAGCTTCATCTTCAACGAGAACCGTCATCGTAAACATTTCGCCGTTATCTGAAGGGAGCACCGTCTGCACCGTTCCATTAAGCTTTTCCTTGTTATTTGCTGATTCGATCTGAACAGTGTCACCAGTCCTAACAAATCCAGCGACATTTTGCTTCACATTTGCTTTTAATTCGAAATTGCCTTGTCCAACAATGGTCATTATAGGTTCATTTTCTTGAGTGCCGTTTACTTCTGAAACAACACCGTCTGCAGGACTTTTAACAGAAAGAGCTTCTAGCTTGTCTTCTAATTCACTGATTTCATCAGATAAAACAGAGCTTTCATTTTCTGCAAGAGCTTCTTGCAATTCCGCATTGCTAAGCTGTTCTTTCATCTTAACTTTTGCATCTGTACTGTTTTTTTCCTCATCAAAGCTTGAATGCTCACTTTCCCACTCACTTACCTGGCTGGAAAAATGATCAGCACGAACATCTGCAGCCTCTTTTTCTCTCTTTAAACCACGCAATTCTTCTTCGATTTCAGTATTTTCATAAGTAATTAAAGTCTGGCCAGAGGAGACTGTATCACCAGGATTCACCATAATTTCTTTTACAGACCCAAGAGAATTATTCTGATAGATCTCAATCGTATTTTTTGAATACGCAGTACCTGTTACTTCCCACTTTTTCGTAAAATCTTTTACTTGCGAGATAGCTGTTTCCAGTCTTGGAGCTTCAACTGCAGCTGATTCTTTTTTATCAAAGATCATTAGATTCATTACAAGCAGGAGAACTACAATTAAGCCAGTCGCCGTCCATTTTAATTTATTCATGTGTCAGCTCCCCCCTTATACCAATTGTCCGCTGACAAGTGCAGCGTATAACGAATATAAGATTATCCAAAAAATCGATCCGCCTATCGTTACAGCTAAACAGTAGCTTTTAGCTTTAAATGATAATTGCTTTAACGCAAAATAAGTAACGACTGTTCCCCAAACCGTAAATACATTAATCAAATTCAATAGTTCCTGCCAAAATCCATGCTTAAAAAACAGAACACCTGCAAATCCAAAGCCTAATGGCTGAACAACTTCTTCAGCACCTGTTACAAATTGCAGCGGCAGTTCGAAAGCTAATCCTAATAAAAATAAAACATATACAACACTCATTACGTAAAAAAGAGCTTTATAGCCCACATCCCTAAAAAATAGGAAAAGAAATAATGTTCCGGCCTGCAAGATCAGAAACGGAACGATAATTCCCCAAACTCCACCTACTAATGAAATGATAAACCTGAGCAGTTCCTGTTCTGTACCTGAAAGTTTGGCCGACTCCACAAATGAAAGTGTCCGGAACGAAGGAAATGCCGCAAAAAAGGAAAGTGCATGAAGCAATCCGCTGACAGCTAAAATAGCGATAAACCTGATCCATAACCCTTCTTTTTCACTCGATTCTTTATAAAACGAAAAATATGTATAAGGCTTTGTTAAAGCAGGAAACAATTGAGCTCTTCCTGTCATAAGGCCTCCCCCTTCTCTCTTTATTTGTATATCGTATCACAATTTTTTACTCATAATGACAATTTCTGACTCGTTTTTTCAAAAATAGGCACTTCTCCGTATAAATGCTTTTATTACGCAAAAACTAACACAAACTTTTGGAGAAACGGGATGGGGTCGATATGACTTTTTTTAAGAAGCCAAAAAAACTTATACAGGAACAAGAGAGTCCTAAACAAAAAGTTACGTCTCAAGAGAATAGCTCTCCAGAAAAGTCTCCAAAAGAGCAGAATCTTAGTTTAGATGAACTATTAATCAAAGTAAAAGAACCTTTCTCCTCCACGGAAGATTTAATGACGCACTCCATCGAACTTCCTAATGATCATAACAAGATTGTGCTTCTTTATATCGATTCGATTATTGATAAACAGATCGTGCAAAGCATGATTTTAAACCCGTTGTTTGAAACGGCAAATGAAATAAATTTTGAGTCTTTTAGAAAGATGGCGAGCATTGATCTAAAAAAGCAAACAGATTTTAACCAAGTCAAAGAACTGCTTCTGCAATCAAACACGCTTATTTTTACAGAGGATACAACTAGTTTTTTCTCCATGGTCACACCTGTAAACACTAAGAGGGACATCACCGAACCAGACAATGAGGCCATTATTCGCGGTGCTCATGATGGATTCATAGAAAACCTGTCAATCAACCTTGCCCTTATCCGCAAACGTCTAAAAACACCAAAATTAACGATAAAGTATTTTAGAGTCGGTAAAGAAACTCATACTAATATAGCGATTGCTTATGTGGATAATATTGCAGATCCGGAACATGTAAAAGAGGTTGAGAAAAGAATCAAATCAATTGAAGCGGATGCCATTCATGCTCCAGGAAATATTGAGGAAAGCATCGAGGACAAGCCTTTTAGCTTTTTCCCGCAGATACTAAGCACAGAACGTCCTGATCGTGTAGCGGCGAACTTAATGGAGGGACGAATTGCTCTTGTTTACGACACATCACCCACTGCACACTTGATGCCTGTTAACTTTTTTTCATTCTATCAATCTGTAGATGACTACAACAAAAGATGGCAGATCGGTTCGTTTTTCCGTTTTATCCGGCTTTTTAGTTTTTTTATAGCGATAGGGCTGCCCGCTGTATACATTGCCATCGTTTCTTTTCATTTTGAAGTCATTCCATTTGGACTGATTCTGCTTATAAAAAGCTCGCTAGAAGATATACCTTATCCGCCATTGTTTGAGGCTTTACTAATGGAGTTGACGATCGAGTTAATCAGGGAAGCGTCAATACGGCTTCCAACAAGGATCGGGTCCACAATTGCCATCGTTGGAGGTCTGGTTATCGGTGATGCCGTTGTTAAAGCGGGGCTTGTTTCAAATTTAATGATTATCGTTGTTGCCATTACAGCGATTGCTGCTTATATAGTTCCTTCAAATGAGATGAGTGCTGCAGTACGGATTTTACGGTTCCCGTTCATGATTGCAGCAGCTACGTTAGGTTTTTTTGGCATTGTCTTCGGGTTTATGATCTTATTATTTCACCTTTGCAGACTGTATACCTTTGGTTCGCCTTATTTTGCACCATTAGCTCCGCTTAATTTGGCTGATTTAAAAGATGCATTTATCCGTGCCCCGTTTTGGAAGCAGAATACACGTCCAAAAGAAGTTCATGCACAAAAAATGGATACTACAAACCATACTCGAAAGTGGGATAATTCATGAATAATCATACTATCACACATCGCCAGCTATTTTTTTTGATTGTTCAAACTCAAATCGGTGTTGGAGTTCTTTCTTTACCATACTCATTATTTGTAAAAGCAAAAATCGATGGCTGGATCTCACTTCTTTTAGCAGGTGTTTTCGTTCAATTTTCCATCTTGGCGATGTGGAAGCTTTGTGACAGGTTTCCTCAAAACACCTTGTTTGACATCCTTCCCAAAATTATGGGAAAGCATTTAGGATTCATTTTTAAATTCATTTATACACTTCACTTTTCAATTGTTTCAGCCTTAATTTTAATTTTGTACAACAGCATTGTTGGAAAATGGATATTATTTGAAACACCTAGCTGGGTTATTATTTTTGTAATGGCCTTTGCCGGTGCTTATTTCATTTCGAGTACACCAAGAGAAATAGCAAGGTTCTTTGTTCTCGTGACACCGCTTTTCTTCATTTTGTTTGGTTTAATCATATATGCATATACTGATGTTCACTTTCTTTACATTTTTCCAATTGGTCAAACTGGAATAATGACCATTATTAAAGGTTCTTCAGATGCCGTTGTTGCATTATTAGGTTTTGATGCAGCGCTCGTATTTTTAGCTTACACGACCGGAACTCCTGCTAAGAAACTAAAAGTTATTTCATTTGCATCCTTTTGTGTAACGGTTATGTATACCTTTATTGTTTTTACGACCTATATTTTTTTCAATCCTATGGAAATCGTCATCGTTCCAGAACCTGTTCTATATATGCTTAAAGCTTTTTCATTTTCAATCGTTGAACGGACTGACTTAATTTTTTTATCTTTATGGATTATATCTGTTGCTACATCTTTTATCAGTTACTTATTTGTTGCAGCAAAAGGTATACAATCTATTCTCAAGCTGCATCATCACCAATCAGCTGCAGTTTATATCGCATTATTTTGCGCCTTAGTTGCGATTATTCCAAATGAAAAACTCGAGATTGTAACATGGAACAAATACATTAGCCTGGTCTCCATACTTTTTTCCGGAATTTCCCCTATTATCTTGTTGCTTATCTCAGTGCTTAGAAAAAAACAAGAGAAAGGGGCAACTGCTACATGAACAAATTTATATACACTTTGCCCGCTCTCTTACTTTTAACAGGCTGCTGGGATCAAACCAATCTTAATGAAACGAAGCTCATAACTGCAGGAGGGATAGATTATACGAAAAAAGGTAAAGTGACATCTACTGTTTCTGTACCTCAAGCCGTTGCAGCTGAGGCTGGTAAAGGAAATATAGTCAACCAGGTATTCGCAGCGACAGGAAATACCGCACGGCAAAGCAGGTTAAGGCTTGATCTAAAAGTGGCTGAAAGATTAGATGCTTCAAAGAACCAGGTATTGGTATTTGGTGAAGAAACGGCAAAAACAGATATCTATAATCTGCTAGACATCTTCTACCGTGATCCGAAATCTTCTTTAAATGCAAAATTAGCAGTAGCTAAAGGAAAAGCATCTGATGTAATCAGTACAACGTTTGAAGAACCGAAAAAATCTACTGGTGTAGGAGAATATTTACGAGACTCCATAAAGAGCGCCGAAGAAGGCGCCACAGTTCCCGCAGAAAATATTCAAACGATATGTCCCTTAATGTTTGATCCTGGCCAAGATTTTGCTCTCCCTTATTTAGAATCAACGGGGAAAGCGGTTAAAGTGATTGGAGTTGCATTGTTCCAAGAGCATCAGATGGTTGGTTCCATAAAAGAACCGTTATCTGTTATTTATACGATGCTTACAGGCGAGCCACACACAATCTCAATGTCCACAACAAAAAAAATTTCCAATAACCAAAAAGAAAATTTACTGAATTATGTAACGATAAAAGTGGAAAAAAATAAAAGAAAATTTGATGTTTATGTTTCATCTAGAGACAAAATTTCTGCAAAAATTAAATTAAACGTAAAGATTATTATTACTGAATATCCACCTGACAATTTAAGTACGCCTTCAGAAATAAAAAAGATAGAAAAAAAAATCTCGAAAAAATTAACGGAAGATGCCCAAAAAGTGATCGATAAACTTCAAAAAATGAACAGCGACCCTTTTGGGGTCGGCAGGCAACTGATGGCTTATCATTATCCAACCTGGGAAAAACTGAACTGGAAAGAGGAATATCCTAAAATTGACTTTAAAGCCTCAGTTGATGTTGAAGTAATCGGACATGGAATTATCGAATAAAAAAGGATTCAGGGCATGAGGCCATGAATCCTTTATCTTTAAAGCTGATCAAGTCTTACTCTTGTTCCTTTACCAGCGTTTTCTGCCGGTTCTACGATCAGCCTTTTGGTCAACCTGGCTTTTAGTTCCGGTACATGTGAAATAACACCAATCGCAAAGTTTTCCATCTGCACTTTTTCGAGTGCAGTTACTACAGTGTCGAGCAGCTCCTGATCCAATGTTCCAAAACCTTCATCTAAAAAGAAAAATTGAAGAGGGAATTTCCCGCGGAGCTGAATCTGTGCTGACAAAGATAGCGCCAATGCCAGAGAAGTTAAGAAAGTTTCTCCCCCAGATAAAGAAGTAACGGGTCTTTTGATGCCGCCGTTCGCATCATCCCGGATAACAAATCCACTGTTTGAGTCGACTTCAATCGCATAACGGCCCCTTGTAAGCTTAGAGAGGCGATTTGATGCATCACGTGTCACATGCATAAGCTGTTCTTCTGCCATATACTCAACAAATGCGTTTCCTCTGAACACACTCTGAAGCTTTCCAATCTGCTCAAGCAAGGCCGAAACCTTTTGTTTTTCTTCTTCAAGAGCATTAAACCGAGCATGGTTCTTTTCGATCGTCAGCCAGTTCTGTTTAGCTTGGCCAACTGCTTCTCTCGTTTCATTTACCTCTTCCCTTAACTTTTGAAGGGTATCTTCAAGATGCTCAATCTCTTCTTCAGTTAATGGGTACGGGGGCAGTTTAGCTTTTAAAGCCTTCAGGGCTGCTTTAACCTCTTTGCATTGATCGGAATAATTCGCAAGCTGCTGTTCCCATTGTTGCTGCGCTGCTTCTGTCTTTACAGAATTTGTATACTCCTCAATGCTATCAAATATAGAAGTTTTGAGTTTTTCATTCCACTGATTTAACGCTTTCTCACTTCTTTTCATAATATCGTCATGGCGCTGCAGAATAGAGTGATAGGCTTTGTCAGATTCCATGAATTGTTTACGTATCTTTTCGAATTGTTCTAACGATTGTTTATAAGTGGATACAACTTCCTGAAGCTGTTTTTCCACTGCGTCAAATCGTTCACTGGCACTTTTTCCACCTATACGGTTCAGTAGTTTTTCTTTCAAATGCTGGATATCCTTATTAAGAATCTTTTGCTGGTTCTGACTCGTATTAATGGCAAACTCGAGTTTCTTGTTATCCTCTTTGATTTTTTCGATTTTTGTAGATTGGCTTTCAAGAAATTCTGCAGCAACTTTTAAACTTTCCTGGATCTTATTTTGACGTGTATCTCTTTGTTCAAAAAGCTTATATTTTTCTTCTAGTTCTTCCATTCCAAAAGAAATACCTGCTTCTTTCCATTCAGAAATAATGGTCTCCCTTTTCTCTTTGAAGGAAATCATTTTTTGCTGCAAGTCCTGTACTTGTTTCTCGGCATGCTCCAAGTTTAGCGTCAGATGTTCAAGTTGTTTTTGCTCTTTTTCACTCTGATCCCCTAATGTTTCAAAACGCTCTTCGAGTGACAGCCGGTCCTGCAAGACTCCTTTCACCTTTACAGAATGATCGTTTAGTTTAGCTACATCTGCCATTCTATCTGTTTCTGCCTTTTCCGTTACAGCCCCGCTTTGAGCAGCGGCTATTTCCTCATTTGCGGCTTTTATTTTTGTCCAGATTTTTTGTGATAGCCTCTCAAGCGTTTCTGTGACATAAGTTAGATCACGATTCAGGTTTTGAAGAGAAACTTTTCCGGCTTCTAATCTCTCTATCTCTTCTTCATCACCTTCAAAACCATTCCATCCCGCACATGGTGATGGATGAACAGTAGAACCGCAGACTGCACATGGCTCATTCTCTTTTAATTGTGATGATAGCTGAGCCGCCAGATGCTGCACTCTGCTTTGTTCTTGTTTTTCTTTTTCCTTTTGAAGCGTATCCTGCAATGATCGTTTCAAACTCTCATTTTCACGGATTAGTTCTTGGGTTTCATTGTAAAAACTTAAAACTTCATTAGATAAAGCATTCCATTTATCAAAAATTGTACGGATTGTATCCTGTACATGTTTTATGTTCTGGTTCATGCCTTCCTGTCTCTTCATAGCATTCTGCAGTTCTTTTGCTATAGTTTGTTCTTCTGTTTGCAGGCTTTGGAACCTTTGTGAAAGCAGCAGAGCTGATTGGAATAAAGTGCGTTCTTTCTGAGTGATTTCGATATCGGAAAATTCATCTTTCAATGCTTGCTGTTTTTTCTTCCCCTTTTCATAGAGAGCAACCGCATCTTCTTCATCTTTTTTCCCGAGCGTATAAGAATCCTCCAGCACAGAGAGATTTTTTGTTTCTTGCTGCAGTTCAGTTTCTTTTGTTTTGAGATCTTTTTCCCACTGAAACGCTTCTTCTAATACACTGAGCTTTTTAATTAATACAGGCTCTTCTTGTTCTTTTGCAATCTTTGCTTTTTCAAACTGTTTTTCATGTTCTTCAAAAAGCTCCTTTTGCTTTGTAACAATGATGTGAAGCTCTTCTTTTTCCGCTCTCAGCCCTTTTTCCGCTTGTTGTGATTCCAGCCATTCTTCTGCATATGGAGTTAACCGGTCAGCTATTACTGCTTTACTATGATGTTCCTTGAGAAGTTCCATCTCTGGGAGAAGACTGTCCAATTCCGTTTCTTTTAAAAGTAGTTTCTCGTTTTCAGCCTGCGTCTCCCAAAAAGCTTTCTTTTGCTTATAAGTTTCTTCTTCTGTTTGTAAATGTTCTGAAATAGATTGAAGCATCTTTTCTTTTGCTTTTAGCTGTAAATCTGCTTCAGTCAGAGCCTCTAATGAAGCATCACCTAGTCCTGCCTGTTCTGCTGTAATTTCATTAAGCCGGTTCTTTTGTTCATCAGATCTTTTCTTAAGTTTCTGGTTTAAAACGTCACCGTATTTTTCAAGCTGGAACAGGCGTTGAAGCATCTGTCTTCTGTCTGCACCTTTTAACGATAAAAATTCAGCGAACTTTCCTTGCGGGAGCACAACTGCACGGGTGAAGTCTTCAATCGTAAGACCAAGCAGATCTTGAACCATCCGGGTAACATCTCTTTCTTTATCTGCATGAACAACTGATTCACCGTTCACAACTTCAATCAGCCGTGAAGTACTTGTCCGGATTGTATGTTCACCACTTCTTTTATAAGAACGCTCAACTGTATAGTTCTTTTCACTGCTGCCTTGACCCAGCTGAAATGAAAAAGATACAGAAAGCTTGTCTTCAGCCTGGTTCATGATGCCGTGTGTCCCGCCTGCAGCACGTTCAACTTTTCCATATAATGCAAGTGTTACTGCATCGAGGATTGTGGATTTACCGCTTCCTGTCGGTCCGAAGATCCCGAACACTCCGCCCGAACACAGGTCACTAAATGGGATGGTCTGTGATTCACGAAAGCTTTGCAGTCCTGAAACACTTAATGATAATGGCCTCATCCTGCATTCTCTCCTTCCTCATCTTCTTCACCAATTAGTTCGAGAAAAAGTGAAATTAATTCATGATCTGGTACAGCTCCCCCCGTTTGGCGTTTATAAAATTCTGCAAAAAGCTTATCAACTGGCAGCTTTTGTGCCGAAACTTTTATTTGTTCACCATGAGTTTCTTTAAAAACAGGCTTAATATGAACAATTCCATCATGCGCTTTTCGCAATCTCTGAATCTCTTCCATCGAAAGAGCATCCTGCACATGAACAGACAGATCGATCCAGCAATTGTTGTGTAATCCATCTTTTATGCCTGAAAAGACTTCCTCGACACCATTCTTCGCTTCCCATGCTACAAGAGGTTTTCCGCAAGTTAAGTGTATTTCTTCAACCTTTGCTTTTTGGTTCGGCACTACATCGATAATCGTTACTGATTTTGATTGACCGCTCTCAGAAAAGCTGTAAGATAGGGGAGATCCAGAATAACGTGCTTCCGTTTTAGCCCGTTTAATGATCTGCGGCCTGTGCAGATGGCCTAGAGCTACATATTGAGCAGCAGCAGGAAGGCTTTCTGCAGCAACCGTATAAGCTCCGCCGATATGTACCGGACGCTCTGAATCGCTCTCCTTGCTCCCTGCTACATATAAATGGCTCATTGCCAAATGTACATTACCCGGTGTGAACCGTGACGTTATTTCTTTAAAATATGAATCTACCCAATCGTCATACTGATTACGCACGTCCAGCTCTTCAGCTGATTCACTCAACAGCATTTTCAATCTCGATTCTGACGGATATGGAAGAGCTGCAATTTCAAGCATCTCTCCCGTCCTATTGATTGGAACCCGCTGAAGCTCTAAAGTTGGAAGCCCGACAAGTGTTATTCCTAATTCTTTAGAAAGCGGAAAAGAAGCTGCCAGACGGTCAGGATGATCATGGTTTCCAGCTATTGCAATAAAAGGACATTCTCCTTTTCGGCTGATCTGGGCAAGCGTTTCATAAAACATCTGCTCAGCTGCGGCAGGCGGGTTCACCGTATCAAATACATCTCCTGCCATAAGAACTGCGTCAATTTTTTCTTTCTTTACAATATCCACAAGTTCATCTAAAAAAGCTTGCTGTTCATCGAGCCTGCTGCGTCCTTCTAAGGAACGGCCCAAATGCCAGTCAGCAGTATGAAGCAACCGCATCGTATCCCCCCTATTTCACTTGCAGAATGTGTCCACCATCAAAAAAGTAGAGATAGCTCTCTTTTACCGGTTTCTTTACTATTCTTTCTATCGCTCTTGCGTAAAGCGTAAGCTGCATTTCATATCTGTTCAGAAGCGTCTCCTTCGCTCCTGCAAATCCGTTTGTAAAACGGTTTGTAATCTTGTCCGTTTTATAATCGATTAAAACGAAGCCATCATCTTCTTCAAATAAGCAATCAATGACACCCTGGACAAGAACATGCTCCTCTTCCCCGCTCCAATTCCCTTTCGTTTCTGAAAGGGGAAGTGCCATACTGAAAGGAATTTCCCGCTGCATCCTGCCGTTCTCTATGATTCTCTGCCCCAGCGGACCATCGATAAAATCTTTAATTTGCTTAAGCTCGATATAACGCGCTTGCTCAGCTGTCAAAAGCTCTTTCGTCTCCATCATTACAAGCTGTTCCTGCAAGTCTTCTAGAGTAGAAGTTTTGGTTAAATCAACATGCTGCATGACCATATGCATGGCTGTTCCCGCTTCTGCAGCGTTCAACTGGGATTCCTGCATGAATCGCGGACGTTCATGCACAACAGGCTGTGCTGCTTTTACAAGATCTGTACTGCTGTATTCATCTGTTGTCTGATACTGTTTTTTCAGCTCCGTAACAGATTGCTTTGAGCGGGTAAGTGTTGATGACATGTAACCATAATGCCACTCTAAACGGCGGCTGATCTCATCTTTCTCTTCGCTTCTATTTTCAACTTGTTCAGATTTTTGCAGTTTTATAAGCAGTTCTTCTTGTTTCTGTTCTTGAGCCGTTTCAAGCTCTTCGTAATCACTGGCTGGAAGAATGGTAATCTTCCATTCTGTTTCATCTATGAATGGTTCTCCTCTTCCTCTATCACCAGTTCCGAGCACAGATAATAACGGGCCAGCATTTTTATGACGGATCACAGCACGTCCGATCCAATCCAGATAACTCTTTACTCCTGCACGTTCATGGTCTGGAAGAAGCCAGTTCTCCTCATAAAGAGAGTCACTCCAGGCTTCTACTGATTTTTCTATGTCATTTACCGTTCCTATTAAAAACAATTTTTCCTTCGCACGCGTTAGCGCAACATAGAGAACACGCATTTCTTCCGCGATGAGCTCCATCTTTTTTCTGCCGCTAATCGCCAGCTTAGGAAGCGTCGGATAAGTCACCCGGTATACAGGGTTAATATATTGTGTTCCAAGACCAAGTTCCTTGTGAAGAAGAACCTTCTCTTTTAAATCCCTCGTGTTGAACTGCTTGTTCAAGCCGCCAACAAATACGATCGGAAACTCAAGACCTTTACTTTTATGAATCGTCATGACGCGGACAACATCTTCCTGTTCACCAAGCGCTCTGGCTGCTCCAAGATCTTTGCCGCGTTCCTGCATTCTTTCGATAAAACGAAGAAAACGGAAAAGTCCCCGGAAAGATGTGCTTTCATACATTTTGGCACGGTCATATAATGCTCTTAAGTTTGCCTGCCTTTGCTTTCCTCCAGCAAGACCGCCGACATAGTCAAAATAACCCGTTTCTCTGTAGATGTCCCAGATCAAATCTGCAAGAGATCCTTGACGGGCTTGGTGTCGCCACGATTCAAGCTGTTTTAAAAACAAGGATAATTTTTCCTTGATCTCTTGATTCTCCCCATCTTGACTATATAACTCAACAGCTCCCAGATAGTTATCCTTTTTTTGAATAAGCCGGACGATCGCTAACTCCTCACCAGACAGACCGACCACGGGTGAACGAAGAACTGCTGCAAGCGGTATATCCTGAAGCGGGTTGTCGATCACTTTCAGCAGTGACATCATGATATGAATCTCGGTTGCGTCAAAATATCCTGTGGAAAGTTCAGCATACGCAGGAATCCCTTGCTGTTTAAATTCTTCCAAAATAACCGGCGCCCATTGAGAGGTTGCTCTGAAAAGCATAACGATGTCCTTATATTTTGCGGGACGCATCCCTTTTGTGTTTTTATCAAAAACAAGGTGCGGTGTATTTCCGTTCGTCCCTACAATCTCTTTTATTTTTTCAGCGATTACTCGCGCTTCGAGCTGAACCGTTTCTAGATCGGATTTTTCTAGTTCTCCGTTCTCCATGCCTTCCTCATCAACGACAGGCTGGCTTTTATTGATTACTATCAGTTCTGGTTCATTTCCTGGCTGATCCGGATAATAATCTGCCCCCAGCTTTAGTTCAGCGTCCTCGCTGTATTCAATCTCACCTACTGTTTCGTTCATAATTTGTCTGAACAAATAGTTAGTAGCCTGCAATACACCGTTTCGGCTTCTAAAGTTTTTAGCAAGATCTATGCGAAGCCCATTACCGCCTTCTTTTGTAAACTGTTTGTATTTTGATAAAAATAATAGCGGTTCAGCCAGGCGGAAACGGTAGATGGATTGCTTTACATCTCCAACCATGAACATGTTGCCTGAGTGGCTGTCCTTTGAAACGAGACGGACGATCGATTCCTGTACAAAGTTTGTATCCTGATATTCGTCCACTAATACTTCAACAAAGCGTTCGCGGTATTCTGCTGCAGCTTCAGAAGGAACCGGATTTTCCATTGTCGATCCTTCACCTTTTAAAACCTGAAGGCAATAATGCTCAAGATCTCCGAAATCTACGAGCGACTTTTCACGCTTTGCCACTGAATAACGGTGGCCAAACTCTTTTACGAGAGAGGAAAGCTCACTTACGATAGGCGCCATTTCTTCGATGTGTGCAACATACGAATCAGGATGGCGCTCAAAATAGTCTTCCTTTAAGCTGCCTACCCGTTTTTTAATGGTGTCTCGCATTGCTTTGACTTTATTCTTTAATTCCTCGTCTATATCTTTTCCGCGCACTGGTTTTAATGTTGGCGGCTTATAGGTCTGGAAGATTTCATATAACTCATTCCAGCTTTCTTTCGCGCCATTCAGGGCTTTTAAGAACTCCATATCCTCATTTAGTGTCTGTGCATAAGGAAGAGGCCCTCCAGGTGTCTCGGCAAGTTCACGCGCACGTGCTGCCATCGCTTGGAGGCCTTCTAACTGAAGAGATATATCTGCAAGAAGTTCTTTGGTCCATGGAAGGGCATCAATGGATGATACACTTATATGATAAGTGTCAGCCATCTCGTCCAGCCATCTCTCAGGATCTGGATGGCTTCTTGCAAAATCATAAAGTGAAAGAACAAGCTTTTGAAGATCCATATCGTTGCGGTCTGAGCTATAAGCATCAACTACCTGATAAAACGAATGGTCTTCCCCCTTGCTGTACTCCTCTTCAAAAAGTTCCTCGATTACTTCCTGACGTATAAGTTCAGCTTCCGTTTCTTCAGCTACACGAAATCCTGGATCTAAATCTGTCTCATAATAATGTTTTCGCAATACTTCAATACAAAAGGAGTGAAGTGTTGAAATTGATGCTTTATTTAACAAGTTCAGCTGTCTTCTTAAATGGAGCGAGGATGGGTGCTGTGAAAGCTCTTTATCGATCGCTTCACCAATACGCTTTCTCATTTCAGCTGCTGCTGCATTTGTAAAAGTAACGATAAGCAGTCTATCCACATCTGCAGACTGTTCCCGGATCATCGTTAAAATTCTTTCAACAAGAACTGCTGTTTTCCCTGAACCGGCCGCTGCTGCAACGAGGATGTTCTCTCCTCTTGCCTGTATAGCTTGCCATTGTTCATCTGTCCATGTTGAGCCTTCAGGTTTTGGAATTAATGTTTTCAAATGACGCCTCCTCCTTCCTCTTGCATTTTTTCTAAGATAATCTCATCTTTCTCCGGTTTAAGCTGGCGATATTGGTTTTCTTCAAGTGACTGATCAAACTGACAAACTGGTTTATAGGAGCAATATGTGCAAGGAACTTTCTTTTTCATTTCATACGGTGAAATGTCGATAACGCCGTTCGTAATTCCTGTTCCAGAGCTGACAGCCATCCTACGGGCATGGTGCCTCATCGTTTCAAAATGTGAGGCTGTTGCAACCGAAGAGTGCGACTTATGAAAGCCATTGTTTGTCAGCGCGACTGGAATAATGTTAGAACGTTTTTCCATCGTACTGTCCATTAAACTTACGGCTTCATCTTCTGCCAAAACGAGGCCTTTCATCTTAAATTTCTTTAGTACTTCTTTTTCAATTTCCTCGGCAGTTAATAGCTTTTTTTGGTTCAGCAGCGGATTGTGCACGTGGAAATAAAGAACGCCTGCCGGAATCGATTCTTGTCCCAGCCATTTCTCCGAATGTGCAACTGCCACATCCAGATAAGTCAGCATTTGAAGGGCTATTCCATGGTAGAGCTCAGCCAGGTTTAGTCCTGTTGAACTCGATTTATAATCAATAACACGCATTAAAAGGCCCTTTGAACTTTCAGCTGTATCTACCCGGTCGATACGACCGACTACTTCCATCGTTGTACCGTTCGGAAGCTTGTAGACTAAAGGAGGCAATGTTCCTCCTGTGCCAAACGCAAGTTCAAGACCTGCAGGAGTAAACCCGCTTGCTTTTGCATGCTCGCTTAAAATATGCGAAGCCTTGCCCACAACTTCTTTCAGCTTCTTTTTTATATAAAGATGACGGTTGGAGCTGAGCAGGATCTCATGTTGAAGCTGAGGTGCCAAGAGATCTACAATATCCCCTGCCATACGGTAGCAGTCTCCTTTTGACAGGTCGCTCCAAGAAACTCTTCTCTGCTGAAGTGCATCGTTCATCTGCTTCAGAGCTGCATGAAAAAGCTGTCCGATATCAGGAGCTTCCAGCTTGTACATCTGGCGTTCCCTCAGTTTTAGACCGTATGACATAAACTGTGAAAATGGGCATGATTGAAACAGCTCCATCCGGGAAATGCTCGTTAGAATACTTTCTCCATAAAGATCCTTTGATACTGAAGGGCTTAGAGGTGCTTCACGGTTAAAGTAAAACAAACTGGATAAAGCTTTTTTCGCATAATGATCATATTGATCATTGGTGATTATCCAATTATAGACGTCCCACCAAACCGGTGAGATCGGATAGCCTTTTTTCCATTCCCTTAGCTGTGCGCTCAAATAAGACACGCTTTTTACAGGGTGCTGAATATAGGACAGGTCCTCTTCAACAGCTGGTTCATTCTGATATAAATGCTCCTTTAAATCAGGAAATAGGTTACGCATTCTTTGAATAACCATGGATGGCTGCAGTGTTTTTCCTTCTTCATCAGCGAGGGCATAGGAAACGAACAAACGGTCACTTCCGTTCGTTAAAGCCAGATAGATCATAAACTGTTCATCTAGCAGTTTTCTTCGTGCAGATGGCGCAAGCAAGACTCCGTTGCGTTCCAGCGCTTCTCTTTCGTCTTCTGATAAAAGCCCATCATCTTTAGGTTTAAGCGGGATAACACCATCGTTAACACCTAATAAAAAATTCACCTTCACATCGGTAAAACGGGAGCGCTCCAACGTTCCTGCCAGAACCTGATCCAGTGAAGGAGGAACAAGGGCAAACTTCATACTCTCAAGACCGGTCTCCAGCATCTGCATCCAAGTCTCTTTAGAAAGCTTCTCATTTCCCGTTAACTCTACCATTTCATCTAAAAGACCGAGTACTGCATTCCAAACTTGCCCATGCTCGCGTGCAGCTCTAAGTTTCCCTTCTGATTCTGCATGCAATTTTAATCGTTCGAGTTTCATAGGAATCGACAGATCTTCTAAATATTTATAAAGAGCTTTGCAATAATCAACAACAGCTGTACTCTTGGATAAATCTCTCGAAAGTCTTTTAAGAGGGGAAACAATCATATCTCTTAGATCATTAATCAATTGCTCTTTTTCATCATCCTTGCTCGTTTTTCCAAAGTCGTCTTCTTCAAAACCTCTGAATCTTTTATATTTCCAAGGCTTTGAATCCGTCCATCTAGATCCTTGAATACCAAGTGCGAGCACATAGTTTTCGAGTTCATCCATGCATCGCCTAATCTCTGATGTTGTTTTTCTCATCTCATCAAGGGGGTAGAGCATATCTGTTTTTACTGCTCTAAAAACAGCCTCATAGCGCCAGTTCTTTAAAACAACATCTAATGAAGACCGGATGAGTTCAATTAGCGGATGATGAAGCATCGATTTTTTTTGATCCATGAAAACGGGTATTCCATAATCGGTAAATACGGTTTCAATAAGCGGCTGATAGCTTCCTGCATTTCTGACAGTTACAGCAATATCCCGGTATCTGTAGCCTTCATCGCGAACAAGCTCTATTATTTTTCTGGCAGCACCTTCAACTTCTGATCTAAGATTGACGGCAGCCGCCAGATGTATGCCTTCATGATTTAAAAAACGTACTGCAGGTCTTGCATCATATTGTTTTTCAATATGTGCGATCGCAGGCGAATTGAATTTGGGTGTATTTTCGAGCACAATCGGCTCATTAACCTCTACCCCCAGCTCTTTTGCTTTTTGTGTGAGTAACTGGGCTGTCTTTTTCGTCATATAAAACAAATCAAGTTCATGCGGCTCTGTTTCAGGACGGTATGATTCCTCTGACGTAAGAGCAATCGTTACTCTTTTGGCATGCGCCATCAGTCCAGCAACAACTTCAAGCTCTTGCGGCGTAAAAGAATGGAATCCATCTATGTAAATCTCACTATTCTTTATCGTGTCTGAGTAAGTCATTTTTTCTTGAAGCAGTTTCAAGTAATCTTCTGAATCTAAGTATTTTCCTGCAAGAGCTTTTTCAAGAGAACCTGATATGATACTTAAATCTGATAGTTTATCTGTTAATACTTTTTTATTATTCTCTTTTTGACCGAGTGAAAGAAGTGTTTCAGCGTTCCATGATAGGTCTTCTGAAGACACACAATAACGCTTCAGCTCTGTGGTCATCAGCTCAAGCAATTCATAAAAACCGTTTTGTTCTGAAGCTTTTTTAAAGATTTTTAGTTCTTCTTTATTATTTTCAATAATCTTCCGGAGCATCATTCTAACTCCAGTGCTGGTAATGTGCATTCTTGTCATTCCGCCCGTTTCTCCTAGAACACGCCATGCCAGCCTTGAAAAACTGTACACTTGAGCCCTCATCATACCGTTTAAACCCGATGTTGATGCAAGCTTATATTCCGACTGAAACGTCATTTGATCTGGCACTAAATAGATAATAGGACTCCCCAATGGATTTTCCGCAAGTTTTTCCCGAATGTCTTTTAAGACAGAGTGGGACTTTCCGCTTCCGGATCGTCCCAAAATAAATTGCAAACTCATATATTTTTCATCCCCTGTTCCGAACACAGATTCTATTTTTATTATCTCATAATCTAGCAGCAGGGCAAAGACTAGTATACGTAAAACGCAGGAAAAACCCCTGGTATTTAAAGGATGTTCTCTAAGAAAAAAAGAAAAAACAGCTACATGATCAGCTGTTTTTCCCCGCTTTTCGCATTATCTAATTTTAGTGTATTTCTGTTTGCTGATAAAGAAGCTCATCTGCACGCTGTCTAATATTGCGGGACATTCTCCTTAAGTCGCATTTTCATGTTTTCACTTCTCTTTTATTGCTGTACATCCGCTCATCTGCCATTTGAAGATAATAATCAATGTTATCGCATGCATCACCCAAAAGCTCGATGGCGCCATATGCTAAAGAAATTGACGTATTCCATGCCATCAGCTGATTCTCCATCTTTTCAACAAGTTTGTAAGCTTCCTCTTCCGTTAAACCCGGCAGTAAAAAGACAAATTCATCTCCGCCAAAACGGAATCCTGATAAAAGTTTCAATCGTTTGGATAACTCGGCGATCTGCTGTAAAAGTTCATCTCCGGTATGATGGCCATACTCATCATTGATATGTTTAAAATTATTAATATCAAACATTACTAAAGTTATCGGCATTTTTTGCTTTTGAGCTTTGTTAATTTCTTTCTCCAGGCAGTCATAAAAGTACCGGCGGTTGTACAGATTTGTGAGCGGGTCACGAATACTGATCTCCTTTAAATCCTTAAACTGCTGAGAAGAAAAACCGCTTAAAAAACCTGTGATAGCCCGGTGTGCGACCGTGTTCCAGCGGTCAAGCATAAAAAGCTGCACGGAAAGAGACTCATTATCCACAACGCTTTTCATTTCGTGCAAAACCGTTTCTCTTATACTCGTAGAAAAACAGGCTAGTGCCTGATGCGGAATGCGCTGATGTCTTAAGAAGTGAATCCCTGACCGGAAAGCCTTTTCTTCTGCCTGTTTTAAGAAAAACTGAAAACGCTCTTCTTGTAAAAAAACAGCATGTACAATTCCGCGCAAAAATTTCTCCAGGATCTTTTCGTATTGTTCTACAAAACCGTTTAAGAAAGAATGAAACTCCTCATATCGGCTTAAATGTTCTTTATGTGTATGTATCATAGCTGGAACCGAATTCATGAATTCCTTCAACAAGCTTTTTTTGAGTGTGCGTAAATCTAGCTGGAAGTTTTCCATTCTTGCAACCCCTCAAATCATAAAAAATTTACATACAAAAAGCCATTACCCTTAAGTAAAGGGAAATGGCTTCTAAAGTTTTATAAGCATCGATTCTCTTGTCAGTTTGTTCTTCCAGCGCTCATGTATCAAATATACATTCCGCGTCTCAGAACATCACTTCCACGACTTTCTTGCTTCTAAAACATTATTACAATCCGTTCCCCTTTGGCAACCGGCTGCCATTGTATGCATACCATACTTTAGGCCCATAGCTTTGCGTCCCAGTTTTTCAACTGGTTTGCCCTTATAACAAAGGTTTTTATGTATTTATAGATAGTATATCCTATAAAGGTAAAATGTGCCAATATTTTTTATGGGTATTTATTACTATTATTTTTTACCCTTATTTATGGATATTTTTAACTTTTGATAATACCTGTACCCAATTCGGATTCCATTTAAAACAAAATAAGGAATCCGAATTGGAACTCTATACAGGGTAGGCTTGTAAATCTTATAATATGCTTTTCGGAGATCCTTCCATTTGCGGCAAGGCTCTTTTTTATAAAAATCTGAAACGTCTACAATAATACCTTTATGATTCGATATCATCACATTCTTGCCATGGACATCATTCGGAAAAAGTCCCTTTTTTTTTGCGTAACAAAGAGCATCATCAATATCATGGATGACGCTTTCCGGAATTTTAATCCCTTTATGAACACAATCATAAAGGGTGATTCCTTCTATTCTTTTTAATATTAAAAATCTGCCTTCTGTATAAAAACAAACTGAATAGCCCGGATGTTCACCGAGTCGTTCATACACCTTTTTTTCTTCAAGAAGACCGTGTTCTTCTCTTCCGTATATTTTCACGACATACGAAGGGTAGTCAGGGTGATAAAAAACCGCCGCATAGTTTCCGCACCCGAGTATTCTCCAGGGAAAAGGTGTATTAACAGGACATACGGGATCAAATGGATTTCGGCTCTCAATCATGATCTCTCTATTTAATTGTCTTGCAAGCTGGATAAACTGTTCCATTCTTTTCCTCAATCTCTGATTTTCTTCAGTAATAATATCATTCTGCATTACGTTCATTGTATACAGAAGGACTCTAAAAGGAAACTGATGGAACCGGTATTATTTTGATGCAACACGAAGGTAGGATAGCATGAGGGTCTCTGCTTTGTTTTTTAGATGGACGTTCGGAAATCGCATTATTTCACGATAGCCGCGGATAAATATTTCGTATTCTGTAATATCCTTGTCTCTGCGCCCATCCATGACCTTTATTTTTCTCTTTCGAAGCTCGATGCGTACGTCATGCAGGTCTTTGCTCACCTGATTCATAATTTGTTCTAATAGAGCAATATACGGTCGTTTTAATTTGAACGGTGAACGGTTCACTACCTTCAAGTCCCGGTCAAAGAGGGTGAGCATAATTGGATACATCACAAATTTTTCAATGAGTGAACGTTCTTCCTCGTTTCCATATTGCACGTCTATTCCCCCGATCTTAAGAAGGCAAAAACCTGAATTGCGCAGATAAAATATTATTAAATTCAAAGGTTCTGATTTGCTTGCGAACCGCACAATATGCTGTAATCAGTTTACCGTCAAATGAATAAGGAGTAATGAGACGGTGGCTGATCACACCCTTCTCTGATAAATAAATCATCTCGATTGTTGCCCTTTCCTGGATGCATCTCATTAACATATTCGTCATGAAAAAACCTCCTTTTTTTTATTATATGCGAACAAACGTTCTTTTTATACAAGAAAAAAATACCTGCCCATAAAATGGCAGATATTTGTATGATTACTTCGGCTGCGGAGCAATCCCCATTGCTTCAAGTTCCTGATAAAGATTGCCAGAGATCGAGATCCCTTCAAAGCTGATTCCTAATGATACGACGGTCTGTGCGAGCTCAGGACGCATTCCGCTCAATGTAACTTTTACACCTAATAGCTTAAGTGAATTAATAACTTTAAACAGGTTATGTGCTACCATCGTGTCAATAACGGGTACACCTGATAAGTCGATAAATAAGTGCTCGACTTGCAATTCTGTACATTTCTGAAGTGAAGTTTCCATTATTAACTTTGACCGGTGTGTATCAATTGTACCAACGAGCGGCAGAACCGCAACCGATCTTGTTAATCTGACAACAGGCACAGAAAGCTCCTCAATCGCTTCACGGGCAAGTCCAAGCACTCTGTTATTGTTTTCCACATATGCGACACTGAAAGCATGTACTGTTTCATCCAATAACGGGTCAATAATTGAAGCAGCTTTTAATACCGTCTGTACAGAAAAGTTTTCATTGCTGATTTCGCTGCGGATAAAATCCCATAAAACAATTCGATAAAACCGGGTACTGGCTAAAGCCATATCTAAAGGAATTTCATATTGAACAGCCAGCTCTCCGTTACTTTTTCCCCATTCAATAAATCGCTTTTCAACTTCCGCTATGTCTTGATAGAGCGCTTCACCAAAGTAAGTAAACAGCTTGCCTCTTATCTCAAGAACCTGCTCAGTAAGCTGTCCTGCCGGTTCCCCATATTCTGCTCTAACAACATCAATTTTTCTAGCAAGATCGTATCTATGTTCAACAATCTTTTGCCCCAATTCCTGCAGCTGACGTTCCATCTTATCTATAATCCCCCTATAGAAAAAAATAAATGATTGCATACCAAATACTTATATACCATTATAATACATGAATTAAACCTGTTTTTTTAAATCATGTCGGATTTTGTTCTATTTTCTAGTAAGGAGGTACTATGAAGATTTGCTTTGGATTTATTTTTGGGATTTATGCAATGTCTCATTGGTCAACAAAAGCCGCTGCATGGGAATTAAAAGCTGAAACAATGGGTGAACGCTTAGGAGCTGTATGTTTTGGAGTTATTATCTTAGTCTTTATTTTGCTGTTCATTTATAAACGTTATCATTCTTCTTTTTTTCACGGTTTCATAGCAGCAATAGGATTATTTTTAACGGTTGATAACATATTGTTTCATTGGGTATTTCAACTGCACCGGGTTACGAGCGGTCCTGAAGCGAATATACTTGAACCTTTATTTGTTGCTGCGGGAATTGCGCTGGTTTATTTTACATGGAAAAAGGAAGAAAGAAGTATTTAGGCATGTTCAATATATACGGAAAAACCAGCTGCCTTAGCCTTAGCTGCAAGCTTTTGGGCATTATCTCTTGAGGAGAAAGCACCAATCTGAACTTTATAAAGCCTTCCGGGAGCAGTTACCGTGTCTTTGAATTCGTTGCGATTAACAACCTTTTTCTTCAGTTCATATTTCACATCTTCTATAAAAAAAGGAAAGCTTTTATCATATTGATGAAAACTGTTCAACGGATCTGTTCTTCTCTTCGGATCAAGCTCAAAGTGACCTTTGATATGAGTTTCTGGATTCCATTGGAACATCTCACACAAGTAAGCAAAGAACCAGACATAGCGGCGGTATGCTTCATTAAAATCAATGGAAGGTCCGTAACAAAGTTCCACCCCTATGGCCCACTCGTTAGCATCTGAAACATCAGACCTTACATGCCAAGCCTTTTCATGCAGCGGGATAATGACAAGTATTTCATTGTCATCTATAAACACATGGGCTGAGGCGTCTAGCGGCCTGCTGTTAAAACATTTGAAATTTTGCTGTGCTGTTGAATCCGGATTTCCCGTGTCGTGTGCAACCGCATAACGCGGAATCCGGTTTCCTCCAGGCCGCTGTTTAAGGTCCTTTTTGATAAAACGGTTTGTGACTAAGTATTTTTCCTTCACGAACTGCACCTCCTATTCATTTTACTTACATACATCTATACGTAATTCTTTCCATTAAAAAAGAGCCATTACGGCTCAATTTTTTTACATACCACCTGGTGGTGATTGGGTTGTGATCGCCCAGATCCAATAAGCGATTCCTACTAAAAAACCAAAACCAAGCAGCAAAAAAAACAACGTAGAATTCTTCATCCAATTTTTCCCCTTAAGTCTTTTACTTTCTTTCTTATAAAATATAAATTATCATATACTTAGAGAAGAAACAAAAAAGCAAGGGTGTTATAATGGAAAATACAGAGCAATCACATGTAAGAAATAAACTTGAACGTGACTTGGAAATGAGCTTGCGCAGACTATTTCGGACGCTGAGAAAAGGCTTGAATGAATTGTACAGCGATTATATTCCAAGCAATGAGTTTGCTGTATTACAGACTCTTCACAACCAAAGTCCTTTAATGGCTTCAGAAATTGCTAATGAATTAAAAGTTTCTTCTAGCCATATTACTGCAGTTACAGATCGGCTTGTTGGCAAAAATTATATTCAGCGTGTCCGTTCTGATTCTGACCGACGCATTGTATACTTAGAAATTACCGAGGACGGGAAAAAAATCGCACGAGAAATGGATGAAATTAAAAATCAGTATTTAGCTAAAAAGTTTGCTAACTTATCTGAAGAGGAAATGAAGTTAATGATAACATCTTCTACAAAACTGCTTGATTGATGAGGCAGTTTTACTTTTTGTATATACTTCACTTTGTGAAATATTTACTAGATGAACAGGAGGAACTATATTTATGGAACATCTTGAAATGCGCAGGAAAGTTGTCATTATGATTTCTATCATGGCAGCCATGCTATTCGCCGCATTAAATCAAACCATTGTTGGAACTTCCCTTCCGAAGATTATTTCTGATTTAGGAGGGATTGAGTATTATAGCTGGGTATTTACAATGTTTATGTTAACATCCAGTATTACCGCGATACTCGTTGGGAAACTTTCTGATATATACGGACGAAAGCCTTTTATCCTTTTAGGTATTGGGGTATTCACAGTCGGCTCATTGCTTTGCGGTATTTCTGACAGCATCATTGAACTGATTTTATATCGCGGTGTGCAAGGTTTTGGCGGCGGTATGATCATGTCCACAGCGTTTACAGCTGTAGGGGATCTCTTTTCACCCCGGGAACGCGGGAAATGGCAAGGAATCATGAGCAGTGTGTTCGGATTGGCAAGTGTGTTCGGACCGACGCTTGGAGGATATATTGTAGACCACTTTCATTGGCATTGGGTATTCTGGATCTTCCTACCGTTCGGTTTAGTAGCTTTTGCTGCCATCTATTTCCTTTTTCCATCGGTACAACGAAAAGAAAAAGAATCTATTGATTATACAGGATCCTTGCTTTTAACGTTAACAATGGTTCCCCTTTTGCTGT
>NZ_JAMBOD010000018.1 GCF_023715445.1 Fictibacillus nanhaiensis
GGTTACTTGGTGACGTCCTTCAGTAGAATGCTTAGATAACATGTATATTTCTCCCCTCAAACATTATCTAATTTAATTCTACAATAAAAAAAGCTTGTAGACATATACTTTGTCTACAAGCTGAGACGCCGCGTGTACGGCGTCTTATCTTTGCACATAATTTAAAAACATTTCTTCAATCGTATCCCAGGCATTCCGATATTGTTCTTCCTCACCTAAGAATGAATAATGCAATACGTTGCCATCACGAACCGCCCAGAAAATCCTTGAAATATTCTGGGGATCGAGTTCCTTTTTAATCTCTCCGGACTCTTGGCCTTCCACAATAATATTTACAATGTAGTCGATAAAGCGATTGTATCTTTCTGCAAGAACCTTTCTTAAATCTTCTTGTCTCGAGCCATAAAGCCAGAATTCTATATATACTCGCATGGACTGCTGATCATCTTCTTTTAACTCTTGCTTTTTAAATCGTTTAAAGAGATTCGCAAGCTTTTCTTTCGCATTTGTAAGGTGTGCATTCTCTCGTTCCATTTCTTCAAAAAACGTATTGGTACGTTTTTTTAGCAGCTGTAAATATATTTCTTCTTTGCTTTCGAAATAGTTATAGATAGCACCTTTGCTGATGTTCGAATCTTTCACGATATCATCAATAATCGTCGCTTGGTACCCTTTTTCACCGAAGCATTTTAAGGCGCTCTCAAGTATGTGGTTTCGTTTCTCTTCTTTATATTGAGCTGAAACTTTAGGCATGATGCTTCCTCCATTTATGACACGTCTTCCATTTCAAGTATAACAAAGTTTTCAGTCTATTTTGGAAAAAGTTTTTGATGCCTGGGTTTCAAGCTCTTTTTTAATCGGACGCTCCATATGAACTTGTTCCACGAACTTAGTAAAACCTGCCTCATTTAATAAGCGGTTTAACGCATTATCCTTTTTAGGGACATTCATCGTTAATCTTCTTACAGCCCCTTCTGCTGGAGCAAAAGCAAAATTGATCAAATTCACTGTTGCTTCTTCCTTTAGATGATATTCAGGGTTAACCCCACACTGATATAGTACAATTCCTGTCAGCTCTCCTGTTTCTTTAAAGCCCTTTTTGTATACTGTATATCCAACGGGCTTTTCATCATCCCAAGCGATTGCACATGAAAAGTCTTTTAAACTTTGAAATTGTGTTTGCCATGCAGTAAGAGGTTCAAAGAATGGCAATGATTTAACCTGTTGCATATCAGTTTGTTTTACCGTGACATTTGAGCCTTGCTCTTTAAGTTCATTGATCTCACCTACATGCTGCATAAATGCAAGTTCTTCAAACGTTTGATAGCCCATCTTTTCATATAGCTTTATTGCCGCTTCGTTTTCTTTGATTGCTTCTAGACGCGCTATATCTACATTCTGCTCTTCATAAATATCCAGGCAGACAGATATTAATTTTTTTCCGATGCCCATTCCTCTAAAATCAGGTGCGACCGCTGTGCCGCCGTTCCATACATATTGTTTGCCATTAATCGTTCTAAAACTGTTCAGTACAAATCCCGCCAGCTTACCTTCGTAAACAGCTACAACCGAATTTTCCAAAGAGATTCCCTCTCCTGTTACTTTTTGTAAGAAACGGTTAAGGTCCATCGTCATATCAGAAAAGTAGTGTTTCCAAGATTCATTCCATAATGATATAGCTTCGTTAAAAGATAACTCACTAAAACGTTTAATGACTAGCACAAGCTTCACTCCTTGAATTTAATTTTAAAACGACTGGTCGTTTTATTTAATTTTATTTTATTAAAAGCAACGATGCATGACTATTAAAATCGTTCGACAAAAACTTAATTACCGCGTCTAGACTCTATTCTTAATAATCCCACGTTAACTAGATTAATTCCTTTCTTAATTTGATTTTTTCCTGGCTTAGTTTGAATAATCCCACGTTAATTGGTATATAACCACGAGTCGACACTTTTAGACTTTTTTTGATACCTTTGCCCTCAAAATCCACAAAAAAACCTAAGCAGCAAGCTTAGGTCATTTTTCTTCTAATAAAATTTTAAAGTGCTCATAATATTCATCCAGTTTCCTGTCTTCTTGCTGTATGAACTCAATTCTTTGATCATCGGTTGATCGTTCCATTGCTTTTTCACCGAACTCACACAGATCATCCAAAACACCAGATGTCTTTTCTCCAACTTCTACATCTTCTTTTAACAGCTGGCACAATTCAGTTAAACGGTTTAACTCATTTTCACTTGCGCTCTTTTTTTGATGGATTTGCCCAAGCATAGAATAAATAAGCTCAGCTCGTTCTTTTGTCTGCGGTTTCATGAGATCACTCCTCTATTTATTATCATTTTTCCCCATCATTCATTTCATAAACTGTTTTATTTAGGAAGAGAATGGGTAAATCAAGGATAGTATCCAAAGAAAGGAAGAGTGCTGTGGCAAAACGAATAGAGCTCCGCCAGAAAAAGAAACGGTCACGATGGATCCGGCGAACAGCAATTATTACTCTATTATTCTTCTTGTCCAGTGTTACGTTTGGAGGCGCAATGATATTTGCGTATGTAAATGGGACTCCGAAACTGACCGAAGAGGCATTAAATGATCCGCAATCGTCAATGATTTATGATATGAACGATGAATTTGTTACTTATGTTACAAGCAGCGAACGGAGAGAATACGCTAAGATCGAGAATATTCCCGAGCTTGTACAGCAAGCCTTTATATCCACAGAGGATACCCGTTTCAAAGAACACATGGGTGTAGATGTAAAACGTATATTTGGAGCAGCTTTGGCAAATCTTCAAGATGGTTTTGGTGCTGAAGGAGCGAGTACCATTACTCAGCAAGTCGTTAAAAACAGTGTGCTTTCATCTGATAAAACGATCAAACGGAAAGTCCAAGAAGCTTATCTCGCTATACAATTAGAACAAAAATACACCAAAGACGAAATTTTAGAGATGTATTTAAATAAAATCTATTTTGGCGGAGGAGCTTATGGAGTAGCAACAGCTTCCAAGACTTATTTTAACAAGCCACTAGAGGATTTGACTCCTGCTGAAGCTGCATTATTAGCAGGTCTTCCTCAAAGACCGAGTGGGTATGACCCTTTCCTTCATCCAAAAGCAGCTGAAGAGAGACGTAACACAGTTTTAGAGCTCATGTATAAAAATGGTGCGATTACAAAAGAGCAGAAAGAGAAAGCAGTTAAGACTTCAGTAAAAGACTCACTTGTTAAGGAAAAAGCAAAGCAGCTAAAATATGAATCTTTCATCCAGCAAGTGATCAAAGAACTAAAAGAAAAAGGCATCTCAGAACGTACTATTTATGAAGGCGGTTTAAAGATCTACACGACTCTGGACCCTAAAGCACAGGCACATACCGAAAAAGTTCTGTCCACAGATGAGCATGTAAAGTATCCTAATGAAAAGTTTAAAGCGGGTGTAGCGCTGCTCGATACAAAATCAGGCGTCGTTCGTGCTTTGGGCGGAAACAGAACGAGCGGTGAGGAAAACATCGCAAAAGGATTTAATTATGCGACCGACACACAAAGGCAGCCAGGCTCAACGATTAAACCAATCCTTGATTACGGTCCAGCTATTGAACATTTAAAATGGTCCACTTATAAACAAATAAAAGATGAGGAATTAAAAATTGGCGATTGGGAAGCAAGCAACTGGGATGATGAATTCCATGGAGACGTATCTTTGCGGGAAGCACTCGTTATGTCTTACAACATTCCTGCTATAAAAACGTTTATGGAAGTTGGATCAGAAGATGCCGTTAAGTTTGCGAATAACCTCGGTATCCCGATTAAGACTGCTCATCCTGCTTATGCAATCGGCGGATTCAAGCATGGTCCTTCACCGCTTGAACTTGCAGGAGCATACACAGCCTTTGGTAATAAAGGTGTTTATCATAAACCCACAACTTTACGTAAAGTTAAGTTTTCTGATGGCTATGAGAAAAAATTTGAATCAAAGCCCGTTGCAGCGATGCATGATTACACAGCATATATGATTACAGATATGCTGAAAGACGTTGTGAAACGAGGTACTGGAACATTAGCTGCTATTCCTGGTTTAGAAGTAGCCGGCAAAACCGGCACAACGAACATGCCTGAAGGATTGGATATTGAAAAAGGATCCAGCGATTCATGGTTTGCAGGATATACAACAAATTACACAGCAGCTGTATGGACGGGGTATGACAAGACGAACGCCGAACATTATTTAACCCCCGAGGACCAAAAGATTGCTAAATATATCTTCAAATCAATCGTTTCTGAGGCTTCCAAAGATAAGAAAACTGCCGGCTTTGAAAAACCAAAATCCGTGGAAGAAATCTATATTAATAAAGATACTGGCTATATCACAAAAGATAAGAATGGTCCCAACACTATTAGAGAGCTCATTGTAAAAGGAACTTCTAAAAAAGATCTTTTAGCTCCGGTAAAAGAAAAGAAAGCTCCAGAGAAAAAAGAATCGAAAAACAATGAAGACAAAGAAAGAGAAAAGAAAAAGGAAGAAGAGTCTAAGCAAAAAGAAGAAGATAAAAGAAAAGAAGACGATGAAGAGAATACAGATCCTCCTCCAACTGAACCAAAAGGAGATGATGAGGCTGACCCTCCACCACCTCAGGATGACGAACCGGATGACCCCGGAACAGATCCTGAACCAGAGGATCCACCAACAGAACCTGAAGATCCAGAAGAACCTGAGCCTGAACCAGACACACCTACGACTGATCCGCCAGCAGAAGGTGATGGCACTACAGAGACTAACGCGACAACAACAGACACTGAATCAGAAACGAATTAATAATTACAAAAAAGTAACCCATGAATACTCCGGGTTACTTTTTTATGAACTCATATAAGAATGATTCTCCATTACGATAAAACCTTGGATCATAAATTCCTAGCTTATCATCTTCTTCAACTACAACAACAAAAGGAGACCAATCATGAAGTGTTTTTGCACGCGGATTCTCTTCAAAAAGCGGTGCAAGATCTGCTTCATCCTTCGAGATTAAACGATGCTCTAATTCAGGTTTTAAAAATATGCTGTCTTTTACAATTTCCACTTCATTTCCTTCTTTTCCGATCACCTGAAATTGGGTAGGAACAAACCCAGCAGCAAGTGCTACATCTTCATATTTTTCTTTAGCATCACTATAAATGACGTATCCTTGAACAGATTGTATCGCAACATGAGCTATCATCAAAAGCCATACCACTCTGAATACCTTATATCTTTCACTGGCATCTTTTTTTCGAGAAATAATGAATCCAGCAAGCATCAGAAACCAAAACACAAAATCGACAATCGGAATCGTACCGAATGTTACTCGGTAGCTGGAGAAAGGTTCAATATATCCGGTCCCCCACGTATTAAAAAGATCGCTCGTATCATGTATGAATACAGCAAGAAGTGTCCAATAAAAAATACGCCTGTCTTTCACTTTAAATAATAGACGGCTAACGTAATGTAACAAAATACTCCAGAATGGTATCAGAAAGAACGAGTGCGTTAGACCTCTATGCCACATTTGCTGCATAATTCGTCCTGTTTCGGACAGGTTGACGACCACATCAATATCAGGAATTTGACTGCCTACCACCGTTGTAAATAACAGAGCTCTTTTATGTGCCTTGTTCATATTTGATTTATTTGCCGCACCATAAAGGGTTAATCCAAATAAAGTATGTGTAATTGTATCCATGTGCCCTCTTTGTTTCGTTTTACTTATATGGTAACGAAAAAAAGGGCTTCTGTCTTAATAAAAGCTCTTTTTATACTTTCGATTATTTCCTAAAATAATTTCCGGGGAAATTCGACTTTATTTCCTATCGTTCTACACTTCCTGTTTTAAAACGTCAATTCCTTTGATCGCAAGGAATTCTTCAATTTGGGCTCTATGATGTTCATCATGCTCTACCAGCCCACTAATATATTCACATAACGTAATCATTTTTGAGCCCATTTCAATCTTTTCCTGCCAAACAGAACTCGGGACTTCTCCTAGCCGTTTTGCAACTACCTGGCGGCATTCAATCACTTCATCTAGAAGCTGGTTTTTTGATATGCCTGACCTTGCTTCATTTGCAGCATTGCTGTTTATTTCTGGTACGTTTACATTTTTTGCCGGAATTTGAGATCCGCTTACAAAACAGGCAACTCTCTCATCCCAAACAAATACATCCCATGCTTTAATATGGGCAATGATTTCACCTACTGACCATTTTCCATCTTTAATAGGTTCCAGCCAATATTCCTCTGGTATTTGTTTAAGCTGCTGAAGCCAATTCGTAAAATTTTTATACTGGGTTAGCACTTCACTCATGGGTTGTCCTCCTTTAATATCAAAACTTTTTTGATTTTAATTAGGGTTTTGCCCCTGTCACTCCTTCTCCTGGGACATACACTATAGATGAAAGCACAAGGCACAAGAAAGAAGGAGGACCTACAGCATGTTTGGAAAGAGACAACAACAACGTAACTGGGGCTACCCAGGCGGTTATGGTTACGGCAGTTGCTCCCCATGCGGCTATGGCGGTTATGGCGGCTATGGCGGCTATGGATACGGTGGCGGCGGAGTGTTTGCTTTGATTGTAGTGCTTTTTATCCTTCTCATCATCATCGGTGCGACGTTGAGATAAAAACAGCCAAAAGGCGAGAGTTTTAGCTCTTGCCTTTTTGTTTTATCCTATTTTCCGCTCTGTTAAAAAAACAAAGGATTGATCTTTTGAAACAGATTTCTCTTTAACTTTTTCTCTCTTCTTCATTTTTTTCCTGCCTGGCAATTGATCACCGGCTCGCTTAATTCCTTCAGCCATAAAGTTAAACGCCATGATGACTGCCGCAAAACTTAACACCGGAAAAAATACGAGCCATGGGGCCAGTCTTAACTGATAATAATAGCCCCCTAACAACCCTGACCATTCGTTTGAAACGGAAACGGGTATCGTAAATTCTATTCCATATTCACGATAGATTGTTCCGCCAAAGAAAATTCCTAATATGCCAAGGTGAGCAAGCAACAGCAACACGGCAATGACTTGCTGGACATACATAAGAACGAGCCGTGGCCATAAATGTGGCATGACGTGTTTAAACAAAATACGAAACCTGCTTCCCCCCATTAACTTGGCACTCGTAATAAATTCGTTGCTCTGAATCAAATTAATTTCTTCTTTTATAAGTATCGCCGTATTAGGAACGGCAATTAGAACGATCAGCATGATCTGAAAAAAGGCTTTTTCCCAAAAGGTGATTTGGTCTATTGCGATAATAGGTCCAACTATAAAAAGGATTAAGAGAGCCGACGGTATATAATAGAAAGATTGTCCTAATCCTTTAATAACCGGAAGAACTTTTCCCGCGCTTAATAAGAGGACGCCTCCAAAAAAGGATAGAAATATTCTTAGTAAACTAGCAGCAAATGCAATTCCTAGTGTATATTTTGCACCTGAGATAATTTGATAGAACAGATCTGCACCCATTCGGTCACTGCCAAACCAATATTCACTGGAAGGTTCAAATGGCGCCTTATCAATCGGTGTGATTCCATCATAAATAATCTGGTTTTCATAGATTTCATTATTCATCACAAAATGGTGATATAAGCTAAAACTAAGCAACGCAAAGACAAATAGAAATCCTATTAAAAAAAATGGTCCCTTCCATATCGCTTTTATCATTTTTCACCTACCCACTTATACGTAAAAATTCTGAGTGCTGTGAAAAATAAAAACATAGGTACAAATAACATAAGCATTGAGATAGTAAAAATAGCAGGGTTACCCATTTCTCTTACCAGTGTTGTAACTCCATATATATTAAACAAGAATTCAACCATTAGTAGATTTGAAAGCATAAACCAAAGAATATTACGTGATTGATGGAAGACACTAAGCAGCGTATTGGGCAATACATGCCGCCAGAGTATACGGAATGAACCCATCCCTTTGCTTTTAGCCGTATCGATATATTGCTTTCCGTATTCTTCTTCCATATTGAGGAGCAGTATTCTTAAGATAAGAAGTGTGGGCAATACCGTTAAACAAAAGATCGGTACAAAATAGGTCTTTTGATCATATAAAGACACAATCTGAAATAAAAGGATATTCGTCTCCTTGAAAAACCAAATAATAAAAAACTGCATACTGATTGCGATAAGAACATCAGGAATGGATTCAAACATAAAGGAAAAGACACGGATCTTATCCTTAAGTCGGGATGGAAGCATAAAAATGAGAATAGCGAAAATAAGTGCCAGTATCAGAGCCATAAAAAACGCTGAAAATAAAATGGTAAGAGAATAACTAAATATATCCCACATACTTGGAAAGAGAGGATATTTTCCACTCGTTGTAAAATACATGATTTCAGCTGGCTTCATCATCGACTTGAATAATTCTCCGATCCCATCCACATAACTGCCCGTATTAAACGACATCCCCGTGAACATGAACGGAACAGACCCTAAAAGAATAATTCCAATAACAGATAGAATGAAAGAGAATAAACTATCTTTTAAAATGTACGGCATAACATCCCCCCTAATTCTTTTTTTGATTTTTGTATTCTACTTTTGCTAGATTGTATTCTCTTACACCAAATGGAATTACCAAAAGAGTACTAGGTTCCACTTTGCATCCATCTACCATTAAATTTCTATGAGTATCAATTATACTTGTACATTCAATCTCGCCTGTTGGCATCGTATATGTCTTATTTTTATTTTTAAAAGTAGTTTTATCTTTATTAATAAAGTGTAATTCGCTTGTGGTCGATTCTCCATTTTTAGAAAATACAGTTATTTGCAATTTACTTTCTTTATTTGCTTCTACGTCTTCTAAAAAAGCAATCAGGGGTACTAGGTGTTCTGCTTTTGTTGCGCCTGTCATTACTTCATTTTCTTTTTCAGACAGATTCTGTATAACCACATGATTCTTTTCAATTGCATCTTTCACAGTAAACTTCG
This sequence comes from Fictibacillus nanhaiensis, assembly GCF_023715445.1. GTDB lineage: Bacteria > Bacillota > Bacilli > Bacillales > Fictibacillaceae > Fictibacillus > Fictibacillus nanhaiensis_D. The sequence goes on from NZ_JAMBOD010000018.1 coordinate 8,983, forward strand.
GCTCTTTCTCTATTTCTTTTTCAGAGCACCCGATTAAAAGAGCTAGCAGCCCCATCACCGTCCATATCTTTTTCATATAAATCCCCCTTTAATTCTAGAATGTTCTGTCTATTTATTTTACCATTAATTTTACATTTATAGGAAATATACACATGTCCTCTATTTAGACGAACAAAGGCCCCTCTTTTATTCAAAAAGAGAGGCTTTTGTTTATACTTTAAGAAATGATAGCTTGTTAACTAATTGTTAAACGACTAAAGTCAAACAAGTTCAACTAAGGCTGACAGATAAAACGGCGTCAGTCAAGTTTCCTTTAAAATTCTAAAGTTAGGGGTGAATTTTCTTCACTGTTCATTAATCGAATTAAATTTGGGCTGATTTTCAGCAGGATGTAGTTAGGGTCATTTGGTCCATCAAAATAATGAGACATCTGTTCCGACCAAAACTTCTCCTTCAACCCCTTATCATCCTGGATGGTTGCCGTTCCTTCGACTTCAAGATAAGGATCACCATAACCTTCTCCGTCATAACCGACTAATAGATGCACATTAGGATTTTCCTGAATTTCTTCTGCTTTATGAGTCTCGATACTGGTTGGCGTGTAGAAGGTTAAATCATCATGATAAAACGTCATATATCTGGAATGTGGCTTATCTTGCTTTACACTCGCAAGTACTCCCGTTTGCCGTTTTTCCAATACGTTCAATATTTCCTGCTTCAACTGCTCTTTATCCATTTCATCCACTCCTTAAATTTCTGGCTTTTAAGACACTACCTTTTAGGATGGAAAATGAAACATTATGTTATGCCTGATTGATAATAAAGAAGCAGTTTGGCGAGGGATTTTTATACAGAAGTGGATTCTTTCATCGCTTCCTCTTCTACTTTATCCATAAAGTCTTGTATCACTTTATTATTATTTTTATCACCAGCGATCTTAAGCATGACTTTTCCTAAAAAGTTTATACCTTTATTATGTCCGGTGTAAGTTAATCGTGTACTCGTTTCATCTATTTTTATTAATGTAAAAGCTGTTTCAATTTCAAAGGCTTTTCCTAATGTAAAGCCTATTCGCAAGTGTTTTTTTGATTCAGTGTTCTCATAACCAAGTGTTTCTACAATGTAGGTTTCCACTCGTCGTCCCTCTTTGTAAGATTGACGATACGTGGAACCCACAATGCCTTCTTTCTTTTCAATAGGCGTATGTTCTACAACATTTGGCATGATGCGCTGCAGGTTTTCATCAGAAAAGAGTTCCCATACTTTTTCAATATTTACCGAGATTACCTTCTCTTCATTCCATGTTAACATCTTTCATCCTCCTCATTTCCCCATTTTAAGAACTGGTCAATTTCATCTATCGTGCTGTTTAATTCCCCTATTTTTTTCTGAATGTCCCTCTTTTTTTGATTAAGGATGTTCTCCAGATTCTCGAAGGATTCATCTTCAATAACGGTGATCATCTCTTGAATCGTAAAGTTGAATTTTCGCAAACTCACCAGGATCATTGCGATTAAATAGGATCCATTATCGTAATACCGGTAATTATTCTTTGGATCAATGTAAGCTGGTTCAAGCAATTCCACCTCTGCATAATATCTTAATGTTTCCTTGCTTAATCCTGTCATTTTTGAAAACTCACTAACTCTGTACATCGTTTATTCCACCACCTGCAAATCCATCATAAACCGTGTTGTGCACCACAGAGTCAAACCTTTTTTCACATTATTTATAGTCTTCCTCAAAAAGTCGATTTTCCCTTTATGAAAAAGGAATCCGTACGGAATAAGAGAATATAAACCACTAAAGGGAGGTGTTACATGGAATTTAAGAATTACGAAGAATTTTGGCCATTCTATCTTTCGCAGCATAGCAAACCATCTACGAGAGCGTGGCACTTTGTTGGTACTTCATTTGTCTTTATCTTTATTATACTTGCGATTTGGAAAAGCCTTTGGTTTCTCTTATTAGCTCCAATCGTAGCTTATGGCATTGCCTGGTTCAGTCACTTTTTTATTGAAGGAAATAAACCCGCAACTTTTGGTCATCCGTTTTGGTCACTCCGGGCCGATTTCCGTATGTACCGGATGATATTGTTTGGTCAGCTTAGTAATGAGTTAAGTAAACAGTCGATAGATAAAAGTTTGTAAACAAAAAAACCTGTATCATGTTAAGCCTAAAAAAAGTTGTATCCTACTGACATTAAAATTACTTTTATGCAGGTTCTAAAATTAGAACGATGTAAAAAAAGTTATGTTCTTTAATTGTAATTTATGGTAACTGTTTTTGTAGCTTTCAAAAAAGAAAGTTGTATACGGGGTGATGTTACAAAGAACTAATGTTCAATATCCTTTTATTGAATTCCTTTTGGCCTAGTTCTTCGTCAAGATGATTGGTTGTCTCAACCATCACATCGATCACATTAACCAAAATATCAGTTATGATCTTGAAGTAGGTGGTCACTTCTTAACCAAGTTAATATTATATATAAATATGAAAACGCAAAGGACTTTTAAAGTTTCCTTTGCGTTTTTTCTTTACTATTATTGTTATTCAGCAAACGCACCCGTTTGTTGAACAAGCGATATGCAAATTAATCAGGCTTAATTATCAAAAATAAAAATGCAATGGACGCGTTCTCCAATTGAGTTCGCGCCCATTAACTATTCGGCATCCGAGTTTAGGATTTGCACCTCGAAATTCGGTTCAATCGATAATCGTGGATAGTCTTTGCGCCAATTCAAAGACTTCCATATGTTTGGATGGTATGCCTTTAATTGTTTTCCAATGCCAAGAACATCACAATTCGCTTTTTGCAAAGTCTTGATCGTTTCTACTGCCTTTTCTTCCAGATGTTTGCTCAGTTCTTTTTCCATTCTATTAACGTAATCAGGCTTAAGTGTATAGGAATCCTCTCCAAGTTGGAATACATTAATTTTTAATCGGACTCCTATGTTTACTTTCGGTAATTGGCTCGGTACTTGGGAGATAGTAATCCTTGAATTCCCCCTTTTTACGGAAAACCCGTAATCGGTGTCGTTTGACAAATTCCCGGTATATTTTTGTCTTCCGTTGTACTTCCCTAACATCATCATCAACATTCGAACTTGTTCTATGTCGATTTCTGCCCCCGTATTCTTTCCTTGACGGAATAATAGGGCACCGGTTAATTCCATTCCCGAATCAAATGGCTTCAACAGGGGCAGTGCTATATCTTCTATTGGTTCTTTTTGAGAGAGAATAAAATCCATCATGGAAACGTTGGTCATGATTCCATTCTTTTCTATAGACAAAATAAACTCGTTCAAATTTTTCGTAAACTCTTTTTTTGGACTTGAATCAGTTTTCAAAAACTTAGACATGCTCCCATCGAGGATGACTACTGGGGTGTTGATCGACGCATAGGGGGCGTGTAGTAAAAAAGCAAGCTTTCCAACTGGATCATGGGAAGCGAACCTTTTGCTTAACAAATAGATTCTCGTGTTAACCCCTAAGAAAGGAGCTTGATCGATGTATTCTCCTTGTCCAATAGCTTGGACCAAACTAGGTCCTTTGAGCTTCGTTATCTCCGAATTAGGCTCCCCTTCTCCTTGTCCAGCAGATTTAAGCTTCGTAACGACAAAATGAAGCTCGACGTCCTCGCTCTCCTTGTCCAGGTCAAAACCGGCGATGTCAACCAATTTAAGATCGCGTAGCGGCAAGCGATCCCAACAACCTGTCAAGAGCAGCAACAACAAAATTCCAATTCCTGCTTTTTTCATCGTCCCGCCACCTTTCCCCGTGCCATAGAAACCAGAAAAAGAATTATCGGCAAAATGCCAGTGAAAATCACAGTAGCTTTATTATGATAGTTGGCAAATTGGTACATCCATTGCCGGTCTGAGACCCAAACTCCGACCGAGAAGCAAACGATCCCTATAATCCATACCAAAAGAGTATGGTTTTTTCTTTCTTCACCTCCAACCAACGCCAGATAACGAGCGGATAAAAACAAATAAACATAAACCGTTACCGTTGTCACTGACAGCCAAATGGTCATAAATAGAATATCGAGGCTTTGTACGACTGGCCAATTGAATTTACGAAGTAGGAACACCATCGGCTCGGGAATTGAATTCAATTGGCTTTCGCTATAGTTGTACGTCACAATGAACGAAATCAACAAGTAAAAAAAGGTCGTAAATCCATTGGCGAGCGACATTGTAATCAAGATATCCTTCTTCTTACGGTGTTTTACAAATGGAAAAACGTACAGGAGAAGCTCATATCCTGCGTACGCCCAAAAGGCAGGGAGGGTATCCTTTAAAATCGATCCCAAACCGTGAGTGCCGACCGGCAGAAAATGACGCCAGTCACCTTTTCCCATTCCACTAATAAATATGATGATAAAGCAAATTAGAAACAAGACCATAATCGTCTGTGTGATTGTAGCCATAGACCGGAGGGTAGATGAAGCAATATATACTCCGATAATGAGCGATACTCCAATTAACACGAACCAGGGAGTTTCGAATAAGACCCATCGGTTGATGACATCGGAATAAGAGACAGCGACCATCAGACTAGATTCAGCGAAATACACGGCAAACAGGAAGTTAAGGACGGATCCTAACGGCTTTCCAGCAATCGCAGATATGTAATGAGGCAAAGGACGATCAGGATATTTCTTTCCGAGTTGATAGATAATGATGATGACCGCTTGAACAATCACTCCCCCTATAAATACGGACATCCACGAGTCATAGCCAGAGTGGCGAGATTCTTCGAATGGGATCGTTAAAACGTGAACGCCGACTTGAGTCAGAATAACGAGGCAAAAAAGCTGATTAAGCGAAATTTTTTCCAGGTGTATCATTCAGCTGACCCCCTTGAACCTCTTATTCTAGTCTCGTCTTGGGCCATGCTTTCCTTCGGGCGTTTTTTCAAGTTTCTGATTGGTCCTCTGAATAGCGTATCCTTGACCGTATCGCGGCTTATCATCGAGTAAAAATACGGAATGCCCATCGTGTTCTTCCGGGCTAAATGCGACAGCACCAAAAGAAATGAAAGCAACATCCCGATAAGCCCGAAGATAGATGCCATGATGATAAACGGAATCGTCAATAATCGGGCAGCACTACTCATTTCATAAGAAGGAATAATAAAAGAAGCAATACCGGTAAGCGCGACTACGATGACCATCATATTTGAGATTAGATTGGACTCAACGACGACAGTACCGATAACGATACCGCCGACGACACCGATCGTCTGGCCGATGGGGCTTGCGAGACGGACAGTTGCCTCTCTCAAGATTTCTAATATGACCAGCATCGTTATCGCTTCGAGTACAGGTGGCATTGCAATGTATTGCATAGAGCTTTGCAGCGTCAGGGCGATTTCGAATGGGACAAGACGCGGATCGAAGGTGACAAGGGCCACGTATGCGCCTGGCAAGCTTATCGCGATAAGAAAGCAAACGATCCGAAGAAACCTTAAGGCGCTGCCGAACAGCCAGCCGACTTGGTAATCGTCTGGGCTTTGGAAGAACGCCCAGAATGAAACCGGAACGATCAGGGAATCTGGTGAACCATCGGTCAAAATCGCGATTTTCCCATCCATCAGGTAAGATCTCACCCGGTCAGGTCTTTCTGTTACGAGTATTTTTGGAAATAGCGAGAATTTTTTATCTTCGATTAACTCCTGGAGAAAACCGGGCGCTTCTACGTAATCGATGTCGATGTTCGTAATCCTGTAATCAAACTCCTTTAAGACTTCTTCGTTAGCAAGAGAACGCAGGTAAAGTACGGCGATTTTTGTATTTGACCTGCGGCCAAGCATATAGAACTTTACCACAAGATCTGGCGTTTTGGTCAGCTTACGCATCAAATTGAGATTCGTATTCAGGTTTTCAACTAGTGCTTCGTTGGAACCGCGCAACACACGTTCGTTGACTGGGATGTTTACCGAGCGTTCTTTTTTAAGCTCGGTTCCAAGCAGATAGAGATTCGCTTCCCCTTTGATTTGAAGCACCGTCTTTCCTTCAACTAGGGCTTTAGCCGCAACCGAAAGAAGATCCGTCTCATCGTATTCCAGAATGGACACAGCTTCCCGTACGCTGACGTCCTTACTAATAAGCAAAGGGCGAATAATATGCTCTTGTACCATATCAAGCTCGATCATTGTGTCCAAATAAAATAGCCGATAGCGTCGATCACCGGCCACGAAATCACTCGATTTGAAGTCTGAGCTATGGAATAACATTCCTTGCAGTGACTTCTCGTTATTGTCTAGAGATCGGTCGGCTTTCATTTAAGATTCCTCTTTTCTTCAAAGGAAAGTTTATCCTATTTTCCCCCCAATTTCTTTTCCTATTCCGTTTTGAAACTAATATACCAATGGAGAGAAAAGTGATTTCTTCACGCATTCGCTACAAATATCCATTTGTTTTCCAGGAGTGGAGTGTTCCTCAACAATATGGCCCGTTTGTGGAATAAGAAGCAACATTTTTTAACCACAATAAAACCCCACTCTTCTAATGAGTGGGGTTTACTACATTTAGTTCACACCTGAGTTGTATAGTGCACGCTCAAGTTGTATAGTTCACACTGAAGTTGTTCAGTTCACGTTCGAGTTGTATGGCAACAACAACTTTATTTTATTTATTCAATCGCTACAGGTTTTTTCTGATTTCTATTCTACTGTTACTGACTTCGCAAGGTTACGCGGCTTATCTACGTCACAGTCGCGGTGCAGCGCTGCGTAGTAAGAGATCAGCTGCATTGGAAGTACAGATACAAGCGGAGTCAAGTACGGGTGGATCTTTGGAAGTACGATGCGATCGTCTTCTTCTTGCAGTCCATCCATAGAGATTACGCATGTGTATGCACCGCGTGCCGCTACTTCTTTCACGTTACCGCGGATGCTTAAGTTAACGTGCTCTTGTGTTGCAAGAGCAATAACTGGTGTACCTTCTTCGATTAACGCAATCGTACCGTGCTTAAGCTCTCCACCAGCAAATCCTTCTGCCTGGATGTAAGAGATTTCTTTAAGCTTAAGTGCAGCTTCTAAACATACATAGAAGTCAGCAGCACGGCCGATGAAGAAAGCGTTTCGAGTTACTGTTAAGAACTCGCGAGCAATGTGCTCCATCTCTTCTTTTTGGTCACACAATACTTCCATAGCGTTTGCTACAATCGCAAGCTCTTGAAGCGGGTTGAAATCAAGCTCAATGCCTTTAGCACGAGCAGAATCAACGGCTAAGATAGCAAGAACAGCGATTTGTGCAGTATATGCTTTTGTAGATGCAACAGCGATCTCAGGACCTGCATATAAGTTAAGCGTGTAGTCTGCCTCACGAGAAAGTGTTGATCCAGGTACATTCGTAATGGTTAATGCTTTGTGGCCTAGCTTCTTGATCTCAACAAGCACGGCACGGCTGTCTGCAGTCTCACCGGATTGTGAGATAAAGATGAACAATGGCTTTTCAGATAAAAGCGGCATGTTGTAAACAAATTCACTCGCGATGTGTGATTCAACTGGAATGTTCGCGATGTTTTCGATCAATTGCTTACCAACAAGACCAGCATGGTAGCTCGTTCCGCATGCGATGATATACACACGGTCTGCTTCTTTCATTGCAGCACGGATATCATCATCAAGCTTAAGGTCGCCATTTTCGTTTTGATATTGATTAATGATGTTACGCATTACGAAAGGCTGCTCATCAATTTCTTTTAACATGAAATGAGGGTACGTGCCTTTTTCAATGTCGCTTGCATCAAGTTCAGCTGTGTAAGGTGCACGTTCAACAACTTCTCCATCAAGAGTCTTGATCGTATAGCTGTCACGAGTCACGATTACGATTTCTTTATCCATTAATTCAACGTATTGGTCAGTTTGAGATAGCATAGCCATTGCATCACTAGCAATAACGTTGAAGCCTTCACCTTTACCTACCAATAACGGACTTTTGTTTTTACCAACATAGATGGTTTCAGGGTTTTCGTTGTCGATTAAACCGATCGCATAAGAACCTTTAAGTTCAGACAATGTACGGCGGAATGCTTCTTCCACTTCCATTCCTTCCTTAACAAAGTGTTCTACTAATTGAACGATTACTTCTGTATCTGTTTCAGATAAAAACTCAACACCTGAAATGTATTGTTTCTTCACCTGTTCATAGTTCTCGATTACACCATTGTGTACAAGTGTAAAGCGTTCTGTTGAACTTTGGTGTGGGTGGGAATTAACTTTGCTTGGAACTCCGTGTGTTGCCCAGCGTGTGTGACCGATCCCAACTGATGCTTCTACACCAAGATCAACACTTTCACGCAAGTTGGCAATGCGTCCTTTTTCTTTGAACACGTGAACTCCATCTTCGTTTAATACAGCGATTCCTGCTGAGTCATATCCGCGGTACTCTAATTTTTCAAGACCACGCAATAAGATTTCTTTTGCATCATTATTTCCAATATAACCTACGATTCCACACATAAATAAACGTCCTCCTTAAGCCATCACACTCTGCTGACGGCTTACATAAGAGGGGCCGTGAGCGGGGCTCACAACCCCACCTATGTTTTCTATTTTTATTTTGGTTTCACTTGCTTTCGTCTTTGTACAGGAAGTCACCTTGCCTGGTTTGAACAAAAGCTTACGGAAGTGAATGTTCCGAGAGGTACCCGCCGAAACTATCGATAAACCTCTTCCTCGTCAACTGCTTATTTCTGTTCAGCAGTTCAGGCGCTTTTTAAATGAATGATTAACTGAAAACTCCTTCCTTTTTATTAAAGTAAACAAAAATAATCATACACGGGTTTTTCAAAACCGTCAATTATTATTATTTCCCGAATGAATTAAAACTTGAAACCTAATGTTCCATAATAAAAAAATATGCATAAGCAGCCCTTTGTGTGAGCCGCATATGCATATGTTTCGTGCCCTTTTTTATTTTATGGCGGAAAAAGGTCTTTCTTTTTAAACTAATTCTTGTTTAACAACTTCTACTATTGTCTCTGCATGCTTCTGGCAAAGCTCTTCTGTAGGAGCTTCAACCATGACACGAACAAGCGGTTCAGTTCCAGAAGGACGAACCAGCACTCGGCCGTTCCCTTCCAGTTCTGTTTCTACTTTATCAATAGCTGCTTTGATCGCTTCATTTCCATTTAATTTTGACTTATCCGCTACTTTTACGTTGATTAAAAGCTGAGGAAACTTCTTCATTTCATCTGCAAGCTCTGACAACGGTTTGCCGGTTGCTTTTAAGATAGATGCAAGCTGAATTCCTGAAAGTAGTCCATCACCAGTCGTTGTATAATCTAAGAAAATAATATGCCCAGACTGCTCTCCGCCAAGGTTAAAATCATTCTTGCGCATCTCTTCCATTACATAACGGTCACCAACAGCTGTTTGTGCTGATTTCATGCCATTTGCTTCAACTGCTTTATAAAATCCAAGGTTACTCATAACTGTTGATACAACCGTATCCTGCTTTAATCGTCCTTGTTCTTTAAGGTGCTTAGCACAGATATACATGATTTGGTCACCATCAACTATGTTTCCTTTCTCATCGATTGCGATCAAACGGTCTCCGTCTCCATCAAAAGCCAATCCCATGTCGCACCCTTTTTCTTTTACAAGTTCAGCAAGCTTTTCTGGATGAGTACTTCCTACTCCATCATTGATGTTTAATCCGTTCGGACTTGTGCCCATTGTTGAAATATCTGCTTCCAGATCAGCGAACAAGTGCGGTCCGTGTGAAGACGTTGCACCATGCGCACAATCTAATGCGATATGAAGACCTGAGAAGTCTCCAGGAATCGTTTGCTTTAAATATTGAAGGTACTTTTGTCCGCCTTCGAAATAATCGCTGACAGAACCGAGGTCGCCGCCTACAGGACGAGGCAGATCATCTGTATCTCTATCTAATAAAGCTTCGATTTCAGCTTCCTGCTCGTCTAAAAGCTTAAAGCCGTCTGCTCCAAAGAATTTGATTCCGTTATCAGCAACCGGATTATGTGAAGCAGAGATCATTACCCCTGCCTGTGCACCAATCGCTTTTGTCAAGAAGGCTACTCCAGGCGTAGAAATAACGCCTAAACGCATAACCTCTGCACCGATTGATAAAAGACCTGCTATAAGTGCACCCTCTAACATCTGACCGGAGATCCGTGTATCACGACCGATTAGAACCTTTGGTTTGTCTGTATCTTTCGTTAATATATATCCTCCAAAACGCCCTAATTTAAAGGCAAGTTCTGGCGTTAGTTCTGTATTTGCTACTCCTCTTACTCCATCGGTACCAAAATATTTTCCCATTATTGCTCTCTCCTTCATCTATTGACTGCTGGTCTCTGTTTGAATTTCCACACTGGCTTCTTGAACTGTATCTGTCAGATCAATATCAGCAGGATTTTTCCAATCAATTTTTACTTCGTGTGTCCCTTGCTCAAGCTGACTCACATCCACAACACCTTGCAGATCTGATTTTTCGAGAGAATCCAGAATACTTTTCTTTCCTTTTACAGTCACGTCAACAGCACCATCCTGTGGGTCCAGTATGGTAGCTTTCTTCTCATCACTAGTGCCCAGCAAAGTTAAAGGAACATCTTTAAACGTTCTTGTAACATCTTCTTCTTCAACGTCAACTGAAACGGTTACCTCGCTTACGGAAACAGCATCGATTCCGTCCGGTACGGGTACATCTACCGTTAATGTTGTATCCTTTTTTATCTTGCTTAAATCTATAGAAATCTCTTTAAATGAATCGTATTTATCTAAAGAAGTTGTTGTACCTGTAAGTGTAATCTCTTTTGGGTCAGTTGTAATGGATCCCAAAGATAGGCCTTCTTCCAGCTCACCATTTGTACGAATGGAAATCGGCACTGTTTTCTTAGGTTTTTTTATCGGAACGGTTACATCTGCCGTTTGAGGAGAAACCTGAACATCAATAAGGTCTCCTTGTTGGTTGTATGCTCTAAGCGGTACTTTTGTTTGTATAGGCTCGTCCGCTTCTCCAACATCCACAAACCCGGTAATAAATGATATCTGGTTGATCATGCCTTCTGGACCTGTTACTCTTACAGTTTTCGGCGAGAATTCAACATCTCCCACTGTGTACCCTTCTGGCAATTTTTTCGTGTTTTTTAAATCTACATTAACAGACATCTCTTTTGTAACTTTCTTATGGAGGATAACGTCCACGTATTCAGGCTTCACTTTCGCCTTAACACCTTCAGGCAAGCCGCGCACCTTTACTTTAACCCGCTTGTTGCCTGGCTCCATATTGGTCAGATCAATATATACTTCGAACTCTTTATCTACTTTTGTCGCTTTTGTAATCAGACGGCTCGATCCTGTTAATGTTAGATCCACCGAAGACGGTAAATCGGTTAAAACATACTGCTCTTCATCAAAATAAGGTGTGATCTGGACGTCCTGTATCGTTTCACTTTCCGTGTACATTTTTGAAAAGATGGAACGGTTTGCTGCTTCTTCCTGGGTTTCCATTGTAACGATGGTATACATCATTAATGCTAGGAGGAAAGCAATAATTTTAACAAACCATGAACTATTAAGGAGTTTGTCCATTTTTCTTTCCCCTCCAATTCCAGCGAGTTGAGGAAGTGGACTTGTTAGCAATAATCAATTCTGCATTTAACAAATTTCTTAAAGACTCTTCGTCCAGGTTACGATAAATTTCTCCGTTCTTTGTAAGAGAGATCGTACCTGTTTCCTCAGAAACTACAACGGTTACGGCATCTGTTACTTCACTGATCCCTAATGCTGCTCTATGTCTTGTTCCAAGCTCTTTTGATACAAAAGGGCTCTCTGTAAGCGGCAAATAACAGCCAGCTGCAAAAACCTGGCTTTGTTTTATGATGACTGCTCCATCATGAAGCGGTGTATTCGGAACGAAAATATTCGTTAATAACTCGGATGTTAGCTGAGCCTGAATCGGAATCCCTGTTTCAACGTACTCACTCAATCCTGTTTCTCTTTCGATTGAGATAATGGCTCCAATACGGCGTTTGGACATATAGTTAGTAGACTTTACAATAGCGGCAATCGCTTTTTCTGTTTCTTCTTCTTCTGGGATTCCAGTTCTTGAAAAAAACCTGCCCCGGCCAAGCTGTTCGAGCGCTCTTCTCAGCTCTGGCTGGAAGATGATAATGATGGCAAGCAATCCATATGTAATGACTTTATCCATCAGCCATGACATCGTCCTTAAATCGAACGAGCTGCTTAGAAACCATACAACAATGATTACGCTTATCCCTTTTAACAATTGAACGGCTTTCGTTCCCCGGATAATCATAATCAGTTTATAGATGACATAGGTCACCAATAAAATATCAATTATTTGTGTAATGTAGTTAAAGATATTAAAATCTGCAATTGGTAACATAACTTCCCTCCCAACTCGGGTATGTGGTCCAAGTTGAAGTTTCATAATGGATTTAACTTATTTATTATAGCATACCTCATTATAAAGAAAACTGAACATGAGAGGCTCAAGATTTGTGAAACTGCTGGCTCATCCATTTCTTTTACTCGTGTTAGCGGCAATTTCGGTGATTGAAACTCTCTTTTTAGTAATACCACCACAGGTATTACAGCAAGCATTCCCACGGTAAATCGTATTAATCCCACGTTAGTTAATTTTATTCTCACGTTAATTGAAATAATCCCACGTTCATTTAAAAATAACCACGAGACGACACACCCTGACAAATTTCGCCACTCGGATACCCTGCACCCCTCCAATTAACTCTTTTGTGTACTTTCCTTTCCAACAAAAAAAGCCGTCTGTAAACGGCTCTTATCATCAATCATCGTTTCTTGTTTTGTACTAAATAGTGATTTCAACTTGTACCATACCCATTCGACAACTTGGCCGATTTCCTGACTGTGGCCCGTTACTTCACCTGCTGATGCAAGATATTGATTTCCTTTTATTACAGTGACGTCTCCCTCAACTCTGCCTTCAATCCGCACATCTGCATTCTCAACAACAAGGTCACCTTTTATGGTTTCACCTTCTGGGACAACAACTACTCTTTCAGCTTTCTTTATTTGGAGATTTCCTTCGCCTTTTACTACAGCCAGATCCTGCTGATTGTAGCTTGTAAAAACAGAGGCTGCCATGAAAAACATAAAAATCGCCGCTGCTGTAAGAGCAGGGTGGCGCTGCATCCATCGCTTCCATTTTATTTGTTGTTTCTCTTTTGGCAGCTGAGCCATTATGGCTTGAGTAAATCCTTCAGGAGCCTTTATATGTGTTTGTAACTGTAATTCCTTTAAAGTATGTGTAAGCAGCTCGTACTCTTCTTTACACGTTTCGCATTCTTCCAGATGAGCATGAAAAGCACGTTTCTCTTCCTTTGTCGCATCACCATCGAGTACTTTATTCATCAATTCATCATATACAGAAGCTTCACATTGCATTTTTCTTCACCTCGTTTTTACAACCATTTGAAATACTTTTTTCAGCGCTTCTCTACCCCGATGTATACGTGTTTTAACAGTTGGAACGGGTATGTCCATAATCTGGCTTATCTCTTCTAATGATAAGTCTTCTACATATTTTAGTACGATAGCTGTCCGATACTTTTCGGGAAGTTTCATAATTTCTTCTTGAAGTTCATTCCATCGCTCATTTTCTGTTACAACCTGTTCCGGTAACGGATCATCCGCAGACAGCTGGCTATACATGTTAGCTCCATCAGTGCCAGGCACCTCTGCATCCAAATAATAATCAGGTTTTTTCTTTCTTAACCGGTCGATACAAAGGTTTGTAGCGATTCTGTATATCCAAGTTGAAAATTTAAATTCATTATTGTATTTACTTATATTACGGTAAGCTCTTAAAAAAGTTTCTTGTGCTAAATCTTCTGCTTCATGTCCATTGCCGACCATCCGGAAACAATGCCGGTATATTTTATCTTTAAAAAGGTCCACAATGCCTTCAAACGCTTCCTGGTCCCCTTTTTTAACTTGGGCAACCATATTCGCTACTAAGGCGTCCATCTATTATCACCACTCGAATTTTATTTACGGTTCAGGTTTCCATAAGTTTCAATAATTTATGTTATTTTTTTATTTTATCACGACGCAGAATTTGACGAAATAAAAAGGTATATTTTTCTAATAACGGTGTTTCAAAATAATAGACCCTGGGAATATTAATCATATAAAATACTTTAATCGAGTAAAGAGAGGGGTTGTTTGTAAATGCATAGAGATTTATTGATTGAACAAATCGAACACTCCAGACAGCAAATGAATGAGCTTTCAAAACACCTTCCTTTAATTGCAGAAGAAGTTGTTGAACTTTCTCAAGAAATCGATCAGCTGCTAAATCAATATCAACGCATAAATGAAAAAGAACAGTTGCTTCCGTAAAAGAGGCAACTGTTTTTGTTTAAATCATTCTATAATAGTTTTTCGCCAAATAAAGAGCCCATTAATGCCACAGCAACCGTAGCTGTTTTGTTCTTCTCATCAAGAATTGGATTCACTTCCACAAATTCCGCGGATGTAATGATTTCAGATTCTGCAAGCATTTCCATCGCAAGGTGACTTTCTCTGTAGCTGATTCCGCCAAGAACCGGAGTACCTACACCTGGTGCATCGTGGGGATCTAGACCATCTAGATCAAGGCTAAGGTGAACCCCGTCAGTATGTGCCAAATATTCAATCGTCTCTTCCATAACTTTTGTCATTCCAAGACGGTCTACTTCATGCATTGTATAAACTTTAATTCCTTTTTCTTTTATAAGTTCTCTCTCACCTTCATCAAGTGAACGTGCTCCAATGATAACAATGTTTTCAGGTTTAACTTTTGGTGTATAGCCGCTGATGTTCGTTAATTTCTCGTGCCCGATACCAATGCTTGCTGCTAACGGCATGCCATGAATATTTCCGCTTGGAGAAGTATCTGCTGTGTTTAAATCACCGTGTGCATCATACCAGATGACACCAAGATTCTTATAGTGTTTTGATACACCAGCTAATGTACCGATCGCTATGCTGTGGTCTCCTCCTAATACCAGCGGGAACTTCTTGCTGGCAATTACATTAGAAACTGATTCAGAAAGCTTTTCGCTCGCCTCTAATACACCATTTAAGTTTTTAAGATTTCCTTCGCTTTCAACACTTTGCTTTTCTGGACGAGCAATTTCTATATCACCAAAATCCTCAACCTGATAGTTCAGATTCTCTAAACGCTCAATAATTCCTGCATATCGAATGGCACTCGGGCCCATATCTACTCCGCGTCGCATTTGTCCTAAATCCATCGGTACTCCGATTACTGTAATATCGTTCACCATCAATTTCTTCCTCCCTTATGAAAAACAAAAAACTATCGAATTCCTAATACCATTGTATCTGTAAGGGATTTCATGGTTCAACTGGACAAAATTTTGCATAGATATACCGAAAAGAAAGCGCTTTCGACGGATAAATACATATTTATGAGAAAAAACAAGAGGAAGAGGTTGAGTCCCTCTTCTTTTTTGTGTTGTAACGAGCAGTTCAAGTGAATAAATAATCCGTTTAAAGGCGGTCATTTTAAATTATAGGCTGTAATTGGCCATAAAGTTATAGTTATTGGCTTTTCGACAAAACTCGTTTAAAAACCAACAAATCATGAAAAAGAAAGATGGATGAGTCCATCTTCCTTTTAAAACACTGATTTTCTCAATACAAAGAACAAAATCACTAACGCGACTTTATGACGTCCCAAGTGAAGCTATTCACTTGGGATTTTTTCTCGCTTGAATCATAGTGCCTCCACAACTTGGACACTGGACTTCCACTTCTTCCCCTTTCTTTTTGTCTAGCCCAAATTCAGCCACGACAAAATCAGGAACATCATCTTCTTCATGACAATCCTTGCACGTAAATGTGATTGTTTTTATTTCCTCATTTAAACCAAACGGATCTTCCTCTTCGAGCGATTTAAAAAAATCCTTATTCAACTCATCCTGCTCTTTTTTGGTTGTCATTGTTATTCGACCTCCATCCTTTTATGCATTCCATACCTTCCATGTAATGATACAAGTATCCGTATCGAGAATGCCAGATTTCAATCAAGTCCATTCGCTGTTGACAATGAGGACATTTAAACGGATCCACATCAAACGCTTCAATCATTCTTTGTCGATAACTCTTCTTTCTTTGTTTCCGCTCAAGTACCCATTGGATTTGTTTCGTTCTCATAAACGAGCGCAGGCTTAATACAGCCTTGGCTTTTTTGTAAGCTCTTCGGCTGTACAAACCAAAACGACCAACCATTCGAAAATGCTTGGGGGAAATGTGCTGAAGAAGATCAAAGAGAAAGCGAAAGACAGATACTTTTTTATCCACCCTTTTCCCTGTTTGATGGTCTTCATACCAAAAACGAACAAGATTTCTATCGTATTCTTCAATACGATATTCAGCGACAGCTGGTCTAGCCAAATACCTTCCGATGTATTTGGCAGCTCCTTTCGCATCTTTCATCTTTTGTTCGGCATTGACGTAAAACCCTTTCGGGTAACGCCGGTAGAGTTCATTGATGAGCTGAATAACTGCTGGATGATCAGGAAACCATTGTTTGGCCATATCCAGTAATAATTTCTGCCATGATTTTCGTAAAAAATCATACGGAATAAAGTCACTCGGTACCCACTCATTTTTATTATCAATAGCTCCTTCTGTTACTAAGGCGTGGATATGCGGATTAAATTTCAAATCCCTTCCGAATGTATGTATACAGTAATCACGCCTACTTGAAGCCCTCTTTTTTTACTTTTTCGATGATAATAAAACTGAAAGACTTCAGCTACTTTCTTGGCTAGTTCATTCAGCTTTTTCCGATCCTGAAAAAATATGTTTCTTAACTCCTTGGGTACGGTAAATACCATATGCCGATGCGGTACATTAAAAATCATTTCCTGTTGTTTATCTGACCAGTCATCCGTATACTTTTTACCGCATTTATGACAGAAGCGACTTTTGCATGTAAAGCAGACAAAGACAGGATCTGGTTTTCCTTCGCAGCCTAAACATTCATATCGCGAATAACCCAAATCACGTGTACCACATCGAATAGCTTTCCACACCGTTTCTTTAATATCTTTCCGATACGCTTCTGGGAATCTTGTGTCATGAAGATTCCAAAAGCCATCAAAGTGGTCTTTCAAAATTTGTTTAATGACACCGTTTTTGTATCTGTTTTTACTCATATCCGTTCTCCAAAAAATGATACGAACATTTTAACGAACAACTATCCACAAGTCTAGTGATTTTATAATTTCCTAAACAATAAAAAAAATCAGGCATGACCGCCTGATTGTTAATTGTTATGTATATGGTGGAGCTTAGCGGGATCGAACCGCTGACCTCCTGCGTGCAAGGCAGGCGCTCTCCCAGCTGAGCTAAAGCCCCGAAATGAATGGAGCGGGTGATGAGAATCGAACTCACGACCAGAGCTTGGAAGGCTCTTGTTTTACCATTAAACTACACCCGCATATTATTTGAATTATGGTCTAACTTTTAAGAAGTTAAACAAAGATGGTGGAGGGGGACGGATTCGAACCGCCGAACCCGGAGGGAGCGGATTTACAGTCCGCCGCGTTTAGCCACTTCGCTACCCCTCCACATAAAAAAAGAGACGTTTTAAAACATACTCCTGCGTCTAAATGATGATTCAAAAGAAGTATGTTCCTCGTCGCATCAATTTGATGCCCTGCGTCTACTAGCTTATTCAAGCTGTATATTCCTCGTCGCATGTCAGCTAAGAAGATATATAGTAAGTAGACATGGTGCCGGCTAGAGGACTTGAACCCCCAACCTACTGATTACAAGTCAGTTGCTCTACCAATTGAGCTAAACCGGCATAAATGGTGGAGGATGACGGGATCGAACCGCCGACCCCCTGCTTGTAAGGCAGGTGCTCTCCCAGCTGAGCTAATCCTCCAAAAGTTATGTTCAGTTAAAAGAAAAGTTGGTGACCCGTACGGGATTCGAACCCGTGTTACCGCCGTGAAAGGGCGGTGTCTTAACCGCTTGACCAACGGGCCATATTTTTTAATTAATATGGAGCTTCCAACCGGGCTCGAACCGGTGACCTCTTCCTTACCATGGAAGCACTCTACCTGCTGAGCTATGGAAGCAAAGGTAATGGCTCCACAGGCAGGACTCGAACCTGCGACCGATCGGTTAACAGCCGATAGCTCTACCACTGAGCTACTGTGGAATAATATAATCTAAGGAATTTTGAGATGAAGCCCAGCGACGTCCTACTCTTACAGGGGGAGACCCCCAACTACCATCGGCGCTGAAGAGCTTAACTTCCGTGTTCGGTATGGGAACGGGTGTGACCTCTTCGCCATCATCACTGGACCTTGTGTCTCAAAACTGTTTATCCTGTTGGGACAAGATAAATTTTATTATATTTCCATACAGATTGCAAGGGTTTTTTTACTGATTTTATCCATAAAAATCAATGTTTATGTTCCCTCAAAACTAGATACGACGTTTCCAAACTTCATGCTTTTTTAAGGATAAGCCCTCGACCGATTAGTATCTGTCAGCTCCACGTGTCACCACGCTTCCACACCAGACCTATCAACCTCATCATCTCTAAGGGGTCTTACTCACTTAACGTGATGGGAAATCTCATCTTGAGGGGGGCTTCATGCTTAGATGCTTTCAGCACTTATCCCGTCCACA
>NZ_JAMBOD010000019.1 GCF_023715445.1 Fictibacillus nanhaiensis
CTAATGGGTTTAACATGATGTCAACTGGTGTTCCATCAGGAAGATATGGCATATCTTCTTCAGGCATAATTTTTGAAATTACACCTTTGTTACCATGTCGTCCGGCCATTTTATCCCCTTCGTGAATCTTACGTTTTTGCACGATGTATGCACGAACGAGCTGATTCACACCAGGAGGAAGTTCATCGCCGTCTTCACGGTTGAATACTTTAACATCCAGGATAATTCCATCGCCGCCATGAGGCACACGCAATGAAGTATCACGAACTTCACGAGCTTTTTCTCCGAAGATCGCATGCAATAGACGTTCTTCAGCAGTTAATTCCGTAACCCCTTTAGGTGTTACTTTACCAACTAAGATGTCTCCGTCTTTTACTTCTGCACCAACACGGATAATTCCGCGCTCATCCAGGTTACGCAATGCATCTTCTCCGACGTTCGGAATATCACGAGTGATCTCTTCCGGTCCAAGCTTCGTATCACGTGCTTCTGATTCATACTCTTCAATATGAATAGAAGTGTAAACATCGTCTTTCACAAGACGTTCGCTCATGATAACCGCATCCTCGTAGTTGTAACCTTCCCATGTCATGAAGGCAACAAGCACGTTGCGTCCTAAAGCAAGTTCACCTTTCTCCATCGAAGGACCATCCGCTAGGATTTCCCCTTTAGTTACTCGGTCACCAGTGCTCACGATCGGACGCTGGTTATAACAAGTTCCTTGGTTGGAACGGATAAATTTAAGCATGTTGTAAGTGTCAAGGTCGCCAGAAACTTCCTTGCCATCTACTTCTTTAATGCGGCGTACTTGTACTTGTTTAGCTGTAACACGTTCAACAATTCCTTCGTGCTTACATATAACTGCAGCTCCGGAGTCTTTTGCTGATACGTGCTCCATTCCTGTACCAACGATCGGTGATTCAGGAACAAGCAATGGTACAGCCTGACGCTGCATGTTCGCTCCCATTAGGGCACGGTTGGAGTCATCGTTTTCCAAGAACGGAATACAAGCTGTCGCAGCTGATACAACCTGTTTTGGCGATACATCCATGTAGTCGATGCGTTCGCGTTTAACAACAGTGTTGTCACCACGGAAACGTGCAATTACGTCTTCGTTAAGGAATTCCCCATCTTCACCAAGCAATGAGTTTGCCTGTGCTACAACGTATAGATCTTCTTCATCGGCAGTCAGGTAATCGATACGGCTCGTTACACGGCCAGTATCAGGATCAACACGGCGGTATGGCGTTTCAATGAAACCATACTGGTTTACTTTCGCATAAGAAGAAAGTGAGTTGATCAACCCGATGTTCGGACCTTCTGGTGTCTCAATCGGACACATACGGCCGTAGTGAGAGTAGTGAACGTCACGAACTTCGAATCCTGCACGTTCACGTGTAAGACCACCTGGCCCTAGTGCAGATAGACGGCGTTTATGCGTCAATTCAGCAAGCGGGTTCGTTTGATCCATGAACTGTGAAAGCTGTGAGCTTCCAAAGAATTCTTTAATCGAAGCAATTACAGGACGAATATTGATTAAAGCTTGAGGTGTGATCGCGTTCGTATCCTGAATGGACATACGTTCACGAACAACACGCTCCATTCTGGAAAGCCCGATTCTGAATTGGTTTTGCAATAGCTCACCAACAGAACGAAGACGGCGGTTTCCAAGATGGTCAATATCATCTGTATTACCTACTTGATGCAATAAGTTAAAGAAATAGTTAATTGAAGCAATAATGTCTGAAACAGTTATGTTTTTAATTTCCTTATCAACAAGACCGTTTCCGATAACATTAATGATTCTTTCGCCTTCTTGATCGTCAGGCGCATAGATTTTAATAGATTGCAATGCGATGTCCTGATCTTCAGCAACTCCGCCTGCAGGTGTAACAGTTTTGAAGCCAACACCGCTTTCTAATGCAGGAATAATCTTATCCAGCGTTCTGCGGTCAAGCACCGTACCCTCTTCAGCGATCACTTCACCAGTTTCAGCATCAACAAGTGTTTCAGCTAACTTTTGGTTGAACAATCTATTCTTTATATGAAGCTTCTTATTGATTTTGTAGCGTCCAACGTTCGCCAAGTCATAGCGTTTCGGATCAAAGAAACGAGAATCTAATAAACTTTTGGCATTATCTACTGTTGGCGGCTCTCCCGGACGAAGACGCTCATAGATTTCGAGAAGTGCTTTTTCAGTTCCTTCTGTATTATCCTTATCCAGCGTGTTACGCAGATACTCGTCTTCTCCAAGCAAATCAATGATTTCTTGATCAGACCCAAACCCTAAAGCACGAAGCAATACGGTAATCGGGATTTTTCTTGTGCGGTCAATACGCACATAAACTACGTCCTTAGCATCGGTTTCAAACTCCAGCCAAGCACCGCGGTTTGGAATGACAGTAGCGGTAAAACCTTTTTTACCGTTTTTGTCTATTTTCTCGCTATAGTAAACACTTGGTGAACGAACGAGCTGTGATACAATTACACGCTCTGCCCCGTTGATCACAAAGGTTCCCGTATCTGTCATTAACGGGAAATCTCCCATAAATACTTCCTGCTCTTTTACTTCGCCCGTCTCTTTATTGATCAGACGCACTTTCACACGAAGCGGAGCAGCGTAAGTAACATCGCGCTCTTTTGATTCATCTACAGGATACTTCGGCTCACCTAAGTTATAATCAATAAACTCTAAAACGAGGTTCCCTGTAAAATCTTCAATCGGCGAAATGTCTCGGAACATTTCACGTAACCCCTCATCAAGAAACCATTGATAGGAAGCGGTTTGAATTTCAATTAAGTTTGGTAATTCAAGCACTTCGCTAATTCTTGCATAACTTCTTCGTTGGCGGTGGCGTCCAAACTGAACTAGTTGACCTGTCAACTGCTTCACCCCTCAAATCCAGCGTTTTTTTCGTGTTTTTTATTTCTATCTAATATTCTAGTAAGAACATTAGAAAACAAAAAGAAAAAGGGTTTCATAATTTTAAAACCGCAGTTTTCCTATTTTGACAAAAGCTGATTATATAATTTTGTCCAACTTTTTCACATTCTATACGTCTAAACATGAGTAAAAAACGTTGATTTATCAACGTTTTTTCGCTTACCACGAAAAATAAGCAAGAAAATGCGAATCCATTGGCATTTTATAATACTATCATACGGGTTTTATCAAGTCAAACTTTTCTTGCACGCAAAATATAATAACCTTTTTTCTTTGCGGCCGTCTCAACTTGCCCGAATAACGCTTCTATTTTATCCATCGCAGAAGGTGCACCTTGCTTCTTTTGAATCACTACCCACAATTCGCCTCCAATACGGAGTTTTTTATGAGCGTCTTCAAAGATTTGATGAACAACCGTCTTTCCTGCACGAATAGGCGGGTTTGTAATAACGGCTGCAAAATCTCTATCTTCTACTTCAGAAAACAAATAGCTCTTTTTAATTTTAACGTTGTCTATTTTATTTTTCTGGGCATTTAACTTCGCAAGTTCTACTGCACGTTCATTAATATCTATCATTTGTACAGTTCGGCCGGGTTCTGCTTTTGCAAGAGAAAGTCCGATCGGACCGTATCCGCAGCCTACATCTATATAATCACCAGGTACTTCAGGAGCAATAAAGGAATCTATTAATACACGGCTGCCGAAATCTACTTCTTTTTTTGAAAAGACTCCAGAATCAGTAGTGAAACGAAACTTTTCACCTTTCAGTTCAAATTCCCATGTTTCTCTTTTGCTTTCAGTCCCTGGTGTTTCAGAATAATAGTGGTTTTTCATTTTCAAACAACTCTCCTTACCATCTGATAAAGACAGTATTCCCGATTAGCACTTATTTTGTACTTTCAGACAGGAAAACAAGCAAAAAGGTTCGCCATCGGGCGAACCTTTTCTTTTTGAATTACTTAACTTCAACAGAAGCTCCAACTTCTTCAAGCTTAGCTTTGATTTCTTCAGCTTCATCTTTAGATACGCCTTCTTTAACTGGCTTTGGAGCACCGTCAACAAGTTCTTTCGCTTCTTTAAGTCCAAGACCTGTAAGTTCGCGAACAACTTTGATAACTTTAATTTTTGAAGCTCCACCGCTTGCAAGAATTACGTCGAATTCAGTTTTTTCAGCAGCAGCTTCTCCACCAGCAGCTCCACCAGCTACAGCTACAGGAGCAGCAGCAGTTACACCAAACTCTTCTTCAATTGCTTTAACTAGATCGTTAAGCTCTAAAACAGTCATTGTTTTTAGGCTTTCGATGATTTGTTCTTTAGACATTTTAATTTCCTCCTTATGGAATGTAAGTTATTGGATGAAGAATCAGCTTATGCGCCTTGTTCTTCTTTTTGTTCAGCAACTGCCTTAGTAGCCAACGCAAAGTTGCGGATAGGTGCTTGTAGCACGCTGAGTACCATTGAAAGAAGACCTTCTCTTGAAGGAAGTTCAGCAAGAGCTTTCACTTCTTCTAGAGACGCGATACGTCCTTCGATTACACCAGCTTTGATTTCAAGCGCTTCGTGCTTCTTAGCGAAGTCGTTAAGGATCTTAGCAGGAGCTACAACATCTTCATTCGAGAATGCGATCGCTGTAGGACCAGTTAAGTATTCAGCTAATTCGTTAAGGTTATTCTCTTCAGCAGCGCGGACAACCATGGAGTTCTTGTATACCTTAAACTCGATTCCAGCTTCACGCAATGACTTACGAAGTTCAGTAACCTCAGCAACAGTAAGTCCACGGTAATCAACAAGAATTGTTGATTGGCTGCTCTGAAGCTTTTCAGAGATCGTAGATACTACTTGCTTTTTTGTTTCTAAAATGTTGCTCATTATTACACCTCCTGTAAAATGATTGCATCACCGCAGGTTTTGTTCAAAAACAAAGCCTCCATGTCGAGACATGGAGGCGTGAGTATCTAAAAGTCATAAGTAACATACTAATGAGCTTATCGATGCTTCACCTCGGCAGGAAAGTTTTAAGCCTGATGGCTCCTGCTGTCTACGGCATTCATCTGATGCATTTGTGTTTAACAGTATATAATATAACGGGTCTGAACCCGTTTGTCAACTATCGTTTTACAGAGAAAGAAGATGGATTAACTTTGATCCCTGGTCCCATAGTAGAAGAGATTGCTACATTCTTCATGTAAGTTCCCTTTGCAGCTGCAGGCTTAACTTTTAACAATGTTTCAATGATTGTTGAAAGGTTTTCTGCAAGCTTTTCAGCTTCGAAAGATACTTTACCGATTGGAACGTGTACGTTACCCGTTTTATCAACACGGTATTCTACTTTACCAGCTTTGATTTCGTTAATCGCTTTTTCTACATCAAATGTAACTGTTCCTGTTTTAGGGTTTGGCATTAGGCCTTTAGGTCCTAAAACACGTCCTAGTTTACCAACTTCAGCCATCATGTCTGGAGTCGCAACGATTACGTCGAACTCAAACCAACCTTGTTGGATTTTGTTGATATAATCAGAATCTCCAACGTGATCTGCTCCAGCAGCTTCTGCTTCCTTTGCTTTTTCGCCTTTAGCGAATACTAATACACGTTGAGTTTTACCAGTACCGTTTGGAAGCACTACTGCTCCACGAACTTGCTGGTCAGCTTTCTTTGTGTCTACTCCTAAACGAACTGCAACTTCTACAGACTCGTCAAACTTTGCAGGAGCAGTCTTCTTAACTAGCTCAATCGCCTCTGCAGGCTCATATGCTTTTGTGCGGTCTACTAATTTAGCCGCTTCTTGGTACTTCTTACCTTTGTTTGCCATTGTTTTGTCCTCCTTATGTGGTTTAGCGGATATTCCTCCCACTTATTGCACCCGAAGTTCTCGGGCACAATTCACACGCTTTGCATGAATAAAGGTTGCGAACCGTTTGAACGGCAGGATCTTATCCATTTACTCGCAACCTAATTAAACATCAGGCATGGAATTAGTCTTCGATAACAATTCCCATGCTGCGCGCTGTACCTTCAACCATACGCATTGCAGCTTCAACGCTAGCAGCGTTTAGGTCAGGCATTTTTGATTCTGCGATTTCGCGAACTTTATCACGCTTTACAGTCGCAACTTTCTTCTTGTTTGGCTCACCTGAACCTGACTCGATTCCCGCAGCTTTCTTTAAAAGAACAGCAGCCGGAGGAGTTTTAGTGATGAATGTAAATGAACGGTCTTCGAAAACCGTGATTTCAACCGGAATGATTAAACCAGCTTGATCAGCAGTACGAGCGTTGAATTCTTTACAGAATCCCATGATGTTTACCCCAGCTTGTCCTAGTGCAGGTCCAACTGGCGGTGCCGGGTTTGCTTTACCAGCAGGGATTTGCAATTTCACCATTTTAATAACCTTTTTAGCCACGCGACACACCTCCTTAAGTCCGTGATGTGGTATTATGGGCCGAAACCCTCCCACTCAAAAATACGCTTCCCCTCCTAAAAGAGAAGAAGCAGTTGATTAGAAATATCAAACATAAAAAATTCTACCACCTTTTCAAGGTGATTACAAGTCTTTTTCCATTATTGCTGTTAACTTAACTTGCTGACTTGGTTAAACTCGAGTTCAACAGGTGTTTCACGGCCGAACATGTTTACGTGTACCTTCAGCTTGCGTTTTGTTGCATCGATCTCTTCAATCGTTCCAACAAAGTCAGCAAAAGGACCTTCTTTCACTTTTACAGATTCCTTAATTTCGAAATCCACTTCAACGCGCGGAGCTTCCATACCCATACCTTTAAGAATATGTTCTACTTCCTCAGGCAAAAGTGCCGTTGGTTTTGAACCCGCACCAGCAGAACCGACAAATCCAGTTACCCCAGGCGTGTTACGCACAACGTACCATGAATCATCAGTCATGATCATTTCCGTAAGTACATAACCAGGGAATACTTTTTTCATGCTTGTTTTTGTCTTGCCGTTCTTTGTTTCGGTCTCTTCTTCTACAGGTACAAGTACACGGAAAATTTTATCTGTCATCCCCATAGATTCTAAACGTTTTTCCAAGTTTGCTTTTACCTTGTTTTCATATCCTGAATAGGTATGAACTACGTACCAATTTTTTTCCATACGACGGGACCCGTGTCCTTTCCCTCCTAAAATGGATAATACTCTAGCATTCTATCCAAAAGAAGATGTATCTAATCTACCCTAAAATAAGCTCTACGATTTGTGAAATCCCTAGATCCACAACCCAGAAGAACAAAGCCATAATTACTACAGTTGACATTACAATACCCGTATAGCGAAATAATTCTTTTCGCTTAGGCCAGCTTACTCGCTTCATTTCCTTATTAACATCAGAAAGAAACTTTGCTGGTGATTTTTTTGTCTTTTCTGCAACATCCGCCATCTTCATAAACCCCCATGCCTTTAATTCATTCAAACATTTATAAAAAGCTTGCTCGCTTACTTCGTTTCCTGGTGAATGGTATGAGCGTTGCAGTAGCTGCAAAACTTCTTAACCTCGACTCTTTCAGGATTGTTTTGCTGGTTCTTCATCGTTGTATAATTCCGTTTTGAGCATTGTTTACAGGCTAAAAATACTTTTTTTCTCATGCTAAATAAACACCTTTCGTGCGACAAACCCACTCATCCACGTTACAATGTTACTTTTAAAACATTAACATAGGGGTATAAGCTTGTCAATAAAGGGAAAAAGCGAAAACCTAAATGCTTTTTTCCGTAAGCTTTGAGCGAAAAAGGAAAATTTCGAGCGAAACTATAGGCAGTCTGAGCGCAGCGAGAGGATTTTGAGCGTAACTCTGTTTTTTTGAGCGAAACCTCAATGATTCTGAGCGAACGTGTAATTAATATAAGAACACGTACCGTAAAAAAGCATCCCAAAAAGAGCAAAAGAAAAAAGCAGGAGATTTCCCCTGCTTTTATGAAGTTATTTCTCTAAGTTCTAAATACCGCTCTAATTTACGCTTCACTCTTTGGAGTGCATTATCGATTGATTTCACATGTCTGTCTAGATCTACTGAGATTTCCTGATACGATCTTCCGTCAAGGTACAGCATAAGAACTTTACGCTCCAGGTCACTTAAAATTTCTCCCATTTTCACTTCAATATCATCAAACTCTTCCTGATTGATAATGAGCTCCTCTGGATCAGTGACTTTTGTACCGCAAATAACATCCATAAGTGTACGGTCAGACTCTTCATCATAGATGGGCTTGTCCAAAGACACATAAGAATTTAACGGAATATGCTTTTGTCTTGTTGCTGTTTTTATTGCAGTAATCATCTGCCTCGTAATACAGAGTTCGGCAAAAGCTTTAAAGGATGACAGCTTGTCCTCTTTAAAATCCCGTATTGCCTTATAAAGACCGATCATGCCTTCCTGAATAATATCTTCTCGGTCTGCACCGATCAAAAAGTATGACCTTGCTTTAGCACGAACAAAATTTTTATATTTATTGATTAAATATTCTAATGCTGCGCTGTCCCCCTCATGAACCAGTTCCACAAGGCTTTCATCTTCCATTAGCTCGTAATCGCTTACTGACAGTTCCTTGAGATCTATGTTCACGACAATCCCCCCGACCAGGTTTTTACCGGCAAAATATAGAAATATTATACTTCATAATTCACAAAAGCGTCAACATTCCTTATTTTTGACCTCTTCTCCATCTTTCGAATATTTCGGCAATTTCATCTGAAATGTGGATAGAGGAGGAGTTCTGTCTTTTTCTCTCGCCTACAGAAACATGTATCTGTTTTTCAACCTCACCCATTTCGTTTTTTAGTTCACGGGCAGACTTTCTGAGCGCACCCTTTCCAAATATCTGCCACTGTTCTGTTGAATCCGAAGTCGCCACATAAATACGGGTATCAAGAGATTTCAGTTCTCCTACCAATCGTTCAATCCGCTCATCCGCTGTCTCATTTTCCCGGGTAAAAATAACTTCCACCCGGTGATTTTTTGTTTTTTTCTCTGTACCAGGAGACAGATGGGCATCAAAAACTACAATAACTTGATACCCGGTCGAACCCTGGTATTCTGCCATGTTCTCGATCAGCAGGTCTCTTGCTTTAGCAAAATCTGTTGTTTTTAAGGCCCTTAGTTCAGGCCATGCGCCAATGATGTTGTATCCGTCAACAATCAAATAATGGCGTGTTCTCATTTTTTAAATTCTAGCGGATGACGGCTGCGGTAAACCTCGTACATTAAAAGACTTGCTGCCACGGATGCATTGAGAGATGTTACCTTCCCCTTCATCGGCAGCTGGACAAGAAAATCGCACGTTTCAGAAACAAGTCTACCCATCCCTTTTCCTTCGCTTCCGATCACCAAGCCTAAAGGCATGTCCCATTTTGCCTGTCTGTAATCTTCTTTCCCTTTCATATCGGCGCCAGCAAACCACATGCCGCGGTCCTTTAATTCTTTCATCGTCTGAACGAGATTCGTTACACGAACAACGGGAATGTACTCAATAGCTCCAGTTGAAGCTTTTGCCACAGTTGCCGTTAATCCTACTGAACGTCTTTTTGGAATAATGATGCCATGTGCTCCAACTGCATCAGCCGTACGCATGATCGAACCTAAATTATGCGGATCTTCAAGCTCGTCCAATAAAATAAAGAACGGCTCCTCGCCCCGCTCTTCAGCAAGGTTAAACAAATCATCGATATCAGAGTATGTGTAAGCAGCTACACCAGCAATCACTCCTTGGTGGTTACCTCCGCCGCTAAGCGAATCCAGTTTTTGTTTTGGCACATATTGAACGAGCACATTTTGTTTCTTAGCCATTGAAACAATCGTACTTACAGGTCCTTTTTGAGAACCTTCACCTACAAAGATTTTATTAATATCCCGGCCGGAGCGCAGTACCTCCATTACCGGATTTCTGCCTATAATCAGTTCCTGTTCTTTTTCTTCACTCATCTTATCCTTCCCCCTCTCAATCCTGCTTGTCTGGCAAAATGTGTTCCATAATTATTTTTAAGCGTTCATGCTCGTTTAACAAATACAAGTACCCAATAATCGCTTCAAAGCTCGTAGCATGACGGTATGTCTGAACATCTGTATTTTTCGGAACCGTGCCCTGGTTTGCATTGCGGCCGCGTTTGATGACCGCTGTTTCCTCTTCCGTAAAAAAGTTTTCTTCCAGCAATTGAATGACCATGCCTGCCTGAGCTTTTGCAGAAACAAATTTCGTTGCAGATACATGAAGCTTATTCGGTTTTACCTGTCCGCTCCGAATAAGATGCTCGCGTACAAATTGCTCCATGACTGCATCACCCATATAAGCAAGCGTGGTTCCGTTCAGTTGTTTAATGTCAGCATCTGATAATCTCATTTACTTATCCCTTTTCCACCGTACACCTTGTGCGGTATCTTCAAGAATGATGTTTTGCTGTTTTAACAGATCACGAATTTCATCAGCACGGGCAAAGTTCTTTTCTTTGCGCGCTTGGTTTCTCTCTTCGATTAAAGCTTCAATCTGTTCATCTAAAAGCTCTTCTTCTTTGTGAAGTGTCAAACCCAATACTCCTGACAGCTCATCAAATAGCTGGATAAATTTTATAATCACTTCTTTAGACGTATTCTTTTCCTGCAAATAAACATTTGCTTCCTTCGAGAAATCAAACAGGATAGAGATCGCGTTGGCTGTATTAAAGTCGTCATCCATATCTGCGATAAACTTTGTTCTTACTTCCTCGATAATGTTCTCCCATTTTTCCGTATCCTCAGCTAAATCAGCTGTAACAGTCAAGCGATGCTTCAAGTTCTCATACGCTGTACGAATTCTGTTCAAGCCTGATTCAGCCGCTTCTAACAGCTCCTGGCTGAAGTTGATCGGATTACGGTAATGTACAGCTAGCATAAAGAACCGAATAACCTGTGGGTCCCGCTGTTTAACCAGATCGTGAACGAGTACAAAGTTCCCGAGTGATTTGGACATTTTTTCGTTGTTAATATTAATATACCCATTATGCATCCAATACTTAGCCATCGGAGCTTCATTTAGTGCTTCAGATTGTGCGATCTCGTTCTCGTGATGCGGAAATGCCAGGTCCTGGCCCCCTCCATGAATATCGATCGAGTCCCCAAGATATTTCTTAGCCATCGCCGAGCACTCGATATGCCAGCCAGGACGTCCATTACCCCACGGACTTTCCCAATAGATCTCTCCTTCTTTTGCCGCTTTCCATAACGCAAAATCAAGCGGATCTTCCTTTTTCTCGCCAACTTCAATTCTTGCTCCTGATTTTAGATCATCAATAGACTGATGAGACAGCTTTCCATATCCATTAAACGAACGTGTTTTAAAATAAACATCGCCTGCAGCCTCATAGGCAAATCCTTTTTTAATCAGATTCTTTATGAATTCAATGATTTCAGGCATCGTTTCTGTTACACGCGGATGCGCATCTGCTTTTTGAACACCGAGTGCGCACGTATCCTCGTGGTAAGCATTTATGAATTTTTCTGCAATCGTCGGAACATCGCTGCCCATTTCATTGGCAGCTTTTATAAGTTTGTCATCTACATCCGTAAAATTGGAGATAAACTGTACATCAAAGCCTCTATATTCGAGATATCGTCTTACCGTATCAAAAACGATAGCTGGACGCGCGTTTCCGATGTGAATGTAATTGTAAACAGTCGGTCCGCAGACATACATTTTTACCTTTCCTTCTTCTAACGGTACAAACGGCTCCTTTTGACGAGTCATTGTGTTATATATAACGATACTCATTTAGACTTCACTCCCTTTTTTCAGTCTTTCCAATTCTTCATATATTTTCTTCATCTCAGCTTGCAATTCCCTGAATTTATCCGCGACTGGATCCGGAAGATCGCGATGATCCAGTTCACAGCCAACTTTAATGCCGTCTTTAATCACGACTTTACCTGGTATTCCTACAACTGTTGCGTTAGGCGGTACGTTCTGAAGAACAACAGATCCCGCACCGACTTTTGAGTTTTTCCCGATCGTAATATTCCCTAAGACCTTCGCACCTGTAGCCACCAATACATGATCCTCTAATGTCGGGTGCCTTTTTCCTTTTTCTTTCCCGGTTCCGCCGAGCGTAACCCCTTGGTATAATGTCACATCATTGCCGATGATACATGTCTCTCCGATTACTACTCCCATTCCGTGATCGATAAAAAATCTTCTTCCGATTTGAGCACCAGGATGGATTTCAATTCCTGTAAAAAATCGGCTGATTTGAGAAATCAAACGGGCCAAAAAGAGCCAGTTGCGCTTAAACAATTTATGAGCCAGTCTGTGCGCCCATACAGCATGCAATCCTGAATACGTTAAGATTACTTCCAGCGAACTTCTTGCGGCTGGATCTTTTTCAAATACAACCTTAATATCTTCCTTTATGGCTGAAAACACGCTCCCCAACCTCCTTGCAAAAAAATTAATAAATAACTGTTGGCTTCAAATAGCTTTTGTAAAACTTCCTTGATAGTTGATTGAAGTGCAAGGTGCGAGACTCCTACGGGATCAGCGTGCCGACTACCTGAGTATTCTTCTCGCAAGGCATGCGACGAGGAAGCTTGCTTCGCTGTTGTTTTTCTTGTAGACGCAGGAGCACAATTACACCATTGATAGGATCCTTCCTTGCGCCGAGGAGGCTCACCGCACGCCCCAAGGAAAGCGAGCACCTGGAACGGAAATCAACCACTTCTAGTAGTAATCCTTTAAAAAAAAGGTAAAATAAAAACGCCTCTGTGCCAAATGACACAGAGACGCTGAATTAGACGCGGTTCCACTCTGTTTAACAGGTCAATCAAAACATTATTACCTGTTCCCTTAAGCTCCATAACGGGGAGTATCCGCCCATGCCTACTCAACTTTCAGCATAAGACTCCGAGGGGCACTTCAGCAGGCAATTCTCATAAACCACTTTCAGCCGGTGATGGTTCTCTCTATCATGAAAAGGCGCCAGCCTACTTTCCTCATCTGCGTTTTACTCTTTAATTATAAGTTTCTTTTACTATATTATAATCTTTGCAAAATGTGTACTTTTATTGCTTATTAATTTTCGCGATCACAGCATTTAACCGCTTAATGATAACTTCTTTCCCTAAAAGAGAAACCGCTGCCGGCAGATCCGGACCATGCATCTGGCCTGTTGTTGCAACACGGATCGGCATAAATAAGTTCTTTCCTTTTTGCCCGGTTTCTTTTTGTACAGCTTTCATCATTGCTTTAATATCTTCCGCTTCAAATGATTCACTTTTTTCTACCTGGCTTAAGAAAGCTTCCATAACAGATGGAACACCTTCACCTTGAAGAACTTCCAACGCTTCTCCTTCGTACTCGATCTCCTCTTTAAAGAATAGTTCAGTAAGATCTACGATTTCTGCACCATAGCTCATTTTCTCCTGGTGAAGAGCTACAAGGCGCGTTACCCACTCTTGTTCCTCAGTGCTAGGATTCTCAGATACTCTTCCCGCTTTTACAAGGTGAGGCATGCAAAGTTCTACAATTCTCTCAACATCCTGCTTCTTCATGTACTGGTTATTTAGCCATTCCAGCTTTTGTGTATCAAAAACAGCAGGAGCTTTTGATAAACGGTTCGGATCAAAGATTTCAATAAATTCTTCACGGCTGAAGATTTCCTCTTCTCCGCCCGGTGACCAGCCTAATAAAGCGATGAAGTTAAACAGCGCTTCCGGAAGGTATCCTAAATCTTTATACTGCTCAATAAATTGAACGATTGACTCGTCACGTTTACTTAATTTCTTGCGGCTTTCGTTTACGATTAATGTTGTGTGCCCAAACTTTGGATGTTCAAATCCTAGTGCATCATAAATCAAAAGCTGCTTCGGTGTATTTGAAATATGGTCGTCTCCTCTTAAAACATGAGAGATCGCCATTTCATGATCATCAATAACAACCGCGTAGTTATATGTTGGGATACCGTCCTTTTTTACGATAACAAAGTCGCCGAATCCGCTTGATTCAAAAGAAACCTCACCTTTAACCATGTCGTTAAACGTAATCGTGCGGTCTTGCGGCACCAAGAAACGTATACTAGGCTTGCGTCCCTCTGCTTCCAATGCTGAACGCTCTTCTTCTGATAAATTTCGGCAGCGTCCGTTGTAAACCGGAGTTTCGCCTTTTGCCATCTGCTCTTCGCGGGAAGCTTCCAGTTCTTCTTCCGTACAGTAGCATTTATAGGCAAGGCCCTTTGAGAGAAGCTCATCTGTGTATTTTTGATAAAGGTCCAAACGCTCCATTTGACGGTATGGACCATAATCTCCGCCTACATCAACACTTTCATCCCAATCCATGCCAAGCCATTTAAGATGGTTCAGCTGGCTTTCTTCTCCGCCCTGAATGTTTCGCTTTTGGTCAGTGTCTTCTATTCTGATAATAAATTGCCCGCCCATGTGGCGCGCATATAAATAGTTAAAAAGAGCCGCACGTGCATTACCTATATGTAAATGTCCAGTTGGACTCGGTGCATAGCGTACTCGAACCTCGTTTGCCATTTTTGTTTCACCTCTAGAAATTAGTTTTAAGAATCCTTCTTCTCAATCAAAACAACCGCCTGGGCTGCAATGCCTTCTTCTCGTCCTGGAAAACCTAATTTTTCTGTTGTCGTTGCCTTCACATTGATTTGATCAGCAGCAACCTCAAAAATACCAGCGATGACGGTCCGCATCTCCTCGATGTAAGGAAGCATTTTAGGCTTTTGAGCGATAATCGTGCAATCTATATTCCCTAAACGGTATCCTTTTTTCTTGACCAGCTTCCAAGAATCCAACAATAAACGTTTTGAATCAGCGTCTTTATATGCAGGATCTGTATCCGGGAAGTGTTTTCCGATATCCCCTTCACCTGCTGCTCCAAGCAGTGCATCCGTAATGGCATGCAAAAGAACATCTGCATCTGAATGCCCTAAAAGTCCCTTTTCATAGGGAATTGTAACTCCGCCAATAATCAATGGCCGTCCTTCACAAAATGCATGAACATCAAAACCCTGGCCGATGCGCATCATGCTTTTTCCCCCTGTCTATCTAACAAAATGGCTTGTCCAAATAACAAGTCATCAGACGTAGTTAATTTTATATTATGATAGTCTCCCATTACAATAGCTACTATATGTCCAATTCGTTCCACAAGGCTGGCATCATCCGTTCCAAGATAATGTTCGGAGGCAGCTTTTTCATGCGCCTCTTTTACGATAGAAAGACGAAAAGCTTGCGGGGTTT
Organism: Fictibacillus nanhaiensis; assembly: GCF_023715445.1. Taxonomy (GTDB): domain Bacteria; phylum Bacillota; class Bacilli; order Bacillales; family Fictibacillaceae; genus Fictibacillus; species Fictibacillus nanhaiensis_D. The sequence continues at coordinate 15,168 of NZ_JAMBOD010000019.1, forward strand.
GAACAGCCCACAAGCTGGAACGGTCGATCGTTTCTTCCACCTGATTTTGAATAACCCGCTTCACGGTATCCTTTACCGGTACAGCTAAAACAGCAGAACCTGTTTCAGCGGCATTTTCCACAAGTTGATTAATATGGTGATGCGTGATGAAAGGACGTGCAGCATCATGTATGAGGACAAGCTCTGCGTCTTCCGGAACTTTTTTTAAACCCTCATATACACTTTGCTGCCGTTCACTTCCGCCCGGAACGATTTGGCGCACTTTTGTATATTGGAATGTTTGTACAAAATCTTGCATCTGTTTTAATTCCCGCTCGCTGCCGACAAGGATGATTCCTGAACAAGCTGGATCGTTCTCAAAAACATCCAATGTAAGCTTGAGGACCGGTTCTCCTAAAAGCTCGATCCATTGCTTCGAAATGCCGGCATTCATCCGTTTTCCTTGCCCGGCTGCAGGAATTACTGTCCAATAATTCACGTGCTTTCCCCACCGTTCATTACAATGCTTTTTCTAACAGTTTCTTTTTCGCAAATATCATTCGGCCTGCTGACGTTTGAAGAACAGAAGTAACCACTACATCAATCGTTTTGCCGATATAGTCTCGTCCATCTTCTACAACAATCATCGTACCGTCATCCAAGTAGCCGACACCTTGATTTTGTTCTTTTCCGTCTTTTATCACTTGAACAACCAGCTCTTCACCAGGAAGCACGACCGGTTTTACAGCATTAGCAAGGTCATTGATATTAAGAACTGCAACATTCTGCAACTCGCATACTTTATTTAGATTAAAATCGTTCGTAACCACTACACCTGTTAAAAGCTGTGCAAGCTTTACGAGTTTGCTGTCAACTTCAGTCACTTCTTCAAAATCACCTTCATAGATTTCAACCTTCATGGAAAGCTCTTTTTGAATACGGTTTAAGATATCTAGTCCGCGGCGTCCTCTATTGCGTTTTAATACATCTGAAGAATCAGCAATATATTGCAATTCTTCCAGAACAAAACGAGGAATAATAAGCGGACCTTCGAGAAAACCAGTTTGACAGATATCTGCCACACGGCCATCAATAATGACACTCGTATCCAAAATCTTATACTTTCCGCCTGGCTTTTCAGGTTCTGCTTCTTTCTTCTTTTCTTTTCCCTGACGGTTTAGCGAGAAGAGCTGAATCAATTCATCTCTCTTTTTAAACCCTACCTGGAAGCCAAGGTATCCAAGTAAAAACGTAATTGCGATCGGCAGAATTGAACTTACAACAACTATATCCATACTGTTAAGGGGCGACTGAATTAAAAATGCGACAATTAGTCCAATAATAAGTCCCATCGTTCCAGATAACAGATCCGTTGCCGGGGCTTTAACTACCGTTTCCTCCGCCCAGCGGATTAATCCTACTACGTAATCTGACAGCCAAAATGTAGATAAAAATAGTATAAGTGCACCAATTACTGCCCCGGCATATGGGGATGTTACTTGATTCGGCAGATCACCAATATTAAGAACACGAATGAGATCTGGAATATACAGATAGCCTAGCATGCCCCCAATGACTATAAAAAACAATTGAACAATTCTTTTTAGCATGCCTGATTCACCTCCCCTAATCATTATTAACAAAATGTTGATTTTGAAACGTGAAAATTACAAAATTATAAAACTAAATATGACGGTCTACAAAAAGCTGTTCCTGAATTCGCTTTAACCCCTCTTTTACTTTTCGGGCACGAATCTCGCCAATTCCTTCAACCTCGTCCAATTCATCAATCGAAGCACGCAAAATTTGCGGGAGGTTTTCAAATGCATCTGTTAAGTTTTCAATAATAACAGCTGGAAGTCTTGGTATTTTAGCTAGAATTCGATATCCGCGCGGATGAATGGTTTCATCTTGAATATTCATACCGGCTGAAAAGCCTAAAAGTTTCATAATGACGGATTCATCAAATAATTCTTCGCTTGATAGCTTATTTAACTGACGAAGAATCGCATAAGGATCACTTTCACTGTCTTTCATATAATCTTTAATTAATAATAAAGCTTCTTCTTCAATATTAGAAACAAGCTCTTCCATCTGAATTCTGATCAGTCTGCCTTCAACACCGAGTTCATTAACATATTTAATTATCTCATTTTTTATGCGTAAAACCATTTCAATTCTATGAATAACTTGTGTAACTTCCTGGAAAGTCACAAGTTCTTCAAATTCAAGTGCACCCAGATTGGTTACACTTTGATCAAATACCACTTTATATTTTTCAAGTGTCTGAATCGCTTGATTCGCTTTTGTTAATATGACTCCGATTTCTTTTAGGGAATAACGAATCATTCCTTGATAAAGTGTAATGACATTCCGGCGCTGTGATATGGAGATAACAAGATTGCCTGTCTGGCGCGCAACACGCTCTGCCGTTCTATGCCGAATCCCCGTTTCAGTGGAAGGAATGACTGTATCTGGAATCAGCTGTGTGTTCGCATATAGTATTTTAGCTGCTTCTTCATTAAGAATGATGGCTCCGTCCATTTTTGCAAGCTCGTAAAGAGAAGCGGGTGAGTACTTGCAATTTATCGAAAAACCGCCATCGACGATCTCTTTTACTTTATCATTATAGCCAACAACAATCAGACCGCCTGTATTTGCCCGTAAAACGTTATCTATGCCTTCCCGAAGCGGTGTTCCGGGGGCAACAAGCTGTAGCATCTGACTGATGATCGCTTCTTTAATCGCATGATCCATAATATGCTTTACCCTCCTAACGCTGCTTGTAATGCCTCATAAACCGTTGATACACCCACGACCTCGATTCCTTTAGGGACAGTCCAGCCGCCGATGTTTTTATCAGGTATAATAGCACGCGTAAATCCTAGCTTTGCTGCTTCATGAATACGTTGTTCAATGCGGGAAACTCTTCGCACTTCTCCCGTCAAACCGATTTCTCCAATCATAACATCCGTAGGCTTTGTCGGTGCATCACGAAAACTTGATGCAATGCTGATTGCAACCGCAAGATCGATAGCCGGTTCATCCAGTCTGACTCCTCCTGCCACATTTAAATAAGCATCCTGATTCTGCAAAAGCAATCCGACTCTTTTTTCCAATACAGCCATTAATAGCGATACACGATTATGATCAATACCTGTAGCCATTCTTCTAGGGTTCCCAAAGCTAGTCGGCGAAATAAGCGCTTGAAGCTCCACGAGCATCGGACGAGTACCTTCAAGTGAAGCTACAACTGTTGAACCCGCTGCTCCTTTTGAACGTTCTTCCAAGAAAATTTCAGAAGGATTTAAAACCTCTTCTAACCCTTCCTCTTTCATTTCAAATACACCTATCTCGTTCGTTGATCCAAAACGGTTTTTAACTGCTCTTAAAATACGGAATGTATGGTGTCTTTCACCTTCAAAATAAAGTACAGCGTCCACCATGTGCTCTAAAAGTCGAGGACCGGCGATTGCACCTTCTTTTGTAACATGTCCAACGATAAATATTGCGATTCCTTTTGTTTTCGCCATTCTCATTAAATGCGATGTACATTCTCTGACTTGCGAAACACTTCCTGGTGCAGAAGTTACCTCTGATCGATAGACGGTTTGAATAGAATCAATGATCATAACAGAAGGCATTACGTCAGCCATTGCCTGCTCAATCAGTTCTAAATCTGTTTCTGCTAAAACAAATAAATCCTTCGCGGCAATGTCAAGTCTGTCCGCTCTTAATTTTGTTTGTTTAACAGATTCCTCACCAGATATGTATAGAACACGTTCTCCTTTTTGAGCAAGCTGTGCCGATGTCTGCAGGAGAAGCGTTGACTTACCGATTCCCGGATCTCCGCCAACCAAAACTAATGAGCCTGGAACAATTCCCCCGCCTAATACACGGTTAAACTCCTGATAATTTGTTGGAATACGAGGTTCCTGCTCACTTTTCACTTCCACAATAGACTGTGGTCTTTGCTTAAGATTTGAATCTCCAGAGCTTAAGCCCCTTACATTTTTTTCAGGACGGATGGTCTCTTCCACCATCGTATTCCATGCTTGGCATCCTGGACATTTCCCCATCCATTTTGGAGATTCATAACCACAATCCTGGCAAAGAAAGATTGATTTTACTTTCGCCATCAAAAAACTCCTCTTCAAAACTTCACACTATAAAACTTGCCTATTTATTCAATCCGAAGCTTTTATATATTAAATAGTTAAATGCTATAAATAAAAATATTTACTCAGTATTATCATAACATAAAACCTAACAACTCTTTCCATTTACGCTCTGCGAAAAAAGGCGAAACGTAAGAATTATTTCGACAAAAACCCGGAGGACATGACTGCCTTCCGGGTTTTTTGTAGGATATTCTTATTTATTCTGTTCTACCGGCCAAAACCGGTTCTGTTTATTGATTTTATTACACCGTTTCTACAATAAAATCGTTTTCTTCAACGTCAATTTTAACCGTTTGCCCTTTGTTGATATTTCCTTTTAAAAGCTCTTCAGATAAACGGTCTTCAATCTTGCGTTGAAGTGCTCTTCGCAATGGACGCGCACCGTAATCCGGATCATATCCTTCTTCCGTAATCTTTTCCAAGGCAGCCTGTGAAAGTTCAATCTCAATGCCTTGATCACTAAGACGCTTTTTCAAGGAATCTGCCATGAGACTTACGATTCTTAAGAGGTGTTCTTTTTCTAGAGAATGGAACACGATGATTTCATCGATACGGTTTAAGAACTCTGGACGGAACGCACGCTTAAGTTCATCCATTACTTTAGTCTTCATATCGTTGTATTTTTGGCCTTCGGTATGAACCGCAAATCCAAGTGAACGGTTGCGTTTCAATGTGCTTGCACCAACGTTTGAAGTCATGATAACAACCGTGTTGCGGAAGTCGACAGTACGTCCTTTGGAATCTGTAAGACGTCCATCTTCTAGCACTTGAAGCAAAATGTTGAATACTTCTGGGTGTGCTTTTTCAATCTCGTCAAGCAGAATAACGGAGTAAGGTTTTCTTCTTACTTTTTCCGTTAACTGTCCGCCTTCTTCATGCCCCACATAACCTGGAGGCGATCCAACTAGTCTGGATGTCGTATGTTTCTCCATGTACTCGGACATATCGATACGGATGATCGCATCCTCATCTCCGAAAAGTGTTTCAGCAACTGCTCTTGCAAGCTCGGTTTTACCGACACCTGTTGGTCCTAAGAAAATGAATGAACCAATCGGACGCTTCGGATCCTTCAATCCAGCCCGAGCTCTTCGGATCGCTTTTGAGATAGCCGTTACCGCTTCAGACTGGCCGATTACACGATCGTGCAGAATTTCTTCCATCTTCAACAGGCGTTCTGTTTCTTCTTCAGCAAGCTTGGAAACAGGCACTCCCGTCCAAGACGAAACAACTTGCGCAATATCTTCTGGTGTTACTTCTGTATTTTCTTTACCTTGCTTTTCTTTCCAAACATCTTTTGTTTTTTCAAGTTCTTCGCGAAGGCGCTGTTCGGAATCACGCAATGAAGCTGCCTTTTCAAACTCCTGGCTTTGAACAGCTGCATCCTTCTCTTTACGGACTTCTTCAAGCTTTTGCTCGAGCTCTTTTAAGTTTGGTGGAGCTGTGTAAGAGCGAAGACGTACTTTTGATGCTGCTTCGTCAATTAAGTCGATCGCTTTATCCGGCAAGAAACGGTCTGAAATATAACGGTCTGATAACTGTACAGATGCTTCGATCGCTTCATCTGTAATCGTCACACGATGGTGAGCTTCGTAACGGTCGCGAAGTCCTTGAAGGATCTGAATGCTTTCATCTTTCGTCGGCTCATTAACCGTAATCGGCTGGAAACGGCGTTCAAGTGCAGCATCCTTTTCAATATATTTTCTATACTCATCAAGTGTCGTAGCACCGATACATTGAAGCTCACCACGGGCAAGTGCTGGTTTTAGGATGTTGGATGCATCGATCGCACCTTCTGCTCCACCTGCACCAATCAAGGTGTGAAGTTCGTCAATGAATAGAATGATGTTACCCGCCTGGCGGATTTCATCCATTACTTTTTTCAGACGGTCCTCAAATTCACCCCTGTATTTTGTTCCTGCAACTACGGTACCCATATCAAGCGTCATAACACGCTTATCCCGAAGTGTTTCAGGTACTTCATTGTTAATAATCTGCTGTGCCAAGCCTTCAGCAATAGCTGTTTTACCTACTCCAGGCTCTCCGATCAGTACTGGGTTGTTTTTTGTACGTCGGCTTAACACTTCAATCACACGCTGAATTTCCTTTGCACGCCCGATAACAGGGTCGAGGGAACCGTCACGTGCGATCGCTGTAAGATCGCGAGCTAAGCTGTCTAATGTTGGTGTATTCGCACTAGCAGATGAACCTCTATGGCTTGAGGAAGATTCATTGCTTCCTAGCAGCTGAAGCACTTGCTGACGCGCTTTATTCAGGCTGACACCGAGATTGTTTAAGACTCTTGCTGCTACGCCTTCACCTTCACGAATTAAACCTAATAAAATATGTTCTGTTCCAACGTATGAATGCCCTAATTTACGGGCTTCGTCCATTGAAAGCTCAATAACCTTTTTAGCACGCGGTGTATAATGAATCGTTTGAACAGCTTCCTGTCCACGACCGATCAACGTTTCAACTTCTTTCTGGATCTTTTCAGGTCCTAAACCAAGTACTTGGAGAGCTTTAGCAGCAATGCCTTCGCCTTCCCGGATCAATCCCAGCAAAATGTGCTCTGTTCCTACATTATTATGACCTAATCGAATTGCTTCTTCTTGTGCCAACGCTAATACTTTTTGAGCTCGCTCTGTAAAACGGCCAAACATCATACTCTTCACGCTCCTTATCGGTTTTCCAATTTTATTCTTTCTCTGATTAAAGTCGCTCTTCTTATGTCACGTTCGTCTGGTGTTAGAACTTCACCTGCATATTGTTGAAGAAAACCTGGTTGTGTAAGTATCATAAGTTCATTTAAGATTGTTTTCGAAATACCGGGTAAAATCTCTAGGTCGATGCCAAGCCTCACGTCTGATAAACATTTAGCGGCTTCTTTCGATTGAATGATCCGGCTGTTCTCCAACGTTCCTAAAGAACGGTATAACTTATCTTCAAGCTGCAGTTTCAAACCATCTTGCAGCTGTTTTCTTGCAGCATGCTCTTGCTGAATAACCTGCATTACGACACCTGCGAGGTCTTCCATGATATCCTCTTCTGATTTTCCAAGTGTCATCTGATTTGATATCTGAAAGATGTTTCCCTGCGCTTCTGTTCCTTCCCCGTAAATTCCCCTTACGGCTAAGCCAAGCTGATTGATCGCCGGAATAATGCGGCTCATCTTTTTTGTTAGAACTAAAGCAGGAAGATGCATCATGACAGAAGCCCTTAGACCTGTACCCACATTTGTCGGGCAGCTCGTTAGGTAGCCTCGTTGTTCATCGAAAGCATAATCCACATTTTTTTCAATAAAATCATCGATTACATTTGCTTTATGAAGCACTTCTTCCAGCTGAAAGCCAGGTGCTAAACATTGAATACGAATGTGGTCTTCTTCATTAAGCATGATGCTTACCGACTCATCGTCATTCATCAGAACTGCACCGTATTTTGCCTGTTCAGCAAGATTAGGACTAATTAGATGTTTCTCAACAAGTACCCGTTTTTCAATCGGTTTTAACTCTTCCATCATCAGCATTTCCAATTTTTCTGCTTCAGGAACCTGATTTTCTTCTTTTATAAAAGAAGAAATGGATGAGATAACTTCATGAGCGGATTCTTTGTCTGCTGCGATAGGAAAAACAAACTGCTGCAGATTTCTTGCAAGGCGGACACGGCTGCTGAGAACAATATCTGATTCTGGTCCTTCCCTCTTCATCCAGGGACTGATCGCATCACTGATAAATCTCTCTAATGACATCGTTTACGTATCCCTCCCCTGCTGCAAACGCTGCTCAATCTCTCTTATTTCATCTCGTGTTTCCGCAGCTTTTTCAAATTCCTCATTTAATATATACTGCTGCATGGCTTGCTTTAATTGTTGAAGCTGCTTTTTTTCTTGAATACTGCTTCCTGCCCGTAAAGGAATCTTCCCTGCATGCAGCGTATTGCCCCCATGAACCCGTTTAAAAATAGGATTTAATTTAGATTCAAAGGCTTTGTAGCAATTATCGCATCCAAAACGCCCAATTTTAGCAAACTGATAATAACTCATTCCGCACTTTTCACAAGCTAAAGATGGCGGAATAAAGTTTGAAGACGGGGTGTTCGGAACATGTCCATCACCATGTAAAAGACCAGAAAGCAATTGGTGAATGGAAAAGGAATTCGACCCTGGCAGGAATTCTCCTTTTTCTTTGGCACAATGTTCACAAATGTGAAATTCAGTTTTTTCTCCATTTATGATTTTTGTAAAATGCAATGACGCTTCACGTTCATGGCATTCTTCACAATTCATTCTGCTCCCTCCCTTTATATAGAATGAAAAAAAGGGCTATGTGGTTCTATATTTTAAAGTTTTTATCATAGCTTTTAAAAGTTCAGCACGCAATTCATCCCGATCCGGAAGATTAAGCTTTAAGACAGAACGGTCAACTACACTCAGCATCAGCCTTGCTTCCCGTTCTCTGACAATGTTTTCTTCCAGAAGTCTCTTAATAACGTTTTCTGCGTTCCCTTGCGATATCCTTTCACCAATCAAGGTGGTTAAGTGGTCAATAAGATGCGCGGAGCTTTCGGTTCGTACCTTCATAATCCGGATATAACCGCCTCCACCTCTTTTACTTTCCACTACAAAACCTTTTTCAACCGTAAATCTCGTGTTGATTACATAATTAATTTGAGAAGGAACGCATTGAAACCTTTCAGCAATATCTGTCCGCTTAATCTCGATGGCTAAATCGTTTGTGCTTGAAAGAATTTGCTTCAAATAATTTTCAATTACATCTGAAATATTCCTCATTTCCCCTCCCCCTTCTGACTTTGACTAACTTTGACTATACTCCTATTATAGCCTGCCTTTTTCCGAAAATGCAAATCCCTATGTATCCATTATTGCCTCATGAGAAGTGATTTAACCTGTATGATTCTGTCGAAAAGTTGGTGCTTTTGGAGGTTGTTTTAGTTTATTTCGGGAAGAGTTTATAGTATGAGATATGATGAGATAGTTTATTAGAAGAAATGAGGCTAGGTTTATGTTGATTGGGGTTGAAAAGTTCATTTAGTCCTAAATTAGATAGGATTAAACCATATTTTTTAAAATTAAACGAATTGAGCTTTGATTAGACCTAATTATTTGGATTTTGATTTAATGGGTGGTGTGCGCCGAATGTGAATCTTCCAGTTTCATTCACAGATGGTTGATTTCATGGGGTTTTCGCTGGGCAGGATCTCTTTCCTTGAATAGGGGAAAAGCGTTTATAGGCCGTAATTGTATTTTATAGGCCGTAATTTTCGTTTCTAGGCCGTAATTTTCGTTTCTAGGCCCTAATTCTTCATTTATAGGCTTTTCGACAAAATGATTCTGAACAACAAATAAAAAGAAGATGGCTAAACCATCTTCTTACCTCCTTTTAACACAAAAAAGAAGATGGATCTCATCCATCTTCCTCATTTTGCCTAGCGACGTCCTACTCTTACAGGGGGAGACCCCCAACTACCATCGGCGCTGAAGAGCTTAACTTCCGTGTTCGGTATGGGAACGGGTGTGACCTCTTCGCCATCATCACTAGACCTAAGTT
>NZ_JAMBOD010000001.1 GCF_023715445.1 Fictibacillus nanhaiensis
CTTTCAATATCAAAGGACAATCATTTAGACTTCGTGAAAAGCAAAAAGCCGGCATACAACCGGCAGTTAATTAGTAATAGGGAATTTTGGACCGTTGAAAATAGGGAAAATTAAACCGCTGTTGACAAATGCGGAGGTCACATCTCCATTAGTAGAAGTAAGTTGATGCTTTCAATCGGTATGACAAATAGTAACTACAGTGAATGTAGTGAAAATGTTAAGAACTTATCCAAACACACTAAAATGGATGAAAAAGTTATTTATGACTTCTTTAACACCAGTAATAGTAACTTCAAGAGTACTATAGAATCTGCTTTAAAGAACCTCATGGATAAGCGTGTAATTATGTTTGACACTGTAATAAAAGTACGTGAGAAAGATACCTATACTCCTAGAACAGCTTCTCAGATAGAACGAGCTATAATTATGGACTGTGAAACTAAAATATTTGAAGAGTTGGGTTACACCAAAATATCTTCTGTAAGAGTCTCAAAGGACTGGAAGAAGTTTAAAAGTAAAGTTAAAAAGTATTTGAATGAATATAGTGACATCGAATACTACTACACTGCGTATGACATCACAATAAATGAAAAATACATAGAACAGGAAAGAAACATACTTGCTGACTTGTTAATTGAAGAATTCAAGCGAAATCAGTACAAGAATGAACTCAATTCAACTGTTTATGAAAATTTAATTACTAATGCAAAGAAGAGACGAACCAAGGAATTAGAATTTTGGGGTGACACTAAACGGAAAATGAGTTCAGTTAGAAAAAGTGATACATACATAGAAGATATTAAACGGTTAGCAAATCTACTTATAAGTATTGATACACCTTCCTTTTTACATGAACTAAGGAATATTGATATACCGACAATCACTCATCAAAAAGAATTATTAGATTCTTGGTGTGAAGAAATGCTTGGATAAAAAATGCGGTTCTCAGACTACCTATTATATAAAACTATAAATACATTATAGGTATTCTAAAAACCGCAATATTTAAAATGGACAACCGCAATGGGGGTGTGGGGGAAATGCAAAGGAGGTTTTGAGCGATCTTTGCTCAAAATCGACTTTCCCCCAAGGTATTAAAGATAGGGACTTCGCAAAGAACGCTCAGTCCTGTAAGTCCGAGAAAGTACGTTTCGGACTTACGATTATCAATCACATATAAAATTTGGAGGAATATAAAATGGCAAATAGTTTACAGAATCAAGTATATATCTATTCTTTAGGAACTTTCTCTTTTCATAATGAGGAAGAGAATAAAATATTTAAGAAAAGTGTAAATCTTAAAGGGTATAAGAAACGATTGCAAAGAGAAAAAGTAAAGCTGAAAAAGGAAGAGACGGATAAGAAGAAGCTTAAAATTGAATCAAAGAAAATAAATGATGGAATTAAACAAGTTAATGAAGAATTAAAAAGGTTAAAAGTTGATCTGCAAGAAGCTTTCAATAAACATGTGGGTGTTCGTGAACTTAGAATAAGTGAGTTAACAAATAATAATGTTATTGGATTATTTGAATCAGTATTAACAAGAACCCTTGATATGGAAACTAATAAGCTATCTGAAAAGATTCTTGTCGTTCAGTCTTATCATGAACAAGTTTTAGAAGGGTTAATAAAAGAAGGTTTCAAACATGGAAATCATCATTACATCTACTTCTCTTCCAGTGCAGGTCAGATTAGACAGAAAAAGGGTATCTGGGTACGTAAGGATTTATGGGATAAACATAAGAATTCATTAACTTGTGGATTGGACATTGAAGACATTAACAATAGTACTAAAAAAGGTTGCAACATTAACAAGTATCTTTCATACAAAGCTTTAATTAATTCGAGTTCTGAGGAATGGTCAGATTTTAATATTGATCACTGTATTGTTGTAGATGATTTAGAGTTAACGGTCAATGATGAGGTTGATTACATAAACAGGGATACATTTGAAATAGAAAGAAAGAAGATGGATGTACCTTTAACTGTAACTGATGGTGTGGGCATGATGCTCCCAACGGTATCAGAGAAAAACTTTATGGTTAGACTTCCATGGCTGAAAGGACTTCTAGCGGTTTACGATTTTTCTAAACATGGAAAGTTTGTAACGGATGTAGATGGAAGAGTATGGGACATTGAGGAAGAGGACGTAAGAATTATCTTTACAACTTCACAGTGGAAAATGAAGTCTTACTATAATTCATGGGACGAATACAAAAAGAAATTTAAAGAAAATAACTGTCAGGCTGCTAAGTTGAATGAGGAAGAAGATGAATACAATGATGGAAAACTTACATATCAGACATTACAAGTATTTACAGATGTAACAGATGAAGAATTAAGCCAAATAGCTTCATCAACAATTAATGATATTGTGCAGCTCGGTTCAAATCAAGAGGTTATGTTAAAGGTTCTTGGAGCAACAGAATCCAACGAAAGAAAAGACAATTTACAAAAATCATTACTAATGTATCCTGAGTTGTTAAATGATCCGCACTCAAAAGAAACAATTAAAAGTAAAAAGAGATCACTAATTAATGACGCAAGAACAGGAAGATTGAATGTAAATGGTTCATTTAATTTTATAATTCCCGACTTGTATAGTTTTAGTGAGTTTCTATTTAACGGAAAACCTAAAAGCTTACTCCAGAAGAATGAAGTGTATTACAAAAGGCATGAAGAAGGAAGAGTGGCGATTCTTCGCTCCCCCCATTTATCCAGGGAATGGGGTTTGAAAGATAATGTACATACTGAGCAAATGAAGGAAGTATTCACAACAGATGCAATATATATTTCAAATGAAAGTCTTTTGTCAAAGTTAATCCAGTGCGACTGGGACGGCGATAAAGTTTTGGTAGTTTCTGAACACAAGGACAAAACACTCCTAGAAGTAGCACAAAGAAATATGGATAATGACAAGATTGTACCATTGTATTATGAGATGGAGAAAGCTAATCCAAGTATCATTACTCCACAAAATATCTATAAAAGCCTAATCTATAGTTTTGAGGCTAATATCGGAGAAATTTCAAATAACATTTCAAAAATGTGGTCAGATGAAAAACCGGATTTAGAATTAATCAAGTTCGCTTGTATGGTCAACAATTTTGAGATTGATTTTGGAAAAACTTTATTCAAATTAAATACTGAGAAGATTGATGAAAGATTGAAAAAATATGTCCATGCGAGATTGCCTCACTTCTTTCAATACGACAACAGAAAAATTAAAAAAGATAAGAAGGGTAAAGTAGTCAAAAAGACAAAGGTATCTGAAAAGAATAATTCCACTATTAATCGACTTGAAGATATAATTCCAACAAAGAATATCTATTTCAGAAAAGTTGCTGGTGGCACATTTGATTATAAGTTGTTGATGAACGAAAAGAAGATTGAACGAGATGAAAAGTATAAGGATATCGTTGAAGCTTACACATATTTCGACCAGAACAAAAAGGATCTAATTAATATTGACACTACTTCTAAGAAGAAAACAAAGTTATATGTTTACAAGAAAATTAAAGATGAATTGTTGATGATTAATGAAGATGAAAAGTATGTGACTGATGTGCTTATTGAACACTTATTTAGTAAAAACAGTCCATTTAAAACAACATTGTGGGAATCCTTTGGAGATGTGATTCTAAAAAATCTTGAAAAGAACCTTGAGGAAGCAATAGATTGTGAAGATTGCACCACGAAGACAAGAGTAGTTAAGAAACGTCAAGTAAGATGTGAAGGTTGTCAGAAGAAGAGAGATAAAGAGAAAACGAGATTAAGAATGAAGAAGATGAGAATGAAGGTTTCAGCGTAACATAAACACATAGTAAAAGCCTGTATCCCAATTGTATCAAGGGTTTACAGGTTTTTTATTTGTATTTTAAATAATAGTCTCTTAGGGAGAGTACACAGAGTTTATGGATCGAAATAACCAGTAACTCCCCTTTTTATTTTTTAACTATTTTTTGAATATACGATTCCGTAATTATAGAATAACACGCAATTTAAGATAGTGCAAGTTTTTATTTTTTAAATCAAATCATACAAAATGGGGGGAAGTATAATGAAGAGAATAAACTGTTTCAAAATTGAAGACGATGTTGTAGCAATACATCTTAACGGAAAGCAAGGGAATGGAAAGTATACTATTGTTAGTTTAGATGATTTCTATAAACATAATCTTGTAAATGAAAAATACAACTGGACAATGCAAAAGTCTGGTCATGTATTATCATGGGACAAGGAATTAAAGAAGACAGTATATCTACATAGATTAATAAGTAATGCTGATGAAAAAGGATATATTCAAGTTGATCATAAGGACTCAAATCCATTAAATAATTTAGAATCTAATTTAAGAGGTTGTACTGCTGCTCAAAATCAATTGAACGCAATGAGAAAGACTAATACTATTGGTTATAAAAATGTAGTCAAAAGAAATGATGAATACGGTGTAGTAATGAGGATTAATAAGAAAAAAGAGTGGTTTGGAAGCTACCAGGCTGCTGAACAAGCTGCCTATGCTTATGATCTAATTGCTCCTATATTCGGTGGAGAGTTTCCTATTCTTAATGGTATTGAAGATAAAGGCTTACTTACTGAAGATGAGAAGATTCTTGTTGAAGAAAAGTTATATAAGCGTGTAGAAAAGTATTTAAAGAAAAAAGAAAAGGGTGCAAATGACAATGGAAGAGAAGAGAGTGTTATCAATCAACCTAGCATCCTACTTGATGACCAGAGGATTCAAATGGATCAAAACTGGAGTGTTAGAAGAGGATGGGAAGAAGAAAGCTTACGTAGTGTTTCCTCAAACTAAGGATGTAGCTCATGCGATAAATGAATATAAAAGTGATAAGTTTCTTAAGGAATATACAAGTAATTTTAGAGAGCTTAAGAGTTTGTTTAGTGGATTGATTAAATAGGTTTTAAAATAGCATACTCTCTCAATCTTGTCGTTTTATGGTAAAATATAGATAAGAATGGGAGGTTTAATATGGGGATATTAGATGATAATTTAAAGAAAGTTACCTGAAGAGATTAAAAAGTTTGATAGTCTACAGTTCAAAAATAAAAACGAATATGTTAATTCATTAAAAAAATGGTTATACACAATTGTAGAAAGAAATTTAAAAATTAAAAGTGGTAAAGCAAAAGAGAAGAAAAGTAGACCGAGACAAAATGTATACTGCCTAGATTTCGGGGTGAATATTGGGTCTGAATTTAACTTCTTTCATTTCTGTGTTGTAATAAAAGAATTTGATTATACTGCTATAGTCGTTCCCTTATCGACTGAAAAAGATAATGATGCAGAATGGAAAAGTGCGGGAAATCTGGTGGTTCCTATTGGTATAATTGACGATATGCCAAAAGATAAAAAACCAGTTTATGCTATGGTAAATCAAATTAAAACAGTAAGTAAACAAAGGCTTTCAGATTATTACGTCAAAGAAGAAAACAAGCATTATACAATGACGTTAGATGAAGATCAAATGGGCGTAATTTTCCAAACAATTTCTACATTAGGAAAACAAAAAATAAAAATTAAAGAAAAACAAGTAGAAACTGTTGACATTGGAAAATAATTCTTATAATATTGGGTTACATAAATAATTTCGGCTTAATTGCCAACTTGATTTTTAAATTGACTTAGTTGTCAACTTGTGTTAAGAAGACTCCCTTCCACCTAGGATTGGGGTCTTTTTCGTGTTTTGTGGGGAGATTATTTTACATTTTATTGCAGGATTCCCTTTGATTCGTGTGGAAATATTATACAAACGATGAAAGGGGAATTCTTATGGATTTTAGAAGTAATTTTGTTAACACCATTAATAACAAATATAGAAATCAAATGACTTTGAACAATACACTCTTCTCTATCCAAGAGTATATTGAGAAACTTGAGGAAGATTTATCAGATGTATTGGAATACGCAGATAACCTTGAATTTGATGAGTATAGTATTACTTTTGAAAATAAAGAGCTGTTTTTCGTAGAAGAAGATGATTGTATCTACGTTTATCTTAGAAATTTAAAAAATGATTCTGTTGTTAATACAGTGGATAGGCTTGAGATTAAAGAAGATGAAGTAGGTTCAAGGAAAGTAGTAAGTGTGTATTCTAGTCACCTTGAGTCATTAGAAGCATTAATGGATAGATATTTAAGTGAAGCGTTTAGTAGTGAATTATACGTTTTGAGTAATGAATAGTCATGCCTCTTTTAGAGAAGGGAGTTGTGGAGAATGGAAAGGGAATTAATTCAAGAATTGGATGGACTAAAAGGTTATAAAGCATTTCCATTTGGAGACTATTATAGATTAGTAATTAATCATAACGAATTACCAATACTAGATATAAGAGTTTCTGGTACTGCTGTGGCTAATCAATCGTGTGGATTAGATGAAGATTCAATTCACCAATGGCTTTGGGATACTGGAATTGTCTTTATACAAAAGCACAAGATTGATAAGTTTAGAATTATTATGATTAAATCAATTGATGTATTAAATAGACAAATTACAACACCAATAGAACAATTATATGTTCATTTTGGTATGGAGACGATAGAAGAAATTAAAGGTTCATTTGATTTGACAAAGATTTTAGCAAATAGTAAATTTAATGATCCAATACAAGCAATTAATCGTCAAGTTAAGGAACATGAAGAAGAAGTGAAAAGAATCGCAAGACAGTTAAGAAGAAAAGATAACATCTAGCACCCGTTAATTCGGGTGCTTTTTATATTGCCATTTATACCACCTTTTGACAGAATATTGTTGAGGGGTGAATAAATGAAAACAATCTTTGAAGTATTAGGTTATATTGCAAGTGTATCTGTATTATCTGGGATACTTTTGTTTTCTATAAGAGCTTTAATCAAAAGTAAGATTAATAACTATTTTAGCACTGCCTTAGAAAACCATAAACATGATTTATCGTTAATAACTGAACAGACACGTTTTGATTATCAAAGGAAAATACACGATTTTGGATTGTATAGTGGTAAAAGACACGAATACTATCCTATTTTATATGGGAAAATATTAAGAATGCATAGAGAAATAAGAGGTTTTTATATAAATTCAACATTCCATGAAAGTTTTCTTACTTCTAAGAATTCGTTCATAGATTTTATAGACAGTAAAAAAATGCATGATCAACGAAGAGAATTATTACTTACTCTTTATGAGAATGGTACAGGAACAATAGATGTTTATAAAAAACAAATAAAGGATGCTAAACTACTAGAAGTTTTTGAATTAATTAACTCTGTTCATGATTACTGCTATGATAACGATTTATATTTCTCAGCGAATGTATCAACTATACTTGAAGAAATATTTATTATTGTTCGTGAATTGATGGAAATAATAAAAAAAGATCAATATAATTATTCGGTTGAAGACCAATTAATAATTCAGCGTAACTACAATGAGGTGATTGAATTAAAAAACTGTATTAAAGATGAACTTTCAAAAGGGTATTATGAAAATAAAGAATCTAACTAGTGTCTCCATATAAAATAGGACTTGTTTATTAAATAATGAAACCTCAAACCGATAAATGGAATGAGGTGAAATGATGGAAATTTTAAACTTGGAATCATTAATGCCAGCTGCACCAATATTTTTTCTGTTAGTAATATTTGTAGTTATTTCTTTAGTTGTTATCATTACAACAAGAAATTTACCGAAACTAGGAACATTATTAATATTAGGTGTAAGTTGGACTGTAGGATTATTGTGGTGGATGAATACTTTATAAATTAACAAAATGCACTCTTTTTGAGGGTGTTTTTTTATTGGAGTGGATTATGTAGTGATTATTGCTTTGATTGTAGTAAGTGTAGTTTTATTTTTCTGTATTGATTTACTTATTACTTTGTATAAAGAGAATAAAAGGCTTAGAGATTGGAAGCAATCAAGAATAGAGTTTGATCAGAGGTTAAGAGCAGACAGTTATGAAAAGATTCGTTTGTCCTGTGAGCAGATTGATAAGGATTTGAAGGAATGGAACGATAAGTATGCCAGTAAAACCACTGAAACCATGTAACAAGATGGGCTGTCCTGAGTTAACTAATGAGAAGTATTGCAGTAAACATACAGAACAAGTGAAGGTTGATAAGGCTGAAGCTAATAAATTATATGACTTGTATGCTAGAGATGAGAAGAGTGCAAAATTTTATAAAAGTAAAGAATGGATAAAGTTACGAACTGTAGCATTTCAAAGAGATAATGGCTTATGTCAGGATTGTTTAGAAGAAAAGAAGATAAAACCTGGAGATGTAGTTGACCATATTATTGAGATCAAAGATAACTGGGACTTGAGGCTAGATATAAGTAACCTAAAGACATTATGCCATAGACATCATAATGAGAAGACTGCAAAAGTTAAAAAGGAAAGAGAAAATAAAGAGAAATTTTGAGGAAATAAAAGGGCAGGGGAGATGTGATAATTTCCCAGACTATTTCCCTGCACCGTCGCCCCCCTCAAGCGTGCAACTTTTAGAATTTTTACAAGTGGGGCGGTTTATCAAAATAGAAGGGAGGGGGGATTATTGGAAATCCCAAAACCACCAAGCTTCTTAAACGCTGATGCTAAACAGAAATATTACGATATTGCAGAGCAATTCATGTCAGAGGGTAAATGGAAATCTGGCGATGAAATTGCTCTTTCTGGTTTATTGGCTAATTATCAACGTTGGGTAGAAGCGGAAAAATTAATAAAGAAAAATAAAGACTTATGCTTTGAAACTGAAACTGGATATAGGCAGCAAATTCCTGAAATATCTATTGCAAATAATGCAATGAAGAACATGTTAGCTTTCATTAAAGAATTTAGTTTAACGCCTAGAGAAAGAATCAAACTTAAAGAAACAGTTCTAGATGGTGATGGAAATGAAGATGACTCTGATCCAGAACTTGAAGGATTGATTGTAAAATGATTGAAAATTTTTGGTATGACTATGAAGAAGAAAAGAAAATAATTAGATTCATTGAAAAACTAAACTTGGATAAAGGTAAAAAAGGTCAAAAAATTAAACTGCTTGATTTTCAAAAGAAAATACTTTGTGACTTACTATGTTGGAAAAATCCTGATGGAACTCGTAAACATCGAGAAGGATTCGTGTTTTTACCGAGAAAGAACGGTAAAAGTTTTTTAATAGCATGTATATTTGTCTATTCTTTATATTGTGATGATGAATATGGAGCTGAATATATAATTGCAGCAAACTCTCGTGATCAAGCGGGGCATTTGTTCGACACTGTAAAAAACATGATTGAAACGAATCCAACACTTAGAAAATACTGTAGAATAGTTGATTCCCGTAAGAAAATAATTAGGAAAGCAACGAATAGTTTTTTACAAGTAATTAGTTCAGATGCATCTAAAGCAGATGGATATAACGGCTACATAGTTTGCCAAGATGAAACGCATGAAGCACCTAATGATGAACTATATAGTAAGTTAAAGACATCAATGGGAACTCGTATGCAGCCTTTAATGTTAACGATAACTACTGCATCTAATGGAACTAATGAAGCAAATTTAGAATATCGTACATACTTGTATGCAAAAAAAGTGCAATCAGGTGAAGTAAAAGACGATACGTTCTATTCTGCGATCTATGAAGCAGAAGATAACTGTGATCTAGTAGATGAAAGTCAATGGTATCGTAGTAATCCTGCTTTAGGAGTATTCAGGAACTTTGATGAGCTTAAAAGTCTAGCGTATAGAGCAAAGGAAATTCCATCTGAAGAGGCTAAATTTAGACGATTATATTTAAATCAGCATGTAAGACTATCAAATGAACAAGCCATCAATCCTTATAAATGGGAATTATGTGGGAAAAATTTTGATTTTGAAATGTTAAAGGGTAAAAAGTGTTGGGCAGGATTAGACCTTGCAACAACTACTGATATTGTTGCATTTGTAATGGTTTTCCCAATCGATGATAAGTTTTATATTGTGCCTCATTTATTTAAGCCTTCTGGTACATTGTTAGATCATGAAAAATTGGATAGAACTCCTTATTCATCATGGAGTAAACAAAACTGGAATGGAATACCTTTACTTCATGCCACTGAAGGAGACTATGTTAGTTTTAGATATGTTCGACAAATAATTAATGAATGTGGAAAAGAATACAAAATTCAAGAAATAGCTTTTGACAGACTAGGTAGTCAAGGAATAGTTTCTGATTTAACTGAAGATGGATTTATTGTTGTAGATTTTGGGCAAGGTTACAGATCAATGAGTCCGGCAATAAAACATTTTGAAGAGTTAATGTTTGATAAAAAGATTCAACATGGAAATCATCCTATTATGAATTGGATGGCTGGTAATGTAATTGCAACTGAAGATGCAGCAGGTAATGTTAAATATGACAAAGGAAAAGCGAAGTATAGAATTGATGGTATCATAGCAATGCTAATGGGTGTTTCAAGGGCTTTTACCAATTTGCAATATGGGAATTTAGGTGAAAATATAAATGATGAAACCCTTGATGAATTAGGATGGTGAAGAATTGAAGAAGTTACTTAATTACATAGAGGATTTACTAATTGTTTTAGGCTCATTATTCGTAATGATAGCGACTTTCTTTTTAAGTTTTGTTGCTGGATTGTATGTAATTGGAGTCTTTTTTATTTTATTTGGAATTTATTTTTCATTAAATCCACCTTCAACACATGAAAAAAGGGGGTGAATAAATGTTATTTAGATTTGAAAAGAGAAGTGAAGTAGTGTCTATTGCAGATGCAAAATGGACTGAAGTATTCAGAGTAAATGGTCTTTCAAGTGAAAAAGCCAAAGAAGCTACCTATTTTACTTGTTTACGGATATTAAGTGATACTGTGAGTAAATTACCTTTAAAGTTGTTTTCTGAAACAGATAATGGAACTACCAAAGCTAACACTCACTATCTATACAATATGTTAAAACTTAGACCGAATCCACTCATGTCTTCATCTACATTTTGGAAAGTGGTTGAATTCCAAAGAAATGAGTGGGGATATTCTTTAGTCTACATTGATACTGTAAAAAGTGGGAAAAATGCAGGCAAAATACAAGGATTATATCCACTTGATATGTCAAAAGTAACAAAAATTTGGGTGGATGATGTTGGTTTATTCGGTAAGAAAAATGCTATTTGGTATGTTTATAACACTGAAGAGGGCAAAGAAACGAAAATCAAACATGATAAAGTTCTTCACTTCTTTGGATTAACTGCTGATGGTACTACTGGTATGCCGATTAAGGAATACTTAAAAACCATTGTTGATAATGCCAAAAGCTCACAAGATTACATGAATAATTACTTTAAAAATGGTTTATTTGCTAAAGGATTGATGCAATATACAGGTGATATCGCCCCTGAAAAACAGGAACTAATGAGACAACGTTTTGAAGGAATGGCTAATGGACTAAAAAATGCAGGTAGAATACTACCAGTGCCACTAGGATTTTCATTCCAAACGATTAATTCAACAATGGCAGATGCACAGTTTTTAGAGTTGAATCAACTGACAATCCAACAAATCGCAGCAGCATTTGGGATTAAAATGCATCAAATTAACAATTTGGATAGAGCAACTCATAGTAATGTTGAACATATGCAGAAGGAATTTTATATTGATACACTACAAGCTATTTTGACAATGTATGAACAAGAGCTCTCCTTTAAACTTCTTACTTCTTCAGAGATTGAAAGTGGTCATTTTTTAAAATTCAATGTAGATTCTATTTTAAGATCTTCATTAAAAGAACGTTATGATGCTTATGGAATTGCTATTGATAAAGGTTTCTTAACTCCAAATGAAGTGAGAGAACTTGAAGACAGACCAAAACTTGAAGGTGCAAATGAACTAATTTGTAATGGCAATATGCAGAAACTTACTGAAGTTGGAGCTTATTATAAAAACAAGCCCCCTGTTGAGGGAGGTGATAAATAATGAGTAAACAGAAAGAACTTCGTAACATTGATATTGATAGTATTGAAATTCGTTCCGTTGATGAACAAGAAAATCTAATTGAAGGTTATATTAATAAATTCAATTCTGATTCACAATTCATGGGATTCTTTGAACAAGTGGATAGAAATGCTTTCAATCGTACATTGTCAGATGGTCATAATATTATGGGATTATACAACCATGATTCTGCAAAAGTATTAGGTTCAACTAAAACAGGTAGCCTCCAATTACATACTGATGAAGTTGGATTAAGATTTAGTTTGAAAATCAATCCAAATGTTAGTTATGCAAAAGATGTTTATGAGTTAGTTAGATCAGGTGATGTTGACGGTTGTAGTTTTGGATTCTACGTTCTAGATGATGAGTGGACAGTTCGTGAAGATGGTACTGAACTACGTGTTTTAAAGGATATTGAATTAATTGAGGTTACAATAACTCCATTTCCTGCTTATACATCTAGTGAAGCGAATTGTAGAAGTTACGATAATTACATACAGGATAAACAAGCCAAAGAAGATTTAGAGTTAAGACAAAAACAAATAGTTATTGAACTAGAGCTAATGTAGGCTCTTTTTTTATTGCCAAAAATTATAGAAATGAGGACATTTATTAATGAAAAAGATCGATGAATTGAAACAAGAATTAGCTGCAAAGAAAGAGGAAGTTCGTTCACTTAATGATGCAAAGAAAGTTGAAGAAGCTTCTGCGAAACTTGAAGAAGTGCGTGGTTTACAAAAGCAAATTGAAATCCAAATGGAATTAGATAAAGAAGAAGAAAGAGAGATGGAAAATAAAATGGAAAAACGTAATAACGAAGTAAAGGTAGTTAATTCAGAAGAAATGCAATATCGTGCAATCGCTAAACACCTTCTTGGTCAAGAAATGACTGCTGAAGAACGTGCAAGTATTAACGTATCAAATAATGGTGCTATTCTTCCTGAAGGATTTGTTAACCAACTACAAGTTCTACAAAAAGGATTCCCTGCACTCAAAGGTTACACTCATGTAATTCCTGTAACAACTAACACTGGTAAAATGCCTGTTTCTAACGGTTCTGCGGTTCGTAAACTTGCTAAACTTGCAGTAGATACAGAAATGGTTAAAGAAATGATCACTACTTCTCCAGTTGAGTTTGCTGTTGAAGACTACGGTAAACTTTACCCTGTAGATAACAGTGCTATGGAAGATTCTGCTGTTGAAATCATCAATGGTCTAATCGCTCCTGACGTTGCTGAGTGTCAAGTTAACTCTGAGAACGCTGAAATTATCAAAATTGTTAAAGACAACGCTGTAGCTGGTTCTGCTGGTACTGACTACAAAGCGATTGTTAAAACATTAAACACTAAAGTATTACCTTCTCTAAAAGCAGGAACTGTAATTGTTACTAACATGGATGGATACGATTATTTAGATGGATTGTCTGATACAACTGGTCGTCCACTTCTTATTGATTCTTTAGCTGTAGAAGGTGGAAAAGTATTCAAAGGTCGTGAAGTAGTAGTTCTTGACAATGCTGACCTTCCTGAAGTTACAGTTGGAAAGAAACCTTTCTACATTGTAAACCTTTTCGCACTTGTTAAATTCTTTGACCGTAAAGGCTATGAAATTGCTAAATCAAGCGAAGCTGGTTTCACTTATAACCAAACTTTGGTTCGTGTAATTGGTCGCTTTGACACTGTAAAAGGTGACAACAGAGCTAACTTCTTTGTTGAACTTTAATAGGTAGGTGATGTTCCATGTTGGAGCATGTTAAAGAATATTTAAGAATTGACGGAGCGGACGATAATTCGCTCCTTGATTCTTTAATTTTGGCTGCAAAAACTTTTATAAAGAATGCAACTGGTAAAGATGTTGATGATTTAAATGATCTACATAAATTAGCAGTAAGTTTACTTGTAGTTCACTGGTTTGAAAACCGTGAATCAGTTGGAAAAGCTTATAAACTAGCCTACAGTCTTGATTCAATCCTCTTTCAGATTTCTTTTGAAAGTAGCGATACAGTATGAATCCAGGAAAACTAAATAAACGTGTAAAACTGTATGATGACATTACTTTATTATCAACTATTTGGGCAAGTAAAATCATTCGTACGAAACGAAGAGATGATGAACAAAATGAGGAATCTTATGAGTTTGTCATTAGGAAAAGAAGCGGTATTAAGCCATATTTATTAATTCAATGTGAAAACGAATGGTTTGTAGTCCTAACTTTCGATGAATTTGAGAAGGGTTATTTAAAACTCAAGTGCGAAAAGAGTAAAATACATTCATTCTATGATACTTGTACAATTAGTCGTTTTCAAGAAACGGAAACTAGTTATGGTGAAACAATCATTCAACTTACACCCGTACATATTGATATAGCCTGTGAGCTAATTAAGATTCAAAATGCTAGAGCAAATGAAACAGATCAACACAATGAAATTTCACAGTATTATATCTTCTACACTGAGAATAAATACACTTTTAAAGTTGGAGATGCTGTAGAAATTAATCACAAAGGCGACATTTATAAAGGACGTGTAGAAGAAAGTTTTAAATTCCATACTCATCAAGAAGTAACTTTCAAATTAGAAGGTGAAGCTTAATGATCAGACTGGAGTTTAAAAACTTTAAGAAATTTGAAGAACAATTACTTCATCTTAAGAAGAACTTCCCTAGTGAGTTGGAACAATTTCTTTTAGATGTTTCAAAATCACTTAATCGTGCTGTTCTAAAACGTACACCTAAATTAACTGGTGAGCTAAAAGAAGGATGGAAGATTAGTGGTATTGAAAGGGATGGAGATAAAATGTATATCACTGTTTATAACGATGCTACAACTGAGTATGAAGGTCGAGAAGTTCCTTTAGCACCATTCGTTGAGTTTGGACACAAAGTTGTTAACAAACAAGGTGAAGTAGTAGGTAAAGCTGATGGCTTTTTCATGCTCACAACTAGTATTAAAACAGTGAATCGTCAGATTCCTAGAAGACTTAGAAAAGTGTTTGATGAGTTGGTGAGTAAATTATGATGATAGATATTAGAAATGAAGTTATTTCTATTTTGAAAGCAAACTTTCCTAATCACAAACTTTATGGTGAGAAAGTAACGCAAGGGCTAATACGTCCTTGTTTTTTTATTGACTTAATACCGATTGACATAGTGAAACTAAGTCCGAACATGCAAGAAAGGTCTATGATTATTGACGTACAGTATATGTCGCTTGAAGATACCAAACTTAAGAATCTCGAAATGGCTGAGACACTTGGACAGTTATTTACAACTATTGAGTTTGGTGAATTCAAAGCAAAAGTTTCAAATGAACGTTTTGATATTGTAGATGGTATTTTGCATTACTTATTTGACTTAGATTTCATTGTTATCGGTAAACAAGAGGAACAAATTGATTTAATTGGAAACATTAATTTGAACGAGGAGGCTATTTAATGGGATTGCCACAAGTAAATATTTTATTTGAAACATTAGCAGCAAGTACTATCCAAAGAGGAGAGCGTGGAATTGTTGCTTTATTACTAAAAGATACAACTGCATTAGGTACTTATGAAATTTTTAGTGCTATAGATATTCCAACAGGTTTATCTGCTGCTAATAAAATACAGATTGAACTTAGTTTGATGGGTGGAGTTAATGCACCTTTAAAGGTTATCGTTCGTGTTGGAGACTCTGCAACGGAATTAGACTGGACAGTAGGTATGGATTGGTTAGAAACGGTTAAATTTGACTATTTAGCAATTCCTGATGTATTACCTACTGACTTAACTGGGATTTACTCTTGGTTAGGAGAACAACGTACAAACGGTAAGAAAGTAAAGGCAGTATTGCCTGATGCATCTGCTGACAAAGAATACGTTATTAACTTTACGACAGATAGTATTGAAGTTGCAGGAGTTACTTATACAAATGCACAATACTGTTCTCGTGTTGCAGGATTAATAGCAGGAACACCATTAAACATTTCAACAACATTTCAACCACTATCTGAGGTTGATTCTGTTCAATCTTACACAAAAGCACAACTTGATACTGCTGTTAATAATGGAGAATTTGTTATCTTCCATGATGGCGAAAAAGTTAAAGTTGCTCGAGGTGTAAACTCATTTAAGACAACTAATGCTGATAAAGGTGCAAGCTTCAAGAAGATTAAGATTGTAGATATCCTAGATGTTATTCACACAGATATCGCAAAGACAATTGCTGATAATTACATAGGTAAATATCCGAATTCATACGACAATAAGGCTTTGATCCTTACTGCTATTCAAGCTTATTACAAGCAACTTGAAGCAGATCAATTGTTAGACACAGATGTAAATACGATTGGTATCGATATTGATGCTCAACGAAATTACTTGTCTGGTTTAGGTGTTGATGTCTCTAAAATAACAGATGACCAAATTAAAGTTGCAAATACAGGTGATCAAGTTTTCCTCAAGTCATCAATTAAAGTACTCGATGCAATGGAAGACATTTCGATCAGTGTACAACTATAGGAAGGGGATAAAATAATGGGATTTAAAGCAGAACAAGCTATTTCTGGTACTCATGGTGAGGCTTGGATAAATGGAGAAAAATTTGCTGAGATTTTTGGTCTCCAAGCAAAGATTGATATTTTAAAAGAAGACGTCCCAATGTGTGGTGTAAATTCAGGACGAGGCAAAAAGCAAATGGGTTGGGAAGGAAAAGGCACAGTACGTTTTAATAAAATTAATTCTAAACTGTTAAAGCAACAATTAGATGCTTTACGACAAGGTAAAGAACTTGTTGTAACAATTGTTAGCAAAGTTGCAGATCCAGCAGCAATGGGAGCTGAACGTATCTCCATTCCTAACTGTACTTTTGATGATATTACATTGGCAGATTGGGAGTCTAATAAGATTATCCAAGAAGAAAAACCATTCACATTTAGTGAAATGCCAACATTAATTGATTCGATTGGAGCGTAATAAATGAATACTTTAGACCTCTTGTTAAAAATGGATGCTAAAAAGTTAGAGCTTCCAAAGAAAGATGTAGAAATCAAACGTTTTAGTCAACCTGAAAATCCAGCAATCTTTACTCTACAAGGGTTAGATGCTGAAACTTTAGATAGCATTAGAGATATGGCTACAAAGGAAAACAATATTGATTTCACTGAAATCAAGTTAGGTACAGTATTAGCTGGAGTTGTGTCTCCTAGTCTTCGTGACGATTCACTTATGAAAAACTTTGGTGTAGTTACTCCTCATGACCTAATTAAAAAACTGTTTTCTCCAGGTGAATTAGATTCTCTATATGAGACAATTTCTAATTTAAGTGGATATGGTGAAGATGCAATTGAAGAAATAAAAAACTAGTAAAGAGGGACGGAATGACTGAAATGATGTACTGGTATTGGGTACATGGTCGAATCCGTCCCTCATTCTTTTATAATCTTCCGCAAGGTGAATTAACTGTTATTCGAGCATTTTATGAATTGGAAATTAAAGAAATACAAGATTCTCAAAATCTCTCATAGTGAAAGTGGTGGTGGTAAATGGGAAGACGAAACGAGCAACTTAATGCAACGATTTCAGTTGAGGACAAAGCCAGTAAACAAATAGATCGAATAACTAAAACAATGCAAAAACAGAATAACGAACTGTTACGATTGAAAGCTTCAATGGAGAAAGTTAGAAACCAATCTAAAAAGAAAATTGAACAGCCTAAAGTTGAAACCAAAACTGCTGTTAAACAATTATTCAATTTACAAAAAGCTTTTGAAAATGTACAACGAGCAGCACATAAAACAGGTAGCGTGTTCTCGGGATTAGGTAGTTTAAATCCTGCAATGTTACTGGGTGGTGCAGGTGCATTAGGCGGTTTATATGCAGGTAAGCAAGTTTTCGATAATACTTTTCTACCTGCTGCTCAGTATGAAATGAGTGCAAAAACAATTGAAGCAATGTTTAATGACAAGAAAAAATCTGACAGATACATGAAGGAAATGGAGAAAATGGCTATCGGTTCTCCATTATTAAACTCACAAGATATTTTTGGTAATTCAAAATCATTTATCGCTATGTCTAAGAATCAAGAAGAATTGAGTAAGATGTGGGATCTAAGTGAACGACTTTTAGCTGTTGATCCAACACAAGGTGTAGAAGGATCGGTATTTGCATTACGAGAGCTATTTTCTGGCGATGCAATCAGTATGGCTCGAAGATTTGAAATGCCTAAGAAAGAACTTAATGCAATTGCAAAGTTGCCAATTGATAAACAGTTAAAGGCACTTGATAAATTGTTTAACAAGATGGGTATGACTAAAAAGCTTGTTACAGAAATGGGCGATACGACATTAGGAACGTGGAATCAGATTAAAGAAACTATCCAAGTTGCTTTAAGAAAAGTCGGTGATCCTGCTGTTAAAATTATTAAACCATTCTTAGATGATGCTAATAGAGCTTTACAATCTGGTAAATTATCACCCTATATAAAGTTTGGTCAAGACATGGCAAGTGGTATTGCAAAAGGATTTGTAAAGGTTGCAAAAGGTGTTGGAGGTTGGATTGATGGAATTGTAAATGATCCTGCTTTTCAAAGACTAGACACTATCGAACAAAAATTTCAGTTCGTCTTGGATAGAGTATATACAACTATTGATGGTTGGTATGAAAAAGACGGAAAGCAATTATTATATAAAATTGGTAATGGTCTAGTTGATACTCTAATTGTAGCCACTGAAAACAATCTGCCTAGAATCACTGAACTTGGATTAAAAGTTGGTGGAGCATTTGCAGCTGGAATTGCACAGGCAGTGACTGAAAACACACTTGCAAAAGCTGCGCTTGAAGGTAAAGTACCAAAGCTAAATTTAAAAACAGGTATAGATACAGTTAAATCAGTAGGAATAGGAAATCCAGGTGCTCCATTATCCCCAAGAGGATTTAATGATTTGGTGAAAATAGGGGTTAGAAAAGCTAGAGATATTTTCGGTGGTAATAAAAAAGCTATCGGAATGTCACGAGTTCCACGTGATAACTATCCAGCCCTTTTACATGAAGGGGAAGAAATAAGAACAAAACAACAAGTAAATACACAAAAGCTCAGTGGAGACCGATCAAGTGTAGTTGTACAAATAGCAAAAATGGTAATAAGAGAAGAAGCAGATATAGACAAGGTAGCTGATCAGTTAGCTACAAAAATTCAAAGAGCAAAATTGAACTATGGAGGTGGAATGTAGATGGAGTTTTGGTTAATTGATGGAACAGGGAAACAGAAACTTCGTCTACCAGTTCCACCACCAGATTTTTATAATGAAAGCGGACAAAATATTCCAATTCAAGAAATAAATGAATTTGGTGAGTTTTCATCTAAAGGTGAAAAGAAATTAGATAGAATAGCTATTAAATCATTTTTTCCTGTTACATATTATTCATTTTGTCAGTACAAGAATTTCTCAAAACCTTATGATTGTGTAAAGTTAATTAACAGTTGGAGAGACTCAAAATTACCGATTAGATTGCTTGTTACTGAAACCAGTATTAACAAGCAATTTTTTATTGAAAATTTTACTTATGGAGAGCGAGCAGGAAGTAGAGATGTAGAATTTGAACTATCTTTAGTTGAATACAAACCAATTCCAAAAGCATCTCCACCAAGTCCTACACCTACACCATCAAGTAAAAGACCGCCAACTACACCTGTACAACCTAAAACATACACAGTTAAAAAGGGTGATACGCTTTGGGATATTGCTAGGAGATTCTATAATAATCCTTTTAAATGGACAGATATTGCAAAAGCGAATGGCGTAAATGATCCTAAAAAACTACAAATTGGAAAGGTACTTAGATTACCATGAGATTAGTAGTTAATAACCAGGAAATTAAATATACATCATTAGATTGGTCAGGATCTAAATACAATGCAGCCAGACAAATAAGTTACACGTATCCATCAAATTTATATTATTCGGTTGTTGCAGGGAATACTGTAACGTTATTTGATGGAACTACAAAACTGTTTCAAGGAACAGTCTTCATTAAAGAAAAAAATCATAAATCAAATGAAATGAGTATCACAGCTTATGATCCTTTAATTTATTTCTTACAGAGTGAAGGGGCTTATAATTTCAAAACTACAACGCTTGGTACAGTAGTTAAACGTGTTGCAGCAGATGTAAAAGTCCCTGTAGGTAACATTGCAGACTCTGGAACATCTATTAAACTTGAGCCTATGATTAGTGAGAACTTATATGAGGTATTAATGACAGCATGTAAAGAAGCTAAAAAGAAGACTAAAAAAGTTTACATGCCTGTTATTGAAAACGGAAAGTTAAGCATCATTGTAGCAGGTCAAAAGGTTTCTAATTTTGATTTGTTAAATGGTATTAATCTAAAAGATTCTACATACAGCGAATCAATTGAAAATGTAAAGAACAAGATTATTATTGTGGATGAAAATGGTGCAAAAATAGGTCAGGTTACAGGTGAAGGATTGACTACTTGGGGAACTTTTCAAGGAGTCTATCAAAAAGAAGATGGTAAAAATGCGACTACAGAAGCTAAAGAATTATTACATGGACTGGACAGAGAAGCCTCGATTGAAGCTTTAGGAAATACAAAATGTATCTCAGGTAAAGCTGTTTCTGTCAAAGATCCTATTACTAATCTGACGGGGTTGTTTTACATCGATGAGGATACTCATACATGGCAAAATGGACAATATAGCATGTCCCTTCAACTAAACTTCAAAAATGTTGAGGAGAATGAATAATGGGTGTTTCAAAATTAATACAAGTATTAAATGAACAATCATCTAAGAGTGTACCTACTTTATTTTATGTAGGAAAAATCAGTTCCGTTTCACCATTGAAAGTTAGAACGAATGAAATTGAATTAGATAATGATCAATTAAAAATTATAAACAAACAACAAATATTTAGCACTCTTCAAACTAACAACGAAGTATTGTTGGTGAGACAGGGTGCTGTATTTATTATTGTTGGAAAATTGGAGGGAGTTTCATGAGTATATTCCCTTTTTTGGATAACGTTGATGAATTTACAAGTAATGAAGAATTACCTATAGCAAGAGAATGGGCATGGGACTTTGAATCAAATGATTTCAAGTTAAATAACGGTAAACTCTTTATTGTAGAGGGTTTAGAGGCAGTTAAAATCTGGACTTTTAAAGCATTAAGAACAGACCGATTTAAACACACTGTTTATTCTTGGGAATATGGTTCTGAAATCAATAGTCTAATTGGTTCGGGTTTCACAAGCGCAGCAATTGAATCAGAAGTTAAACGAATGATTGGTGAAGCATTAATGAACAGCGCATATATAGTTGGAATCGACAATTTAATAGTTACTTCTGATGGTGATTCTTTAAATATTTCATTCTCACTTGATACAGTTTATGGGAATACGGAGGTGAGTGTATAAATGTCAACTAAAGAAGAAATTATGACAAGAATGTTTAGTGTAATCCCAGATTCTTATGATAAATCTGAAGGGTCATTTATTTATGATGCTGTTGTTGCTGTAGCTATTGCATTAGAAGATGGATATTTAGAGATGGATGAGTTTTTAAATAGAGCATTTTTGGATACATCTTATGATGAATACTTAGATAGAATTACAGATCAGTATGGTGTGTATAGAAAACAAGCCACTGCTTCAACGACTGTACTTAATATCAATGGAACAAACGGAACTGTAATTCCATCAGAAACACGCTTCTACTCAAATGA
Source organism: Fictibacillus nanhaiensis (assembly GCF_023715445.1). Taxonomy (GTDB): domain Bacteria; phylum Bacillota; class Bacilli; order Bacillales; family Fictibacillaceae; genus Fictibacillus; species Fictibacillus nanhaiensis_D. The sequence continues at coordinate 21,682 of NZ_JAMBOD010000001.1, forward strand.
TGTTTATTTTGTGTCAGATGAAGAAGTAACAATTACAAATGGTACTGCATCTGTGAATGTAACTTGCGAAGTTGAAGGTACACTTGGTAATGTTCCTGCAAATACAATTGTAAATATTGAAGGATCATTAAGCGGTATCACTTCTGTTACAAATCCTAATCCAGTTACAAATGGAACTAACATTGAAGATGATGAAACATTAAGACAGAGGGCTTATGATGTCATTCAAACACCTTCTGCAAGTGGTAATGTACAAGACTATGAAAATTGGTGTACTGAGGTTAATGGTGTAGGTGGTGCAACAATAATTCCTCTATGGAATGGAAATGGAACGGTTAAGTGTGTCATTGTAAACAGTAGTAAAAGAGCAGCAGACAGTACATTGATTTCTTCTGTACAAACAAGCGTAGAATCAAAACGTCCGATTGGAGCTACAGTTTCTTACGTAAGTGCTACTGAACTACCAATAAATGTTTCCGTAGATGTTACGTTTGCATCAGGTTACGACTTAACTCAAGTGACAACGAATATCACTACTGTTCTAACAGAGTATTTAAAATCAATAGCTTTAACTACTAGTTCTATCTCGTATGCTATGTTGGGTTCAAAAATATTAAGTTCTGCTGGTGTACTTGATTATCAGAATCTTACTTTAAATGGAACAACATCAAATGTTAGCGTATTAAATACTGAAGTAGCGGTGGTGGGGACAGTAAATGTTACGTAATAAGTTTCCATCATTTTATGAAAATTGTAACACCATGATTGTATTATGGGACGCTGAAGATAAAGAGATAGTTGACGTTCAATCATCCATAACTTCAATGATCAATCAGTCGTTTATTGGAACAACTGATAATGAGATTGCAAGATGGGAAAAAATCTTTGGATTGCCAATTAGACCAAGTGTTCCTTTAGCAGATAGGATATCAACAGTTAAAGCAAAGATGAGGGGAATAGGAGTAGTTAATGCAGCTCAGATCAAAAGGACTGCGGATGCATTTACAAATGGTGATGTAGATGTTATTGAAAAATCGCCTACTTATGAAGTGGAAATTAAATTTGTTTCTGTAAGAGGGATACCACCTAATATTGAAGATGCAAAAAAAGCAATAAGTACAATTATTCCTGCTCATATAAAAGTCACTTATACCTATGCTTATCTCGTATGGAACGAACTTGAAAATTCTATATTATCCTTTGATTCCCTAGATACATACACTTGGAATTCATTAGAATCAGCGACACTTTAACGGTGTCGTTTTTATTTTGAAAAGAAAGGTAGGAATTTTATGTCCAGTCAAAAGACAACTAATCTAAATCTTCATAAATGGATTGGAACAGATAATGTCAAACGAATTGAGTTTAATGAGAACTGGGACACAATAGATGCTCAAATAAAAGGTAATTCGGATAAAACAGGCGTTCTAACCAATCTTGAAACAACAGATAAATCCAATTTAGTAAATGCTACGAACGAAATAAAACAAGAGTCTGTGGCGCATAAGGCGGATTATGTGAAACATTCTGGAGAAGCTACAACAACTAATTCAAGTAATGCATATTCAGTTACTTTGTCCCCTGCGCCGACTTCTTATGTGAATCGCATGGGTGTAGTAGTTACGATCAACGCCGATTCTACAGGAGCTGCGACACTTAATGTAAACGGAATAGGTGCAAAGAAAATATTAAAGGCGAACGGAACCGCTGTTTCTAACTTGAAAGCTAATGGAATATATACTGTTCGTTACAACCCTTCTGCCGATGGTGGCACAGGGGCTTTTATCTTACAGGGTGAAGGAGCGTCTGGTAACGCAATTGCATCTGACCTTCTCTCTGGTAAAACAGCGACAACAGATGCAGGAGAAATAACAGGTAGTATGGTAAACCGTGGTGCTATGACGATTACACCAGGAACAACAAATCAAGTCATTCCTGACGGTTTTCACAATGGTAGTGGTATTGTTCTGGGTGACCCCGACCTAATAGCCGCAAATATATTAAGCGGTAAAAATATATTTAATGTTGCAGGCAGTTTGGTTAAGGGAAAAGGATATGCAACGGGTATTGCATATTTGGATAGTAGTTATAAATTTACGGTAAGTGGTTTAGCCTTTACACCTTCGATTGTAATAGCACAACGGAATTCAACCGCAGATAGTCAGTCATGGTACAAAGTCCTTTTCAAGAATGAATTTCTTTCTAACTATCAGTTTTCGAGTGAAGTTAAAGGGTTTGGTGTAGTTCATGGTAATTCTACTGGTATGTCAGGACTATTTGAAAGAACAACAGACAACGCTTCAAACCAATCGTCATGGACTGCTAACGGCTTTACCATGTTTACTTACGCCCATTCTTATATGGGAAGCGGTATAGCGATTAAATGGTGGGCGTTTGAATAAGGGGGTTAACTTGTGAAACAAATAGGAAAGAAAGTTTATTTTGATAAATCAAATGGAAAGATTATTCAAATTGTAGGTGAAATGCAAGGGTCAGTTACCGAAACCACTATTGAAGAAGACATAGTAACCTTCACCGCACTATCTGACCGCAACCGTGAAACCTTTGATGTACTCGAATTACCATTCGGGGCGTATGCACAAGATTTTGCGGAGGGACGCTTAATCGGAATAGATATTGAAACTAAACTACCAATCTTTGAATACTTAAATCCAGAAGATCCTGCAAACCCGATTATTCCAGAAAAGCCACTCACAGTACAAATTGCAGAGTTGAGAGAACGTGATGCAGCAATGCAGGATGATCAAATTTTCATCATGGAAGTATTAGCATCGAATAATTTAGTGTAAATAGGAGGCATTACAATGGCAGAAACATTTAGACAACGAATGGTAAGAATGTATGCTTGGGCTATTTATATTGACGGTACAAGAACGTTTGCAGGAACGGCAACTACTTACCATGAGGAAATTAAACAATATACAGCAGCGAATTTCACAAAAGAGCAAATTGATAATGCATTAGCCAAAGGATTCATCACTCAACAAGAGTTTGAAGAGACTTTAGCTTATACAGCAATAGTTGTGACGGAGTAGGATCATGATGCGTCACAGTGAAAAATGAATACATAGAAGTTTGGAGGGCTAATTTTAGTCCTCTTTTTTATTTTGGAAGGAAGTTGGACAGTGGATAAACTAACAATATTTAAAACTATATCAGCAGGAGTGGGATCTTTCATTTCTTATCTAGTGGGCGGACTAGGATTAGCATTTGTAACCTTATTAATTATGCTAATTGCCGACATTGTCACAGGTGTAATGGTTTCATGGCAAAACGGAGAAGTGAAAAGCTCAGAGTTTAGAAAAGGTCTAATGAGAAAGGTATTTGTGATTATTCTTGTAGGACTTTGTTACATGTTAGATATGACAACATTTAAAACAGGTATGTTGGGTGATGGCGTATGTGTTGCTTATATTATTAACGAATTTATAAGTGTTACGGAGAACGGTGGAAAGCTTGGCGTTCCGATTCCGCAGAAAATTAAAGATGCTATTGCTGTCTTGAAAGGAAGTAAAGGAGAGAAGAAGTAATGGGAAGAGAAATGTATTTAAAGGTAAACCCATATACTAATCCAGATATAGTTATTACAGAAGTAAGAGGCGTGGTATGGCATTATACTGCATCTCCAGGAGCAACAGCCGAGAACATAGCAAAATACTTTAACGGAACATGTATTGTTAATAAACGATACGCTTCAGCACATGATGTAATTGATGCAAAAGAAGTTATTAACATGATTAAATACAATCGAATCGCTTATCATGCACATGATAGAAATAGACAAAGACTTGATCGAAGACGTTATGGAAGTAATGCGAATTTCACGACTCTTGGTGTAGAACTTTGTATTGATAAAAATGGAAAACTACAAAAAGAAACTTATGCACTTGCAGTCCTGCACGGTGCTTTTTTAATGAAAAAATTTAACTTAGATCCAATTGAACACAATTTCATGCACTTCCAAATAACAGGTAAGAACTGTCCTGCTTTTTGGGTAAGTGATCCTATAGGATTTGAAAAATTTAAACAAGATATAGCATCTGCAATGAAACAGTCTGATAAGGTTGTAGAACCTATAAAGAAACCTACAACTAAACCAGCTATTAAGAAATATACATTACCGACAGGTATTGTAAAATTAGGTGACAAAGGTACAAAAGTTAAGCAATTACAAACAGCCTTAAATGCTGTGAAATTTAAACTTAAAGGTAAAGTAGACGGTATTTTTGGACAGGATACTTTACAAGCACTAAAAAGATTTCAAAGTGTTCACTGTAATCCTGTAGATGGAATTTATGGAACTAAATCAAGAGCAGCATTAAATAAATTACTAAACAACTAGCCTATCTCTATTTAGAGGTAGGCTTTTCTTCTTTTATGAAACTATTCCCAGTAAAAAAATGTATAATTGAGAAGATGTAAAATTGGGAGGGTTTATTTATGAAGAAATGGTTAGGAACATTAGTATTAATTTTAACACTGTTATTGATTCCTGCATGTTCAAGTGAAGGAGATACATCTTCAGATAATCAAGAGGAAATAAAACCAGTAGTAAAAGATGAAGCTGATTCAACTGAGGATGTTAAAGAAGAGGAAAAAGAAAAAACAGAAACTTCAGTTCCTCCTGTTAAAGCTGAAATTACAAAAGATGAGTTTAATCAAAAGTTTAAGTTTGAAGTAGAAGAAGAACAGTATGAAAATGGGAAATTTGAATTGGCAGACGGATCAACAATTAATGCAGATTACTTTTCTTATGGTGAAAATGAGTTATTTGTATACGCACTAGCAATTTTTCATGAGGGCAAGTTATCTGATATTCAGTTTGAAACTGAAAAAAGCCAAGAAGAAGTTGCTGAAGCTTTAGGGATTAGTTTTGAGAATGCAACTGTAGAAGAAAATAATTATGGATTTGAAGTTAACTTTGATGAAACATTCAATGAATCTAATATTAGTGTTTATCCAAATGAGTGGGATTGAATAACATGAGAAAATTTATAAGTTTAATCGGTTGGTTGTTTATTATTTCTGGTTTAATCATTGGAACTTATCTCTGTTTATATTTAACAAAACCAGTAGTGGAATATGGGGTTACTTATTATGATCCTCATCCATTAAAGGTACTTTATGGTCTAATTACAATTGCAATTGGTATATTTCTCGGTTGTGTGCTGCTAGGGATTTCAGAAATTATTAAAACAAAATTACGAATAGTAAACAACCAAAAGCAAACGCCTTCCAATTAAGGAAAGCGTTTTTTATTTAGGTTTATGTGTACCAGTGTAATCGAAATAACCAGAATTAATCTTTTTGCTATTCTTTAATAAAACCTCTTTCAATTCTTCATCAACTTCTTCTGAATCAATTTCTGTTGGATATTCCAAAGTTACTATTCTAGCCATTTTAAAATCCATAACAGATATCTTCCTTAATCCATGATTCTTTACAGCAAACATAATGTCATATCTCATCTTAAACACGCTCCTTTATTTGCGAATGTTTGTTCTTATTCTATCGAAAAGAATGTGTAAAAGATATATATTTCTTACTCGAATATTGCCCACTCAATATCACTAACTCTTGTGTCAATATCTTCTAAACTTGATTTTAACGAATCATTTTCACTTAAAACAGAGTCATAGTCAGATTGTAGTTCAATTAGTTCTACCTCTAAATCAATGATCTTATCTTCTAACTCTTCAATACTTATTTTAGGTTCTGAATTAGCTGGTTCGGCATTTTTAAAATAATCAATAGTACCAGTTACAATGAAATATGCACCTATAAAGGCAACTACCCACACACCACGTAGTAATATTTTTTGCCACATAGTCTTTAATCCCTTCTAATCTATCTTATTAAATTACAAATACTTAACCTCTTTGTACCAAATAAAACAAATTATGTAAATGATTGATTATGAATATCTTGTATATTGAATGACATAATTAATTTCACTAACCACATATAAATAAGAAAAATGAGGAGGTATAACATGGCGGAAATAAATACATCTGATCAAAATGAAGAAAAATTGAGCAGGGTAGCAAGATTGCATTTTTCTAATAAAGAGAAAGTTGAATTACCAACAGATTATTCTCAGAAACTTTGGGAAGATTTAACCGAAGGAAAGATTAATGTTAATGGTTTTCTAACAGTAGGAAAAACAACATATTCATTATTTCAAGTTACAAAGATTGAATGGTATGAAGAACCGTTTGAGTATAGTTTTAATCATTTTCAATTGTTTCCAGAGGGTGAAGAAAATAAAAAACATAAGCTGATAATAGAACCAGTAAATAAAAGAAAGTAAGAAGGAATGGGTATGGTATTGATTAATAAAGATGATACGAATACAGTAGAAGAGTATATTCAAGAAACAGGTAATAAGGGTAAAGGAAGACAATCAGTAGAAGAGTATATTTCCGAAACTATTGAAAAGGGCAGATATAAGACTACTAAAGAAAAAGAAGTTGATGATTATATTTACGAAACAGGCGATAAAGGTAGAGATGCTTAAAGAATAAAAGTTGTATGGTTGAATTTTTACATTTATAAAGGTCATTTATATTTGGTTGATCTTTTAATTTTACAATTAAAGGAAAGAACTTCCTATATGTCAAATATACTGGTTATAAAGACTTATAGGAGGTTTTCTATGTACATAAGTAAAAAGGTATTGATAATTTTAGGTATAGTAATTACTTTGCTAATTAGTTCTGATTTCTTACTTGATTATTTGAAAACAAACAATTCCACTACTAATATTGCAAAAGTAGAATTAGATGAAGATACTTCTGAAAAAGTTGATCGACAGAAAGAAAGATTTATTACTTTATTTCAAGATGAAGATTACAATACTTTGTACAAAGAAACTGGAAATCAAGAAACAAACTTTATAAGAGATATGCATTCGATTGCCACTGCATTTCAAAAATTTAAAGAAGTACAAACGAAACATGATTCAGATACCTACTACTCAGATATTGATAAACTAAATGATTATAATGTGATAGTTGATAACTTAAAATTTCTTAAAGAAACTCCTAATGAAATTAAACCAAAAGTGGATGAATTACTGGATTATGGACAAAGAAATTATCAATGGGTTTATAATGCTAAAAATCCTGAAGATAAAGGTAATGGTGTTCCTACTATTGGAATGACTAGGTATGAAGTATTAAAAACTACTTGGAAAAATCCATCGGATATAAATACTACAAAAACTGCTTTATCTATCAATGAACAATGGGTATACGGTTTGACTCGTTACCTATATTTTGAAGATGGAAGATTAACCTCAATTCAAAACTAAGAGCCGAATTAGGCTCTTTTATTTTAATAATTTGTTTAAATAACTGAACATTTTGACAAATAAAAATTTATGTGTTTATAATGGCAACTGTTAAAGGAGGTTGTCATGGCAAAAAACTATTGGAATAAAAAAGAGCTTTTAATATTGAATAATTGTTTTGAGGAAATGGAGTGGGAAAAGTTTATTGTATTACTTGCTAATAAAACAGAAAAACAAATCCTCAAAAAAGCAAATAACTTGGGTTTAAAAAGAGAACCTGAAGAAGTGGATTGCTATTACGATGAAAAAGAAAGAGGATGGGTAAAAAAATCAAGACATTTTGGTTCAGAGCAGATTCATCCAGTTTCAGCAATTTTCCCCTGTGAAAAAGGTTTTACATTTGAAGAAGTTCATAATCGCTTTGTAGAACACGCAACAAATGTTTTTGTAAAAAGTGCTCGAATAAAATATAGAAAATTCTTGGAAGAAACATATTACCCACACAATGAAAAGTTGTTTAGGTTGTTTTTCGACATTGAATTCTATTCTTTTTGCCGAGAACAAGTACCGAATTATGAGGAAAGGATTGATGAAATAGTAAGTGAATACAAAAATAAAGACTAAGGGAGGGAAAAAGGAGAAATGGGTAAGTACATCCTTAATGGCATAGAATATCACGTAACTCAGGATTCAGAGAGGATTTACTTTACAGATCAATCCGATAGAAAGAATAAAGTTCATTTCTCATTCAGTAAGGATTCAAAGAAAAATAAAATAGCAAAAGAAGGGATGGAAATTTTTTGGACTGAATTATATAGATGAAACAAAACCTCCAAGAAATCTTGGTGGTCTTTATTGTTTATATTTTATTATTCCGACCGATATACAGTTCGGAGGATGATATTTATGTTGGAAATAGCTAAAAAAAATAAATTGGTTGTATTAGCACTTTCTGTAATTTTGGTTTCAGCTACAATTGGGAAAGTATCTTCTGTTGCAGCAAACATTATAATTTTTATTATGTTTATTATTTACTTTTTTTTAGTTTCGAAAGATTTAGCTATGCATATTTGGAGTATTTGCTGTTATTTAATTCTAGCTCCATTAATTTCGTTTGGATTTTTAGGGACACTAATAATAGAAATTACAACCGATGTAAATAAACAAATAGCAAATGAATTTGTAGAACAAGAGTATAAAATTTTATTTGTGTTCATTTTACTGATTTCTACTTGTTTTATTTTACTTTTTAAAAATGATGAGTTCTTTTTAGATAGAGTTAAAGTTTCTACTAGAGTAAACAATGCTTTCTTTTTGATACTAACATCATCAACAATATACTATGCTTATTCAACAAATGATTTTTCACACATTTTCCCAGAAGATACTTTACTATCATTAAAAGAATTCAATCTTGATGCACGTTCTGCCTTTCTTACTGGAATCAATTTTATTTTTTTACCTTACTTAATTTCAAACGCTATTCTTATGGCTTTAGTTGAATACTTGCAGTACAGAGAAAAATTGAAAACTACTAATAAATGAGGGACGATAGTTTGTTTATATAATATAGAGTACCCAACTGAAAATGAATTCGTACTTAAAAAGTATCCAACTCAGAATTTAAAATAGAATTCTCTTTTCAAAATTTAAAAGAAAAAGGAAGCTATAAAGGGTTTAATATTTTTTACCGAGATATATAAAAACTAATAGAAAAAAAAGACACTCATTTATTGAGAGTCTTTTTCTTTGTCTTCAATTAATTCAACGACATCTTCAATTTTACATTCGAGGTATTCACAAATACTGATAATAACTGAAAGTGCCACATTTTCACCTTTAGACATTTTTGCAAGTGTTGATGGAGATAATTTTAAATCTCTTTTTAGATCTGTTCTGGTTTTGTCCTTTTTAATTAAGGTAATTTCCATTGGTTTATAACTTGCTTTAAGTCTCAAATTATCCACTCTCCCTTTAAACATATTATACATAATTTTATATAAAAAGTTTCAGAAGTTATAGTTATTGTATAATTTATAGAACTTTTAGTTGACAATTAAATACACTATAGTATATATTTAGTACAACAAGTCGAACTTTTTTATAAAACTAAAACAATTTTTGGGGGAATGAAAAGGTGAAAAAGTATTCAGTTATGGGAACAGCAGTATTACCAGTGGAGCTTAAAATTAGTGCTGATTCAGAAGGACAGGCGATGGAGAAAGTAGAAGGATTGATTAACTCTTACAATATTATTATGCAAGAGTTATCGTTGCTCACGACGGTGGGTAACGTACATAGTCTTAAGGCACATGACTTTGAAATAACTTGGGAATCCAGTGAAGAAGAATAATTAACCATTCTTTGATAAAACTCTATTAAAACTAGACAAACCTCTATTAAAAATGGTATATTTTTCTCAATAGAAAAAGTGGTGAAAAAACAGTTGAAAAGCTTGATATATCAACGTTTTGATGCAGATGGGTCAAAAGCCTTCTCAAAAGAAAATCAATCAAATGATGCAGGCTATGAACAAACAAATGAAGTAATTGTACAAGCACCCTGAGTGAAATCGGGTGCTTGTTTTCGTTCTTAGTTGTTTATGGATACGCTAATTGTGCCAGCAAAGGATGATGGTTGTGAACAATATACAAACAATCTCTATAGAGAAAATAGATTCTGAATCACATCTGCTTTTTGATGTCAGATCGCCTAAGGAATATGAAGAGTATCATATCCCTGGCGCAAAATGCTTAAGTATCTTTTCAAATGAGGAAAGAGCCGAAATTGGAACGATATATAAACAAATCAGCAAAGAAAAAGCAATGGAACGGGGACTGGAGATCGTTGCTCCAAAACTGCCTGATTTTTTTAAAGAAATAAAAACCGCCATAAAAGAAAATCCGGAAAAACAAGTAGTCATTTATTGTGCCAGAGGCGGCATGCGTTCAAAGAGCATTTCACAAACGATGGCTATGATGGGTCTTGAAAATCTACAGCTCGAGGGCGGTATTCGTTCGTATCGAAAACAGATTGAAAGAATGTTTGAGAGTTATGTTCAATCGCGCAAAAATATAATAGTAATTGAAGGCTATACAGGGACAATGAAAACTAAATTTTTGGAGAAACTTTTTGGGGAAGGATACCCGGTTATAAATCTTGAAGAAATGGCAGGGCATAAGGGATCTATTTTTGGAAGGATCGGAGAAGATCCCGCTTCGCAAAAAAAGTTTGAATCCAGACTTTTTGAGCGGTTAAAAGAGCTTGAACATTCTCCTGCATTAATTATCGAATCTGAAAGCAAAAGAATCGGCAGGGTTGTAGTACCTGATTTTTTACTAGAAGGAAAGTACACAGGTACTCGAATTCATATAGACATGCCCTTTTATTTACGGGTAAAGTATATTTGTGAAGTGTACGATCCATTGTTGCATAAAGATGAGATTGAAGAGGCAGTAATAAAACTTACGAAAAGAATTCAGCCTGCTATCATGACAGAAATAAAAGATGCACTTGTCGAACAAGATTATGAAAGTGTGGTTTCATTTCTGCTTGAAAATTATTATGATCCAAAATATGAATTTGCAGAGCAAAAATATCAAAGTCAATCAATTAAAGTGTATGGAGAATCTTTTGATGATCTCTATGATCAGATTAAAAATAAAATAGATGCGCAGCTTTTGCTAAATACTTAAGACTTCAATTATGAGGTCTTATTTTTATGAAACTTTTCTCTTTTCCGAATTTTCATATATTGGTAAACTATACTTGTTTTGAGTAACGAACAAGGGGGAACTGGCGTTGAAAGTTTTTAGGCAGTTGATGTGGTATTTTAAGCAAGAAAAGCTGCGATATATAGGTGGAATAGCGATGCTGGCTTTAGTTTCGCTGGGATTATTAGTGCCGCCTAAAATGGTAGGTCTTATCGTCGACCACATTAAAGAAGGAACGTTAACGGATAAACTATTATGGCAATATGGAGGATTACTTATAACAATTGCCGTTGGAATCTATGTGCTCAGATATATATGGAGAATATTAATCTTCGGAGCAGCTGTGAAGCTTGCGATGCTTCTAAGAAACCGCCTATATGAGCATTTCACAAAGAAATCGCAGGAATTTTATCAAAAACGACGTGTAGGCGATTTAATGGCTCATTCCACTAATGACCTTCAAGCGATTCAGCAGACAGCTGGGGATGGTGTCTTAACTTTAGTTGATTCATTAATGATGGGAGGATTCACCTTAATAGCAATGGCATCAACAATCAGCTGGAAATTAACGTTAGTCAGCTTGCTGCCGTTGCCAGTAATGGCATGGGCAACAAATAAATATGGAACGATGCTTCATAAAAGATTTCATAGTGCGCAAGAAGCATTTTCAACTCTTAACGATAAAGTACAAGAAAGCATATCAGGAACACGGGTCATTAAAGCGTTTGGTCAGGAAGAAGAAGATATTCATAGTTTTACAGCATTATCAAAGGATGCAGTTAAAAAGAATATGGCGGTTGCCCGCATCGATTCTTTGTTTGATCCGACTATCTCGCTGATTATTGGTTTTTCATTTTTTTTAGCTGTGAGCTATGGATCCTCTCTTGTTATTAAAAATGAACTGACAATTGGTGAGCTGGTCTCGTTTACTAGTTATCTCGGTCTATTAATCTGGCCTATGCTTGCATTTGGATGGCTGTTTAATATCGTTGAAAGGGGAAGGGCCTCATACGATCGTATAGAAACTCTGCTAGCTGTAGAAGAAGAGATTGATGATGACGGTTTAATCAATACCATACCAAGGGGGAAAATAGATTTTCAGCTTGAGGAGTTTTGCTATTCGGCTGGTACACGAGTTTTAAAAGACATTAACTTTACACTTGAAAAAGGGCAGACACTAGGAGTAGTAGGCAGAACGGGGAGCGGCAAAACGACACTATGCAGATTGCTGCTTCGTGAATATCACATAAAAAGAGATGATATTGTGATAGATGGAAAGGATATCTGTGATTACCGGCTGGATGCTTTAAGAGCCGCAATTGGCTATGTGCCCCAAGATCATTTTTTATTCTCAGCAACAATTGCAGAAAATATAGCGTTTGCAAAAATAAGTTCTCCCTTTCCTGATATTAAAGATGCTGCAGAAACGGCATCCATTCACAAAGATATTGCTCAATTTAAATATGGATATGAAACGGTTGTAGGTGAACGGGGAGTAACCTTATCCGGTGGACAAAAACAAAGAATATCTATTGCAAGAGCTTTGTTAATGGATCCTGAGATCTTGATCCTTGATGACTCTCTGTCAGCTGTAGATGCCAAAACAGAGGAAGAAATTCTTCAAAAATTAAAGAGAAAACGTCAAAACAAAACGACGATTATAACCGCTCACCGGCTTTCTTCGATTGCGCATTGCGATCTTATAATCGTTATGGATGATGGCTCTATTATCCAAAGCGGTACACATCAGTCATTATTATGTGAAGAGGGCTGGTATAAAGAGACTTATGAGAGGCAGGCTCTTGAAACATTGATCGCACAAGGAGGTGGAAACCGATGAATGATCCAACCAGTGCAAAACCGCTTGAAGAACTGAGTCAGATGAACCAATGGACAGTCTTTAAGAGGTTGATGGCATATACGAAAATGCATAAACAGAGGCTTGCGATTGCCTTTTCACTTTTATTGGTGGCGACAGCGGCAGAACTTACAGGGCCGCTTTTAGTAAAAACCTTTATCGATGATTATTTGACTCCACGTATTTTTGATCAGAAAGCACTTATGATCCTAAGCTGCAGTTATATTGGATTAATTTTGGTTTCAGCGGCAGTGAATTATATTCAATTTGTTCTTTTTCAATCGGTAGCCTTAGATATCATTCAAACCTTGAGGGTCCAGGTGTTCTCAAAAGTTCATTCATTAGGATTAAAATTCTTTGACCGTACCCCTGTCGGAAGCCTTGTTTCCAGAATTACAAACGACACTGAAGCAGTAAAAGATCTTTATGTAAGTGTACTTTCGACTTTCGTACAAAATATTGTTGTTCTTATCGGGATATTTGGATTTATGTTTTATCTAAACGTCAAATTAGCTATGTTTTGTTTAGGTATTTTGCCGTTTATTGTAAGTATCATGTGGCTGTATCGTAAATATAGTTCAAAATCATTCTATGAAATGAGAGAAAAGCTCAGCCAGCTAAACGCTAAGCTGAACGAATCACTGCAGGGCATGGCTATTGTTCAAGTTTTTAATCAGCAGAAACGGCTGCGTAAAGAATTTGCAGACATCAACATGGAACACAATGAAGCGCAAATGAAAAACATTAAATATAACGGTCTGCTATTAAGGCCTGCGGTAGATCTTGTTTATATGCTTGCTCTATTATTGATCTTATCTTTCTTTGGGATAAAATCGTTTAATTCTGGTGTAGAAATCGGTGTGATCTATGCTTTTATCAACTATTTAGATCGTTTTTTTGAACCGGTAAACATGATGATGATGCGGCTTTCTATCTTTCAGCAAGCTGTGGTTTCAGCTGGAAGGGTGTTTACAATCATGGATGAAACAGAGATTGCTCCTGTAAAAAAGGGAGTTGATCTTAACAACCCTTCTATTAATGATGGGAAAATTGAATTTAGGAATGTTTCATTTTCGTATGATGGTGAAACAGAAGTATTGAAAAATATCTCCTTTACAGCAAACCTTGGCCAAACCGTTGCACTAGTGGGCCATACGGGAAGCGGAAAAAGTTCCATTATCAATTTGCTAATGCGGTTTTATGAAATTAATAAAGGCGAGATATTAATCGATGATGTTCCTTTGTCTCATTTTGAAAATAGTGAGCTGCGGGAAAAAATAGGACTTGTCCTGCAGGACCCATTTTTGTTTGTAGGGGACATAGCTCAAAATATCAGACTATATAACAAAAAGATAACGGATGAAGAAATAAAGGATGCAGCACGATTTGTTCAAGCTTCAGGCTTTATTGAAAGATTACCAGATCAATACGGGACGGAAATGGGGGAAAGAGGCTCTACATTCTCAAGCGGACAAAGACAGCTTATTTCTTTTGCCAGAACAATGGCGTTTACACCGCGAGTATTAATATTAGATGAAGCCACAGCAAATATAGATACAGAAACAGAAGAAGAAATTCAGCTCGCCCTTCACAAAATGAGAAGCGGCAGAACTACTATCGCAATCGCACATAGGCTTTCCACCATACAGGATGCTGAATTGATTTTGGTTCTTCATAAGGGAGAAATTGTTGAAAGAGGTACACATCAGGATCTTTTGAGGCAGCGGGGATTATATCATAAGATGTTCCTGTTGCAGCACGGAACAGATACAATAGATGAAGTTAGCTAGCTGTGAGGAACCGGAATTTTCGGTTCCTATTTTTGTCTAAAAATTTTCGGAAATATGAATATATATATTATGGCATTGACTTATTTGCAAATTATCCTATGATAAGATAGCATACAAACAAACTGAACTAAAGGATGAGAGTGCTTTGAAGAAATATGTAATAACATCAGTGCTTATCGGAAGCGTGATAGTCTTATCTGCATGCAAGCCAGTAGATTGGGCTCAACAGCAATGGAACTCAGCATTTAATGATTCCAAAGAAGAATCAGAAAAAGATAAAGAAAAAGAAAACAACGACTCCAAACCGAACGAAAGTCAGCAAGATCAACCGCCATCAGATACAGATGAAACAGGTGAACCAGAAAACCCCCAAGAAACAGATCTTCCTTGGTTAAATGAGACCGTGACGGTTTCAGGTGATGGAAAAGCAATTGTTCAAAACTTAGATGATATGCTTATTGTCGCGAATAAAGAAAGGAATCTTCCCGAAGATTATGTGCCGGCAGACTTGGTAACTCCAAATGTTCCTTTTCCATTTAAGGAAGATCTTCCAAAAAAGAAATTAAGAAAGGAAGCAGCCTTGTCAGTAGAAGTTCTGTTTAAAGCGGCGGAAGAACAAGGATTAGAACTTCTGGCTCAGTCCGGATATCGTTCTTATGATACGCAGGTATCGATCTTCGCTTACAACGCGGATCAATATGGTGAGGAAAAAGCCAATCAAACAAGCGCTCAGCCTGGCCAGAGCGAGCACCAGACTGGTCTTTCACTGGATGTTACATCACCTCAAGTAAACTATGAACTTGTTGAAGAATTCGGTGAAACAAAAGAAGGAAAATGGCTTGCTGAAAATGCTCATAAATATGGTTTCATTATCAGATACCTTAAGGACAAAGAAGAAATTACAGGCTATCAGTATGAACCCTGGCATTTAAGATATGTTGGCGTCGAACATGCAAAAGAAATTCATGAACGCGGTATAACTTTAGAAGAATATTTACAAAAACCATAAGTATAGTATAGGACAGCCTGAATATTAGGCTGTCTTTCTTTATGATTGAACAAAATGGGTATTTTCATTAAGATAGAGAGAGAACTTATAAAGGAGCTTCTGCTAAATGACCGATTTAAATATTTGGCTTGCTTTCGGAGCTGGGCTGCTGTCTTTTATTTCACCTTGCTGTTTGCCGTTATATCCAGCGTTTTTATCTTACATAACGGGTATATCGGTTCAGGAGCTAAAAGAAGAACAAGCTATGCTTAAGAAAAGAGCACTGCTGCACACTGCGTTTTTCTTGTTGGGTTTTTCAATCATATTTATCGTTCTTGGTCTGTCCACGACGATTATCGGTGAGATCTTTGTTGAATATCAATCATTCTTAAGACAAATTGGAGCCATCGTTATTGTCTTTTTTGGTCTGGTAGTTATGGGATTCATATCTCCCACTTTTCTAATAAAAGATAAAAAGATGAAGTTCCAATCAAGACCGACGGGCTATTTAGGATCAATATTGATAGGGATAGGTTTTGCTGCTGGCTGGACACCATGCATGGGACCGATTCTTGCGGGTGTTATTGCGCTGGGGGTATCAAATCCCGCTGCATCATTAACTTACATGATTGCATATGTATTAGGATTTGCTGTTCCGTTTTTTGTTTTAAGTTTCTTTTTGGACAAACTAAAACCAATCAAGAAATTTAATCGTCAATTTATGAAAATTGGCGGCAGTCTAATGGTAATCATGGGTGTCCTGCTCTATTTTAACTGGATGACCCAATTGACCTCATTTTTAATTAATAGGGTTTTTGGGGGTTTTCAAGGTTTTTAAGAGTAACAACGAAAGGAGAAGTACATCATGCGATCACGCTCAAATGATCTTATCTTAAAAACAACCACAAATATCATCGTATTTGTAATTCTGGCCTTTTCAGTAAATATGTTATTTTCAGGCCATAATGCTCCAGGCGGAGGTTTTATCGGAGGCTTAATGGGGGCAGGGGCATTTTTGCTTTTGTATATTTCATACGGTCTTCAGCCAGTACATAGAATTTTGCCGATCAATTTCACCCATATGATTGCTGCAGGACTTCTTACAGCTGTTCTGACGGGTGCAGGATCATTTGTTTTAGGTGTACCTTTTTTAAGTCATACATTTGGATATTTCTATTTTCCGCTATTAGGAAAAACAGAACTTGCTACTGCGATGCTATTTGATCTAGGTGTTTATTTAACGGTTATCGGAGTAACGATGACGATTATCCTTTCCATTGCAGAAGATAAAATTGAAAAAGTGGAAGAGGAAGGTAACTGATCGTGTTCTTTGCAGCAAGTACTTTATTTGCCATTATCATGGCTGTCATCATATTTAACTTTCGTATGAAAGAAACGAGAGAACCTGTTACTTTCAAAAAGATCATACTTCCCCCACTGGCAATGAGTACTGGTTTTCTTCAATTCATTTTTCCTGTTTTTCACATCTCGTGGGTAGAAGCAGGGGAGGCCGTATTGGTCGGAATTATGTTTTCGATCTTTCTGATCATGACAAGCAAATTTGAAATTAGAGGTGAACATGTATACCTCGTAAGATCTAAAGCGTTTATCTTTATTATTATTGGTCTATTTGCGATCAGGCTTGGGCTGAAATGGTATATAGGTTCATCGATTTCAATCTTTGAAACGAGCTCCTTATTTTTTATCGTTGCGTTTGGAATGATCCTGCCTTGGAGGCTGGCCATGCTGTTTTTATTTGTAAAAAAGAAAAACGAAATAGCTTTATAAGGAGAAAACCCCTGAATACGTGTATTCAGGGGTTTTCTATGCGAGCAATGATTGATAAGGTTTAATATCGATATTTTTCTTCTGTAGTGTTTTAATCAGCCATTTATGATCACGTTTTGGAGTAGCGATAATATAACCTCGTATGATTAAATCCTCTGTCATTGAACTCGCTTTTTCTGCTAATGCCAGCTCACCGATTTTACCTGCTATTTTTTCTTTTGCAACATCACGGAAAAGTTCAGGCACTGGTGCGACTAATTCATTTAAAAGTTTCTTCTGATCCTCGTTCCATAAATGTATCGTTTCTTTTATATAATGTTCCTGCCAGTCCAAGATCGATTTGCCATCTTCTTTTGGAAGCCGTTTTAAAAATTTCCGGAACATAAAATAACCGCCAATAGCAAACATCGCAAATAAGAAAACGGACCATAGAACAATAAAGGTGATGAACCATCCAGACAATGCGTCCACCTCATATGTATTTTATTTGGCGGGACCATGTGGGAATCGAACCCACCGGAGACGGCACGCGCCTCCCAAAAGGTTTTGAAGACCCAGGCAAGCACCAGCTACACATCTGGCCCCAAGATATGTTGATATATCAACGTTTTTAGAGTTCAATCACTAGGTTTCCTCTGCATATAGCACTAGAATCCATCAGTAACTCACTAGGATTTATTATACAACGGAAAATTAATTTGTACAAACGTATGAGTCTATATTGTATTACAATAAATAAAAAGACGTTTTTCGGAGGACGAAATGAAGAAAGTAACGGCTGTATTACTAAAACATAATGGAAAATTGCTAATCGCAAAAAGAGATGAACAAAGAGAATTAGGTAACCTTTGGGAATTTCCAGGTGGTAAAATAGAACAAGGGG
Organism: Fictibacillus nanhaiensis; assembly: GCF_023715445.1. Taxonomy (GTDB): domain Bacteria; phylum Bacillota; class Bacilli; order Bacillales; family Fictibacillaceae; genus Fictibacillus; species Fictibacillus nanhaiensis_D. The sequence goes on from NZ_JAMBOD010000001.1 coordinate 40,014, forward strand.
AAACTCCTGAAGAATGTCTTACGAGAGAAATTAAAGAAGAATTTCAAATAACAATTAAAGTTGAAGAGTATTATGACGAAAGTATTTATGAATATGAATTCGGTTCTATCCATTTGCTCGTATATTGGGCAAGTTGGATTGATGGGAAAATTAGTGCAACCGAGCATGAAGATTATAAATGGGTTACAGTCGGAGAACTACATAACTTTAATTTTGCTCCGGCTGATATTCCAATTGTAGAAAGACTTAGGAGGGAAGAAAATGAGTTTTCAGCATAACTTAAATCCATCTCATGTACTTACTCATAGGGAACTAATAGAAACATTCCAGGTTTCAGCATCGGGTGGAATGAGACCGTCAAAGAAAAACGGAACTTTAGTATTAATATCTGATCACACAAATGGATTATATGATGATAGGTGGGTTGAAGATGTTTTCCACTATACTGGTATGGGCCAAAAAGGTGATCAGAATCTAAACTATTCACATAATAAAACTTTAAACAATTCGGATAGTTTGGGAGTTACAGTATATCTATTTGAAGTATTCAAGCCAAATAATTATATCTATCAGGGTGAAGTTTATCTTGCAGGGGAACCATACCAAGAATCTCAACATGATGCCGACGAAAAACTGCGATTGGTTTGGGTGTTTCCACTAAAGTTAAAAGAAGGACAGCAGGAACCATTAATTGATGTAGATGCTATTAACTCAAGAGCAATAACCCAAGAAAAGAAGGTAAGGAAGCTATCAGACGAGGAAGTTGCTGAAAGAGCTAATTTTGCTCCAGACAAACCAGGTTCACGAAATGTTGTAACAAAAGTATATGAAAGAAATGCTTATATATCTGAATTAGCTAAAAGAAGAGCAAACGGTAAATGTCAACTTTGCGAAAAACCTGCTCCTTTTAATGATAAAAAGGGAAATCCTTATTTAGAAAACCATCATATTATTTGGTTAGCAAACGGGGGAGAAGACACTATTGAAAATACAGTAGCTCTTTGTCCAAACTGTCATCGAAAAATGCACTCACTGAATCTAAAAGAAGATGTTGAAAAGTTACAAGTTATAGCTAAAAAAGAGTATGTAGCGACCACCTAACACGACAAGGTGGTTTTCTTTTTATTAAACAAAAAAGCACCCGCTATGGATGCTTATTTCTGAGTTTGATTAAAGAAAACTTTTTTATAGATGTCTTCAATCATTTTCACCTTTTGTTCATCCGATCTAAAATCAGATGCTAATATAGCGTACGATCCTAAGATAACTGATTTTGCTTCATCAAGGGACATTTTGTTATGAACATAGTTTGATAGAAATCTACTTACAAAATCCATGAATCCTCCTTTAAAAATATACTTGTAGAAGCATCCGTATTAAATTTATTCGAAATCTCCCACTGCATCTTTTAATCTTATTGGAATTCTTCTAATACTTCTATTTAGGTGTTTTCTTGGCCGATCTAATCTATCTACAAGCTTTTTCATTATTTGGATATCTGTTTCAAAGGTCTCGATAGAAGTAGATTCTAAAATGTTTTGTAATTCCATTTGTATAATCTCTAAATCACGGATTAGATGTGGAGTATCATGATTTACTTCTGGCATTCCAGCTTTTCTAATAATGCTCCTTAAATACTTCGGAGGTAAAACGCTTTCCGGATCATTTAAAATTCTTTGTTGTGATCTTACTAGTTCGAGTAATTCCTCTAAAACTTCATCATTTTTTTCTTCTTTAGGTGGTTCTTCAACCTTTGTTCCTAATCGGCTTCTTAAAGTATCTAATTCTTCATCTAATGAGGACCACCAAACTTCAAATACTTTTTTAAGTACTGTTTCATTTAAAGACCTTTCTCCTAAAGCATCATTTATACTTAATAGAAGTTTTTCAACTTCATCCTTTTCATATAAAGTGGCCTGAAATTGTGTCAAAGGTCCTTTTATGTCTGAATTTTTCAACCCAAAAAGAAAAGGTGATACATTTGAATTACTGACGGTTTTTGCAAGAGCACCTGATTCAAAGTTTATCCACGGTGCTTCAATATTATCTGGTGTAAGAAATACAATTCCGAAATTTGACACTTCTAGTTCCGTAGCAATTTCAGAACTCCATCTATTTCCCTTTCTAATATCTTCAGAAGATACATATGGCTCTACAGCTTGTATTACCTGCGGTAACCATTCCCGAAAAACCTTTGCAATATCCTTACTTAATTCACCAGACCAACTTAAAAATACTTTCATTCTTATGTAACCTCCAAAAAAATTATTAACTGTACTTTAGATATAATTTCTACAATATTTTACTTTCTCCTTCTCTAATAGGAAGGATTTTCCTCTATTGATGCCGAAATTTGTAAAAAAGGAGGTGAGAAATATGTCAAACACATACAAGCCGGGTCAACGTCCAAAGGATTCAGGTCAGTTTGTTGAAGTTGGGCCACGTGGGGGCAAGAAGGGTACTACAGAAGTAACTGGAATCGAAAGAAAACCTTTGCCTCCAACATCAAAACCAGGGAACCAATGGAAACAAGTCGATAAAACTAAGCACAAACGCTAATTTAATCAAATCAAAAAAATCCCTAGCCTGGCTGGGTTAGGGAAAACATAATTTTAACTTAATTAACCATCCATTTCTTCACCAGTATCAATAAGTTTCCTGCATTGTGGGCATTGATAGTGATATGTTAATCCGAATTGACCTAATCTATAATAACCATTCATATCTATTTTACATTCGGGACATTCAAAAGAATTTACTCCATAATATCTAGGGTACATATCATTTACGATTTCTTGACTAAGTGCATTCTCATGAATTTCATTAATAACTTCTGCGATATTAATTGAATATTCTAATCCTACTTCATTAAAAAGTGGCTCAAGGTCTGAATGGATTATTTTTGGGTCAGGGCTACTAAAATCTCTATAATTTGCTGTAACAAAAATCGCTTTTGTAAATTGATTTTCTTTAAGATACTCCAATGCTGAAAGGATTATTAATGCATCCCCAGTACTGTTTTTATTTTGCTGAAAAGGCTTTTTCTGTGATAAACCCCAATCCAATACTTGTTCAATAACAGTTGGCGTAGGTAGGATTGTATGTGAGTGTCTCGAACTGGCCATCATTAAATCAATCTTAAAAATACTTTCTTCAGAAATGGATTGGATGATTGAATCCTTTCGGTCTTCTACTTTTTTAATAATTTCTAAAAACACTCTTGCTTCATCATCATTACTTACGTGATCTAGAATCTTTTTAGAATTTTTAATAGAGCCTTTGATGTTATTTTCAATATCTGTCACAATCTTTGAGTGTTTATGTCTATTCCATTCTGTCTTGATTTGTTCAGGAATAAGCAAAAATACTTTATTTTCATACATCACATAATTAAGTTTATCAATTAATTCTTTTGATGTTTTGCCCATGTTTAGCCAAACGCAAGTATCTATAATAAGACATACTTTATCTATTGTACGAATTTCACTCACAGTTTTTCTCCTTAATTGATCTATTCCTAGCAACTTACTTTATTCTACAATTTGAAACAAATTCCTCCTATTTTTTTAAAAAAGAAAATCTGTAACGTTTTCTATATATAAAGCTTTTAACCTAGCCCCCTGGATGTAGGGTAGCATTGAAACATGGCCCCTATCAGATGCCTGGAGTGAGAGATGGGTAGTTTCCCCTCCCATTCAACTTTCTTCCAAAAAGTTTCGTAAACACCCCCTATCCCTTAGTAACTTCTCCTAGACGAAACACCTTCCCTAAACCACTAACGAATGACACGGATCATTCTGAAGCGTTTGAGAGCTGATTGTTTAAAAAATTCACCTTCAGGAAAACAAATTCAAGTTTAATTTGATCATCTTTAAGGTGCTTAAGAGCTTCTTACAGGGATTTTAATGCCAGTTATTAAAAACCCTCCGCACGTTAATTCTATTCGTTAGAGGCAGAATAGAGCTTATTCATAAATATGTGCGTTATTATCTATTTACGATTGAACGGAGCAACCGATAGCACCGGACAATGATCGACCTTTACCACGACTAATCACTTAATTTATCAAGCATTTGCTTCATCTAACGACAGCAGTAATCAAATTTCTTTTAACTACTCATTGACTATTAATTAATGTTGAATAATCACAAGAAGATTAGCATTTGTGAAAGAAGATAGAAAAAAGGTTGGTATTAATTATGCATTGATCATTATAGTAGACGAACATAAAGACTGGTTAAACACTGAAAATACGTGGATGTATAAAATGGTGCATATTGAAAAATGTAACAAACCCTTAATAATACTGGATTGTTAACTGACTAGGTTCCTGAAACCTAGCTACTTAATGTGTATATTGAATGCAGTTAAATGTATACGGAAGATATGCACTCTGTAGCCCCAGTTAGAGAACGTTGATATTAAGCCAATTGCACATTTTGTATACTATATGAAATTGGAATGTCAAGGCTTTACACTTTACAGATTAGTCATATAATTAGTACCAGGTACTAAAGGTAGGTCTAAAAATTTATTAACAGAAGAGAGAGACTGGCACTTCACTATACATATTTAACTCCTTTTAATTTCCCCTAAACTATTATCTTGAATTTCCAAAACCCTTTTAATATCAACGAAAAATTAGATTTTAACTATTGATATTTAACATGAGAAAAATAACTTGAACGCAGGTACTTATGGTAAAGAGAAGAGTTAAATAGCAGAAAGTTACTCGACAAGCACTCGATAATCATTCGAGTTTAAGGTCGAGAAAATTGATAAAAGGAGTAGTGGGAAATTTGTATGGTAAAAGAAAAAAGCTCATTGAAGTAAAGCTTGATGGGAAAACGTTTGTCGGAAAGGAATGTACTAGCTGTAATAAATTAAAGTTACTAGATGAATATTCAATTCACAAAAAAGGATTAGGTGGTAGACAACCTAAATGCAAGCAGTGTCAACTAAAATATCAACGTGAGAATAAAGCTGTATATAAAAATGCTTCAAAAAAGTATTACGAAAACAACAAAAAATTAATTAGTGTTAGATCGAAATTAAAAAAGTCTTTATCGAATCCAAACTATAAACCTCAAAATAAATGGGCTAAAGCAGACATTATTAAATTTATCCAGGATCGTCACAGATCAAATGAAAGTTTAACAGATAGTTACATGAATATAAATCACGGTGGTTTATATGGTACAGCTGTTTATATTTTCGGGTCATGGAGAAGCGCCATAACAGAAGCAGGATTGAATTATGAGGAAATAAGAGGCGACGCTCTTAAAATCTCCCGACTAGGTTTAGAATTCGAAAACATCCTTAGCGAGATACTTGACGCAGTTCAGTTAGAAGTTATTAGAAACAAAAAGTTTGGAAAGTGTATACCTGACTTTGTGATAAATAATTTTCAAGGTCATTTCATTGATGCAAAGTTAAGGTTTGATAGTTATTCAACATTAAGAACAATAAATAAATACAAAGAAGAAGCTGACGTTTTAACTATCGTCTACTTAGAAGGAGATAGAATTAAAGCTTACGATAACGTAAGAGTGTTAAGTGTCTATGAGTTCATGGATAGATACCTAGATAATAAGGAAAAGAAACAAGAATTTATTGCAAAACTTAAAGAACTGGAAGCGAGGATTGGAAGCAATATATCCTGATCGCCTCGGCCAGGGAAAAGGTTAAGGGATTGGGTGCTTATTGTCTCCTGATCCTAATTTAATTAAAGTTTAAAGCAATTTTGTTTAATTTCTCGCAACAATGAAGAATGTACGGGAAGAACAAGGGACTACCAAAACAAGGGATGGATCGGAGAATGATAAAACAGTCATAAGAAAGGGTTAATGAAATGGAGACGAGCAACAATGCCCGGAAGTTTTCAATAGTAAATAAAGAAACTGGAGAAATAATCCGCGAACTGAAAGATGGAGACAAAATTATCTCCAAAAAGCAATCTGAAGCATACAAGAGTAAGGCCGAACCAGATAATCGCCACTTTGCTTTCGGGAAAATGAAACGAATGAAGGAAATCTCACAAAAATTAGACGCAAAGAAGTGCGGATATATTATGAGATTAATACCTTACATGCAATGTGGAACCGGATATCTAATAAAGGAGGAAGGATCGGTAATGAAGACAAAAACAGATTTAGCAAAAGGGTTAGGTGTTAGTAAAGTTAGCTCAAGAAATAACATTATTGACGCTTTAATGGATGCTTCTGCACTAGAATTAGATGAAATCGGCTACAAAATTAACCCTGATGTTCATATAAGCGGTACTATAACCGGAAATGAATTAATTAAATTGTTCAAAACAACTTTAGATAAGTTGGCCAACGACCTAAAACCTGCTGAATTAGGTTATTTATACAAGGTTTTACCTTACGTTCATTATCAAACTAACTTAATCTGTATTGATCCATTTGAAAGTGATCCGGCTAACTTCAAGTTTTTGAACCAAAAAGAGGTAGCTGAAGTGATTGGAATAGATGTAGATAACGCTAGAAAATTCCTGAATAAATGCCACAAGAAGAGAATTTTATTTGAAGGTTCAACTTCAGATAGGCGAGAAAAACAATATTACGTTAATCCTTATATTTTTTATAGAAAAAAAGGTTATCCGGATGACACGTTAAAGTCCATGTTTTTGTCATCTCCGTACAGTCCTAAGAAAAATACCAGGTAAAAAGGTAACGGGATACCAGGTAAAAAAGTAACCCCTTGAAAAGTGACTTTAACCTTAGAGGGACGTGGGTTTTAGTCTCTTTCGTTTTAATATTTCTTCTTTGTCTTTGTTAGTGTTCCGCAAAGTTAAAACTCTAGGAAAGTTAAATGTTCCGAAATGTTTAACCATGTGTAATTGTGGGCGATTAGCACACTAGCCGTCCGGCGATGAGGACATCCAATCGTCTACCGACAGTAATGCTTCACTGACGCTCGCATATGTACCTGCTGAATAATTAAATTCTGAAAAGATAGATTGCTTTATGAAAATTGTAGGATCTAAAGTTTTAGTAACGGATGATTATATCAACATATTTTTAAAAACAGTTGGAATTAATCCGATTGGTTTTGAAGGTGCAACTCCAGTTTATCAATTAAACGATAAATTCAATACAGCAATACAAGACGGTCAGTTGGTCTTTGAACTTATGCGCGATAACGTTCTTAAAACAGGCAGACGTTTAGGATGAGCGACTTTCGGTAAGCCTTCTCCAGTGGAATAAAGGGAGGGAGTTAGAGGGAGACAAGCTTGTTATTAACCGTTTCCTTCTCATCAAACCTTCCTCACCTTTTATCTTGGTAAAGGCGACTCGAAAATAACTATAAAGGAGATTGATGTAATTATGCCTACTGATAGAAAGAAACCTATGATTCCTCGACAAAAATTCGTTGGACACTTGCTAGTATATACGATTGGAACAAAAGAACTTCTAGATCGATGGCTTTCTACGGAGGACGTTGCAAAAAGGTTTAAAACAACCAAAAGAGAAGTTATTAAGAACTATCAATTATATAAAGAGGTAATAAATAAAAAAGACATCTACTATGATGAAAATAAAGGTGAATTTTATTACATTTCCTTCGGGGGTATGATATGTTCTTTAAATTAAAAAAGAATCCAGAAAAGATTCAAAGAGGTACAAAGCTAACCCAACAACAAGAATTCAATAATATTATGAAATTCGCGGAGGAGATATTTCAGGAATCTGATTGGAATGAATCAAGTGGAGCAAAACATCCTATTTTTGAAGTGATTTATATACTTGGAAGAAAAATTCAATCTGATTACATGGTGAATTTGTTAAAGGTAGAAGACGAATCCAACTTAAAATCCATACTTCCTCCTTTCATGTTTGAAAAAAATACAATGTTAACACAAGACGGTAGACAATTTTCAGATTTAATAAGTACGTTAGATATAAAGAGAAAGGCTAATCTTAGAAACGATACTGTTCTACCTTGGGCCTGGAAAAGACAACGGTTAATTAAAGCAATAACTAATATAGGTCAATGTAGAAAGTTAGGGCCTTGGAAAGAAGATGAATTAAATCATTCACTTGAATTATGGTTACCTATTGGCCTTTATTGGGTCTGGAGTGGAAATCACTCATTATCTGTAGGGATATTACAAGGAAATGGTACGATCTCAACAGAAGCAGTCAACGATATTAGTGAAATATATAACTATGTCACTTGTGATGGGATGTATTATTTTAGAGAATTTGATAAGTCGATTATTGGAGAAGTAAAAAATATTGAGATAGCGGCTATTTTTGAAATCGGACGATTAATGACCAAACACAATATTACTTATTAGCATCCTTAATCAGGGTGCTTTTTTTATTCTACTTTACAATTGAAATGTCTTATAAGGGTTGATATATCAAGGATTTGAGCTATGCGAAAAGTCCTCCACTTTACGGTATTTATGTAATGAAGGCATAAAAAGGAGGACATTAAATGACGAGTAGTAAAAATCAATTGTCTTATGACGAAATGGCTCGTGCAATAGCGAAGGTAACAGCCGGAAATCATCTTCTATATCAAAAGGATACGAGCTTAGAAGAGTTATCTAGAACATTACGATGTAGTAAACAAAACATCTCTTATCATATGAACAATGAAAAAATCAAACAAATATTAGACCAAAGTGGAATTACAACCAAGAAGGTTTTCAAAGTCATTTATTTCTCGTTCGATGACAGTTGTTTAAAAAATAATCAATTAGAAAGGAGGAAGATATTGTGAGTACAGACGGCAGAAGAATAAACATTAGTTTTGGTGTAGACGATCGTGAACTAGCAAAATTAATGAACACAATGAATAAAGTCCAAAATAAAATGAATCAACTCACTCGAAATGTTGAAGCGGCTTCAAAGAATTTCAACTCTCTTTCGAATAATCTTAGTCAGGTTGAACGTACCCAAAAGCAATACTCAAGAGCTATGGATCGTATGGTAAAAACTAATCAGGACGCAACCAAGAGCGTGAAAGAGCTCCAGAAGACAGTCGATAAGGGCTTTAATTCAAAACAGATCGATCAAGCAGGAAGATCAATTAGAACGGTTGATAACAGAATTGTTGGGGCTAGAGAGAGTATGAAAGGACTAAATAAATACACATTATCTTTTGCTGATGCTACAGGAATTGCAGGAGAGAGGATGTTACAATGGTCACTCGCCGCGACTGGAATTTATGGGACAGCTAGAGTTTTTCAAGAGATCACAAGAACAGTTATCGAGCTTGATTCACAGTTGATTGACTTTGAAAGGTTGTTTGCAAGGACATTTGAAAATGCAAATAAGTACATGAATGAGTCTTCGAGAATAGCAGAACAATTCGGATTGAAACTAACTGATGTTAACAATATTATGATCGAGTTTGGTAAACAAGGGCTTAAAGAAGAAGATATCGCGAGGTTAACTAACGCTACGGCTTTATTACAAACTGTAGGTGACATAGATGCAACAAAGGCAACAGAAACGATGTCCGCTTTAATGAACGTATTTAATGTTGATGCCAGAAATGCAACTTCAATTGTGGATCGCTTAAATCTTCTTGCTGATGAATCTTCAGCTAGTGTTGATGATTTGGCAGATGCGATGTTTAGAAGTGCTTCAGTGGCAGATAGTTTCGGTGTAAGTCTTGATCAAATGTCAGGTCATATTACTGCAATCCAAGAGAAAACAAGACTTAGCGGATCAGTTATAGGCAATGCACTAAAAACTATCTACTCACGTGTTACAACAATGCCCGGTGCCTTTAGAGCATTAGAAGAAGCAGGGGTAACTGTATTTGATCCACTTACAGGTGATGCTAGAGATGTTGGAAGTATTTTTGATGAGTTAGGGGCGAAATGGGATTCATTATCTGATCGACAGAAACAAGAAATTGGCGTTAAAGTCGCAGGCAGAGATCACCTAGCAAAATTCTTAGCCCTCATGAACGATTATGATGATGCGTTAAAATACACCAAAATCGCAACAGAATCATGGGGTACAGCGAGCAAAGAGGCTGAAAAAGTAACTGATAAACTTCAGAAAAAGTTAGATTCTATGGTTAAATCCTTCCAAGACTTATCGAGAGCTATTGGGGAAAATGGCTTAGGACAAGCTTTAGGTTTCGCGATGGATTCATTATCTACATTGATGAAGGGCTTAACGGGTATTTTTGATGCGATGGGTAAATGGACTTGGGCTATGTTAGGTGCTGTTGGAGCTACAGGACTTTTAATCGCTAAAATGAAAGACTATAACCTTGAAACAAAAAACATGACAAAGCTTACTCAAGACTTCGAAAGAGCTCAAGCAATGAATAATACCATGACTAGTGAAGGTATCTCTTATATGGAACATCATAACAAGACTATTAAAGATAGAACAGGTCTGTTAGGTAGGATGTCCGGTGCGATTGGAATGGTAACTAACAGTTTAAGAGGGATGGCAATGGCGCTTGTAACTAATCCTTTCTTTTGGATAGCCGGAGCAGTGATCGGAATCTCTGCTTTAGTTGGTCATTTTAAGAAACTTAAAGAAGAACAGAAAGCGTTAAATGAAACAACGAAAGTTGCAATTGAACAATATAAAGCGTTTGAAGACGCTATTGCAAATGGAAAGGTAGACAGCTATCAAGTTGAAGCTTTGAATACTTCGATCGAAAAACTATCAGACAATGAGAAAAAGCTTAAAGGTAATATCGATGAAAATTACAAATCAATTCAAAGCAATTCTCACGGATATAGTAATCTTGGAATTAATGTTCAGATGGTAAACAAATCGGAAGAAGAGCTTACTGAAGAGTACATACGACGTACTAAAGTACATGATGTATTGTCTAAGAAGCAATTAGAGGAACTTGCTCAACTAGGTATTAAAACGACAGCAAAGACAAATCTACTCACTTTAGAAGAAAGATTAGGTGAGAGATCAGAAATTAATACCGAATTGCTCCAAAAGTCGAAAGATGCTATGGAACAACAAAGGTTGGAGGCAATAGTACCTACAGGCGAAGCTTATTTTAATTTAACTGAAAAGATTGATGAGAATTCTACAGCTATGGAAAATGCTATTGGCTTTGCCGATAGATGGCTTAATTCCATGAGAGAACAACAAGCATTAATCGAATTACTTTTAGGAGTCAAAAACAAAGATACTGTTCAGACTCAAATATATGATCAAGCAGTAAAAAACCTTTCTGAAACATTCGGCATCAATCAAGAATTATTAAAGAAAGACCCTTCCTTGATCAACGATAAGATGGACAAAATGGAAGAGTTGATGAAACTCACTTCTGAAGCATCTCAAAATGGTTGGACAGTGGAAAATAAGACTCGAGCACAACAGCTCCTAACCGCAGAAAATACCGAAAAAACAGCAAATAGACAGAAGCAAGCTTATGAATCAACTAAAACTATAATGAGCAAAGCTTACGATCACAAAATGGGTAAATTATTCGAGTATGAAAAAGTAATGGAAGAAGCTAATGGTGGTGCTCAATCGGTTGTTAAAAAATCTACATCAACAATCTTAGAGAAGCTTAAAGATCAAAAAGTTGAAGTCAAATCTACAGAAGATAAATTCCGAGACTTCAAAAAAGCAGTTGAAAAAGCATCGTTCGGAGCTTCGTCGTCAGTTGATAGCATGAGAGAAAATACTGTTGAAGACCTTAAACAAGTTAAATCTAAGACTGATGAAACAAAATCTGCTTGGGAGAGATTGAAAGAAGTATTTAAAAACAAGATCAAGGGATTCGCTGAAATCTCAATTAAGGGTATTTTCGGCGGATTGTTCGGGTCCGGTGGTAGCATCGATGGAGATAAGATGAAAGATGCGATCATGTCTTCAGGTGGAGGATCAATCGCGGGTCGAGGTTTTGGCGGACTGACATTTACATCCGGATTCGGTACAAGAAAACATCCGATTACTGGTAAAACCAAATTCCATGCAGGTATCGACCTTGCGGGTCCTATGGGTACCGCTATCAGAGCTCGTCAGGGTGGCGTGGTTCAATATTCAGGTCAAATGGGTGGTTACGGTAACATCGTAATTATCAAAGGTACAAACGGGCTTGAGTACCGTTACGCGCATAACTCTGCAAATCATGTATTTCCGGGACAGTTTGTTCCTGCCGGAGCTCACATCGCGAATATGGGATCGACTGGTGATTCAACTGGAAGTCACTTGCACTTTGAGGTTCGTCGTGGCGGTAGAGCGATCAACCCTACATCTTACTACCATAGTGGCGGTATAGTTTCTAAAAAGCCTCGTAATAACGAAGTAGACGCTCGCCTTCAGGTTGGTGAAATGGTTATTAACCAAAACCAACAAAAGAATCTCTTTAATATGCTGAACGGCAAGAACGGAAACGACACTTACACTGGTATGGGTGGAGCTAACTACACGATCAAGTGGGGAGACACTCTATCTGAATTAGCTGTCAAGTTTAAGACGACTGTATCAAATCTGATGAAATTAAATACGTTCATCAAGGATGCTGACAGAATTTTCGCAGGTCAAACGCTACGTCTTCCGGGATCATCTTCTAGCCCGAAACCTGTTACGCCTCCAAAGCCGAAACCTATGTTCAAGAACAAGGATGAAGCTGAAGCGTATTTAAGCACAGGTCAGGCTAATGTCGATCACGCTATGCACATCGGTATCCGCAACTCTGAATACCGTGTTCGTAACTTAACGACTTCTAAATATCGTGAAGCCTATCGCATGACTGGCAAAAACCACGATTACAACAAAATGGTTTACGATGAGCTGTCACAATTCTCTAACGCTAACGAAGCCAAGAAAATCTTTAATCAAGCTAACGTGTTTTTGAATGCTACCGATAAAGCGATCATGCTTAAGAAGGTCCTAGAAAACGTTGCACAAAACACTCTCAAGGTGGTTAGCGAAAAGACAAATTCTTGGTTGGATAACTTCAACAAGAAAGTCACTGAAGCTAGTCAGGGCGTCAAGAATATGGTTGATATCAGTAATCAGATTAACTCACGTAAAGTCGAAGAGGCAAAAGATTCTTTCGTCGGTAAATACGTTGAAGACCTTATGGCTCAATTAGGCATGGTGGAACAAGTCGATCCTGCCGAAGCATTGCAGAGAAAAATGGATGACATCAAGAATAAAATCCAAGCAAGAGCCGAAGAATCTGCATTGATCCAGTACCGTTTGAACGATGACAACCTAGCTCCAAGACTTCAAGAGCTTAACCTTCTGAAAGGCGACTTGGTTCACCAAATGAACGCGGTTAGAGCCGAATTCGCGAAGAATGGCGTCACTGATGCTAATCTGATCGCACAAGCTCAACAACCATTGAAGGATCGACTGGCGGAGATCGACGCTGAATATAAAGAGCTTCAGAATTCAATCGCTAACGGAAATAAAACTCTTGCAGAAAACAAAGCCGAATTAGAAGCACTTGCGAATGAATACAAGAATCTTCAGAATCAGCTAGATAACACTATCGTAAGTCGCCGTGAATTCACTGATAGATGGGGCAATATCGTCCGGGATGCTGAAGGTAATACAAAGATGATCACGGAGCAAGGTCAAATGATCATGGACACTTATGAGCAAGTCAGAAATGAAATAGAAGCTGTTCAGGCTATGGCACTCACAAGTGGAGCTACCGCAACGATCTCACCTATCCTAGATCAACTTTCTCGCGCTGTAGAAGCATACAAGCCTACGGTGAATGCAACTATAGAAACAACAACCGCATCTGCTCCAACGGATTCCTCCACAAATGAGACAAGAACGTATCAGGCAAATTCAACTACCAATCGTTATGTATCTTACAATGTTAATGCGGGTGTTATTGTTGCCTCTCGATCAGAAGCAAGGGAATTTGCTATGCATATCAAAGAATTGATTGAAGAGGAAGAAGGAAGAAGTTAATAAAATCACATGACAAAGAGAGGGATCATTAGGTCCTTCTCTTATTTATTTTCTGTGAAAGATAACGTGTAAAAATAATCTTTTTTAAGGTGAGAAAAAGTATTCAGAAGGAGGTACTAATGTATTTAGAAAGGGATAAATGCTACCTCATTTAAATCCTTTTCTTGCATAGCGAATACCTATTCGTCTGTTAAGAATTCACGGGTGAGAGGTCAGCCAACCTCTTTTCCCCTCCAATTTCTTCTCCTTTGAGGGTAACTTTTTATCCCTCTTTTTTTAGGAGTTTGCAAGTGACATACATCGCGACATACAAAGATGGCTTTTACCCTTGATACATAAGGAATCCAGTGTAATACAAAGTGAAAGGAGGTTGCGATATGCATGTGTTAACTAGTAGTTATATTTCCGCTTTAGCAGTTTCGAAAAATATTCCAAAAGCTAGAATGGAAACTCATTTTATCGAAGATGTAAATGTCTATGTTGTTTATTTTGATAAGAAATATGCTGATCGGGTTATGAAAATATTGAAACCACTTAATATATACACGGAATTAAAGGAGAGGGATTGGTGGAAGCATGAAGCTACTGATAATCAATGATAAGGTCTTTGCTTCTTGCATATTGGCATTAGTAAAGGATTCAAAATTAGGATTGGTGAGGATAAAAGGAAATGGAAATGGATCAGATATCGAAATTGAGGTAAGTTACCCCGAAGAATCAAAACTGCTAGTTAAGAGTATCAAGAATGATATTGAAAACAATAAAATGACAATCGATGTCAAAGAGTTAATGTACAAGTATAGATATGTCGATAATCTTGTTCGTGCAAAAATAAGTAAATGTAAGCGAGATAACTAATTGAATATTAACCCGATGAAAGTGGTGAGAGCCGTTGAAAGGGCAATGGAAGGTAATCAACAATAAAATTGAAGCTAAAACATCATTAAGGCAAAACTTAATCGTGTTAGCTTTGGCTGTATATTTACTCTTCTGATGAAAGGGGGTAAAAGATTGAACCATAAGCAAGTGAAAGCTTTAGAGAATAAAAGGTTGTTTGCAAGAGAAGTAGCTAAAGAGGTTTTCATTAAAAAAATAATCAAAAACGAAGATACTGCTTCACATGAGATTAGAAAGCTATTCAATATTACTAGACAAGCATTCCGTCATTATTACACGGATGCTTTCTTCTTAAAAGAACTTGAATACTACGGAGTTGAAATGATCAATGGTGGCAATTCCGGGCATGTGTTTAAAGTTAAGGAAACTGATTTCCTGAAAAAGAAGGGTATTGAAAGTCATAGCCAAGAGGAATCCACTTAAAGCTTTCTACTGGTAAAGGCGACTGATAATTGAAAGGTGGTGAAATTAAATGCCATTTGAAATTGGTATTGCGGGACCATTGAAAAAATACTCACTGAAAGAAATCGGTGAAAAAGCAAAACAAAGGATAGAGGATAAAAAGCAATCTGAAGTTAAAGCTTCTTCACAACAGCTTGATATTAAAGGGAAGGTTCAGGAAGTGAGAGTTTCCTTTTTGAACGGAATAGAAACACCTAAAGAAAAGAACTACCAACAAGCAGATAAAGAGACAAATTGGTTAGCAGGACTATAAAACATTCAAAAATAAAGGAGAAGATTATATTGAGGAAAGTATACTGTGAAATCTTAGAATGGAATTACAATCATGGAAACAATATACCGATAAAGAACTTTGCAAAGGGATTAGCTAATTGGATGAGAATACATGAGTCAGATTACAATGGGAAATGGAAAGAAATAGATTTTGCATCAGACTTAAATAAAAACTTATATCATTTCTTAAACGAAACAGGATTGCGAATTTCGAACGTTAGAGGGTTTGCTAAAGATTGGTATCAAAAGAAAAGATTATTCGACGAATTAAAGAAACTTAATGTTAGCGCAGAAGATAAGTATGGTAAAGTCTATCTTTACGATCTGAACCTTGTCGGTGATGAAGTTGAAGAGAAGAAAAAGTCAGTTATAAATAAGTTTATTTACTACGTGAAAAGTAACGGGAAATTGCATGTGAATGCGTTACAACCAGTTATTAATATCAATGTAGGAGATAGTTCCAGAACGGTTAACTTCGGGATACCAAAATTTGAACTAGCGGAGTTATTAGAAGAAAGAGAAGCAGATATCAAAAAAGCAGGAATCGAAATATGTAGTGGCACAAGTATTGATTATAAAGAGTACATCTATATAGGTAAATAGATTAAGTGAACGCTTATCGAACCAAAATTTAATTGAAAGGTAGGTGAAACCCTCCCTTCTTTTAAGCATTCATCATTCGATAAGCGTAATTTAATCTATACTTAGCTTGATTCTCTATTGCGGGGATCAGGCTTTTTCTTTTTATATATGTCTGGACCATACTCTTTTATCAAATCTTCCCTAAGCGAAATAACTGGATATTGTTGTTGATCGTTTAACCATTGAACAAAGGTTCTTTTAATAATATCTCTAATATCTTCTTGACCTTCTCCAACAAAATGACATTTCCACTTTTCTTTCATTGATTTTCTCTTTCGTTGATACTTCATAAAAACATCTCCTTTCACTTTTCTATAGTGTAAGAAATGCATTTTATAACTTACAAGATTAACAATTACCCTTTTAAATAGTTAATTAAGATATATAAGAATGGTGTAACAGTTAACATAATTGCTTGCTTCATATATTTAAAAAATAACTTTATTTACCAATCAATTTAAGTGATAATAGAATCAATGATAATGTTTGTTTCAGAGAGGGAGATGTTTGAAATTGGGGTTTGAATTAAAACAGTTATCTGACGTAGGTACTAGTAATCCAATAGTTGCAAGGCTTTCACTTCAAACAAACGAGTTAACAAAAATGTTTCCCTTAACAAATGAGCAAAAGGAACAATTATTTGGGTTATTAGGTATGAAAGTAAGAGATAGGTTAGTAAATTGCTATAAAATACATCAAAAAATAATGGGTGAATTAATAAGAATTAATTCTATCCAAAAAGATGATATTTTTAAAAATAATGCAATTTATACCCCTTGCGTAAATAATCTAAGATATTTATGCGAAAGTTTTCTCTATGAGGCAAAGTCTACCTTACGTGATTTCATCGGTATTTTCGATATTTTTTATGAAAAGAAATTTAAAGAAGCTAGGTTTGACGAAGCATATAAATGGGCTGAAAAAGAATTCGGTAAAGAAGATATTTTATCAATTACTTTAAAGCAAGATCATGATGGATGGATAAGAAGAATTGTTACAATGAGAAATGCAGTAGAACATCCAGGGGGAAGATCGGGTGAGTTATTCATAAAGGATATAATGCTTTTTAATAAAGATAATCCACCATATTTTAACCCACCAACTTGGAAGATTGATGATGAGGAAATGGGATTAGTTCATAATGATATGGAAACTTTTATTTATAACACTTTAGGATTTTGTGAGGATATATTAAAAATATTACTTGAAAAATTACCTAGTAAATTACCATTAATTATATATGAAATCCCTGAAGAACTCAGAGACCCAAACTGTCCAATTAGATTGAAAGTTACCCTAAACATTGACGAAATACCAAAGGTGTAATAAACGTTAGATATTTATAAATAACTAATATATGGTTTTTAGGTGGGTAAAATGATAATAAATAAATTTGATGTTTGGTATAACTTTTCAACATATTTAAATACAGATAATATTGATCTGATAAAATTAAAAGATAATATTCTTCAAACAGGACTTGGGGAGTTGATATTTCATTCTCCTGATAATATGGTATTTTGGGTGAATGAAGATAGAGTTATATCTTACGATCCAAAAATAAAAGGAGATTTTCAAAGTTACTCTTTTACAATACCGGATCAATCCATTATTACGGATGGTCAATTAGAGTATTTATATCAAGCAGTAAAAATGAAGTTTCACGAGAATCTATTATTTCGTGATTATATGTATAATGATTTGTTTGACCATATAAGGGTTTATCTCGCACCAATTTATTTACAAGAAGGTGAAGTAGTAATATCTTTTTATCCACAAATAAAGATATATAAAAATGGGATCGTACAAGTTATATTTAGAAGAATTGGAAATGGAAAAGAAATAATACATATAGACAATTTTATAAATAAATATGTTAATCTCTTTAACCATTCATTTAAAGATGTTTGGATACCGAGCGGATTCTTTTTTATTCAGTTGGCAAAAGAATTCGGTTATAAGTTTTATAAAAAGAATTCAGTAAAACAATTAAAAGCATTTTCGTTACTTAAAGAAAAGGTTATTAGTGATTCTGTTGAGAGTAGTGATGAATTTAAATTCCGAGTTACTAAATTACCAACTTCAACAACAGAATATAATACAAAAGATTTATTTGATGGCATCATAGATTGTATCCTTTTTTGTCTAAACATGAAAAATGATAAGCCTTTCAAAAGTCAAGAAAAAATTACTTGCAGTCAGACATGGAAGGGCATGCCGGTAATTCATTTGATTGATTTTGAAGATATGCCAGCAGATACAAGTAGTATAAGTGAAGCTCAATTTATAGATTTCAAAAAAATCTTAACCAGAACAACAATAAATGGCTATATGGAAAATGAATCTATTAAAAATCTAAGAGCATTTAATGATTATTTTTTTTATTTCAATGAAGCAGTTGCTTTATCTATAATGAGTAAAAAGGGATTAGCTATAGATAGCAAATTTTCTGACCCTAACAATGGGCATTTAATTTATGATAAGCAAATCCAAATAGAAATGATCAATTATTATTTCATAATTAGTAGAAAACTATTCGATTCCTCTGTGTTTTTAGAAAATATAAAAGTAGAAGATATTATTGATAACAGATTGTATTTACTTGAAATTGAATATATTTTTAAAAAAGAGTTATTTAAATTTGGAGAAACAAGGAAAATGTTTGATTTTGCCGAAAGTGAACTGGGTATTAATGATCTTAAAGAAAGATCACATCAATTATTTGAAATTAAAAAAGAACGTAATAACATAATTAAACAAGATTTTTATCAGAAGATAGGTATTTTGATTACTATCATATTTGGGTTATTAGGGGCAGTGTCATTCTCAAAAGACTTAGTTGTTCCAGCTTGGGATATAATATTTAACAATAAGATTAATACCACATCGAAGTTACTGATTTCATATGCTTCAACTGTAACTCTATTTACAATAATAATCATCTTAATTTTTAAGTTCATAAATTTAAAAAAGTGGATAATGAAATTTTACAAAAATGAGTAACCCCTGTTAAGTTACACAGGGGTATTTTTTATTACAAAATATTTCTTAAAGGAGAATACGAATTGTGTTGTCTCTTTACATCAGAATTAGTCATCTGAATATACTTTCTTACCATGCTCATATCCGTATGGCCTAAAATCTTCTGCAAACTAAAAGGATCGCCTCCATTAAGTATATAGAAGAGTGCTCCTGTATGCCTAAAAGTGTGTGGTGAAACTCTTTTGTTTATTATACCTGCAAAATCTCCTAACTCCATTAATCGCTTTCTCCAAGTGTTTCCCGCAATCGGCCTTCCATCATAAGTAAGGAATAAAGTTTCCTCACCAAAATCTTCAGTTTCAACGAGGTATTCTTCGAGTAGTTTAATTGATTTCAAAGAAAGTGGAACAATCCTTGCGCGCTTAGTTTTTGTTTCGTGAGGTTCTAATTTTATCTCTCCAGCTTTCAGATCAACGTTTGATCTTCTAATTGCTAATAATTCGGAAGCACGAACCATAGTGTCTAACATAACAAGCATCATCACTTTGTCCCGAAAACCAACATAAGTTGACTCATCAATAACAGACATTAGTAGTTTTACTTCGGTAGGGGAGAAGGATTCCAAAGTATCTTCTTGAGTTTTTACTGGTTTGAATCGATCGTGAATAGCTTCCTCAATGTAACCTTCTAAGAAACAGTATCTAATAAATGCTCTCATAGTTCTGATTCTGACATTAGCAGTTACAGGAGATAAACCTTTGTCGTGTAACATGTGACCAATGTATCCTCGAAAAACCTCCAAAGTTATTTCTTCTCTATATAAATCTCCATCAAGATAATCGAGTAGGTAACCGAAATGGATATGATAGTCATTGATCGTTGTCCTGGTGAGGCTTTCAGTTTTTTTGTAATTCATGAATCTCTGGAACATTTCTTTGAGGGTCAGGTCTTCAAAAAAATTATGTCGTGGGGTAGGGGAGTTGGTATTCCTTATACCTTTTCTTTTTGTCTTACGAGTGTTGAACAAGTTTTTGGACATTAAAAAAACCTCCTACATTTTAATAGTAGAAAGTTACTTTGGATTAAGAATATATGCACAAGGTTTTATCAGGTAGGTCCCAAATGAACCATTATAAAAACCGATATAAGACCTAGTGATTGTTTACATTAGAAAAGTTGAAAAATCCTTATTTCATGGGCTAAATCAGGCACGCGCCTCCCAAAAGGTTTTGAAGACCCAGGCAAGCACCAGCTACACATCTGGCCCCATGAAGGTGAATAAATTCATGAGTGTATCAATTATTCACAATGACTAGTATAGACTATTAAATTTTAAAATCCAAGTACATTGCACGAAGTTTAGCAAAATATAAGCAATAGGGGAAGGGAGTCATAAGTATTTTTTCAGTTTGTGATTTTCTTTAAATAGTGATAATAGATAATTTGGAAACCAAATTTAAAACTAAAGTGATACAGATTGCGTTTTAGACTATAACAGATTGAACGGTATAACAGAAGGTAATACACGCTATAACAGTTTAACCTGTGGACAACTGTGAATAACTTTTCTTGTGGATAACCTGTGTGTATCCATAAGTGAATATTTATACACCCGTGCATAAAAACTTGGGAAATAATTTTGTTTGACCAATGGCCTTTGGTACTATGGAGTTAAACGAGTCATAAATCTTGTATTTTAGGAGATGTTTTCATAAAGTGAAAAAGAGTATTTTCTTATAGGTGGTATAAACAAATGACTATAAACTTTTACACGATTGGTATGGCTGGTCATATCGATCATGGAAAAACAACCCTGACAAAAGCGCTGAGCGGTGTTGATACAGATACCTTAAAAGAAGAAAAAGCCCGCAGGATTACAATCGAGCCCGGATTTGCTCCTTTTCCGTTAACTGAAAAGATTCATACATCAATCGTAGATGTTCCGGGTCATGAGAGACTCATTCGTCAGATGATAGCCGGGGTAGCGGGTATTGATCTCGTATTATTGGTGATTGCTGCTGATGAAGGTGTTATGCCGCAAACAAAAGAACACTTCGAGATATTGTCCTTTTTAAAAATACATAAAGGCATGATTGTTGTTACAAAATCTGATTTGGTCGATGATGAAATGAAACTGCTCATCGAAGAGGATATACTTGAGCTTACTAAAGATTCGGTATTTCAATCGTTCCCTGTCCATTACGTGGACAGTGTTTCAATGAATGGTATTGATCAGTTAAAAAAATCAATCGCAAAGCAGTTAGAAGACACAGAAACAAGATCGGCGATTGGACCATTCCGTATGCCCATCGACCATATTTTTTCGGTTAAAGGGCAAGGAACAGTGGTAAGAGGAACTGTTTACGAGGGAGAGGTTCATGAAGGTGATGAGCTTGAAATTCAGCCTGGCAGCGAAAAAGTGAAAGTCCGTAAACTGCAAGTCCATAAAGAAAACGTTCATAACGCAAAAGCTGGTCAAAGGGCAGCGATAAACCTTTCCGGCGGTTCAAAGCTTGATTGGAAAAGAGGTCATGTCCTGCTGACACCAGACGTTTTTACGGTAACTGAAACGATTGATATTGTATTAACAACCGGCAAAGAATGGTCTGGGAAGCTAAAACAGAGGAGTTCAGTGAAATTTTATACGGGAACAGCTGAAGTTATGGGGAAACTAATATTCTTTGACCGAAATGACCTTGAGGGCTCTTCGGATCTGGTTTTTTGCCAGGTACGGTTGAATGAAGCAATTGTCGCAAAACGTGGTGACCGTTTTATTATTAGACGTCCTTCTCCTGAAGAGACGATAGGAGGCGGTGAAGTTATTGATCCAAACGCATCGCGTTATAAGTTCGGTATACAAACCGTGCAGATGCTTCAAGAAAAATATAAAGGCACTCCTGGTGAGCGGGTTATACAAACATTGCAAAAAAATGGTTCTTTAATGGCCGGAGAACTAAAGAAGCTGACAGGAATAGGTAATCATACATTAGATGAGGTTCTGCAAGAGCTTATACATGAGAAGGCTGTTTATCTTATAAACGAGTTTTATATGGCAGAAACAACATTCAGACATTTAGAACGTGAACTAATCAAGAAGCTGGCTGCCTTTCATGAACAACATCCTTTGCGTCAAGGTATTCCTAAAGCAGAGGTTGTACAGTCTTTAAAAGGTGAACTTCATCAAAAAGTAATTAATGGACTTATTGAGATGATGGTGGAGTATTCAGCTATCAGACTGACAGACCAATTTATTCATTTGCCTGCTTTTACACCGCACTTCCCGAAAAAATGGGAAAAGCGGATGTCCCAAGCCATTCATATTCTTGAAGAAAAAGATCTTGAACCTGAAGAATTATTTACGATCTATCAAAATCAGCAATTGCCTGAAGATCTGTACAGTGATTTTAAATATTACTTAATCAAAAATGAAAAAGCTCTTGTTTTGCAGGATGACATTTTAATAAGTAAGAATGTTTTTGAATCTGCAGTTAACCGATTAAAAAATCATACAGATCCTAGTTTTAGTGTACAAGAAGCGAAAACGGTTCTTAATACTTCAAGGAAGTTTTTGATACCGATTTTGGAATGTATGGATTCAAAAGGGTATACTGTGAGAGATGCTAATTTAAGGAAATGGGTGTAAGGATTGAATGATTGTGAATTACAGGTATTTTTTTTCACTCCGTATTATCATCAAAATCGCGGAAATTCAACAACAGCAAGAAGAATTGAGCATGGTTTAGTTAAAGAAAACATTGAAGTTTTTGTTTATGCGTATGAAGAAGAGGAATTTACTCCAGAGGTGCAGCAGCAAATGAAAACCGCTGATGTCATTCATATCCTGCAATTTGCACGTTTTGCAAGATGGTCTTTAAACCATAGCGTTACCTTAAACAAACCATATATTATCACATCAGGCGGGACTGATATTAACCACTCGATAAAAGAGAACGCACAAACTTATGTCTCTTTATTAACTAAAGCAAAAGCGGTTACAGTTTTCACAGATCAGGCAAAAGAATCCCTAGTCAATGACTTTGGATTTTCAGACGATTTAATACATGTTATACCCCAAAGCGTTTATTTACCTGAAAAGGATGGATCCAATCTCAAGCTTCCTTTTGGATATCCAAAAATATTACTCCCTGCTGGACTGCGCCCTGTTAAAGATGTACTTTATGCACTTCCGGCTATTAACAGATTAAGAGTTGATTATCCGGATATCGCATTTCTCATTTTAGGTGCAAACCTAGATAAGAATGTTTATGATCAAGTTCAACGAGCAGTTAATTGCTATCATTGGGTTCATTATATGGAAGAGGTTGATCTATCGAAGATGAAAGCAGTTTACAATTGGGCTGACGTAGTAATAAATACTTCCATTTCAGAAGGTCAGCCTACATCCTTGTTGGAAGCCATGATTGAAAAGAGACCCGTAGCAGCAAAAGAAAACGATGGTAATTTAAGTATAATAAAGCATAGAGTGAACGGATTGATTTTTCGTGACATCAATGAATTGTATGATTCTTTGAAACAACTAGTATCAGATAAAGCTTTTTCTCAAAAACTAATAAATAACGGGTATAAGACCGTAAGAGAAAATCACACAATTGAACAAGAGATAAAATCATACATTACTTTGTATTCACAATAAAGGAGAGAATAAAATGAAAAAAATAACACTACTGTTTGCAGTACTGGCAATGATATTAGCTGCGTGCGGTACAAAGGAAGAGCAAAAGGAAAAAGGCGCGAACAATAAAGATGAAGTATTTACAATCGGAGTGATTCCAGCACAAACAGAAGGCGAGATGAAGGGTGCACTTGATAAGCTTCAAAATGTTTTAAGCGAAAAAATGGATCGTGAAGTAAAAATAACTTCCTATCCTGATTATAATGGTGTAGTTGAAGCGATGAACTATGAAAAAATAGATATGGCCTATTTCGGTCCTCTTACATATGTTGTGGCTCATGAGGAAAGCGGGGCAAAAGCCATCGTAACCCAGCTAATTAAAGGTGAACCCTTTTATTATTCATACTTAATTTCCCACAAAGACAGCAAGTATGAAAGTATTGAAGATATGATTAAAGATGTAAAAAATGTGAAGTTTGCTTTTGGTGATCCATCATCAACGTCTGGTTCTTTAATTCCTGGGATAAAACTGAAAGATGAAGGTGTTTATCAGAGTGAATCAGAAAATGATTTTAACAATGTCAGATTTACCGGTTCTCATGATGCAACTGCACTGGCCGTG
The DNA here is from genome assembly GCF_023715445.1 of Fictibacillus nanhaiensis. Lineage (GTDB taxonomy): Bacteria > Bacillota > Bacilli > Bacillales > Fictibacillaceae > Fictibacillus > Fictibacillus nanhaiensis_D. The sequence continues at coordinate 64,435 of NZ_JAMBOD010000001.1, forward strand.
CAAAACAAACAAGTAGATGTAGGGGCAATCGACAGCGCTATTTTTGACAAGCTTGTTGAAGAGGGATCGATTGACGGCAAGCAGTTCAAAGTAATATGGAAGTCTGAAAAACTGTTTCAATATCCTTGGGCTGTAGCAAAAAATACAGACAAAGAAACGATTAAACAGCTTCAAGATATTTTCTTAGGGATCAAAGATAAAGAAATTCTTGATGCATTCGGGGCAACTGGCTTTACGAAAGCGGATAACAAAGATTATGAAAGTATTCGCAAGGCTGCAATAAAAGAAGGTATGATTAAAGAATAGAGGGGAATAATGGTTTGGTTTAAAAGGAGACAGTTCTTTGTCTTTCTCTTCATAGCTGTACTTGCAGCTTACAGTATGAGACTGACAGAATTTGATTTCTCAAAATTTCGGGACTTTGAAAATATGGCAGACTTTCTATCAAAATGGTTTCCTATGAATACGGAAAGTCTTCCATATTTATTTACAGAAAGTCTACTGACAATATCTATTGCTTTTTTAGGAAGTTTATTTGGTCTAATCATTGCGCTTCCTTTAAGCTTTCTGGCAGCACGGAATACAAGCGGTCATCGTATCATTTACGCCATAACCCGCTTCTATCTCAGTTTTTTAAGATCGGTGCCTGAATTTGTTTTTGGATTAATCTTGTTAACCACATTAGGTCTGGGGCCATTTCCAGCAGTAATTGCAATTGTGCTTCATAACATAGGGGTATTGGGGAAATTAATATCCGAACTGATTGAGGCGGCTGACAATGGTCCGATAGAAGCGATGTCAGCTGTTGGAGCTAAAAGCTGGATCGGAAATCTGTTTGCGATAATTCCCCAAATCTGGCCGAATGTTCTGTCTCAATTTTTTTACCGGTTCGAAGTTGCTATTCGAACTTCGCTTATCTTAGGTTTGATCGGAGGAGGCGGAATCGGGCAGCAATTATTTATCCATTTTAAAACGTTTCAATATCAGCTTGTGTCTGTAGATGTTCTGTTAATCATGCTCATGGTTATATTGGTGGACTATATTGGCGGAAAAATACGGGAAAAGGTTATTTAGGTGGTAAGATGATTAAATTCGAAAATGTATCAGTTTTATATCCTGGTACTGAAGAACCTGCCATAAAAAATGTAAGCATTGGTTTTGAACAGGGAGAATTCGTCTGTGTTTTAGGGAGAAGCGGTGCTGGGAAATCGACTTTCATCCGTTGTATTAACGGTTTGCAGCCGGTTTCAGAAGGAAATGTAAAATGGGATGGAAAATCCTTATCCGAGATGACCCCTAAGGAGAATTTAGAAATCCGCCGTAAAACAGGTATGATCTTTCAGCACTTTAACTTAATACCAAGAATGAGCGTTGTTCAAAACATATTAACTGGATTGTTTGGGTATAAAAAATCTTACGAAAATCTCCTTGGGTTATTTAATCCAAATGAAAGAAAGTCTGCTTTAGAGGCGATTAAACAGGTTGAACTAACCGTTGAGCCTACAAGAAGAGTAGAGAATTTGAGTGGGGGACAAAAGCAAAGGGTAGCAATCGCTCGGGCACTCATTCAGAATCCTAAAGTGTTTCTAGGAGATGAACCCGTAGCAAGCTTAGACCCTGGTACGGCAGAGAGGATATTTACTCTGTTAAAGGAAACACATATTGAACGAAACTTAGTATCCATTATTAATGTTCATGATGTTGTACTTGCAAAAAAATATGCAACTCGAATCATTGCTTTTAAAAAAGGTAATCTCGTTTTTGATGACACACCCGATAAGTTTGACGAAAAAGTTTATTCAGAAATCTATAATCACTAAAAAAACTCCGTACCCGGAGTTTTTTTAGTTAGCCATGATAGGCTTATCATTCAATTCTGTAACTCGTCCGACAATGCTTGCGTGTTGTCTGCCTTTATCATGAAGCCTTTTGATATATTCTTCTGCTTCCTCTTTAGGCATACTGACCAAAAGTCCTCCGGAAGTTACTGCATCACATAAGATATGCTGCTGCCATTGTTCTAGATGATCACCGTATTTTACATCTTCTTTGATCCATCGATGATTAGCTTTTGAGCCTCCAGGTACAATGCCTTCTTTAGCCAGTTCTTTTGTACCAGGGAGTAAAGGTACATCATCAAAATTAACGTGTATGGTAATATTGCCGGTCCCTTTTGCCATTTCAGCAGCATGTCCAAGCAAACCAAAGCCTGTAACATCAGTAACTGCATTAGGTGAAAATCCTTCCAGGCATTCTGCTGCTGTTTTATTTAATTCTGCCATTGTATCACTCACAAGCTGGAGCTGTTCCGGAGTGAGTTTGTCTTTTTTAATAGCAGTGGTCTGGATTCCAACACCGATCTGTTTTGTTAAAACAAGCGCATCCCCAGGCTTTGCACCCACATTTTTGAATACTTTTGAAGGATGTACCAGCCCAGTTACAGATAAACCAAACTTAGGCTCAGCATCATCGATTGAATGCCCGCCTACAAGCACAGCACCGGATTCTTTTACTTTGTCTGCAGCCCCTTTAAGAATTTCAGCCAGCACATCGTGACCCAGAACAGCAATTGGAAAGCCCACAATATTCATTACGGTTGTTGGTCTGCCGCCCATCGCATATACATCACTCAGCGAATTTGCTGCTGCAATCTGGCCAAACATGTATGGATCGTCAACGATCGGGGTGAAAAAATCAACTGTCTGAATCATTGCCAGGTCTTCTGTCAGTTTATAAACACCTGCATCATCTGATGTATCCAAACCAACTAACAGGTTAGGATCGTATTCTCGTTCTGGTAAATGGCGCAAAACTTGCGCCAGGTCTTCAGGACCAATTTTGCATCCTCAGCCTCCTTTTGATGACAGGTGGGTAAGTCGTACTTTATCTTTGCTCGTCATTTGGAAAACGCACCTCCTACATGTAGTATAAACAATTTTTTTGTTTATTGCCTAAGGATATACTAAAATAGTCTTAAAAAAGGAGGTTGTATCATGAAGCTAACGATCGAATTTTGCATGATGTGAAACTTTGCACCAAAAGCCGCGAGTCTCGCGGAGGACCTTTTCAGCCATTTCCGTTCACAAATTCCATCTCTTGAGCTTATTCCTAGTTCAGGCGGTGTGTTTGAAGTAAATGTGAATGGCAGCAATATTTATTCTAAAAAAGAAACCGGTGAATTTCCGGATCATGATTGGATTATTCAAGAACTAGAAAAATTGAAAGCTTAAATGGATCGATCCTCCTTTAAGGATTTCTGTTTAAGCCTTTTAGGAGGAGTTTCATTTGGCAAAATCAGACCTTTTAAGGCAGCTTCCCGCTGTTCATGAAGTTGTTAAAGAAATCAGTCTTGAAATGAATGGTAAACCTGAAAAAGAAATCACGCGTGCTGTTCAGGAAGCTGTGGGTTATTGGCGAAACAATATTTTATCCGGATCCAATACCATTGACTTGAATGCTGACCTTCAAAAACTTATAAAAGAAACTGCCAGAAAAAAATTAGTGAGTTCCTATAATCAGATTCGTACCGTTATAAATGCAAGCGGTGTAGTAATCCATACCAATCTAGGGCGTTCAAGACTCAGTGAAAAAGCAGTTGAAAGAATGACTCAGACAGCTCAGATGTACTCTAATCTGGAGTACAACCTCGAAAAAGGAAAAAGAGGATCCAGACATGATCTGACTGAAGAATTAATTAAACGGGTAACTGGAGCTGAAGCTGCAATTGTTGTTAATAATAATGCGGCAGCAGTCTATCTTGTTTTAAAAGCACTTGCGAAAAATAAAGAAGTTATCGTTTCCAGAGGAGAGCTGGTCGAGATTGGCGGGTCTTTTCGAGTGTCTTCTATAATGGAAGAAAGCGGAGCCATCTTAAAAGAAGTTGGAACCACGAATAAAACGCATCTAGCGGATTATGAAAAAGCGATAAATGAAAATACAGGAATGTTTTTAAAAGTACATACGAGCAACTTTAAAATAATTGGTTTTACTAAAGGTGTATCATCATCAGAATTGATGCGTCTAAAAAAAGCAACTCCACATGTTATTATGTATGAGGATTTGGGAAGCGGTGCACTATATCCATTCCAAAAGGGTGGAATTGGTGAGGAACCTTTGATTTCTTCAGTTATTAAAGATGGAATCGATTTAGTATCCTTCAGTGGGGATAAATTGCTAGGCGGACCTCAAGCGGGGATTATCGCAGGTAAAAAGAAATACATAGATATTTTAAAGATGCACCAGCTGGCACGTGTGTTGCGTGTTGATAAATTTACGATAGCTGCACTGAATGAGACTTTAACTGCCTATCTAAATGAAGACTTTTTATCCATACCGACAGTGAGGGATATTCTAAAAACTTCAGATGAGATTAAAATAAAAGTTTATACATTAATGAGGAAGATTGAAGATGAACCTCATTTGTCCATGAACATTTTGGAGGAGTTTTCTCAAGTAGGTGGAGGGACGATGCCAGATGTACAATTACCAACCTATTGTCTTGCCCTGAAGCATGAAAAAGGCGCTGCTTATTTAGCAAAACATTTTAGAGATCATGAAGTACCCATTATTGTTAGAATTAAAGATGATGAAGTACTACTGGATTTAAGAACAGTAACTGATGATGAAGAAAAGATTCTAATTGAAGCCATAAATTCCGTTACTGCATAAGGATTTAGCCTTTAATAGAAGATTATGCCAAATACAAGGGCTGCCCTTAAGTGGACAGCCTTTTTGTTTTATATAAGGTTAACTTCCATCACCATGATTTTGTCTTGTATGGTTTCTCTGTTTAACTTTTTTAGATCCGCTCATCGGAGCAGGCTGTCCAGGGTTTTCGCCTTTAGGGGCATTTTTTCTAATATCTTTGAATGTGTTGCGTTCTCCCATAAAATTGCCTCCTTTTGAATAATTATTTTTTAAAATGGAAGCTTAAAGGTATATCAAACCAAAAAAGGAAGGTTATTATGCCATATCATAAAGATAAGCAGCAAGCATACCAGGCAGCAGAGCAGGGATATCATCATGCAATTGAAGTATCAAAGCAGTTAAATTCTTCAAATAGTGAATATGGTGTTTTTTATTCCCATTTCATGACGGAACACGAAAAAGCCCGCCAACAGATTGAGAATGCATTAGAAACAGCATCTGAACATCAGAATGCACAATTGAAGAATTACTTAAATGAGCTTGAACAGCTTCAAAGCCAATTTCCAAAACCTTAATGGCGTTTTTTTGTCTTCTTATTGTTTTGGCGTTCAGCTTCACTCAGTTTTTCATTTGGCAATGTCAGAGCTTCGTTTCCAAATTCGGTTTCGTATCCAGCACCTTTGCCTTGAGCTTTAGCGGCGTTCATGCCGGGACGAATATGGTTTGCTTTATTTCTCCCCATGATAAAATCACCTCCGTTTTCTTAGTGTTTACCAAATAAAAAAAGAAGAAGCACTCCAAAAAAAGGAGTGCTTCACATATTCACGATTTATATTTTGATAAAAGCATCCATAAACCTGATAAGCCGACCAGGCTGTAGATAACTTTTGTAACCGTGGTAGCGCTTCCAAAAACTTCTGCTACAAGGTTTAAATTAAAAAGACCGATGAGTCCCCAGTTTAAAGCGCCGATTAAAACAAGGAATGCTGCTAATTTTTTTAACCAATCCATCCTATTCCCTCCAATCTTATTACGGCATAAAAGTAAAGGAAAAAATAAAACAAATGGTATTGCATAATTCAATATATGTATAAACAAGACAAAGGTGCTAACCCTTTCATAAGTAAAACTTATGTCGATTGATAACGATTAACTATTTTACTTATGAAAGGGTTTTACATATGATAATAGAGGGAAAAAAAGTTTTTATGTGATTTACTAGGGAATTGAGCACATTTTTTCGACAATTTTTCTCATAATCGTGTATGATTGTTACTGAAGGGAGAGAGTGGAACATGAAAAATAATGATGTATTTAATGCCCGTTCTACTTTTGATGTTAACGGTAAAGAGTACAGCTATTACCGTTTAGGAGCGTTAGAAGAAGCGGGAATCGGTAACGTATCTAAGTTGCCCTACTCTGTAAAAGTATTATTGGAATCAGTATTGAGACAGTACGATGGAAAAGTAATTAACAAAGAGCACGTTGAAAACCTTGCTAAGTGGGGTACAAGTGAACTGAAAGATATTGATGTTCCTTTTAAGCCTTCACGTGTAATCCTTCAAGACTTTACTGGGGTGCCAGCTGTAGTTGACTTGGCATCACTTCGTAAAGCAATGAAAGACATGGGTGGAGATCCTTCACAGATTAACCCTGAAATTCCAGTTGATCTTGTAGTTGACCACTCTGTACAAGTTGATAAAGCAGGAACTGAAGATTCTCTTGCTTTCAACATGAATCTTGAATTTGCCCGCAACGAAGAGCGTTATAAGCTTTTAAGCTGGGCTCAATCTGCGTTTGATAACTACCGTGCAGTACCTCCTGCAACAGGTATCGTTCACCAAGTTAACTTAGAATACTTAGCACCAGTTGTACTTACAAGCGAATCAGAAGGTGAAACAGTTGCTTTCCCTGATTCACTAGTAGGTACTGACTCTCATACAACCATGATCAATGGTCTTGGTGTACTTGGATGGGGTGTTGGCGGAATTGAAGCAGAAGCTGGTATGTTAGGACAGCCTTCTTACTTCCCGGTTCCAGAAGTTATCGGGGTAAAACTTACAGGTACCCTTCCAAACGGAACAACAGCAACAGACCTTGCCCTTAAAGTAACGCAAGTATTGCGGGAAAAGAAAGTGGTAGGGAAGTTCGTGGAATTCTTTGGTCCTGGACTTGCAGAGATGCCTCTTGCTGACCGTGCAACGGTTTCTAACATGGCTCCTGAATATGGAGCTACTTGCGGATTCTTCCCAGTAGACGAGGAAGCTCTTAACTATCTGAGACTAACTGGCAGAACGGAAGAACAAATCCAGCTAGTTGAAGCTTATTGCAAGGAGAACGGATTGTTCTATACTGCAGGTGATGCAGATCCGGAATTTACGGATGTGGTTGAAATCAATCTTTCCGAGATCGAATCAAACTTGTCCGGACCTAAACGTCCACAAGATTTGATTCCGTTATCTCAAATGAAAGACAGCTTTAACAAAGCACTTGTTGCTCCTCAAGGAAATGCAGGTTTTGGATTAACTCCAGATGAGATCAATAAAGAAGTGGTTGTTAAGCACCCTAATAATGAAACTTCTACAATGAAAACAGGTGCTGTTGCGATCGCAGCAATAACGAGCTGTACAAATACATCTAACCCTTACGTTATGTTAGGTGCAGGATTAGTTGCTAAGAAAGCAGTGGAAAAAGGATTGAAAGTTCCTGGATATGTGAAAACATCATTAGCACCAGGATCTAAAGTTGTTACCCGCTATTTAGAAGAAGCAGGTTTGATGAGCTACATGGATCAGCTTGGATTTAACCTTGTAGGTTACGGCTGTACGACATGTATCGGTAACTCAGGGCCATTAGCTCTTGAAGTTGAAAATGCAATCGCTAAAAATGATTTAACAGTAACATCTGTTCTTTCTGGTAACAGAAACTTTGAAGGTCGTATCCATCCGCTTGTAAAAGCAAACTACTTAGCTTCACCACCATTAGTAGTGGCATATGCACTTGCAGGGACAGTGAACTTCAATCTTCAATCTGATTCTTTCGGAACAGATAAAGAAGGCAACGAGGTTTACTTTAAGGACATCTGGCCGACTGCAGAGGAAATTAATGAAGCAATGCAAAAAGCAGTTACTCCTGAATTGTTCAAGAAAGAATACGAAAGAGTATTCGATGAGAACGAGCGTTGGAATGAATTGAAGACTTCTGCAGATCAGCTATATGGTTTTGATACTGCTTCAACTTACATTCAAAACCCTCCATTCTTTGAAGAACTTTCTGCAGAACTTAAAGAGATTCAACCTCTTAAAGATCTGAAGCTAATTGCTAAGTTTGGTGATTCTGTAACAACAGATCACATTTCTCCAGCGGGTGCAATTGGTAAAGATACTCCAGCAGGAAGATATTTAATTAAAAATGGTGTTGAGCCGCGTGACTTTAACTCTTATGGATCAAGACGCGGAAACCATGAAGTAATGATGCGCGGAACGTTTGCAAACATTCGTATTCGTAACGCTGTTGCTCCAGGCACAGAAGGCGGTTGGACGACTTACTGGCCAACTAACGAAGTAATGAGCATCTATGACGCTGCAATGAAATACAAAGAGAATGGCACTGGCCTGATGGTTATCGCAGGAAAAGATTACGGTATGGGATCATCCCGTGACTGGGCTGCGAAAGGTACAACTTTACTGGGTATTCAAACCGTACTTGCTGAGAGTTTCGAGCGTATACACCGCAGTAACTTAGTACTAATGGGTGTTCTTCCTCTTCAATTCAAGGATGGAGAAAGCGCTGAAACATTTGGTTTAACAGGCAAAGAGTCTTTCACTGTTCAAGTTGATGAAACAGTTAAACCTCGTGACCTTGTAAAAGTAACAGCTGTTTTCGAAGACGGAACTGAAAAGTCGTTTGAAGTTGTTGCACGTTTCGATAGTGAAGTTGAGATTGAATACTATCGTCATGGCGGAATCCTACCAATGGTACTTCGTAATAAACTGGCACATTCTTCTCAAACACAAAATTAATATAAAAAAATCCTTTGCCATTGTTGGCAAGGGATTTTTTTTTAGCCATTTCTCGTATGTTTTTCATCCAGCTTTTTTTCAAGCTTTTCAAGATAGGATTCATCCTTTAAAAGCTGCCGTCTGTTTTCATTTACAAGTTCACGAAAACTCATTTTTCTGTTTTTTCTCATAAGATACACCTCAAGTAATAAGATTATTACCAATATTGCCTTATAAAAGTCAGAATAATCAATTTCGAGAAAAAATCTTCGAAAGCAATGATGAATAGAGAAATTTAATTAAAGGAAAAGTAAAGAAGACGAAAGGGGGTTAGGACCTTTGAGTAATCCAAAACGCTTTCCACAAGATTTTGTACCAAATCACATAGACACTCAGCCGCGAGATGTAGATAGCAACAACGGAAAGAAAATGGCAAATAAAACAAATGATCATGCTGATTATGTTCCTCCAAAAGGTAAATAAAAATAAAAATGTAAATATTACCTCTTCTAATTTTCACATGGACTCCCATATATTAAAGATTTTGTCGAAAAAATGTATGTAGTGAAAGAATTAGGAGGGGTACGTTTGATTACGGCATCTGTCAAACCATTACCTGTATCACAAAATAAAGATGATCAGGATTACTTATACCGGCAGCTAGAAATTGAAATGCAAAGATTAGGGCATCTTGTGCCATTTCGTGAAGAATTGAACTGGGATAAAGAAGTTACAACCATGGAATTAGGAAATGTTGAAACGTTAGAAAAGCTAAAAAAAGCTGCGGCAAAAAATGATGGAGTATTTTTATTTTATGCAAAGCTTACAAAAGGAACTGTTTATCAGCACATCATCCTTCATCCAAATACGGAAGGGTTTTATTTGCCATTCCGATTTGAAGAACCATTTCAAATCACGGTTAAGAATAAAAAATACTGGATCGGTTCCTCTATCAGACTTGCTGAAGAGCTTGCCTGGCTTGAAATTACGATGAAGAACTCGGACGATGAAAGTGTTATTGAGTATTGGAAGTATCTAACTGATCTTTGTAAAAGCAGTATTGAGAACATGAGTCCGATATTGCTTCAAAAAAATTAGAATAAGTTATTCAGTTTTTTGCAAACACTATGGTGAATTCAATTCAAACACAAAGGAGAATACACCATGCAAAAACCAAACAGAGACGACCGAAGCAATAACGTAGAGCGCTTAGAGCAAATGGTTGAGAATACACAACAAAACATTCAAGAAGCTAATGAGACAGCTGATAACATGAATTTAACTGCCAGCCAAAAAGAGCAGATTAAAGAGAAGAATCAGCATAGGCAAGAATCGATCGAACAGTTCCAGATTGAGATTCAAGAAGAAAAAGCTTATAGAGAAGGCAATGAGCTCCAATAATTAAAAGGCCGGCATTTTGCTGGTCTTTTTTTGCGTTTTCTAATAAAGTGAAAAGAAAAAGATCAAAAGGGTGGACTTAATACAAATGAATTTTATAGAAACAGCCGTTGACGTCAGATACGCAGAAACCGATCAGATGGGTGTTGTATACCATGCAAACTATCTAGTATGGTTTGAGATCGGCAGAACAAAACTTATTGAATCGCTTGGATTTAAATATGCTGACATGGAGGCACAAGGGATCCTTTCTCCTGTAACCGACATTCAGGCTTCTTATAAAAGACCATTAACATATGGACAGCAGGCAAGTATCAAAACGGCAATAAAAGAATATACAGGGATAAAAGTTGTATATGCTTACGAGATCTTTAACGAAAATCAGGAGTTATGCGTAACTGGCCACTCTACTCATGTTTGTGTGAAGAAAGAAAACTTCCGTCCTATCTCCATAAAAAAGTATTTTCCGAAGTGGCATGATGCCTATGTGAAAGCGAGCAGTGGACAATAATGGCGTTTGGTATTAAAAGATCTCAGCTTACAAAATGGAAAACCGACGTTGAGGCAGGTCAGATCGCTTTTATTACTCACTTTTGGTTTGATTCACGTTTTCCAGATAAGAAGAGTGTTACAAAAGTGGGCTGCAGTAATCTGCAAAAATTAATTTTATGGGGAAGTAAATATGGGTTGAAAGCAGAGTGGATTCATGAAAGGGCTACTTATCCCCACTTTGATCTGATCGGGGATAAGCAAAGAACAATAATGGAACAGGAAGGCAGGATTGAAGAGCTTCAAAAGTTCTTATAATCAGCTATTTATTTTCATTGAGTTTAAATTCATATTTAATTTCATCGTTTTCAACGGATACAGTTAAATCACTTTGATCAAAGAACCACTCATCCTCATCTTCAATAAAGAATTGATGATCTTTTAGTTCTAATACAGATGTTGGATGTTTTGGAGTGTCTTTGTTAATTCCTAAGGAAAAACCATCTTGAACTGTACTGCAGCCTCCTAGACGGACAAAAAAACGAATTTTATTACCTGGAACTGCTTGAAGGTCTTTTATGATGAATGCTGCTGTTTCTTCGCTCATGTGAATTTTCAAATGAAACACTCCTTATGATTGCTTAATTTTAGTTGGTGCTATTGTGACATATGCTTATTTAATAAACAATTAAAATGCCTTTTCTTCTATGTTAAAATGGTTATAATAAATGATATAGCTCCGATTTACAATATAAAGGGGAAATTAAATGAAACAAAAAGTTGCAAGGTTGGTTTTAACCTTATTGCCGCAAAATAAAATTTCATCAATCGTCGGTAAAGCAGGACGTTCAAAGCTAAGTAAGCGCTACGTGAAACAGTACGCAAAACATTTTAATATTAATTTATCTGAAATCGAGAAACCCATTCATGAGTATGCCCATCTAACTGAGTTCTTCTCAAGAAAACTTAAAAGTAATGCAAGACCGATTTGCGGTGAAGAATCTGAAGCGATTTCACCCGTTGATGGGCTTGTTACGCAGATGGGACGTATAGAAAAGGGAACGATTATTCAAGCAAAAGGAATATCGTATCCTGTACAAAAACTGCTGGCAGATGAAGATAATATCGATTTCGAAAGTGGTCACTTCATAACCATATATTTAAGCCCTAAAGATTATCATCGTATCCACATGCCTGTAAAAGGCGAAGTTTATAGTTCGACTTATATTCCAGGACGTCTGTTTCCGGTAAATGATATTGGTGTTAATCATGTTAAAGGCCTCTTCACTAAGAATGAACGTGTTGTAACGTTTGCTGATACAGACTTTGGCAAGCTCGCGATCGTAAAAGTTGGTGCTTTTATTGTCGGAAGTGTAAAGGTTAAATATGATGACAAAGTCCGCAAATGGAAGAAAATCATGAAATCGAAAGTTTCACCTGTTACGTACGATAAAGGGGACGAAATTGGTCACTTCGAGTTCGGCTCAACAGTAATATTGTTGTTTGAAGATAAGGATTTTTCATTTGACGATTCTCTTGCAGTCGGAAAGTCTGTACGCATGGGTGAAATTATTGGGAAACATCCTGCTTCTTCCAAACAAAAAAAATATTCAGCTACCATATAACCGGCAGACATTGTTTGCCGGATTTTTATTATGATAAGGAGAAGAAAGAAATGCTTAAGATTAGAGAATTTTTTGACGAAGCAAAAGTACGCTTTAATGTAGATGATATTATTAGTCATTCAATGATTATTTTTATTTTAGAATCCCCTCATAAAGAAGAACTAAAAGCGGGAGTTCCTCTTGCAGGACTCTCAGGGAGATCGATGGCTAAAGAACTTTTTTTGAAAGAAGATATCCTTCCAATGGGTAAGTATTTAAAACAACTTGCGGAAGATAAAAAACAGGCCATTTACGGAATCGTTAATGTTTGTCCTTTCCCACTTCAAAAAACAGCCTATCCTGATGCTGAATTTGTCCGTATTTACGAAAGGGAACTCGAAATTGCAGAAGCGGTCAGACGGAGTACAGCGAATACATTTAAAGACGATAATAAAGCGATTTTTCATGAGTTGTTGATCAATGATTTTCAAAACAGGCTGCTAAAAGCAATAGAAGAAGATACCATTATCGTACCGTGCGGAAAATTCGCTGAAAAGTATGTAAATCAAATAGCCATAAAAGACAAGCTAAATATAATTACGGGTGTGCCGCATCCCTCTTATAATTCCTGGGCAAGAGAACGATATAAAGACGTTATCCAAAATGTCAGGAACCAAGGAAAAAAACGAACCTCCTAAATTCAGGAGGTTCAAAAAAAGAATACTGTTACTCCGTACATGACTGCCGTAATTCCGGCAGCAATCAGAGCGGGTTTTAGTTTATAACGGGCATATTTGATGACTGACAAGTTCAATATGCGCGCAATTGTGTTCGTATCGTCACTGAGAGGAGAAGCAAAAGCTCCAAATGTGCCGCTCGCAAATACAGCGCCAATTACAAGAGGAAGGGAAACGTCTGCAACCCCTGCCATAGAAACCCCAAGAGGCATTAGGATCCCCCATGTGCCCCATGCTGAACCAATAAAATACGAAACCGCACTTCCGAATAAAAATAGAAGCGGAACAATAACCGAAGCAGGTATCCAGCCCGCATAGCTAGTAACGAAGGCTGAAAACCCAAGCTCTTCGGTAACAGAAGATAACCCCCAAACCACTGCAAGCAGGACGATAACACTCATTAGTTCATTTCCGCCAAATATAAAACCGTTTAGTAAATCTCCTGTTTTCATATGTTGAAATCTTAAAAAGAGAAATGTAAAAATGGAAGTAAACAGGAGTGCAATAAGCATGGCATCCATTACATCTGCAGAAATAAATGCCTTTAGAAATCCTCCCGTTTCTTTATAACCGTCCCACCAGGTAAGAAGAAGGGTGAGAGATACAACTAATATTAATGGAATGATTAAGTTCCATGGTTTGTTGGGAAGATCTCTCCCAACGGCTGGATCACAATTATGCCAATCATCTTCTTCCTTTTCACCAACTGCATTCGGATCACTCTCTTCGGTTGATTTTGAATGGTGAAAAAAACTTAAATAAACCCCAACAATAATCATGACGAATGAAAAGAAGTTATAAGGGATGCTTTGAATAAACAAAGTGTAAGGATCTCCGCCTAAATTTTCATTCTTTAAAGAGATATCCACGATCGATGTCATGTAACCAACAAAAGCTGTTGCGATTGGAATTAATACAATGATAGGAGTCGCAGTTGTTTCGATAACAAAACCAAGTTCCTGTGTCGACATTTTCACCTTTTTTAATAAAGCTCTCATAATCGGGGCAATCGTTACAAATCTGAAACTGGGTGCTGCAAATGTTCCGATTGTAGAGGCATAAGTTAAAAAGAGTGCGCCTTTTTTCGTTTGAATCCTATTGGATGCTTCTTCTACAAATCCGCGGATGCCGCCTGATAGTTTAATCATCGAAATCAATCCGGAAAAAGCATATAAAAATACTAAAATTTTTATATTTTTAGGGTCTATAAGTCCTTTTACCAGAAATTGAACCATCTTTTCAAGACCGCCTACAAATGTGGGCTGCAGCAGATATGAACCGGTTAAAAGTCCGGCAATCAATCCGGGTAACACTTGTTTAGTTTTTATGGCGATGGGTATAACAACTAAGAACGGTATGACTGAAACCCAATTGTTTTCCATATAAGGTCCTTCTTTCATAGGAGTCATAACGTTAGCGTGTGATGGTTTCAAAAAATTATTCTGCAGATGTAATGAATACCCTTTTTATGGATCAATTTTTATGTTTCAACTCGAGTTGCTTTGGATAAAATAGTACCGTTATCCATTAAACACAAGTAATTTAAATAATTATCCGTAAAATAATTCAATGCTTCCTATAATGGAAAGAGTTGCATTTATTATGGTTACGTGATAAGTTTAACAACGGAATATATATGGACGGAACAAGTTTGAATTACGGATAGCCTTGTAACTATTAACTTTTAATTTTTACGCATATTCACATGGCTAAGCATTTCCAGTAAACAAAAAAACCACGGAAATGTTATTTTATGTGCAAATCATGATGTATTTTGAAAACAAATTGGCTGACAGCTCTTAAAAGATTATTTTCATGTCAGGTCCACGAGGTTATCGTAAAAACCTTTTTCGTCAAGAAAAGGAGATAGAACATTGACAACATTTCAAGAATTGGGACTAAGTCCCGAGTTGCTTCAATCCATCAACAATATGGGATTTGAGGAAGCGACACCGATTCAGCGTGACACCATCCCAACAGCTTTAAAGGGAACTGACTTAATTGGTCAGGCACAGACCGGAACTGGTAAGACAGCTGCTTTCGGTATTCCGCTAATCGAAAAAATGGACACAAAATCAAGATTCGTGCAAGGGATCGTTTTAGCACCTACTAGAGAATTGGCTGTCCAAGTAGCAGAAGAATTAAATAAAATCGGACAATTTAAAGGAATTAAAACACTGCCGATTTACGGCGGACAATCCATTGTCCGTCAAATTAAAGCATTAAAAAATGGTCCTCATATCGTAGTGGGAACGCCAGGACGAGTTCAAGACCATATCAACAGAAAAACATTGAAGCTGGACAGTGTTCATACAGTAGTATTGGATGAAGCTGATGAAATGCTGAACATGGGGTTTGTTGAAGATATCGAAAAGATCTTAGAAAACGTTCCGACTGAACGCCACACGATGCTTTTCTCAGCTACAATGCCGAAACAAATTCAAAATCTTGCTGCAAAATTCATGAAAGATGTTTTACTTATTAAAGTAAAAGCTTCTGAAATGACAGTTAAGAACATTGAACAAGAATATGTTGAAGTGAAAGAACGTCAAAAATTTGATGCGCTTTGCCGCTTCATGGACATTCACTCTCCAGAGCTTGCGATCGTTTTCGGACGTACGAAGCGTCGTGTAGATGAACTATCTGAAGCGTTGAGTAAACGTGGATATTCAGCTGAAGGTATCCATGGTGATCTTCCTCAAGCAAAACGTGATAAAGTATTGCGTGCATTTAAAAACAATACGATCGAAGTACTTGTTGCTACAGACGTAGCAGCACGCGGTCTTGATATCTCTGGTGTATCTCATGTATATAACTTTGATATCCCTCAAGATCCTGAAAGCTACGTTCACCGTATTGGACGTACTGGACGTGCAGGGAAAACAGGTTATGCATTAACGTTTATTACTCCACGTGAGATCGATCACTTATATACGATTGAAAAAATCACTAATCGTAAAATGGTTAAACGAGTGATTCCTTCAGTTTCTGAAGCAATGGAAGGACAACAGCAGATTACACTTGAAAAGTTGATGGAAGTTGTTGAAGAAGATAACTTTAGCGGTTATAAGCAAACAGCAGTTGAATTATTGGAAGAGAATGATTCTGTTACGCTTTTAGCAGCTGCTTTAAAACTTCTTACAAAAGAGCCTGATACTACTCCGATCAACTTAACAGACGAGCCGCCTTTATCTGTTAAAAAGCGCCGTCCAAACAATCGTTTCTCTGACCGCAGACGTTCTGGTTCTGGAGGCAAAAGAGAAGGTGGAGGCGGAAGAGACCGTCGTTCTGGATTCTCAAAAGGTGAAAGAAGCGGATCTCGTGAAGGCGGAAGCCGAAGCGGAGGACGTGACCAGTCATACCGTTCACAAAAACGCGTTCGCGAAGATTTTAAAAACAGAGGCTAAATATTGAATGAAAAGCAAGGGGACCTGCAAAATAGATCCCTTTGCTTTTTTTATATGATGAAAAGGGGAAATCTGATGAAAAAAGTGCTGATTCTTTCTGATACTCATATGCCGAAAAAGGGGAGTGCACTTCCTGATCCTGTTCTTTCTATACTTAAAGATGGTGTAGATTACATCATTCATGCAGGTGACTGGACTGAAAGAGCGGTTTATGATGAGTTAGTTCGATGGGCACCCGTACACGGAGTAAAGGGAAATATAGAAACAGATAATTGGGCTATAGAGCTTCCAGAAAAAAAGATTGTTGAAATTGAGAAAATAAAGGTCGCTATTGTTCATGGGCATCTTGGTAAAGGAAAATCAACACCGGACAGAGCCTTTAGAGCTTGTTGTGAGGATGAAGTGGATCTCATCGTTTTTGGACACTCCCATATGCCATACAAAGAAAAGCGTAATGGTGTCCTATTATTTAATCCCGGCTCACCTACCGATAAGCGAAGGGAAAAACAATTTTCATATGGTATTCTCACCATTGATTCCAGTGGATTTGAAATAAACCATTCCTATTTTTCTTAATGAATGACAGTATTTTTAAGTGACATAATAAGAAAATATTGAGAATGGAGGAATATCAGGATGCAGAGTGGGGGCCATTTTTTATTTAAGGCTAAAAATGGAGAAGAAATCCTTTTACGGCCGGTTGAAGAAAAAGATGCAGAGGATATAATCAGACACGTCGAGACGATTGTTAAAGCAGGCAGGTATTTGCAAAAAGAAGAACCACATTCATTACAAGAAGAAGTTCAATTTATAAATGAAGTAAAAAGTAAAGGGAATATGTATACTGCTGTTGAAAGAAGCGGAAAAGTCGTTGGAATCGCCAGAGTTTTAAAAGGCGAACTTCAAATGAAAAAACATACAGGTATTTTCAGGACATGGATTCATCCCGACAGTCAAGGGCTGGGAATAGGTAAAGAGGTCATGAAATATACTTTGAGCTGGGGACAAAGCAACAACCTACATAAATTATGGCTGACTGTATTTTCCGGAAATGAGAAAGCAGTAAAGGTATACGAGAAAGTGGGATTCATAATAGAAGGAATACAAAAGAATCAAGTGATTATCGATGGGCAATTTGAAGATGAAATCTTTATGGCTTATTTTTTTGAAACGGTTCAGGAAATGTGACATTTTAACGATTATGCGTGTTCATAATGATAAACAATGGTGAAATCGCTATCATATATATGGTAAAGTGAATAGTGATACATGATTGAAGACAAGGTGGATACGAATGAAATCAACTGAAAAAGAATTGCTCTATACTGAAAAACAGCGTGTAATCGCATTATATGAAACATTTCATTTAATGGATCAAAGGGAAAAGGAAGAAGAATTAAGTGAACTATTTTTAAAGCTCGCACAGGAAGAATATGCAGTAGCATTTTGCGGACATTTTTCTGCAGGAAAATCCAGTCTGATCAATGCTCTATCTAATACGGGAATTTTGCCGGCAAGTCCTGTTCCTACAAGTGCTAATATTGTAAAGATGAAAAAAGGAAATCCTAAAGCGGTCGTTCATCTAAAGAATAAAGATGTTGTAACCTTTAAACATCCATATAACATTGAGGAAATTAAAGATCTTTGTAAGGATGCTGATCGTGTAGATTCTATTGAAATCTATTATGAAGCTTCAGGAGGAAAAGGGGCAAACATTGCGTTCTATGATACGCCTGGTATTGACTCTACAGATCCGGCGCATAAAAAGGCGACAGAGAATGTTGTCCATTTAGCGGATCTTATTTTTTATGTAATGGACTATAATCATATTCTTTCTGAAACAAATATTGAGTTTATTCAATCTTTGTCCCAAAAGGGAAAATCAGTGCGTTTGATTATAAATCAAATCGATAAGCATCAGGAAAGTGAGCTTTCATTCAACTCGTTTAAAGAGAATGTTTTCACTTCGTTTGAATCTTTTGGCATAAAAAAAGAACAAATCTTTTTTACAAGTGTAAAAGCTCCAGCACTTTCCTATAATGATCTATCTGCTTTAATTGCATACATCAAAAAGATTGAGCTGAATAAAGATCACCTATTAATAGAGAAGACGAACAGCCAGCTGAAATATTTAGTCTCTGATTTTATAGAGGATTCCGAACAAGATAAACTCAATCTTCAAAACATAGAAGAAAAACTTAACCATCTAAACAATGAAAAGAATGCACTGCAATTAGAGACTGAAAAAATGGAACAAAACAAGAAATCCAAAGAAGAGGAAATTCGCATTCAGTTTACAAAGATTATCGATTCAGCCCAATTGATGCCATATGATACAAGAGAAAAAGCGGGGCTCTTTATTGAGGCTGCAAAAAAAGACTTTAAAGTAGGATTATTTTTTTCAAAAAATAAGACAGAACAAGAACGTTATCAGAGAAAAGCAGCTTTCCAGGAAAAACTGCAAGAATCAGTTGATGCTCATATTAACTGGCATGCACAAAATTATTTAAACGTTTTGCAAAAAGAATTTAATGTTGAATTTCCGCAATGGAAACCTGTAACGTTAACGGAAGAGACTCTGTTTTCACATGTTCAATCTGGATTGTCTTCACAAGGACAAGGATTGCTAAATTATTGCGAAAGCATTGCTGGAGAAGTGAAAAAATTGGCGCGGCAGCAAATGAGCCAGTTAATCGCTTTTGCGATGAATGTCTTAAATGAAAAAAATGAAGAAATTTCTTTGATTCATAAAAATAAAACCTTGCAGATTAATAACGAAATAGCAGTTTTAAATAAAGATAAAGAAGAAGCTTTAATTTGGAATCAGCAAAAACATGAGCTGCTAAATATTATATCCTCGGATTTATATAAAATATATTCAGTAGATAGATATGAAAAAATGTTTAGATCTCAATATAAGGAGATCTCTATCGAGGAGTTTAAAAACAACTATAAACAAAAATCACAAAATCCCATTGTAGAACATGTAAATGAAAATACAAAAATCCAGAAAAAAGAGAGAGCATCGGCTGGGTCATTGGCAGAAGAAACAACTAGACTTTTTAAAGCATCGTCTCTATTAAAGCCTCTATCAGGTTTCTCGAATTTATCAGAGGAAATGAATGCACTTGCCGAACGCCTTGAAGAGCGCTCGTATACGGCTGTTTTATTTGGTGCGTTTTCAGCTGGTAAATCTTCATTTGCGAATGCATTATTTGGTGAATCAATTCTTCCGTCCTCACCGAATCCGACCACTGCTGCGATTAATGAAATACGCAAACCGGACGCTTCGAATCACCATGGTACTGTTATCATCGAAATGAAATCTGAAAAAGAAGTCCTTAAAGAAATCAATGCCATTCTTAAAGCACAACACGATGACCTATCTATCTTGGAAAATGAGTCTGCAGACGATCAAAGTAAGCTTATACAAGCATTTATTCAAGGTTATCAAGCCGCAAAAATGCAGCTGGGTCAATCAATTAAAACCGATTTATCTGAGATCAAGTCATATGCAGCAGTCGAATCAAACGCTTGCTTCATCCGAAAAATAAAAGTCTATTACAGCTGTCCGATTACTGAAAAAGGACTTGTTCTCGTTGATACACCTGGAGCGAATTCAATACATTCACGCCATACTGAAGTAGCCTTTGAATATATGAAGCATGCAGATATTATCATATATCTGACTTATTTTAATCATGCCTTCTCACATGCAGACAGAGAATTTTTAATCCAATTAGGAAGAATAAAAGATACGTTTACATCAGATAAGATGTTCTTTGCGATAAATGCTTCAGATCTTGCCAACAGTGAAGAAGATAAAAAGGATGTTGTAAACCATGTCAAAGGAAATCTTCAATCATTTGGGATACGCAATCCTAGACTGTTTTCAGTATCGAGTAAAAAAGAGCTTCAGGGATCAGATCGTACTGAGAGCGGATTTGAAGGATTTACATCTAGTCTTTTTCATTATGTAGAAAACGATTTAGAACATGCTATGATTTTAAGTGCAAAGACTTATGAAAGCCATGCCAAAAATGTCGTTCAAAATATGATCGCTGAAACGAAACTACGGCTGCAGCAAGAAGACGTTTATTTGGAAGCTGTACAAATAAGAGAAGAACAGTTGCAAAATTATTGTACGAATAACATCTCCATATCGAAAAAACAGTTTGACCAAGAAATGAAGGAGCTTTTATTCTATGTAAAGCAACGAGTGCTGATCCGTTATCATGATTTTTATAAAGAAACGATTCATCCAGCAGCTGTTCAATCATCTAAAGCAGAATTAAATATATGTATTTCGGAATTATATGCGAAGCTTGACCATGATCTTCAACAGGAATTCAGAGCTTGTTCATTGCGACTGGATAAATGGGTTCAAAAAAATAGGAGTGAAAAAGAAGATCTTGTTATGTCAAAGGCATTGGATGATCAGGTGAACTTAAAAATTCCTGCAGAAAATGCTGAAGTTTATTCCACTCCTTCACTTACTTCCAGCTTAAGTGATCATGCCGGAAAAGATCATAAAGAGTGGACTTCATATTTTAAGAGCGCTAAACATTTCTTTGAACAAGGCGGTTCAAATGATCTGAAGAATGAACTAGCTAAAAGAGTGGAAAAAGAAGTGGAACAATGGATGGGTAATGCAGAACAAGTACTTGATCGGCATTACGATTCAGTGATTAAAAAATCCGAAGCATATTCAAAAGAAAGCTTGTTTAATCAAATCACAGTATATTTTAATGAATTGAAGAAACCTGGTGATTTAACAGGACGGATAAAAGCCCTCGAAAATTGTTTGAATGAGATGGAACAATTGTTATAAAGAAAAACAGCACTCTCTTAACGGGGTGCTGTTTTTTTATGCATGTTTATAAAGCTGCTTTATTTAATGACTGAAATAGTTCTACTGTAGATAAATCGGAATCTGACGGATAATGGTATGTTTCTTTATAACTTTCTGGACCTTTTCCTGTTATGATTACAACACTGTTTGGAGGAGCTTCTTTAAGTGCAAAAAAGATAGCCTCCGTTCTGTCAGGGATGAGTGAAGGTGTATGTCTGCCTTGAGGAATCGCTTTTTTCGTTTCATTGATAAGCTGTTCAGCAGTGACACCGTCCAGATCATCTACAGTCAAAATGGTTTCGTCACTGTATTCCAATGAAATACTGATCATTTCGGACCTTTTCGTTACGTCACGGTTTCCTCTAAATCCAAAAACATGATAAAACGGTCTCGTACCTGCTTTTTTTCTGGCTGCTTCTAATACTTGAGAAACCCCATCAGGAGTATGGGCATAATCAATGATTACTTCTGTACCATTAAAAAGGGTACGTTCCTCAAACCGCCCTGGTATGCCTTTAAAACTATTCAGATAGGAGATAGAAGTCTTGATCGGAATTCCATAATCAAGTGCAGCAGCGATAGCCGCAGTCGTATTTAAGGCATTGTACTCACCTGGAAGGGGAAGAGGCACTGTAACCTGAAGTGATTCATGCACGAGATTAAAGAAGCTTTTGCCTACATCTTCTATATAGAAATGATCTGTCTTGCTTTTTCCGTATGTCCATATCTGAAGTTCATTCTTGGAAGATAATTCATGGACCAATCGTTTTCCATATTCTCCTTCACTGCATATGATCGCTGTCCCTTTTCGTTTAAGATAGGAGAACAGCTTTGCTTTACATTTAAAATAGGACTCCATTGTCCCATGATAATCCAGGTGATCATGAGTTAAATTTAAGAATATTGCCTGATCATAAGTTATACCTTCAATTCTTTTTTGTTCCAGACCATGGGAGCTCACCTCCATAACAACTGCTTCGTCCACGCTTTCATTTAACATTTTTTGAAGGGTGACTGGGTCAGGGGTAGTATGCGAGCTCTTCACAACTTTTGAATTGATATAATGATGAACGGTTCCGAACAGTGCAGATGTGATGCCATGTGATACTAGAATATGCTGCAATAAAAAGGAAGTAGTCGTTTTGCCGTTCGTTCCTGTTATGCCGGTCATCTTATGCTTTTTATATGGTTCATTATAGAAATAGGAAGCAGCAAGGCTTAATAATCGCTTTGTATCTTCTGCATAAAAGTAAAGACCCGAATCCGCAGTCTCACGATATTCGCCAATGACAGCTGCAGCACCATTTTCATAAGCTTCTTGTATGTATTGATGTCCGTCCGCTTGCACACCAGAAATAGCAAAGAACAAATAACCCGGCTTTACTTTTTTTGAATGAGAAGTAATGCCGGTGATAATAGGGTCTTCTGTTATTGTGGCCGCAATGTGCAAGTGGCTTAATAATGCTTTTAAATTCACGGAAACGTCATCCTTTAATTAAAGTATTTGTAGTGTTTTTCTAATTTGAGTTCTTATGCACGAACCTATATTTAACCGTAATATGGTTATGTAAACTATTCGAAAAAACTGCCTGTTTTAAGGCAGTTTTAAGAAATTGTTTTTATAAATTTTTCAATACCATCCATACCCTTTTTGAGTTGATCTAATGATGCTGCATAAGAGATTCGGATATATCCTTCTCCGAGGGGAGAGAACGCATCACCTGGAACGACTGCAATCTGTTCGTTCTGAAGAAGCTTTAGTGCAAAATCATAAGAACTTAATCCGAATCTTTTTACAGGAATAAAAAGATAAAATGCACCATTCGGCTGTTCAAAAGAAATACCCATCTGCTGTAAACGGGTGGAGCAATAATCGAGACGTTTTTTATACTCTGTTCTCATTACAGAAGCGTCATCTTTTCCGTTTGTCAATGCTTCAATAGCTGCTGCCTGAGAAATTGTCGAAGCGCAGGTAACGTTATACTGATGGATCTTTAACACATGCTGAATGATTTCTCTGGGGGCAAAAAGCAATCCGATTCTCCAGCCTGTCATACTATGCGATTTAGAAAGTCCGTTGATTACGAATGTTTTTTGCCGCATCCCATTAAAAGAAGCTATAGACTTGTGTTTTCCGTTATAACGAAGTTCACTGTATATCTCATCAGAAATGACGAATATGTCTTGTGTGCTTAAGTATGCAGCAAGCTCCTCTAGTTCTTCATCTTCAAGCACTACACCTGTAGGATTAGAAGGGTAGGGAAGAATGATGGCTTTTGTTTTTTCTGTGATTACTTCTTTAACTAAGTCAGCAGTGACTTTAAAGCCGGAAGCTGTTGTATCTATATATATAGCTTTCGCACCGCAAAGCGTAATTACGGGTTCATATCCGGGATAAACGGGTACAGGCAATAAAACTTCATCGCCTTCCGATAATATGGAACGCAATGAAATATCAATCGCTTCACTTGCCCCAGTTGTTATGATTACTTCACTAAGTGGATCATACTGAAGATTGTATTTTTCATATAAAAAAGAAGCTGCTGCTTTTCTTAATTCTTCGTATCCTGCGTTATGTGAATATACGGTCTGGTCATTATGTATAGCATCGATCGCTGCTTCTTTTACATGCAGAGGAGTAGGAAAATCAGGCTGACCCAAAGTCAAGGATATGGCATCTGGATATTGTGCCACCTCGTTAAAAAATTTGCGAATTCCTGATATTTGGATGGATTTTGCTCTGCTGTTCAATAAATGTTCCACAAAAATTTACTTCCTTTCATCTTCCACATGTTTATCTGCGTAGTTTATAATAATTTTCTTTGCACTAAGTGTAGCTTTATTTGGTTTCTATAGTCAATGGATTGATTTTCTTGTATGGTTTCATCAGATATTACAATACTAAAGAAGTAATAGTACTTATGTGGAGGATATTATGGAAGCAAAGAAAAAGTGGGATCTACTTGCACTCGCATCAATTCCTCTTGTCATGACGCTGGGGAATTCAATGCTAATACCCGTTTTGCCCGAAATCGGGAAGGAGCTTAGGATTACTTCCTTTCAAGTTTCGATGATAATTACCGTTTATTCGGTTGTTGCGATTCTTTTAATTCCTATAGCGGGGTATCTTTCTGACCGGTATGGACGAAAGAAAGTTATAATTCCCAGTTTATTTATTGCCGGTGTTGGGGGATTAATTTCCGGCTGGGCAGCTTGGCAGGCCGATAATGCATTTATGCTTATTTTAGTCGGAAGATTTCTTCAAGGAGTCGGCTCATCAGGGGCAGCTCCTGTCGTTATGCCACTTGTAGGAGACATGTTTAATAACGAAGAAGAAGTTAGTTCTGGTTTAGGTCTTATTGAGACATCTAACACGTTTGGAAAAGTAATAAGTCCGATTCTAGGTGCCTTTTTAGCCACAATTATTTGGTTTTTACCTTTTTGGCTCATTCCTGTATTTTGTGCTCTTTCTATTTTATTCGTTCTTTTTTTAGTTAAAGTGCCAAAAAAAGAACAAGAAAAGAAGCCTTTTAAAGAATTTATAAAAAATGTTAAACGGATTTTTCATAATGAAGGCAGATGGCTGATGGCTATTTTTATTATTGGTGGAATAATTATGTTTGTGCTTTTTGGTATCTTATTTTACCTCTCAACCATATTGGAAGAAAAATACGGAATAAAAGGCGTTATGAAAGGACTAGTTCTAGCAGTTCCATTATTGGCATTATCTATTTGTTCTTATATCGCTGGTAAAAAAATAAAACAGAATAAAGTGATTATGAAGTGGTGTACGTTCTTATCCATGGTACTTCTCGGTGGATCGGTTTTTCTAATTACTTTTACTGAAAATGTTTATTTTTTACTAGGTGCCTTATTCGTCGCGGGAATAGGTATTGGGGCTGCTTTGCCATGTTTGGACGCCTTAATAACGGAAGGAATTGAGAAAGAAGCAAGGGGGACCATTACTTCCATCTATAGTTCTATGCGTTTTGTAGGGGTTGCTTTAGGGCCGCCAATTTATGCGAT
Source organism: Fictibacillus nanhaiensis (assembly GCF_023715445.1). Taxonomy (GTDB): domain Bacteria; phylum Bacillota; class Bacilli; order Bacillales; family Fictibacillaceae; genus Fictibacillus; species Fictibacillus nanhaiensis_D. The sequence goes on from NZ_JAMBOD010000001.1 coordinate 89,596, forward strand.
CCTCATGAGATCATCTCATCAGATGGTTTTTTATACATCAGCAGGTGTCAGTATTCTTGCTGCGATTGCCGCTTTTTTTGCGATAAAACCTGAAAAAGAAAAGGGCGGGGGAGACGAAGGCAGCAAAGAATCTCCATCTGCGAAAAAGTTAAAGCCTGCAATAGAATAGAATATTAAAAAAACAGCGGGATTAACCGCTGTTTTTCTTTACTTATTCTTCAATTAATACGATACGTGCTGGCGAGGCATCAAGACCTCTAATTTTTAATGGAGCAGCTACCATCAGGTATTCGCCCTCCGGTACATCCTTTAACTGGAGGCCTTCAATAATAATGATCTCATTTTTAAACAATTGCTTGTGAGTGGGGTGGTTTTCTTGAGCACGTTCTACTCCGAGAGCGTCGATGCCGACACCTGAAACTCCGATTTCAGCAAGTGTTTTAGCAGCTTCATGATTTACATAAATGAATTCAAAGTTAAATTCTTTATCCCAGGAGTTTTTTGTTTTAAACAGTACAAAATCTCCTTTTTGAATATCTTTCCCAGCAAGGTCTTCCGCATTAATTGAATCTTCCGCGTTGGTAAGATCGATAACTTTAGCTTTTCTTACAAGCTTCTCTAACGGCAAAGTTTCAATCGTATCACCGCCTGGCACCATGTGAAGGGGAGCATCAACATGAGTACCAGTATGAACATCCATGGCTATTCTCGTTTCGGTAACATGGCCGTTCTGTGAAGTGTCAAATGACGGCTGTTTTTCAGGTTTGTTTTTATATACAGGCATACCTTCGTAAATCGGTAATGAAACGTCGTAAATCTTCATATGTTTAACATTCCTCTCTTACTTTAGTCGGTTCCCACCAGGAATGGCCATCTTCGTTTAATAATTTTTCTGCTTCTGCAGGGCCCATGCTGCCTGAGTTGTAATAAGTAATTGGTGCTCCTGTTCCATTCCAAGTTTTTGTGATTCGGTCAATAAACTCCCAGCTTAACGCAACTTCATCCCAGCGTGTAAAATATGTGGAATTACCCAATAAACAATCGTGCAGAAGCTTTTCATATGCTTCAGGAGAATTCATATCAGTAGCTGATTTATTGTTATACGTCATATCGATAGGCAATAGATCTGAAGTGTCTCCTTTTGGTTTAGCATTCAAAGTGAGACTTACACCTTCATCAGGCTGAATGTGAATTCTTAGCAAGTTAGGCTGGTATTTTTCAGTTTTCGCATGATAAAGAGCCATAGGACCTTGCTTAAATTGGATAACGATTTCAGTTGATTTTACAGCCATACGTTTTCCTGTACGAATATAAAATGGCACACCTGTCCATCTGAAATTATCTATGAATAGTTTTGCCGCAACAAAGGTTTCTGTTTTTGATTCTGGATCAACATTTTCTTCTTCCAGATAACTCGGAGCGGGTTCGCCATTAATAGTTCCATTTGTATATTGGCCGCGGATTACGTTTTTTCTTACTTCTTCTTCATTAAAGAAACGCAATGAACGAAGTACTTTTACTTTTTCATCTCTGATATGTTCAGGTTTTAGTTCTCCAGGCGGTTCCATTGCTACCATCATGACCATCTGAAGCATATGGTTTTGGACCATATCTAAAAGAGCCCCTGATTTTTCATAATAGGCAGCTCTGTCTTCAACACCTAGAGTCTCACTTGAAGTAATCTGCACAGAGTCAATATATTTATTGTTCCAGATCGATTCAAAAATCGCATTTCCAAATCGGATAACCTGAATGTTTTGGACCATCTCTTTTCCAAGATAGTGATCAATCCGGTAAATATCGTCTTCGTTAAAACTTTGCTGAATTTCTTCATTAAGTTTTGTGGCAGAAGGGAGGTCATGTCCGAATGGTTTTTCGATGACGATCCGCTGCCACCCTTCTGTATTTGTTATTCCTTCTGATTTCAAGAATGTCGGAATGGTTCCAAAGAAACTAGGTGCCATAGCTAAGTAATAGAGACGATTGCCGTTTGTCTGGTAGTCTCTGTCGAGTACATTTAACAATTCTTCAAGCTCATGATAGCTTGGCTCACTAGTAACATCCATCTTTAAGTAATAAAAATGAGAAACGAATTTTTTCACCTTTTCAATTTCTGCGTTGGGTGTATGTTCGATTACAGCTTCATAAACTTCTTTTTGAAATTCTTCATGTGTATATTCCTTTCTCGAAACACCAACTACTGAAAAGTTCTCTCTCACATGTCCTTTTTGATACAATTGATAAAGAGCAGGGAAGAGTTTACGGTGAGCAAGGTCACCTGTTGCTCCAAAAATAACAATAGAAGCGTTTGGTATACTATGTATCATTTTGCAGTCACTTCTTTCTATCTGTTCTAATAATTACAGTTTTCCCTAGATGAAGATAAATTAACGTAATACTTCACTAATAGGAGGTTTTATTATGTCCAATCTAGTCACACCTGAATGGGTGAACCAAAGAGTCAAGGATGATAATCTCGTTATTTTTGATTGCCGCTTTTCACTGGCAGAACCCCAAAAAGGGTTTGAGCTTTACAAAAAAGACCATATCGAAGGAGCATATTATGCTGACATGGATAAACATTTATCTGGTCCATTATCAACACATGGCGGCCGTCATCCTTTACCTTCCGTAAACATACTATCACAATTTTTGAGCAGTTGTAGAGTAGACTCCGAAAAAATAATTATTGCTTATGACGATCAATCAGGAACTATGGCAGCCCGATTGTGGTGGCTTATGAAATTTGCAGGACATGAACAAGTTTATGTTATGCAAGGCGGCTACACACACTATAAAGAAAAAGGGTATGCCATCTCAAGTAAAATGCCTAATAAGATGCCCACAGAATTCAAACCTGCATTAAATAAGAATCTGGTGATTACAAGAGATCAGCTGGCTGCTCATTTAGGGAATGATTATGAAATAGTGGTCATAGATGCAAGGGAGCCGAAAAGATACAAAGGAATATTTGAACCTATTGATGATAAAGCAGGCCATATTCCAACGGCCATTAATGTACCATGGGAGACCCATTTTCAGAGTCCTGGCTGGTGGAAAGACAGAGAAGAACTTCAGAAAATATACAAAGAGATTATTGTGAAAGATAGAACACCAGTAGTGTATTGCGGTTCAGGAGTAACAGCATGTGTAAATATACTTGCCATGAATGAAGCAGGGATGAAAATGCCTCTTTTATATGCTGGAAGCTGGAGCGATTGGATAAGCTACAGTGATCACGAAATCGCAAAAGAAATATAAAATAAAATTTCACGTACCGTACATTAAATCATAAAAGGAATTGAAAAAAATGAGACAAGGCGATCTACATACTCATACCACTGCTTCAGATGGTACATTTTCACCTTCAGAGAACATCAAAAGAGCGATTGAGAAAGGTTTAAATGCTATTGCCATTACTGATCACGATACAATAGAGGGTATAGAGGAAGGCATGGCAGAAGCAAATAAACATGATAACTTTGAATGTGTGCCGGGTATTGAAATAAGCACGTTATATGAAGGCCAGGATATACATGTTTTAGGATATTTTATTGACTATAAAGACGAAAAGTTTCTTTCCACATTAAATAAGCTTTCATCTGTAAGAGATCAGCGGAATAAAATGATTTTGAAAAATTTAAATGGACTCGGCATTAATATTGAAGAATCAGAACTCGAAGCTAAAAGACATGGTGAAGGAAATGTGGGAAGAGGACATATTGCTGAAATTATGATGGATAAAGGAATGGTTAACTCTCTTCCTGAAGCCTTTGAGAAATACTTAGGAAAAGGAAAACCTGCATACGCAATACCTGATCGGATCTCACCGATCGAAGCAGTTAAAATAATTCGGGAGGCAAAAGGGGTACCGGTTTTAGCGCATCCCGGGATCTATGATGCTGATGAGCTGATTCCAATTCTGAGTGAGAACGGCTTAGCAGGAATCGAGTGCTGCCATCCTGATCATACAATTGAACAAGTGAAATATTATGAGGAAATCGCAGAAAAACACGCTTTAATAAAAACCGCAGGCAGTGATTTCCATGGATTTCGAAACGGAGAAGTTTTTCACGGAGATATCGGAAGCTGTTCTGTTCCGTTAGATACTTTAGATTTACTAAAAAAATGTTGTAAATAAATCTTGCCAGTTAACTCAATTCCTTATAAGATTCAATTCGAAGGGTGATTGAATACAGAGAGGAAGTACAAGTTTGACTTGGGATTTATTAAATATTATTGGAACGATCGCATTTGCCATTTCAGGTGCATTAGTTGCAATGGAAGAAGATTATGACATACTGGGTGTATTTATATTAGGTCTTGTAACCGCATTTGGCGGAGGAATCATACGGAATGTTTTGATAGGGCTCCCTGTAGATACGATATGGGAACAAGGTTTGCTGCTTAAGTCTGCTCTTGTTGCGATGGGAATTGTATTTTTTATGCCGGAAAATTTGATACAGTTTTCAAAACGAAGTTTGCATTTCTTTGATGCAATCGGTCTATCTGCGTTTGCCATACAAGGAGCAATTGCTGCATCAAGCATGGGACATCCTATGAGTGCAATTATCGTTGCCGCTATTTTAACAGGAATCGGCGGTGGCATTATTCGGGATATACTTGCAGGAAGAAAACCAGTTGTGCTTCGCGAAGAAATATATGCGGTCTGGGCTTTACTGGGAGGACTGATTGTAGGTTTGAATATCGTTAATGGAACAGTCGAATATATGATTCTCTTTATTGGTCTCGTTGTTTTTAGAATGCTGTCTCTTAAATTCAACTGGAAACTGCCTCATAGAACTTTATAAGTAAATCATTTTTAACCACCCAGCTAACGGGTGGTTTTCTTTTGCAGGAATTTTTTAGTGCTTATGGAACTTATGTAAAAAGAGACTGGGGGGGCTTATCATGCATACAACCTATTATAAAAACGAAAGGATTCAACAGCCTAAGTTTACAGCAGACGTCTGTTTTGATTATTACAACGAACGAATCCGAATTGATGACTATCGTGGAAGTGTAAGTGTACTTGTAAAATGGCTCAACACAATAGCTGTTAAAGACAAATTTTTTAAAATTATTATCAAATCGCGTTATGACGATTTTTCTCTATGGCTGGAGCATGGTTTTATATATGAGGGAGAGTTTACAGGTTTTTTCAATGGAGCTTCTGCTCTATCGATGTGCAAGTTCTTAAGAAATGAAAGAAGAGCCAGCAATTATTGGGTTGAAGAAGATAATATATTAAATGATGTTTTAAACCTGCCTCACCAGCCATATACACATGCAATACCAAATGGATATGAGCTGAGAATGGCAGATGAACAAGATTCAAAAGAACTTGCAGAGTTATATGGACAAGTTTTTGAGGTATATCCAACTCCCATGGATGACCCTGGGTATGTGCTTAAAATGACTAGATCTGGAACATTATTCTGTGTTATAACTTATCAAAATAAAATAGTGAGTGCAGCTTCGGCAGATGTTAATCCTGGTTATCATAATGCAGAATTGACTGATTGCGCCACTTTAGTTGAACATCGGAAGTTTGGTCTCATGAAACATCTTATCGATCAGCTAGAAAAAGAACTTTTTCAAAGAAAAATATATTGTTCCTATTCTATTGCGAGAGCACTTTCATTTGGCATGAATGCTGTATTTCATCAAAGGGGCTATAAATACAAAGGAAGATTAGCGAACAATTGTAAAATCTTTAATAAATTTGAAGATATGAATATATGGGTGAAAGATTTATCCAGCAGCATGTAAGTGCCAATTTTCTGGCACCTGCTGACAAATATTCGGCGTCAAAAGGCGGTGTTGCTTCATGATTTCAAGTTCAATGGAAACAGCTGAAACTTTAAACGCAATATTAAAGACAATTGATGAAGGAATCCATGTAGTAGATGCGAATGGAATGACGATCTTTTATAATTCGGTTGCTGCTTCATTAGATGGGTTAACACCTGAAGAAGTGCATAAATATCACGTTTTAGATGCTTTTCCATCGTTGACAAGAGAAACAAGCACTTTATTAAAAGTAATACAGACAGGGAAACCCATATATAATCAGCATCAGGCATACACGAATCGAAAAGGAAAACAGATTGATACAGTAAATTCAACTCTTCCGCTCTGGCTGGATGGTGAATTGATTGGAGCAGTTGAGATAGCAAAAGATATTTCAAAAATAAAACAGCTTTCCGATCAATTGCTTGACTTGCAGGCAAAAATCAAGAATAAAAGGAAGAAAACGAATAAACGAACTTTTTCCAGCTATCAATTCACTGATATTTTAACGGTAGATCCGGCACTTAAATCTGTTAAAACGCAATGCTATAAAGCTTCCCGAACAAATTCTCCTATTATGATATATGGTGAAACGGGAACTGGGAAAGAAATGTTTGTGCAAGCCATTCATAATGAATCTCCAAGGGCCGATAAACCTTTCGTTGTTCAAAACTGTGCAGCTATTCCAGGCCCGCTGCTGGAAGGAATATTATTTGGAACAGCAAAGGGAAGTTTCACTGGTGCGGTTGATCGTGCAGGAGTCTTCGAACTGGCAGACGGAGGTACGTTATTTTTAGATGAGATCAATTCTATGCCAATTGAGCTGCAGGCAAAATTACTCCGTGCCGTCCAAGAAGGTGTAGTTCAGCGTATTGGCAGCTCCGTATCGCGTAAAGTAGATGTCAGAATTATATCCGCTCTAAATGAAACACCCGAAAAATGTTTATCGGAAGGACTAGTAAGGCAAGATTTATTCTTTAGGTTAAATGTCGTTTTTATAGAGCTGCCTCCATTACGTGAGAGAAAAAAAGATATTATTTATTTATCTTCTCATTTTATTAAGGAGTTAAATGATTCTTTTAACAAAGAGGTAACCGGACTCACGCAAGAAGCAGAACAATTTCTTCATCATTATGACTGGCCCGGAAACATTCGGGAACTCAAACATGCCATTGAACACAGTATGAATTTCGCAGAAACCAATTCTTTAATAGGAATCGATTTGTTGCCAAAACATGTTCGGTCATCAAACGGAAATATCAGAGAAAACGAACCTCCAAAACATTCGTCTATCCCCCCTTTAAGAGAAGCCTTACATAATTACGAACAACAGATCATTCAAATGGCATTAACAGAAACCTCAGGTAACATACAGCAAGCCGCTAAGATTTTGCAAGTTCCAAGACAAACACTTCAATATAAAATGAGACAAAAATAGACCGCTGAATTTTCGGCGGTCTATTTTTGTCTTCAATTTTGTAGTTAGGCCCAAAACCGGCTTAAGATGCATAAACTATACCATATTTATTAGTATTCGGAAACTTCAGATAAATTGGCACGGATCTTGCATTAAGTTTGAGGTGTAGAAATAAAGGAGGTCATTTAAATGCCGGTTGTAAATGGATTATTTAAACCTAAGAAACATTGGAAAGAGTACGAACTTTGGAAAGATGTGACTGAAGAGCAATGGAATGATTGGCTATGGCAGCTGACCAACACAATCAGAAATTTAAACGATCTAAGAAAAGTCATTAACATGACACCTGAGGAAGAAGAGGGAGTAAAAATTTCTACTATGACAATTCCTTTAAACATTACTCCTTATTATGCATGGCTAATGGATCAAGACGATTCCAGATGTCCGATTCGCATGCAATCTGTACCTATTGGAAAAGAAATCTTAAAGACGAAATATGATTTAGAAGATCCTCTGCATGAAGATGAGGATTCACCAGTACCTGGACTTACGCATCGCTATCCTGATCGTGTTCTGTTTTTAGTTACAAATCAATGTTCCATGTACTGCCGTTATTGTACGAGAAGAAGATTTTCAGGACAAATAGGGATGGGTGTTCCTAAAAAACAGCTTGATGCCGCAATAAATTATATCAGAAATAATCCGCAAGTTAGAGACTGCTTAATCTCTGGTGGTGACGGATTATTAATCAATGACAATATTTTGGAATATATTCTAAAGAACCTAAGAGAAATTCCGCATCTGGAAATTATCAGGATCGGAACAAGAGCGCCAGTCGTGTTCCCGCAAAGAATTACTGAAAATCTATGCAATATCCTGAAAAAATATCATCCAGTCTGGCTGAACACGCATTTTAATACATCTTTAGAGATTACAGAAGAATCAAAAAGAGCTTGCGAAATGCTGGCTAACGCCGGGGTTCCTGTAGGCAACCAATCTGTAATTCTAGCAGGAATCAATGACAGTGTACCGATCATGAAGAAGTTAATGCATGACCTTGTAAAAATAAGAGTCCGGCCTTATTACATCTATCAGTGTGATCTATCAGAGGGAATTGGGCATTTCCGCGCACCTGTATCAAAAGGTCTTGAAATTATAGAAGGACTTCGAGGGCATACATCGGGATATGCTGTACCAACATTCGTGGTTGATGCTCCTGGAGGCGGAGGGAAAATTGCTGTTCAGCCGAATTATTTAATCTCTCAATCTCCTGAAAAAGTCGTTCTGAGAAATTTTGAAGGTGTTATAACATCCTATCCTGAACCACAAAATTATCAAGCTGGAAGAGCAGATGCTTATTTTAATGAAGTAATGGGAACGAATCACATCAAACCTGCGATTGGTGTATCCGCACTTATGCGTGATGAAGCGTTCAACCTGGTTCCACAAGGACTTAAGCGATTAGAAAGAAGAGAAGATTATGGGGCAAATCCTGAACATAGTTCATTAAAAGATAAACGGGATAAACGGGACGTATTGAAAGAGAAAAAATTTAAATTCGAACAAGAAAAAAACGCAGGAGTTTCTTTGCCGTCTGAAGAACAAAAGAATGCATAAGAATGGAGGACAACATGAAGTGTTTATGGTGTGAAAATAATAATGCCGAACAGACAGCGCGTACTGGATATTGGGAACTTCCAGATGGCTCAAGAGCAGTCGAAATAACTGTGATCCCTTCTGTATCCTGCTCTTCATGCGGCATAGAGTACCAAGAAGACCAAGTTGTTGATGAAATTGAAGATCAGCTCATGCTTATTGATACAAAGAAAATGGACTCTTCAATATCTTATTCGGATCTCATGAATATTCCAAGATTTTTAAAGAAGAATTATTTTAAGCTTTAACATCACATAGAGGAAGGAAATGTCTTTTACACATTGGCATTTCCTTTTCAACCTCACGAGGAAGGAGCCTTTTTTATGAGAAAATCACATCTCATTAAACCGGTTCTAGGAAACGATTACCCTGTTATCAGTCATGGTAAAGGAATCTATCTTTATGACAAGGAAGGAAAGCAGTATATTGATGGATCATCAGGCGCTATAACAGCAAATATTGGGCATGGTGTGGATGAAATCGCCGAGGCCATGTGGAATCAGGCAAAACACGTATCTTTCGTTTACAGGTCACAGTTTACCAGTGATGCTGCAGAACTGCTTGCTGAAAAACTTGCTGAATGTGCACCAGGAGATTTGAATTCAGTTTTCTTCGTTAATAGTGGTTCTGAAGCGACCGAAACAGCATTAAAGATTGCGGTTCAATACTTTCAGGAAAAAGGAATTTTCACGAAAACAAAAGTCTTATCAAGATGGACCAGCTATCACGGTATAACACTCGGAGCTTTATCCATGTCAGGGCATCAGCTCAGAAGACAGCGATTCACAACACTCCTGGAAGATTTCCCTGTTGCACCGGCACCCTATTGCTATCAATGTCCATTAAAAGATACGTATCCCGGATGCGGTGTCAGATGTGCAGATGAACTCGAAAACATCGTTCAGGCAATTGGTGCAGAGCAGATAGCTGCTTTTATCGTTGAACCTGTTATTGGCGCTTCAGGAGGAGCCATTGTTCCCCCTAAGGAGTATTACTCAAAAATTAGAGCGATCTGCGATAAGTATGACATATTAATGATTGCTGATGAAGTAATGACTGGAATGGGAAGAACCGGAAAAATGTTTGCGATGGAACACTGGGGAGTCATTCCTGACATCATTGCGCTCGGAAAAGGGATGAGTGCAGGGTATACACCTATGGCAGCGACCCTTGTTTCAGACAGAATTATGATTGCCATTGAATCTGGAAGCAAAATTGTGATGAGCGGCCATACATTTAGCGCTAATCCTCAGTCAGCAGCAGCCTGTCTTGCTGTATTGCATTATATGGAGAAAAACAACCTGCAGGAAAATGCAGCTCTAATGGGAGATTATCTGCAAAACCACTTGCAGCGTCTACAATGGAAATATTCATTGATTGGTGATGTAAGGGGAAAAGGACTGTTATGCGGACTTGAGTTTGTTAAAGATCCGATGACAAGAGAACCTTTTGAGCTTACTAATAAAATTACTGAACGATTGATTTCAATCTGTTTTGAAAAAGGTTTGCTTGTATACCCAGCGGTCGGTGGGGTAACTGGTTTCTCTGGAGATGCTATTCTTGTTTCTCCGCCATTAACGGTAACAAAGGAACAGATCAATGACATCATAGATATGCTTGACCAGTCAATTAGTCAATTAACAAATGAATTAATTTCTGAAGGTGTTTATATTACAGAAGCCACGAGCTGAAAGAGGTGTGGGAGATGGCACAAAAGGTGAATAAAGAAATTTCCTTAGAGAGTGCATCTCAATATTTTTTTAACGGAATGTCACTTATGGTCGGTGGATTTGGAGGGGTAGGTGCTCCTCCTTCTTTAGTTAATCTTATTTTAGAAAAGAATATTCAAGATATTTTTCTCATTAGCAACGATACTGGGTTTCCGTGGATCGGACCTGGCAAACTGATAACTGAAAAGCGGGTAAAAAAGCTGATTGCATCACATATTGGTTCAAATCCTGAGGCGGGAAAGCAAATGCAGGAAGGATTTTTGGAAGTAGAATTTGTCCCTCAAGGAACACTAGCAGAAAAAATCAGAGCAGGTGGAATGGGACTCGGCGGTATTTTAGTAGATGTAGGTCTGGGTACAGTTGTTGAAGCAAATAAAGAAAAAGTACTTGTTAACAGTAAAGAATATATGATCGAGACAGCTTTAACCGCAGATGTTTCAATTGTTTATGCAAAAAGAGCAGATCGGTATGGAAACCTTATTTATGACAAAAGTGCCCGGAACACAAATCCCTTAGTGGCCACTGCCGGGCAAATTACGATTGCTGAGGTAGAAGAGATTGTGCCAACTGGTTCATTGAATCCCGAAGAAATCGTTACTCCAGGAGTATTTGTTGACTTCATCATTCAAAGTAAAGGGGTGGACTGGAAATGGGTTTGGGAATTGAAACGAGGCACAGAATCGCCAGAAGGGCAGCACTCGAAATAAAAGATGGAATGACTGTAAATCTGGGTATCGGAATTCCAACACTTGTTGCAGATTATATCCCCAAAGATCTACATATAATGCTTCATACTGAAAATGGAATATTAGGAATGGGCGGCTCACCCGCACAGGGAGAAGAAGACGGTAACTTATCTAATGCAGGTGGTTACCCGGTTACAATACATCCAGGTGCATCTTACTTTGACAGTGCTACAGCATTCGGAATTATCCGCAAAGGACTCCTTGATTTCACAATATTAGGAGCACTTGAAGTCAGTGAGAAAGGTGATATCGCAAACTGGATTGTTCCTGGTAAGCGTGTACCCGGAATGGGTGGTGCCATTGATCTTGCACAAAAAGCCAAAAAAGTCGTCATTCTTATGAATCATACCGATAAGTTTGGAAATCCAAAGATAGTAAAAAACTGTTCTCTTCCTTTAACCGTAAAAGAAGGGGCGCATATGATCATTACCGAAAAAGCGGTTTTTCAGTGTGTAAATGGCCAATTGTTTTTAAGAGAAATAATGAATCCATATTCAGTAGATGACGTTTTAAGAACGACTGGTGCTGCAGTTATTGTTGATGAGAAAGTCTCTGTATTTCAATAAGTGTGAAAAGGAGGTCAGTTATGCTTCTTAAAGAAAAAATCTCAAATTGGCTATTAAAAGAACAAGAAAGTGCAATACATTTTTTACAGAAAACGGTACAAGAAGCCAGTACTACAGGAAACGAAACAGGCGTTCAACAGTTGATAGCCAAAAAGCTTGAAGAAATGGGATTAGAAGTGGATATGTGGTATCCAGATGGAGAAGAGCTTGCAAACCATCCTTACTTTTGTGCCAGCCGAACTGATTTCAGCAGCAGTCCAAATGTTGTAGGCATATGGCGTGGCAGAGGAAACGGGCGTTCTCTTGTACTTAATGGTCATATTGATGTCGTGCCAGAGGGGGATCTGAAACAATGGGATGACCATCCCTATAGCGGGAAGATCATCGATGGAAAACTATATGGGCGCGGGTCTACCGATATGAAAGGCGGAAATCTTTCGCTTCTCCTTGCTATTCAAGCGTTAAAAGAAACAGGAACGGTTTTAGATGGAGATTTGTTTTTTCATAGTGTAATAGAAGAAGAGAGCGGAGGGGCAGGTACACTTGCTGCTGTACTTAGAGGGTACACTGCAGATGCAGCCATAATACCGGAACCGACAAATATGAAAATATTCCCGGCTCAACAAGGATCCATGTGGTTTAAACTTACGGTAAAAGGTAAGGCAGCACATGGCGGTACTCGTTATGAAGGGGTCAGTGCTATTGATAAAACAGCTATTGTACTGGAGGCGATCAAAGAACTAGAAACAAAACGGAACAAAAATATTACTGACCCACTATATAGGGATATACCGATTCCGGTACCTATTAATGTAGGAAAAATATCAGGAGGCAATTGGCCGTCATCAGTTCCTGATACAGTTCAAGTTGAAGGTAGAATTGGTGTTGCTCCGAATGAAACATTAGAAGATGTGAAAAAGGAGTTAGAAGACTATCTTTCTAGTATTCAGGATTCTTGGTTGTTAGAGCATCCTGTTGCAGTAGAATGGTTTGGCGCTCAATGGCTGCCGGGATCTATTGAAACCGATCATCCACTTATGAGCTCCCTCATCAAAAACTTTGAACATGTTAAAAAACAAAAGCCTGTTATAGAAGCTTCACCTTGGGGGACGGATGGAGGGCTTCTATCACTAGCAGGAAATACACCTTCTATTGTTTTTGGTCCGGGTGTAACTGCTGTAGCTCACTATCCAAATGAGTATATTGAGATTTCTAAGATTATAGAAACTGCAGAAATCATTGCTTTAACCATTTATGACTGGTGCGGGGGGAGAAACGAATGAAGAAATCTGATGATTTGTTAAAAAGAAAAGAATTGAATGTACCTCGAGGACCTTTTAATACTGTATTGAATTTTCTGGATCATGCAGAGGGCAGTACAATGACGGATGTCGACGGTAACGAATATATTGATTTTGCCGGAGCAATCGGAACGCTAAATGTAGGACATTGTCCGCCAAGAGTCGTAGAAGCTTTAAAGAATCAAGTCGATAAATACATCCATCCTTGTTTTCATGTCATGATGTATGAACCGTATATCAAGCTCGCTGAAAAATTAAATGAAATCACACCAGGGACTCATCATAAAAAAACATTCTTCTTAAACAGCGGGGCTGAAGCGGTTGAAAATGCCGTTAAAATAGCCCGTAAATTTACTGGAAGAAAAGCAATTATTTCATTTGAACGCGGCTTTCACGGAAGAACACTTCTTGCCATGTCACTTACAAGCAAAGTAAAACCATACAAGTTTGAGTTCGGACCTTTTGCTCCTGAGACCTATAAGATGCCATATCCTTATTATTATAGAGATGACCGTAATACAGAAGAAACGGATGCAGCCATTTTAAACAAATTTGAAGACTTCTTTTTAGGTGAAGTTCCTCCTGAAGAAATTGCAGCTATTATTTTTGAGCCAGTACAAGGTGAAGGTGGTTTTGTAGTCCCTTCAAAAACATTTATAAAAGGTCTCAGACAGATTTGTGATAAATACAATATTTTATTAATAGCAGATGAAATACAAACTGGGTTCGGTCGAACAGGCAAAATGTTCGCAATGGAGCATTTTGATGTAATACCTGATTTAATGACAATGTCGAAAGCGATTGCTGCAGGGCTTCCTATCTCAGCGGTGACAGGAAGAGCTGAAATCATGGATGCTCCTGCACCAGGAGAGATTGGCGGAACATATGGCGGAAGTCCTCTAGGATGTGTAGCTGCTTTAGAAGTAATCGCTATGATTGAAGAAGAACAGCTGTTATCTAAAGCGAATAAAATTGGGGAAACCATACTCAATACCTTTAATAAATGGAAAGAACAATATGAATTTATCGGTGATGTTCGCGGTATCGGAGCAATGTGTGCGCTCGAAATCGTTAAGGATAAAACGACTAAAACACCTGATGCAGATAAAGCGAAAAAAATCATAGCTCTTTGCAATCTTAACGGTGTCGCCATTATGGGTGCTGGTCTTTATAGCAATGTAATTCGAATACTTTCTCCCCTTGTTATATCAGAAGAACAACTTCAAAAAGGACTTAGCATTATGGAGGCACAATTGAATCATATTAGTGAAACAGTATCCATGTAAGAAATGATTGACCTTGCTGATTTTAGCAAGGTTTTTTAATTCCAAAAAATAGGATTACTTCATAAATATTCAAAATATTATGGTATTATTTGATAAGGGAGTGAAAGAAACGAGGGGTTGAAATCTTGAATAATTGGAAAAAAGTGATTATCGGAACTTTGCTTTTTTCAGGCTTTGTTTTTTACACACAATATGAAAAAAATGCAGAACCTGTTTGGAAGGTAGATGACAAAGAATTTACGGTTGTAAAGACTCTGCAAGAAGGAATGAATAGAGAGTACTCGAAATTTGAGGAATTACAACTTGTTGATAAATATGGATTACTTCAAAAAGCAAACAAAACAGTTCAATTGAATGATGAGCTTCGTACTTTAAAATTCGAAAAGATCTGGAACATGCAAGGACGTTTATACGTTTTTTACAGCGTCGATCTTAAAGAACGCGACAAGGATGAAAGGGACATCCCGCGTCTTACCATAAAGAAAATGAAGCTCTCTGCTAAAGACGGGAATGAAGCAGTTTTTTCTGCAAGTGAAAACACAGGTATCCCAGGAACAAGAGACGAAGGTTTCGTATACAAACACAGGCTCTATCGATCTATAATGGTTGTACCTAAGATCATCAATAATGATCAAATGGATTGGGACCTTTTGACAAAGACGAACAGAATTGAATTACAAGAAGTTGAAATGTCTGATAAGAATGGTGTCAAACCCATTAAAAATATGGCATTTAAAATTTCTTCGGAAAATTTATATTTAAAGGTACTAGAGTCTTCCTCAATAAATAAACAATTCACATACGCAAATAACAAAAAAGTAGAAATTAATTCCTATGACGTATTGCTGTACGATCAACGTTTTTCTCTTGATATTCCGAATAACGATAAAGACCTTGTTGCGTTTTCTGGTTATATGAACGATCAAAACATGCCATTTACATGGGACATCATAGGTACAGAATCACAAGGGTATTACCTTCCGTTCTATGGAGATTTAGCTCAAAATGAAAATGAGGAAAAATCCATCACATTCAATAACTCTATTCATAAAAGTGATCAATCATACGCTTTTACAATTTCAAAAGAAGTTATTAGTCATTTCAACAAGAATCCCAATCAGCCCTTCATAAAAAGTGAGGAAGTTTTTAATCAAAACAGCGTTAAAATCATCTATGAAGGTCTATCAAAATATAATGGAGGACCGACAATAAAGGTTAGTGTTCTAACTGCCGGGGATAGCCCGAATATACTTCGATTTGTTCCTGAAAGTTATTATGGAGGAAATGATATTCCAGAAGAATACAAACGCAGCTTCCAAAAAAATCTTGTCACGATAATGAATGAAAAGAATGAAAAACTTGGCAACTTTGATATGTTAATCGACGAAACAGAATCAAAAACAACGTATTATATTCATTTTTACAAAGAAGATATTAATGATGGTGCCATTAACCCTATACCAATTCCGGAAGAAAATCTAACGATTACCTTGTCTGACTTGGTGCATTCAAAGCCTTTGTCCTCACCTGTAACCATTAAATATACTGTACCTCCATTAAAAAAATAATCAGTTGAATTTACTCGCAAAGGGGAAATTGGTTTGAACAGCATATGGGGAAAAATGATTATTGGAGCTGTTTTATTAATTGGCTTTGTAATTTACACACAATACGAAAAGAGTGCAGAACCCGCATGGAAAGTAAATACAGAAAACTTTCATGTGTTAGATAGCTGGGAAGAGTTAATGGATCTGGAAAAAATGAAGTATAGTGAATTAAGGTTCGTAGACCATTTTAAATTATTTAAAGACAGCCCAGTCTCCATTCCTCTATCCAGTGAACAACGCACATTAAGGATAGAAAAGACATGGAATTATGGATATCAGTTTTACGTTCTATATAGTGTGGATCTTAAGGAAAGAGATAAGGATGAAGGAGATATTCCGAAGCTGGAAGTGGATCGAATCAGGTTAACATCAGAACAAAACAAACCATTTGAAGGCGTAGCTGAATTATATCCAGGCGAAACAGCAGCAAAAAGCTATGTGTATAAACACCGCTTATATCGATCAATAATGGTTCATCCTAATTTTAATAATAATACTTATAAGCAGGAAGATTGGGAAGAGTTAATGACCAGTACCCGCTATGAATTTAGTGATATATCTATTCAATCAAAAAAAGGTGTTTCGAATCTTAAACCCATTATTTTCCAAGTTGATCCTGCACAAATGTCTGGTATTCCAAAAGCTATTGCATCAAGCCCGATAAATCAAACATTAAAATTGAATAATGGGGAAGATATTCGACTAAAAACTCTGGAATTCTTTAAGATCGGGTCTAGAATTATGTTAGATAACGACATTGACAAAGATTTGATATCATTTATTGGTGATCTGAAAATAAATAACAATATCAACAAACCATTTGAGTACGAAATAACGGGAAATACCGAGTTAGGTCATTATTTACAAACTGACGGCTTACTGTATGAGCTATTAAATACAGAAGAATCAATTGATGGTAATTTTACACTGACCCATTCCGTACATCGTACAAATAAAGCTTACTCTTTTTCTGTTTCAAGAGCTGACTTGGAAAAGTACTCAGCAAATCAAACAGCAGATTTAAAAAAGAATGAAACGATCGTAAATGATAAGGATTTACAAGTAGTTTATGAAGGATTGGAATGGGACGAAGCAAACAATCAAGGTGGAATCAAATTTTCAATGGAAATTCCTCAAAAACAGGATAACTTAGAGCATTTCTTTTTTTATCCTAGGCCAGGTTATCATTTCAGTCATGGGCATGATGATGACAGATATGTGAGAAACCTTGTCTCTGTTAAGGATTCTTCAGGTAATCAGCTGGAAGACTATGATATTACTCAAATATATCAAGATGAGAAATCTTCTTTCTTAATTTATTTTTATAATGGTTTACCAAAAGATGACCTTACTATCACTCTTTCACACTTAACCAAAATTGAACCATTAACTAAATCAGTAACTGTTCCATTAAACTCTCCTGCACTGAAAGATAAATCAAACAAGTAAGACTGCCTAGGTATGGCAGTCTTTTTACTTTTACTATCTTGGATTGCTTTGAGCACGTTTAATGTACATCTCTTCTTCGCCCACAATTCCGCAAGCCCCGCATTGAATCAATCTTTCGGAACCTTTGTAAGGAAGATGGAACATATCCAGCTGATCATCTTCATATTGCTGGACAACATCACCTGTTGAAGGATCGAGTTTAACAGCAACAGGGTGCTGCTCAATCACATTGAAACGTGTTCGGTTTGTTTTACAATTGGGGCATAGATAAGGATTTGCCATGATTAGACCTCCCTTTTTGTAAATAGGCTAACCAGTTAAGGAAAAATTATGTAAGTTTTATTTTTTTAAGATTTAGCCATAGTAAGTACAAGGAGGGATAAAACATGGGCAGACAGAAAAAAGGTAATGCAAATGCACAGCGAAACAACAATGTAAAAGAAAATGGAGCAGAAAACCAAACAGAATTTGCTTCTTATGCTGAGTTGGAAGTTCAAAAAATGCATCACGGCAAAAAAACAAAGTAATTTACTTCTAAATCAAAACAGAGTATAATAAAAATCTGCGATGTTAGTGGCTTTTCCATGTCTTTAACCTATGTGCTAATAACGGGAATCCAACATGATCTGTCAGGCAGTCAAGCCTTGCGTTCGACTTGGAAGGCTGTAACGGCAGCTGCGGATACCCACCTGAGAGATCAGGTTCCAAAGGCATATAAAGTCACGGCAGAGCGGATTTACTTAAACCGACAACAAGCGCATTTTACATCACTGTAAAATGCGCTTTTTTCATAACATAACATTTAGTACCGGGGGATATTGGAATGGAGAAGAAAGAAGTATTACTTTTGATCGATGGTTTCAACCTGCTTAGCAGATGTTATTTTGCTACAGCATATGGCAAGGAGATGCATGACTTGCCAAGGAACTCAAAAGGACAGTTTACAAATGCTATCCGTGTAACGATACAAAAATTATTAATGCTTGTAAGAGAACATGAGCCTACCCATCTTGCCGTTGCATGGGATGTGAAGCGTGATGAAACCCTTAGACGTGAAAAATTTGCTGATTATAAAGGAACAAGGAACGAGTTGCCCGAACCATTGATTCAACAATATGAAACACTTGTTGAACTTTTTAATACGATTGGCATTACCCAGCTGACAATCCCTAGATATGAAGCAGATGACATCATCGGAACATTGGTAAACCGATGGCGTATTGAAAGAGACGGGGAATGTATTATTTACAGCAATGATCGGGATCTTTTACAGCTTTTATGCGAAAAAACGTCACAGTTGATTTCTGTAAAGCGCGACGAGTTAAAATATACGTTAAATCATTTTCAAGAAGAGTATGGAATTACACCTGCTCAATGGATTGATGTAAAAGCTCTATTAGGTGATAAAAGTGATAATATACCAGGTGTGGCTGGAGTTGGTGATAAAGCCGCCTTGCCTTTGATACAGCAATATGGAGCAGTTGAACAGATATATGAGAACTTTGAAAATCTTGACCCTAAATTTAAGCGTTATTTAAAGAAGCTTGAAGCAGGAAGAGAGATGGCTGTACTAAGTAAAGACCTGTGCACGATTTTTACTGATGTGCCTGATCTTATCGAAAGAGATCTAGAAGAATGCAGATATATTCTTAATAAAGAATCAGTGAGAGAAGCTCTAATGGATCTGGAAATACAAATAAGAGTGGGTTAACGAACATCCCACTCTTTTTGTTTACGTTTAAATAACAGATCACTGTATTTTATCTCTGATAAAATCATTCCGAACAAAATCAAAATACAACCAGTCAGCGCTTTAGTCCCTAGTATTTCACCTTGTACAATGAATGCAGTGATAGCAGCAAATACAGGCTCCATAGCAAATATTAAGGCTACCCTTGCAGGTGTTGTGAAGGATTGGAAATAAGTTTGAGCTAAAAAAGCCAATGCAGTTGCAAATAATGAGGTGATTAGTAGTGCAGTAATCACTTCAGGCTTAAAAACCATATTTGCGGCGAATATCTCTTTCCAATTTTCCGTAAAAAGCGCTGTGATAAAGCTTAACAATGAAACGGTAATAAGCTGTACAACGGTCAGACACAATGCATCGAATGATTTAGCGAATTTGCCAGTAAAAACAATATGCAATGCAAATGAAAATGCACAGAGCAGTACATAACCATCACCGATATTCAATGAAAAGCTATTATGAATGGTCAGCAGGTAAAGACCGATTACAGCAATGAATGAACTTAATCCGATCTGCCAGTTAAGTTTTTGTTTTAAGAACATAAAACTTAAGAGAGGTACAAGGACAACACTTAGCCCTGTAATAAATCCTGCTTTAGAAGAAGTGGTATACAAAAGTCCTACGGTTTGGAATCCATACCCTAAGAACAGCCAAAATCCGAGGATTGAACCGCTTTTTAACAGATTTTTATTTTTAAAGCCATTGAACGATGTACGCTTAAAAAAGTAGATGATGAATAATAATATAACTGCGGCTAAGGAAAAACGTATGGTATTAAAGGAATAAGGTTCAAGGAAAGCTATGGCTTTTTGAACGATAACAAACGTTGTTCCCCAGACAAATGCAACGAGCACTAAATTAAAATCAGCAAACCATGGTTTTTTTATCATTTTAGACCTCGATTCAACTGGATGGCTTGCCTTGCTAGTTCATCCGCAGCTTTATTTTGTTTTGATGGTATCCACTTTATAAAGAATAGATCGAGCTGATCCGCTAAAGATAAAGCTTTTTCTAACATAGAAGTATACCTTTTATCTTTGGCGTATCTTTTATCAACAGCACTTTCTACGGCCTGTGAATCTGTTCGAAAAGAAACGATTCGCCAGTTGTTTTCAATACATAGTTCGAGTCCATGAATTAGAGCATGAAACTCTGCTTCATGGTTAGACATGCTACCTATTGGGAAACGATAAGAGTGTGTTGTACCGTCACCGACTTTCACATATACTCCTGCACCTGATAAGCCGGGGTCACCCGCACTAGCACCGTCTATGTAGACTTCAATCAATTGGAGACTCTCCTCTATATAATTTTATATTCGTATTATAATGCACTTTAAATAAAACAAAAAGGAGATTGCTATGAACTTCTCCATAGAATATATGTACAAACATCCAAAATCACAATTGAAAATTCGTTTTGTTTCCGATCCTGTTTCATTAAATGAAGCTCTTTTTACTGCAAATGATCTTGAAAAAACAGGAAGGATCTTTGAGTTAACCTTTATAGACAGCAAGGGTGTAACATGGAATAAAAAAGAATTGTTAAAGCTTACGGAAGTAAAAAAGGAAGAACCTAAAGAGATCAGTGTTTATTTTGACGGAGGGTTCAAATCTGAATCTGGTTCAAGCGGGCAAGGGGTCATTATTTTCTTTTCACAAAACGGCTTAAAATACCGGCTTAAGAAAAATGCCAGTTTTACAAACATCGAATCCAATAACGAAGCGGAATATGCAGCATTATGGATTGCAGCAAAAGAACTGGAGGAGCTCGGGGTCCACTATGAGCAAGTAGTATTCCATGGTGATTCTAAAGTTGTCATTGAACAAATGAAGGGTGAATGGCCTTGTTATGAATCAAACCTCCAGAACTGGGGAGACAAAATCGAAACACTTTTTAAGAAGCTTCAGATTGAACCTGTTTACGAATGGATCGGCAGGAATGAAAACAAAGAAGCAGACCATCTCGTTAATCAGGCGTTAAATGGAAAAATAATCAAAGCCAAAAAAGAAGTCGTTGATAATTTCTGATTATAACTGGTACAATTTACTAGAATCTTTTGATTTTGGGGTTGAAGATAAAATGGAAGAAAGTATTTTAGAAGATTACGTTGCATTGTTAGCTTCTAAAGGATTCCGCCTTTCTGATGGGGATCTTCATTTCATTGATTTTGGAAAACATTATACGGAGGCAACAGAATCTCAGGTTAAAATTGCTTTAGAAGTAACGCTGATCAAACAGTTATCATTTGATGGAAGTTATTTTATTGCTTTGCTTGAGTCTTTTGTAAAAGAAAATGTCCGTTCTAAGAAACGTGCATATGATTTACTTGATCGTCTTCAATCAATCAGAGAAAACAGTCACTCTTATACAGCGGGGTAATAGATGAGCCAATTAATGATAGATAAAACAGAGGAATTTGTAAAAGAAAAATTAAAAAACGATAGCAGCGGTCATGACTGGTACCATATCTATCGTGTAAAAAAGCTGGCGGAAAGTATCGCCGAGCAAGAAGGTGCTGATTATTTCATTTGTGTAATGGCGGCATTGCTGCATGATATTGCAGATGAAAAAATAGCTGGATCTGAAGAAAAAGGGGTTCAAGAAGTAAAGCAATGGTTGGAGTCTTTATCCGTTGAAAATGAATACATAACACATATTCTTAACATTATAAGTACTATGTCATTCAAGGGCGGAATTCAGTCTGGTATGAATTCGCTAGAAGGGAAGGTCGTTCAAGACGCCGACCGTCTGGATGCTATTGGTGCTATCGGAATTGGTAGAACTTTTGCCTATTCTGGGGCAAAAGGGCAATTGATGTATGACCCTGAAATCCCTGTTCGAGAAAAAATGACAAAAGATGAGTACCGAAATGAAAAGAGTACTGCAATAAACCACTTTTATGAAAAATTATTAAAATTAAAAGATACAATGAATACTTCCTATGCAAAAAAGCTTGCGGATGAACGTCATGCATTCTTAGAGAGCTTTTTAGATCAGTTTTTTAGTGAGTGGGAAGGGGAAAAATAATATTCACAAAAAAAATAACAAAGTTTCGGTGCGGGAGACTTTTTAAGGAATACCTCCATGGGGTTTAATCTCATGAATCTCAGTTAATCCCACGAAAAATGAACATAATTCCACAAAAATTTACCACAAAGGACTTACATAGAAAAAAGGGCCCGCTATCGGCCCCTTTTTTTATTCACATTCATCAGTTGGCCGCGGACCAGCATCTAATCCTTCTGAACTGACTGTAAGAACCGGTTTAATAGATGCATCAGAGCTAACACAGATTTGGCATGATAGTCTTACGTTCCCTGATAAACCTTTTGTTTCAATAATATTTGCTTCCTTATCTCCAATAGGTCCTAAATCTCCTGATAAAACTTCAACACGGCAAGTTGTGCATCTCGCTTTTCCTCCACAGCGGTGAAGAATATCAATACCGTTGTCTTCAAGTGCTAATACGAGTTTTTTTCCGTTCTCAATGTTATACGTTCCAAATCCTTGCACATCAATTTTCGCCATTAAGCTGCCTCCTCTTAGAATATCTTTCCATTCTTATTATACGTTAACCTATACATAAGTAAAATAAACGGGTACAAGTTGTAATAGAAAAACTAATCGCATCACATACTTCTTTCATATACAATAGAGAGTGGAGACAATTTTACATTTGGAGGGTTAAATCAGCATGCTAGAAAAGGTTACGTTTAAAAGTGATATCGAGATTGCCCAATCAGCTAAAATGCTGCGAATTGAAGAGATTGTAGGACAACTGGGAATTGATGAGGATGATTGGGAACCTTACGGAAGATATAAAGGAAAACTATCATTAGATTTATTTCAAAAGCTGCAAAATATAGAAGAAGGAAAAGTAGTCTTAGTTACAGCTATAAGTCCAACACCAGCCGGAGAAGGCAAATCTACCGTTACTGTCGGACTTGGTCAAGCACTTAATCGTGTTGGAAAGAAAACGATTATCGCTTTACGTGAACCTTCATTAGGACCTAGCATGGGAATTAAAGGAGGGGCAGCCGGAGGAGGATACTCTCAAATAATGCCTATGGAGGACATTAACCTTCATTTCACAGGGGATCTGCATGCAATAACGACAGCTAATAATGCTTTAGCTGCACTTATTGATAATCATATTCATCAAGGAAACGCATTAAATATCGATCCTCGCCGTATTGTTTGGAAACGTGCCCTGGATATGAATGACCGTGCGCTGAGAAAGATTGTTATCGGTTTAGGCGGACCTGTACAAGGCGTACCGCGTGAAGATGGATTTGACATTACTGTTGCATCAGAAATCATGGCAATCTTCTGTTTAGCAAATGACCTTGAAGATTTAAAGCATCGATTATCAAAAATGGTAGTTGCTTTTGATTATGATAACGAACCAATAACAGCTGGGGATTTAAATGCCCAAGGTGCATTGACCCTGCTCTTAAAAGATGCAATCCGTCCTAATATTGTTCAAACACTTGAAAATACACCTGCACTTGTTCATGGCGGTCCTTTTGCCAATATTGCACATGGCTGCAACAGTGTAATCGCTACTAAACTTGCGTCTAAACTAGGTGAGATGGTAGTAACAGAAGCTGGGTTCGGAGCTGATTTAGGTGCTGAAAAGTTTTTGGACATTAAAGCAAGATACGCAGGAATTACTCCAAGTGCAGTTGTAATCGTTGCAACAGTTCGAGCACTTAAGATGCATGGTGGATTGGCAAAAGAATATCTCAAAACACCAGATGTAGCTGCACTTGGAAAAGGAATGCCTAACCTTGAGAAACACTTGGAAACCTTAAAGCATTTTGGAGTACCAGTAGTTGTAGCGATCAATAAATTCGTTACAGACACTGAAGAAGAAATCGCCTTTATTAAAGATTGGTGCAGCAAAAAAGGTGTTGCTGCTGAAGAAGCAGATGTTTGGGCTAAAGGCGGAGAAGGCGGAGAAGGGCTGGCAAACAGAGTATTAGAGGCTATAGAGAACGAGAAAAATGAGTACAAACCATTATATGAACTAGACTTATCGATTTCAGAAAAAATTGAAACCATCTGCAAAAATGTATACGGAGCTGGCGAAGTACAGTTTTCACCTAAAGCATTAAAGCAAATGAAACAATTTACTGAGTTCGGATGGGACAACCTTCCTATTTGTATGGCAAAAACACAATATTCGTTTTCTGATGACCCTAAAAAACTGGGCCGCCCCGAAAACTTTACAATAACGATACGCGAATTAAAACCTTCTATTGGAGCTGGTTTTATTGTTGCACTTACAGGTGACGTGATGACGATGCCTGGACTCCCGAAAGTACCTGCTGCCAATAACATGGATGTTTCAGAAGACGGTAAAGCAGTAGGTCTTTTCTAAACAGCAAATGTTTAGATCGGATTTTCATCTGTTATACTTTATGTTGGAGGAAAACATATGAAACCATTACAATTATCTGCTGAAACTGCAGTTAAATTAGCAAAAGAATTAAATGTACCGCTTGAGCAGCTAATGCACATGCCACAGCATATTCTAGTCAAAAAACTCATGGAGCTTGAAGCAAAGAAAGAAAATAAAGATGAATAAATAAGAACAAGAAGGCGAAAACCTACTATGTAGGTTTTTCTTTTTTTCTTAATTGATTTATACAGAAAAGGAATGAAAATATGGATTCAAAAAAACCTGGTTTAGTGTACACTTTAAAAGTTAAAAGAGATTCAGATCTGGGCTATGTGTTAGATCTTGAAGATGGGAAAGAAGTACTATTGCACAAAGCAGAAGCGAAAGGCAAATACGCAGAAGGAGACAGTGCAGAGGTTTTCCTGTATCAAGATCATGAAGGAAGACTGGCTGCTACTGAGACGATTCCTAAAGTAAGACTTGATTCACTAGCCTGGCTTGAAGTTGCAGGTGTAAATCATAAGTTAGGTGTATTTTTGCATATCGGAATCAAAAAGGATCTTCTTTTATCAAAAGATGATCTTCCTGATTCATGGGATGAGTGGCCGCATATTGGCGATAAATTATATTCAGGGATGAAGCTTGATAAGAAAGGACGTCTCTTTGCTGACTTAGCTACAGAAGAAGAGATGGTTGAACAAGCAGAAACCGCAACTGAAGAAGCTTTTAACAAGCAGACGTCTGGTTATGTTTACAAGATAAATGAATCTGGTGCACTGGTTTTTACTGAAGAACAGCATATAGGGTTTATTCATAACGACGAATTAAAGGTCAAGCCACGTCTTGGTCAAAAATTAGGAGCAAGGGTTGCATTCGTCAGGGAAGATGGAAGAATTAATTTATCTATGAAAGCTAGAAAAGAAGTTGCTTATGTTGAAGATTCAGAACGGATCTATCAATATTTACGTGAGAATAAAGGCCAGATGCCTTTGACTGATAAATCATCTCCAGAGGAAATAAAAGAAACATTTCAGATGAGTAAAGCATCATTTAAGCGGGCGCTTGGAAAGCTCATGAAAGAAGAAAAAATTATACAGGAAAATGGAAAAACCTATCTTCAGATTTAATTTCAAAAAGGATGTCTCTTATGGGACATCCTTTTCTAATTTGAAATTACCTTGGATTGACGTTTCGTTCATGGGATAAAATAATTACTGACTGAAAGGTGGTATTCCATTGAATAGAAATTTAGGTTTTTGGGTCTTAACCGCACTCGTAGTTGGTAATATGGTAGGATCCGGAATATTTATGCTTCCAAGATCTTTAGCTGAAGTAGCTAGTCCCGCAGGTGTAATATCCGCGTGGGTAATAACTGGTCTCGGTGTACTTATGACTGCTTTGGTTTTTGGAAATTTATCATTAAGAAAACCGGAGCTTAATGGCGGTCCTCAAAACTATGCGAAAGCATTATTTAACGAAAATAGCCAATCCTCATTGTTAAGCGGATATCTTGTAAGCTGGGGGTATTGGGTGGCAAACTGGTCTGGTAATGTTGCCATTATAACGACGTTCGCAAGTTATTTATCTACTTTTTTCCCAGTGATGACAAGCTCAAATGCATGGTTTACAATAGTTGGAACAACCGTAACAACTGGCGGTGTAATCACTTTTATTGTTTGTACCGTTTTGCTTTGGGGTGTTCATTATTTAATTTTGAATGGAATCGAAGGGGCTGGAAAGGTAAATTTTGTTGCAACAGCAGCAAAAGTTTTAGGATTTTTATTATTTCTTCTAGCTTGTTTGTACGCCTTTCAAAGCAGTAATCTTGTTCCTTTTTATGAACCGGTCGAAGGGGAAGGCGGAGTGGCAAGTGGGTTCTTAAGCCAGATCAATAATGCAGCCATTGCAACTCTCTGGGCTTTTGTCGGAGTGGAATCTGCGGTTGTATTTTCGACCCGGGCCAAGAAGAAAAGTGATGTTAAAAAAGCAACGATATTAGGTCTATTAATTGCACTCGCGCTTTATTTAAGTATTACTCTTTTAGTAATGGGAGCTTTACCGCAAAATGAGCTGGTTTTATCGCAAAAACCGCTGGTGGATGCTTTGATGGTTGCGATTGGCCCTTCAGGCAGCATGATTATGGCATTGTTGGGAGTTATCTCTTTAATAGGAGCGACAATTGGCTGGGTTCTTCTTTCCGCTGAGGTGCCTTTCCAGGCTGCACAGCAAAGGATGTTTATTCCGGCTTTTTTAAAGGAAAATAAAAAAGGAGCTCCTGTTTTTTCTTTATGGGTTACTAACTTATGTACACAACTCTTTTTATTCTCTGTCGTTTCACAATCGATGGCTCAAGCTTTTGATTTTATGATTTTCATAGCGACTCTTGCCTTTTTAGTACCATATATCGTCGCATCCCTCTATCAACTGAAGATTGTTATAAAAGGGGAGACGTATGAAGAAGCAAGCAGCAAAAGAACAACGGACGGCATCATTGCCGGACTTGCAGCTGTTTATTCAATCTGGGTCATATATGCAGGTACGGCAGATATCAAAACATTCTTATTTGGGGTTATACTTCTTGCGTCAGGCATTTTGTTCTATCCGCTCGTTCCGAAAAAAGCGGATACAACTACAAGAGAAAAACCGGCTGATGAATAGCCGGTTTTTTCATATCATTATGCACCTTTACGCAGACCAGATCCTGTGTTAGCTTTTACTAATATTTCATTAAACTTGTCTGCATCAGATGGTTTAGAAAATATCGTTCCTAAAATAGCACCTAAGAAACCAAGAGGAATTGAAATAATCCCAGGATTTGCTAGAGGAAAGATAGCTTCTCCGGTTAAAATGGCAGCACCCTCAACTGGAGACCACACACTTGGTGACAGTGCTACAAGAATAAGAGAACTTAATAACCCAACCAGCATTCCTGATACAGCACCTGCCGTGTTAAAACGCTTCCAAAAAATCGTTAATAGGATGATTGGCAGATTTGCGCTGGCCGCGACTGCGAATGCAAGAGATACTAAAAAGGCAACGTTTAATTTTTGTGCGAATAAAGCTAAAATGATGGATAATATCGCAACACCTACTGATGCCCATTTCGCTGCTTTCATCTGTTCCTTTTCTGTAGCATTTCCTTTTCTAACGATGTGTGTATAAAAATCATGGGCAAAAGCTGATGCGGCTGATAAAACAAGACCGGCAACTACAGCAAGGATTGTAGCGAATGCAACAGCAGAAACGAATGCGAATAAGAATTCTCCACCTAAAACCTGAGCCAGAAGAGGTGCTGCCATATTACCAGCGGCATTTGCAGCTACAATGTTATCTTGACCAACAAAAGCTGCGGCACCGAAACCTAAAAAGATTGTCATAATGTAAAATGCACCAATTAACCACGTCGCATATACCACAGACTTTCTTGCGGTTGGTGCATCTTTAACAGTGAAGAAACGGATTAAGATATGCGGAAGACCAGCAGTTCCTAAAACGAGTGCTAAGTTTAAAGAAATGGTATCAAGCGGATCTTTAAACTTATTACCTGGATTTAAGAATGATTCACCTAACGGAGTAGCGGCTTTGACCTGACTGAACATTTCTGTAAAACTGAACCCAAACTTCGCGAATACCATAACAGAAATGATAAATGTCCCAATCATTAAAAGTACTGCTTTTACAATCTGAACCCATGAGGTAGCTGTCATACCTCCAAAAACAACATAAACCGTCATAAGCACTCCAACGATTAAAACCGAATAGATGTAATCAATTCCAAGCAGTAATTTTATAAGGGCACCTGCACCTACAAGCTGTGCAACCATGTAAAACGTGGAAATAGCCATGGTATTTAATGCGGCAACACCCCGGACTTTTTTATCATTAAATCTAGCAGCGATCATATCTGCCATCGTATATTTTCCTAAATTTCTAAGCGGTTCGGCAACTAAGTACAACACAACTAGATAAGCTACAAGAAAACCAATACTATAAAAGAAACCATCAAAACCAGCCAATGCAATAGATCCGGCAATACCTAAGAATGAAGCGGCAGACATGTAATCACCAGCAATGGCCAGTCCATTTTGCATTCCAGTCAGACCGCCATCGGCAGTATAAAAATCACTAGTTGTTTTCGTCTTTTTCGAAGCAAAATATGTAATAACAAGGGTGAGGGCGACGATTGCTAAAAACAAGGAAAATGCTGTGCCATTCATGAGGAAACCTCCTTGTCCATTTCATTAATAACTTTTTCTGCAAGTTCATCAAATCGTTTTGCTCTTTTGGTATAGATCATACATAGTGCCCAAGTCATAATAAATTGGGCAAAGGCAAAGATCCATGCCCACGAAATATCACCGATAGCCTTGTTGTTCAATACATCGGTGTACGCGGTAAGGATGGGAAGACTGAAATAAAACAGTAAAAAAAACAAGGTCATAGGCAAGATAAAACGTTTTTTCTCTTCCATTAGCTGTTTAAAATAAGCGGATTGCACAACTTCACTATACCTTGGTTGCTCATAATTTTGCTGTTTTTTAGGTAACAAAAGAACTTCCTCCTTTATTCATATAGGGTAGAACGATTAATCCGCCGGCCCCCTTTCTGAATAATTTTTATTTTCAGATATTTGTAGCATTACTTATTATAAACTTAATTCCTTTTTCATTTCAATCAAACAACTTACTTATTGTTTAGAAGGAATATATGATGTAGTTTGCGTATTATTAAATAAGGGCAAAAACAGAGAAGAGGTGCATACATCATGAGTGTTGTCTTAGTGAAACTAGGAATTTCCGCATTTTTCGGATTAATTATCGGTATTGAACGCGAATTAAAAAACAAGCCAGTCGGACTAAAAACCAGCCTTGTCATCTCAATAAGCAGTTGTTTGCTCACAATTGTAAGTATTGAGTCAGCAGAACAATTCTCTACCGTATCAGGACAAACCGTTATGGATCCTATGCGTCTTGCAGCTCAAATCGTGAGTGGTATCGGTTTTCTTGGTGCAGGCGTCATATTAAGAAGGAGCAATGATGTAATTTCCGGCTTAACTACGGCAGCAATGATTTGGGGAGCTTCAGGTTTAGGAATTGCAGCAGGTGCAGGGTTTTATAAAGAGGCGGCCGCTGGTGCATTATTAATTTTAATCAGTGTAGAATTAATACCATTAGTTATGAAGTGGATTGGACCGAAAGCATTAAGGCAAATCGATGTAAAATTAAAGCTGATCGTAGAGCCACAAACAAATATGAGTGAGGTTATGAAACAGATTAATGAACTAAATGTAAGAATCGTCAATGTAAGAATAAAGGACCTGGAGAATGATAATCGAAAAATGGAAATGGCTGCTTCTATCTATGAGAAGAGGTATACAACAGACTTGTATGACGATGTAAAAAAAATTCATGGGATACGAAGTGTTGAAATTGAAACACTTGATTAATAGGAGGATTATATGAAGGCTTTAGTTGTTATTGACTATACAAATGATTTTGTGGCGGAGGAAGGTAAACTAACATGCGGAAAACCAGGTCAGGAGATAGAAGAACGAATTTCTGCGATTACTAAAGAATTTATTAATAATGAGGATTATGTTGTATTTGCAGTTGACGTGCATGATGAAAATGATCCCTATCATCCAGAGAGCAAATTGTTCCATCCTCATAATATCAGAAATACCGAGGGGAGAGATCTATTTGGAAAGCTGAAGGATGTCTATATTGAAAATATGGCTAAATCCGAAAGGAATATGCTATGGCTGGATAAAACGAGATACAGTGCTTTTGCAGGAACTAATCTTGAAATGAAGCTAAGAGAGAGAAACATACAAGAAGTACATCTGACAGGAGTATGCACGGATATATGTGTCTTACATACTGCTGTTGATGCTTACAATAAAGGATTTTCAATCGTGATCCACGAGGATGCTGTCCAAAGCTTCAGTCAGCCGGGACATGAATGGGCGCTGTCACATTTTAAGAATACTCTAGGGGCATTAGTTGTCAGTAAAAACAATAGTCTTGTATAAAAGAAGGAGATGTCTCAAAACGGGGCATCTCCTCAAATTTTTATTTAATATCTTTTAAGTGTGGCGTCAGCAGCATATTCTTTGTAATAACGGACAATAGCTGGAACATATTCCTCGAAAGGAGGACATGCAATACCCGTACCTTTAAGATCCTGCACTAAATTGGTGGTATCGTATTCTGCTTCATGAGAAAAGTAAGAAAGTGTTTCTCTTGGCACACCCAGCCATCTTGAAATAAAAGCTACGGATAGCATTCGATCTGCAATGAATTTTGGAAGATACCAGTTTGGATTTTTACCAATAAGCTCCTTGCAAATTAATGTATACGCATCATGAATTTTTGGTGAAGATGGACTTAAAAGATGATACGTTTTTGATTCTCCTCTGAGATCGTGCAACAAAAAAACAGATGCCTTCACAATAAAGTCTACTGGAACAAGGTGGATCTTTGAAGCAGTACGTCCAATATATGGGATGGGAAGAGCAGACAGCTTACTTAAAAATTGCATCATAAAGTAAGGCCCATCAAATTTTATTGTTTCACCTGTAATTGAATCACCAACAATAATCCCTGGCCTTATAATAGTGATCGGCAGTTCATTCATATACATACGCACTCTTCGTTCGGCTTCATGTTTGGTTTGCTCATAATAATTTCGAAAACCAGCTGGTTCACACAAACTAGATTCTAATATTAGTCCTTTTTCGTTTCCTGATACATATGCGGTGCTGTAATAACAAAATCGTTTAAGATTCTTGCAAACTTTTACGAACTCAATTATGTGTTCTGTTCCTAACACATTACAAGAATAAGAAGGAGTAAAAGCTGCTGTTAAATCATACAAAGCTGCAAGATGTATACAATGGGTAACCTTATCAGATATTTCGCTTCTTAAGCATTCAGGTATGCCAAGACCTTTTTTAGTGATATCTCCCTCTACGAGAAAAATATTATCATTATCACCAATCTTCGTTTCAGCAAGTTCTCTTTCTTTCTTTAGAATAAGTAAATAAAATTGAGAGGAAGGATACTTTTCGCGAAGGTCTGTTAAGAGTTTTGTAGCTATAAAGCCTGGATAACCAGTGATAAAATAAGTATGTTCCACAATAAGCACCAGCCTGTCTAAAATTATTAATATATTTTTTTCAAATCAGAAGGGATCATAGATATGAATAAAAAAACAGTTATCGTCGCAGGATCAAGCGGTCTGGTTGGAAGTGAAGCTGTTAAACTGCTACTTGACGACTCCTCGTATGAAGAGGTAATTCTGCTTGTCAGAAAAAAGTCTGAAATCAACCATCCAAAGGTAAAAGAAATTCTTTTTAATTTTAACAGTTCAGAGTATCACATCGAAAACATTCAAGCTGACAGTATGTTCATCTGTATCGGTACAACGATGAAAAAGGCGCAAACAAAAGAAGCGTTTAAAGAAATTGACCTTAACATTCCTGTAAAGCTTGCTAAATTAGCGAAAAAGTTATCCGTACGAAAAGTTTCCGTCATATCTGCAATGGGGGCTGAATTACACTCATCATTCTTTTACAACAGAGTTAAAGGAGAGTTAGAAACTCAAATCATTTCGCTGAATCTCCCAAGTGTCATTTTAATAAGACCTTCATTATTAATTGGACACCGTGAAGAAATAAGATTTGGAGAAAGGGTTGCTGAAAAGGTTTATAAAGTACTGCCTATTATCTACCCTAAAAAATATCAGCCGATTGAAGCCAGCCGTGTTGCTATAGCTATGATTAAAGCAGATTCTGATACTGACAACCGAAAAGTAACCATTATAGAAAATTCCATGATACATGAGTTAAGCAGAAACAGTTAAAAAAAAGGCTTGTTTACGTTATAATAACATTGTATGTAAATGATTCGTTTTCAGGAGGAATACTTATGAATGCCTATGAAGAATATATGAAACAAATGGCACAGCCCATGAGAGATGAATTAACTCGTGCTGGTTTTGAAGAATTAAAGACACCAGAAGAAGTTAATTATTTTATGCAAGAAACAGAAGGAACTGCTCTTGTAGTCATTAACTCGGTATGCGGCTGTGCGGCAGGACTGGCTCGTCCAGTAGCTATTGCGTCTCAAAATCACTCTGTTAAACCGGAACAATTTGTGACTGTATTTGCAGGACAAGATAAAGAAGCAACTGCTCAGATGAGAGAATTCTTTGGTGATATTCCTCCATCTTCTCCTTCAATGGCACTTTTGAAAGATGGAAAAGTTGTACATTTTATCCACAGACACAATATTGAAAATCATGCCCCAGAGGAAATTCTTGAAAACCTACTGGGAGCTTATGATGAACATTGTTAAAAAATTAGTAATATTAAACACAATTAAATACTAACAAATGATTTTTTAGCAGTAACGAAAAAAGAGAAGCGAATCCGCTTCTCTCTTTTTTTATAAAATAATGACATTAATGGGATGATGAAGACTCATCTCTGTCACAAAAGTCGTCTTTACCATGAAAAGCAGTAGCACCGATAATGATCAATAGTATGAAAAGTACAACAATAATTAGGAAACCGCAGCCATATCCATGACCATGGTCATAGCCACCGCCATAACCACCATGAATTGGCATGTTAGCTATTGGTTTCATACCGATATTCATATTGTCACCATAAGGAATATTCATTTTCTTATTTTCCATTTCAGTCCCTCCAAAATTTAAGTATAGGTCAACGTCACATTACACCATATGACCGAAACACCTAAACCGACACGGACAAATGCGGAGTTTTTAATGAAATCGCCTGTACTTTTTTAGGAGAAGAGCCTATTTTTAAAAAAACATAAGAAAAAACCGTTCTGTTTTTAGAACGGTCATTAAATCCATTTAACTTTTGGTTCTGTTTTCTTAGCGATTCTGACTATATTTTGTCTATGTCTGTACAATAAAAAGATGGTAAACCCCATCAAGATATATGTTGTAATAGTATCGGCCAGAAAAAGACTTAACACTACCGAAGCTATACCGGCCATGATCGAAGAAAGTGATACATATTTACTTATGTATAAAGATAAAAAGAATGTAAGCAGGACTAATAGAAATAACAACGGCTCTGCAAACAATAATACTCCGCCAGAAGTCGCAACCGCTTTTCCGCCCTTAAATTTTGCGAATACCGGATAACAGTGCCCAATAACAGCAGGGATTCCTGCAACCAATGGATGAAGGTCTGCATTTAACAAAACGGGCAAGCTGGCTGCCAGCGTTCCCTTCAAAACATCTGCAGCAGATACAATGAATCCTGCTTTTTTCCCTAAGGTTCGAAATGTATTCGTTCCACCTAAATTTCCGCTTCCATGCTGGCGAATGTCAATTCCATAACCCAGTTTTCCTACTAAGAGTGCAAAGGGGATAGAGCCTAGTAAATAGGAAAGAAGAATAATAATTACTGTTTCAATCATATAAACACCTCTGAATATAAAACTAGCTAATTCTTATTATAGGACATATTGTTTTAATTTCCCACTATTGTTTAAAGAAAGCCCGGTTGGCAACAAGCCTTATTCGTTAATGATAGTGTGAAAAACGGCACCCTTAAAGCAGGGTGCCGCGCTGTTTAATATTTCGTTTTGAATAAGGCAGCCACCAGTTCCAATGTCCCAGCAGCTTCATAAGGGAAGGCACAAGTATCATCCTGACTATAGTTGCATCAATAAAAATAGCTAAAGCTATTGCAATTCCAATCTGTTTAACTGGCATCACATCTGTAAATGCAAAAGAACCTGTGATTACTATCATGATAGCCGCTGCAGATGTAATGATCTTTGATGTGGAAGTCAAACCGTGTAATGTAGCTTTATCATTGTCGGCGGTTTCTTCATATATTTCTTGTATTCTTGAGATCAAGAACACCTCATAGTCCATACTTAATCCAAAAACAATACCAAAAGTAAATACAGGAATCATTAAGCCGATCTCAACAGGTTCCATGATTGTTCCGCTTTGGAAGATCCATACAAGAATACCGAAAGTGGCTGCTAAACTTAGCATGTTCATAAGTATTGCTTTTAGCGGTATAAAAACAGACCTGAATGCAATCATAAGTATGAAAAAAGTAGCAGCAAGTACAACAGCTAATCCGTAAGGTGCTTTTTCAATAATTTCATCAAAAATTTCTTGATTAAACTTTGTTGTTCCGCCAATCGTTAAAGAAAGACCTTCATATTTCTTTTCCCATTCCTTGACAAACTGTTTTGCTGTATCACCAGTTACATCAACCGATAGATATGTGCGAATGACAGCGGTTTGATCATTTATGAAAGGTTCTAAAACAGGAGATAATCGTTGTTTTCCTTGCTCTGTCTGTAGTACTTGGAATAGTTCAGTACTGTTTAACTGATTTGTATAATCAAAAATTGATTCAGTTTTTGCAACCTCTTTTTCATCCTGAAGATCTTTAACTAACTGATCTAAAGATTTCATGGCATTTTTATCCTGTAAATATGACTTTTCAGACTCAGCAACGATTAAAACTGGGTAAAGCTCGTCCTCACCAAAAGTCTTTTCGAACTTTTCAAATGCCGTTCTGGATTCATAATCCGGCGGTAAAGCTTCTGCTTCTGGAATTGAAAGTTTCATATCCTGAACAGGTGTAACCGAAAAACCAAGTAAAAGGGCTGCAAATAGTGTCATCATTACGGGACGTTTCATAACAAAGGATGCAAAAGAATGCCATACAGACCGTTGATTTTCTCTTGGTCTAAAAATTCTTAATGCGTTTACACGAGCACCAAGAACAGCAAGCAGAGCAGGCAGGAATGTCACAGCATTTAATACAGATAAAACGACAACAACCATTCCGCCTATCGCTACAGTTTTAAAGATATCGATATCGATAAGTAGCATTCCTGATAATCCTAAAAACACACATAAGCCTGAAAAGGCGATAGATCTTCCCGCTGTTTGCACCGAGATAACTGTCGCTTTTTCAACACCTTGAGCTAGTTCTTCTCTAAAGCGGTTCACGAGGAGCAGCGCAAAATCAATTCCTAATGCCAATCCAATCATTGGTACAACATTCAACAGAAAGATACTTACATTAGCTTCTAATCCGTAGAAGTATAAAAGTCCAAGAGAACTTGCTACACTAATTAATCCGATAATAATCGGCAGTCCAGCGGCAACAAGACCTCCAAATGCCAGCAGCAGTATTATAAGGGCAGCTGGAATTCCAATAGCTTCCGCTCTGGCTAAATCCTGTTGGCTTGCTGTATTCATATCCTCTGCAATAACAGGACCGCCTGTTAATGAAACAGAAACATCACCATCTTTGGGCAGTTTTTCTCTTATCTGTTCAATAGATTCTTTTAAATCATTGAAACTTTTATCAAAACGGATGGAAGCGAAAGCCACATGGTCTTTAATCATTTTATCAGGTGCATCATAAGGACTTTGAACACCTACAGCATCTTCAACATCCCTTACGGATTTTAGTGTATGATCTACATACTGTTTATACTTATCATCATCAGTGTTATACTTTTTTGAATCAAAAACTAACATGACGGACGACTTAGGCTGATTAAACTTATCTTGAAGGGTATTCTCAACTTTTGAAAAAGACCCATCCATCTCAAAACCGCTTCCATTTAAGATGGAAGGAAGTTTAACTGCATAAAATCCTAATAGAATGGTAGTCAGGATCCAAAATGCTATAATTATAATACGGAATCGGTATGTAATTCTTCCCAAAATTAAGAAGGGGGAGCTTTTTTTCATGATGGAGCCTCCTTGTATATATCTTCCCATATTTTAGGTTTGTTCCAAGTGATATGCAAACAATTCGTTATCTGTTAAGGCAATATTTTTCAGACAGGGTGTGCCATATGATCATTACGACAGCAGGTAAGAATGCAGCCAGAATACAAGATAAAGCAAAACAAGTGGCCTTTTCATTAGAAAGTCCCTTTATTGATAGAGGTAGCTATTCGATTGCTTCAATCATTGAACGATATAATGACGATGTTTTGATGATTGGAGTCGATAAAATATCCTTCCATCCAAAAGACAGGAGCTCACCTTTTTTCTTTCACCCTAATTCATCTATGTTTAGGGTAAAACAACTTCTAAGAGGGGAGAGAGATCCATTTGTTGAAGCTGCAAAATTAAGAAAAGATATGACTGTTCTTGATTGTACACTTGGATTAGGTTCCGATTCCATAGTTGCAAGTCTGGTAACCGGTGAAAATGGAAGAGTTACAGGAATAGAAAGCAGTATAGCCATATCATTTGTTGTAAAAAGCGGCTTAAAGGTTTGGGAAAGCAATCTGCTAGAAATGAACGACGCAATGAAGCGTATTGAAGTGATTCATGGTGATCATTATGAATTCTTAAAAAAGACTGAGGATAATCATTATGATGTAGTATACTTCGATCCAATGTTTGAATCGACTGTGCAATCACCTGGAATACAAGGTTTAAAAGGAAGTGCTGATTATCGTGTCATAACAAACAAAATCATTGAGGAAGCTTTGAGAGTTGCATCCCAGCGGGTTGTGATGAAAGATAGCAGAAACAGCAGTAAATTTAAAGAGCTTGGTTTCAATATAATTCAGCGTAATGCAAGCTTTTTATATGGAGTCATTGAAAAATTTTAAATAAATTAGAGGTGATAGAATGATTGACTTAAGAAGCGATACATTGACACAGCCGACACAAAGAATGCGGGAAGCCATTTATGAAGCAACAGTAGGGGATGATGTATACGGTGAAGATCCCACGATTAACAGATTAGAAGAGCTGGCAGCTGATATGCTCGGCAAAGAAAATGCATTATTTGTTACTAGCGGTACACAAGGGAATCAATTAGCAGTTCTGTCTTATTGTTCACCAGGAGATGAAATCATTGTAGAGTCCGAATCTCATATTTTCTTTTACGAAGGTGCAGCAATATCTGCTTTAGCCGGTGTACAGCCACGGACTATAAACGGGATAAAGGGAGAGATGAACCCATCTGATGTCAGAAATGCAATCCGTTCACAAGACATCCATTTTCCTGATACTTCTTTAATCTGTATTGAAAACACACATAATCGTTCTGGAGGCTCGATCGTTTCCTCAGATAACATGAGAGCCATCTACAAAATTGCGCAACAAGCATCAATACCTGTACATATCGATGGTGCACGTTTATTCAATGCTGCTGTTGCTTCGGACAAACAGGTACAAGAATATACACAATACTGTGATTCCGTACAAGTTTGTTTATCAAAGGGATTAGGTTCACCTGTAGGTTCACTTATCGCAGGAAACAAGGAGTTTATTAAAAGAGCGCGAAAATGGAGAAAACGACTTGGCGGCGGTATGAGACAAGCAGGATTCCTTGCTGCCAGCGGCATCATATCTTTAACTGAAATGGTAGAACGATTATCTGAAGACCATGAAAAAGCATCGAGACTGGCAGATGCTATAGAAGATATTGGAGGACTTTCTTTATTAAATAGACCAGACACCAATATCGTAATAGTAAATATTGAAGAGACGAAGAAATCCAACGAAGAATTTTTAAATGACCTAAAAAAAGAAGGAGTTCTTGCTGTATCATTTGGAGAAGGTTTAATCAGGCTGACGACTCATTACGATGTAAGTTCACAAGATATCGATCAAGCTATTACTGCATTGAAAAGAATTATATAATTAAGAAAAAAAACGGGGGATGACCCCGGTTATCATTTCATCACGATCGGCTTGCGTTTTTGACTTAATTGTTCGTAAGCATAAGCTATCTCTATTAGTCTTTTTTCAGAGAAGGCTTCACCAGTTAAGACAACACTAAGCGGTAATCCATTATCGTCAAATCCTGATGGAATTGAAATAGAAGGATAGCCGGCTTTTGCAGGAATTCCATACCATACATCATTTGGGCTAATAAGTGCATCG
Source organism: Fictibacillus nanhaiensis (assembly GCF_023715445.1). Classification (GTDB taxonomy): domain Bacteria; phylum Bacillota; class Bacilli; order Bacillales; family Fictibacillaceae; genus Fictibacillus; species Fictibacillus nanhaiensis_D. Next base: position 128,239 of record NZ_JAMBOD010000001.1, read on the forward strand.
AGTTTATTTTCATTTATGGCTAAATCGATTCCGTTATTTTGTGTATTCTCAATATCATTCAATCTGGACTCTAAATAAACAGGACTTGTAAATGTTCCATCAGTCTGATCACTTTCAATCAATAATTCTTGATTATGTTTTAGACAATCCTCTTTATGTTTTTCGTTATATGCAATGATATCTGATAACGTCTGTAATTTTAGATCAGGGGATACAGTCTTTAAGTAATTATTGATTCCAGATTTAAATTCATGCAGCAAAACGTTATAATCTAATCCTTCTTTTTCTAATGGAGAGATTTGTTCCAAATAAATAATCTCTGCTCCTTCTTGTTTAATATCAGATAGAGCCTGGTCAAACACCGACTTTTGTATTTCATTTAAATCTCTGATACAAAATTCATAAGCTACACCGATTCGTTTGCCTTTTAATGAAGAATTTGCCAGTCCATCCGTATAAGAGAGGTCAGAAGGTGAACAATGAGTGGCAGAATCAAAAAAGTCATAACCTGATAAAACCTCAAGCAAAACTGCAGCATCTTTTACATTTCTCGCCATTGGACCAGCAGTATCCTGACTGATAGAAATAGGGATTATTCCAGTTCTGGATACAAGACCTACCGTGGGCTTAATTCCAACAATATTGTTGTTTCCAGCAGGACATAAGATAGAGCCTGATGTTTCAGTTCCTACTGCCAGCATTGTAAAATTACAAGCAACCGCTGCTGCAGATCCTGAACTTGAACCACTTACGTCGAGAACTCCAGGTCCATAAGCATTTAAAACTTGACCACCTCTGGAACTAAAACCATTCGGCATATCATAAGCCATAAAGTTTGCCCATTCTGTCATATTTGCTTTTCCAAGAATAACCGCACCAGCATCTCTAAGTTTCTCCACGATAAAAGCATCTTTCTTGGCATAATGATTTTGAAGTGCTAATGAACCTGCACTTGTATGCATTTGGTCTGCTGTATCGATGTTGTCTTTAATAAGGACGGGTACACCATGTAAAGGTCCGCGGACTTTTCCGTTCTTTCGTTCAGCATCCATATTTCGAGCTATAAAGAGAGCCTCAGGATTTACCTCTAATACCGAATTGATAGAAGGACCGGATTTATCATACTTCGCAATACGGAACAAATAATATTTCACCAGATCAAATGACGTCAATTCTCCCTTTTCCAAATAAGTATGTAACTGTTCCAGCGTCATTTCTTCAATTTGCAACAGGTTTATTTGTGACATTTTGCAACTTCCTCTCTTATTTACTCAATACTTATTATATAAAACTGTCGCAAAAAAAGGAATTTTCATATTATTACTAGAATACATAAAAAAAGACCCGCATCATGCAGACCTTTACGGAATTTACCCGAATGATTGTATCAATTTTCAATGAAGACTTTCATAGGTGACCATTCACCGATTATACCTTGACCATGAAGTGAAGTACTTCCATCAGGCGACAAATCTTTTTCTGTCATCAAACCAAGTGCGACAGTAAATTCATTAAACTTAATCGGAACATTCCTTTCCCTTCGCACTTCTTCGCCATTTACTATGAAGATTACTTCATCAGCGGCACGGTTGTAGGTGATTTGATACTCGTTCCAATCTCTACTATAAAAGTCGGATTCTTCTTTAAAGATACAAAAATATTTTGTTTTCTTCGTTTCTGGTACGGTAACACCTGGGAAAGGCAGTACAGCATACACGCTTGAAAATTGGTCATTACCAGCAAAGAAATCCAGCGCTGCACCTGTTGTAAAATCCAATAAGTTTACAGAAACAAATCCATCATATAAATCACCAGGAGTTGTACCGATAGGTCGGGAACGCATTTTCCATCGGAAAGATAAATTTCCTTCTTCTGGAACTTTTATCGATTCATTCGAGTAATACATGTGTTTTGCATTATCTAAAAACTGAACAGAAGGGTGGGATTTGGTAAAAGGATTTACTCGGACATATAGTTGGTCGTTTCTTACAATTACAACTGCTTCCGGTTCTCTAAATTCATGGAAAGATCCATCCGGAAGAGGAAAGCCTCCCATTTTCCATGTACCAGATTCTGAAAGTATAGACTGAAAATTACCCAGCACAATTTCTTTTTCAAGTTTATTCATTAAACACAGCTCCTAGTTATTTGCTTTATAAGATTATTTAATCAAATAAAAAGTATAGAGGCAAATGTTGTCTGTTCTATTAATACCCGTCCATAAAAAAGCTAGATTTCTTGCTTGGACAAGTATATTTCAGAAAAAACTGAATAATAATGGTATTAAGAGCTCGCAAATCAAAGGAGGGTGTTTTCTATGAAAACGGTGTCTCATATTAATTTACGAAAAGAAAAGGAAAAAACGTTTACATGTGATGATAGAATTATGCTTTTTATAACGAAATTTCACTTGAAATCCAAAAGGGACAAATGGTTAACATTACGCTTGCTACTTAGAAAAGGTTCAGCAGAACTTGTAGAACAGATCCTGGTCAGCTCAGAGTATAGAAGAGATTTTCCAGAACTGCTTGAAGATCAAACCGTCAGGGATTTTTATTTAGACTTAAAGAATCCAAAAAAAGAAATGTGTCTTACCATTTAGCCTTTTGGGAAACCCAAAAGGTTTTCTTCTGGCCATTTTTGGTGTGCATGTTCACCTTCATTTGTTATAATACTCACAAGAATAAGAAGGAGTATGTGTTATGAAGCGTTATACATTAGAAGAAGCGAATCAATTACTGCCTGTTCTCTCAAAGGAGTTTGATTCTTTATATAACCTGCAAAGAGAATTCGATTTATGGTATGAATCGTTTCAACAGGTAGAACCACACTTAAATGCTGAGGAAAAAATAGAATGGGAAAAAAGAATTCAGTATATGGAATTAGAAGCTGAAATTTTCATCTCCAATATTCTTTCTCATGGTGTTTGGTTTGAAGATGCATTTTCATCAACTCTTCATTTTCCAGCAATATTAGATGGAGAAAAAGGCATTTTCAAATGGCATCCAGATGAACCATTAATAACGGTTTATGAAAGTGCAGAAGAAAAAATCATTCCGTTAAAATTAGTAAATTAAGACTCTGTTATTTAAATGTTGTAAAAAAGGCTTGTTTTATTTCCGTTTATTGTTTATGATATAACTCGTGACGGTAATTAGCGCCTATAGTGAAATGGATATCACACGAGATTTCGGCTCTCGTATTCTGGGTTCGAATCCTGGTGGGCGCGCCACATTCCAATTGAATAAATGATTATCGGTTTTTCCGGTACTCACCACGGGGATTAGGTAATTGGGACCGGTGGTTTTTTATTTGGCGTCATAAAAAAACTAACGTTGCAGGTTGGTGATTAATTATGTCAGAAAAAATGAGAGTACTATTGTATTACAAGTATGTACCGATTGATGATCCTGAAAGCTTTAAGGATGAACATTTAAAGTTTTGTAAGGATTTAGGACTTTTAGGCCGCATTATTGTCGCGCCGGAAGGAATCAACGGAACAGTTTCAGGTACTTTTGAACAAACACAAATCTATATGGACCATCTAAAAGCAGATCCACGCTTTGCTGATATTGTCTTTAAAATAGATGAAGTAGAAGAACATACATTTAAAAAAATGTTCGTTCGTCATAAGAAAGAGCTTGTTACTTGGCGTTTTGAAGATGATGTTGACCCGAATCAGTTATCTGGTAAACGCTTGTCACCTAAAGAGTTCTACGAAGCACTTCAAGACGAAGATGTTATCGTAATCGATGGACGTAATGATTATGAATATGAAATCGGCCATTTCAGAGGTGCTATAAGACCGGATGTAAAGGCTTCACGTGATTTTCCTAAGTGGGTCCGTGAAAACTTAAGCGAATTTAAAGATAAGAAAGTTTTAACATATTGTACAGGAGGAATCCGTTGCGAAAAGTTCTCTGGCTTCCTGTTAAAAGAAGGATTCAAAGATGTTTCACAGCTTGAAGGCGGTATTGTAACTTACGGAAAAGATCCTGAAGTACAAGGACGATTCTGGGATGGCAAATGTTATGTTTTTGACGAACGCATCTCAGTTCCAGTTAATCGTACTGAAGAAGATGTTGTTGTTTCTAAATGTTATTATTGCGGAACAACAGAAGATCGATACGTAAACTGTGCAAACCCAGAATGTAACAAACAGCACGTTTGCTGTACGGATTGTGAAGTTAAACATAAGCGTTCATGCACTAAAGAATGTTTAGAACATCCTCGCAACCGTTATGAAACAGAACGTAAAGAACAACAAACCCTTTAAAGATAAGCCAGTAAATATACTGGCTTTTTCTTTTTGCCTGTTTTAAAGTAAACTTTAACGACTAATACCAAAGGGGTGGAATATTAGTGAACCGCGCAAATGAAATTTCTGAAAGAGTGATCAGTAATTATCAAAAAGATGAGGGAATGATGATTATCATTTATGCCCAATGGTGTGTAAATAACGGATTAGATCCAAAAGCTGTTTATTTAAATGCATATCCGGGACAAGCGAATAATGAGTACGTTATGCATATGCTCGAACAAACTGTTACACATGAAGAAGCAGAACCTATTTCCAATGAGATGCTTCTGCAGGTTTTATCTTTGTTTGGAAATGAAGATCTTGCTTATGCTGTTTCTAAAGAAATTGAAATGATGGAGGCGAAAGAATGACAGAATATAAAAACCTAGTACTTGCCAGCTACAAAACAGGGCAATATATAGGCGAAGCAGAAGATGAACGGAACCAAATGATTCTTGTCAAAGTCCTAGCCGTCATCACTCATCCTTGGCAAGGCGATCTGCATAATCCTAAGAATGCCGATGTCCCATTCTTCCAAGAACGAAGAGCATTAAGCGAAGGTGAAAGAGCATGGATGCCTGTTCATACAATTAAAGAATATGACGGGATTCTGCCATTATATAAGGATTCTTTAAAAAAGGCTTTATACGATTACATAGAAAAACTTAAAGAAGAAAATAGTGAATGGGCAGAACGGTCATTGCAATGCCTATATCAGTTAGAAAAAGATTATAAGCTTGATTAAAAACACATGACTTGTGGAAATGAAAGAACAAGTACATTTTAAAGGTGGCGATCTAATTGGAATTGCAGCAAAAAGTGATCGAAGAGTTGCTGGTTAAACCTGAAATAGATGTAAAAGAAGAGATTAATGCACGAATCCAATTTCTTAAAGATTATGTGAAAAAAACTGGGATGAAAGGTTATGTGTTGGGCATTAGCGGCGGTCAGGATTCAACGCTCGCTGGAAAATTAGCTCAGATTGCAATGGAACAGCTTCGTGAAGAGACTGATGAGCAGTATCAATTTGTTGCTGTACGGCTCCCATATGGTGTTCAAAAAGACGAAGAGGATGCACAGCGTGCTTTAAAATTTATTAAGCCGCATGTTTCTCTTACAGTTAACATAAAGCCCGCAGTAGACGCATCAGTTCAAAATTTTAAAGAAGCAACAGAAAAAGATCTTTCTAATTTTCTAAAAGGGAATACGAAAGCACGCGAAAGAATGAAAGTTCAATATGATATCGCAGGTGCTTATCAATGCCTTGTTATCGGAACAGATCATGCAGCAGAAGCTATCACAGGATTTTTTACAAAGCATGGGGATGGAGCATGTGATATTGTTCCATTATTCGGTCTTAATAAAAGACAAGGCAGAGCTTTGTTAAAACATTTAGGAGCAGATGAACGACTTTATTTAAAGGTCCCAACAGCAGATCTTGAAGATGACAAACCACTTATACCTGATGAAACAGCATTAGGCGTAACATATGAAGAGATTGATGATTATTTGGAAGGAAAAGATATTACAACATCTTCAAAAGAAAAAATCGAAAAACGATTCCTTCAGACAATGCATAAGCGTAACCTCCCAGCTTCAATTCATGATACTTGGTGGAAATAAATTTACGCACCTGGTTAACAAGCCAGGTGTTTTTGTTTGGACATATTTAGGTTATACTTGTTTTTGGAGAAAAGGGGAAGGAGATTCATATTTTGAGTAAAACAGCAAAAATCATTATGATCACAGGGATTGTATTTTTAGCTTATTTTGTTTTTGATTCGATTAATCGTGAGAATACACGAAAAGAACGCTTAAATGTAATAGATGCTCATTTTAATAAGCCATTTAAAATCGAAGAAGAACTAAAGGAACAATATGATGAAGATTTTCTTATTGAAATGGATAATGAATTTTATTTGGTAACTGTGAAAGACAATAAAGTTGTTAAGACAGTGAAACAATAAAACCGCCATTTTGAACTGCACCCCAATCGTTAGACACAACTAACAATGGGGGGTGCGGTTTTTTATTTAGGCTGTTTTCGTATTCATTGTTGTTTTTTGAAAGTAGTTGATCTCCGTTTCAGGATGCTCGCTTTCCGCGGAGGGTAAGGTGAGCTTTGGAGGAAGATGGGTAAAGACTCGTATTCAAGGAAGAATTTGTGCTCCTGCGTCTGCAAGAAAATTCTACCGAAGCGGGCTTCCTCGTCGCATGCCTTGCGAGAAGTATTCTCAGGTGGTTGGCACGCTAATCCCGCAGGAGTCTCGCACCTTACACTCCAATCAACATGCCGCTGGAAGCACAAAAATCCCCCCAGAAGCAACAATCTTTTAGAAAAGAACCTTTATTTATAAGAAAATAGTATATAACATGCAAAGTCAGTAGGTCATTATACTTATAATCATATAAGAAACTTTTATATAAAAAGTTCTTTAGGAGCAATTTTCTTTACAATTGAAAATCTTAGATAACTCTTATCAATTCCTGTGCTATGATTTTTTTGGTTTTACAAAATCTTAGCAAAAAAGGGGTTTGATATATGAACTGGAAAAAATGTTTATCTGCATTCGTTATTATGTCTTCCGTTCTTTCTGTACAATCACCGCTAGATTCAGGAGCTGAGGCAGCAGGAACAGTCCAAGGTCCAGTTATTACTGAAATAGCTTGGATGGGGACAACTGCTGATGCGAATGACGAGTGGATTGAACTTTACAATCCTACAAATCAAGTTATACAACTGGATGGCTGGACGCTTAGAGCATCAGATGGAACTCCATCTATTCAACTTAGTGGTTCCATTAGTCCTGGAGATACATACTTGCTGGAAAGAACGGATGATACTACAGTTCCTGGAATTGCTGCTTATCAGATTTTCACAGGTGCTCTTTCAAATACAGGTGAGATATTAGAACTTGTTAATTCATCAAATCAAATAAGTGATACCATTTCAAAATGGTATGCAGGTGATTCCGCATCAAGAGCAACTATGGAAAGGAAAAGCACATCTGCAAGCGGCGATGATCCTCTGAATTGGCAAACAGCAACAGCAGGGTATGATACTGGATTCGGTACGCCCGGAACAGTAAGCAGTACGTCAAACGGTCAGACAGAACATATAAATAATGTAAGCAATGTAGCGGGAGCAATAAACGTTTATTTTAATAAAAGTGCATTAACACAATTTGCAACACCAGGTAATACAGCAAATTATAACGTGAACTTAGAAAACAGGCTGTTGAACCGAATAAACGAAGCAACAGAATCGATTGATATTGCTACATATGAGATAAATCTTCCTAACGTAGTAAATGCGTTGATTGAAAAAGCTGCATCAGGGGTTACAGTTCGAATGATCGCGGATGCCAAACCATTAAGTGATCCTGAGCATGATGCTAGATATGAGCTTATGAAACTATATTTAGAAAAATTATCTAGAGGAAAAGACGGAAAAGTAAACACCTCAGATGATGTTCATATTTTTTCAGATTCTATTGTTTTTGCAGTTGAAGATACAGCAAAACGAACAGAATATAACCTTCCTCAAACCGGCTATCAAGATTTCTCTCAGCAAACAGTGGAAGTGGGGAGCAACAGTCAAACCGGATATATGCTGGTTGATGGAGAATCAAAAAGTTCTAACTCCTATTATTCACCTGATGATCAAATGCATAATAAATTTTTGATAATCGATAGAAAATGGGTATTTACAGGAAGCTGGAACTTTACAACAACTGGCCTTTATGGCACTGACGAAAATAGAGCAGCAGGAATATTAGATGGAAACTCCAATCATTCTATTGAGTTGCATTCAAGTGAACTATCAGACATTTATAAAACGGAGTTTGATGAAATGTGGGGAAGTACAAGTTTGACACCAAATGCAACTGTTTCCAACTTCGGCTCTCGTAAATCAGATAATACGCCACACCAGGTTATAGTTGGAGAAAAGGTGATAGAAGTCTATTTTTCTCCAGGAGATAATGCAGTACCAAAAATGAACGAAACCATTGAATCATCAGCTCATCAAAATACGTATTTCAGTATCTTTGCCTGGTCTGATCAATCCCTTGTCGATACACTTAAAGTGAAATGGGAAGGGTCATCAAATGATATGGAAGGTACACTTACTGGTTTTGATATAAAAGGGGTATTTGACGATTCATTCTGGAGTATGTGGTGGTCAGCATCAGTTGATATGACGGGTAGAACTGCTTCCCAAACGAGCACAAACAATCCCAATACCCGCTGGAAGAACCCAGCACCGGTATATATGGATAAGGAATCAAGAAAACTTCACCATAAATATTTTATTATTGATGCTGATACATCCAGTGACCCTCTAGTGATTACAGGTTCTACTAACTGGAGCACGAACGGAAATGATGTTAATGATGAAAATGCATTGTGGATTCATGACTTGGCTATAACAAATCAATTTAAACAAGAATTTATGGCAAGGTATGAACAAGCAGGCGGATCTATAGAATAAATAATAAAAAAGTATTGAAGTGACTCTTGAAGGGAGTCACTTTTTCATTTAAAGTAGATGAAAGCTCATTAACATACATATAATATATAAGAGGTGGTTAAATCATGGAAAATTCATACGTTTTATATCATGATCAGATCATAAAGAATGGTTCAATACCCGTAGATGTTGAAGATAGAGGTTACTTGTTTGGCGATGGCATCTATGAAGTCGTGTTTGTATATGACAGCAAGCCATTTGCATTTGATGAGCACTTTGACCGTTTTGTGCAAAGTGCAAAAAAATTAGAGCTTGCGATTCCCTATGATATTCCGACATTCAAACACCTTACTGAAGAATTAATCACGAAGAACAATGTTGTAAACGGTATGGTCTATATTCAAATGACAAGGGGAGTTGCCCCTCGTAATCACTTATATGAACGCAACATGCAAAGTGTAGTTACTGGGTTTGCAAAATCAGTTTCTTTAGATTCTATTGCACAATCTCAGTCTAAGGGTATACAAACGTACTTAACAAAAGATATCCGCTGGCTTCGCTGTGATATAAAAAGTTTAAATTTACTCGGAAATGTTATGGCAAAGAGAGAAGCTGCTGATTTTGACTGTCAAGAAGCAATTCAGCATAGAGATGGAGTTGTTACTGAAGGTTCATCATCAAACGTATTTATAGTTAAAGACGGTACACTGAAAACACATCCTGCAACGAATCTTATTTTAAATGGGATTACCCGGCAGATTGTACTAAAAATTGCTGAACAGCTTCACGTTCCGGTACTTGAAGAGTCTTTCACTGTAGATGAATTGAAAGAGGCAGATGAAGTCTTTATTACAAGTACAACTATGGAAGTTACTCCTGTTGTTAAACTTAAGGGTGAACAAGAACAAACTTATAAAATCGGACCTGTGACAACAGAATTTCAAAAGCATTTTAAGAAACAAATAGAAAAAAGTACTTCAACCCTGAAATCTTAAACTTAACTCTAGAGGAAATAATGAAAACTTTGCTGAAATATTTTATTAATGGCTTATTAACGATTCTTCCTATCGTTCTAGCTGTATATATTATCTATAAAATTTTTAGATTCTTGGACAGCATCCTCGGAAATTTATTAAAGGATGTTCTAAAGGAAGACTATATACCCGGTATCGGTCTTGTAACCACAATTATTTTAATCACAGTGTTAGGCTGGATGTCTACTCAATATATTTCTGGAAAGATATTTAAACTGATTGACCGCGTTCTTGAAAAAACACCATTTGTAAAAACAGTCTATACGGTGATTAAGGACACGATACACTCTCTATTTGGTGAAAAACGATCATTTTCAACAGTGGTCCTCATCGAATATCCAGAACTTAATATGAAAAGCATCGGGTTCATAACAACTGAAGAGTTAACCAGTTTGGGGGACGAATTGGCCGACCATGTTGCTGTTTATATACCACAGACTTTTCAAATTGCAGGATTTACATTTTTAGTTCCAAAAGACAGAGTTAAAATTCTAGATGTAAAACCAGAAGAAGCCATGAAATTCTTATTATCTGGTGGAGTAGCAACAAAATAATGAAGAAGTACCCTTGTACGTGGGGGTGCTTTTTTGTGTTATTAACCTTTTGAAGCATTTATACCTTTTAATCAAAAAAAATAGAAGCCTTAAAGAAAGGCGTCTATTTAAATAAAGAAAAGATGTTTCCCATCTGCTGGGCAAGACCCATAAATTGGTTTGCTCCACCCATTACTTTGCTGAAGTTTAGTCCAGAACCTTGTGTGTTAGGAAACATTGCAGAGTTCTGACCGCCTTGCTGCTGATTAAACGGCATGCCTTGCATCATAGGATGGGGAACAAGTCCCGGCGGCATCATTGGCGGCATCATTGGCATAAATGGCTGAGCAAATCCTTGTGTATATTGCTGCTGCATAGAAGCTGGTGCTGCTGGTGCATAAGGAGGTCTGTCAGGTATGTTTTGGCTTTGTGAGAATACCTTTGACGAAGGAGTCGAAAAAGGATCATAACCTCCATAGGGGAACATTCTTACAGATTTCTCTTTCAAAAAAAATCACCTCAAAATAGTTTCAATATATATATATTCAACTATATAAAAAGGGACATCAACCATAGTAGGAACTGATTAAAACGCCCGGTCCAATTTTTACATGGCAAATCAAATCAAAAATAAAAAACGCACAAAGCTATTGTAAAAGCTTTGTGCGCTTATCTTTTATATTAGAGTACGGGTATTTTTTCAAACTCTTTACGTAATGTTTTAGATCTTTCAGCAGCATTTTCTACCGCTGCTTCTATTGCTTTTCCTCCGCCATTTTCATCAAGAGCATCAAGACCAGCTGCGGTAGTACCGTTCGGAGAAGTAACCTTCTTACGCAGTTCTGCAGGAGAATCATCTGACTCCATAACCATCTTGCTAGCCCCATATAAGGTTTGAGCTGCAATGTCACGCGCCATCTCCCGGTCGAGACCTTTTTCAACAGCTACATCTTCCATATGCTCTAATAGATAGTAAAAATAAGCCGGTCCGCTTCCCGCAATCCCTGTGAAAACATCCATATGTTTTTCAGAGATGATTTTAACTTTTCCAATTGCTTTAGATAATTCTTGAGCTAAATCCAAATCTTCTTTTTTTACAAACTTTCCTGCACTGATTCCTGTTATAGATTCACCAATCATACTTGATGTGTTAGGCATAACACGGATGACAGCGAGGTGTTTGCTGATAATTTCTTCAATAAAACCTGTAGAGATTCCAGCAAGCACAGATAGAAGCACTTGATGGTCTTGTAATTTCGGTTTTAATAGTTGCAGAACTTCTTCTGCTTGTTTTGGTTTTACCGCAAGAATAATCACATCTGTAATCTTTAATGAAAGCTCATTAAACGATACAGCCTGAATATTGTATTTGTTAATAAGTTCAGTTCTTCTTTCAGTATTAGAATGATTAGCTGCAGTAATCCTTTCAGGCGAAATACCAGCTTTATTAATAAGGCCGGATATCATTGCCTCCGCCATTGATCCTGCACCAATAAAAGAAATGTTTCTGTATTTTAACATGCAACCCCTCTTTCAAAAATTTAACTATTGTTTATAAAGTACTATGTTAACATGTTCACATTAAGATGCAAGTTTATCTGTTCAATATTACAGGATTGTAATATGATTTTTACAGTAAAGCGTTTTCTATTAAGGGGTGAAGGAAAAATGAAATTTTATATGGCTTCAGGTTTTCAAAACAAGGAGCTTGTTCAAAAAGTAGCACAAGATATTGAAATACAGCTGGGATGGGAACGAACGTATGATTGGACTCAGAATATAAGAGCACAAACGATTGTTGCACTAACAGATATCGGTATAAAAGAGTATGAAGGGGTACTAAATGCAGATGTGGTTATCGTCATTCTGCCCGGAGGAAAAGGATGTCATACTGAGATGGGAATTGCCATCGGAAGCCAAAAACATCTTTTAATATATGACCCGGACAGAACATTAGATAACCTGGATAACGCAACTACTTTCTATTTTCTTCCCCAAATCAGACGGTGGAATGGAGATATAAATGAATTGTACACAATGGGACTAGAACCAAGTAATTATTCAGCTCGTTTATAGGAATGGTTTTGAAAAGCAGTAATTGTTTTTTCTGCAATCCTTTCGTAACCTTCATCATTTGGATGAATAGAATCATAAAGCCACTTATTCATATCTTCTGTTTGTAGAGCATCACTCACTGGAACAACAATCGCCGGTTTATGTGAAAGAGCCGTTTCGTAAGCAATCAAGTTCCAGTCATTCAATAATTTCTCTGTAGCTGGATAATAATTTTTCTCAGCGTTTACAACATTATATAATTCATTTAAAACCAATATAGCATCAGGATTGTGTGAACGGATTAATTCAAATATTTCTGCAAGATTTTTTTCATAATTACTTTTTACTTCGTCATATCTTTGAATTGCTTTTAATGGTCCTTCTTCTTTTGCTATTTGAACGAGGTCATTGCCTCCAATATTAATAGTGATGATGTCTGCTTTTTTGACAGATTGCTGTACCGCTGGAATTTGCAGCTGGTTTAATAAACCTTGGCTTGTTGAGCCGGATATCCCTTGGTTTTCAAGTACGAATGTCTTGGCTGTTAAGCTTTCCAGATTAGTGTTCACTTTTTGTACAAATCCGCCTTCATCAGAGCCTCTTCCTTGTGCAACAGAATCTCCAAGCACAAGATGGTTAAATGAGGATTTTGGGCTGTCTTTTAAATAATCCAGATAAGTGACCTGCTTGGATTTTTTATCATTATTATTTACAATGACCGATGCTTCCTTTATCTGATTTATTTTATATTGAGGATAGTAATACCACCATACTGTTCCGGTTATTAGCAAAAGAAGAAGTAAGGATACAATATATCTTTTTTTCACTTTTATCCTCCTTCTCAAAAAATTATATATTTAAAGATATTAACATAAATATGCCTAGAAAGTGCAGGGTGACGATTTGAAAACTGATACGCTTAAAACACCAGTTGTTATTCCATTAATTGTAGGGATCATTGCCATTTCTTTTTCATCCATTTTTGTTAAATGGTCTGATGCCCCGGTTTCTGTTCAAGGGATGTACCGGCTGTTATTTACATTAATTCTTATGCTGCCCTTTGTTTTAAAACATGGTAGAACACTAAAACATATATCGGGAATAGAGTGGACCTTGCTCATATTATCTGGTACTTTTTTAGCATTGCATTTTTTGTTCTGGATGGGTTCTTTAAAGCTAACAACAGTAGCCAGTTCTACAATATTGCTATCTTTGCAGCCCGTATTTGTAATGGCAGGTGCCTTCATCGCTTTTCGTGAAAAAACAACTAAGCCGGCCATTGTTGGAATGGTCGTGGCAATAATAGGGGCTGTCATGATCGGATGGGGAGACATCGGGATCTCACCTCAACATATCCAAGGTGATATTTTGTCCATCTTGGGCACGATTGTTGTTGCTATACATATGCTAATTGGCCAAAAGCTTCTTAAAACTATACCCGCTGCTCTATACAGTTTTACAGTATTTTTAACGGCTGTTATTGTTTTTGCTATTTATAATACATTACTTCTTATTCCGATGACAGGATATTCCGGCAAGGATTGGGGTATATTTCTATTGCTTGCAATTGTTCCAACTGTTTTTGGACATGTTCTTTTTAATTGGCTTTTAAAATACGTTACAGCAGCAACTATTTCAATGGCTATTTTAGGAGAGCCAGTTGGAGCGAGTTTACTTGCGTATCTTTTATTGAATGAAACATTAAACATTGCACAGTGTCTTGGTGGAGCAATAGTACTTTCAGGACTTTATTACTTTTTAAAAAATACCCAAAAACAAAAGAAACATAAACCCCCAGCTCCGATAAAGAATCCTGTAACCACTGGACCTATCGTAAAAAAAGGATAGAATGCAAATCAAAAAAGCCTTTTTCTATGCTTTTTATTCACATTCTTATATGATGGAACAAAATATGTATAAAGGAGTTTGATTTCATGAAGGAGTATGAGATTGCCACTTTTGCCGGAGGCTGCTTCTGGTGCATGGTAACACCCTTTGACGAATGGCCAGGCATAATTAAAGTTGAATCTGGATATACAGGCGGACACACAGAAAATCCAACTTATAAAGAAGTCTGCAGTGAAACGACAGGGCATTTCGAAGCGGTTCAAATCACTTTTGACCCTTCAATTATTTCTTACGAAAAAATAGTATCAGTCTTCTGGAAGCAAATCGACCCTACGGATGCTGGCGGGCAGTTTTATGATCGTGGTGATTCTTATCGTACGGCCATTTTTTATCACGATGAAAAACAAAAACAAATTGCAGAACAATCAAAACAAAATTTGCAGGAAAGCGGACGCTTTAATAAACCGATAGCAACCTTGATCTTACCAGCCAAGACCTTTTATAAGGCTGAAGAATATCATCAGGAATATCACAAGAAGAACCCTTTCCACTATAAAAGATACAGACAAGGTTCTGGCCGTGACCACTTTATCAAAACGCACTGGGATGATAAGGAGAAGAAAGAAGAAATTCTTAGCACTTTAAACCCTATGCAGTATAACGTTACACAAAATGATGCTACAGAACCGCCGTTTCAAAATGAATTTTGGGATCACAAAGAAGACGGTTTATACGTAGATATCGTTTCTGGGGAACCTCTTTTTAGTTCACTTGATAAGTTTGACAGCAGTTGCGGATGGCCAAGTTTTACGAAACCTGTCCGTTCTTCTATGGTTGAAGAAAAAGAAGATCTATCGCATGGAATGATCCGTACAGAAGTAAGAAGTAAAGAAGCGGATTCTCACCTTGGACATGTCTTTACTGATGGGCCGAGGGACAGAGGGGGATTGCGTTATTGCATTAATTCAGCTTCGCTTCGCTTCATTCCGAAAGACCAATTAAAAGAAAAAGGTTATGGGGAGTACTTATCTCTTTTTGATAATAAATAAACCAGCCGAAGGGCTGGTTTATTTTTGCTTTTGAATGGAAAAAGCATGGGATTGAAGGAATTTTAAACGGATAAATAAAATGATTGCTCCTGCTGATAACCCTGAAATCAGACCGATCCAATAGCCATAAGCACCGAAGGAAGTAAAATTGGCTAAATAGTAGCCGACTGGCAGACCAAGAACCCAATAGGAGACAAAAGAAAGCATAAACGTGACATTTACATCCTTATATCCTCTTAAAGCACCTTGTATAGGAGCACCTACAGCATCTGCCAGCTGGAAAAACACGGCAAACCATAAAAAAGAAGTAGTAAGTTTTATGACTTCAGGTTCATTTGAGTAGATTCGCGCAACTTGTTCGTCAAACGTAATAAGAAGGCCTGATAATATTAATGCAAACCCAAGTGCGGTAAAAATCCCTATATAGCTATATTGTGCAGCATCTTTATACCTTTTTCCTCCCACTTCAAAGCCAACAGCAATTGTGAGAGCAAATGAAATACTTAATGGAAGCATATAAAGAAATGAAGCAAAATTGAGAGCTGCTTGATGAGCTGCGATCGTAATCGTATTAAAATCACTCATTAATAAAGTAACAGCCGCAAAGATACTTACTTCAAAAAAGATGGCAAGTCCTATCGGTATACCGATTTTTAACTGCTCTTTCCATGCTGAAAGGGAAGGCTTATAAAAAGTTTTGAAAAGGTTATAGCCTCTAAATTGATTCATCTTCATCACAATGAAAATCGTAATAATGGCGGAAATCCAATACGTAATGGTGGAAGCTATACCAGCACCAATACCGCCAAGTTCAGGAAATCCAGCTTTACCAAAGATAAGTAAATAATTGAAGAAAGCATTTACCGGGAGAGCAAGCAATGTAACGAACATCGTAATTCTAGTCTGGCCTAAAGCATCGATGAATGATCGAAGCGCTCCGTACAAAAATAACGGCAAAATACCGAAGGACAAAGCAACCAGATATCCTTTCGCAACACGCTCTACTTCATTCTCTAATGACATTGCCCCTAAAATAGGATTTAAGATAAAAGAACCAAGGATGATAACCATAAATGAAATAATTACAGATAAGTATACAGCCTGCATAACTGCTTTAGGGACATTCTTCGTGTTCTTTGCACCAATGAGCTGCGAAACGATCGGAGTAAGTGCCATTAAGATTCCGTTTAATCCAGTAAAGATTGGAACCCAAAGACTTGTTCCTATTGCAACCCCCGCAAGCTGCTTAGCTCCAGCGTGACCACTCATAATCGTGTCAAAAAAATTCATCGCATACAAACCTAGCTGAGTGATAAGAACAGGGATTACGAGGAATAAAAACTGTTTGTATTTCTCTTTTAATGTGTGTGTTTGAAACATTTGCATACTTCCTTTGTTGTTTTAACTGACAAATAGAGCTAATGCATTATATCATATAAATACTGACACAAACTTAAAGGAGCAACTATGAGCGTTCAATTTTTATTTGAAGTTGAATCGGTTAAGCCTGGAGAACACTCCGATGAAAAAGTAGTTTTAGTATCTGCAGAACTTCTATATAAGAGCAGCGGTGAGACGATTTTTACCGGCATCATTCCAGTAAGAGTTAATGAACATGGTGTTTTCGTTTCCATCCAGGCAATTTCCTCTGCCTTCACATCTAAATACTTAAGAACAGAAACGTTGTTCCGGCTAAAAAGATATATTAAAAGGATGAGAGATTATTTGGACTTGGACGAAATGGAATAAGTTGACTTTTATACTTTCACCTCATATAATATCTAAAACTAAAGAACAGAACATTTATGAAAAAGAGAGTAGTCTGAATAGAATGTTATAGCGAGCCGGGGGCGGTGGAAGCCTGGTACAACTTTCTGACGAAGCGCACTTTGGAAATGTTTGCTTGAAATTTTTGTAGGGCAAACCGGGACGTCCCGTTAAAAGATTAAGTGGCCTTTTTAAGGCAACAAGAGTGGTACCGCGGTCATATCCGTCTCTTCTATTTATTAGAAGAGGCGGTTTTTTTTATTTAGGAGGGAAAACCATGAACGAGAAAAAAGAATTTACAGCTTATCTTCACAGCCAGATTGGCAACGATTTTAACACCGAACAAATTGAAGTTCTAATCGAAAAACCAAAACAATTGCATCAGGGTGATTTGGCATTTCCTTGTTTTCAATTAGCCAAAGTCTATAAAACTTCACCATCAGAGATCGCGAATAGATTATCAGCCGGCACCCTTCCTGAACTTTTTGAGAAGGCAGAAGCTGCAGGGGGCTATGTGAATGTATTTTTAAACAAAAAATCTTTTGCTAGTCAACTGATACTAAAAATATTAAAAGAAAAAGAGAATTATGGCTCCCAGTTTTTTGGGAAAGGAAAAACCATTGTATTTGATCTTTCTTCTCCTAATATCGCAAAACCATTTTCAATGGGGCATCTAAGATCTACCGTAATCGGTTCATCGTTAGCGGCAATCAGTGAGAAATGCGGATATGAAACGGTCAAGATTAACTATATCGGTGACTGGGGAACACAGTTTGGAAAATTAATTGCAGCATACTTAAAGTGGGGAAGCGAAGAAAAAGTGAAAGAAAATCCAATTCCTGAGCTAACCGCCCTTTATGTCCGATTTCATGAAGAATCAGAAAAGGATCCATCTTTAATTGATGAGGGTAGAAAATGGTTCAAACAATTAGAGGATGGAGATCCACAAGCAACTGAGTTATGGGTGTGGTTCAAAGACGTTTCAATAAAAGCATTTCAGAAGATTTATCATCTGCTTGGAGTCGGGTTCGATTCTTACAATGGAGAAGCTTTCTTCAACGATAAAATGGAGGATACTGTTAAAAAACTTAAGGAAAAAAATCTTCTTGAACAGTCTGAAGGTGCACAAATCGTAAATGTTGGAGAAGACATTCCTCCATGTTTGATCAAAAAAACGGATGGAGCAACACTTTATGCAACACGTGACCTTACAGCAGCCATTTATAGAAAGGAAACATACGACTTTGATCAAGCTTTTTATATTGTGGGTCATGAACAATCATTGCATTTTGAGCAAGTGAAACGTGTTCTAAACAAAATGGGCTATAAGTGGGCAATTGACATGCATCACGTTCCGTTCGGTCTCATTTTACAGAACGGAAAAAAGATGAGTACACGAAAAGGAAGAACCGTTTTACTTGAAAGTGTCTTAATGGATGCCATTCATCTTGCTGAAAATAACATCATCGAAAAAAATCCATCATTATTGGAAGTAAATGAAGTTGCACGTCAAGTAGGGGTAGGTGCGGTAATCTTTCATGACTTAAAAAATGAAAAAGGCAATGATGTGGAATTCTCGCTCGAGCAAATGCTTAAGTTTGAAGGGGATACCGGACCATATGTTCAATATACAGCAGCCAGAATCCAAACTTTATTAGATAAAGGGAACTTTAATGGGCAGCTGCCAGATGTATGTTCTATTGAAGAAGAAAGCTGGGAACTAATTTCAGTATTAAACGAGTTTCCTTCTGCCGTTCAAAATGCGTTCGTACGTAAAGAACCTTCTATAATATCGAAATATGTTTTAAAGCTCTCACATAGATTCAACCATTATTATGGCAGTGTTAAAATCCTAAACAGCAGTCAGACTCCAGAAAGGCTTGCTTTATGTACTTCTATTCTGCTTGTCTTAAAAGAAGGCTTGCGTTTACTAGGCATTCAGACTCCTGAACGTATGTAGCTTCAGTGTAACAAAAAATAGGAAAACAATATTATATAGAAGAAAGTGTTCTTTTTTAAAAATTTTTATTCCTGAGTTTACTTTCTGGCAAATCCTTACGATTCCGTTATATAATCTTATAACCTTATATCATCTGGAATCGAGGAGTGTTCATGAAAACATATACCGAACAAACTAAAGGAGTCTGGTACGCTGCTTTAGCTTATCTGATCTGGGGTTTCCTTCCCCTTTATTGGAAACCACTGGATCTAGCAGGTTCAGGAGAAATATTAGCTCATCGCATATTTTGGTCTTTTGTATTAATGCTTGCTGTTTTGTTTCTTTTAAAAAGAAAAAATCATCTTAACAGAGATATTAAGATTCTTTTCTCAAATAAAAAACAATTCTTCTCTGTTTTCATTGCTTCAATATTAATTAGCGGAAACTGGCTTATGTATATTTGGGCCGTTAATAACGATCATGTCGTAGAGGCTAGTTTAGGATATTATATCAATCCGCTGGTAAACGTAATATTAGGCATGGTTGTTTTAAAAGAAAGATTAAACAAGTGGCAGATCGTATCTTTTGTTATTGCGGCTTGTGGTGTTTTACTATTAACATGGCAATATGGAAAATTCCCCTGGGTGGCCATTTTCCTGGCTCTGTCTTTTGGACTGTATGGACTTGCAAAAAAACTGGGAAGCTTCGATTCCTTGACAGGCTTAACGTTAGAAACGATGTTTGTTGTACCGGTCGCTTTTGTTTATTTAGTATTTCTTCAATGGAACGGAACAGGTTCTTTTATTACAGGGGGCATTTCCACAACAGTACTTTTATGGGGAGCCGGACTTGTAACGGCATTGCCGCTCGTTTTGTTCGCACAGGGGGTTAAGCGTATTACGATGACGATGACAGGATTCCTGCAGTATATTGCACCTACAATCATGTTGCTCTTGGGTGTCTTTTTATATCATGAAACCTTTACTCAAATTCATCTGCTTTCTTTTACCTTGATCTGGGTTGCACTCCTTATATTTACTATAAGTAAAACGAAATGGGCAAATTATCTTATGAATCGTAAAAAACAAAATTCACTTTCTGCGAAAATATAGTATAATGGCAATGACCATTGTTACAGTTGAAACCTTATCAATGATAAGGTTCTTTTCATTCATTGTTTGAGAGCGCTTTAAATAGGGAAAACCAATGGCGAGAAATGATGAATCACCTGTTAACAGCATCAGCACAATACTTACAAAGGGAAGCAGGAGGGAACAAAAGATGAGTCATCAACGTTCCAAATCAGAAAATCCTTGGCAAGGACTAAGTGGTCCAAACATGGCATACGTCCTTGAACTATATGATCAATATAGTGTGGATCCGGAATCTGTTGACAGTTCTTTCAAAGAAAAATTTGAAGCTTGGGGTCCTCCAAGTGAGGGTTCTGCAACAAGCGAACGTACTGGACAGAATTTTGATGGAATGGATTTAGAGAAATTAGCAGCTGCACTAAAACTGGCTGAAAACATCCGTACTTACGGTCACTTGGCAGCTAATCTATATCCAGTTGGAGAGTTTCCTAAAGACAACCACCATATTGACCCAAAAGAATTTAATTTAACAATTGAAGATTTGAAAGCGATACCACCTTCCTTTATTTGGAAAGAGGCTCCAGCATCTGTAAAAGACGGCTGGCAAGCGATTCAAATGCTTCAGGAAGTCTATACGAAAACAATCGCTTATGAATTCAGCCACGTTCATGAAACTGAAGAACGTCAATGGCTGAACACGATGGTAGAAACTAGCCAGCATTATCCTATTTTATCAGCTGAAGATAAGAAAAATCTTTTATATCGTTTATCTGAAGTTGAAGGTTTTGAAAAATTCCTTCATAAAACGTTTGTCGGTCAGAAGCGTTTTTCTATCGAAGGCGTAGATATGCTTGTTCCTATGCTCGATGAAGCTGCCAAAGAAGGCTGCCTCGACGGTGCTGAGCATGCATTGATCGGTATGGCACACAGAGGACGTCTGAATGTTCTTGCTCATGTGCTTGGCAAACCTTATGAATTAATTTTCTCTGAATTTCATCATTCTCCAAACAAAGAGCTGATTCCTTCAGAAGGATCTCGAGGAATTAACTTTGGCTGGACAGGTGATGTAAAGTACCATTTAGGTGCAAGCCGAACAGTAGAAACGGATCAAACACACAAGATTAAGATTTCTCTGGCTAATAACCCAAGTCACTTGGAATATGTTGAT
This sequence comes from Fictibacillus nanhaiensis, assembly GCF_023715445.1. Lineage (GTDB taxonomy): Bacteria > Bacillota > Bacilli > Bacillales > Fictibacillaceae > Fictibacillus > Fictibacillus nanhaiensis_D. The sequence goes on from NZ_JAMBOD010000001.1 coordinate 149,494, forward strand.
CCAGTAGTTGAAGGATACACAAGAGCTGCACAAGAAACGCGTGACAGCAAAGGGTATCCTGTTCAAGATACGTCAAAAGCATTTGCCATTTTAATTCATGGTGATGCTGCTTTCCCAGGTGAGGGAATCGTAGCTGAAACATTGAACTTAAGCCGTCTCAGAGGCTATCAAACAGGGGGAACACTCCATATCATTGCAAACAACCTTGTTGGTTTTACAACAGATAGCGGAGATTCCCGTTCTACAAAATATGCGAGTGACCTTGCAAAAGGATTTGAGATTCCGATTATTCACGTAAATGCTGATGATCCGGAAGCTTGTATGGCAGCCGTTCATCTGGCTTATGAGTACCGTAAAAAGTTCCAAAAAGACGTTTTGATTGATCTGATCGGTTACCGCCGCTTTGGTCATAACGAAATGGATGATCCATCTGCAACACAGCCTAAATTGTATAAACAAGTAAACAGCCATCCAACTGTTCGTGATGTTTATGCAAAGCAGCTAGTTAAAGAAGGCGTTCTGTCCGAAGAAGATGTAAAAGCTATCGAAGATGAAGTTTTAACAAAACATCAAACAGAGTACGAAAAAGTACATGGCCGTAAAGAAAAATTCAAACTGGAAGACACTAGACTTCCGGATCCCTTATCGAAAGCACTTCCTGATATCGATACCACAATTTCGGTAACAGAACTACAAGAGCTGACGGAAAATATGTTAAAGTGGCCAGCTGACTTTAATGTATATCCTAAAATCAAACGTATACTTGAGCGCAGACGCAAAGCATTCCAAGGAGAAAAGATTGATTGGGGAATGGCTGAATCTCTTGCGTTCGCTTCTATTCTAAAAGACGGAACACCAATCCGAATTACGGGTCAGGACTCTGAGCGCGGAACATTCGCTCAAAGACATCTCGTTCTTAATGACAGCGAAAGCGGAAAGAAATTCTCACCGCTGCACGGAATGGATGATATCGATGTTTCATTCGCGATTCATAACAGTCCACTGTCTGAATCATCCGTAGTAGGATTTGAATACGGGTATAACGTGTTTGCACCAGAAACATTAGTGATCTGGGAAGCTCAATATGGAGATTTCGCTAACGTAGCACAAGTACTTTTCGATCAGTTCCTATCTGCAGGCCGTGCGAAATGGGGGCAAAAGTCTGGTATGGTTATGCTTCTGCCTCATGGCTATGAAGGTCAAGGACCAGAGCATTCGAGTGCACGTTTAGAGCGTTTCTTGCAGCTGGGAGCTGAAAACAACTGGACAGTAGCGAACGTAACTACTGCTTCTCAATACTTCCATTTGTTAAGACGCCAGGCGAAGCTTCTAACAATGGATGAAGTTCGTCCGTTAGTTGTTATGACGCCAAAGAGCTTGCTTCGCGATACAAAAGTTGCTTCTTTACCGGAAGCTTTCGAGAGCGATCATTTCATGCCGTTGCTTGAACAGCCAGGTCTTGGTAAAGATAAAGAGAAAGTGAAAAAAATCCTGCTATGTTCTGGTAAGATTGCGATTGATTTAGAAAAAGCACTTGAACAGGATCAGGTAGCAAGAACAGAAATGCATATTGTCCGCGTTGAACAAATCTATCCGTTCCCAGAAGAAGAAATGACAGCTCTTCTTAACGAGTATCCAAATATAGAAGACTTGATCTGGGTTCAAGAAGAACCGAAGAACATGGGTTCATGGCTATACATCGAACCAAAACTCCGTGCTGTTGCACCTAAAGGAGCACATGTTTCTTACATCGGAAGACAAGAGCGTTCAAGTACAGCTGGCGGGGAACCAGACATCTATAAAAAAGAACAAGAACAAATCATCCAAACATCATTAGCACTAGACATTCAATCGCGAGAGGGAGGCCGTGAACATGTTTGACGTTAAAGTTCCGGAATTAGCCGAATCTATTTCAGAAGGTACGGTTGCACAATGGCTTAAAAAAGAAGGCGACACAGTCGTTAAAGGTGAAGACATCGTTGAATTAGAAACAGACAAAGTTAACATCGAAATTAGTGCTGAACGTGACGGCATCTTAAAAAATATTAAAGTTGAGCCTGGCGATACCGTTTCAGTTGGAGATGTAATTGCTTCTATTGTTGAAGGTGATGCATCTGCTGCAGAAACTGAGTCTAAACAAGAGGAAAAGCCAGCTACAGAAGAAAAAACTGAACCGGCTCAAAAGCAAGAGCAGTCTTCTGAAAAAGCTGCAGAGCAAGAAGAAGAAGTTAAAGCGACTGATCGCCCAATCGCATCTCCTGCAGCCCGCAAGCTTGCTAGAGAAAAAGGGATTGACCTCTCTGAAGTTAGTTCGCGCGATCCGCTTGGACGAGTTCGCACTGAAGATGTGAAACGACATGCAGAAGGAGGTAGCGCTGAAAAGGGAGCTACCACTTCAAAACCAGTTGCTCAACAACAACAGCAGCCTAAAGCTGCTGAACCTGTGAATCCTGAGAAGCCAGTTGAACGCGTAAAGATGTCCCGCAGACGTCAAACGATCGCTAAACGTCTGGTTGAAGCACAGCAAACGGCAGCTATGCTAACTACTTTTAACGAAGTAGATATGACTGCGATCAACGAAGTCCGCGCACGCCGCAAGGACAAGTTCTATGAGCAAAACGGCGTGAAGCTAGGCTACATGTCATTCTTCACAAAAGCTGTAGTTGGCGCATTGAAGAAATTCCCTGCGATCAACGCTGAAATCCAAGGCGATGAAATGGTTCTTAAGAAGTTCTACGATATCGGTATTGCAGTTGGTGCTGAAGAAGGACTAGTTGTACCGGTTGTCCGTAACGCTGATCGTCTAAGCTTTGCTGGCATCGAGAAAGAAATCGGAAACTTAGCTGAGAAGGCACGCACCAAGAAGTTGTCATTAGAAGACCTTCAAGGCGGTTCGTTCACGATTACAAACGGCGGTATTTTCGGATCGATGCTTTCTACACCAATTTTGAATGCTCCTCAAGTGGGTATCCTGGGAATGCACACAATCCAATGGAGACCAGTTGCAATCGATAAAGAGCGCATGGAAAACCGTCCGATGATGTACATCGCACTTTCTTACGATCACCGTATCGTAGATGGAAAAGAAGCAGTAAGCTTCCTTACTACAGTTAAACAGCTTCTAGAAGATCCAGAGTCATTGCTTTTAGAAGGATAATATGATAATTGAGGCCACCTTTAGCTGTTGCTGGGGGTGGTTTTTTTGTATATGGAAACTTGGCGGTCGCCAAGGTCATATTTGATGAAATTAGAGAGGAAACTTCGCATGGGCGAAGTTACTTTTTTTAATATAATTCAATGGTGAATTCAGGTTGATTTGTCGAAAAATCTATAAAATAAATTGAGGGATCATAAATAATTTTGAAGGACCTTAAATCTTTTTGGAGGATCATAAAAAAATTTGAAGGATCATAAATTTGATTAAAGGACCATAAAAATATATTCATTACTTTGAAGGATATTACAGCACTAATCTTGAATTGTATTTTGTTGATATAAAAGGAAGAGGTGATTATTTGATTGCAAAGAAAAGAACAAAACCGTTAAAACTAATGAAACTAGAAGTATTAAATGAACGAATCGTACAAAACCACTCAAAAATGCAGTTTATAGAAAGCGACTTTGCAAAATATAATGCTGGTTTTAAAGGTGAGATGTCACTAGATTTTTATATGAAGGATCTAAATGAAGATGACTATCATATTTTTCATGATTTAAGACTGCCTCAATCGAGCAATGAACAATTTTATTTTCAAATTGACACTTTGATTGTACACTCTCAATTTTGTGTACTTATTGAGGTTAAAAACCTAATAGGTAATTTGTATTTTGACCATCAATTTGATCAAATTATAAGAACTAGAGATGGAGTAGATGAAACTTTTTCAGACCCTATAAATCAGGTGGCATTGCAAAAAGTACAATTCGCAAAGTGGTTAAGATTAAATAAATTTCCAGAAATTCCGCTTCACACCCTCGTAGCAATTACAAACCCCAAATCATACATTAGAATTTCTCCTAAGTACGGAAAAAAATCACAAAAAATTATTCGTGGAAACACCTTAGTAAATAAAATATATGGATATGTTTCTACTCAGCAAGAGAATGTATTACTAAAGAAAGATCTTAAAAGATTAACTAAGTACTTAATTAGAGAAGATACACCACATAACCCTGATATATTAAAAAACTACAATATTAAAAGAGAAGAAATACTGACTGGTGTTTTTTGTCCCAAATGCAACACCCCCCCTATGATTAGAATAAAAAGGACCTGGGTTTGTTTAAATTGTTCAGAGGAATCTAACGATGCACATGAAAAAGCCTTACAAGATTATGCTCTATTATTTAATCCTCAAGTGAAAAATAGAGATATAAGAGATTTTCTAAACATAGAATCTCGTTCTTCCGTAAAAAAACTCCTTCATTCAATGAACCTAAAACCAATAGGTTCACGTAAAGCTGCCATATACACACTTCCATTTCCAAAGTAATAAGATCTTAAAGTACAGAAAAAAATGGGATAAATTTTACTTATTATAGAAAATATTTAATAATTGCATATTACAAATATAATAGATTGTAATATGCAACTATCGATCGGATAACAACTTGCAACATGCAATTAATCATACAAAAATGACGGCCAATCCAGCCGCCATTTTTCACTTACTTAAGGAATCAATAAAATCTTACCAGTGCTTTTTCTGCTTTCAATAAACTCATGTGCTTTTTTACCTTCTCTTAAAGGAAATACTGTTTCGGATATTTTCACTTTTCCATCTTCAATCCATTGAAACAATTCTCTCGAGCGGATAACTCGTTCTTCATGTGAACTCAGTACGTTCCACAAGTCTCCGCCTGTTAAGGTTTTTGATGTATCCATCAGCATTCGAGGATCTACTTTCACCGGATCTCCTCCGGCCATTCCAAAAAATACAACAGTCCCGCCGATACTAGTCACTTCAAAACTATCCATTAAAGTGGAACCTACAGAATCATAGACAACATCCACACCCTTTTTAGATGTTATATTCATAACTTGTTCTTTCCAATTTTCACTATACAAAAATACCGAATCTGCACCTGCAGTTAAAGCATTTTGGCGTTTTTCATCAGAGGAAGTTAAACCGATAACAGTTCCGCCTAGCAGTTTAATAATTTGAATCAATAACTGCCCAACACCGCCTGCAGCTGCATGAACCAATGCGAGGTCACCTTTTTTAATAGAAAAGCTGTCCTTCGTTAAGTAGTGAGCAGTAAGACCTTGCAAGAGGAGAGAGGCAGTCGATTCAAAGGTAACGCCATCTGGGATGGGGATCGCCTTATCTTTTGGTACAGCAACTAATTCGGCATTTGCGGCTGGGACATCTGCAAATCCAATCCGGTCGCCGACCAGAACTCCACGTACATTGCTTCCAACACTTTTTACGATTCCTGCACCTTCATAACCTAGTATGTATGGAGGCTGTCCCACTAAATGATAATTACCTTTTCTTCTATATACATCTGCAAAGTTTAAGCCGATTGCTTTCATTTCCAGCAGGATTTCATTTGGGCCAATTACGGGATCGTTTATTTCACGATAACCTAAAACGTCTGGACCGCCAAACTTTTCAAATACTAATGCTTTCATGGTTTTTACTCCATTTCTGTGATGATAATATTCCTTATTATTTTAACGATTAAAATAAAGAAAGACTAGGGAAGCAACTTGACGCAACGCAAGATGATTTGACATAAATCATGCAGGGAGATTATCATTTATAGAAGATAAAAACTAATTGCTGCATCTATATGACAAGGAGAGATACTGCATGATTCACTTGGATTGGGCAAAAAGACCGACAATACGAGAGATTAAATGTGTTCACACAAATGCTGAAAAGTACATGGTTGACAGAGCTTTAACAGGCGGGAAGATGTACGAACTGAAAAATGAAACAGAAGAATTTTATTTTGTGATCGACAACACCGGCAAAATCGGCGGTTACTACAAAGAGTATTTTGTAGGGTAACACATAAGAAAAGCCTGACTCAAAGAGCCAGGCTTTAACTATAATTTTATGAATGTACTTTTTCTTTTTTCTTATTTAATAAGGCGTCCATGAATTCATGGAACTCAGGGATGTTCATTTGCTGTGCTGAGTCTGATAATGCTACGGCAGGGTCAGGGTGAACTTCAGCCATAACCGCATCTGCACCGATCGCCATTGCTGCTTTAGCTGCAGGCAAGAGAAGATCTTTACGTCCTGTAGAATGGGTTACATCCACAACAACGGGCAAGTGAGTTTCTTTCTTTAAAATCGGTACCGCAGAGATATCCAGTGTATTTCGCGTCGCACGCTCATAGGTACGAATGCCTCGCTCACACAGTATAACTTGGCTGTTTCCTTGAGCTAAGATGTATTCAGCAGCGTACATGAATTCTTCGATTGTTGCGGCTAAACCTCGCTTGAGGAGAACAGGTTTATTAACGGAACCTGCAGCTTTTAATAAGTCAAAGTTTTGCATGTTACGCGCACCGATTTGGATAACATCTACGTAATCCAGTGCCATTTCAATGTCATTTGGGTTTAAGATTTCACTAACGACCGCAAGCTGATGTTCGTCAGCAGCTTTACGCAAGATTTTTAGACCTTCAAGACCAAGACCTTGGAAATCGTATGGGGAAGTACGCGGCTTGAACGCACCGCCGCGTATAAGCGTTAATCCTTTTTCAGCGATAACCTCCGCAACTTGTTTCACTTGTTCATAACTTTCTACAGCACAAGGTCCCATGATGAAATGAGGGTTACCGTCACCAATCTTTTCACCTTTAACATTTACAACTGTATCCTCCGGCTTCTTTTTACGGGATACTAGCAGCGCTTTTCTATTATCATCTTTTTGCAGCTCCAGACTAGCCTTGAAGATTTGCTTGAAGATATGCTGCAGAGTAGAGGTCTCGAAAGGTCCATCGTTATGAGAAGCAATTAAATCTAATAAACTTCTCTCTCTTACAGGATCGAAACGCTTTACACCTTGCATTTCTTTTAACTTGCCAATCTTTTGGGCAACATTGCCACGCTCATTTAAGAGTTCTAAAATCTTTAATGAAATCTCATCAACTTGTTTGCGTAAAACTTCTAATTCGTTTGACATCGGCGGTTCCTCCCCAGTTTTTAAATTCTCCATCATTTCCTATATCGCGGCCGCTAATAGGCTTTTTATTATCATAATCACATCGGACACTTTCGCGCTTTAAAGCGTGTGTCTCATAAAGTATTGTTTGTAACTTTAAAGGGATTTCAGAAGAAAGTCAAGTACTTATTCAAAAAAAAATAAAATTTTATTTTTCGCCTCATTTTAGCCGTTGTTGACTATTAGATGAAGGTAATGTAAATTTTAAGAAAAATGAAAGAATTTTCTTTACAACAGCGCTTCAACGTGTTAAAACTGTCTATAACTTTATATTTCAAACGCTATGAAAGAACATGAGTAGTGAAAAGGTTCCCTGTTTTAGAGAGCTGATGGTGGTGAGAATCAGTACATAACCTTTCATGAATTACAATTCTTGAGCTGCTTTTTTTAAAAGCCGGAAATTCCGTTATGTCAATGAAGGTGGCAGAGCTTGTGCTTTGCTGTCAGGGTGGTATCGCGATTAATTCGTCCCTGCTTAATTAGCAGGGATTTTTTTGTACATTCAAAAAGCTAACAGGAGGAATGATGAAATGAGATATTTAACAGCCGGAGAATCACATGGCCCACAACTAACAACAATTATTGAAGGTGTCCCAGCAGGTTTGCCTCTTTTAGCTGAAGACATAAATGAAGAGCTCGCAAGAAGACAAAAAGGACACGGCAGGGGTCGCAGAATGCAAATTGAAAAAGACCAAGTGCAAATTCTCAGCGGCGTCCGTCATGGGGTAACACTTGGTTCACCGATCACATTAGTAGTTGTAAACAAAGATTACACCCATTGGACAAAAATAATGGGCGCTGACCCTCTTGAAGACGAAAATGCGGAAGTGAAGCGTGTTATTTCAAGACCTCGACCAGGACACGCAGACTTGAACGGTGCGATCAAATACAACCATAGAGACATGAGAAATGTGTTAGAAAGATCTTCTGCACGGGAAACAACTGTACGTGTTGCTGCAGGAGCCGTAGCAAAAAAAATACTAAAAGAGCTAGGTGTAGAAGTCGGCGGGCATGTGCTTGAAATCGGCGGGGTTAAAGCGGAACAAACAACGTACGATACGCTGGCTGAGCTTCGCGAGAAAACAGAAGCATCACCTGTCAGATGTTTAGACGAAACGGCAGAAAAAATGATGATGGAAGCTATTGACCATGCCAAAGAAAATGGAGACTCAATCGGCGGCATAGTAGAAGTGATCGCAGATGGAATGCCAGTTGCAGTAGGAAGCTACACACATTATGATAACAAGCTTGATGCAAAGCTCGCTGCAGCAATCATGAGCATTAATGCATTTAAAGGTGCTGAGATCGGCATTGGTTTTGAAGCAGCAAGAAAACCAGGCAGTGAAGTACATGACGAAATCCAATGGGATATTGAAAAAGGATACACACGAAAAACGAATAATGCAGGCGGGTTTGAAGGCGGAATGACAACTGGAATGCCTGTTGTTGTTCGCGGAGTAATGAAGCCTATCCCGACGTTATACAAACCCCTTCAAAGTGTTGATATTGAAACGAAAGAAGCTTTTGCTGCCAGCATAGAGCGCTCTGACAGCTGTGCAGTACCTGCTGCAAGTGTAGTAGCTGAATCCGTGGTGGCGTGGGAACTGGCAAGTGCACTCGTTCAGCAATTCGGCCAGGACAACATGGAAATCATCAAGAAAAATATTGTTCAGCACCAAGAACGTGCAAGGGTGTTTTAAATGAAGGAGATCACGATTACTACACCTTCTAAAAACTATCCCGTTTATGTAGGTGAACATGCAGTTTCTCAATTATCTTCCGTTCTGGAATCATTAACGCCAAAACCTAAAAATCTTCTAATCATTACCGACGAAAATGCAGGAGAGCTTTATTTAAAGACTATTAAAAATGAAATAGGCGATTCATTTCCCTGCGAAGTCTTTCAAATGAAAGCCGGGGACGATCAGAAATCTTTTGAAAACTATTATGCCTGTCAAAGCTTTGCGTTAGAGAAAGGGCTTGACCGGACCTCCGTCATACTTGCACTTGGTGGCGGCATGATCGGGGATATCTCAGGTTTTGTTGCAGGTACTTATATGAGAGGTATCCGCTTCATTCAAATACCAACTACCATTCTGGCTCATGATAGTGCAGTAGGCGGGAAAACAGGAATCAATCATCCCGAAGGAAAAAATATGATAGGCGTTTTCCACCAGCCTGAAGCTGTAATCTACTCAATTGAATTTTTGTCAAGTTTGCCTAAAAACGAAGTATTATCAGGCTTTGCTGAAGTGATCAAGCATTCTCTTATTGCCGATCAGAGCTTTTACCAGTATTTACGTGAAAATATAAAATCCTTAAATGACTTAAAAGGAGAATATCTTTTGCATTCTCTAACCAAGGGGATCGAGATAAAGAACGAAGTCGTTACACAGGATGAACGGGAAAAAGGCATTAGAGCTTTCTTAAACTTTGGACATACTCTTGGACACGCAATAGAAGGAGAACTTCAATACAAGGGTATTACGCATGGAGAAGCTGTTGCCCATGGCATGCTTTTCGCTTTATCTCTTAAAAAGGTTACCGTCCAGCTCGGAAAAGAACTTAAGAGTTGGCTCCAAGAATTAGGTTACGCACCGATTCCAGATGGTCTGTCCGTACACTCTCTTATAAATCGTATGAAAAAAGATAAGAAAGCTGCCGCAGGAACGATACAAATGGTGCTATTAGAGGACATTGGCCACCCTTATCTAGCCTCATATCAAGCAGAAGAACTAGAAGACAGGCTAGCAGTTTTTTTATCCGAGAATTAGAGAAGGGGAAATTACATGAAAAATGTCTTACTGATAGGAGCAGGATTAATTGGCGGATCAATCGCATTAACGATAAAAAATGAACATGAAGCCATTATCTCCGGGTATGATGTCCATGCTGCTAATTGTGAGACTGCCATAATGCTGGGAGTTATTGACAGGGTTACTAGCGATTTGGAAAAAGATGCAGCAGAAGCTGACCTTATCATTATCGCAACACCGGTGGAAGCAACGTTAAAAGTAATGGATATGCTTGCTTCCATACAACCTGCGATTAAGGCACTTGTTATGGATGTAGGAAGTACAAAAAACACCATAATGAAAAAAGCCGAAGAACTCGCCAAAAACGGAATCGTTTTTATTGGGGGCCATCCGATGGCTGGGTCTCATAAAACAGGGGTAGAAAGTTCAAAACCGCATTTATTTGAAAATGCATTTTATATTTTAACTCCAAATTCAATCACATCAGAAACGGAAATTGAAGAAGCGAAGAACTGGTTAAAAGGAACCCACGCAAAATTTTTAGTGGTTGAGCCGAACGAACACGACTTTCTTACAGGAATCGTAAGCCATTTCCCGCATTTAATTGCTTCCAGCCTTGTTAGACTCGCACAAAATCATGCGAAAGATAATCCTTTGATCCAGCAATTAGCCGCAGGTGGATTTCGCGATATCACACGAATTGCGTCAAGTTCTCCAAAAATGTGGAGCGATATTGTCAGCCAGAACAAAACAAATCTTCTTGCACTTTTAAACGAATGGAAAGAAGAGATGGAACAAGTAATCATGTTTGTAGAAAAAGGTGATCGGAGTCAGCTATATGATTACTTTAATGGGGCAAAATCCTTTCGTGACGAATTGCCTGTCCGTTCCAAAGGAGCCATTCAGCCTTTTTCTGATCTCTATGTTGATATTAAAGACACGGTTGGTGCTTTATCTAAAGTAACAACATTATTAGGAAATTCACGAATCAGCATTATCAATATAACCATTTTAGAAGTGAGAGAAGGCCTGAATGGAGTACTGCGCTTAAGTTTTCAAAACGAAGATGACCGTGACAAAGCTCAAGAATTATTGCAGAAAGAAAACTATTTAACACAAATCACGTTATAAAGGAGGCACTTTTAAAATGGGAAAACAGTTAACGCCTATTCAAAGCTTAAATGGGACGATCAAAGTGCCAGGAGACAAATCTATCTCTCATAGGGCTGTTATGTTTGGATCGATTGCAGAAGGAAAGACAACGATAAATGGCTTTCTGACAGGTGAAGACTGTTTAAGCACCATCTCATGTTTTAAAAAGCTAGGTGTAAACATAGAACAAGATAATGAGCAGGTAACAGTAAACGGAAAAGGCATCTCAGGGTTGAAACCGCCAACAGAAGATTTGTATGTCGGAAACTCGGGGACAACAATTCGGCTTATGCTCGGAATTTTAGCAAATACTCCGTTCACATCTGTACTCACTGGAGACGAATCAATTGCAAAAAGACCGATGAACCGTGTTACACAGCCATTGAAACAAATGGGGGCAGAAATTGAAGGCAATGAGTCAGGCAATAAAGTCCCGCTTCAAGTAAAAGGCGGAAAAACAAAAGGGTTTCACTATCATTCTCCGATCGCGAGTGCCCAAGTTAAGTCAGCAATCATACTCGCTGGTTTAAAAGGGGATGGAACGACTTCTGTAACAGAACCTCTTAAATCAAGAGATCATACGGAAAGGATGCTCGAAGCCTTTGGCGCTAAGGTTGAATGTGAAGGATTGACTGTTTCCATTCACGGGGGGCAAGAGCTTAAGGGAACACATATTGAAGTTCCTGGTGACATTTCGTCTGCAGCGTTTTTCTTAGTAGCTGGAGCTATTGTTCCAAATAGCACGATTACCTTACAAAAAGTTGGACTAAATCCAACACGTACTGGAATATTAGATGTTCTGAATCAGATGGGAGCCGAAATTTCCTATCAAAATATGAATGATGAAGTTTCTGAACCGTTTGGTGATCTTGTTATAAAGACTTCCTCTTTAAAAGGGACAGTTATAAAAGGAGACCTCATTCCAAGGCTAATCGATGAGATTCCAATTATTGCACTAGCTGCAACCCAAGCAGAAGGTCAGACCATCATCCAGGATGCACAAGAATTACGAGTGAAGGAAACGGACAGAATCGAAACTGTTGTAAACGAACTTAAAAAAATGGGTGCAGATATAGAAGCTACAGAAGATGGAATGATTATTAATGGTCAAACAATGTTAAAAGGAGCTCCCGTTCAAAGCCATGGAGATCATCGTATAGGAATGATGCTAAGTATAGCTTCCTGTATAGCAGAAGGAGAAACAACACTTTCAAATAGTGAAGCAATAGCTGTTTCCTACCCAACATTTTATAACCAGCTAGAACGCTTATCAAACTAAAATCTTTTAATTAAGCCAGCATCATGATGATGCTGGCTTTTCTCATGGTTAAAGCACCATTCGACAGATTATAACATTTTTCATATTAGAATTATTATAAAAAAGTATTGATTATCCATTGAGAAGTGATATCATTAGAAGTGTGATAATAAAATAATTTAATGAGGTGATTTAGTGTGAGTAATGGAAATAATCGTCTTACAACCAGCTGGGGTGCACCTGTAGGGGACAACCAGAATTCAATGACCGCAGGATCAAGAGGACCGACTTTAATTCAGGATGTTCATCTATTAGAAAAACTGGCTCATTTTAACAGGGAGCGTGTTCCAGAAAGAGTGGTACATGCAAAAGGCGCTGGTGCACACGGATATTTCGAAGTAACGAATGACGTGAAAAAGTATACAAAAGCAAACTTTTTATCAGAGGTTGGAAAACGCACTCCGCTATTTGTCCGCTTTTCTACCGTGGCAGGTGAGAATGGATCTGCGGATACAGTACGTGATCCAAGGGGATTTGCTGTTAAGTTTTATACAGAAGAGGGCAATTATGACCTAGTAGGAAACAACACTCCAGTATTCTTCATTCGTGATGCGATTAAATTCCCAGACTTTATTCATACACAAAAGCGCCATCCACAAACACATTTAAAAAATCCAAACGCGGTTTGGGATTTCTGGTCATTATCTCCTGAATCTCTTCATCAAGTAACCATTCTCATGTCTGACCGGGGTATTCCTGCAACATTCCGACATATGCATGGATTCGGCAGCCACACATTTAAATGGGTAAATGCAGAAGGAGATGGAGTTTGGGTTAAATACCACTTTAAGACAGAGCAAGGTGTAAAGAATCTATCTAACGAAGTTGCTGCTAAACTTGCTGGAGAAAATCCTGATTATCATACAGAAGATCTTTTCAATGCAATCGAAAAAGGTGATTTTCCTGCATGGAAACTTTATGTGCAGATCATGCCTTTAGAAGATGCAAATACTTACCGTTTTGATCCGTTTGATGTGACAAAAGTGTGGTCTCAAAAAGACTATCCTTTAATTGAAGTGGGTCGCATGGTATTAAACAAAAACCCGGAAAATTATTTTGCGGAAGTTGAACAAGCTACCTTCTCACCAGGCACGCTAGTACCTGGAATTGACGTTTCTCCTGATAAAATGCTACAAGGCCGTCTTTTTGCCTATCATGATGCCCATCGATACAGAGTTGGAGCAAACCATCAGGCACTTCCTATTAATCGTCCGCGAAATGAAGTGAGTAACTATCAGCGTGACGGCCAAATGCGTTTTGATAACAATGGAGGCGGTTCCGTCTACTACGAGCCTAACAGTTTCGGAGGACCAAAAGAATCTCCAGAAAATAAACCATCTGCATTCCCAGTTACAGGTGTTGCTGATAGTGCAGGCTATGATCAACATGACCACTTTACACAACCAGGAGATCTCTATCGTTTGTTAAGTGATGAAGAACGTTCACGTCTTATCGAAACGATCGTGGGTGCAATGAAGCCGGTCGAACATGATGAAATAAAGCTGCGACAAATTCAGCATTTTTATAAAGCAGATCCAGACTATGGCATGCGAGTAGCCAAAGGTCTCGGATTATCTATACCGCAAGAAGTAAAATAAAGCAAAAAAATACGTTCCCTGACAGCGGGGAACGTATTTCTATTTTTAAGTATTACACTTTTGCATAACTTCGCAGATCTTCAATATCAGCTACTTTAAATCCATTCGCTTCTACACGGTGAACCAGTTCGTCGATTTCTTTGCGTGAAACACTTTTATTAAGCGTGATAACAACGCGGCGTAAAAATTGTTTTCCAGCATCTTGTGTAAAAACACCCTCGATATTGTATTCTTCATGGATGGCTGTGAAAAGTTTTCTAAGCGATCCTTTACCTTCTGTTGTTGAAACAGTCAGTGAGTAGCCGCCATTTTTAATTCCATATGAATCTTCTAAAATATCCATTACTTTTGAATGTGTAATAATACCCAAGAAATGATGATCATCATCCACCACAGCCATAAAAGGGAGTCGGCGGATCGAGAACAGCACTTTAAAATAAGCCGTGTTTTCATGAATAAATGCATCTTTTTCTTCCACAACTCGGTTAACGTTATCTTTCACAGAGCCAACATTGTCAATAATGTAATCGGATGTAGTCTCTTTAAAAAGCAAGCCCACAAATTTTTCTTCTTTTTCATCTAATACCGGTATACAGCGGTAACCAGATTGAATGATTGTAAAACGGGCTTCACTTATAGACATATTTTCTGTTACATACGTTACTTTTGATTTTGCAAGGTAGTTAGATTTAACTTTCATAAGACACACCCTTTTCAGAATTATATAAATATTTAAACCTAATTCGCTATAAATTACAATATACCTGCATTTCCGAAGAAAGACTGCAACTTTTTTCCTGATTTGCACAATTGAAAATTTTGGCATATAATTAAGGTAGACATATTTTGTTAATTCAATTAAAGGAGGTGTAAGGAATGCTTAAAGGTGTACAAATGTTTAGCTGGCTGGTGGTTTCACGTTCGATAACTTACGTGCTTTTTCGTAATTGGTGGAGTCTGTCCAAATCAAGCTATACAAATATTGTACATCTATAAGTAACCTTACCCTATCCTTTTTCTATGATAAGAAAATTCAAACCATGGGCAGGTACTATTTGCTCATGGTTTTTTTGTTGAAAAAGGACAGTGGCATTTCAATAATAAAGGAGAAAAACAATGATTATATGCACTGTTCAAAATGTGAAAAAAATGTACGGCGGTAATGAGATTCTTAAAAATATATCTTTTGAAATATATGAGAATGACAGAGTTGGTATCGTCGGACAAAACGGATCGGGAAAAACAACTTTATTCAAACTGGTGAGCAGTTTGGATCATGCCGACTCAGGGGCAATTTTCATTAAAAAGAATGCCACCATTGGCTATCTTGCACAGCTTGCTGAATTTAACGCTGATTCCACGGTTTACGAGGTTATATCTGCCACTTTTGAAGAGATAAAAGAAATTGAACTGAAAATTGAAGAAGTAAATCGCCAATTAATTGATCCTGGTCAAGGACATCGGCTTGAAAAGAACGTAAACAAATTATATAAGCTTCAGGAACAATTCGAGAGTTTAGGCGGCTATGCAATAGAATCAAAAATAAATGGGGTTCTGATAGGACTGGGTATATCCCATCTTACGAATCATTTATTCAAGCATATTAGCGGCGGGGAACAGACGAAAGTAGGGTTAGCTTGTCTCTTGCTTCAAGAACCAGAACTGCTTTTATTGGATGAACCGACAAACCACCTTGATATAGAAACGATGAACTGGCTGGAAAACTATTTACAAAAATACAAAGGCGCTGTTTTAGTAATCAGTCATGACCGATATTTTTTGGATAAGGTGACGACTAAGACCATTGATATAGAAGAAGGAGAATGCAAGACTTATCCTCACTCCTATTCTGGATTTGTGAAAGAAAAAGAAAATAATCTTTTACTAGAATTTGAAAAGTACCAAGAGCAGCAAAAAAAAGTGCGAAAAATTAAAGAGTCTATCAAGCAATTACGTGACTGGGGAGCACGTTCCGGAAATGAGAAGTTCTTCCGGAGAGCAAGAAGTATGGAGAAAGCACTAGCTCGCATTCAAAATATGAAACGGCCACAGCTTGAACGTAAGAAAGCAGCGTTTGAATTTAATGTGAATAAAAGAAGCGGCCAGGATGTTGTCGTTTTAGATCAAGTTAGCAAGACCATCAAAGGCCGAACGATATTGGACAATATTGATTTGCAAGTAAGATATGGTGAGAAGATTGCGTTAATCGGCAAGAACGGCTCAGGAAAAACCACTCTCATAAACAGTCTGCAAAAAGACGACTATGATGGTGGAAATGTTAAGCTTGGGTCATCAGTTTCTATCGGGTATTTATCACAAAAAGGACTCGAAACTGATCCAAATCTGACGGTTCTAGATATATTCAGGGAAAAGGTAGAAATGGAAGAAGGCGAAGCAAGGCATCAATTGGCTAAGTTTTTATTCTACGGTCCTTCTGTATATAAAAAAGCTGGTGACTTAAGCGGAGGTGAAAAAACGCGGTTAAGGCTTGCCCAGCTTGTTTACGAGGGATTCAACTTCCTAATCCTAGATGAACCTACCAATCATCTGGACATTGAATCACGTGAAGCATTAGAAACAGCTTTAGAAGAATTTGAAGGTACAATCTTGGCAGTAACCCATGACCGATATTTTATGAATAAACTATTTGACAGGACGATTTGGTTAGAACAGGGCAAAATCGATCGTTATATAGGAAACTATGATTATGCATTAGAAAAACGTCCCATTTTGTAAAACGGAAACAGGCTGAATTTTTCAGCCTGTTTTTCTGTTTTTTGATTGTGACTGTACCATATGGGGAATAATGGGTAAAAATACTGTGTAATAGTAGGAGGTACTTTGTGAATCATTCAGAAAATCTATTGCCGCAATATCCTGAACCATTATGGAGAGAGAATGTTGATCTGCCAAAATACCCTTCATTGAACGAAAATAATCAATCTGAAGTAGTTGTAGTTGGTGGGGGGATTACTGGAATAACAACAGCATATTTGCTTGCTAAGGCAGGATTGCAAGTCATTCTGCTTGAAGCTGGAAAGGTTGTGAATGGAACATCCGGTCATACTACTGCAAAGATTACATCTCAGCATGGAGTCATCTATGATCGTCTTATTTCCCATTTAGGTTTAGAACGAGCAATAAAGTACTATCGCTCTAATGAAGCTGCTGGACAATTTATAAGAGATTTTATTAAAGAAAATGCTATCCACTGTAATTATGAACCACATGATGCTTATCTCTATGCAAATACCGAACAAGGGATAAAAAAGCTTGAGAAAGAAGCACAAGCATATGAACAGCTTGAAATAGACGGTGAATTTGCTGATAAAATGCCATTTGATATTCCATACAAAAAAGCACTTGTGATGAGAAACCAGGCTCATTTTCACCCTGTTAAATATTTGATTGCATTGTTAAAGGAACTTGATCAGCTTGGTGTCAAAATATATGAGAAGACAACAGCGTCTGATATACAGGAAGATAAAGAAGATAAAAAAGCAGTTGTAAAAACTGAAAGTGGACATGAGGTAAAGGCAAACTTCGTTGCTTGCTGTACGCATTTTCCTTTCTTTGATGGAATGGGCTTCTATTTTACAAGGATGATGGCAGATCGTTCTTATGTCTTAGCTGTAAAAACAAAGGACAAATTTCCTGACGGCATGTATTTAAGTGTGGACGACACTGTCCGGTCATACAGATCGATTCTGCAAGACGGGGAACGCATTGTCCTTTTAGGAGGAGAAAGTCATCAGACAGGGCAAGGGATACCAACTCATCAGCATTATGAAGCGTTATTAAAAGAAGCAAAAAAATCACTTAATCTGGATAGAGTGTTGTATCGCTGGTCAGCTCAAGATCTGATCACTCTCGATAAAGTTCCTTTTATCGGAAAATTAACGCATAAGCATGATAATATTTTTGTAGCTACCGGGTTTAGAAAATGGGGTATGACTACAGGAACACTTGCAGCACATATTATTTGTGATTATATTTTGGATAAAGAGAACGAATTCGCAGATCTTTATAAACCGCAGCGGTTCCAGGCAGATCCTTCTGACATCAAGCAGTTTGTGAAAGAGAATTCGGACGTCGCTAAACATTTTGTTTCTGGAAAGCTGGAAAAACCGGCAAAACATCCACGAAGCCTTAATAAGGATGAAGGCGGGGCAGTAACATTTGACGGAAAACGTTGCGGAGCATACCGGGATTCAAATGGAGAACTGCATGTAGTTGATACAACGTGTACACATTTAGGCTGCGAAGTAGAATGGAACAGCGGTGATAGAACTTGGGATTGTCCTTGTCATGGCTCACGATTTACTTACGATGGTGCTGTTGTAGAGGGACCTGCAATTCAACCTCTGAAACGAATTAACACATAATTTTCTTAAAGACTGAAGGTTCATTCCTCCAGTCTTTTTTCATTTCATATTTCTTCTATTTGACTTCATATATTTTTCTTATATTGAAAAAAATAACAAGTAAAAATAATGATAATTTTTAGAAAATGGTATAAAATAAAGTGCTTAGGGAGCGAGAGGGGGAACTAAATATGAAACTTTTAAAAGAGACACTTAAGCATTTTAAGCCTTATTGGAGAGGGCTGCTGCTTGCTTTTGCCTGCTCATTAGTCGGAGGAGTTTTTACAGTAATACCTCCCATATTAGCCGGGAAGCTAGTAGATGAAGTACTTCCAAACAAAATGACCGATTTAATCGGATGGCTTGTTGCAGGAGTACTATTTGCATTTTTATTTAAAATAATCTTTGAATCTTTGCAAGAATTCATTCAGGTTCAGATTGGACTGGATGTCATAACCGATATGCAGATGAGGGCTTTTGGACGACTGCACAGGACTCCGATGTCATTCTTTACTACAACACCTCGCGGGGATATGCTTTATCGGTTAACACATGATGTTGAAGCGGTTCAGAATTTGAATAATACCGTTATTCCACGATTCGTTCAGCAGGTTGTTAGTGCTGTAGCTGCCTTTATAGCAGTTTTTGCTCTTTATTGGCCAGTAGCAATCGTCATGTTCTGTGTATTCGCTATTTATCTGTACCCTTCATTTAAACTTGGAAATACGATGAGAAAAATGAGTGCAGTACAGCGCGATATGCGTGCTGACATCTACCATCACCTTCAAGAGAGCATTGAATCTACCAGATTAGTTCGTACTTTCCAAACCCAAGAACGTGAAATACATACACAAGAGAAAAAACTGACAGAATGGAAAAACTATTCAATTCGTGCTGCATTAATTGGTAAAGTGAATTGGCGTTTGGGAAACTTGTTTAATATCGCGACACCAGGTGTTGTAATGCTGGTTGGCGGTTTGGCAGTATGGAACAACACAATATCAGTGGGTACATTGGTAGCTTGTCTAGGCTTTATTCCTACTATGTTTTTTCCGATACGATCACTCGCTGAAAATGCACTGATCATTCAGCAAGCTATACCAGCTCTTCAACGAATCTATGAATATTTTGATCTTCCGGTTGAACATGAAGAAAACCTGCCAAAGATGCAGCCAATTCGCGGCGATATTGATGTCAAAAATCTATGGTTCCGCTATCCCGGCAATGATGAATACGTGCTAAAAGGGGTTTCTTTGAACATGAAGGCTGGAGAGCATATTGGAATCGTCGGTACAAGCGGCGGCGGAAAATCAACTCTCATTCAATTGCTTCTTGGCCTCTATGAACCGGAGACAGGAACGATTGAAATTGATCAGCGAAATTTGTTTGCTTACAACCGAAATTCCTTCCGCCAGCAAGTTGGAGTTGTGTCACAGGAAACTTTCCTATTAAATAATACTCTTCGTATGAATCTTTTATATGGAAGAAAAGATGCATCTCAGGAAGATTTAGACGCTGCATGTGCTGCATCAGGACTTACAGAATTTATTGCTGCACTGCCTGAAGGATATGAAACCATTGTAGGTGAGCGCGGACTGAAACTTTCTGGCGGTCAAAGACAGCGTGTTGCACTAGCAAGAGCTATCTTAAGACATCCTGCACTATTGATTTTTGATGAAGCGACTTCTTCATTAGATGGAGAAACAGAAGAACGTGTCCAGGCAGCTTTGGAAACACTTATTCCCGGCCGTACGACAATTACGATCGCTCATCGTCTAATTACAGTAAGAGATGCAGACAAAATATTGCTCTTAGATAAGGGTATCGTTGCTGAAGAAGGGACTCATGAAGAACTTCTTGCAAGGAGAGGCCAATATTATGAACTTTATATGGCCCAATATAGTGAATTAGAAAAGGAGAGAGCGATATGAGCCAAATAGCCGCTAAGCAAAAAAACCGGGATGGCAGACGCGTTCTTGCCTTTTTAAAACCTCATAAAAATTGGGTGTTTGCTGATGCTTTTGTTATCGCGGTCAGCCAGGTATTTTCTGCGCTAATTCCAACTCTTGCGCTAGGGTGGCTTGTTGATACAATTTTGCCAGGCGAGTCAAATAAACTGCTATGGGGATTAATGTGGCTTCTTATTTTTGCAGCTGTTGCTGATTTAATCTTGATGGTAATTGATGAATATTTTTGTCACCAAGTAGCAAAGACAGTTACGAACTGGCAAAAACTCAGACTCTTTAAACACCTTCAGATTCTACCGTTTTCTTTTTATCAAAACAATCAATCAGGAGAAATGATGGCGAGGGTTTCGGACGATCCAGATACTTTGCACAATTTCCTTGCATGGGAAGGTTCAACTTTTATGGCATCGGTACAGGGAGTAATTCTTTACAGTATCGTGCTGCTTTGGATTCACCCTTACCTCATGATAACTTCGGTTGTACTAGGTGTAATATTCTACTTAACATCAAATGCAGTCGGACAAAGAACACGCCAGTCTTCAGCGAATGCAAGAAAAGAGGCCTCCCGATATCTTGAAAGACTTCGTGAATCTGTTACGGGAATTCATCTTTCGAGAGTTCTAGGAGTTTCTGAAGGAGAAGTAAAAAGTGTTGCCGAGATTCGAAAATCTTTTATTAAGGAATCTCGTAATGAATTAAAAGCCCGCATGCAATCCATTGTTATTATAGGCAGCTATAACGGTCTGGGATTAGCAGTCGTTTACGGTTTAAGCGCCTATTTAATCTGGAACAATAGATTAACAACTGGTGAGATGCTGACAGCTGCTGGCCTTGTTGCTATTGCAGCAAATGAGATGCAGCGGATGCTTAGAAACTGGCTGTCAGTCAGGCGAACAGGTCCGGCTTTGGACCGATCTGAAATTTTACTGAGTGAAAAGATTTCAAGTGCTGAAACAGAAAAAGGTATTATTTTGCCAGCTTTGGATGGATCTATTGAATTAAGTGAAGTTGCTTTCGGATACCCGGAAAAAGACGAACAAGTTCTTAAGGGACTTTCATTTTCAGTTCAGCCCGGGGAAGCAGTTGCTTTAGTTGGACCAAGCGGATCTGGGAAGTCTACCATCATTGATTTATTGCTGCGTCTTTATGATCCAGACAGCGGTTCTATCTATATAGACGGCATTGATATTTCTTCTATTGATGCAGGATGGCTGCGTTCACAGATAGCCATCGTTTCGCAGGACGTACAGCTCCGCAACGGATCTCTAGCCGATAATTTACGTATAGCAAAACCTGAGGCGACTGATGAAGAATTGTTAAGTGCCATTCATGACAGCGGTTTAGGTGAATTTATCCAGTCATTGCCTGATGGCTTAAACACATTGGTGGGAGAACGGGGAAGTTTATTATCTGGCGGTCAAAAACAAAGGTTGTCTTTAGCAAGAGCACTAGTAAAAGATGCTGCAATTCTCGTATTAGACGAAGCGAGTTCTGCACTTGATCCAATTACAGAAGTACAAGTGAATGAAGCGATTAACAAGAGAAAATCAAAACAAACCGTATTTATAATCTCGCACCGCTTGTCTACCGTTTTAGCAGCTAATCACATTATCGTAATCGAAAACGGCAAAATGATTGAACAAGGCAGACATGAAACGCTCTTAGAATCAGAAAATGGAGTATACAGCCGCTTATTTAAACGGGAAGCTGAAATAGGAACTCAAGCATTCAGCAATTAAGTTTGTAAGAAGGGCAGTCCTAATAAGGATTGCCTTTTTCTCATAATCAATCTCTCAATTGGCTATATATGATTTAGGAGGTTACAATCATGTCAAATGAAGTGCAAGCATATCTAGCGCAATGAATATCCTGCAGCCAATGAGAACATCATTTATTAAATAATTGGGGGAGTTGTGAAGATGGTAAAATTGCCGATGCCTGTTGGTTTATTAATTGAAGCTGCTGTTGCTGGCGGAGTTGATGGAGATCTTTTAATTGATGTTATTCGAAATAAAAATATGAAAGCATTAAATCATATTGGGAAAGAAGAAACCAGCTGGTTAAATTTCTTTCAATACGCAGATGAAAATTGGGGAAATGTTGTTCAAGCCATACAAACGGGATATTCCTTTAAGTTCATTACAATTAGAGGATTACTAAATCTAATACAGACACGATTTGCATTTAAGGAAAATGAAGATTTCATCCTTGGTGATTCTTGGATGGCATTAAACCTTACTCAGTCACAGCTAGAATTTCTAATATCCCGCATTCCAAATCAATGGGAATTTGTAAAACAAGAAAAAGACCATTATAACTATCTTGCAGTTCTTTCGCATTCACAACTGAAAGTATGATAAAAAAGCATCTGTAAAAAGAAACATACCTCTTACAGATGCTTTTTTTAATCCTGAAAATTGTTTCTGGTACTTAACCATGTTGTGATGCCAATGGCTCTGCATACAGAAAAATAGTGAAGCAGCATCAATAGAACGGAACCCGCATTCATTCCAATAATGATTCCGTGCATTCCTAAGGATGGCTGCGAACCTAGCACGTACATAAGAGAAAATGAAACAATCGTAGACCAAACGGATTGTATAAACGCTGTCATTATTAATCCTAATCCAATCAAATACGCCTGAAGAGGGATTAAAAAGAACGTAAACAAAAAGCTCGGCCATAATAGTTCCAAATAAGCTGCAGCTGATAAAGAATGAAAAAACATAATCGTTAATTTTTCAGAAAAGATAAGAAAAATAACGATGGCAGGAAATCCATAGGCAGCTGTAATACTCATCACTTTCATAAGCAGCATCTTTAATTTATCGATATCTTTCTTTGCAGTTGCCTCAGAGACAGTAGGAATTAATACGACTAATAAAGAGTGTGCTATAAATGCCGGAAAGAATCCAATTGAAATCGCCACACCAGCCAGAAGTCCAAACTGTTCTGTGGCTGCAACATCTGATATGCCTGTAAGAGACAGTGAGTATTTTATCAAAAACGGCTGAACAGCATTTGTTACAGCATGAAACAGCCTCAATCCGGTTGTTGGAATGGTTACTGCCATAAGGCTTTTTGTTACTTCTCCAGCACTTAACAATTGGTTCGTATGAGACCTCATTTTTCTGTATTGCAGCAAATAGGCTGTAAACAGATAGATGAACACGACTAATTCACTGCCAACGAATGTTGCTAATGCAACCAGTATTGCAGTTTCTCGATCAAATGAAAACAATTGATAAATCCCAACCAACAATATTAGTTGTGCCAGTTTACGAAACAAATTTGAAAATGCCAATTTTCCCATCTGCTGCTTCCCCATAAAAAAACCTCTTGCAATTGAGGTTAGTGAGATAAGGGGAATCAATAGCACCATCAGCCATCTGACAAGGGGATGGTAGCTATTAAACACAGGTATAAAGGGCAAAACAAATATTGCGATGATAATCATTGCTGCTGTTAGTAACAACGTTAACTTTGTTGCGTGTTTTAACATGCTGTAATGCTGTTTTTCTTCTTTTTCTGCTACAAATTTCGAAATGGAAATCGGTAGTTCAAGACTTGCAATAATGATGATTAATATTACCGTTGGAAATATAGACATGTAATGTCCCAAGCCAAGTTCGCCCAACTTACGTGCAAGTATCATATTGATTATTAATTCTAAACTTTCACCCACAAGTGCAGCTGCGGCAAGCAGCAACACTCCTCGAAAAAAAATATTCATATCTTGGTGCATCTCCTTGTACACGTTGTCCATCTATTCTTATGCAATAAGTAATGAAACAAGACCACAAAGGACTTTTGACACGAAAGGGAGAAGATAGAAGATAATAGAGAAAAGATGTAAGGGGGCACAAAAATTCATGACGATAGAAACGAATGAAGATACCTTCACGATAATACCGCTTGCAGAAAGAGGGAAAGTAACTGACGAATGGCTGTATAACAGACTGGAGAATTTACTGCCTGTTTTAATGATTAAACATGGCGTCGATTCCTGGATTACCATTGGAAGGGAATATCATGAAGATCCGGCAGCCATCACTTTATTTCCTTCTTCAATAGACAGTTCCAGACGCTTAACAATCTTTGTTTTTTTAAGAGAGAGAAACACCAATAAAATAAAAAGGTTCGTGATTTCTTCCAATAAACTATTTGAACCTTTTTATATGTGCTGCACCGTTAGAAAAGGAGAGGAGCCCTTCGATGTACTCAGAAGAATAATGGATACATATAACCCCGAAAAAATAGCCATTAATTATTCTTCTCATTTTTCATTTTGTGATGGATTAAGCCATTCCTTTTATCAAAGTTTGACCTCTTTTCTTGGCAATGAGCACTCAGCTAACCTTATTTCATCGGAAACATTAGCACTGGATTGGATGCAATTACGGACAGATTCTGAATTGTATTCCTACAAAGAACTAGCCAAGATAACAAGAAATATTGTAAAACAAGCTTTATCCAATGACGTAATTATCCCTGGAATAACAACTACACGCGACGTAGTTGATTGGGTCCGTCAGAAAGTATTAGATCTTGGAATAAAAACATCCTTTTATCCAACGGTCGATATACAAAGAAAAGATTCATCTGCTGACCGGATAGAAGGGGTGATATTACATGGAGACATCGTACACCTTGATTTTGGAATAGAATATTTAGGACTTTGCACAGATACCCAGCAGCTTGCCTATGTTCTCCATCCTTATGAACAGGATATTCCGGATGGCCTGAAAATGGCTTTACGCGTTGCTAACCATTTTGAAGATATCTTTTCTCAAACGATCAGAACTGGAATTACCGGCAATGAGCTATTTGAAGAAGTTCTGAAGAAAGCTGCAAAAAATGAAATTCAAGCTATGCTGTATTCACATCCCATAGGATACCATTGCCATGGTGCAGGTCCTATAATGGGTTTGTATGATAAACAGGAACCCATTCCGATAAGAGGGGAATTGCCTATTCAAAACAATACCTGTTATGCTTTAGAATTTAATATAAGATCATTCATCCCTGAATGGAATAAGGATATTCCTGTTTATCTCGAAGAATCTGTCTGCTTTAAAGATAAAATGTCTTATCTGACAAAAAGACAAACCGAATTCTATGTGATTTCTTCAAATCCTTTATAAAGGAGGTAAAAGTTTACATTTGATAAACCCCCGTTCCTCTAGTAAAATGGAAAACTGTGTGTTTGTTTCGGCTATACAGTAAAGGGGGGAATGATTATGTTATTATTAGAGCATGAAAAAGAACAAGAACATAAGCTTGATCGTGATGAACTCGAATTTCAGATTCTTCGATTGCAGAACGATATGAAACAAATTGCAAAAGACTACGATGTCATCGGTGTAAATCAAACAAAAGATGATAATCTTGTTATTGTATATAAAACAGAAGAAATGGATCAATGCAAGATCATGCTTAACGATTGTGAGTCCAGATATTATGGCTGGGACTTTGCAATTGATGCAGTATATATGAATGAGAACACTTTGCATATTGGAGATATAAAAGGACCTGCCAATAAAGGATATGGTTCCATTTGTATGGAATATTTAAAAGAAACTGCCGTTGACAACAATATACCTTTAATAAAGGGTGACATTGCCAAGAGAGATTGGGATCATGTAGACCGTCTTATTCACTTTTATGAAAAACATGATTTTGAAGTTGAGCTAGATCATGAAAATAAATGCGGAAAAATTGAATGGAAAGATTTTTAAGAAAAGATGTTTATCAATGAGATAGGCATCTTTTTTTTATTTAAATTATTGATATATCAGAAAAAGCAGAAAATCATTATTGGGATGACACATACGGCGACAGGATCATTGAACTTGTTTTTCTTGGGATTGATTATGATAAACATGAAATAATAAAAAATTTAGATTACTGTCTATTAAATACTGGAGAAATGTTAAGAACAGACTGGAACACATTTTTCGATCCGGTGCCAGCATTTGCTGAAAAAGAATAGCTGAGTAAACGAATCCAGAACCGGATTCGTTTTTGTTTACCACCGGGCTGTTATAGGGTAAGTAGGGTGTAGTGCATGAAATAAGGAGAGGTTGAAAATGACCGTGACTCATTTAAAATCAAATAAAGAAAACGGGTTATCCGAACGCTTTGAGATTGCATTCAATCAGATACACAAATGTCTTATGGATAAAGTAAATGATACTACAGATGACCGGTTTAAAAATCTGGTGGAAGTCGGAATGAATAAGCATTCTCTTATCAGGTCATTTTATAATGAGCTATGCCAGTTCGCAAAGCTGCGAAATGCAATTGTTCACGAAAAAGTTGATCATGATTATTATATCGCTGAGCCACATTTAGATATTGTTGAACGTATAGAAAAGATTGCGGGTTATTTTCAAAAGCCTGAAACAGCATTAAGTATCGCAACAAAAGAAGTTCATCATTTTAAAGAAAGTGATCGTCTTGCCGATGTTCTAAGCTGTATCAGAGAAACATCATATTCACGCTTCCCGGTTTATAATGAAAAAGGGGAGTATCTTTGGCTTCTGACAGCAACATATATATTAAATTGGCTTACTGACCGCCTAGCAGATCAAGTTATTGATTTAAACAATGCAAAAATATCAGATATAACGAATAATAAGGAAAATCAGCTAGTAGCTTTCATTTCAAAAACCTCAAGTATATTTAAGGCGGAAGAGATTTTCGAGACGTTCCATAAAGAAGGGAAGAAACTCGAAGCAATCATAATTACACTTAATGGAAGTGAAAATGAAAGGCCACTAGGCATTGTAACTTCATATGACTTAATTGAGATTGATTTAGATGGTTGATCGATTATTGACACTCATTATTGGGTGTCTTTTTTTAGAGCTATTCTTAAGCACAATTCGAATATTTATATTTGTTTAAGGAGATAAAGAATAGGGAAACGGCATTTTTAGATGACTGAATTTTTTGTAAGTTAATTTTTAAAAGAAAGGGTGAAATTGTTTTGTCAGATTTTTTTTCTATTAATATTAATGGATCAGAATTAAAAGCGAATAAGGACCAAACCATCTTAAACCTGCTTTCAGAGAGCCCGGACCAAGTACCGCATGTTTGCTACCACCCCAGTCTAGGACCACTTGAAACGTGTGATACATGTATCGTAAAGGTTAATGGAGAGTTTGTAAGGGCCTGTTCTACAAAAGTAAATGAAGGAGACGAAGTTGATACCAAATCAGATGAGGTAAGAGAAGCCCAGGTTATAGGAATGGACAGGATTCTTTTTAACCACGAACTCTATTGTACGGTTTGTGATTATAACAATGGCGGATGTGAAGTACATAACACTGTTAAAGAGATGAAAATAAACCATCAAAGCATCCCTTTTGACCATAAACCCTATAAGGAGGATAACTCAAACCCTTTTTACAGATATGATCCCGATCAATGCATATTGTGCGGACGCTGTGTTGAAGCGTGTCAGGATGTCCAAGTAACCGAAACTCTTTCAATCGACTGGGATCGTGAACGGCCTCGGGTAATTTGGGATAAAGATGTTCCGATTAACGAATCTTCTTGTGTTTCTTGCGGACATTGCTCAACCGTCTGTCCATGCAATGCGTTGATGGAGAAAGGGATGTTAGGCGAAGCTGGCTACATGACCGGAATTAACCGGGAAACTTTACGTCCGATGATCGAAATCACGAAGAGCGTAGAAACAGGGTACGGCTCTATTTTAGCCATTTCAGATATGGAAGCTGCAATGCGTGAACAACGGATTAAAAAGACGAAAACGGTTTGTACGTATTGCGGAGTGGGCTGCAGTTTTGATGTGTGGACAAAAGGCAGAGAGATTTTAAAAGTGGATCCACAAATCCAAGCTCCTGCAAACGGGATATCCACTTGTATTAAAGGAAAATTCGGCTGGGATTATGTGAACAGCGAAGAACGGTTAACAAAACCATTGATTCGTGAAGGAGATGCATTCAGAGAAGCCACTTGGGATGAAGCGTTAAACCTGATAGCCTCTAAGTTTACAGATATAAAAGAAAAACATGGTTCACAAGCTTTAAGCTTTATCAGTTCGTCTAAATGTACGAACGAAGAGTCATATTTAATGCAAAAACTGGCACGAGGAGTTATCGGAACCAATAACATCGATAATTGCTCACGGTACTGTCAGACTCCTGCAACGATGGGATTATTCCGAACAGTTGGCCACGGTGGAGACTCCGGAACCATTAAAGATATAGAAAAGTCAGAGCTTGTTATCGTGATTGGTTCCAACACGTCTGAATCTCATCCCGTTTTAGCAACACGTGTTAAACGGTCTCAAAAATTAAATGGACAGAAACTGATTGTTGCAGACCTTCGAAAACATGAAATGGCAGATCGTGCAGATCTGTTTGTTCACCCGCGGGCAGGTTCTGATTTAGTCTGGCTTTCTGCAGTAACAAAATATATTCTGGACCAGGGCTGGGAGGATAAGGAATTTTTAGACAAGCAAGTGAATGGATTAGAAGAATTCAAACAGAATCTTGAAAAGTTCACATTGGAATATGCTGAGAAGGCAACAGGACTTTCACAAGAGGAGCTAATCAAAATTGCAGAAACGATCCACCTATCAAAGAGTGTTTGTATTCTTTGGGCAATGGGAGTTACACAGCATACGGGTGGCAGCGATACAAGTACTGCTATTTCAAATTTGCTGCTTGTCACCGGGAATTACGGAAGACCAGGTGTAGGATCTTATCCTCTTAGAGGCCATAACAATGTACAAGGTGCAAGTGATTTTGGAAGCATGCCGGATCGCCTGCCTTCTTATGAAAAAGTTTCAGATGAAAAGGTAAGAGCAAAATATGAAAATGTTTGGGGAGTGAAAATACCGGAAGAACCAGGACTCAACAATCACGAGATGGTGGCTGGCATACATGAGGGCTATGTTAAGGCTATGTACCTAAAAGGGGAAGACATGGGTATCGTGGATTCTAACATTAACCATGTCCATGCAGCTTATGAAAAATTGGATTTCTTTGTTGTTCAGGATATTTTCTTCACCAGAACGGCTGAGTTTGCAGATGTTGTATTGCCAGCAAGCCCAAGTCTTGAAAAAGAAGGAACCTTCACAAATACAGAGCGAAGAATACAACGGTTATATCAAGTTCTCGAACCATTAGGAGATTCAAAACCTGATTGGCAGATTATACAGGAAATCGCAAACCGTCTTGGAGCTGGATGGAATTACACGCATCCTAGTGACATTATGGATGAAGCTGCACAATTAGCACCGCTGTTCGCTGGTGTTTCTTATGAAAGATTAGAAGGATACAAAAGTCTTCAATGGCCTGTTGCACCTGATGGAACAGATACACCCATTCTATTTTTAGATGGTTTTCCTTTTGATGATCGGAAAGCAAGATTATTTCCTGTTGACTGGACAGAACCGAAAGAATTTGGTGAAGAATACGATATACACGTAAACAACGGCAGAATCTTAGAACACTTCCATGAAGGAAACATGACGTATAAGTCGGAAGGAATAACCTCTAAAACGCCTAACGTATTTCTGGAAATCTCACATGAACTTGCAAAAGAAAGAGGTATTAAAGATGGAACTCTTGTACGCTTATCCTCTCCATATGGAAGTGTTAAAGTAAAGTGTTTGATCACAGATCGAGTGAAGGGCAAAGAAGTCTATTTACCGATGAACGATAATGGCGAAGCCGCGATTAATTTACTAACGAGCAGCTACTCAGACAAAGATACGGATACGCCAGCTTATAAAGAAACAAGTGCTAAGCTAGAGATCTTACAAGCAGAAGGTGTAAACCCGCTTCCAAGAACGAATTTCAGATACGGTAACCCGCAGCCGCAAATAGGAGTAGCTGTCGAAAAGAAATGGGCCAGAAAAGACTATATTTTCCCTGGAGATGTCGTGAAAAAGGAGCGAAAGCAACATGGCTAAGGCGATTAAGAAAGTTTATAGATTGACCGTGCCGGAGGAAGAACAGCGTAAGAATGATTTGAGTGAAGTTGAGGATGCTTTGATTAAAAATAAGAAAGCGATCTTGCAAACGCTCGAGATTATGAATCATATGCAGGAAAAAGGGATTCTCTCGCTGTTAAACGGGTTATTTGGCCAAGGTGACAAAGTATTAGATGTTGCCGTTAAAGCAATGGACAAACCTGAGAACACGAACACCATGAAGAATCTACTGTTGCTGCTGGGAACGCTCGGAATGATCAACGTGAGACAGCTTGAACCTTTCTTATTAAAGATTGACGCAGGAATAGCCAGAGTTGCCGAATATAAAGACACTGATGAAAAAACAGGATATTTAGATCTTGTAAAATCTATAAAAGACCCAGAAGTTAACAGAGCCATCACCACCCTGATGCAATTTTTAAAAGGAATGGGACAAGAAACCGAACCTTATGAAAAGACAACTCAAGATACTCCAGAAAAACGTGCTAACCAAACTAAAGATAAAACAATGGAGTAAAAATGGGTAAAGGAGAAAAGAAATGGCTAAAAAAGTAAAGAACCGCTGGTTGATTGCAGCTGCTGCTGTTGGTATACACATATCAATTGGTTCAGTCTATTCCTGGAGTGTGTTTACAAATCCACTCCGGGAAAAACATGATTGGGGACTAAGTGAAATCTCATTAACTTTTAGTATTGCAATCTTGTTTTTAGGGTTATCAGCTGCGTTTATGGGACATTTTGTAGAACGGTATGGTCCGCGTATATCAGGATTAATAGCTTCAGCGTGTTTCGGAGCGGGACTCATAGGTGCAGGTTTTGCAGACAGTATTGGTTCATTGTACATGCTTTACTTTTTCTATGGAGCATTGGGCGGGATCGGTCTTGGAATCGGCTATATTACACCCGTTTCCTCACTAGTAAAATGGTTTCCGGACAGAAGAGGACTAGCTACAGGTTTAGCTATCATGGGGTTCGGATTCGCTTCGCTAATTGCGAGTCCGGTTATTGCAAAATTAATAACAGGTATAGGAATCTCTAATACTTTTTATCTTTTAGGAGCTGTATATTTTGGAATAATGTTTCTATCTTCTCTTTATCTTGCTCCTCCTCCAAAAGATTGGCAGCCAGAGGGGATTGATGAAAGGGATAAAAAAGAAGAAAAACAAACGAAAGATCTTGCCCAGCTGACAGCAAATGAAGCCGTAAAAACGATTCGCTTTTGGGCGCTTTGGGCAATGCTCTTCATCAATGTAACTTGCGGAATCGCGGTTATATCCGTAGCTTCTCCAATGGCACAGGATATCGCAGGACTAAGCGCTGGTGCAGCGGCAACAATGGTTGGTATCATGGGATTATTCAATGGATTTGGACGAATAGGATGGGCTTCAGTTTCAGACTATATCGGAAGGCCAAATGTATATACAACATTTTTCGCAGTGCAGACAGTGGCGTTCCTGCTTTTGCCGAACGTAACGAATGCAATGTTCTTCCAGCTGTTGGTATATATCATTTTAACGTGTTATGGCGGCGGATTCGCTTCAATCCCAGCTTATATTGGTGATCTCTTCGGAACAAAACAGCTAGGTGCCATTCACGGATATATATTAACTGCCTGGGCTGGTGCAGGCCTAGTTGGTCCACTTGTCGTATCATGGATTCGGGAAACAACGAACAGCTATTCTTTAACACTCTATATTTTTACAGGGGCATTTGTTGTAGCTCTAGCCATATCTCTATTGATTCGTATTAACATCCGCAACATTAGAAGAGCGAACAATAACACACAAGCTGCAGGTTGAAATAATAAGAGAATGACCCAAATTGTTCATGGTTTGGGTCATTTTTTTTTTAAAAAAGAGGTTAAACATGTCGATTGGCGGACACCAATCCGATTTCTTTGGTTTAGCGGTGCCTTGAAGAGAGGAAAAACATTGAAAAGTAGCCTAGTTAACCGTAATTCCACAAAAAACAGCCATTAATCCACGAGTTTTGGTTCCGAATCCAAAAATATTAGCCATGAATCCAAAAGTTTTGGCACTTTATCGACGAGTCTACAATCCTCGACAAATTTCGATTACTAGCTGCTCTCAATTACCCTCATCCTAATATCAACTAACAATGTTTATTGATACTGCTCCAACACAGAAAAGAACTTAATCACGAATTCATAAAAAACTTGTTCAGCAGGTGCCAGTTCACGTCCGCGGGGAGTAATGATTCCAACCGTTCGTTTAACATCCGGTATCTCTATCGGAATTTTCACCGTAAATCGCGGTTTAGTTTCGTAAAAAGAACTATCGGGTAAAAGTGTTACACCCATACCAGCTGTGACTAAGCCTTTTATAGCATCAAGATCTTCACCTTCACAAGCAATCCTGGGTATGAAGCCTGATTCTTTACAAGCATTCACTACAACTTCACGTAAAATGTACCCATCCGGAAATAGAACAAAGTCATCATTTCTCAGATCACTTAATAAAAGGCTTCTTTTTTCAGATAAAGAATGCTGCTCTGGCAGTAAGGCTGAAATCTTTTCAGTAAACAAGATATAACCTTCCAAATCAGGATCATTTGTTGGGACAGGACCAAGGAAAGCCAAATCGATGTCACCGTTTTTAACACTTTCCGTTAAAAACCGATATGATCCTTGCCTTAAATGAAAAGCAATATTCGGATGCTCTCTTTTAAATGCAGATACAACAGTAGGGAGCAGGTGACCCGCGAGACTAGTCGGAAACCCGATTTTAATCGTACCTCTTTCAGGGTCTAAATACTCATCTATCTGCTTTTTAGCGTGTTCAATTGCTTTCAATGCAGTCTTTGCATGGGTTAAAAACAAGCGTCCCACAGGTGACAATTTAATATTTCTTCCTTCTCGTTCAAAGAGCTCTACACCTAATTCGGATTCTAAATTTGCAATTTGACGGCTTACTGCAGATTGAGCTACATGCAAAGCAAGTGCCGCTTCTGACACGTGTTCACGTTCTGCTACTTCAATAAAATAGTGCAATTGACGAATCTCCATAACATTACCACAACCAATCATTCTCAATTTGAGATTGTTTTAATCTAAATTATATATTGTTTCGATTAATTATAAACTCTAAACTTAATGAAAGAAAGTTTTGAACATTTAGTTGATTACGTAAAGGGGGAGTAAACGATGACCTACAGTCAATTTCCAGAACCACAAGGTTTATATAATCCTAAATTCGAACATGATGCTTGTGGAATTGGTCTATACGCTCATCTAAAAGGGCATGCTACCCATCAAATAGTAAAACAAGGACTTCATATGCTATGCCAGCTTGATCACCGCGGAGGACAGGGAAGCGACCCGCTGACTGGTGATGGAGCGGGCTTAATGACTAAACTGCCTCACCAATTCTTTAAAAAGGTTACGAATTTTCATTTGCCTTCGAATGGCAGATATGGTGTTGGTATGATCTTTTTCCCAAATGATAATGAAGCTCAAATGAAACTTGAAAATCAAATTAATTATTTTATTAATCAAGAAGGACAAACCTTATTAGGCTGGAGAACTGTTCCAACTAACAGTGATTCTATTGGAAAAAAAGCGCAAAAAACCTGTCCTGTGATAAAACAAGTCTTTATTGCCTGTGAAGAATCTATTACTGAGGAGCTAATCTTTGAACGGAAACTCTTTATAATTCGTAAACAAGCAGAACATTGGGCAAGAGAGAATGGTTTGCAGACATATTTTGCGAGTCTGTCTTCTCAAACTATTGTTTATAAGGGGCTATTGACACCTGAACAGGTGGATACTTTTTATCTGGACTTGCAGGACGAGGATTTTGTGTCCCCTTTCGCTTTAGTGCATTCCCGTTTTAGCACAAATACATTTCCTACGTGGGAGCGTGCTCATCCAAACCGTTACCTGATTCACAATGGTGAGATTAATACTTTGCAGGGCAATATGAATTGGATGAAAGCACGTGAAAAGCAGTTTGTTTCTGAAGCATTTGGCGAAGATATCAACAAGCTGCTCCCGATATTAGATGCAGATGGAAGCGATTCTTCTATCTTAGATCAAGCTTTTGAGTTTTTTGTGCTGGCTGGAAGAAAACCGTCACATACTGCTATGATGCTGATTCCAGAACCTTGGAGTGAGAATCCGCATTTAGAACAAGAGCGTCGTGCTTTTTATGAATATCACAGCTGTTTAATGGAACCATGGGACGGTCCTACTGCGATTTCATTTACAGATGGAAAACAGATTGGTGCGATTCTCGACAGAAACGGTCTGCGTCCTGCAAGGTATTACGTAACGAAGGATGACTATATTATCTTTTCTTCAGAAGTTGGAGTTATTGAAATTGAAGAAGAAAACGTACTTTACAAGGAACGCTTAAGTCCTGGCCGTATGCTCCTTATTGATTTAGAAGAAGGACGCATCATAACTGATAATGAGATTAAGGCTGAAATGTCAAATGAACATCCTTATGAAGAGTGGCTGACAAACGGTCTGGTCCAATTAGATGATAACGGTGAAGAACCTGCTGTTCATTTAAATGATATCAGAAGGAAACAAAAGGCTTTTGGTTATACGTATGAAGATATCCACAAATATTTGATTCCTGTTATTACGGAAGGCAAAGACCCCATTGGGTCGATGGGGAATGATACACCACTTGCTGTTTTATCCGATAGACCGCAATCTTTGTTTAATTATTTTAAACAACTATTCGCACAAGTTACGAACCCGCCAATCGATGCAATACGGGAAAAAGTGGTAACTTCAACGATGACACTGCTTGGCGGTGAAGGTAATCTGCTTCACCCTGGTCCACAGAACGCCCGCAGAATTCAGTTGGATTCTCCAGTTCTGACAACGAATGAGTTTAATCAGATAAAAAACAACACTATTTCCGACTTTAAACCAGCAATTCTGCACACACTTTTTTCAGAAGATTTAGAAAGTGATCTAACGGATTTTCATCAAAAAGCTGAAGATGCAATTTCTGATGGCACATGTCTTCTCATTTTATCCGACCGAGAAATGAATCAATCTCGAACACCAATTCCAGTTCTGCTTGCTGTAAGCTCATTGCACCACTATCTTGTTCAGAAGGGCTTGCGCACAAAAGTAAGTCTTATCGTTGAAGCTGGTGAAGTAAGAGAAGTACATCATTTTGCTGCTTTAATTGGATATGGCGCAGATGCCATTTATCCGTATTTAACCTACAAAACATTTGAAGAGGCAATTGATGAAGGACATATAAAGCTCTCACTTCAAGAAACGATCAAAAAATATAAAAAAGGTGTAACGGACGGTATTGTAAAAGTCATGTCAAAAATGGGTATTTCCACGGTACAGAGCTATCGAGGTGCTCAAATATTTGAAGCCGTCGGTATTGGGAAAGAAGTTGTCGATCGATACTTTCCTGCCACAGCGACTCAAATTGATGGAATTACATTAGATGTGATTCAAAAAGAAGCACAGTTAAGGCATCAAGAAGGGTTCATGGATTCTATTGAAGACACTTTAGATTCCGGCAGTGATTTTCAGTGGAGGCATACAGGCGAACATCATGCGTTTAACCCTAAAACGATTCATACTCTACAATGGGCATGCCGTAAGAATGATTATTCCTTATTTAAAACTTTTTCAAAATTGGCTGATGATGAGCGAACAACCTTCTTAAGAAATCTGTTCTCGTTCAAAACAGAAACAAAAAGTATTCCTCTTGAAGAAGTTGAACCGGTCCAATCAATCGTTAAACGATTTAAGACAGGAGCGATGTCATTCGGATCATTAAGTGCAGAAGCACATGAGTCCCTTGCAATTGCTATGAATCGTTTAGGTGGGAAAAGCAACAGCGGTGAAGGCGGAGAACATCCAGACAGGTTTATTCCGGATGCGAATGGAAACAACAGAAGAAGCAGCATCAAACAAGTTGCATCAGGAAGGTTCGGTGTAAAAAGCCATTATTTAGTTAATGCTGATGAGCTTCAGATTAAGATGGCTCAAGGAGCTAAACCTGGTGAAGGAGGCCAGCTTCCTGGAAATAAAGTTTATCCATGGGTAGCTGATGTACGTGGTTCCACACCAGGTGTCGGTCTTATATCACCACCGCCGCATCATGATATCTATTCCATTGAAGATATGGCTCAATTGATTCATGACCTGAAAAATGCAAACCGAGATGCAAGAATCAGTGTAAAACTTGTTGCAAAATCAGGTGTTGGTACGATTGCTGCAGGCGTGGCAAAAGGCGCGGCTGATGTCATTGTAATCAGCGGCTATGATGGAGGAACAGGTGCATCACCAAAAACGAGTATTAAGCATACAGGACTTCCATGGGAGCTTGGTCTTGCTGAAACTCATCAAACGCTGATGCTGAATGGACTTCGTGAACGTGTAACGCTAGAAACTGATGGTAAGTTAATGACAGGAAAAGATGTTGTTCTGGCAGCTCTATTAGGTGCTGAGGAATACGGATTCGCTACAGCTCCGCTTGTTGTTTTAGGCTGTGTAATGATGCGTGCTTGCCATCTGGATACTTGTCCTGTAGGAGTCGCAACACAAAATCCAGAGCTAAGAAAGAAATTCATGGGTGATCCCGATCATGTAGTGAACTACATGATGTTTGTTGCAGAAGAGATTCGTGAAATCATGGCACAGCTTGGTTTTAGATCGATGGATGAACTGGTTGGACGTACAGACGTATTAACGGTTGGTGAACATGCAAAGAGTCACTGGAAGGCAAAACACTTAGATCTTACCAAACTTCTTTATCAGCCTGAAGGTGTTCGAACTTGCCAGCATGCTCAAAATCACAAAATTGATCAATCACTTGATATGCAAGAAATACTTCCATTTCTAAGTCCAGCGCTTGAACAACAAAAATCTGTAACTCTAAATCTTCCAATAAAAAATACGAACCGCGTAGTCGGTACGATAGCAGGCAGTGAAATAACTAAGCGTTTTGGAGAAGAAGGATTACCTGAGGACACAGTTACTCTTAATTTTACTGGATCTGCAGGACAGAGCTTTGGTGCATTTGTACCACGCGGTATGAGTCTATATTTGAATGGTGACAGCAATGACTATTTCGGAAAAGGACTCTCAGGCGGAAAGATGGTTGTTGCTCCGCCAAAAACAGCGGAATACCTTGCAGATGATAATGTGATTGTAGGAAACGTTGCTTTCTATGGCGCGACTAGCGGCGAAGCTTATATTAATGGCTTAGCTGGAGAAAGATTTGCTGTTAGAAACAGTGGTGCAAACATTGTTGTTGAAGGTATTGGAGATCATGGCTGTGAGTATATGACTGGCGGGAAAGTTGTTGTATTAGGTGATATCGGCAAAAACTTTGCAGCTGGAATGAGTGGAGGAATCGCATATATTTATACACATCAGCCTCTTTTATTTAAGAGACTTTGCAACAAAGAAGGAATCGAGTTTGAAAGATTAGTCGATCATGAAGAAACCGAGTCAGTTAAGCAATTAGTTTTAAATCACTTTGCTTATACACAAAGCGGCAAAGCTGCAGTGATCCTTGAAAACTGGAAGACAGCACAATCACACTTTGTTAAAGTCATTCCGAAAGATTATAAAGAAATGATCAAAAGGATTAATGATGAGAAACAAGCTGGTTTAACAGATCAAGATGCTATTATGAATGCATTTGAAGCAAGGTCAACTGCTAAAAAACCAGCAGGAAGTCCTGGCCCAACGAAATTAATTCTTAAGTAATCATCAGATGAAAGGAGAGATGAATCATGGGTAAACCAACTGGATTTTTGGAATTCCCGCGAGAAGAAACCATAGAGAGAAAACCTCTCCACCGTCTAAAGGATTGGAAAGAATATACCGA
This sequence comes from Fictibacillus nanhaiensis, assembly GCF_023715445.1. Taxonomy (GTDB): domain Bacteria; phylum Bacillota; class Bacilli; order Bacillales; family Fictibacillaceae; genus Fictibacillus; species Fictibacillus nanhaiensis_D. The sequence goes on from NZ_JAMBOD010000001.1 coordinate 187,642, forward strand.
AAAACAGCCGGAAGATATGTTAAAGAGACAAAGTGCGAGATGTATGGATTGCGGTACGCCATTTTGTCATATCGGGATTGAAATCAATGGGGCAGCATCTGGCTGTCCCATCAACAATCTTATTCCTGAATGGAATGATCTTGTATACCGCGGAAAGTGGAAAGAGGCACTAGACAGACTTTTAAAAACAAACAATTTCCCTGAATTTACTGGTCGTGTTTGTCCGGCCCCTTGCGAAGGATCTTGTACAGTTGAATTGGCCGGACCAGCTGTTACCATTAAAAATATTGAACGGGCAATTATCGATAAAGGCTTTGAAAATGGTTGGATCAAGCCTAGAATTCCTAAAAAACGTACAGGAAAAAGAATTGCGATTGTAGGGTCCGGACCAGCTGGACTTGCAGCTGCAGATCAATTAAATCAAGCAGGACATTCTGTAACAATTTTTGAAAGAGATAACCGTGCTGGAGGTCTTCTCACATACGGTATTCCAAACATGAAGCTTGATAAAGATATAGTACAGCGCAGAATCACACTATTAAGGCAAGAAGGAATTGATTTTGTCCTTAATACCGAAATTGGTAAAGACGTTATGCCAGAAGAGCTTAAAGCTGAGTTTGATTCAGTCATTCTTTGCACAGGTGCCCAAAAACAAAGGGACTTGAATCTTGAAGGCAGGGAAGCAAACGGGGTTCACTTTGCCATGAAATATCTGACTCAATCTACTAAACGTTTGTTAAATGATGAAGTTAATGAGCCTTTAATCGATGCAAAAGATAAGAACGTTATTGTTATTGGCGGAGGTGATACAGGGGCGGACTGTGTCGCAACTGCATTACGTCAAAAATGCAAAAGTGTTTTTCAGTTCGGTAAACACCCGAAGTTACCGGATGTAAGAAGCTCCGCAAACATGTGGCCAGAACAGCCATATATTTTTACAATGGATTATGCTTATGAGGAAGCAACAGCTCAATTTGGTTCTGATCCCAGAGAATATTCTGTTCAAACAAAAAAATTAGTTGCTGATGAGAACGGAAATTTAAAAGAACTTCATACCATTCAAATGAAGAGAACCTCAGATGAAAACGGAAATCTCTCATTTGAAGAAATCCCAGGCACTGAAAAAGTATGGCCTGTAGACCTTGTATTTGTCGCTATCGGTTTTGAAGGCACAGAGCATCCTGTATTAAAGAAGTTCGGTGTAGAAGCTAAAAACAATAAAATTGATGCGAAACATGGAGATTATAAAACAAATGTAGATGGTATATTTGCTGCTGGAGATTCCAGACGAGGTCAAAGCCTGATCGTATGGGCAATCCAGGAAGGACGAGATTGTGCCCGCGAGGTGGATAAATACCTAATGGGCAGCACGGTTTTGCCTTAAGACTTTTTTCCATGCTACAATAAACTCTAAACGCCATAAGCCTTATTCTATGATAAAATAAGGCTGGCTATGAAAATATTCTATTTTTAAAATAAGGAGTAGAAGCATGGAAAAAGTACTTATTTTTGGTCATAAAAATCCTGATACTGACACAATTACATCTGCAATTGTATATGCAGATCTAAAAACCAAACTTGGACAAAATGTTGAGGCAGTTCGATTAGGAGAGATAAATGGTGAAACGAAATATGCGCTTGACTATTTCAAAGCAGAACTTCCTCGCTTGGTTGAAACTGTGTCTGATGAAACGAACTCTGTAATCTTAGTCGATCATAACGAACGTCAGCAAAGTGCAAATGATATCGATAAAGTGCGTGTTTTAGAAGTTATCGATCATCACCGTATCGCAAACTTTGAAACAAGTGATCCTTTATATTACCGTGCTGAACCTGTTGGATGTACAGCTACTATATTAAACAAGATCTATAAAGAAAAAGGAATAAAAATCGAAAATAATATTGCTGGATTAATGCTTTCTGCAATTATTTCGGATTCTCTTTTATTCAAATCACCAACTTGTACAGAAGAGGATGTTGATGCAGCACGTGAGTTAGCTGAAATCGCTGGCGTTGATGCCGAAGTATATGGTCTTGATATGCTAAAAGCTGGAGCAGACTTAAGCGATAAGTCGATAGAGGAGCTTATTTCACTTGATGCCAAAGAATTTAATATTGGTGCAAGCAAAGTGGAAGTTGCACAAGTAAATACAGTAGATGCAAGCGACGTGTTAAAACATCAAGATGAACTAGAAGAAGCAATCTCCAAAGTAATCGATAAGAAAGAATTAGATTTATTCATGTTCGTAGTAACGGACATTCTTACAAACGACTCAACAGCTCTTGCACTTGGAAAAAGAGCACAATCTGTTGAGGACGCATATAACGTAAAGCTTGAAAACAATACAGCTGTATTAAAAGGTGTAGTTTCTCGTAAAAAGCAGATTGTTCCTGTACTGACAGAAGCAATGAGCAAATAAGTTTTAATGAAAAAAGATGGAGGAATCCATCTTTTTATTATCAGCCAGTTGACAATCTAATGCAGGCTGTTATTATTGAAAACATGATACCAACTAAATAATTTAACGAAACCGCTAGGGGAGCCTTTATAAGGCTGAGATCGAAGTGTAACTTTGAGACTCTTAGAACCTGATCTGGATTATGCCAGCGTAGGGAAGTGGTGTGACGGAAACTATTATTCATAAACTAATGTTTTCTAAACAACCACTTTCCATTGCTGAAAGTGGTTTTTTTGTTGGTAAAAAACAAACCTTTAGGAGGAATAACATGATTTCATTCACAAAAGAATTACGTAAAAAAGCTGACTCCATCTGGGAAGCTAATCTTGAACATCCTTTTGTTAAAGGAATTGCAAACGGGGATCTGCCTTTAGAGAATTTTAAATATTATGTTTTGCAAGATTCCTATTACTTATCTCATTTTGCAAGAATTCAAGCAATAGGTGCCGCAAGAGCAGAAGATCTATATACAACTTCGAGAATGGCTGCTCATGCACAAGGCACCAATGAAGCAGAGTTAGCGCTTCATGAAAAGTTTATTAAACAGCTCTATATCACGGAAGAAGAATTGGCTGCATTTGAGCCTGCACCTACTGCTTATAATTATACTTCACACTTGTATCGAGTTTCAGATACTGGAAGTTTAGGAGAAATTATTGCTGCTATTCTGCCATGCTATTGGATTTATCATGAAATCGGAGAAAGATTTGAAGGTAAAACCCCAGCAGAGCCTGTTTATCAAGAATGGATAGCGGCTTATGGAGGAGAATGGTTCGGTCAGCTCGTTCAAGAACAAATTAATCGTTTAGATGACTTAGCAGCGAAAGCAAGTGATGCAGAAAGAAAGAAAATGACACAGCATTTTTTACTTAGCTGCCAGTATGAATATCTTTTTTGGGAAATGGCTTATACATTAGAAAAATGGCCAATTTCAGATACGCGTTTATTAAGCAGTAAAAGGAGAACTGAAAATGTTTAAAGGATTAAAGTTAACTGATATTTTAGTGACTATTGTAATTTCGATTGGTTTTGGAATCCTTTATAAAATATGGGGACCCTTATATTATGCAGTCAAACCATTAGGTCTTCACCTTGATCAATTAATCTACGGGATGTGGTTTATTGCTGCAACAGTGGCTTTCTTAATCATCCGCAAACCTGGAATTGCTCTCCTTGCAGAAATTGCAGCTTCATCGGGAGAATTTTTAATGGGATCAGAATTTGGCCTTGAGGTCTTATTTTACGGCTTAGTCCAAGGTTTATTTGCTGAACTCGTATTAATGGCATTCAGGTATAAACGTTTTGACTTGCTAGTTGTTTCCATTGCAGGTATAAGTTCTTGCATTGGATCTTTAATCTTGGATTTCTACAAAGGATATGTTGGAGATCTATCAACATGGAACCTAATCCTCTATATTGGATTCAGATTTATAGGTTCTATTCTATTCACAGGAGTGCTGGCAGTTGCTATCGTTAAAGCACTGGAGGCAACAGGGGTTACTAAGCTTGTCCGCTCTTCATCCCAAAAAGATCACGAGGCTTTGAATCAATAAAAGAGGTGTTTGTTCATGGCGTATATAACATCGGTTAACAAGTTGAGATTAAAGTTCCCAGATGAAAAAGGATTATTATTTAAGGATTTGACTCTGTCATTTAAAAAAGGAGAAAAAGTGTTATTATTGGGTCCATCAGGATGCGGGAAATCCACTCTTATTCAAGTATTATCCGGCTTGATTCCTTATTCAATTGATATTCCTATCAAAAGTGAGAACATACAAATCCCCAATTCATGGGGATTTGTATTTCAGGATCCTGATTCACAATTTTGTATGCCGTTTGTTGATGAAGAAATTGCTTTCGTATTAGAAAATCTTCAAGTACCAAGAGAGGAAATGCCCGAAAGAATAAACGAACTTTTAGATATGGTGGGTCTTCAGCTTGAAGATATTCATACGAGTATTCAAGCACTTTCTGGTGGTATGAAACAGCGTTTAGCGATAGCTTCTGTATTGGCATTAAACCCTGATGTAATTTTCCTCGATGAACCAACTGCATTAATTGATGAAGAGGGTACTGAACAAATTTGGAATACTGTTAAAAACATTTCAAGAGATAAGACAATCATTATTGTTGAACATAAAATCGAACAGATTATTGATTTTGTTGATCGAGTTATCATTTTTACACCAGATGGGGAATTACTTGCGGATGGTAATATGACATACATTTTTTCTAATTATAAAGAAGAACTTAAAAAATATGGAATTTGGTATCCAGGTGCATGGGAGGATTTCAAAAGAGAGAACAACCAAAAAACGGTCTCCTTGCGGAATGACAATGAGGTTCATTTGAAGAATTTCCACGGATACCGTAAAAAAGAAGTTAAGATTTCCTTAGAAGAAGCTTTAATTCATTCAGGTGAATGGATTGCTGTCAATGGCCAGAATGGAGCAGGAAAAAGTACTTTGTTATTGTCACTGATGCAATTGATTAAAACATCAGGTGATTATCAAATCAATGAGCAATCAATAAAGAAGTTAGCTGATTTGCAGAGAAAAGCTTATTTAGTTTTTCAAAATCCAGAATACCAATTTATAACAAATAGTGTATTTGAAGAGATTACTTATGAATTAAAAGGCGGAAAAGAAATAAACAATGAATACTTTCATAAAAAGGCCAATGATCTATTAACCATATTCGGACTGCACGATAAACAACATCAACATCCTTATCATTTGTCTCTAGGTGAAAAACGGCGATTGAGTGTGGCCACAGCTTTTATACAAAATCCAAAGCTGTTGTTACTTGATGAGCCTACCTTTGGACAAGATGCACAAAATACATTTAAGCTGCTTGAATTGATAGAAAGTGAGAGGCAAAAAGGAACAATTATTATTATGGTTACTCATGATTTAAATATTGTACAGCATTTTGCAACAAGAGTATGGGAAGTAAAAGAAGGACGGGTAATAAGCGATCGGAAGAAGAATGAGACGAAGAAAAAAGTAGAGGAAAAAGCGTATGAATACAGCATTTAAAGAAAACTGGCTGCATAAAATAAACCCATCTTTAAAACTATTAACAATCTCTTTTTTATTTGTATTTGCCATTACCATTCATCATTTTAATTTTATGATTACCTTTACATTATCCGTTTCTATATTGTTTATTTTTTGTACAGGTCATCCATATAAACATATTTTACTTTTTTTGCTGCCCTTCTTATTAATCTTTTTATCAACTGCAGCATCAATGATTCTTTTTGGTAAAGGAGAAACCACACTTTATAAGTGGGGCATTTTGCACATTACAGAGGAAAGCTTGTATCGTGGTTTACATCTAGGATTAAGGGCACTGACATTTGCGATGATGGGATTATTATTTGCTTTAACAACGAAACCCGTTCAGCTTTTTTATTCTCTGATGCAGCAGCTTAAACTGCAGCCAAAATACGCCTATAGTTTTATGGCTGCAATTCGGCTGATTCCAATTATGATTGAGGAATTACAAACAATTCGTGATGCACATAAAGTAAGAGGAGTTCAGACACAAAAGGGGATGAACAGCTTACTAAAAAGTATTAAATCTCTGCCGATTCCTTTACTTTCACAAAGTATAAGAAGAGCTTTTCGAATTGCAGTCGCCATGGAATCCAAAAGATTTAATTCATCGAATGAAAGAACTTTTTATTATCAGGTAGGGTTTTCACATTATGACCTTCTATTTATTGGTTATTTTATATTATCAATAAGTTTAGCTTATCTCTTTGCAATAAACTTTCCCTTTTTTCCTGTATCTGATGTTAGATATTAAAGAATAAAGCACACTCCTATTGTTAATCGAGTGTGCTTTTTATTTTGAAACAGTAATATGATTATTTTGTTCAAGCAAAACCTTATATTCTCCTTTATTCACTTTTTGATAGATAGACAAGGGTACTGCCAGAGACTGGCCCGTAGAGAATACAATCTGATAATTTTGATTCGTAATGTAGACTGTGCCCATGTCTGACACCTGTTCAGACTGAAATTTATTTACAATATAACCCTTGTATTCTGTAATTTTGAACTCTTCCTCTATATATCCCGCCCATGCTGAATAAAGCAAGAAGCCTGCAAAAAACGTACTAAAAACTGAAAGTAATTTTTTCATATTTTCACCTCGTTCTATTATTAAACAAAAGCCTAAAATTTATAGAAAGAGGGAAGGGTCTTTTTAAGAGGATTTGTGACATCTTTACCAAATATAAAAAGAATGAGAATTATTTAAGACCAGTCTTTATCTTTTAAGTCTTTAATAAATCGGTAATGCCATCTGTATAATAAAACAAGAGCAATAATAGTACCTAATAAAGTAAGAGCCATATCCCATTGTGCATCCCAAATGTCATCTTGAGCACCTATAAAGTCCTTTGTTTGCCATATAAGATATCCTAACAATCTGCCTATAGTGATGTTCTTGCGTAACCTATACTTTCTGAAGCATATTTACTAAAAATTAGAAAAGGGATGTGATCAACTTGAGAAAAAAAATGGCTGTAGCAGTATTGCATGGCATAGGAAACCAACAGGAAGATTTCTCTGATATTTTTTCAGAAGAACTGGTAAAGCGCTTTTCTCAAAATCTCAAACCATATTTACCAGTTCCAGAGACAGAAATTATCATTCAGCCAATTTATTGGGGAAGTGTGTTTAACGAAAGTGAAAATGAGATGTGGAAAAAGCTCTCTTTTGCAGCAGAATTAGATTTTGCAAAGCTCCGGCATTTTGTTATTCATTTTTTTGGTGACGCCATAGCGTATCAGCCTTCAGCCTACCAAAATCCGAATTATATAAAAGTTCATGAAGTATACGCAAAAGGACTTAAAAAACTGGGTGAAAAAGCTGGTTCAGATGCACCTTTATTTGTTGTTGCCCATAGTTTAGGATCTGTCATTACAAGCAATTATTTTTATGATCTACAATACATACCTGACAGAATTCCTGAAACAGTCAAACAGAATATTGCTGAAACACCACTTGAAAATGGAGACACGCTTGCAGGATTTTATTCATTAGGAAGTCCTCTTGCACTCTGGAGCCTTAGATATGCTGATTTTGATGTTCCCATACATGTACCCTCACCTAACCTAGAAAGATATTATCCGGGTCTAAAGGATGGAAAATGGGTAAATATGTATGACAAGGATGATGTTTTCGGTTATCCTCTTAAACCTCTCAATCATGCATATGACAAAGCAGTTTCATGTGATATTGAACTTAATTGCGGAAATATCATCACCAGCTGGACACCTTTATCTCATATGCACTACTTCACAACTAACGACATAATCAACAAAATAGGTGATCAACTGGCTGACATTTGGAAACAAGTTAATCTTAAGAAAAATTAATGTGATAGCAACCATTTGAGTCCGGGGAATACAATAAAAAATGAACATAAGAAAAAAGCTTTAAATACAACACGGCCTAGACTTGCAAACCCATTAGAGATTTTAGAACGAACTGGATTTCCAGTCGGCGGAGTACCTTCATTTGGATTTAAATCTGTTTTTTTAGTAGATCCAAAAGTAGCAGAACAGACATACATATTTACTGGGGGCGGATCACCACAATCTTTAATAAAAATAGCTGTTGAAGAGATGTTATATACAAATCGAGGACAAGTTGTGAGAATCAGAAAGTAATTTATAAAAATCCCCCATGCAATATGTAAGCATGGGGGATTTTTGAGTGTTTAATACTGTGAACTATCACTTGTTTTTTAACTCTTTTTTCTTCATACTGATTCCCAATATTAATTTTAATAGGGGGGGTACAGCAAAAAAGATAAATAGAATTCTAAATAATTGATACCCGGTAATCATGGAAACATCAGCATCTAACTCATGACCTATTATACCCATTTGATCTGCACCACCAGGAGCAAGACTTAGAAAACTTGTTATTGAAGAAAAGTGAAACTGCCAAACAAGCACAAAGCTTAATCCAAGAGAAATACAAACGAGCAGTATACTGCTGAATAAAGCAACAGGAATGATTCTGGCTTTATGTTTTATTTTTTCTGGTTTTAATAGTAAACCGATATATCCTCCGATCATAAATTGAGAGATATCAAGAACAACAGAAGGTAGCGGAGGTCCTGGAATACCATAGATGTTTAGTATCGCTATACCTAGAATCGGTCCTAATAGATAGGCAGTTGGCAATTTTATCTTTTTTCCTATAAAAGCCACTAGGACGGAAAATATAGCAAATAAAATAATTTGAGGGAAAAAAGATTGTTGTGCAGTACTGCTGATAATAAAAGGGGAATTTTCTAATCCAGCCCTGGAGAACAAGGGACTAAAAAGAAGAAATGGAACGAAAAAGATGATCATGATTACCCTGATAACTTGAAAAAAAGTAACAGTGGTAATATCAATACCCTTCGTTTCTTCAGCAAACGTAATAATTTGAGACAACCCACCAGGAATGCTGCTAGTCAAAGCAGTAGGAAAATTAATTTTTGTAAGACGGGAAATGATAAAAGCCATTGCTGTACAGATCATTAAAAGGAGTATGGTCATAAATGCCATGGATGGCAGGTGTAATGTCATGGTTATAAGCGTATCTTTTGTAAAAGATAGCCCGATTGAATAACCGACAATAATTAATGCGGTATTTCTGATTGATATCGGCCAGTACAATTGAATCATTGTAAAATGAGAAGCAATTAATACTCCTGACATCGAACCTAATAACCAAGGAATGGGAACGTGGAAGATGGAAAAAATGCAACCTCCAATGAATGCGAAAAAAAGTGCAGCCGACATTTGAAGAATGCGATTATTTTGATGATCCTGCATAAATTTCACAACAAAACCTTCTTTTGTTACTATTTTTTTTAGGCTTGCTTACTATATTGTAGCACAATATAGAACCAAACTGTTAGCTGAAAACCTTCAACTAGCTGCTTTCTTTTTCTCATAAAAAGATTCTATCATGTGATCAAGCATTCTCGAACACCAATGAAAGGACGCCTGGAAAATTGGACTTTGAATGAAAGTGTAAATAAAAGTAAATAAGAAAACAGGTCCTCCAATTAATAAACCTATTAACAACACAAAGCATTCCATTATAATTCTGACTTTGCTGATAGAAATTCCCGTTTTTTCAGAAATGGACAGCATAAATCCATCCCTTGGTCCTGCACCTATTCCAGCTGCAGAATACATTCCACCACCAATACCCATCAAAACGATTCCCATAAATAACAGGAACACATCAAATGGAAGGCCTGAAGAACTCGGCAGCAATTGAAAGAATAAAAAAATATCCACCAGCACTCCAACTAAAACAGCATTCAAAAAAGTACCTATGTTTATGTATTTCTTATTTATATTTATTGTTACAGATATTAAAACGAATCCTACGATAATGTTCCAAGTTCCAATCGTAAAATTGAACTTTTCATGTAATCCAATATTTAAAACATCCCATGGGCTAACGCCTAAATCCTTTACCTGGATAGCCATAGCAATTCCATAACTGAAAATGCATAAACCCATTACAAAAAAGAAAATCTTAAGTCCATATCGCATGTATTTCCCTCTTTTCCAGAATTAAGCCTATGAATTAATTAGACTATAAAGGAAAGAAATGAAAAAAGAAACTTTGAAGATTCATATTATTTTTAGGAGAAGGATTTTATTCTTTTTGTCGAATGTAAAGAGAGAAAATAAAAGATAAGAGGGGTATGTATGGTATCAATAGTTGAAGCAAAAGAACTGTATCTTGATCCATTAACTAAAATGGGTATAGACTTATGGCCCAAAAATGATTTTAACGAGTTAAAAAGGGAGTTTTCAGAACTTATATATTCAGCCAAAAATAAGTTATTCCTTTACTTAGTACACGATGAACCAAAAGCCTTTATCCATATTTCAATCAGAAGCGATTATGTTGAAGGTGCAGAATCAAGTCCAACAGGCTTTGTGGAAGGTATATATGTTTCTCCCGATTTTAGAAGGATGGGTATTTCACAAAAACTACTAAAAGAAGGCGAAAGGTGGCTTAAAGAAAAAGGGTGCACTCAAATTGGCTCCGACATTGAACTAGACAATGACTCTAGTTATTATTTCCACACTTCTGTAGGATTTAAAGAAGCCAACCGTTTAATCGCTTTTATTAAAGACATAAATTAAAAAAGCCATAATAGACCTGGCAGCCACATCGAAAGAAACACAATGAACAGCCCCAGAAAAAGTAGGAGTAAACGATTTTGCCAGCTTTTATTTGTTTTAGATGGATAAAGCAGTTTCCATGTTCCCAAAAAGATTAGAACGAAGCCGCTTAAAAACATAATCACCGAAATTGTTCCGCTTGTCTTTAATAAATGGTTACTGAATATCAACGCTGCCACAGCAAATAAAAGAATGATAACCTTTGGATTAAAATGCTGTTTCATATAGGTTCCTCCAAAAAGGCATGGGATCGTAAATCTCATGCAGATTTTTATAAAACTATATTCTTTATCATACAATTTTAATTGTATTAAATATGAAAAAAAGTGTGCAAATACCTAGTAAAACCAAATAAAAGCTAAGTAAAGGAAATCATTCATGTTCTTGAAGTACTTTTAATAAAATGATTTAGAGACCAATTTTCAATAAATAAATCAAGCTGATCATGGATACCGTTTATTCGTACAAACACCTAAGAAAAAATCCTTGAGGGGGGATCCAGTTGGCTGAACTACGTTACAATCCGCTTTTGGATAGCTGGGTAATGGTATCCGCAAAAAGACAATTCAGGCCTTATTTACCTAAAGATGATTGTCCTTTCTGTCCAGGATCAGGGAAAGTACCCGATCAATATGATGTTCATGTTTTCCACAATGATTATCCTGTGCTTAGAGCTGAACCTCCGGAACCAGAAGAGGTAGGTGGAGGCTTGTATAAAACAAGAGAAGCTTTAGGCAGGTGTGAGGTCATTCTGTACGCTCCAGATCATCATGCTACAATTCCTGACCTTACAAGAACACAAATGAAACGAGTGATAGATCTTTGGACAAAAACGTTTGATAAACTAGATAAAGATCTGAATCACAAATATGTAATGATTTTTGAGAACAGAGGGGAAGAAGTCGGTGTTACAATTACTCATCCTCATGGGCAGATTTATGCTTATCCTTTTATTCCTCAAAAAGTAAGGGTTGAATTAGATAACTGTAAAAGTTATTTTCTAAAAACAGGACGAAATATGTTTGATGACATGATTAATGAAGAGAAACGATTTGGTCAAAGGGTAATATTAGAAAATGATTATTTTATTGCATTTATTCCGTTTTTTACTGATACTCCTTTTGGTCTATTTGTAGTAAGTAAAGAGAATAAAACGGCTTTAACTGATTTTACCGAAGAAGAGAAAACAGCTTTAGGTGATATTCTCCAAGAAGTAATCGGAGGTATGGATCATTTATTTAACAGGACATTCCCATATATGATGGGTATTCATGGCAGGCCAAGCAACTCTGAAAATGTTGAAAGCTTTTATCGTTTTCACATTGAGTTTTATTCTCCATTACAATCGAAGGAAAAGTTAAAGTTGAATGCAGCTTCTGAAACGGCTGGCTGGGCAGTAGCTATACCGACTAGAGCAGAGGACAATGCTTTACTTTTAAGGCAAGCCATTCAGGCTTTTTGGAATAACGGCGGAATAAAAAATGAATAACCCTTAATTTTCCAGGCACTTTTAAAGTGTCTTTTTTTATTGGCCATGTAAAGGGTATACATTAATTTTTTTATGTTAACCCTTATTAACGACTCTATTTGAATGATGGGGTGTTCGTATTGTCTTTTAAAAGTTTTGCTGTTAGTGAACAAAAACTGATATATATTGCATTCTTAATTATCCTTCTATATTTATCTCCTTTGTTTATTTTTGGGGAAAACGCACATATCCGGGTTCATGATAACCTGGACTCGAATCTCGCTTGGTATAAAGTTCTTAAAGAAAGCGGACAATTGTTTGGCGGGGTGAACTCTACCATTCCTCAGATAATTAACGGACTTCCCAGGAACGCACTTGGAACAGAATTTAGCGGTATTGTCTGGCTTCACTCTATTTTTCCTACAATGACTGCTTATGCGTTAAGCCAGACTATAACACGGCTTTTTGCATTTTTAGGTATGTATTTGTTGTTAAAAAAACATTTCTTAAGCGACAAAAAATATGTTCTGATTACCATTGGAACTGCGCTCGCATTTGCACTGACCCCTTTTTGGCCATCAGGGATGCTCAGCACTCTTGGGATGCCTTTAGCATTATGGGCATTCTTGAATATTCGGAAAGGCGAAAGAGGTTGGAAGAATTATCTTGTTCTTGCTCTGTTGCCACTTTACTCAAGTTTTGTTTTAGGTTTTTTCTTCTTTTTATTTGCAATAGGTGTTTTTTGGCTTACAGATGTTATTCGAGGTAAAGGATGGAATTGGCGTTTCTTTCTTTCAATCGCAATTATGACATCTATATTTCTTATCGTTGAATATCGTTTAGTCTATTCATTTATCTTTGACGAAGAACCAAATACAAGAGATGAATATTTTCACGCAAGACTGCCATTCTGGTGGGTAACCAGGCTTACATTTAAAAACTTTGTCCTCGGCCATACTCATGTCATGACTGTACATGGTTTGTTTATTCTGCTGGTTACCATTCTTGCTTTAATCGTAGTCATTTGTAAAAGACTTTGGAAGCAGGAGAAAGTATTTGTTTTTTTATTTGCGCTTAATTTCGGTTTATCCGCTTGGTATGCATTTTGGTTTTATAAAGGCTGGCTTCCATTAACTGAAAGATTTCATTTTATGGATACCTTTAATTTTGCGAGATTTCACTTCTTACGTCCTTTAGTGATTTATATGGGCTTTGCTTTGGGTCTTAAAATTATCTGGGACGATAATAAAACACTAAAAAATACCGTTCCATACTTTCTACTCAGCCAAATTATATTGTTGTTTTTGTTTAATGACGAGATTATCTATCGGAAAAAGCCAACAGTGAAAGAATTCTATGCTGAAGAACTTTTTGAGAATATAAAACAACATATTGATCGTCCCTTAAGCAGCTATCGGGTTGCAAGCATTGGGATACATCCCGCTATCGCCCAATATAATGGATTTTACACGCTAGATACTTACAATAATTTCTATCCATTAACATACAAATACGCCTTTCGGGAAATAATGGATAAAGAATTAGCAAAGAACAAACGGCTGCGCACCTACTATGATGAGTGGGGAGGACGCTGTTATATTTTTACAGACCAGCTAGGCAAGCATTATATGTTTAAAAAGAATTCCAAGAAAACGTTAAATAATCTGGAGTTAAATATGGAACCATTTAAACAGCTTGGCGGAGAATATATTTTTTCGGCTCTGCCTATAGAAAATGCATCTGAAATAAAATTGCAGTTAGAAAACGTTTTTGAATCCGGTACATCCGCATGGAAAATCTATTTATACAAAGCAATGTAAACAGCCAGGAGGTACTTACATGAAACAGCCCGTTTTAACAATTGTTGTTCCGTGCTACAACGAAGAAGAAGTATTGCCAATTACGATCGATACATTGCATGTTCTGCTGAAAAGAATGATATCAGAAGAACTTATTTCGGATGAAAGCAAGCTATTATTTGTTGATGATGGCAGCAGGGATCAAACATGGACCATTATTCATAAAGAAAGTTTAAGAAATGAAAATGTAAGAGGTTTAAAGCTTTCTGGCAATGTCGGTCATCAAAACGCTTTGCTTGCCGGACTATTTTCAGCAAAAGAAACTTCTGACTGTGTTTTATCGATTGATGCTGATCTACAAGATGATATTACTGTAATACCTCAATTTATTGAACAGTTCAATAAAGGCTGTGACATTGTCTATGGCGTTAGAAAAAAAAGGGACTGCGATACATTTTTTAAACGGAATACAGCGGAATACTATTATAAGTTCATGAACAAAATGGGCGTAAATCTGGTTTATAATCATGCAGATTTTCGTTTGATGAGTAAGAGGGCTTTAATGGAGTTGGAAAAGTTTGATGAAGTGAATATGTTTTTAAGAGGGATCGTTCCTCTTATCGGATTTAAAACATCCTCTGTCTTTTATGACCGGAAGGAAAGATTAGCTGGAGAAACAAAGTACCCGCTTAAAAAGATGCTGTATTTTGCCTTTGACGGCATCACTTCTTTTTCTGTAACTCCTATCCGTTTTGTGCTCCTGACAGGGCTGATTTCTTTTTTTGTAAGCTTATTGTTTGGTGTGTATTTTTTAGCCTTAAAGTTTATCGGAAATACCGAGACTGGGTGGACATCACTTATTACATCCATTTGGCTAATCGGAGGACTTCAGCTTATTGGCATCGGTTTAATTGGTGAATATATCGGAAAAATCTACAAAGAATCCAAGCGGCGTCCTAAATACATCGTTGAAACAGACTCGAATAATTTTCCAAAAACTCTTCAATTAAAAAATACGCAGAGAGCAAAAGATGAATCATATAATCTCAACCTTCGAAAACTTCCTGAAACCAACTAATCCTTTTTTCAAATTCATTATAGTTGGAGTCATCAATACGTGTATTGGGCTTTCAGTCATTTTTATACTAATGAACGGATTTCATACAGGCTATTGGCCAGCAACATTTATAGGCAATGTGGTAGGTGCTGCAGTTAGTTATATTTTGAATCGGAATTTCACATTTCAAAGTAAGGCTTCGGTCGGAGGCAGCAGTATCCGCTTTTTATCAGTTATTCTGATTTCTTATATGGGAGCTTATAGCCTAAGTGATCAAATCATAACCGCTGCATTTCATCATATAAGTCTTGAAGTTCTTACTAATAAAGAAGTATCTGTACTATTAGGTTCTTGTTTATATACGGCAGCTAATTATACAGGGCAAAAATATTTTGTTTTTAAACGTTGAGGTGACCATACTATGAAACGAAAGTTCCTTCTGATTTTAAGTATCGCATATACCGTTTTTATGGCTTACCTTTGTTTTTATTATTTCACAAAAGGCGAAACACATAGTTATCAGGTAGCTTTCGGTGGAATCTTTTGTGGACTCGTGCCATTATGTTTAATTCTTTTTACAAAGATCAAATTTAATATGCCAATTATGCTTTCTTATTTTGCTTTTCTTTTAGCCTCACAGTATTTAGGTTCGATCTTAGGTTTTTATCACCTTGGCTGGTGGGATACCTTTTTACATCTTTTAAGCGGAGCTTTATTGGCGTTTGTGGGAATCGCTCTTTTTGAACGTATGACGCATCAGCATGCAAGAAGGGATATTTCATACTGGCTTGTATTTCTTTTCGTTCTCTCGTTTTCGGTTTTTGGAGGAGTGGTCTGGGAAATCTATGAGTTCAGTATGGATCAATTCTTATCCATGACGTTACAGGGCGGAGGCAATTTTGATACGATGATCGATTTGATCGCAGATACGGCGGGAGGAATGCTAATTGCCATTATAGCTTCAGTAAAAACTAAAAAAAGGTTTAAAATGTCCTAATTACAAATCTGTTTTGGTAAACCATTGTAGAAATTACAATGGTTTTTTTATTTATAAAATTGAAAACCCTAGGCTCGGCCTAGGGTTCCAAAAAGCTTACAGCGAGGTATTAAAAAAAACTCTTCCGAGATGCTAAAATAATTTTGGTTCGCCAACCAATATTCCAGCATCGGAGGAGTTTTCATTGTCAAAAGACATAAATAGTTTAGCACACACAAAATGGAATTGTAAGTATCACATCGTATTCGCACCAAAGTATAGAAGGCAAGTGATATATGGAAAGATCAAGAAAGACATAGGAGAAATTTTACGGACACTGTGTGAGAGAAAAGGTGTAGAAATCATTGAAGCAACAGCTTGTCGGGATCATGTACATATGTTAGTCAGCATTCCACCGAAACTAAGTGTGTCTGCATTCGTAGGATATCTAAAAGGAAAAAGTAGTTTAATGATATTTGATCGTCATGCCAACCTAAAATATCGATATGGGAACCGAAAATTTTGGTGTACCGGTTTTTATGTAGATACAGTAGGCAGAAACAAAAAAGTGATAGAAGAATATATTCGAAATCAAATTCAAGATGATGTAGTCGCAGAACAAATAAGCATGATGGAATATATTGATCCATTCACAGGCGAAGAGGTAAAGAAAAAACAACGGAAGTAACCAGGAGGCCTTTGAGGTCTGGCCCGTAGAAGTAGTGCACCTGGCGAACCCTTCAGAAGCCCTTTAGGGCATGGCCAGTAACAAAGGCTTCCAGCCGCAGAGAAAACCACCCGTTCTCACGGGTGGTTTTTATTTTCCAAATTAAATCGTATACGGAATATGTAATTGTTTTTTTACATAATTACAAAGGTCCTTTTACTTTGGCTTAATAACAGTTTAGTAAGGTAAAGAAGATACATCAAGAGGCTTTAAGAATCTGAGGAGGATATTAATGAAAAAAATAATGCTTACACTAGCCGCTGCTGCTACTATTGGATCAGTTACCACAGCATTTGCAAATCCAGATGTTCTACAATCAAGTTCAGACGGAAAACAATTTGAAGAAAAATTTAAGCAGCTTTCCCGTAATACAGCTTGGGAAGAGAAGGAAAAGATTGATTTAGAGTTTAACACCTACCATCCACAAGGCATGACAAAAATAGGAGATTTATTCTACATGTCTTCTGTCGAAATCATTGAAAAACCTGTAAAATATGAGCAGCCTCGTGACGGTTATGACCGAACTCCAGGGAAAGGAGTCGGCCACCTTTTCGTTTTCAATCATGAAGGGAAGCTTTTAAAAGATATTGAACTTGGGGAAGGGAATATGTACCATCCTGGAGGCATTGCTTTCGATGGAGAGTCTATTTGGGTATCCGTTGCCGAATATCGACCAGACAGTGAATCCATCATTTATAAAGTGGATCCTGAAACGATGAAATCGCAGGAAATGTTTAGAACGGATGATCATATCGGTGGAATTTTACGGGACGGTAATAAAGGAAACCTCAAGGCTGTTAGCTGGGGTTCAAGAACATTTTACGAGTTTGACCAAAAAGGGAAAGTAGTAAGCAAAACCAAGAATCCAAGTCACTTCATCGATTATCAGGATTGCGAAGATGCAGGGAAAGAGAATATGACTTGCAGCGGAATCACAGAACTTCCGCAGCCTGGAACCGAATCAGCAAAATATGAATTAGGCGGACTAGCTTTATTAAATAAGAAAACAATGAAAATTGAACACGAACTCCCAATTTCACTTTTTTCAACCCAGGGACATACCGTTACACGTAATCCTGTATATGTAGAAAATACAGATCAAGCATTACAATTATATGCTATACCGGATGATGACAACTCTTCAATGCTTGTTTACGAACCAAAATTAAATACAAAATAAAGACTGATAACTAAAACACTTTGAGAAGATCAAAGTGTTTTTTAATTTTTAATACAAATAACTATTGACCTTTACGCAGCGTAAAGGTGTAGAGTGAAATTGTCAGGAGGTGATCACATGGAATATACCGTACAAAAGCTGGGCATGCTGGCTGGAGTCAGTACCAGAACATTGCGTTATTATGATGAGATTGGAATTCTTAAGCCGGCAAGAATCAACTCATCCGGATATCGCATCTATGGACAGGCAGAAGTCGATAAACTTCAGCAGATCTTATTTTACAAAGAACTAGGGCTCCATTTAGACAAAATAAAAGATTTAGTAAACTCTCCTTCTTTTAATGCTGCAAAAGCTCTAAGCGAACACCGTGAACAGCTCCTCGACAAACGATCACAGTTAGACAGGTTAATCGCCAATGTGGAAATGACGATTGCTTCTAACGAAGGGAGAATTACGATGACTGATAAAGAGAAATTTGAAGGTTTCAAGCAAAAAATGGTGGAAGATAATGAGCAAAAATACGGCAAAGAAATCCGTAAAAAATATGGGGATAACGCCATAAACAATTCTAACCAGAAAGTTTTAAATATGACTCAGGAACAACATGATGAAGTAACAAGACTTGCGGAAGAATTACATTCTGTTCTTGCAGAAGCGTACAAAACAGGTGACCCATCAAGCGATCTCGCTCAAAAAGCAGCTGATCTGCATAAACAATGGCTGACCTATTACTGGAGTGAATACAGCAAGGAGGCACATGCAGGGCTTGCACAAATGTATGTAGATGATAAAAGATTTACGGCTTATTATGATAAAGAACAGCCCGGAACAGCAGAATTTTTAAGAGACGCCATTCACATTTTTACAGGCATGAAACAGTAAGAGTTATAGCGGATACTCATAAAAAGGGATAACGATTTGTTATCTCTTTTTTTATTTTCTAATCCAGATGGTTTACACTGATTATAGAGACTTAGAAGAGGATGGGTTATTCATGACAGAAAAAATATACTATACTTCACCCTATACAAAGGAATGGGAAACGAAAATAAAGGATTCGTTTATTAAGGAAAAGCAATATTATGTCATTTTAGAGAAGACTGCTTTCTATCCAACGGGCGGTGGACAGCCTAATGACAGGGGAACGATAAACGGAATTGATGTTTTGGATGTCTTTACTGAAGATGGAGTAGTTGTGCATAAGATTGAGAGGCTTCCCGAAACTTCAAAAGCTTCCTGTACATTAAACTGGAAAAGAAGATTCGATCACATGCAGCATCACAGCGGACAACATTTATTGTCAGCGGTATGTTATTCATTATTCGATGCTAAGACAGTGAGCTTTCATCTTGGCCAGGATTATGTAACCATTGATCTTGAGATTCCTGAACTTAGTCAAATGCAATTGAACAACATTGAACAAACGGTAAACGAAGAAATCTATAATAACAGAAACATACATACCTTTTTTGTAACCAAAGAAGAAGTAAAAGAGCTTCCTCTGCTTAAAATGCCAAAGGTAACAGAGGATATTAGAATCGTGGAGATTGAAGGTATTGAATATAATGCTTGCGGTGGTACTCATGTTTCAAGAACCGGTGAGATTGGAATTATTAAATTATTTAAAACCGAAAAGCAAAAAGGTATTGTAAGGCTGTATTTCAAATGCGGAACTCGTGCCCTTCAGCATATTAATGAAAGCCAGCAAATTTTAGGCAAAATTTCTGCAAAATTTAACACTGGACGAAGCCAAGTCCTGGATCGTCTTGAAAAATGGGAAGAGGAAAAGAAAAAGCTTGAAACGGAATTAGTAAAGATGAGGGAAGAAAATTACTCTTTCCTTGCAAAAGATCTTCTTTTAAAGAAAGAAGATGATTTTCTTTCTTATGTCTTTGAGGACAAGCCGTTTGATGAATTAAAAGATCTCGCTATTAAGATGGCACATGAACATAATTTGTTTATTTTATTTGCTTCAGCTTTGGAAAATAAGACAATTGTGGTTCATAACGGAACAAAAACCGTTTCATGCGGTAAGTTTTTGAAAGAAAACTTGGGAACTTTTGATGGAAAAGGTGGAGGAAATGACAAAACTGCACAAGCAGGTTTTCAAACAAAGGAAGATACACTGAATTTCTTTGAATTTGCCCGCAAGGAATTAATGAAATATACATGATTATACAAAGAAGGAGTGCAGAGATTAACTGCACTCCTCTTCTTATCAAATTAAAAAGATGGCTACAATGGTTGTAACAACTAAACCGATAGTCACGGGCTTTAAGTTTCTTCTTGCTAGCTCAAAGGGATCTACACCGCAAATTGCAGCCGCAGGAATTAATGCCCATGGCACCAAAGTTCCTCCACCAACCCAAATTGCAGCAATCTGACCTAACGCTGTAAGAGTAGCCGCTCCCGCACCGATTGCCGTACCAAAGATATTTGCAACAGAACCAGCCAGTGAAATTCCTGAGAATCCTGAGCCATCAAGACCAGTAATCGCACCCACAGCTGTTAAAGTAACAGCTCCAATCTCTTTGCTTAAAGGAACGACTGAAGCCAAAGCCAAGCCTAAATCATTTACTATACCATGTGATGTCTTTGGCAAGAACTCACCAATAATTTTGGTAAAGCCAGAATCACCTAAATAAAAGAATGCGGCAATCGGTATGACAGGACCAAAAACTTTGAATCCAAACTGAAAGCCATCAATCATATAAGAAGTTGTTTTTTCAAGCCCTTTATTTTTATGGCTGACCATTGTGATCAGTAAAAGTATAAATACAGAAGTACCACCAATTAATGCAGTTGCATCTCCGCCCTGAAGCTTCAGAATAGACATTGCCGCAACATCCAGTGCAAACATAATAGGGATCAATAGAGCAAAGAATCGCTTTTGACTGTTTGTAAGAAGATTCACTTTGTGTTCAGAAGGCGATTCTTTTACTGACTCATCTGTTACTCCCGTTGAAGCAGTAAGCTTACCAGATTTTAAATCTCTTCTTAAAAAATAGAAAGCTGCTACTGTCGTTACTAACCCCATCACAAAAACAAGCGGAATGCTGGCACTGATTACTTCACTAACCGGAAGTCCTGCTGCATCAGCTGTTAATTTAGGTGCGGCTTGAATAATAAAGTCACCAGATAACGCAATACCATGACCAAATAGGTTCATAGCCATTGCAACACCAAGTGCCGGCAAACCTACGCGGATGGCGACAGGAAGCAGAACAGCACCCATTAAGGCAACAGCAGGAGACGGCCAGAAAAACCAGGAAATCACCATCATCAATATTCCAATCGTCCAATAAGCAAGGGCTGGCGTTCGAATAAGCTTTGAAAATGGTGAGATCATTACGTCATTAATGCCTGTTGTAGTTAACGTTCTGCTCATGGCAACAATAATGGATATTACGAGGATAGTAGGGAGAAGCTCGGTAATGGCATAAATGAAACTATTAAATATACTGCTTATGGAACCGCTTAAAGAGCCGGTAGCAGTGATTGCAATTAAAAAGATACCAACGATGCAGATCAGTGTTGTATCCCGTCTCTTAACCATAAAACCTATAATTACACCAATAAAAACTACATAAATCCAATGCAGCGCTGTAAGTTCAACGCCCATTTAAATACCTCCCCTGTGAAATGGGTATTTAGCCCTTTCGTAATGTAATACAGAATATGTCGGGAAGGGGAAGAGGTGAGAGTTATGAAGTCAACTTATGCTTTACTGGTCATTCCTTTATTTCCGATTTCATTTGTTGAAGAAAATGATAAGTATAATACGAAATAATGAAAATAAAAATAGTATAAAAAACATTCCAGATGAAATTCTCAGTTAGCAGCTGTTTTACATCTAAATATTTTAGTGCGTTATTAATCAGGTCCAAGAAAAACACATGGATAATATAGATGCCAAGCGCGTTCCCGCCCACTTTTGTAATCCACAATCCTTTGCCGATCTTTTTATTATTCAGGGCAAAGAAGAATAGAAAAGCAGTAACCAGAATCGTTGAGAAAAAGTATTCACCATGACTGCCGTCCAAAACTTTGTCTAAGAGATATCCTTCCATTACTTGAATTAAGGAACAGATAATCGCTAAACCGAGATAGGTTATACCGCTTATTTTTCTTAGTTTATTAAAATGCTTGTTAACAGCAAAGCTTACTCCTAATGTTGTATAAAACAAACCAAAGAAGAGAGCATCACGTGTAGTACTTACTGGTAAGTCGAAGAACATTGTATATGCCTGACCTAAAAGACCGAGTAAGTTTAGGACGATGCTTATGGCGAATAGCAGATTTATTTTTTTCATTCTAAAGAATACATAAATGATGACAGTGCTCCATATTAATGCGGTTAAGAACCATAGCTGATAGCCGCTAGTTCCTTTGCCGTAATATAATAAGTTTAATAACGTAAATTTATCAAAGTATTTAATTAGACTTTCCTGAACCTCATTTCCCTTAAGAAAAACAAAAAGAACATCATAAATCGTATAAAAGATCAGCCAAACAAAATAGATCTTCATCAACTTAATTACATAGCTTTTTAGATAGATAAACGAGGCATTCTTTTGTATCATTTTTTGTGCAAAAAAATAACCCGAAGCAGCAAAGAAAAAGGGTACAGCGAACCTGGCAATATTATCAATAATAAAATAGCCAGTAAAACCATCTAACGGAAATATATGTAAAACGACCACAGCAAGTATGGCAAAAAACTTGATAAAGTCTATTGAATAAATCCGCTCCATTTATTCGCCTCCTATTTCTGTAACTAAACCCTAACAGTATTCACAAAACCTCATAAATTCAAAATCATTACAGGAAATTAAAATAGTATATAGTGACACCATTTTTCAATTACTGTAAAATTATTACTATCGCGATTGATAATTCAGAGGAGATAACCGGTGTTATCTCTTTTCTTTTTCATACATACATTCAACAGAGGTGTTAATAGGGGGGATACATAATGGATGAGCTCAGATTTGTAAGGGACTTAAATGAGCTGAAAAAAGGCGGGTATTTAAAAGAAAAAGACTACCTGACAGTAATCGAAGGGTATCACAGATATGTAGATGATCGGAAAGTAAAGAAAACATTGATAAAAGCTGAACCAGTAAAACAAGAAATAATCCAGCCAAAACAAATAAAATCTTTAGCTCAGCCGAAGCCTAAAATTGAATTAACACCTGAACAGAAAAGAGAACGGAACATTACATCATTAATGGCGGCTGGAGTCATCCTTCTTTTATTAGGGGGTTTAACACTTGCAACAAGTAATTGGGAAGTATTCAGTTCACTTACTAAAACGATGCTTGTTGGCGGAATCGCTATTTTGTTCGGAGGATTGGGAGCACTTTCTGAAAAAGTGCTGAAGATAAGAAAAACAGCTTTTACATTTTTTGTTTTATTTGCGTTATTCATCCCTATAACCATTCTGTCTGCTGGGTATTTCGAATTATTCGGCAGCTGGCTCAGTTTTTATGGGGAAGGAAGATATGTTCTGGGGGTACTTTCAACCGTTCTGTGTGTTGCGGTCTATTTTTGGTTTGGCCTCTATTTTCAGTCAAAGCTGTTTAGCTGGTTTACTTTTATAGCCGGTTCAATAGGGTATGCCTATGTATTATTAGCTGTCGGTTTAACAAAGCATGCTTTTTATTTTGCTTACGCATTTGGGAATGCCGGATATATTGCTCTTTATCAGGTAAATCGATCAAAACAGCAAAATATATTTCTTAAAACCTTACCCGTCTTTATCCAAGCAAACCTGATTCTATCAACTGTTTTAATCCTTGTTTTATTTGATAATCAGTTTTATCAAAGCTTCAATATTATCCTGACAGCCATTCTTTATTTGGCTATGAGGATGGTTAATCAGAGAAAAGAATACGAGCTATTATTTATTGGATTCATTACGTATGGATTATTCCAGCTCGTACAGCATTCTGTTTTGACAGATTACAGTTTATTGTTAGTTGTCATGATTCCAATTGTTTTATTAATCATTGGGAAGTTTTCAGATAAACGCTTGAATACTTATTATCAATTGGCAAATGGAGCAATTTCTGTATTGGCCTTCTTATTTATTACAGTTAACGGAGTTTTATTATCTGCAGGAGAGGGAAGCGTTTGGCTTTTATTAGGTTACTTAGTTCTTGCTGGTAATTTTATTTATTTATGTTATCTGACTTTATTTTCGTTTTTTAAATACTTGGCACCTTTTTATTTAGTCTGTACATTTATGGAAATGTATCACTTAATGGGGATCTCCTATAGAGAATATTTGGGCTTAGCAATTGGGATATCTGCCGCTTTGTCTTATGGAATCGGGCAATGTCTTAAACCGCTGCACAGGTCCAGTCTGTTCGTTGGGGGAGGGGGTATACTTTTAAGCTTTTTAATAACCTCTTTAACCGAACGTTCCTTACAGGCAAGTATTATATCCTTGATTCTGACAGGTTTGGCGCTTCGACATTTGATGATTGAAAAAGGGGAAAATAAACGAATTTCTGCGTGGTTGGCTTCCGTTTTTATTTTTAGTGCGTTGTTTTATACAGGTATGGCATTTTTGCAGGAGCCGAAACTTTCTTTATCCATGACTTTAGGAAGCATCGTATTACTTGGTTTGCATATTTGGAAAAGGAATGTAGAGATACTTTCCGTTGCTTTTATTTCAATTGCGACTATTTCTGCCATTGTTAATTTCTTAGTTGCTTCTTTCGATGGTAGCTTTACTTGGGTTAAACTGTTATCTTCACTTCTTTTGATAGTATCATTATGGTTCGCCACACAGCACTTTAAAGTAAAAGCTGGATATTCAGGAATTCAGTTCGGATTATTTTTTTCTATATTTTATACTGCAGACTTATTTGGGTTCTCGTTAACAGATAAAAGTTCGCCTTATATTTTTATAGGAATAGCTTACGTATTATTTGTAAGCGGAGAGTTCTTAAAACGCTTTGATGCCAAAAGTGAATATCCAGTTAAAGCTGTATCTCACTTTTTCTTGTTTTTAACCATTGGTTTTTCAATTTTAGTATCTCAAGCAGTACTGCCATATGTATGTATAGCTATCCTTTATGGAATGTATATGCTTCGTGCGTTTAAGGAATATGAAATTAGATTCCACTTCTATGCAGGATTAACAATGCTTGCTATAGCTTTTCATTATTTTATTTTCGAATGGCTCACAAATGAAGGACCAGTTATATTTAGTGTGATACTTGCAGGGTTATATTTCCTTTTAAAGCCGCATTGGAAAGACAGAATTATTATATATACAGTTCCATTTTCACTGTTTTTCCTGGGTGAATATATTTTAAACTGGGGAATAAACCGGCCATACTTATTCATTCACGCAGGATTGCTTATCGGTTTTATTCTTTTCTATCAATCTTTGAAAGGATACTGGAAATATGCCTCGGCTGTGCTTCTCATTTATTTAATGATTGATCTGGAAGAGCTGTTCTTGGTTTATAGGGTTCAATCAGAAATAAAAGCATTCATTTGGTTTATAGCTGGATTCCTTATTTCTGTGGCCGGAATGCTATATTATAACAAGCTATACACCAAAACGCATAAGTATAATGTCGATTTGTTTGCTGTATTCGGAATTATTTATGTGGCTGCAGGGTTTAATTATTCACAAGGAATCCTATCAACAGCAGGACTTTCATTACTTGCAATCCTTTTTTATGTGCAGTCTAAAAGATTATCAGAAATCACGTTGGGAAAAAATGTGCTGCAAACCATATCATGCTTTTTCGTCTTGTTTGCCTATTATTCTTTCATCAATCAATTCGAAATCCCTGTATTGATCCAAACTGAGCTGAACGTGCTGCCTTGGATTCTCTTAAGTTATGTGATTACAAGAAAAACATGGAGAGTACCTGAAAAGACAGCAAACTCCGTTCAATCTTCAATACTCGGAATCATTGCAGCCCTATTAATGATTGATGCCATGCAAAGCTATCAAGTAATGGATGCGATCATTCTTGGTACACTTTCATTTATAAGTATTATCTATGGTTTTATCTCCAGACAAATAAGCTATTTTTTTACAGGCATGATCGTTTTGCTCCTAAATGTCTTAATTCAAACGAGACCGTATTGGGGCAATATGCCATGGTGGGTGTATTTGCTCTTAACTGGCATTCTGCTTATCGGTTTTGCTAGTTTTAATGAGTTTAAGAAGCAAAAAGGAATGGAGTCACCGCCGTTGAAAGATATGATCAAAAAGAAATGGAATCAATGGTTTGGAGAATGGAAATAACAATGGATAGTTAATTAGTTTTTAGGGGGAATTATTTTGAGCGGGGAACAGGTAAAACCCAAAATTACCATGGGTATGCTTTTTAAGAATAAGGTTATACGGACTATATTATTTTCAGTATTTTTTCTTCAAATTGGTATTTGGGTTCGTAACTACTCCATTCTTTTGTATGTAATTGAGAAAACGAATGAGAATCCAATCGCTGTATCATTGATCTCTGTTGCAGAATTTGCACCGATCTTTTTATTCTCTTTTTTAGGAGGTACATTTGCTGATCGATGGAAACCGAAAAAAACAATGATATGGTGTGACTTGCTGAGTGCAGTTTCCATCTTTGCTGTTTTACTGACTTTATTGTTCGGAAGCTGGAAGATCATCTTTTTTGCGACCCTAGTTTCATCTATTTTGTCACAGTTTTCACAGCCATCAGGAATGAAACTGTTTAAGATTCATGTACCAGAAGAGATGGTTCAACTGGGAATGTCCTTGTATCAGACGCTGTTTGCAGTATTTATGATTCTTGGACCAATCATAGGTACGTATGTGTATCAGCAATTTGGCATAAATGCCGCAATAGGTATTATGGGAGTAGCTTTTATCTTATCGGCTGTTATTCTAACTTTATTGCCTCCAGATGAAGAGGTTGAAAGGCAAGAAGAGAAATCTTCCATCTGGCATGAAATGAAGGAAGGTTTTAGTTATGTGTTAAGCAAACGGACGTTAACCTTACTTGGTGCGTGTTTTGCTGTAGCTGGTCTGGCATTAGGTTTAACACAGCCGCTAACTGTTTTTTTAGTGACTGAGCAGTTAGGACTTCCAAAAGAACAGCTTCAATGGCTGATGGCAGCATTCGGAACGGGGATGATTCTTGGTGGGGGCTTAACAATAGGGATGGCAAGTAAAATAAAGCCTCAAATTTTACTGTCTTTAGGGTTGGGAGCAAGTTCTTTAGGATTTTTCATTATGGGTATTTCTACAGAATTCTGGCTTACTCTTACTGCAGAATTCATTAGCGGCTTGTTTATGCCATGCATTCATATTGGTATCAATACACTAATTTTGCAAGGAACCGAATCAAAATTCATCGGACGTGTAAATGGTATACTTAATCCTTTATTTATGGGAGCAATGGTACTTACAATGTCTATCAGCGGCTGGCTCAAAGAAACATTCTCATTAATCTTCATGTTTGAAGGAGCTGCGCTTCTTTTTGCAGTTGGTATCTTAACCATGGTACCTCTTATGAAAAAAACACCAATGGTGCAAACTGAATTACAAAAATCATAAAAAAGAAGAAGCTGGAGTTCACTCACTCCAGCTTCTTTTTTATGAGTCCTTATTTTTTCTATAAAAGCTTTAATTTTTTCCTGCTTGTACTGCTGGATTGCCGTTTTGATTATAAAGTAAATGATATTTTCTTTTAGTAATAGAAGCAGAAAAGGAAATAAGAGCCTTTTATTGAATAAAACCTAAGGAAGAGAAGAAATGAAGGAGTTGTCGACATTATGTGTGGGATTTGGAGTTAAGTATGAGAAAAGAGATTTAAATCTTCCGTTAGTATTGCAAAAACGGAGTGAAGCTATTTTTAAAGACTTATCAAATGATCCAAATGTGCTTGCGTTCTTTTATGGAGGTTCCATTGCAAAGGGAAATGCAGATCTTTTTTCAGACTTGGATCTTCGAATTGTAGTAAATGATGAACACTTTGAAGAGTATAGAATCAACAAAAAGGAACGCGCAAAAAGGTGGGGAGAAGTTCTCTTTTACGAGGATTTCCCATGGGCAGCACATTCAGTAGCTCATTATATTGATTTTGTTAAAGTTGATTCCTTTTATTATATGAAAGAACATTTAATACCCTCCTTATACTTAAAACAAGAAACAAAAATTGTTTATGATCCATATAACATTGTCAATAGTGTCTGGAAAGCCTCTCAGAAATTAACCTATCAATTAAGTGAAGAAGAATTTGAAATCTGGCGCGGCAAGTTTTTTGCTCACATACATGAAGTGTACAGAAGAATAAAACGGGGAGAGTTGTATTACGCTTTAAGTTCTCTTAATATGCTCAGGTGGTCTATTGCTGCCGGATGGGATATGGAGAAAGACAGGCTTCCCAATCAAATGGGGGTATGGTCTACATACGAAGGAAAAAGAAGTCACTTCGAAGAATGGCAAATATCTCGATTGGAAAGCTGGAATAGTGATCGAACCCCAACTCAAATTTTGTCGGTATTACATTCAATCATTCCTGAATTCAAGAGATTGCACAGATCTCTCTGTGATAAACTTTCTATACAAGAAGATCCAATATGGCTTAACGAAATTTTTAATAAAATCATCTAGCATAAATGTCTTAATGGAGGATGAACCATCAGCGGTTTGTCCTCTTTTGTATAGAGGGGAATTATATCTACCGTTTTTCAACCTAAGTTAATGGGTATCATAAATATATTTACTTTTAAAATATTGAAAATCATAAGGGGAATCAATCACTATGACAATCTCACCAGATCAACGAATTACTTTACATGGTTTCAATAACCTGACAAAGTCATTAAGTTTTAATATGTATGATGTTTGTTATACGAAAACAAGGGAAGAACGGGAAGCTTATATAGAATATATCGACGAACAATATAACGCTGAGAGATTGACAAATATACTTCAGACCGTTTCAGATACGATTGGCGCGCATGTCTTAAATGTAGCGAAACAAGACTATGTCCCTCAAGGGGCGAGCGTTACACTTCTTGTTTCGGAAGGACCTGTAGTTGAGGTGCCTACAGATTCGTATGATGATTCAGCAACTGCGATGCCTGAATCGGTGGTGATGCAGTTAGATAAAAGTCATTTGACCGTTCATACCTACCCAGAATTTCATCCAGAAGAAGGGATTAGTACCTTCAGGGCAGATATCGATGTTTCAACGTGTGGAGAAATATCTCCGCTTAAAGCCTTAAACCATCTTATCAATTCTTTTGATACCGACATTGTTACGATGGATTATCGTGTAAGAGGTTTTACGAGAGACATTAAAGGTCACAAACTGTTTATCGATCATGATATTAATTCCATTCAGAATTATCTTTCGGATGATATCAAAAATATGTATGACATGATAGACACTAATATTTATCAGGAGAATATCTTCCACACAAAATGCCGTTTAAAGGAATTTGATTTAAATAATTATCTATTCGGTTACACAAAAAATACATTAGATTCAAAAAGTATCAATGAAATAACAGAGCGTATTCAATCAGAAATCGATGAGATTTTTTACGGAAGAAATATTAAAAAATAAAATATGAAAATAGCTTAGACCTCTGAATTTTTATCAGAGGTCTTTCATAATTCCCATGAACTTTATGAACAAAAAGTTCATTATTTGGTTAAACTTCTTTTTGAAAATTTGCGTGTTAGGATTATAAAAAGATTAAATGAAAGCGCTACCAAAAAGGAGGATACATATGAAAAAAGGAAACTGGAAAAATTGGCTGTTAGCCGGTCTGTTAATACCATCACTCGCAGCATGCAGTACATCCGGATCAAGCAGCAAAACAGGTGATTCAGATTATCCCAAAAAGTCAATTGCAGTCGTCGCTCCATCTGGTGCCGGAGGTGGATGGGATTTGACTGCTCGGTCACTAACTAAAGTGCTTGGGGAAACAAAACTAGTTGACCAAACCATGACAGTTGAAAACAAACCAGGAGGTGGTGGAGCCGTTTATCTAGCTGAATACGCTACACAGCATAAAAAGGATGACTATAAACTGTATGTTAATTCACCTCCAATATTAATCAATAACCTTAAGAAAGAAGGAAACAGTCCATATGGCTATAAAAACACTACGCCGCTTGCTCAATTAACGAAGGATTTTGGAGCGATCGTAGTAAAAGAAGATTCAAAATATAACAGTTTAAAAGAACTGATGGAAGCTGTGAAAAAAGATCCAAAATCAGTAACTGCAGCAGGCGGATCTGCTCCTGGATCAATGGACCACCTTGTGGCTGTTCTTCCTGCTTATAAATCAGGAGTCGATCCAAAATCAGTAAAATACGTTTCCTATGATGGTGGGGGCGAAGCGATCGCCGCATTACTAGGCGGAAATGCAGATTACATCGCAACTGATGCTTCAGCAGTTGGAGAATTTTTAAAAGCCGGAAAAGTTAAAGTACTTGGCGTTTCTGCAACGGAAAGATTAAAAGGTGACTTAGCTGACGTCCCAACTTTTAAAGAAGAAGGAATTGACGCTGATTTCACCATCTGGAGAGGTATCTTTGGACCAAAGGAAATGTCTGATAGCGCAAAAGATTTTTGGACTAAGACACTGAAAGACCTTGATGAAAGCAAAGAATGGCAAGCAGAGCTTGAACGAAACGGCTGGGAATCAGAATTTAAAGATGCCGAAGAGTTTACTTCATTTTTAGAAGAACAGGAAAAACAAGTTGAAGATCTATTAAAGTCATTAGGGATGAACAAATAGTCTGCAAATGGAGGAGTAAAACTACTTCTCCATTTTTATTAAATGCTGTGCTACAAAGGAGTTGATTTAATGCAAACAGGGAGTTTTGACCGTTATGCGAGTGTATTATTCGCTTTAATTGGAGCCACTTTTTTATTTGAAAGCAGGAATATTGCCAATAGTGCATATGGCAGTGAAGTAGGTCCGAATGTTTTTCCCTTTTTACTAGGACTTATTCTTATCCTATTAAGTGTAAAACTGTTTATTGAGTCATTCAAAACCGCTCAAAACAAAAACAATACACGTGAAAAATTAATGATGAAACGTTTTTTAATTATCCTGACTGCTAGTCTTTTATATGCTGCTTTCATAGAAACGATCGGCTATCTGATCAGTACATTCGTTTTTCTTTTGGTTTCATTTCAGGCTATGGAAAAGGGAAGCTGGATTAAAAACAGCTTGATTGCAGCTGCTTTTTCATTCTGTGTTTACTACTTATTTGTTGTCGTATTAAAAGGCTCTTTGCCAGGGCTGCCTGTATGGTTTAGTTAGGAGGAAAAGGTATGGGCGTTATGGATTTTCTAATGCAAGGTTTTCAAACAGCTATACAACCTGAAAACTTATTCTTTGCCTTTATTGGTGTTTTAATTGGAACAGCAGTCGGAGTGCTGCCTGGTATTGGTCCGATGAGCGGTGTGGCTCTGCTCATACCTGTTACCGCAACGTTAACGAGCGGAATGGAACCATCAGCAGCAGCTACGAGTTCTATTATTCTATTAGCTGGTGTGTATTATGGAGCTATGTATGGAGGTTCAACTACTTCCATACTGCTTAATACACCAGGTGAGTCTTCGTCCGTTGTAACAACACTCGACGGGTATCAAATGGCAAAACAAGGCCGTGCAGGAGCAGCGCTCTCGATTGCAGCCATCGGTTCCTTTGCAGCAGGAATTGTATCAATTATCGGATTGGCATTGCTCGCAAATCCTCTTTCTGAAATGGCATTAAAGTTCGGACCGGCAGAATATTTTTCCCTTATGCTCTTAGGCTTGGCTGCTGTTAGTGGTCTTGCAGGGGGATCAATCACAAAAGCTTGGATGATGACTGTGACAGGACTGCTTCTGGCTACGATTGGTATCGATGCCGTTTCTGGGGTCGCTCGTTTTACGTATGAGATTCCTGTGCTTTTTGGAGGTCTGGAATTTTTAACAGTCGCCGTCGGTTTGTTTGCACTAGGGGAAGTTTTCAAAACCATACTTCATAAAGAAGATGACCAAGAAAGAGTTGCGAAAGTCGGGAGAGTCATTCCTTCTAGAACAGATTTCAAAGAGAGTGCAGGACCTATTGCTCGTGGATCGATTCTTGGTTTTTTCATTGGTGTCCTGCCTGGTGCAGGAGCAACGTTAGCTTCTTTCTTTTCTTATATTGCAGAAAAGAAATTGAGCAAAAATCCAAAGAAATTTGGGAAAGGTGCAATTGCAGGAGTTGCAGCACCTGAGTCGGCTAACAACGCAGCTTCAGGCGGAGCTATGATTCCACTATTAACTCTTGGCATTCCCGGATCGGGTACAACCGCTATCCTTATGGGTGCACTTATCATGTACAATGTACAGCCTGGTCCGTTATTATTCAGTGACCATCCTGATGTAGCTTGGGGACTTATTGCGAGTATGTTTATAGGGAATTTGATGCTATTAATTTTAAACATGCCTCTCGTTAAAGTATTTGCAAAGATAATTGAAACACCTCCAAAATATCTACTGCCAATTATTATTGCTATATCTGTTTTCGGAGTTTATGCCGTTCAAGTAACAACTTTTGATCTTTATTTACTGATTGGCTTTGGATTAGCAGGCTATCTTTTAGCGAAAAACGATTATCCGCTTGCACCACTTGTACTTGGACTTGTTTTAGGACCAATGATCGAAAATAACATGAGACGCGCACTAACTACATCTAATGGAGATTTCATGGTATTTATTGAGAACCCTCTCTCAGCGATTTTTCTTGTTTGTTCTGTATTATGGATATTAGTACCTTTCTTACTCCGGTTAAAGGGAAAAAATGTTGTTATTAATGTAGAAGGATAATACAAGCATGGAAGAGAAGACTTTCTAATTTGAGAAAGTCTTTTCTATTTTCAGGGGGAAACTATGAAACTTCAAACAAAATTAATCGCCATCAGCTGCTCCCTCATCTTTCTAGTGGTAGTTCTTTTGGCCGTTCTTTTCCAAGTCATGTTCGTGGATACAATAAAGGACCAGATTGGGAAAAGAGCGCTGAGTGTTGCGAATACGGTAAGCAGCAATCCATTCGTAATAGAAGCATTCGAAAAAGAAGATCCTTCACAATGGATACAGCCTTATGCTGAGGAAATTAGGAAGAAAACAGGTGCACAGTATGTCGTTGTTGGGAATAAGGATGGAATCCGGTATTCACATCCCATTCCAAAACGCATTGGGAAAAAGATGGTAGGCGGGGATAACGAAATTGCGTTGTCGGGAGAACCTAGCATTACGGAGGCGATCGGCTCTCTTGGTCCAGCTGTTAGAGGTAAATCTCCCATAATAAACGATAATAAGGAAATCATTGGATTAGTTTCAGTTGGTTTCTTGACAACCAGTATAAATGAAATTATCTGGCCGTATAAATTAAAGATTTTACTTATTGGGATATTCACTCTTCTAATAGGGATTATTGGATCCACATTAATCGCAAAAGGAGTAAAAAGAGCAACACATGGTTTGGAACCAAAAGAGATCGGATTGTTATACAAAGAAAAAAGTGCTATTCTTGAAGCCATTAGAGAAGGTGTAATTGCCATTAACCGTGACGGTGATATAACCATGGTTAATCATACCGCTCTGGAAATGCTTGAAATGGATACAGCGAATTTAATAGGAACGAATATTTTAAAAACCATACCAAACTCAAGATTAATAGACGTCATTTCAACAGGCAAGAGTGAGTTTGATGAGCAAATGAAACTCGGAAAAAGCAACGTTGTAGCAAATAGAGTTCCTATAATGGATTACAACGGCAATGTATTGGGTGCAGTTGCAACTTTCAGGAACAAAAACGAACTGTATAGACTAAATGAAGAATTAGCACAAGTAAAAGGATACAGTGAAGGGCTTCGGGCACAGACTCATGAATTCTCAAATAAATTGTATTTAATTTCCGGATTAATTCAGTTGGGCTCTTATCAGGAAGCTCTCGATGTAATAACAAAAGAATCAAATGTACAAAGGAACTTTACTCAGTTTATTATGAAACAAATTTCTGACCCCTATATTGGAGGTTTGTTAATCGGTAAATTCAATCGTTCAAAAGAGCTTAAAGTCACTTTTCTAATTGATCCCGCCAGTACATTTAAAGATATTCCTGAAACAGCAGACAGACAATTACTTATAACCATAATCGGAAATCTAGTAGATAATGCAATGGAAGCTGCTGTTAAAAAAAATGGCTATGAAAGTGAAGTTAAGATTTGTCTATCAGATACAGGAAAACAGCTTTTAATAGAAGTTGAAGATAATGGGGAAGGAATTCCGTTCTCTATCGCTAATAAGTTATACCAAAAGGGATACTCGACAAAAGGGAAAGACCGCGGCTATGGTTTATATTTAATTAAACAGTCAGTGGAACAGTTAAATGGTGAACTTTTCTATGAAAGAACAAAATCAAATACTACCCTTTTCACAGTTATTATCCCGAAAGAATAGAGGTATACAACATCATGCGTTCCTGGGAAGTATTTATTGTTGAAGATGACATTCGAATTGCCGAGATCAACCGAAAATTCATTGAAAAGGTTGATGGTTTTTCAGTTTGCGGCATTGCTCTTAATGAAGAAGAAGCTAAAGAACAAATAACCATACTTAAACCTGATTTGGTTATTTTAGATATCTATTTTCCTGATATGAATGGTTTGGACCTATTAAGGTGGATACGGAGTGAATTTCGTGGAATCGAAGTAATTATGGTGACCGCAGCAACAGAAGTTGAAACTTTAAAAAATGCATTAGATGATGGTATTTTTGATTACATCGTAAAACCCGTTATCTTTCAAAGATTCAAAGAGACTTTACTTAATTTTAATGAATATAAGTTATCTATTCAGCAACTAGCTGCTTCTAGTGAAGTAAACCAAAACATAATTGATTCCATATTAAAAAGAGAAAAAACAGAGAGTGAAACAACATATCTGCCAAAAGGTATTGACCGTATTACTTTAGAAAAAGTCATATCTATTCTGACCAAAAACAATATTGGTTACACAGCAGAAGACCTCGGGCAGCTGATCGGAGCAAGCCGTACAACCGCGAGAAGATATTTAGAATACTTAGTCTCTGAAGAAAAAGTATCAGCAGATATCACGTATGGAGGTGTCGGCAGACCAGAAAGAATTTATAGATATCGAATTTAAATGAAATCAAAGCAATCTCCTTTAAGCAGAGATTGCTTTTTATTTAGTTATAAAATTCGTAACACCGAATACGTTTCATGTATAATAACGGTTATAGATTCAAAGTTGAAAGAGAGTGAAAAGAATGGGTCGAAAGTGGAATAACATTAAAGAGAAAAAGGCATCAAAAGACGCAAATACAAGTCGTATTTATGCTAAATTCGGACGCGAGATTTATGTAGCTGCAAAACAGGGTGAACCTGATCCAGAATCAAATCAGTCTTTAAAAGTAGTACTTGAACGTGCAAAAACATATAGTGTACCGAAGACAATCATTGACCGTGCTATTGAAAAAGCAAAAGGCGGCTCAGAAGAAAACTATGACGAGCTTCGCTATGAAGGGTTCGGACCAAGTGGTTCTATGGTAATCGTTGATACGCTAACCAATAATGTTAACCGAACGGTAGCAGAAGTCCGTTCAGCATTTAATAAAAACGGAGGGAACATGGGAGTCTCTGGCGCAGTTGCTTATATGTTTGATGCAACAGCAGTGATCGGACTTGAAGGTAAAACTGCTGATGAAGTACTTGAATTATTGATGGAAGCTGATTTAGATGTACGTGATGTCATTGAAGAAGACGAAACGGTTATTGTTTATGCAGAACCAGATCAATTTCATGCTGTCCAAGAGGCATTTAAAAATGCTGGCGTAACTGAATTTACGGTAGCAGAGCTTACGATGCTTGCCCAAAATGAAATGACACTACCTGTAGATGCACAAGTACAATTTGAAAAGCTTATCGATGCATTAGAGGATCTTGAAGATGTTCAGCAAGTCTATCACAATGTTGATTTAGGCGAGTAATAAGAAGCAGACCATGAAGAAAAATGGTCTGCTTTTTCTATACAAAAAAAGAAGCAACCTTTTAATTTGGTTGCTTCCTGATCAATAACATGCACATTGTAATGATAACAAAAGCTATGAATGAGAGCAGCGGGATCGTAATAAAACCAAGCCAGTTAATATATTCTCCAGAACATGGCACCCCTGAAGCACACATTTCAAAAGCTTTCAGTGCAGGAATTTTTTGAAGAGCATAGTGATAACCAGAAATAATAATCCCGAGAATAGAAATCGGCAGCACGTAGCGAGTGATTTTATCATCTTGGTGGTAAAAGGCAATCCCTAAGAGAATGATCATCGGATACATAAGGATACGCTGATACCAGCATAAGGTACACGGAATAAATTGCAGCACTTCACTAAAATACAGACTTCCCAAAGATGCAGCTATTGCAGATAACCAGGCAAACAATAAAGGTTTACTTATCACCTTTATTCTCCTTTGCAGCTTCCTCAACCATTTTTTGCAGATCACCGAATGTATTTCCTTCAAATTTTTTCCCGTTAACAAAAAGTGTAGGTGTGCCAGTGACTCCTAAGTCATTCACAAGAGCCTCGTCGGTTTCAACTGCTTTTTCACTTGCATTAGCTTTATATTTACCGCTTACCTTTTTAACGTTTTCATCACTCGTTACTTCTTTTAATGTATCTTCTAAGAACTTCTCAGTAAAGACATCTTTACGCTCTTGACTTTGATCCTCAGGCTGCTTTTCATAAAGCAGTTTATGAAACTTCCAAAACGTATCGTTTCCTATTTCTTTATAAACCGTTTCACCATATAGGGCTGATCTTTCTGAATCAACACTTATAAATGGATAGTTTAAAAAATAAAACTTAACTTTACCAGTCTGAATAAGTTCCTGATCGATCAGAGGAAAGAAAGATTCGTTAAAGTCTTTGCAGATCGGACATTTATAATCGCCGAACTCTATAATACTGACAGGTGCATCGTCTTCCCCTAAATAGGGCTGATTCTTATAGGAAAGCTCACTTTGACCGGAATCTTTATTGAAGTTGCCCGTTAACATGAATACAGCAAGTCCAATAGTAACTATTCCTATTATCAAAAAAAGCCAAACATGTGAAGAGCTAGTTTTTTTCTTAGTCATTTTTATGTTCGTATTTTTCTTTTTTTGTTTACCCATTGTTCACCTCAAAGATTTTATATTCACTAAATTAAAAGAAGTTACTTATATCCTATACAAGATATCATTTTTTTACAATGAAGAAATCGTGAACAAATATAATTATTTGAAGGTAAATTAAAAAAGGTACATTTATCTAACTCATATAGATATTGGGAAATAAAACCTGTATTCAAAACAAAATTTCGGAAGTATAATTTTCTAGAAATTATACTATTTTACCTTTGGGGGTCAGGGATGAAACACTTAATCACATTGCTATTAGCTCTTAGTCTAAGCTTAGGAATTTTACCAGTTTCAGCTTTAGCTATCGAGCCAAATGATCAAGAATTTGAAGCATACTTAGAAGAGATCGGCTGGGAAAAACAAGATTTTATCGATTTTATTGAAAGTAAAGAATGGTACTTAGAAGATTTTAATTCTGTGGATGAACTTGGCGTACCTCTTTCTGAAGAGGGCGTACAATCTGTTTTAAAGAAATTTGATTTAAGCCGAGAAGAATTAAACGAATTACTCATTGAATGGGGTGACATTGAAGAAGGACAAGATGTTCTAGACAGTCCTTACTTCGTATTTAATGAAGATCTTCAATCATCTGTTGATTTTTATTTAAACGGGTGGGTAGGAACACCAATTGATGATGAAAATCTTCAGCAGCTTCTTGAAGAGTATGGCCTCGAATCAGTAGAAGCACTAGAAGAATTATTAAAGAAAAATGATGATTCAATTGAAAATTATGAGTACATTGAAGATCTTCAATGGGCTGTTGATTTTTATATTAATGGTGATGATTATATTGAAGATGAATTTGCAGATCTTTTTACTGAAATTGATCTAACTGATGAAGAGATGGAAAAGCTTTTTGCACATTTTGAAACATTAAATTGGGAAGATCCAGCTTTTCTTGACAGTATGATGCAGTTAGGCGAGAGAATGATGGCTTTTGAAGAGTTTGAAACAGCTGATGAACTATCTGCTGAACAGATTGCGGAGATGCTTGCTATTTTTACAGAAATGAAACAGCTCTTGCAAATTGAAACAAAATATTACCTTGTTGTTGATGGTGTGAAGCAGCCCGTTTCATTAGAAACATTAATGACAATGGACTCAACAAACGGCAATGACTTAGTTATGGAGATCTATAACACAAACGGAGAATTGCTTGCTGATCTACGATTAACAGCAGAAATGTTTGGATCTGAACTTATTCAAGAAACAGGAAAAGACATCCAAGAAGCAGAGAAAATTGTTACTGAATTACCAACAGCAGCTAAACCGCCAGTAAAAACAATCAAAGGCGGAGAACTTCCAAAAACAGCAACTAATCACGTCGGTAATACTCTCGCTGGTGCAGTAATTGCAGTAGTTGGAATGCTTTTATACAGACGTTTCCGAGTAAAAGGCATCTAGATAATGAAAAATACAGAAAACAAAAGAAGCAAATTTCGGTTCATTCTTCTTACATTCTCTGTTGTATTTATCTTATTTGGAATATGGTTTAGCACCACAAATGCCTATAAGTTTGTTAAAGGCTATCTAATTTTTAAAACTGAGCAGGTAAAATCAGATGATTATCAATCTAAACCTGCTATTAATGAAAAGAATCTAGAAAGAATGAATGAGGTTTTGTACCCTGTTCGTCCTAAAGCAGGTGAAAATATAGGAGAACTTATCATCCCTAAGTTAGGGGCATCACTTCCTATTTTTCATGGAACTGACGAAGAAGAGTTGAAAAAAGGGGTAGGACACTATTCAAAAAGCGTTTTGCCTGGTGAAAATGACAATTCCGTATTATCCGGGCACAGGGACACCGTGTTTCGTAAACTCGGAGAAGTTGGGAAAGGTGACTTATTAGTAGTTGAAACAGAAGCAGGAACGTTTACGTACAAAGTAAAAAACGTCCGGATCGTCGACCAAAATGACAGAACCGTGATTGTACCAAAACCCCGTGCAACTCTAACTGTATCAACGTGTTACCCGTTTGACTTTATAGGTTCATCACCAGAGAGGTATATCCTGGTTGCAAACTTAGTATCTAAACAGTTGAACCAATAAGTTGAACCAAAAATTTTTTACAGCTGAAGAAAATTCTTCAGCTGTTTTTTTATTCTACCTGTGATTGTTGTGAAGGTGAACCTTTCTTGCAAAGGTTCTTTTTTGTTTTAAATCCACGTAAAAAAGGTATGATTACAAAATAGTGTTAGGATGGTCAAAAAAATTTACCCGTCTGAAGCATACTTAGAATATCAACAAGAAAGTCGGTGGAAGATCCTTGAAGAAGACCTCTGTCATTTTTGTGGTTTGTTTAAGTGTATTATTAGTTGGTGCTCTATTAGTTAAATCCTTTAGTAAAGATGA
The DNA here is from genome assembly GCF_023715445.1 of Fictibacillus nanhaiensis. GTDB lineage: Bacteria > Bacillota > Bacilli > Bacillales > Fictibacillaceae > Fictibacillus > Fictibacillus nanhaiensis_D. The sequence goes on from NZ_JAMBOD010000001.1 coordinate 227,094, forward strand.
AACGGAAGTAACAGCACTCGGAGATTCATTAGCATACGGTTTAGGAGATATAAACGATAATGGCTATATCGGTGATGTACAAGATAGATATGAAAATGAAACAGGAAAAAGACTCGTAGTAAATGATTATGGTGTGCCAAACGACACGAGCACTAACTTACTTAAAAGATTAAAGAATAAAGAAATCGTTGAAACAGCAAAAAACTCTGATTTTATCCTAATTAATATTGGAACGAATGACTTTATTAAAAGTACAGATCGTTTTACCAAGTTTGATAAGGAAGAGCTGCAAACAAATCAAGAAATTTATAAAGACAATTTAGAACAAATTATTAAAAAGGTCCAGGAAAAGAATCCATCCAAAACCATTTATATTTTAGGTATTTATAATCCAAAGGTAAAACATAGCGATATGAATACAGTAAATAAAGCTGTAGTAGAGTGGAATCAGGCAACCATTCAAGTTACGAAAGATCATGAAAACGCAGCTTTTATCCATACAAATGACCTATTTATTCATAAAAACAAAAATGACTTTTTCGCAGATAATCTGCATCCTAATGAAAAGGGATATGCGCTCATAGGAAAGAGAGTGTTTGACACAATCAAAAAGCATTCTAATTTTAAATAGACAAATAAAGGGTTCCCTTTTATATATGTTTGCCGTATAATTTGGTTTAACTTCATAAGCTCGTATAATCGCAGGGATAGGGCCTGCAAGTTTCTACCAAGCCCCCGTAAATGGGTTTGACTACGAGTGACGCAAACATTTCCAACATTCTTTTTTCAAAGGGTGGATTGGGTTGTTTTTATTCCGTTTATATACCGGAGGATTGCTTCACTCATATTGAGAGAAGCGTCCTCCGTTTTTTTGTTTTTCATATTTGACAAAGAGGTGGAACCCATGAATTTTTTAGAAAAGAAAATATGTGAAGAGGGAGTTATATTATCTCCAACTGTGTTAAAGGTTGATTCCTTTTTAAACCATCAGATTGACCCTTTGTTCATGCAACAAATCGGGTGTGAGATTGCGAACCGTTATAAAACGGAAAAGATAACAAAAATTTTAACAATTGAATCTTCTGGGATAGCTCCAGCTGTTTTTGCTGGTCTGGAATTGGACGTTCCAGTTGTGTTCGCACGTAAAAAGAAATCGTTAACGTTAACAGACGGTCTGCTCACTTCAAAAGTTTATTCTTTCACGAAACAAGTTGAAAATGAGATTTCAGCTGCAAGCAAGTTCCTTCAAGCGGGTGAAAGAGTATTAATCATTGATGATTTCTTAGCTCATGGAGAAGCGGCTCTCGGACTTGCTGAGCTAGTAAACAAAGCAGGAGCACATATCTGCGGGTTCGGTATTGTGATTGAGAAGTCATTCCAGGATGGACGACAAAAGCTTATAGATAAAGGCTACAGGGTCGAATCTATCGCAAGAATCAGCGAGATGAGCCCTGAAGGTATCACATTTCTAAAAAGTGAGGTATTGTCATCATGAAAAAAGGAAAAGTGTTTTCACTTGGAATACAGCATGTTCTCGCTATGTATGCCGGTGCAATTATTGTTCCGCTCATTGTAGGCGGTGCACTTAAACTGTCACCAGAACAGCTTTCTTATTTAGTTGCGATCGATCTATTAACATGTGGTCTAGCAACACTTCTGCAGGTCTGGAATAACCGCTTCTTTGGAGTTGGGTTGCCTGTTGTTCTGGGCTGTACATTTACAGCAGTAGGACCTATGATTGCAATCGGCGGACAATATGGGATGGGTGCAATCTACGGGGCAATCATTGCAGCAGGACTGTTCGTCGTACTGTTTGCCGGTGCATTCGGTAAGATTCTTAAACTGTTTCCGCCAATCGTAACAGGTTCCGTCGTAACAATTATCGGGATCACATTAATTCCAGTCGCTATCAAAGACATGGCAGGCGGAGCCGGGAGTCAAAACTTTGGATCACCTCAAAATCTTCTTCTTTCCTTTGGGGTTCTAGGGTTCATCCTGCTGCTTTACCGGTTTTCAAAAGGATTTATTCGTGCTGTGTCTATTCTAATCGGCTTGATCGGCGGTACTATTGTCGCCGCTGCTATCGGCTTAGTAGATTTTGCTCCGGTAATGGAAGCATCATGGGTGCACATGCCTAAACCATTCTATTTTGGAGTACCTACATTTGAAATCAGCGCAATTATAACAATGATCCTTGTTGCGATCGTAAGTTTAATAGAATCTACAGGTGTATTTATGGCGCTCGGTAAGATTTGTGATCGGGATTTAACACCAAAGGACTTAACTAAAGGCTACCGAGGGGAAGGTCTTGCCATAATCCTTGGTGGAATATTTAACGCTTTTCCATATACAACCTATTCGCAGAATGTCGGACTCGTCCAGTTATCTGGTGTAAAAACAAAACAAGTGATCTATGTTGCAGGCGGAATGCTCGTGTTTTTAGGTTTTATACCAAAGGTCGCTGCACTGACAACACTTATTCCAACACCAGTAATGGGTGGTGCAATGGTTGCTATGTTTGGAATGGTATTTGCCTCCGGAATTAAAATGCTGAGTGAAGTAAACCTTGCTAAGCAAGAAAACCTACTGATCATCGCTTGTTCTGTAGGCATGGGGTTAGGGGTAACAGTGGAACCAGAACTGTTCAGCAAGCTTCCAGCAAGTGTTCAAATTCTAACAGAGAACGGCATTGTATCAGGCAGCTTAATGGCCATTGTACTGAATCTGCTGTTTAACGCAAGAACTAAAAAAATTACAGTTCCTCAAATTCAAAAAAGCAGTAGAGAAACTGTAAACTCACAACAAACCGTATAAATTGTGATTAAACGTTCCTATTAAAGGGACGTTTTTTTATTTAATCAACACGATGAGCGAATGTAATAATCCTTGTACTCTACAAATTTTTACGACACAATTTTTTATTAATCTCATATGTTAATAATGTAAACAAGCTCAATGATTTAGGAAGTGAATAAGTGGTTAGTAAGAAAAATAAGAAAGAGAAGAAAGCAGAAATCAAAAGAAATTATAATCCAACTGGTAATTACATTCCGACCGGTGGCTACGAGCCAACTGGAGACTATCAATTGTATGACGTTTATGTTCCCACGGGGGATTATATGCCAACCGGAGCATATGTGCCAACTGAAAATAATGAACAAGACGGCTATTATGTACCAACCGGGGATTATGTATATACGGGCGGTTATATACCTACAGGGGACTATGAGTATTATGGGATATATGTGCCAACCGGAGATAATATATCTCGTGTAGAAGACGAATCATCCGAAATTCCTAGAAACGTTTCATTAGAAGATTTATTCGAAGAAACTAATATCAAACCAGCATTTGTTTTAAAGGGTAATCCTAAACTTAGCCTGCCAAAGAATTATGTTTTGCCTCAAATAATTCTAGTCTCACAATGACTCTTACACGTATTGATTAATATTTGAAAGGAGTATCGTGCTTGATCACCATAAGTTTATGTATGATTGTAAAAAATGAAGAGAATTCCATCGCTAGATGCTTAACTTCAATACACGACTTAATGGATGAGATAATAATAGTGGATACAGGTTCTGTTGATCAAACTAAGGAAATAGCTAGTCAATTTACGGATAAAATATATGATTATAAATGGGTGGATAATTTTAGTGCTGCCCGTAATTACTCTTTTGAATTAGCTACAAAACAGTATACAATGTGGCTGGATGCTGACGATGTTGTAGATGAACAAAACAGGAAGCTGTTAAAGCAGCTAAAAACAAGTCTAAATCCATCAATTAATTCTGTTTTAATGAACTATTTAGTGAATCGGGATAAATTTGATTATCCTTCATTCATAATCAAAAGAAATAGATTAGTTAAATCCAGGTGTAAGTTTAAATGGAGTGGTGCTGTTCATGAATATTTAGAAGTAAATGGTCCTGTGTTGCATAGTAATATTAATATTCATCATTTAAAAAACCGAACTGACAACACTAAACGAAATCTATTAATTTATGAGAAACAATTAGAAAAGGGAGAAGCATTTTCGCCTAGAGATCTCTTTTACTATGCAAATGAACTTTGCCGTCATAAAAATTTTCATAAGGCTATTTTCTACTACACCTTATTTCTAAACAACAAAGAAGGATGGAAGGAAGATAAAATTATCTCTTGTGGAAAACTGGCCGATTGTTATCATCATTTAGGTGAGGAAAAAAAAGAAATAGCCACGCTCTATAAATCATTTGACTATGATAATCCTCGTGCAGACCTTTGCTGTAGACTGGGGAACTTATACATGGAAAAAAATCAGATGAATAAGGCTATCTATTGGTACGAATATGCTTCTAAGCTTAGTTGGGATAAAAGTTGTATGGGATTTTACCATGTACCCTCATGGACTTGGCTTCCACATTTAAAACTATCGGTTTGTTACTACAAAATGGGGGATTTTACAAAGGCTTATAAACATAATGAAATTGCTTTAAAATATTCCCCTCATGATCCAGGAATAATTAATAATCAAAATCTGCTTAAAATGAAAATAAAGAAATTGTAGTTAACATCGTTTTATACTCAAATAAAAAGAACAGACCGTATAATGGTCTGTTCTTACTTTTTACTAATTTTTATAATTTGTCCTGCATAAATTCTATCTGACGTAAACTTATTAATCTTCATTATCTTTTTCAAAGGGATTTCATACTTTACTGATATCTGACCCAATGTATCTCCCAGATTTACATAATGAAGATTGTATTTTTTCTCAAGTACATCTGTGTAATTAATCAGCTCTCCTTTACCCTCTGAAGCTGATTGAGCGCTTATAATGCCTCTGTCAATCAACACATTAATCATTTCTTTCGCTCTATAATAATAGGAGTGTGGTTTTATTGCAGTCATCCCATTCCTTCTAATAATTTCTCTTTGTTTAAGGTTTTTTAAATAATATTTTATTTTTTCAATTGTTTCCTTTGGTGAGGAAGATACGATTAAGTCCCGGCCTGATACAAACTTTTCTCGAACAGCTTCTGTGTCAGATGTCAGTAAACAACCCCCTGAACCGAGCACTTCAAATGTTCTCTGAGATAATTGGTCTGTACAATTTTGCAGACCAATAACAATTTTGGATGAACTATATACTTTACGAGCTTTTTTGTAGTTAAGATATCCATGAATCCAATCAGAAGGGATAGGTACACCTAATTGATCACCTAACCTTTCCCAATGTTTCCCCCAAAAATCAACTCTAATATTTTCCTTTACTAGAGGCAATATCAAATTTTTAAATGACTCAGAACGGAAAACATCAGGATTTTTCTCTAGAAATTCAGGATAAGCATTTGCAACTACTGCAATATTTGCGCTGTATTTACTGTAGGGTTCGGTATTGTAATGAACGACTGGATGATATCCAAAATCCAGGTGTGCTGCTTTTATCCCTAATTTCTCATAAGTTTCAAACAGAGATGGAGTGACCGTAAACACAAAATCAGGCTGCATTGTAATTATTAACGGTAAAGTGAAATTTTTGGTGTGAAGCGGGTCCTCTGTAGACCAGTACACCAATGGTATATTAGCTGATCTAGCGGCATCACGTATCCAAGGTTGTTTCTCCCTTGAATGTTCTGGTGTCCAACCCATTGAGAGAATCAAATCAGGTTTATATTTAGAGATCATATCTAAAATATTCTCTTTGCTTACAGGACCTGAAATAATGACCGTGTGTCCAATCTCCTTCAAACCATTAGGTAAACCGTAAATCCACATAGGATGACTTTCAAGAAAAAGAATTTTCATAGAATCGCCTTTCTGTTTTTATCAAGTAGTTATCCTTATGTAAAAAAAGGAAGGCTTGTAACGGCATAAACCTATTAATGGAAGATTTTAAGAAGAAGCGATTTTTTCAGGTCAACAAGGAAATAGGGAAGAGAAGGAAAAAAAGAAGTTTATGTATTTTAGACAAATAAAAAAGAACGGTCACTACCAACGCTGTATCCAGCTCCTGATAACCGTTCTTTGTGTTTGACTTGATTCAATTTATCCTTTTTTGTTTTGGTTCTCCTTGCAGCCATCCATTTGTACATTTCTGAATCAGCGAAAGTACTTCGATCGGCACTTGGATTACGTTTACCTTCACGAATTCTTTTTTCTCTTAATTTCTTTGCTTTTGTCTTAGCCATAATAACAACCTCCTTCATTATATATATTCCTTTTTATCGTAAAAGGAACAGTGTTAATGAATAATATACCATAAGCAAACTATATAAGGCGTACTTTGTGCAGCAGTACGCCATTTTAAATGCTCCCAAATTATTTCATAACTTTTTGTTGCGTAAAACCGTAATGAAACCATCTAATATATCATGACTGACATTGAATCCTTTATGTTTATAGAATTCTAACGCATCAATATTCCCATTGGATACATAAATGAAGTAATCTTCAACATCAGTAAATCCATTAAGCCACTCCATCGACATGGTAAAAAGCTTCGAACCAATCCCATATTGACGATAACCCTCTTTAATATAGAACTGTGATAGGCAGCCAACATTGTCTTTACTTACAGAAGACATATCAAAAAAGGTAGCGAACTCGTTGGAATACGTTTCTTTTGGAGAAATATTGGAATATACATAAGCTACTATCTCATCCTTATCTTTAACAACTACTATATAATTGTGAATAGCTTTCTGAACGGACGGTACCAAACGTGTATTAAAATTCATGCTGTCAAACAGTTCAGGTTTTATGTATGCTTTGGATTTTTGAAAAACCATAAGTTCATTACAAAGATCTCTGCAGCATCCGATCCTATCATCAGGTACGATTTCAAATTGCAAATTCATCCTGTTCACTCCTTTGTATTTAAACCGCCTCAACCAAAAGTATTTACGGTATAATTTTATTACATTATAAAACGAAAACAAGTATGCAGTAATTTATGAGTAAGTCAGTAAAAACTGAGTAAAAGGGGAGTTCCATGAATAGTGAAGTAACGAAGTATGGAAGAAAAGAAGATTGCCCGCTCACATTTGCATTAACCTTAATCGGCAGCAAATGGCGGTTACCTATTATTTGGGCATTATGGCAAGACAAAACGCTGCGCTATAACGAATTGAAACGAAGAGTAGATGGCATAACCAATATGGTATTGTCTTCATCCTTAAAAGAAATGGAGAATCAAGGATTAGTTGTGCGTAAGCAGTACATGGAGATTCCACCGAGAGTAGAATATTCACTAACGAAAGCGGGAGAAGACCTAATACCTTCCTTAGAATCCCTGGCAAAATGGGGCAAGTCCATGCAAAATATAAGAATAGAAAATACATAATTATTAGATTTAAAAAGTCCTTGTATTCAGGACTTTTTTCATCGTTAAAATGAAGTAGAAATACAATTGATAGTAAAATTGGATGATATTAGTAAGAAAGGTGAAATGGTATTATTACTTTGGGTCTGAAGATTCAGACTCAAATCATAAAAAGGGGTTAGAGATTATGAATAAAAATCATAAAAAGATTGTATCTATCTCATTAGCTTTAAGTCTGATATCGGTATCATTAGCCGAGAATGTATTAGCAAAAAAGCCAGTTCAACATACATCAACAGTAAACCTTCGCATCATGGAAACTACAGACATTCATACAAATCTCCTTAACTTTGATTATTATAAAAACGTAACTTTAGAAAAAGTAGGACTTGCTAAGACAGCTACTCTTGTAAAACAAGCGCGTGAGGAATTAAAGTATAGCAAGAATAGTGTTTTAGTAGATAACGGAGACCTTATTCAAGGTACACCGCTTGGTACATATAAAGCAAAGATTGAACCCCTTAAAGATGGGGAAGTTCACCCAGCAATTGCTGCAATGAACCTAATGGACTATGATATGGCTACTCTAGGAAATCATGAATTCAACTATGGTCTGGACTATTTAGATGAAACTTACGACGATGCTAACTTTCCGTTTGTAAACGCTAATGTTTATGTTGATGACCATGACAATGATCCGACAAACGATGTAAACAAATATACGCCATACAAAATTGTAAATAAAAAAGTAACTGATGAAAGCGGGAAAACAAAAGTAATCAAGATTGGTTATATTGGTTTTGTTCCTCCACAGATTAATGAATGGGATAAATCTCACCTTGAGGGAGAAGTAATCACAAAAAGCATTATTGAATCTGCAGAAAAGTTCATTCCTCAAATGAAAGAAGAGAGAACGGATATCATTATCGCTCAAGCTCACTCTGGTTTTAATGGAAGCAGTGCGAACACAGAAGATGTCGTATACGGGCTAAGTAAGGTAAAAGGTATAGACGCCATTACGTTCTCACATACACATAAAGTGTTTCCTGCTGCAGATGAAAAGAGCCTAGATGCATTATTTAAGGATTCAAGCGGGAAAGTACTTCCAGGTGTAGATAACAAAAAAGGTACGATTAACGGCGTTCCAGCTGTTCAAGCTGGATATGGCGGAGGTTCACTAGGATTGATCGACTTAACGCTAGAAAAAGTTAAAGGTAAGTGGGAAGTAACATCTTCACAATCGTCTGTAAGAAACGTAGAGAAAGTTCAAGCCGATGAAGAAGTTTCAGAAGCTGTAACGGCAGTTCATGAAAAAACAATCAAATACGTAAATACACCTATTGGGACCACAACAGATGACATTCACAGCTTTTTTGCACTTGTACAAGATGATCCATCCGTACAAGTCGTAACAAATGCTCAGAAATGGTATGTTGAAAAGTACATTTCGCTAAACAAACCAGAGTATAAAGATCTTCCAATTCTTTCAGTCGGTGCTCCTTTTAAAGCGGGAAGAAACGGCGTAGATGAATATACTGAAATTCAAAAAGGTGACCTGACAATCAGAAGTGCCGGCGATTTATACCTTTATGACAATACCCTGAAAGCTATTAAAGTGAAAGGTTCAGTAGTAAAAGAATGGCTTGAAATGTCTGCAGGTAAGTTTAATCAAATTGATCCTAGTAAGACTTCAGAACAAGAGCTGCTTAATCCTTCATTTGCCGTATATAACTTTGATGTTATTGATGGAGTCAACTATCAAATTGATGTAACACAACCAGCTAGATACGATACAACGGGTGCCTTGAAAAACCCAGGCAGCAATCGTATTATTAACCTTACTTATAATGGACAACTGGTTGATCCTGATCAAGATTTCATTGTCGTAACAAATAACTACCGTGCTGGAGGCGGAGGAAACTTTCCAGGAGTAAAGGGCAGTGAATATGTCGTTGATTCTGCAGATGAAAACCGTCAAATTTTAATGGACTATATTTCAGAAGTAAAAGAGATTACTCCGACTGCTGATAACAACTGGTCGCTTGCACCAATCGAGGGAGATACAAACATAACATTTGTTTCTTCACCGAACGGCCAAAACTATGTAACGGAAGACGGTAAAATTACTTACTTGAATAAGGTTGATGCTAAAGGATTTGGCATTTATAAGATTGATTTAAATTAAATGCAAAGAGAGCCAAAAATTTGGCTCTTTTTTATTATGAAAAAGGAAACAGTACAGTGAGAGTAACAAACAACAGATGAGTTAATGGTTTTCTTTTTACTCGCGTTTAAAGCGTCTCAATTGAGGCGCTTTTAATTTTATGGAAAGGATTTAGTGCTTAAAATAACATGCTAGAACGCATGTTCGGGATAATAGGATTATGAGAGTAGTCGTGTGATGAATTATACCATAATCGGGTGGTTCCCTTAACAATCAAAATACTCCATCCATCTTCTGCATTCTACAAAAATTATTACCGAATTATGTAAAAGTATCAGATATCCGATTAATTGTGGAAGAACCAGTAAAGAATACAAAATAAATTAGTTATAAAGAAGGTACTGGAATGGGTCTCTTTCGGACAATTGTCAAAAAGATGTTCTTATCAAATGATACAGAAGATGTCAATCAACATTCTGCCCTGAAATTGCAAAGCTATGAAAAAGCTTCTTATCAAAAAACACTTGCAGAAATAGAGGACAGTTTTGATCTGGTCCAGCGTTCATTTTTTCAGGAGCATATTCACATTATTTATTTTGATTCATTAGTGGATTCCCAAAAATTGGAATGGGAAATACTAGCACCATTAAGAAAAACGTCAGTAAATAATCTTGAAGAGTTTTTCCAGCAGTCACTGTGTAAGCCTGTATATAGTCAACAGGAAATAATAAATGGCTTATTAGATGGTTATGTAGCAATGTTCGTTGGACAGGATGCATATCTAATTAATGTGTCAGGATTAGAGGAACGATCCATTACAGAGTCGGCAACTGAAACTGTGATCAATGGACCCCATGATTCCTTTAATGAAGCCATAAAAACAAACGTTTCCTTAATTAGAAGGAGAGTTAGAAGTTCTCGTTTAAGAATGGTCAAATTATCTGTTGGGGAGATTTCAAAAACAAAAGTTCTCTTGATCTATATTGAGGGTATTGCAGATCCTCATTCAGTTAATGATCTAAAAAAAAGAATTCAAGCAATTAAGATTGATTCCATAACTGATTCTAATGTATTGATTCAAATACTAGATGATCATCCAAATTCTCCATTTCCTCAATTTTATACTACTGAAAGGCCAGATGTAGCTGTGGCAAAGCTATATGACGGAAAAATAATTGGACTTGTTGATGATAGTCCTAACATTTTTTGTACACCTTCTAGTTTTTTTGATTTTTTTAAGTCACCTGATGACTATAATCAGCGTTGGATCCTTGGAACTGGATTAAGGATTCTGAGATACATAGCCTTAATATTAACGCTTGTATTCACAGCCTTTTATGTTTCTATTACTACGTATCATTACGAAATGGTCCCACAATCCTTACTTCAAAGTATTATGCAATCTCGGAGTAAAGTACCTTTCCCGCCTCTTATTGAAGCCATATTTTTAGAATTAGTTATTGAACTATTAAGAGAGGCTGGTGCAAGACTGCCTACTAAGATCGGTCAAACAATCGGAATTGTAGGTGGTATTGTTATTGGCCAAGCTGCGGTTGAGGCGGGTATTACCAGTAACATCTTAATTATTGTAGTAGCTGTTTCTGCCATTGCTTCTTTCGTTGTCCCAAACTATATTATGAGTTCTTCTATAAGAATGGTACGTTTTTTGTTTATCATTATGGCAGGTTTTTTAGGAAATATAGGAATTGTGTTTACGTTAGGTCTATTATCCATTCACTTATCAGGGCTAACAAATTTAAATTCACCTTATTTAATGCCGATTTCACCAACCTTTTTCAAAGATTGGTTAGATAGTATTGTGAGAGGACCATTTTATAAGATAAAAAAACAGCCAGTACTATCTAAGAAGTTGCAAAACGAAGGTGAAAGAGAAAATTAATAGGTGGTACCCTACCATGAAAGAGCGACTTCATTCAATTCAGATATCAATTCTAATCTATATGATACAAAATCAAATTGTCTTGTTTAGTTTACCAAGACTAACCGCAGAATCTTACGGAACAAATGGTTGGCTAGGACTGATTTTCATTTATGTACTGGTTAACATAAATATTATGTTAATTGCAATAATTTATAAGATGGGAAAAGGAAAATCAATCTTCGAAATTATTGAGACAATGATACCCAAATGGGTAATGCTTCCTGTTTATTTGTTTATTATTGGGACCTGGATCGGGATGGCAAGCATGGTGATGAAGATGTACATCCTCATAATAAAAATGTTTTTTTTTCCTGGAGTTCCTGTCACGCTTTTTATTGTATTAATTACATATCTTTGTTTTCTCTTATTAAAAGGAGGAATCTACCATATATCGAAGGCATCAGTGCTATTTTTTATCTTAACGATATGGATGATCTTTTTATTCATTTATCTTATTCCCGAATTTGATTTCACCCGTTTTACCACTTTCTATCTTAAGGGTAATACAGATTTCATGATAGGATCAGTTCATGTATATTCAGCTTTTTTAGGCTTTGAGATTTCCATCCTGTTTTTCCATATGGTTGAAAAGAAATGGACTAAGTCAATTTTTATTGGAAATTTAATGAACATGTCTATCTATTGCATAATTACCTTTTTAGGCTATGGCTTTTTTAGCTTCAATCAATTATTAAATGATATTTACCCAGTAATTACGATGCTTGAATATATAGAGATACCATTCCTTGCAAGAGTTGAAAACCTCATTTTTTCCTTTTTAGCCTTCAGGGTGATATTAACCATCGTGATATATTACTGGGGAGCTCAACAAATTTGTAGAAATATTAATTCTCGGCTTAAACCAAATTACTGGATGCTCATCATATTGACTGTTGGTATTTTCATTTCGTTAATTCCCGAAACGTTGTTTGATGTCGAAAAGTGGTTAGATCGAATTAGTTATTTTGCCATTGGTATAGCTTGGTTATTACCACTCTTTGTGTTATGCATCCTATATTTTCAAAACCTGATGAACAGAGGGAACAGTGATGCAAATTAGAATTGGTGTATTGATCGTAATGTGTTTTTTGTTGGCAGGGTGTGGGGACGAAAATATTATTGAGGAATTAGCCATCCTTCAATCTGTTTCTTTTGATGTGTCGGAAAATGACCAATATCCAATAAAAACAACGGTTCTTTTTCCAACTGTTTCTAAAGAAGGAATGTTTGATACGAAGACTCTAACAGTTAATGGAAAATCAACTAAAGACTCTTTCTTTAAACTTCAAAATTTAACAAATTTAAAGCTCGTTGGTGGGCAAGGTACAATTCTCTTTGGGGAGGAATTAGCAAAAAAAGGGCTTATTCATTTCGTTGACAATTTTACAAGGGATCCAGAAGTCGGAACGCGCTCTAAATTTGTTCTTGTACAGGGAAAAGGAGATAAACTCCTTACTACGCAGATGCCAGATGTTCCAGATAATGCAGAATATCTTTATACGTTCTTAGAAAAAGTAGGAGCTGAAAATAAAATTTTAAATACTAGTAAATTTCGGTTTTTTCGAGATTATTATGACGATGGCATCGACCCCGTTTTGCCAGTTTTTTCTTATGATGATCGAATTATTCAACTTAGAGGAGCAGGGATTTTTAAAGATGATCAATATGTAAAATGTTTATCATTAAGAGAAACACAAATCTTAAATTATTTAAGTGGAGACATCAAAAATGGCGGTTTAATCTTGAGTATTAAGGATAGAGAATCAGGAGAAAATAGTCAGCTTATGTTAAGTGGTATTAACTCTAACAATGATGTTAAAGTTAACATAAAGAATAGCCAGGATATGAGAGTCGAATTGTCGTTAGATTTAAAAGGAAGTGTACTTGAATATACAGGAACAATGGATTTAAGCGATCCAGAGAATCAAAAAAGACTAGAAAAACAGGTTGAAAATTATTTAAATATTCATGCAAAAAAGCTGTTCCACAAAATGCAAATACATCAGGCAGACCCTATAGGAATAGGCAGGATGATACGAAATCACCTATCATATGATAAATGGAAAGAGATGAAATGGCGTGAGGTTTATCCAGACTTGAATATAAAGACGGAAGCAAAAGTTGATCTGGTTATCATAGGAAAAACCAAATAAATTTTGGTATAAAGATTAAGTAGAGGGCAGCCTCTACTCAATTGGATAAGGAAATTTTGTAGTTTTTTAAAGATTACCCTTCGATAACCCTTAAATGATCAATACCTCAAAAAACATGATGATAATATGTAAATGTACGGAAGATTGTTATCTCTTGCAACGACATTATCCTTGGTATAGAAGTGATGATAAAAATATTAAATTATAGTGCAACTAGGGCTACGAAAAGGCACGGTGTCCGCCAAGTTTTCAAAAAAAGACTAACATACAAAATAATAGATATAAATACCTATAATTTTAGTTTTATGGACAAGGATATTTCTAAATTTTGTCGAAAATCTTGATAGGCATGTAAAACTAGGAAGTAGGGAACGGTATGTGGGAGTCTATCCAAAGCATGTGCTTGCACGTGGTCTTCATTCTTTTTACAATCCTTATCTATCAAGTCTTTTTTAAAGAAAGAGAAGAGAAACGGAAAAAAATTCGTTCGAAATTTTTTCTGTTCATGCTGATTATTTTAGTTTTTACAATGAGCCAGCCAGTCCTTTATTCCGAAATCTATAAGTATGACTTTAAAGCAGTCGCTATCATCCTATCCTTTTTATACGGAGGCAAAAGGGCGGGATTCGCAGCCTTTTTGGCACTGCTTGTAACCGGTTACTTTACAGACCAGAGGATGTTGATCCTATTAGGCAATTATACAGTGTTTTGTCTATTGTTACTCCCTGTAACCAATATGTTTCACCGGTATCGAATAAAAGGTAAAGTCATACTGATCAGCTTTTTTTACATGATGATTCCGATCACAAGAGGGATCTTTCTTCAGTTAAAAGGAGACCATCGGCAAACCTTTTTTGAACTAAGCTCTTCTCTTATTGTTTTGGCAACCTTGATTGCAATTGTATATTTAATTGAAAACATGAATGAGCAAATTGAAATGAAACAAGAGCTGATCCGAACGGAAAAAATGAATGTCGTCAGCCAGCTGGCTGCTTCGGTTGCACATGAAATCCGTAATCCGATGACATCTGTCCGGGGGTTTATGCAATTAATGCAAAAAGAAAATTTAACCCAAGAACAGCATTTGTACATTAGTATCTCGATTGAGGAATTAGACCGGGCACAGGAAATCATTAATCAATATTTAGCTCTCGCAAAGCCGCAAACCGATCAATATGAAACCATTGATTTAACTTCCGTCATTCAACAATCGATTGATGTGATGCATTCGTACGCCATTCTGAACAGCATTCATATTACACAGCAGGTGGAATCATCTCTCGAAATCGAGGGGCTCAAACTAGAAATTCAACAAGTGTTAATTAACATCATCAAAAATGCGATTGAAGCGATTAAAAGCGAAGGGGAAATCTGGATATCGGCTGCAAAAAATTCCAATGGCTTCGTATCCATTCTAATTAAAGATAACGGTGTAGGTATGACAGAAAACCAAATGAAAAAACTAGGCAGCCCGTATTACTCAACAAAGGAAAAAGGAACTGGCCTAGGGTTAACCGTATGCCATCAAATCGTGAAGCAAATGGGCGGACAAATTATGATTAAGAGCGAGTTAAATAAAGGAACATGCTTTACGATAAATCTGCCATCTAAAAAGTAAGGAAAAACAGAGAACACTAGCTGATGGATCAACAAGGGAAAAAATAGAGGATTATTCAACGATCGGGTGCATTTCTTCAAGAAGGAGAAATGCATCTTTTTATTGAACAAAGGAGGGAGTGTTTAACTTTTAGATTCCGAGGAATAAATACTCCTTTAATTATAATGAGATGAATACCTAAAGCAAATGTCGTAATAAGTAATCAATATCCTGATAAAACCAAAAAGGAGGTTATTCAAATTGATTCGTGAAGCAAAAAGAACTGATAAAGCTCAAATTTTAAAACTCTATAAAATGTTAGTACCAAATAGTAAGAAAATGAATGTTCTTGAAGAACAAATTGATAAAATAAGACGGGACCATTACAACTTTTTGCTTGTATATGAGGAAGAAGGAGAAATAATAGGAACCCTTACACTAAACATATGTTTACAGGCATTGCACGGCATAAGACCGTTTGGAGTAGTCGAGAATATAATTGTTCACGAAAATTTTCGAAGTAGGAATGTTGGTCAAAAACTTTTACAATATGTTGAGGATTATTGTAAAACAATAGATTGTCATAGGATTATGCTTCTGAGTAATTCAACACGTCAAAGAGCTCATCAGTTCTTTGAAAGGGAAGGATATAGCGGTTCATTTAGTAAGGGAGTAAAGAATCTGTAATTTTTACACCTAACTGACCAGCGAGATGATCATAACAGGTTCTAGCATAGCGAATAGCTTTATCTTGTGTAGCTTGGTTAAATGATTTTATCTCTACATTATCTGCAGCTTTTTCCTAAAGCTAAGAGGTGAAAAAATGTCTGAAATGATAATAAGCATATTATTTTTCGGTTTTGTTGTATTTGTCATCATTGTTTGTGCAATGGCGAAAACAATAAAAGATGTGCAAAAGGACGATAAAAAATGATTTAACTCTAATTCAACAATCGGGTGAGATTGTTGAAGATTCAGAGGGCTGATAGCAGCTCTCTTTTTTATTTCATAAACGGGCCATATTGTGGAGTAAAATGCTTAAAAGCTGAGCAGTTTTTAAAATGCCGTTTTTAGGTAACCTAGAGGATAAGTGAAAAATATCTTCTTCAAAAGGTGGGCTTTTTTGTGAATTTTGTACCAGAATTAATTCTTTCTATAAAAGTGGCAGATTCTTTATGAATATGGTAGTATTAATGCGAATGTTTGTTCTGTTTATGCTTGTTTTATGCTTCACTAACTCAGTAAAAAGTTGCATTTCAATTGTAGACAAAGTAATTAGTAAATCTATTTTCAAAGGGCTGCAAGAGAAATTGCACACCATTTGAACGAAGGGAGAAAAAATTGAAAAATCAAGATGAATCGACTCAAAATGGTGGGACATTCGGGAACAGAGGCAACTTTTTGTTGGTTATGATTATGATTCTAGGTGTGTTTGTAGCCATTTTAAATGAAACGCTACTCAACGTAGCATTGTCAAAAATTATGGATGACTTCGGAATTACACCGAGTACCGCCCAATGGCTAACTACTGGGTACCTGCTTGTGATTGGTGTTCTGATACCGGTCACTGCTTATCTTATTCAGCGGTTTACAACAAGAAGCTTATTTCTCGGAGCAATGTTCTTGTTTACCATGGGGACATTTGTAGCAGCTATTGCTCCAGGGATTGAGGTGCTATTAATCGGAAGGCTGCTTCAAGCGGCGGGTACCGGACTGCTCTTTCCTCTATTAACAAATGTGGTATTTTCTATCGTTCCTTTTGAAAAAAGAGGTTCGGCGATGGGGACAATTGGCATTGTCATTACGTTTGCCCCCGCGATTGGACCCACTTTATCAGGGATCATTGTAGAGCATTTCAGCTGGCGTGTTCTCTTTTACGGAGTTCTGCCGATTGCACTGTTTGTTATTGTATTTGCCTATACAAAACTTAAAAACGTTACGGAGACGACTAATCCGAAAATTGATCTGATCTCGCTTCTACTTTCAACATTAGGTTTCGGAGGAATTGTGTACGGATTCAGCAGTTCTGGTGAAGGACATGGGGGCTGGTCGAACAATGATGTTTTACTTCCCATTGCAATCGGGATTGTATCTTTAGTGCTGTTTACCTGGAGGCAATTAGCGATTACACAACCTTTACTAGATTTAAGGACGTTTAAATACAACATTTTTAGAATGTCAACATTAATCATGATGATTATCATGATGGCGATGTTTTCAGCCATGATGTTATTGCCGATTTTTCTCCAAAATGCGTTAGGGTACAGTCCGTTGGAAGCAGGATTGGTCATGTTGCCAGGCGGTATTGTCATGGGGATCATGTCGCCGATTACTGGCCGCTTATTTGATAAATTTGGTGCCAAGTGGCTTGCACTTATTGGATTAGGATTGGTCGCAAATACGTTATGGCAATTTGCATTCATCACATTGACGACACCATATATCAAGATTATGATTTTCAATACGCTGTTAATGTTAGGAATTTCAATGGTCATGATGCCGATTATGACCAACGCTTTGAATCAACTGCCGCCACCGTTATATCCCCACGGAACGGCTATAATCAGTACGCTTCAGCAGGTAGCTGGTGCTGTCGGTACGGCATTGCTTGTATCAATCATGACCAATAGTTCTACTCGTTTTATGGAAAATACGCTGATTAAGGAAGATGGGGCTACATTACAAATTCTAGCGATGATTACTGGAATGAAAAGCGCATTCTTACTCGCGTTTGGACTAGTGGTCATCGCATGGATAGTTTCATTATTTATAAAAAGATCCGTTCCTCAAGAAATGAGCTTGAAAATTAAACAAGGTGCTACGAACTAATAAAAAGTTTTTGAAGACAAATGTATTAACCGTTATTTTTCCCCAAAATAATTTGTCATGGTTCCCATCTATCGGACGCTTAACTGTTAAAAGTTAAGTGTCTTTTCTTTAGACACAAAGATTGTGTTACGAAATAAATGGTATTAAGCAGTGTTTACTCAACAAATGGGCCAGATTGTGGAATAACACATATATATTAAAATGGGCAAATATGGTATTTTATAAAGAGAATTTATTAAATGAAGGAGTATTTTATGGGTGAATACATAAAAACATGAGAAAGCTTATCGGTACTCAACCCCTTATGGTAGCTGGAGCAACTGTTGTTGTGATTAACGACAAGAGAAAAGTGTTACTCCAACAGCGGTCCGATATTAATAAGTGGGGTTTCCCAGGAGGAGTTATGGAGTTTGGAGAAACTTTAGAAGAAACAGCTGCGAGAGAGTTGTATGAAGAGACAGGATTATGGGCTAGTGACTTAAATTTTATTGACATTTTATCTGGAGAAAAAGAATGCCACAAATATCCTAATGGTGATGAAATATTTGGCATTACTGCGGTTTATACTACTTCATCCATAAATGGAGAGTTAGTTATCAAAGATGGGAGAGCTTACATTTGAAATTCTTCTCTTTAAACGATCTTCCACCTAATTTAGTAGAAAAGGCACAATATATTATTAATAAATACATGTTAAGAACATAGTTTATCAGATTTTATTTTATTTGCGGTATACAGTTTAAAGGAGAAATAACTATTATGGCAAAAACGTCGGGCTGTTTTACGGTAGTTATCAATAAAGATGGTCATATATTATTAGCAAAGAGAAAAGATTATCCAATCTGGGATTTACCTGGCGGAACATGTGAAAAGGAAGAACCGTTAGAAAATTGTGCTATAAGAGAAACGGAAGAGGAAACTGGGTATATTATTTCGATTAATCGAAAAATAGGAGAATATTATCAACCTCAATACGACGATATGCAACATTTATTCTTAGGAGAAGTAATAGGCGGTTCGCCAATAAAGGATGGACCTGAAACAGAAAAAGTGGAGTGGTTTAACCCTAACAATTTACCTTTGCTAATGATTCCGAATAGAAGAAAACAAATTAAAAGTTTTTTAAAACATAAAGATATAATTGTAAAAGATTCAATAACAGTTTCTCATTTTAAAATCTTTTTATATAAAGGATTCTTAAAAGTATTTAGCAAAATGCTATGAAGTTTTGTTGAACTAACTGGTGCATCTTTTTAAGAAGGGGATGTTCTCTTTCCTTAGAATTAATAGTTCTTATAAAAGAAGGTTGCTATCTACTGTCGAAAGCTTATTAAGAATCTACTTTTAGGAGAGAAAAAAAGTGTATAAACATATGCCATCTAATTACACATGTCCTTTTTGTTTAGCTGTTAAAGGGAAAGAGGATCAAGAAAATAAGTTAGTTCAGACTAAGCAGAAAGACATTATATATAAGGACGATTACGTAACGGCTTTTATTGCAACATTATGGTGGCCGAATAATAAAGGTCATGTGATAATTATACCGAACCCATTATGAAAATATATTCGATTTACCTATAGAGATAGCCACTAGAATACATAAGTTATCCCAGCAAGTATCCTTCGCACTTAAAGAGTGTTATAAATGTGATGGGATTTCAACAAGGCAGCATAATGAGCCAGGTGGAAGTCAGGATGTTTGGCATTACCACCTGCATGTATACCCAAGATATTTCGAGGATAATCTTTACCTGACTCATGGGAGTTTAAGTGAACCCACTGAACGTTTAGTGTTTGCCGAAAAGCTCAGAGCTTGGTTTCAAGCTAATATTCTGGTGAAAAATTGATAAACAATAGGAAGCTGTATGTTTGGCAGCTTTCTTCTTCAACAAAACCAGCTAATATCGAATTAAGAATGGTACTAATTCATACTTCTTCAACAATCGGGTCGGATTAACGCCATTTTTATGGAACTTATTGAACAAACGTAGCAGGATAGCTGAAGAACTAGATATTAAGAAAAGAGTGGGAGAATGACTACCATAGGACTAATTCGGCACGGAATAACTGAATGGAACTCCTTAGGTAAGGCTCAAGGAGTAAGTGATATTCCTTTAAATGAGATTGGCAGAAAACAAGCCACAAACATCGGAGATAGGCTATCTCTTGAAGAACAGTGGGATATGATTATTACGAGTGACTTATCTAGGGCATTTGAAACTGCGAAAATTATTGGAAGTAAAATAGGCTTGCCCATTAGTCATATTGATGAAAGGGTAAGAGAAATAAATTGCGGGGAGATTGAAGGCACTACGGAAGAACAAAGAGTCAAACAGTGGGGTAGGGAATGGCGTAATTTAGAACTTGGAATGGAAAACTTTGAAGACGTATCTAACAGAGGAATAGACTTTTTAAAAGATATAGTTTGTACATATAAAGGTAAACGAATATTGGTAGTCAGCCACGGTGCTTTAATCGGATTAACCTTACAAAAGTTACTTCCTCAGAAATTCCAGCAGACTTATATTGATAATACATCAATTACTATTTTAAGTAATATAGAAGACAAATGGGATTGTTCTTTATATAACTGTACGCGACATTTAAATCTCATTCCATCAAAGGGTGCGTTGATCTAAGAAGGATTAACGCTTTTTCTTATGGAACTTATTAAACAAACGTAGCAGGATACTTGAAGAAGAAAAACAAGTATAAGTTGTTATACTTCCAGACGTAGGGGAGGGAGGGATTTTTTGTGAAAGTAATTTCAATTATACAACCCTGGGCGACGCTTATTGTTCTTGGTGAAAAGAAGTTTGAAACTAGGTCTTGGAGAACAAAGTATAAAGGGAGTTTAGCTATACATTCAAGCAAGAAAATAGACCGTTCTGCTTCTAAAAGAGTACACATAGTACAAACATTGAATAAACACGGAATAGTCATCTTAGACGACTTACCAACAGGAATGATACTTGCTACTTGTAATCTCGAAGGTTGCTTTGAGGTTAGTGAAGATAAAGGAATTTCGGCTGTATTAGGTAATGAATATCACATTGCTTCAGGAAATGAATATCAACTTGGTGATTTTAATAAAGGTAGATATGGTTGGTTATTATCTAATGTGAATGTCTTGGATAATCCAATTCCAGCAAAAGGACAACTGGGTTTATGGAATTATCAAAAGTTAGAATAATTCAGAAACCGATTATATTCAGTATCAAGGAACAGTTTGCTTGTTCAACAAAACGGGTGCTTTAGTAGAACAAGGAAGGGTTAATGAAAGTGGTACTAAATGGAAATAGTATATGACGATAAATATCATCTGCATTTAGGTTATTACGAAAATAACTTAGATTATGAGTCTGTTGCGTACAAGAGACTATCAGAAGATGTATGGGATATCTTCTTTGATTTTAAACAATATGGGATTAAAAATACTACCCAAGAAAATGAATTAACATTAAAGGGAATTGGAACAAAGATTTTTTCGATCCACGACAAGGACCTTAATTATGATTTCGGAGTAAAACAATTTGAAAAGTGGCTAACCTTACATAAGATAATTTAATTTCATTGGAACTCCTTATTTTAAGCAAACGGATGCATTTCTGAAATAGGAAAAGCGTCTTTATTACTTATTCTATGGGTTTTAAGACTATCAACCAGGAGCATTTAAATTAACATCTTTGTTGTAGTTTAGAACACTTTCTGCTTCTAAAAAAATTAGAATTCCTTTATAGAAAAGGATTGTAAGGATTCCTTGTGGAATGGAATGCAGGATAAGAAAACAAAAAGGAGAAATTTATGTGCCGAAACATTAAAACATTATTTAATTTCGACCCACCAGCTACCGATGAAGAGATTCATGCAGCAGCTATTCAGTACGTCAGAAAGATAACGGGCTATAACAAGCCTTCAAAGGCGAACGAGGATGCGTTTAATCACGCAGTCAATGAAGTAGCAATGATTACTAAGAATTTATTAGACACTCTGGAAACCAGTGCAGAACCTCGCAATCGTGAGGTCGAAGCTGAGCGTGCTCGTGTCAGAGCAGCTAAAAGGTTTGGTACAAGTTAGAGGAATAAAGAATAGAAAAAAGTTAAAGCAATTGTGTTAATCTTATTAATATTGTTGATCTTCTGCAATAGGTCGTAAGAATTGAACATTAAAAGGCTTTAGCAACTGTTCTTTACTTAGTTAAAGGGCAACATTCTTATAATGAGTTATTCCACAAACGGGTGCGATTGCAGGATAAAGTGGATGTTCTCCGTTTACTTTAGAAAAGTAGAAAGATTGTGGAATAAGGATTTACCTCAAATTAGGGAGTCAGTAAAATTATGAAATATGGAATTATTTGCTGCCTCAATGGAAAGGAGATAGACTATGCACTCTTTTGTGGATAGTCCAAATGGTATTTTCCCTTCAGTTTGTTCACTTGACTGCCCGGATCAATGCGGGTTGCTCCTTCATAAAAAGAACGGAAAAATTATCAAGGTCGAGGGTGACTTAAATCATCCGGTCACTAAGGGGTTTATTTGCAACAAGGTTCGAAATATGACTGAGCGACTCAATGATGAAAAGCGGCTAAAATATCCTATGAAGCGTATTGGTACGAAAGGAGAAGGGGAATTTATCCGAATAAGCTGGAAGGAAGCTATTAGAACGATTACCACCCGCTGGAAGGAACTGCTACAAAGTGATGGAGCGGAAAGTATTCTTCCCTACAGCTTTTATGGAAATATGGGAAACCTCAGTGCTGAAGGTATGGACCGCCGCTTCTTCAATCGTTTAGGAGCCTCTCAGCTCGACAGGAGTATCTGTAATTCAGCCGGAGCTGTCGGTTATAAATATACAATGGGCGGCAGTTATGGAACCGATCCTGAGGATACCATCCACACTAAGCTGTTTATTTTTTGGGGGATTAATGCTGTAAGTACCAACATGCACCAAGTAGCCCTTGCCCAACAAGCCCGGAAACAAAATGGGGCTAAAATCATTGTGATTGATGTCCATAAAAACAAAACTGCTAGATTAGCAGACTGGTTTATTCCCATTTTACCGGGGACTGATTCCGCTCTGGCTTTAGGACTGATGCATATTTTATTTGCCGAGAACATGGTGGATTCCTCATTTCTGGAGAAATATACAGTTGGTCATGAAGAGCTGAGTGAACATGTTGTGCAGTATGACCCTGTTACCGTATCGGGCATTACTGGCATACCGGTGGAGGATATTGTTCAACTTGCTAGGATGTATGGTAAAACTTCACCTGCGTTTATTCGGATTGGAAATGGTCCGCAGCATCACGACAATGGCGGTATGTTTGTGAGAACGATTTCCTGCCTTCCCGCTCTAACAGGACAATGGCTAGTAAAAGGAGGAGGGGCAATCAAAGGGAATTCTGCTTACCTGGCACACCATACGGCTAATTTACAGCGGCCTGATTTGTTAAAAAATAAAAAAACGCGGATGATTAATATGAATCTATTGGGAGAAGCCTTGATGAATCTAGATCCCCCAGTAAAATCGCTCTATGTATATGGCACTAATCCAGCCGTTGTTGCGCCAGCTGGCAATAAAGTACGAAGAGGATTGAAACGGGAGGACCTGTTTACTGTCGTCCATGATTTATTTTTAACAGAAACGGCAAGATACGCAGACATTGTTTTACCTGCCACATCTTCCTTTGAAAATACGGATTTTTATACATCATATTGGCATTACTATGTTCAGGCGGCACGCCAGATTCGGTTCACCAATGTTCAAGAAATCGTTGAGATGGAATCTATCTTGAAAGACTATATTCATGAAGCCATTGAAGTTGAAAAGGCCGGTTTGAAAGTGGATTTAAAAAAGCATACAGAATTCATAGTTCCTGAAGAACTTCAAAATAAATTCGATGAAATCCCTAACTTGAAAACTGCTTTTGAAGCATTGACGCCGGGACGGCAACGAGCTTACATTCTTTATTTTTCTAAACCTAAACAATCTAAGACTCGAGAGTCAAGGGTTGAAAATATTTGCAGGAAATTCTAGATGGAAAGGGATTAAATGATTAGTCCATGAGTAGAAAAATACTGCACACAAAAGTGTACCCTTTGGATTTTTGCTGAAAGGTACACTTTTCTTGAAAATAGCGTGCATTTCTTCAAGAAGGAGAAGTGCACTTCTTTCTTGAAGTAAACGGTAGGTTAGTTAGCAGGAGAGGAGGATTGATTCATATATGCAATTCGAATAAATAATTTTAACATGACACCCAGGAGCATTCGCCCGTTTTTCCATAGAAATCTAGTAAAAATAATATTATTGAGAGGTGGATCATTTACATGGAGACAAGTAATAAAGTAACCCTAACAGTAGAAACCACAGTTCATAAACCGGTTGCAGAAGTTTGGAAATATTGGACAGAGCCACAGCATATAACAAAGTGGAGTTTTGCTTCGGATGATTGGCATGCGCCAAATGCCGAAAATGATTTAAGGGTTGGCGGGAGATTTCTTACGAGAATGGAAGCTAAGGATGGTAGCTTTGGATTTGATTTTGGCGGAGTTTATGATGATGTAAGAATAAACGAGTTTATTTCTTACACTCTTGATGATGGAAGAAAAGTTACGATTTCTTTTATAACCCAAGAAAACGACACTAGAGTAATTGAGACATTTGAAGCAGAAGCTACCAATCCCGTTGAAATGCAGGAAGCAGGCTGGCAGGCGTTTCTGGACAATTTTAAAAAATACAGCGAAACTTCCAATAAAGCATAGGTAAAGAATCCAATAAAATTCAAATTCAGAACAATTGGGTGCATTTCTTGAAGAAGAGAAGTGCATCTTTTTATTGAAGTAAAGTGTAGGTTTACTTAAGAAGAAAAGCTATTGCTTTCTTCATTCATTGGAGGAATAGGAATGAAAATAAGAGCTGCAAAAAAAGGAGAATATGATGATACTGAGGTTTTAGTATATGAAGTATTTAAAAACACTAGTTATTCTGATGGAGAATTTGAAAAGGCTTGGCTAAAAAAAATCAGAGATAACCAATATTATATTCCAGAGCTAGATTTAGTAGTAGAGGAAGAAGGGGAGATTATTGGTCATTTTGTCCTTTCGAAATTCCCGATTAGTAAAAATTTTGAAAATGAAGTGTTAATGCTTTCCCCTGTTTCAGTGGCCATTCATAGACAGCGTAAGGGGGTTGGAGAACATATGTTAAAAGAAGGTTTGAAATTTGCTGCTGATCTTGGATTTAAAGGAGTTATTGTTGAGGGTGATTTTCGTTTTTATCGACGCTTTGGTTTTAGAACTTCAACAGAATTTGGCATATATGCATCCAAGAATAATACACCCCCTTCAGAAGAGAATTTAATGGCCATGGAATTATGCGAAAATGGCTTAAAACATATTTCAGGTGAAGTAGATTATTCAATGTATATAGTCTGATAGGATTAACCGTTGGGAATAATAGGAGATCTATTTTATGAAATTAGTATAATGGGTTAAACTTATGATGAATAGCGTCCGTAAAGAAGGAAGTGTAGAAACATGAATGTACAAATGGTTATGCAAGAGCTTGAAGCTCTCGGCAAGGAACGAACTAAGAAAATTTACGAATCCAATGGCGCGCACGAGCCGCTTTTTGGCGTGGCTACAGGCCATATGAAGCCAATCGCCAAGAAAATCAAAAAAAATCAACCTTTGGCTGAGCAGCTTTACGCGACAGGCAACTACGACGCAATGTACTTTGCTGGCATAATTGCGGACCCAAAAGCAATGACTGAGGCGGATTTTGAGCGTTGGATGGATACGGCATATTTTTACATGTTGTCCGATTTTGTGGTTGCAGTTACTTTAGCTGAAACAGATATTGCACAAGTCGTTGCCGATAAATGGATCGCTAGCGGTGAAGAGCTGAGAATGTCAGCGGGCTGGAGTTGCTACTGCTGGCTTTTGGGTAATCGTCCGGATGTTGAATTTAACGCAAGCAAGATTGCCAGTATGCTTGATCAGGTGCAAAAAACGATTCACGATTCTCCTGATCGAACAAAATCAGCTATGAATAATTTTATATACACAGTGGGGGTTTCATATTTGCCGCTCCATGATAAGGCGGTCGAGACCGCAAAGGCAGTAGGCAAAGTAGAAGTCAAACGGGACAAGAAAAAAAGCAGTTTCCTACTCGCTTCCGAAAGTATTCAAAAGGAAGTAGATAAAGGGAAGCTTGGTTTCAAACGCAAATATGTAAGATGTTAAACGATAACTTTGAAAAGCGGAAATAATACATCTCGACTTATCAAAAACGCATGACACAAAAAAATGTCATGCGTTTTTTTTAACTGATTTCCAACTGATGTAAACATACAAAAGTAACCTTAAGGGAAATGACTCACCGGGTATTATCTGTGTTGGATATTTTTCGTTTTTAAACAATATGGCTCGGTGCTACTCCCATCCATTTTTTAAACATTCTATTAAAATAAGATTGGTCACAGTATCCAAGGTATTCTGCTATTTCGCTAATAGACATCTGCGTGTTTTTTAGTAGATTTAGAGCCGAATTGATCCGGATTTGATGCAAGTACTGGATGGGGGTGTTCCCAACTACTTCTTTAAATAATACGGATACGTAATTTGGCGTTACACCTGCTAATGCAGCCAATTCTTCAATCGTTACGTTACTTCGGAAATTATGCAAAAGATATTTCTGAATCTCCCGTGCGATCCGTTCTTTGGCCGGAGAAGCCCTTTGTTCAGAGGACTCTTGAGCAATTTGGGTTAACAGTTCGGATAAGACATATTTGGACATTAGTTCAAAATAGGGTTTCTTCCACAATAACTGGGTAAAGAGTGTTGAAAATCGTTGTTCATAATAAGGGGAATTGGACGTCTTATACCGGTAAATCTCGTTATGCTTTGTAAAGTGCAACGTGTTTTCCAGAGATCGATCCTCCCACAGAAACACAACTGTATATTTTTGGTGCGATTCCTCTGGATGGTTTTCCCACGCGCGATCAATGCTAGAAGGGATATAAAGTATTTCTCCTTTTTCCAATTCCACGTATTCTTCATTAATCCAATAAATGACTTTCCCTTGAGATACATAAACGAGCGTAGCACACCCTCGATCTTTTCCGATGCTCCATTTTGGATTGACATCATGATAAACCCCTTGAATATTCATCATTTCATCCTCTTTTTAAATTTTATTGGTGAAATATACAAATCTGAACGGTTTTGTATATTCCACGATCACCTTTCTCCTGATATTATCAAAATAATCAGAAAAATGCTAATGTTTAATAGAAAGAGAGGCTGATGAATATAAGGGTTTAGTTGTACATTTTACTGATTTGAACGTTTAGAGAAAAGATTTGTTCCTGAAATATTTACACTATTAGTAATGAATTATCCAAACATGATCATGCGATGAAGTATCACTAAATTTGGAGGGGTTACATGAAATATACAGTTGCTTCGTATTCATTCAACGGATTAATGAATCAAGGGAAAATGGATGTCTTTGGTTATCTGGAAAGTGTTAAATATCGGTATCATCTTAACTCTGCAGATATTTGGAATATGATGCTAACCAGTTTTGATGTGGATTACTTGAAAAAAGTAAAAGAAGCGATGGATGAAAAGGAAATGGATCTTGCTAACCTGTGCGTGGATTGTGCTGAAGTATGGGATCCCAACCCAGAAGCCAAGGAGAAGTGGTATCAAAATGCACTGAAAAATTTGCGTGCTGCAGAAATACTGGGGGCTCGTACCGTTCGTATCGATATGGGCGGAAGAGATCTGGAGATGACGGAAGAACAATTTGAATATACAGTGAAACGCTATCAAGAATATGCAAAAATTGCGCATGATTGCGGTTTTAAGATCGGTCCCGAAAATCATTGGGGAGCTTCCAGGGTACCTGAAAATATTAAAAAAGTTTACGAGGCAGTCGATCATCCTTCTTTCGGAATTCTTCTGCATTTTGATAATTGGGACGTAGACAAAGAAAATGGGGATCGCCTTTGTGCGAAATATGCGTTTCATACCCATTTAGCTGCATGGGTGATTCCGGATTGTGAAGACAAACTGAAGATCTTGCAGGATGTCGGCTACCAAGGATACCTTGGGATCGAACATCACTCGGGAGTAAATGAACACAGCCAAGTCGCATGGCAGCTAGCAACAGCACGTAACACATGGAAAAACATGCAAACAAACAAGCTGAAAGAAGTTGGGGTATAACCGTATGAAAAAAATTCGGATTGGGATCATTGGTGTTGGAATCATAGGCAAAGTTCATTTAGATGAATATGCAAAATTGGACGGCGCAGAAGTAGTGGCGGCATGTGATATTGACGAAGTCGAACTGAAACAGGTTGCTGAGAAATACAACATTCCCGATACTTACACAGATTTCCGCGAGATGCTCCAACGAGAAGATATTGATGCGGTCGATGTCTGCCTGCATAATAACCTTCATGCACCGATTACCATTGCTGCATTGCAGGCTGGTAAACACGTGTACTGTGAAAAACCGATCGCCGGTTCGTACTTGGACGGTAAGCGGATGGTAGATACAGCAAAAGAATGCGGGAAAAAACTGCATATTCAATTGAGCTTCCTTTACGCTTTAGAAACGAAAGCAGCTAAAGTTTTAATTGATGAAGGGAAGCTGGGGAAATTGTATCATGCTCGTTCCACAGGATTCAGACGTCGCGGAAGACCTTTCGTAGACGGATACGGAACGAAAGATTTCAATCAAAAGGAAATCGCTTCCGGCGGAGCACTTTTTGACATGGGCGTATATCGTATTTCTCAACTGTTATATCTGATGAATTTACCGAAAGTGAAGACCATCACGGGTAAAACGTATCAGGAAATGGATATGGATGAAAAACGCAGAGAGATCAGTGGATTTAATGTAGAAGAACTTGGTTTAGGCTTCGTAAGGTTTGAAGGTGGACTCACACTCGACATTATTGAATCGTGGGCGATCCATCTGAACGGCTTTGGAGGCAGCAGTATGGTTGGAAATAAAGGCGGAATCTCTTTTCATGGACAGGTGAATGGGGAAAATACGCCATTAAGCTACCATACAACTATCGGCGATATGGATATGGACGCAGCCTTTGATCTAGGGGGAGCGGACTATAGATGGCATCAACTGAGAGAAAATACAGATGCCTATGATTCTTCTCAACATCATTGGATCGCGGCACTTCAGGGCAGGGTTGATTTGTTGCCAACAGCAGAAATTGCTCTTCAGACCATGCTGATCAGTGAAGGGATTTATTTGTCAGATCACTTAGAGAGAGAGGTAACGGCTGAAGAAGTTATGGCTCATTCAAAATCTCAAGTGTTAAAACCTAGGAATCTATCTTATCAACAAGAAATTGTAAACGATTACAACCTGGAGCATGAGGGTTTGGCTAATGGATAAAAGAGTTGATAACGAAATGAGGTGTAGTTGATGAAACGATTAATGTCTTTACTGGCACTTTTGGTAATCGTGATGCTTTTCGGTTGCAATGGATCAAATGAAGGTAAAAAAGGCGATGATGGAGACACCGAAAAAGTTACCATTTCTTTTGCAAGCTGGGGTTTAGGTACTAAAGAAGAACAAAACATCGAGAGGTTGATGATTAAAGAATTTGAAAAAAAATATCCGAACATTAAAGTAAAGATTGTGGAGTCGATCCCAAACGATAAATGGAACGATGGATTAGCAGCTGCTGCAAGTGCAAATGAGATGCCTGATGTGTTTATGCTTTCACAGATTCCTCCAGGTATAGCAAATGACTGGCTATTAGATGTTACCGATCTAGCAAGGGATGATGAAGATTTTGCAAAAGTACCTGAAGTGGTTCGAGAATCTGCAACTTACGGAGATACGATTTACGCATTACCAGCAGGACAACAGTTCTTGGGGTATTATGTCAACAAAGATTTATTCAACGAAGCGAATTTAGATGTGCCAGAAAATGGTGTAAGTATTGATGAGTTTGTTGATTCTGTTAAAAACATTACGAATATCAGTAAAGGACAGGTGGGCCTCAATAATCCATTAGCTATTCTTGACTGGTATCCGGCTGCAGTAAGTGAAACCCTCGGTTGGTATACATACACTGAGGAAGGATATCACTTAGACAGCACTGAATTCATTAATGGCTTGAATGTAGCTAAGAACATTGTTACGAATAATCATTCCTATGAATCTTTAACAGACGAACAAAAAAGCAACTTTAATGGAACTCACCCTGGTGAAGTTTGGGCCTCCGGCGGCTTGGGGTTAATATGGGATGGAACATGGGCACTCTCTTCCTACGAGGAGAATCTTGATTTTGATTATGATTTTATTGGTATTCCTGGTGGGAGAACTGTTGTGGCGAATGATTATATGGGAATCTCAAAAACGACTAAACATGCAGAAGAAGCCTATTTGTTTACAAAGTGGATGACTTTTGGAAAAGAAGGATACTTGAAACGTATAGACATTGCTACAGAAGAAGGCAAAGTATTAAATGGTGTACCCGTTACTACCGATAAAGATGTACTGGATGCTTACTTTGAAATTCAAGATCTTCCCGGAATACGTACTGCATATGAAAACATAGAAAATGCCGTTATCGAACCAGTAAAAGCAGTTCCTGGATATGTACACTCGAGATGGGAAGCTCCTACAGGGGTGAAAGTTAAGGATACTCCAAATGCTAATATTCATGGCATTCTGGAAGCTTCTGTAGAAGGTGAAATAAAGATTGAAGACTATATCTCTGAGATGAATAAATTAGCTAATCAGAAATATCAAGAGGCCAATGAAGCGATTGGTCAAAAATAGGAGACAATCATTTTATTTTGGCGTGCATTTCTCTTTACGAAGGAGAAGTGCACTTTTTTTATGGAAGTAAAGGGAATGTAACCAGAAATAATCTTTGTTATTCAAATTAAATAAGGAAGGAATAAAAAAGTATCGAAGGAGATATGGGATCCAATATTTTGAAATATAGGCAGACAGAATTATGTAAAATATAAATATACTCTATGGCAAATCCTATAGATACAGGGGGTGAAAAATATGGCAAAAAAGAGCACTGGAAAGGGTCGAAAGGCATCGAGTGTAAATCCACAGGGCATGAGCCCTGATGTTGAATTCAGCAAAGAACCTGTATCCGAACTTGCTAATCGTGCGAAAAAGAAAAACACAAAAATCTAATTTTTGGCGACCTCATAAGGATCTTCAAGACCTTCCCAAGGTCGCCCTTTTAGACTTGCGGAGGAGGAGGTAAAGATATGTCAATTAAGATTAAGAAATTGTGTTTCTTTTTAGTTAACATAATATATATTCTCGGAAGCTATGTAAAATAAAATAAAGGATATCTCAAAACCAAAGATTACTTAGGATAGTGAGACGAAATGAAATTTGTCGTGAATTTCAATTCATATTGTATCTAATTGTGAAATCTATTTTTATTTATCATCCGTAATCAAATATCTTAGCTGGAATTTAGACTTCTATATGATTTGTATTTAAATTAAATTTATATCTGCATTTCTTGATTTTTCATTTTTTTATTTATCTTTTTGATTCTTCAAATATATTTAAACTGTTCCAATCCTTTGTCAGCGCTTAAATCAAAACTTATTAATTTACCGCAAAAAAACATGCACCTATATCCTTTATTTTGAATACCATTCGTAGTATAATGCTTTTTAATTCCGATAATATTTATAGGATTAGGAGGGTTAGTTTGGCGCATTCATCAGTTAATACACAGATCTCTACACAACGGAAACACCAGCCTACTACGGTTGTCACTGAATTAAGTCCTTTGCAAAAGCCATGGGCTACATTAGGAATTCTCGCGGCATTGCTATTATTATTTTTAATCGTTAATACAGCTAATTGGACTCAGGGAATTCTTTTTATTATTGGTATTTTGCTTGGAAATGCGTTGCTATATGCTCGATTTGGTTTTACTTCAGCATTTCGCCGGCTAGTATCCGTTGGTAATGTTCAAGGGCTTCAAGCACATATGGTAATGCTTGCAGTTGCATCTACATTGTTTGCCGTAATTTTAAGTACAGGATTTAGTTTTACAGGAGCAGCCCCTGAAGGAAACGTGTCTCCAGTAGGAATCAGCATTTTATTTGGTGCTTTTCTCTTCGGAATCGGCATGCAGCTTGGAAACGGCTGTGCCTCTGGAACGCTGTATTCTTTAGGTGGCGGATCGTCATCAATGATTCTAACCTTGATTTCATTTATAGTGGGTTCAGTGATTGGTGCATATCACTTCACGTTTTGGATGGGGTTACCTTCCCTTCCACCTATCGCATTTAACCAGATTCCTGGATTTGGTTACCTGGGTGCATGGGTATTTCAGTTTGCATTGTTTGGTTTGGTCTATTGGATCACTCTACAAATTGCTAAAAAGAAAAATCCGCCAATGATGAAACCTCTGCCAACTACTGTTGGTTGGAAAAAGGTATTGCGTGGTTCATGGCCACTGTTTACAGCAGCAATTGTTTTAGCGTTGCTGAACGCTTTAACTTTAGCTGTTAAAGGAAGTCCTTGGGGCATTACTTCAGCATTTGCTCTCTGGGGCTCAAAAGCATTAATGGCAACTGGAGTTGATGTATCAAGCTGGGGTTATTTCGCAGGCAGCAAAGGTGATGCTTTATCAAAAAGCGTGCTAACCGATGCGACGAGCGTAATGAACTTTGGAATTATTTTAGGTGCATTTATATCTGCTGCTTTCCAAGGAACATTTAAACCAGGAAAAATCAAACCAGGTATTGCTGGGGCTTCTATTATCGGTGGATTGTTGATGGGTTATGGTGCACGCTTGGCATTTGGCTGTAACATCGGTGCCTATTTCAGTGGAATTGCTTCATTCAGTCTTCACGGCTGGGTTTGGGGAATCATGGCTATGGCAGGAACCTTCTTAGCCTTATTCATCCGTCCTCTATTCGGATTAAAAAACCCGAAATCAAATGACTCTGTTTGTTAATAAAAGCTAATATATACTAATATAAAAACTTCTGTTGCCTGAACTGTAGCCCGCAACAGAAGTTTTTATTTATTTAAATGCATTTATTCTTTGAACTTCCAAAGTCATTCCCTTGAATAAGAGCTGCGATCAGTTCTCTATTAACATAAAACTCAACCATGCTACAAACCCTACATTAAATACATCACCTGATAAATTACCTGTTTTATGCACTATTCAAATCGGAATCGTTCCGAAAATTTCCTCGTAAACAAAGAACCCCTATTTTTATAAGGGTTCTTTAAGTGGGCAAGTTTCTGCTCTTATTATTTTAAAATATACCGTCCTACGACTGTAATGATGCTTTCTCGGATTTTACCGAAGCATCTGCCTTAACCTCAGACTTCTTATCTACTGTTTTACTCACTTTAAATAAATTGCTTTTAAAGAATCCGAACGTTAATCCAACGGTAATGATAAATGTGATGGCCATTCCAATGAAGTAGAAGCTCCAGTGTTCTGGATAAACCGATAGGAATGATAATATCCCACCTACTCCTACAGATGTTGCTTTCACTCCTTGAGCCGCCAGGTAAGCACTACCGATTGCACTTCCTACCATTACGGCGATGAACGGATATCTGAAGCGGAGGTTGATCCCGTAAATAGCTGGTTCAGTTACCCCGAGCCATGCAGATAGCGTCGCAGTTAATGAAACACCTCTTAATTTTTGGTTTTGCTTTAGGATAAAGAACATCGTCAATGCTGCAGCACCCTGAGCAAGTGTAACCGTTTCCCCGATTGGCCATAAAGTGACGTAGCCAAGTGTACCGGCCATTTGCAGATTTACACCTAAGAAAATGTGGTGCATTCCTGTGATAACAAGCGGTCCTGAGATAAGTCCATACACGCCGCCGGCAAATGCAGGAGATACTTCAAACAGATAAAGAATCCCGTCTGTAATCCAGTTTGAACCTGCCATCGTAATGGGTCCTATAACTCCGAAAGTCAAAAGCCCCGCGAAAACCAATGCAAGCGGTGCCAAAAATAGCATTTGTAGATTATCTGGAATGAATCGCTTTAATTGCTTTTCAGACCAAGTTAAGATCCATGTGGCAAAAATAACAGGAAGAACTTGTCCTTGGTAACCGATCCTCGCAATGTCCCAGCCAAATAAGCTCCAATACTCAACATCCCCTGGATTCTCTGCATACGCATATGCAGACATTAACGAAGGATGCACTAATAATAGACCCAGCACGATACCCAATAATGGGCTTCCTCCGAATTTCTTTGCAGCAGACCAGGCGATAAGCACAGGCAGGAACGTAAACGCTGTGTTCGCAATGACATTGATAAATTCAGCAAAGCCTGTCCAACCCGTGTGTACATCGAGCAGTGATTTTTCATCATAAAAGATCCCAGGATTTGCAAGCATGTTATTTAATCCTAACAGTAACCCGGCAGCAACGATCGCCGGCAGGATCGGAATGAAGATATCCGCTAAGACCCGGACACCCTTTTGCAGGACATTCCCCTTTTCAGCCGAAATCTTTTTCATCTCATCTTTCGAAACTTCATCTGCTCCAGTCTGTTTTACAAACTCTTTGTATACTTTATCAACGGTACCGGGACCTATAATCACTTGAAACTGACCACTCACGGAAAACGTACCTTTAACTAATTCATTTTCCTCTAAAGCATCTTTGTCTACCAAACTCTCATCAACTAACAACAAGCGGAGTCTCGTCACACAATGCGATGCATTACTGACGTTTTCCGAGCCTCCGATATTTTTTATAATGTCAGAAACATTCTCTTTAAAACCCACCTTCATGACCTCCTTATTTAATCGCTTTCATTTTTTTCTAACTTGTTTAAACAAGTTCGTTATAGTACAGTATAGATTGTTATGAATAGTTGTCAAGAAAATTGTGAAAAGGAGTGTTGAATTTGGATATAAGAATCACGCCGATGAGCCACTTTGGTTCCTATATGGCCCTCACATACCAAGAGAGCGAAATCCCTGAGAAAAACGGGATCTATATCAATTCTGTACGGGGTAAATCCAAGCAGCATCAGAATGCGCTCAAGATCATCCCTACAGTGAACGGGACTCCTGTTAACTACACCTATAAAGCTGATGAATTTCAGATCTCGCTTACGTTCGATGGCGGGGATTTACACCTTTGTTTTGAAGATGCAGAGAGAATTTTTGTAAAAGGCAGCGGAGAAAACGTGGGGCTTACCCTCGATACCCAGCCGGTCTTTAACTTTGAGTATAACTATCTATTAGGAAATACCGGTGAAGAATTCTGCCTCGTCAACAGCTACAAGAATCTCACCAAGTATATGATCTTTGCACCCAACGGCTCAGTCAGCCTGCAGCAGAATGTATTCATGGACACGACAGGCAGTACGAATAAGGCCGATAATCTGTCCAGTATACACATTACCCAAAATAAAGGGAAACAAGACTTCCTGTGTGTCATCGAAGATGTCCCTACACACGGGGCTGTTCCGGAAAGAAGAGAATACTCGTTTGAAAACGCTCTGCGTAAAAGCACGAATCATTTCCTTGAATTCTTATCAAAGCAGCCTGTCGTTCCGGAAAGATACCAGCAGACCTTGAGAGAAGCCGCTTATCTTAACTGGTCCTGTATCGTGAATGAACAAGGTCTCTTGAAAAGAAAAGCCTTGTATATGTCTAACGCCAATTTCCCGGGCGTATGGAGCTGGGACAATGCTTTTAACGGATTGTCACTAGCTGGCGTTGATGATAAGCTTGCATGGGATCAAATCCAGCTTTTATTCGATCACCAGGACGAAAAAGGACAAATACCCGGATCCATCAGTGATTCGACCATCCGCTGGAATTTCTCCAAACCTCCTGTACAAGGCTTATTCGTGTTAAAAATGATGGAAAAAATGACGTTGTCTACCGAACAATTGGAAACGATTTACTCTCAAATTAAGAGGCATGTTGATTTCTATCTTCAATACAAGGATTTCAATGGTGACGGCATTTGCGAATACCATCACGGAAATGATTCCGGACAGGACAACAGCACTGTGTTCAGAGATGCTAATATCATCGATTCGCCGGATTTGACAGCATTCCTGATTAAATCGATGGACATGCTTGCGGTGGTGGCTGGTAAATTGGATCGTGGGCAAGATAAGACGTACTGGGAAAAGGAAGCCAATCGATACACACAGAAATTCTGCGAGTACTTCCTGATTGATGACCTCCCTGTAGCCCGTTTTACTAGAGACGGCAAAGTGATTCAGAGTCAAGGCTGTCTGCCACTGGTATCTATCATTCTGGCAAACAAACTGCCAGATCCTACTCGAAAAAAAATCATCCATACTCTAAGCAGCGACCGGTATTTAACAAAATGGGGAATTGCTTCAGAAGCGATCGACAGTCCTCTTTATGAAGAGGATGCCTACTGGAGAGGACCGATTTGGGCTCCTACCACCCTCCTGTTTGTAGAAGCATTTGAAGAATGCGGAGAACAACAATTAGCAACTGAAGTAACTGAGAAATTCCTCGAGCTTTGCAAGCACGGGGGCTTCGCGGAAAATTTCCACGCAGAAACCGGTGAGGGTTTACGGGACCTGGCCCATACGTGGACGTCTAGTGTATTTATCCATTTAGCAGCAAAACTAGCTTATTAATCAAAAAAAGTGTACGAGACCGGTTCTCGTACACTTTTTCTATTTCCTTTGTGTCTGATCAAAAAAGACAAAATTCCCTGGCGTATGCCTGGATTGGGTGTGCTCGAACATCACCCCGTCACCATTAAAGATGTGGCTTGTTACAACCACTACGCTATTAAATCCATCTAACTTTAAGTATTTTTCGTCCACTTCCGTTGTTCTTTCTACGACCATTTTTCTTTTTGCCGTAACCGCTCTTTGGTTCAATTGTTTTTCAAGAAATTCATAGATTGAATCCTCCGCGATATCGACCGTCAGCCCCTTCACGATATCCTTTCGGAAATAGTTATAGTCCATGATCACCGGATTTTCTTCAAGATAACGGATACGTTGCAGATGATACACTTCTACCCCGATCGGAAGCATGGTATGTTTATGAATCGCCTCATCCACAGTCAATTCCTCAAACACGACAACCTTCGTCTGGTGCTTTTTTTGATTTCGGAGGGCAAACTGCTTGAACGTTTCCGTCTCCCCAAACATGTATTCATTCTGTTTGAAATCCTGATAAATCACGCGGGCTCCCTGCCCATGCTTTGTTTGCACATACCCTTCATTCACAAGATTCCCGATTGCTCTCCGTACCGTATTCCGCGAGCATTCATACTCCTTCACGAGTGTATTCTCTGAAGGAAGCAATTGCTGATACTCATAGATATTCTGTTCGATTTTCTGTTTTAAATCATCATAAATTTCTACGTACTTGGTTTTTGGCATGATAGCCTCCTATGTTACCTATCCGTATGTATTATGCTTGGCGGCATCTTTTAATTAATGCCAGCAAGAACGTAAGACTCTTATATTC
Source organism: Fictibacillus nanhaiensis (assembly GCF_023715445.1). Lineage (GTDB taxonomy): Bacteria > Bacillota > Bacilli > Bacillales > Fictibacillaceae > Fictibacillus > Fictibacillus nanhaiensis_D. The sequence goes on from NZ_JAMBOD010000001.1 coordinate 264,590, forward strand.
TTATAAAAGATAGTACCATATGTTAAAGTGTATTTTCTTATTTATATACCTTATTTGATAGCTCTTTCATACAGCAAAAATCCTAGTTCCCCCATGATACGTTTTGGCTCATATCGATTAGGTACGTTTTTACTTAAAACTGATATAGCAAAGGTTTGCCCGGGCAAATAAAGCAATCCCACATTATGCTCAACACCGGGTATATACCCCGTTTTATGAGCCATTTCCCAAATCGGAATCACTCCGATCATTCCGTTGTTTTCAGGAAGAAGCCTTGGCAGCAAATCATTCATTTTTTGTTGTTTCATAATTTCTATCATTTTACGGCATGTACTCATAGAAACAATATTACCCATAGCAACATTCCTAAGAAAATGATTCATTTCCTTTGCTGTTATTAAATTTGATTCATTATGTTTCCTCGATGGTTTAATCTGCAGTTTATGGCGAAACTGGCTTTGTTTAAAACCCCAAACTGTCATGTATAGCTGAATGTTCTCTAATCCAACCATATCGATTAAAAGATTTGTGGCTGTATTATCACTTTCAATGATCATCAGTACCACTAGATCATAAATCGTCCATTCCGTTCCTGGCGTTAGATTCTTTAAAATACCGTCACCTGACACGATATCTTCTGAACGTACTTGAATTTTATCAGATAATGAACGTTTTCCCTCGTTCACTTGTGCAAATACAGCTGCCATGATGGGGATTTTGATAATGCTTGCCGCATAGAATTCTTCATCTGGATTATGTACAAACTCTTCTTCTGTTTCGAAATGATATATCGAAACGCCATATTTTCCTTTTCCACAAGATATTAAATGCAGAAGATCATGCTCTGTCTGTTTCATCATAACCGCTTACCTTCTTTCTTTAAAATAAGGTGTTGATTTACCTATAGTCATTTTACATAATTCGTCGCATTTACAATAAACAGTTTTAAAATTAGACTAAAAAGCGTCAAATAACTTTAGTGTTAGGAGCGATTAATATTGAAAAAGCAAATATGTATTGTTGGAAGTGGTACATCTGGTTTGCAGCTTGCTTATGCACTCAAGGAAGATTCGATGTTACGGTTATACACGCTAGTTCGGCGGAAAAAATTCGAGCAGGTCGGGTTATGTCTACACAAGTTCATTTTGGTCCAACAAGGTCACGAGAAAGCCGATTCCAATTGCCAAAATGGGATGATAGTAATCCACTAAAAAGCATTCATATAACAATTGGGACTCAAAAATTATTTACTGGCATGTTAAAAGAAGATGCATTGTCTGTAGATCAGCGCCTCTACTTTTCCATGTGTATGGACGATCTTGAATCGAAAGGAGTTACTTTTCATCAGTTAAAAGTAACCACTGACGACTTAGAGAAGTTAATAAATGATTATGATCTAGTGATTGACTGTATAGGAAAATCAGGTCCTCTCTTCCCTTTCCCTTTAGAAAAAGAACTTTCTCCTTTTGATTTACCCCAAAGAAAATGTTTTGTAGGTTACTTTTTTGGTATTAAACCTAATGACCCGCTAGGTGTAAATGTAACAGTACTTCCTGAAATCGGCGAAATGTTTGAAATACCTGCTATTACAGAACAAGGTCCTGTCACGATCCTTTTCATTATGGCTGTGCCAAATAAAGATTTAGATATGTTTAAAGGAGTTAAGGATTCAATTGAATTCACAGAGCAAATGAAACAATCTGTTCAAACATTTTTCCCTGATATACACACACGAATGGATATTGAGAAATTCGCTTTGACTGATCAAAATGCCTTCCTTCAAGTTGCAATTAAGCCGGAAATTCGTATCCCTTATATAACTTATAATAAGAAAATCGTTGTAGGATGCGGTGACAGTGTATTTCTTAATGATCCTATCACTGGTCAGGGCAGTAATCTCTCATCCTATTGTGCAGAAAAGCTATATGAAACACTGATTGATTTTAAGCATGACAAATGGGATGAAAGCCTAGGAGAAACATATTGGAATAGAACAAAAACATATGTTAAAGAAGTTACTGAATGGACAAACGCAATGACTCAGCCACTTCCAGAGCATGTTGTTCAATTGTTATTAAGCGGTGTCGCGAGTCAAGAACAAGCTGATTCAATAGCTGAATGGTTTGCAGAACCTAGAACAGCTCATGAAGCTTTCTTCCAAAAAACAAGTATTTAATTATTTTAAAATACAAAAAAGCACCCTGTGAAGGTGCTTTTCGCTTTTATCCCACTAACTTAAGACGTTGAAATATCTCGCTTCTGGATGCGCAAATACGATAGCAGACACAGAGGCTTCTGGTTCCATCATGCAGCCATCTGTTAGTTGTATACCGATATCTTCAGGTTGAATCAGTTTAAATAACTTTTGCTGATCTTCAAGTTCTGGACATGCTGGATAGCCAAATGAAAAACGTTGCCCCTGGTACCGTGCGGAAAACCGTTCACGCATTGAAAAATCTACAGAGTCAGGAAATCCCCAGCGATCACGCATCTGCTGATGAACAAGCTCTGCAAAACCTTCTGCTGTTTCAAGCGCTAAAGCCTGCAGTGCATGACTTTCTAAGAAACGTCCTTGCTCCTTCATATCAGCAGCGAGTTCACGTATACCAGTTCCTGCAGTGACAGAAAAGAATCCGACATAATCCATTTCCCCGCTCTCTTTGGACTTAAGGTAATCCGCTATACAAAGATAAGGCTCTTTACTTTGTCTTGGAAAATCAAATCGCTCTATTACCGTTTTATGGTCTATAGGATCATATATAAGGACACTGTCATCATCTGATTGAGCAGGAAAGAACTGATACATCGCCGACGGATTGATTAAGTCTTTTTCTTTTGCCTCACTTAGTAAAGTATCCACAACCGATTTGATCTGAAGTGTTTTTTCGTCTTTTTCATCTAATAGCCTGGATATTTTACCTTTGATGCCAAGGTGGTGACCTAAAAGCATCTGTAAATTGATGTACGGCTGGATGTGTGAAAGTGAATAATTTCTTAAGATATGCCTTTTTGTATCTTTTGGAATAAATACTGGAGCGATTTGAGATACTTTTGATCTTACTTTAACTGCTGTAGCTACGGCAGCCGAACCGCCATCAAAACTGCCTGAATCCAGCGCTATTGATTTCTTTCTTTCATTAAATTCGGTTGAAAGCTTATCGTGATCTTCAGGCGATTGAAGCTGATTCGCTAGTGAAAGTCCTTCCATAGCATCTTTCGCATACAGTACCATACCTTCGTATTCCTTAGAGATTTTCGTATCCGTAAATTTCCTCGATAAAGCGGCTCCTCCAACTAAGATGGGTGTCGAAATGCTTGCTTCACGCATGTCATGAGCAGTTAGTACCATTTGCTGAGCGGATTTAACAAGCAACCCGGACAGCCCGATAATATCAGGCTTGTTTTTCTTTACAGCTTCAATCAATTCCAGCGGTGTGACTTTAATTCCTAAATCTATAACTTGGAATCCGTTGTTGCTTAAGATGATGTCTACCAAGTTTTTTCCTATATCATGAACATCGCCTTTAACGGTTGCAAGGAGAACCTTTCCTTTCGTCGATGAGGTATCGTCGCTCTCCATGTATGGCTCTAAAAAGGAAACGGAAGCTTTCATTACTTCTGCACTTTGAAGGACTTCAGCAACGATAAGCTGATTTTCGTTAAAGAGTCTTCCTACTTCCTTCATGCCATCCATAAGTGGTCCGTTTATAATTTTTAGAGGTGCTGGATACTGTTTTAACGCCAATTCTAAATCAGGGATTAACCCTTCTTTCGTACCTTCTAAAATGTAATATTGCAGCCGCTTTTCTAGCGTCATGTCAGGAAGCTGCGATTTTGTTTCTTTCTTTTTTCCTCGATAAAATTCCGTAAAGACTGCCAATGCCTCATCTGTTGTTTTAAATAATAGATTTTCTGCCATGCCGATCTCATCTTTAGAGATGGAAGCAAAGCGTTCGAGTTTCTCTGTATTAACAATGGCATAATCTAGTCCCGCTTGTGTGCAGTGATAGAGATACACGGCATTCAGTACTTCACGCCCAACAGGAGGCAGTCCGAATGACACGTTGCTGACTCCTAAAATCGTGAGACATTCCGGGAAAGTTTCTTTAATGAGCTGGATTCCTTCGACCGTTGCGTTCGCTGATCCGATATACTGCTCATCACCGGTTCCTACAGGAAACACGAGCGGGTCAAATATGATATCAGAAGGTGAAACGTTATACTTTTCCACTAGGAGCTCATACGATCTTTTTGCAATTTCAAGCTTTCGTTCTGCGGACACACCCATTCCTTTTTCATCAATGGTACCTACAACTATGGCCGCTCCATATTTATGTAAAAGCGGAATCACCTTTTCAAAGCGTTCCTCACCGTCTTCAAGGTTAATAGAATTGATGATGGCTTTTCCTTGTGAGTATTTTAAGGCAAGTTCTAAGACGGCTTCGTCGGTAGAGTCGATTACAAAAGGAATCTTTACTTTCTTAACCGCTTCCTTCATAAACTCTTCCATATCGTTTAATTCATCGCGATCTGGATCAGCCAAACAGACATCCAGTACATGTGCGCCGCCTTTTACTTGAGCTCTTGCGATTTCAGCTGCTTCCTCAAACTTCTTGTCCGCAATAAGCCTCTTAAATTTTCGTGAGCCAATTACATTTGTCCGCTCTCCTACCATGATAGGCCGTAAAGTCGGGTCATCATAAATAAAGGGTTCTATTCCTGATACCATGTGCGTCTCATTCGTTTGTAGCGAACGAGGTGAATAATTCTTCATTACGTTTGCAAGCGCTTCTATATGATCTGGTGTTGTACCGCAGCAGCCTCCCACAATATTCAGCCAGCCTTTCTCTGCAAATCCAGATAGTTTAGCTGCAAGTGATTCAGGTGTCTCGTGATAATTTCCTTCTTCATCCGGCAGACCTGCATTCGGGTAGCAGCTTACTGCAGTTGTCGATAGATCAGAAAGGGAACGGATATGATCTTGCATGAATTCAGGACCAGTCGCACAGTTTAACCCAACAGACAATGGTTTCATATGTTTTAGCGAAATATAAAATGCTTCAATGGATTGGCCGGCAAGTGTTGTTCCCATTGGTTCAATCGTTCCTGAAACCATGAGGGGAATTCTTTTTCCTGTCTGCTCAATAGCTTGCTCGATCCCCAAGAATCCGGCTTTTACATTCAGCATATCCTGGCTGGTTTCTATTAGTAAAAGATCTGCACCGCCATCGATAAGTCCTCTTGCTTGTTCTGCATACGCTTCCCGTAACGCATCAAACGTTGTTCCGCCAGTTACACTAAGCGTTTTCGTTGTGGGTCCCATTGAGCCAGCTACATACCGCGGCCATTCATTAGTAGATATGGCATCAGTTGCTTTTCTTGCAATCTCGGCTCCAAGCTTATTAATCTCGTAAGCCTGTGCACCAAGATTATACTCATCTAGTACTAGATTGGTTCCGCCAAAGGTATTCGTTTCAATAATATCTGCGCCAGCTTTTAAATATGTTATGTGAATGGATTCAATAACAGAAGGTGCTGTCACATTTAAATACTCGTTACACCCGTCGTATTCCTCACCGCCAAAATCTTCTGGTGTAAGTTCAGCATCCTGGAGCATCGTCCCCATGGCGCCATCCATGATTAATATTTTCTTTTTCAGCTGTTCTGCAATTAATGGTTTATGCATTCTGTGACCTCCTGACTAATAACGACGGGTCGTTGGCGCGTGCATATTGTGCTAGTTCAGCTGTTAGTTCGTAACGCATAAATGGTGTGATAAGATAAATACCGTTAAAAAGATCCATAGCAGCATCCAGCAGTGACTTTGATATCGCTAGTCCTTCTTTGCATGCTTGTTTTGGATCGTCTTTAAATTTGCTCATACGGTCACGAACGGAGTCTGAAAGTTTAATTCCTGGTACTTCATGGTGCAGAAATTCAGCATTTCGTGAAGAAGTTAACGGCATGATGCCGATATAGATCGGTTTATCCAGATGCTTGGTTGCCTCAAACGTCTCAAGAAGCTTTTCTTCTGAAAACACGGGCTGGCTAATAAAATAATCTGCACCATATTCGATCTTCTTCTCTAACCGTTCAACGGCCTTATCAATGGACCGGATGTTCGGGTTAAAAGCTGCTCCAACATTAAACGATGTTTTCTCACCTAGTTCTTTCCCCGATAACGATAACCCATGATTGAATTGCTTAATCAGCTTGATCAGTTCAAATGACGTTACATCGTATACAGACGAAGCTCCCGGGAAATCTCCGACACTTGCCGGATCACCAGTTACAGCAAGTATTTCGCGTATTCCATGTGTATGAAGACCCATCAAATGTGACTGAAGGCCAATTAAGTTTCTGTCACGACACGTAATATGAACAAGTGGGCGGAGGTTCAATTGTGACTGCACAATGGACCCCAATGCTGAATTGCACACTCTTGGGGATGCAAGTGAATTATCAGCAAGAGTTAATGCGTCTATTCCTGCTTCTTTTAATGCTTTTGCCCCTTCCATAAAGCGCGATGTATCTAACTTGCGAGGCGGATCTAATTCAACAATGATCGATTGTTTCTTTTTTACTTCTTCACTAAGTGGAACATATTTAGATTTTGAAGCTGATGGAATAATAATCTCTCTTTTTCTTTGTTTTACTTCTTTCTCTGTCACGGGTTCTAAGTTTTTCAGTTCACTGGAAAAAGCCCTGATATGGGCAGGCGTCGTGCCGCAGCAGCCTCCTAATAGCCGGACACCTTGTTGTCTGAATAAGTGAGCACATTCTTTAAAATAATCCGCATCACTCTCATATTGAAACTTTCCATCTGAATAGGAAGGCAGTGAAGCATTAGGAAAAGCGGACAGAAAGGCACGTTTTGGTATCGGCACTTCCTCTAACGTCATCAGCATGTGATACGGTCCTAAGCGGCAGTTTAATCCGACAACATCTGCCCCAATTTCCTCCAATCGTAACAAAGCTTCTGAAATGGGGGTGCGGTCCTGCATAAATCCGGTTTCCTGAAGAGAGACTTGAGCAATGATAGGCAGTGAAGTTTCTTTTCTTGCAATCTCTAAAACGGTCTCTAATTCTTCAAGATCATAATAGGTTTCAAGCTGGATGCCATCTACGTTTTCCATGAGTAAGCAATAAAGCTGTTCACGAAAACTGCGCTTTATTTCATCAAGTGAGATGCTGTTAGGTTTAATACCGCGGATTCCCCCAATGGTTCCCACAACATATTCGTTCTTTGCAGCTTTTCTCGCAATTTGAACAGCTGCTGTGTTGATCTCTTTTACTTGATCTTGGAGGCCATATCTTTCGAGTTTTGAATAGCTTGCTGCATACGTATTTGTTTGAATAATATCAGCACCGGCATCCAAGTAAGCCAGGTGGATATTATAGATCTGTTCAGGCTGCGATAGATTCAGTTCCTCATAACAGAAGTCAGAACCATAGGAATATAGCAAAGTTCCCATTGCACCGTCGCCGATCAGTATTTTGTTTTGCATTAAGTCACTTACTATGGTCATAATAGCCTCCTTATTAAAAAGAAAAAGCCTTCTATAAAGAAGACTTTTTTCAGCGTTTTGTCTTCTTATCTTCACAAGTCCGTGGATGAACTCGCAGGAATTAGCACCTTTTCAGCTTTACGCTGCTGGTTGCTGAGGTTTCATAGGGCCGCTCCCTCAACCTCTCTTGATAAGGGTTTTATTCAATTATTGGTTCCATAACTAGTTTACGTTCTGTTCTGTTCTTTAATGCCTGTTTATATACGTCCCGAATAGGTCTACATGTATGGGGTACATAAAATCCCTCACTTTTTTAAAATATCGCAAATTCTTTTGTGTGGAGTGTTTCTTTTATACGAGTCAGTAATACGTCTTTTAAGATAGGATGAAGTCCGAGTGTATCGCATAGTGCGACATCTTGCGCAGACTGCTCTAGATACCGTTTAATCGTTAGTTTCATTCCATTTATTAAAAGGCCTGAAAACAAAAGATAAGGGACAACAATTACTTGATCGTATGATTTTTGGCTGTTCCAGAGTGCTTCTTCAAAGCTTGGAGCTGCACCGGTAAGAAAACAAGCTTGGATACTTGGGATGCCATAATGCTGCTGAAGATTAGATGCAATTTTCTCTAGATCCCGCTTTACATCGGGATCTGTGCTTCCTCTTCCAACCAGCAAGATGTTTGTGTTTTCACTTAAACTAGCAACTCGTTTCGTGATCTTTTCCCACAATAGGTGGGAAATGGCTTCATGTACACCGAAAGCGCGGCCTTTTATGACTTCAATTTCAGGATGCTGGCTCTGCAAAAGTTGAAGTTCTTTTGGTATGTCTATTTTCACATGATTGGCTGACAATAAAAACACGGGAACAACAGAGATGCTCGTTGCCCCTTTTTGTATACATGCTTTAAATCCTTGTGAAATGGACGGTTCAGCTAGCTCTAAAAAACAGATCTCTTTTATCGGTACATCAACTGAAGCCATGCATTGCTTCACGAAGTGTTCTGCTTCGATCCGCCCTTTTTGAAGCCGTGTGCCATGACAGATAAAAAGCAATGCTTTCATCTAAAACGCCCCGCTTATGGCAGCAAGTTTAGCCGGTTCTTCATGCAGCTGTTCAAACCATTTAAGTTCATCCCGTAGACGCACCACTTCTCCAACAACAATCATGCTTGGATTTTCAATTCCTTCACGAAATATAATTCCTTCAATGGTTTCTAATGTACCCGTTACGGTTCGCTGATTTTCTAACGATCCCCATTGGACAAGGGCGACAGGAGTGTCTTTGCTTTTTCCGTGTTTCGTCAGCTGTTCACAGATATACGGAAGGTTGCCAACCCCCATGTAGATAGCTAACGTATCAATACCCTTTGCTAAGCTGTCCCATTTCAACTCCTCTTCTTCGCCCTTTTTTCTGTGGCCAGTGACAATCGCGTAACTTGAAGCGATGTTTCGATGTGTAACCGGAATACCGGCGTAGGCAGGTGCAGCTATTCCTGAAGTTATGCCAGGAATTACCTCAAATGAAATACGGCTCTTTGAAAGGGTTTCTGCTTCCTCTCCGCCTCTTCCGAACACGAACGGATCTCCTCCTTTAAGACGTGTTACGGTTTTGCCTTTTTGCGCATGTTTTACTAAAAAGCTGTTGATCGTTTCTTGTTTCATTGAATGGTAGTTTGGCAGTTTGCCGCAATAGATAAGGTCGCATTCTGGTCTTGCATGAGATAAAAGCTCTTTATTAACTAATCGATCATATAAAATCACGTCTGCTTCCTGTATGCAGCGTAAGCCCTTTACAGTAATTAACCCTGGATCACCAGGACCGGCTCCGACAAGATATACTTTTCCCATTATTATCACTCCTTAAGGATTTAGTATGGTTTCCCGTTCATGTAGTACAAACCCGTTTCCGCTGCGGATTTTTTTCTTTTCGTAAAGTGAAATCTCCTCAACATCAGGCTGTTTTAAGAAATACTTCTCAAGCTCAACATCTACCAGTTGAAATGCCTGTTCATCCTCTGAAGCGGCTATTACCACGGGTATAACCTCTGAATTTAAGATCACTTCAAAACGGTATAAATACATAGAATGACCTCCTTTTACGAAACTTTTTCTTCTAATTGTTCCGAGATTTGATCCAGCTCTATTTGAAGCGGTTCAAGACCAACTCTGTTGATATAATTGAAAAATGTTTCTAGCGGAAGCTTCGTTTCTTTAAAATGATTCAGAAAACGAACCAGAACTTCATCAAGAAGATCAGCATGAAACTTTCCTTTTAGTTTTTCATTAAATTTACCGCCATCATCAAGTGTTCCGCCAACATAGATCTCAAAGGCTTGCACCATCTTTTTTTCTTTTGTTTTTAACAGTACGCCTTGCAGGCCGATATCTGCGATCTGACGCTGTCCGCAAGAATTTGGGCAGCCAACCATATGGATCCTTACTGGAACATCAAGCTTGATCCGCTGATCCAGGTTTTCAGCAATATCGCGCATTCTTTCTTTTGTTTCAACGAGTGCCAAGTTGCAGTATTCAATGCCAGTGCAGGAAATTGAATGCCCGATAAATGAAAGAGGCTGAGTCGTGATTCGTTTAAAGATATCTTCTTGCAGCAGCGGCTCAACGTTTTCGTGTTTCACGTTAGGAATGATTAGATTTTGAGAATTAACCGTTCGGATTTCACCATTCCCGTGGTTCTTAGCAATTTCCGCAAGCTTAAGCACTTCATCCGCATTTAATCGTCCGACAGGTACATTAAAGCCAATATAGCTTAATCCTTTTTGTTTTTGAGGGTGAACACCATAGAAGTAACCGCCGTTCCAGCCTTGAAGTGCATCTCTGCCCTTTGAAGGGAGCGGTCCTGTATATTCTAAGAGCTTCTCTTTGAATTTTTCTGGACCCCAGTCTGCCATCAAGAATTTAAGACGCGCAAGATGGCGTTTTTCCCTGTAGCCGTAATCACGGAAAATAGTAGTAATGGCAATCGCCGCTTCTTTTACTTGATACGGTTCGATAAATACATCGAGCGGTTGTGCTAAGAACGGTCTAGATGATAAACCGCCTCCAATCTTGATGTGAAAGCCTGGAATCTCTTGATCATCAGCTTCTTTATATGCTGGAGTAAAAGCAACACAATTTATCTCTGCATGTGCACTGTTATTTACGTTAGAACTGATTGACATTTTGTATTTTCTAGGAAGGTTTGAGAAATCTTCATTATGCTGAAAGAACTCATACACTTCTTTTACAATCTCTGAGGTATCAAACAGTTCATGCGGATCTATGCCTGCAATGGGATTTCCCATGATGTTACGTGTAATATCGCCGCAAGCTCCTGCACTTGATAACCCGACGGCTTCTAGTCTCTGGAAAATATCCGGAATTTGTTCAATGGTCAGCCAATGAAACTGGATCGCCTGACGGGTTGTAATATCAAATACGCCTCTTCCGTAATCTTTACAAATTAAAGCAAGAGTTTTTACTTGCTCGTAGCTTAAAATGCCAGATGGAACATTCACCCTCATCATAAAGTAGCCGTCTTCTTTCGGACGCTGGAGGTACAGACCTGCCCACTTAAAACTGTCCCACTCCTCTTTTGGAATGGAGTCGAAGCCATTTTTGGCGTAATGAGGGATATCTTCAAATATTTTCAGACCATCTTTGACAAGCTTTTTCTGTTCGGTTTTATTGATCTTTGGATTATCTGCCCACGCTTTTTCATATGCCATTCGTTTTCGTCTCCTTTTCTTAAATCAGATTTCTGCTTTGCAAATAGGTTAAAATCACATCTACACACTCAGAAATACTTTGATCGTTTGTATGGATGGTAAGAGCTGGTGATACCGGTTCCTCGTATGGGGAATCGATTCCAGTGAAATCAGGAATCTCTCCTTTGCGTGCTTTGCTGTACAGTCCTTTCGGATCCCGCTTTTCACATTCTTCAATGGGACAGGATACAAAAATCTCAATGAATTCTTCTTCTGAAACAATTTCTTTTGCCTTCTCACGATCCTGTAAAAATGGAGAGATGAAGGCTGTCAGAACCACCGTTCCGTTATCAACAAACAGTTTGGAAACTTCTGAAATCCTGCGGATGTTTTCTGTCCGGTCTTCATCTGAAAAAGATAGATCACGGTTCAATCCATTTCGGATGTTGTCCCCATCGAGCACATAATTTCGGATGTTCCTTTCATAGAGTTCTTTTGCAAGTGCATTGGCTATAGTGGATTTTCCTGATCCCGACAGTCCTGTGAACCAAAGAACAAAGCTCGAATGATTGTTTTGCTTTCGCCGATCTTCTTTCGTAATGGAACTATCGTGCCAGACGATATTGTGCTGTTTGCTCATTTGTATCTCCTTCTTCTGTTTTTTCTTCATGGTTTCTCAACCCTCTTATCAACACTTCAACTACTTCTTTACGGCTGAATGTACTTGGGGGCAATTCCCCTTTCCTTAGAAGTTCCCGTACCTTTGTTCCAGACAAAATGACATGATGTTCACTCGGGTGCGGACACGTTTTAGAAGAAGCCATGGCTTCACATTCGCTGCAATAAAAGCTGTGCTCAAAGAAAAGTGTAATTATCCCGATCTCATCTGCTGTAAACTGTGAAAAGATCTCCTGAGCTTCATACGTCCCGTAATAATTGCCTACACCTGCATGATCCCGGCCAACAATAAAATGTGTGCAGCCGAAGTTCTTTCTCACAAGTGCATGGAAAATGGCTTCGCGCGGTCCTGCATAGCGCATGGCTGCAGGAAATACAGCAAGGAATACACGGTCACTCGGATAATAGTTTTCTAGAAGGACGTGATAGCTTTCCATCCGGACATCTGCTGGTATATCATCAGATTTTGTCTCCCCGACAAGCGGGTTTAAAAAGAGACCATCAACCGTCTCAAGCGCTGTTTTTTGAATATATTCATGGGCACGGTGAACGGGATTTCTCGTTTGAAAACCGACAATTGTTTTCCATCCTAAACTGCTAAACTTCTTTCTGGTTTCACTCGGATCAAGGTGATAGTCTTTAAATGATTTCTTTTCCTGCCGTTTAACGAGTGTTATGTCTCCGCCAACATAAACCGTCGGACGCTCAAGCAGCTTTTTCACACCTGGATGCTCTATGTCAGAAGTTTTATAGACTTTCTCTGCTTCACTTTGCTTATCAGGAAAATAGATATCGCCAACCTGTAAGATTCCGTATGTCTCGCCCTTATACGTTAGCCGAACTTCTTCTCCTGTACTTAGAGATTGTGCTGTTACATGAGTCACTGGCAAGGTGATCGGGAGGCTCCAAACCGTTCCATCACTCAGCCTAATATGATCTACAACCGATTGATAGTCTGCTTGGTTTAAAAAGCCGGTTAAGGGACTGTATGCTCCGATGGCAATTAATTCAAGATCACTAAGTGCTGTTGCATCAAGCTCTATTTCTTTTTGAATGTGATCATAAGGTGTATCTGGGTAAAACTGATTGATTAATGTTCCTCCGTGTGGCTTTATAGATGTCATATCGTTTCTCTCCTCCTATTTGTTCTTAGCCTTCATGAAGGCCGCATTCAAGTTTTCCAGTTCCTGACCAGCGGCCGGAACGAAGATCATCTGAGTTAATAGCTGCTTGTGTGCAAGGTTCACAGCCGATACTTGGATAACCGTTGTCGTGCAGTATGTTATACGGCAGATTATGTTTATGGGCATATCGCCAAATGTCTTTCCACGTCCAGTGAATGAGCGGGCAAATTTTAATACTTTGGAAACGCTCATCTTTGTTAATAAACTGCGTGTTTTGCCTTGTAGGCGACTGTTCACGGCGTAATCCTGAAAGCCAGGCTTTTACGCCGCCAAGCTCTTCTTCTAATGGAATTATTTTTCTGATGCTGCAGCACAGATTCGAATTCACCTTCCACAGTCCTTCGCCATGCTTTCTTGCCTGTTCCTCAAGTGTTAAATCCGGGGTCTTCAACTTGATTCGCAATGGTGGATACCTGTTCTTTGCAGCTTCAATCACGTCATATGTTTCCTGAAAATGCAGCTGTGTATCTAAAAAGACTACTTGAGCATCTGGTTTTACTTGGGAAACAAGATCAACCAAAACACTTCCTTCGATCCCAAAGCTGCACGCATATACGAGCTCGTCGCCATACGTTTCATAAGCCCATTTCAGGACATCTAATGCGCCTTTTGTGGGGTTATCACTATTAAACTCTCGAATTTTGTTATCCCACGTTTCATAGGTCAGCAATCTGTTACCTCCTTTTCGCCAATAAAAGAAAACTTGGTTGACGTATATGCATTAGCCTAGTGCACTTATACTATCGACTTTAACTTGTAACACCGTCGATTCTCACCTTGCTCCTAACAAGTTATATTTCTGATAGTACAAAAAAGCGGCTTTAACGTTTTAGGAACAAGCCCTATTCGTTAAAACCGCCTCTAGTTTTCTAGTCAGCGCTATTTAATTCTTACCTTCTCGTTTTTTTCAAGTTGAATGACTTTTCCATCTTGCACGATTAAAGTTATGGATCCAAATTTGATGTTGCTCAGCATTTTTTGAAGCTGAGGAAGAAAATCGTTATCACTGTTTTCGTTCGCCACTCCACTGGCCTCCCTCTTTTAAAATTATCTCTAAAAAAAATAAAAAAACCTTCCCATTTCGGAAAGATAGTGGAGGTAAACGTATTACCTTATCTTCCAAAATGTAAAAACATTCTGCTGGAGTTAGCACCTTACGAATCGCAGGTTGCCGGGTTTCATCGGGCCAGATCCCTTCACCACTCTGGATAAGAGTTTAATTTTTAAAAATCATATCACATCTGAAAAGGATATCAAGCCCTAATTTTTTTATTTTTATTTTTTTCTGAAAAATTTAAACCAGCAGTTGACAATTTGTCTTTTTGGAACATATAGTAATAACTAAAATTTCATCCGTATCGCTGATCGGAAAAACCGAAGGCTCTTAACACGACTTGTTAAGGGCCTTTTTATTTTGAGGAGGAATTTGATGAAAAAGTTAATAGTACTAGCGCTTATTGGACTCATGGCACAGCTGATCGACGGCTCACTCGGAATGGCATATGGAGTCACTTCGACTTCTCTGCTCTTAGTTGCAGGGATTGCGCCTGCAGCTGCATCCGCCTCCGTCCACCTTGCTGAAGTTGTGACGACAGCCGCATCCGGAGTTTCCCATATTAAGTTTGGAAACGTTGATCGACAGGTGGTTCTCCGCTTAATTCTGCCTGGTTCGATCGGTGCTTTTTTGGGAGCTTGTTTCTTAAGCAGCCTTCCCGGAGATATTGTGAAGCCATATGTTTCTCTATTTCTTATTATTCTTGGAATCTATATTTTGTATCGTTTTCTCTATAAACTCGGAGAAAAAAAGAAGGCACCCGCTGAAAAATCTTTTACAAATAAACAGCTTATGCCTCTTGGTCTACTGGCAGGATTTCTGGATGCTACAGGCGGCGGCGGTTGGGGTCCTGTAACAACACCTGTCCTTATGACAAAGGATATGAAAACTAGAAAAGTCATAGGATCTGTGGATACAAGTGAATTTGCCGTAGCCGTTTCAGCTTCGGTTGGATTTTTTATTTCACTAGGCTGGGAGCAAATCGAATGGCTTTGGGTTGGTGCATTGATGGCTGGCGGTATTGTTGCAGCTCCCATTGCGGCATGGCTCGTCCGATTGATTCCTTCACACGTTCTAGGGGTTTTAGTTGGAGGACTCATCATCATAACCAATACGAGGACGCTGCTTTTGACTATTGGTTTGTCATCAAACGTTATGTTTTCCATTTATTTTGTTCTTGCAGCATTTTGGGCAGTAGGTATCATCTATACAGTAAAAAGCTATCCGGAAAAAAGTGATGCCGAAAATAAAAATCCGAAATTTTTAAAAAATTCAGTTGACTATTGATTACAAGCTATGTATTATAATCCTTAATTCAATATTCAATCTTCTTATCCAGAGAGGCGGAGGGACTGACCCTATGAAGCCCGGCAACCAGCAGAGATGCATGGTGCTAATTTCAGCAGAACAGCTAACGTTCTGAAAGATGAGACTTCGATCGTGTGAAATCATCGGGACCTCTTCTTTTGGAAGAGGTCTTTTTTGCACTATCAGAGCACGATGATTTTCGACTTCGCAACAAGTTTAGGTCGATAGTATACGTGCAACTAAAGCTGACGCAAAAGGATTGTCAGCCAAGTTTTCTTTAATGGATAAGTTGATCTGAAATTCATATTGGATGACAAAAAATTTAAACGTTGAGGAGAGATTTGAAAATGAGCGAACAAAACGAAAGAAGCCAAGAAAGACAATACGGGTTTGAGACGATTTCATTGCATGAAGGACAAAAGGTTGATCCCGCAACTGGAGCACGTGCCGTTCCAATTTATCAAACTACTTCGTACCAGTTTAACAGTACTGAACATGCTGCAAACCTTTTTGCCTTAAAAGAATTCGGGAACATCTACACACGTTTGATGAACCCTACACAAGATGCATTTGAACAGACCATCGCTAAGTTAGAAGGCGGTGTGGGAGCACTTGCTCTGGCATCAGGTCAAGCAGCGATTACAAATGCCATTTTCAATATTGCAGGTTCAGGTGATGAAATCGTTGCCTCCACTTCTCTATATGGCGGAACATACAATCTCTTCTCTGTCACTTTACCAAAACTCGGGATTCAAACACAGTTTGCTGACATCGATAATCTCCAATCGTTTAAAGATGCGATTACGGAAAAAACAAAAGCGGTTTACGTTGAAACAATCGGGAATCCAAAGATTGATGTAGCAGACATTTCAGCTATTGCTGATATTGCTCATGAAGCGGGAGTTCCCCTTATTGTTGATAATACACTTGCAACTCCTTACCTTTGCCGCCCAATCGAACATGGCGCTGATATCGTTGTTCACTCCGCAACCAAATTTATAGGCGGTCATGGTACATCTGTTGGTGGTGTTATTATTGATTCTGGTAAATTCGACTGGAACAACGGTAAGTTCCCAGGTTTAACGGAACCAGATCCAAGCTACAAAGGAATCGTGTATACAGAAGCATTCGGCCCGCTAGCTTATATTTTAAAAGCTCGTGTCCAGCTGCTTCGTGATTTGGGATCATCGATCGCACCGTTCAACGCATTCCTGTTTATTCAAGGTTTAGAAACATTATCACTGCGCTTGGAAAGACACGTAGAAAATACCCTTAAGGTAGCACAGTTCTTGGAAAGTCACCCTTCTGTGGACTGGGTAAACTATGCAGGACTTCCTAGCAGTCCATATTATGAGCTTGCACAAAAATACCTGCCTAAAGGAGCTGGAGCCATTCTTACGTTCGGTGTTAAAGGCGGCGTAGAAGAAGGCAAAAAATTAATCGAAAATGTGAGCATCTTCTCTCACCTGGCTAACGTAGGAGATTCTAAGTCATTGATCATCCATCCTGCGAGCACAACGCATCAGCAATTATCAGAGGAAGAACAAAGAAAATCAGGAGTTTCACCTGAATTAATCCGTCTGTCAATCGGTATTGAGACAGTAGACGATCTTATTTATGATCTTGACCATGCATTAAAAGCGATCGCACTTTCTCCTAGTGGGCTATAACAATGAAAGAAGCTCAGAGCATATTCGTTTATGCTCTGAGCTTCACCAAATGTAAAATAATGTTAAATTATGTGATGAGGAGAAGAATTTATGTGATTATAACATCTCTTACCTCATAAGCCCAAATTACCTGTGATTATAAGTTTCATATTGAACTTTCCGATCTGCAGCATTCAATTTTTCAAAATAACATCTAATATTCTTGTCCAATGTGCCATCTCTTCTCATTAAATTTTATGAGTTTTCATTTATTTCTTATCCACCTGTTTTTTCCCTTCCAATAAATACCAAATTCACTTGAGTTGTAATATATATGATATGAAAAGGTCATAATTACCTGAATCATGTGAAATGTTCGTTTAACCATAAGGTCGATACTGCTATAAATTTTTCGGCAGCTGGCGAAAGATTTTTAAAGGACATCGAACCAATACCGATAGAGGATATTGCTCGATCATCTGAAAGGGGTATTTTTTTTAACCCATTAGGAAGATTATGTAAAGCGATGTCTGGCAGGATGGCTACACCAAGGGAGTTTTTTACCATCGAGATAACAGCCTGTTCATCATCCAAATGAAAAGCAATTTCTGGATAAATTTTATTTGATTTCAAAATATTATGTATGATTTTAAGGGTAGAATTTTGAAGAATCAACTTCTCATCCTTCAGTGCATTTGGCTTTATAGAATTTTCAGCACCAAGATGGTGGGTTTCCGGCACAACACAGCTAAACGCTTCTCGCTTTAAATGGAGAACCTCCATATCTGCAGCAGGCAGCAGTAAAAAACCGAAATCTACAATCCCCTGAGAAATCCACATAGAGATTTCCTCCTGTTTCCCCTCCACAACGTCTACTTTTATATGCGGATATTGATCCATGAATTTTTTCAATATTCCGGGAAGCCATTCAACAGAAATTGATGAAAATGTACCGATCCTAACAGTCCCTATTTCTAGTCCTCTTATTTCCCCAGCCTCCTGAAGCATTTTTTCGTTTAAATATAGAATCTCCCTAATATATAACAACATTCGTTCACCGTTTACGGTTAGCCTGATACCTGCTTTGTTACGTGTTAATAAGGAAAGTCCCAGCTCTTTTTCCAAGCTGGAAATGGCATGACTTACTCCAGATTGGGATATATTTAACGATTCACTTGCTTTTGTTAAGCTACCAAGTTCTACTACTGTATGATATATTTCATATTTGCCTATCGACAAATTCATCCCTCTTTATATTAGTTTTACTCATAATATAACATAATAAATGAATTATTTTCATTATTTTTCGACAAAGATAGAATAGTTTCGTCTTTTTGGACCATCTCTTCCAAGTTGAACTTTGAGATCTATTCTATATTCAACTTCGGAATCACTTGGCAGATTTGTAGCCACACTTCTCATTTTTAAAACTTCCTACTTAACTTCCCTAGGGTATTGCACTCTTTTCCCCATAAAAAACACCTCTTATGTATAGCGTTTAACTATACGGCATAAAAGGTGTTTTTTCTCAAGTCTCACTTTTAGGGTTTATTGTTTCTTTCTATTCAAATAACTCTATTCTTCCCCATCCATTTGCTGAAGAACTTTCAATCCAGTCCCCATATCTGATGCGTATACATAGTCACCAGCTACATCAACACCCCAGATGTTTGATCTTTCTGGGATATACTTCCCGATCTCTACGGGGTTGCTAGGGTCTGAGATATCAACAGAGCGGACACCACCGCCATAGTGAGAAAGGTAGAGTGTATTACCTTGTACCTTCGGATCATGAACCGTGTTTGCAAAAGTTAATCCATACTGAACATCATCTACAAGCTCTGTTCTAAACTCACTTAATAACTTAGGGTTTGTCTTGTCCTTTATATCAAAAATACGTGTGTACCCATAAGCCTGTTCATAGCCTTCTTTTGTCGGATTATACACTTCACGTGTTTCAATCAGCACATTACCGCCTTTAGCAAGAGCTGCTGAGTGAGCAGAACCTTGCTGATAATCTGCAAACTTTGTTCTGCCTAAATATGTTGGATTCTCAGGATGATTGATGTCTAAAACAATGGTTCCAAGATCCCAAAATGACAGATAAGCTGTTGTACCATTTACATCAGCCATTGTGCTGTGATTGAAAACAGCTCTGTTCTTACCATGTTCATCTGTCCAGTTATAACCGTCAAAGTCCTCCGGCACCTCAGGCAATGACCGTGGATCAAACTGATAAAGGGTTTTTGGATCTGCAGGATTACTTACATCAACAAGCTGAAAGTCCTTTTCTTCACCATGCGTGTAATAATCAGCATATGGATTAGCAGTCAGAACAAGCGGCTTGCCGCCTTGTACCGTTAAATATAGTTCATGTGTTCCTCTTACCTTCTTGTCGAGAGCCCAAAATCCTAGCTTTTTAGGCTGGTATGGATTTGTTACATCATAAAGAAGGAACCCCCCGACAGAATCAGGATTGTGGGTATCCAGCTGCTGAACACTGACAACAGCAAGGTCACCTTTAAAATGTGATGTGTTTACACGTTTTACGATTACTTTTTCCTGCCAAGTTCCCGGAATATCATCAGCAAATGCTGCTACTTCTTTCGGGTTTGCTGGATCTTTCAAATCCCATACACGTACACCGCCTTCACCGCCGCTTTTTGTATGTGTTCCCGTGTATGCAAAGCCTTTATGTACATAAACGTCTGCTGTACTATTCAGTTTGCCGTCTTTTTCCTTAATTTGAACGGCCGCGACCTCTTTCCAATTAAAACTCTCGGACCCTTCAATGGTTGATTCAATGGCTTCATAACCAGGACCTGTTCCCTTTTCTATGATGTCTGATCCTAGTTCATCATGAGCTAAAACGAGTGACCCGAGGCTTCCAAGAGTTAGAGCTGCAGCTAAACCAACGCTTAAGACAAATTTTCTGTTCATAAGTACCTCCCATTAAATTAGTGAGTTTCTATGTAAATTATTTCAAAATTCTAAAAATAAACATAGAGTCAAAGGAAGGATTTAACAATTCGGCTTATCTTGTAAAAATAAGCAGTAAGGTTTATACCTATCATTTATGACCATGCTAAATAGACTAAAAAACCTTAAACGTAACAAAAAATAGGTAGAGGGTTATGAACCATATAATCAAGGCAGACACTTTGTTGATCAGATTCTGCACCTTACCTGCAGTGTCTATTTTCCCTACTAATCTCCCAGTCAGGGTAAGACCTAGAAACCAAATCCATGACACTGAGATACATGATAACGTAAAGACCAGCTTTTCCGTTCCTGTATAAACAATTGAACTAGTTCCGATCACACCAATTGTATCTAAAATGGCATGCGGGTTTAACAAAGAAACTGTAGCAGCAAACATCACCTGCTTTTTCGGCGTCATACTTTCTGTCGAAGCTTGTGTATGAGTTTTGCTAGACCAGATGGTCCACCCCATATACAATAAAAACAGAATACCGGCAACCATGATCGCTAGTTTTAGAGAATGTAATGTAGAAATCAATGCAGATACACCTGAGACCGCTAAAAGGATTAATAGAGTATCACACACTCCTGCAGTAGCAACAGCTGGTATACTGCGCAAAAAGTTTGGCTGCTGTGCTCCTTGGTTAAAAATAAAAACATTCTGTACCCCTAACGGCAATATAAGTCCAAACGCTAAAATAACACCGTGTAGTAAGGCATTTTCCAAAAGAAATCAACTCCTTAATACTAGTGGAGGTAAAAAAATGTACACAAGTCAAATACGTTCAAAAAACCCTGACCGCAAAAATGTGAATACAACACTTAGCCAATCTCTCTATAAAGAGATTAAGCTTTTAGCAAAAAAACTGGATCGCCCCGCAAACGAACTGATCGAAGAAGGCATGGTCCATGTGTTGAATCAGTATAAGAAAAATAAATAAATATTTACGGCGCTCAAGCTTTATTCTGAACGTTGTCTTTTCACTTTGTCAATGTATATTACAACGTCTAAATAGTAAGCGAATTGGACAAAAAGTATAATAGAGATCTTACCTAGTCTGTTATGGATGTGATATTTTTGAATCCGTATGTTGAAGTGGTTATGAGGTCAATCATCGTCTTTTCTTCTCTTTTTATAGCCGCAAGAATTCTTGGCAAGCATACGGTCTCCAGGATGACAATTTTTGATTTAATTGCTTTTGTTACGCTTGGTTCGGTCACTGCAAACCTTGCTTTCGCTATCGAAATTGAAACCCGCTATATTTTTATTGTATTGACGATTTTCGTGTTCCTTATCTACATATCTGCCTTTATTTCTTTGAAAAGCAAAAAAGCCCGAAAGCTTGTTGCGGGCGATCCAACTGTCGTCATCGAAAACGGAAAAATTTTAGAGCACAACATGAAAAAGATGCGGCACACGCTTGATTATTTAAATCAACAGCTTCGGCAAAAAGATATCTTCTCATTAGATGAAGTGCAGTATGCTCTTGTTGAAAATAACGGCTTGCTCTATGTTAAGAAAAAGGAACAGCATCTGAACATTACACGTTCCAGTACGGTTTTGTCCAAAAATCAAAGTGTTGTAGAATATTTTGCTCAATATATATTTTTGTTATTAATTTAGGTGGAACTAATGCGTGATAAATTCTAGGTGAATATTGTAATAAAAGCACCCACTTTTTACTTTTTTGTTATTCTCTTGCCTATTCTCTAATGATAAGAAAGTCATTTGTTTTCATTCTGACGATTTCCGCTTTTAATGCTTTTGCAATATCAGCTGTCATTTCCTTTTGCTCCTCTTCGTTCTGTGCTAATAATGTAAGAGGTTTTCCGGAAAGAACACGATCCTTATTAAGCGTAATAACAGCAAGAATGTCATATTTTGGATTTATCTTTGACTCTCTTCCCATATTTTTATCTTCCTTTCAGATTTGTTTTCATGACGGAATTTGGCTTTTTGACACTTTCTAGTAATGGACATTTTTTTACAACTTCAATGAAAGCATCCATATCTTTTTTTATGGGGACAAGAGCAACGACTACTTTTCCATTTTCAAAGTCTCTCCTTGTAAAATGATAACGTTTTAAACCCAACGTTCTAGTTGCTTCAAAAAGAACTGCTTGACGTTGACCAAAGTTTTCTAGGTTGATACGAAAATGATTTTCATTTGGAGTAATTACAACCGCCATTCCTTCTTCTTTAAATAGCTTTTGTGCTTGGTCACTTCCCAATTGATTAGTGATAAACATTCCATCTACAAAAAGTTCAGATCCCTTAACTTCAATTTTACCGGTTTTAACTTGAGCAATATCACCAATTGTTTTTCCTTTTGATATTCTAACTAACAAAAACAGTAACAGAAGACCGACTGCAATCCCTATTATTATTCCAACCCATCCTTTAAATGGGACAATTTTGATTGTTATAGATGTAACTAAGGCTACTACTAATGAAAAATAATTTCTTGCTTCGAATGTTTTAGCGATGCCATCAATATAAGCTTTTCCTCTGTATGTATATTCCGTTTCTTCTAAGTCCATCAAACTTTCTTTTTCCATTTTACGAACATCTCGGAATTGCTGGATAGCTAATGATAAAAAGGTTACTGCTATAAAGTTTTTACTTAACAGTGCGGGAAGAGCTACTGATCCTAATGACGCAGAAACAAATCCAGTTATTAAATGAATTAAATAGCCATTTGGATAACTTGGATACTGGCGGAAATCCTCTTTTAAAGTTATTATACGAGCGAAAGTTCCAATGAGGATCGCTGTAATAATAATGTTTAAATCCGATGCAGCTAAAAACTCTTTCCCTGGCATAATCACACCTACATTTTTTTATTTAATAGTTAGTAGTTTAAACAAAATGCTTAAAAGCATTCATCAATTCCTATCCATTCAATAATTTGTAAAATATCTATCAACGTTTAACAAATCCTCTTATAGGACAAATTTTTTTATCTATTTCTTCGAGAACTAAAATAAGGGTTTTTAAATAGTTATAACCGAATATATTCTAAAAAGGACTTGCACGTCTAATTTTTTGTAGAGTATGTAAACATTAGTTCTTAACCTTAAGAGTCTTAAAGGAGAGGAATTTGCGTATGCAAGTTAAAACGATATCAACAGTTGGAGAGATCAAACCTGAACATGTAAAAGGTCGGACGGTGATCGTAATTGATGTACTAAGAGCATCAAGTACAATCGTTGCAGCTTTTGACTCCGGCATCAAATCCATTATCCCTGTTAAGAAGGCCGAGGAGGCACTTGCTTTACGCTCTTTAAATACTATTTTAGCAGGGGAATGGCATTGTAAAAAAATTAAAGGATTCGACTACAATAATTCACCTACAATTCTTAAGACAAAAAAACATACAGGAAAACATCTTGTTTTATTAACTACAAATGGTACTCAAGCAATGGAAAAAGCTGCTCAAGCAGACAGGCTGTTAATTGGTTGTTTTCTCAATGCATCCGCTTGTATAAAAGAAGCATTGGTTCAAAATAGTGATATTACAATTTATTGTGCAGGGACACGAAATGAATTTTCTTTTGAGGATGGACTTGCAGCCGGCATGATGATTCATTTAGTAAAAAAACAGGCATCTTCCATCGTAACCTGTGATTTTTCAGATGCAATGGAAGCCAGCTTTCTTCAGCTTGCAAATAAATTGCCTCAACTCCTTTTTACAACCACTACCGGTAAAAGGCTGCTTCAGAACCAATTTGAAGAAGATATTCGATATTGCGGCCAGACAGACATATCTCAAATTGTTCCTATATTGAAAGGAAATAGAATACTTTCATTGTCGGACACATAAACCTTTAGAGTAGAAATTGGACAGGGGTTGAATATCATTGAATATGTCTTCAGGTGAATTATCACTTGTAATTCTTATAATCATAGGTTTAGTCGGCCGCTCACCGATAATTGCCACAGCTGCTAGCTTCTTGATGGTGTTGAAACTGTCTTCACTGGAACGTTTCTTTCCAATGTTGGAAAGGCGGGGATTAGAGCTAGGCCTTTTGTTTTTAACAATTTCTGTTTTAGTACCATTTGCAAGCGGAAAGATTAGCGGGAAAGATATTTTACTCCTCCTTACTACACTTTCAGGAGCTGTCGCCCTGGCAGGAGGAGCGCTTGCTACTTATATGAACGGGAAAGGATTGGAAATGCTTCGTGTTGAACCACATATGGTTGTCGGACTGGTAGTCGGTTCCATCATCGGGATTGTCTTTTTGCGTGGAATTCCGGTCGGCCCTCTAATGGCAGCCGCAATTACCGCTTTATTAATGAAAATAATTTACGTAGTATCAAAAATTTTCTAGTGTCAGGAAGTTGGCACTTTCTCTCTTTTTTTAAATAAAGTTCCCAATTGTTGCTTTTTTTCTGTTTTACTTCCATTACTCTTTTCTGGTCTAATTAAAATAAAGGCTAAAATTAAGGTGACCAAGCTTAAAGCAGCCATGGTTAAAAAAACTGTCTTATGTGAAATGCTCATTAACCAACTAAACAGAGGCGGTCCGAAAGCTACACCAAGAAAACGAACACTTCCATATAGAGAGGTGATCATACCTCTTTCTGCTTTTTCAACGGCTCCAGTAATCATTGTGTTTAAACAAGGCAGCAATAGACCTGTTCCAACACTGCCCAAAGTTAAAAGACCAATCAAAAGATATATTTGTTGAAAGAAAGATACAACGATCATTGACCCTGTTAATATAAATAATCCTATGACCATTAACTTGCGGATTAATGGTTTGTTCTGTTTTATTTTAGAACCGGTAATATAAGCTGTGACCACCATTCCCAATAATGGAATGGCTAGAATACACCCTTTAATAATACCGTCAATTTTAAATCTCTGTTCCAAAATATCTGACATATAAAATAAAACACCAAAAAGAATAAATAAGCCTACTGAACCTACAAAAAATGCAGGAATCAGCCATTTCCCTTTATCTATGAATATCTGCTTCAACGCCCCGAGATATTCAGGAAGAGCTTTTCCTTTCTCTTTTTTCTTTTCCTTCACACCAAACCAAATAAAGATAGCCGTTGCAAAACAAAGAATTGGAAAGGTGAAAAATACCGCAAACCACGTAATAAGAGCGATGGCAGATCCAATAATCGGCGATAAGATCTTTCCTACCCCGTTGGAAGACTCGATGATACCAAGGGCTTTACTTTCTTGCGCCCCTGAATATAAATCGCCGATCAGAGCCATAGCAATCGGTGCCGTACCCGCTGCTCCAATTCCTTGAATAATCCGTCCCAATAGAATCATCATGTAGGAATTATCCATTAACCAAGCTGATAATCCTGAAACGATTCCCCCGATTCCATAAATCACAAGTGAACCAACAATGATCCACTTACGACCAAATCGATCGGATAAATATCCAACTAAAGGAATGATCAAACCTGCAGCTAGAGAAAACACCGTAATGATTAGGCTTACTTGAAATTGAGATAAATCCAATTTTGTTTTCATGGTGGGAAGTACTGGGACCAGCATAGAATTTCCTAGTACCATTACCATTGGTATAAAAGCTATAGCAATCATGGCAACAGTTCCCTGTTTTTTCATTTTACTTCCTCCAAATTAATTTTCATTTTCTTAATTACCTTTTCCTTTAACTCATTTTTTGATTCAAAACAATGAATACATGCTAATTTTTTTCACAACCTAATTTTGATTACATAAAAAAATTTACTCCATTAAGAATGGTCCTTTATACTTTTTAGCTCTTTTATTCGATTGTCCCCTAAATAAATACATGAAAATGTGGTTCTTACCGACTATGTTTGTGTAAATGAAGAAAGGCAGGCAACTCATTTGAAAATTAAAAATGTAGAAACCTTTCCGTTGCTGTATAAACTTCCTGTTCCATATGGTGATGCAAACGGATATAAAAAATATCGTTCATGTTTTTTATTTAAAATTACGACAGATTCTGGAATAGAAGGATGGGGAGAATGTGCCGATTGGCTGCCAACGCTAGAAAAGGGGTTTCATGATCGTATCATTCCCTATCTGCTAGGGAAAAAAGCGACAGACAGGATTCAGATTGTAACCACTATAAAAAAATGGAACAAAAGATCGGCCTCTGGAATCAGCATGGCACTTACAGAAATTGTTGCAAAATCAGCAGGGCTTTCGGTTTGCGATCTATGGGGAGGGAAGCTGAGAGATTCGATTCCCGTCTATGCTTCATTTCAATCATATACGGAAAAGGAAGACTGGATAAACCATTCTTTGAAATTAATTGATCAAGCGATATGCAGTGGATTTAATAAGATAAAGGTTAAAATTGGCGGAAAAAGGCTGCAGGTGGATTTGGCTCACATCCAATCAGTCCAGAGCATGTTGGAAGAAAAAGTTCAACTTGCACTTGATGCGAATCAAAGTTATGATGCTGCAACAGCACGTGAATGGGATCGTTATTTTAGGAAGTGGCCAAATATGTTATGGATCGAGGAACCAATACCGATGGACCGGTTGGAAGACTATAGACTATTACGTACCAATTTGTCAATTCGGGTCGCAGGGGGAGAAAATCTAAAATCAACCGCCAATAGAT
Source organism: Fictibacillus nanhaiensis (assembly GCF_023715445.1). Lineage (GTDB taxonomy): Bacteria > Bacillota > Bacilli > Bacillales > Fictibacillaceae > Fictibacillus > Fictibacillus nanhaiensis_D. The sequence goes on from NZ_JAMBOD010000001.1 coordinate 291,249, forward strand.
GGATATCGAGAAACCATTCATCTATCCCGGGCTTTTGGCATACAGAGCTCCCCTCATACATTTGACGGTCCACTTTCAAGACTATATGCTCTATTAGTCCAAGCTTGCCTGCCTCCATGGAGTAAAATGGATAATGACAATATCGAGCCTGTTGAATGGGATGTGATGGATAATCCGTTTACTTCACTTCTTTCGGTTAAGCCAACTAACGGTACGGTAACCATACCAGATGGAATGGGCATAGGAGCATTGCTGGATATGGACAAATTGGATTATTATCGATGGGATGGGACTGTCTATCATTAAAAAAACTGGAGTGCATTTCTCCTCCAGTTTTCATAACTAATTAATCAGTCTGTAAAATAGATCCGGGTCTGTCTGTTAAGAAAGTATCGAATCTAAGCCCCCTTCTTAAGCATTCAAGATTAAAGGCGTCTTCAAAATGGATATTCCCCAAATTTACGTTTCTTCCCCAAAAATGAATTAAATCGTTTTGTTGTTGTTTTTGCGGAGCTTCCCATATCAGATAGTTTCTCATATGCATGGGAATCATTTTTTCGATTTCATGAAGAAATTCTTTATCAATTATTCCTTTGCTATTATAGATACCCACATCTTCACCCGATTCCCTTCCTTCCACAATCATGTAAGAAGCACCACATTCAAGATCGGAATAAAGAGTCCGCTTTAATTCTTTCACTTCAATTTGACTGCCAGTTGCTTTTTTACCGTGTTCGGTTATGACAGTAAACCCTTGATTAACAGCCTCGAGAATACACTTTCGCCGTTTGCTTGAAGGCATATCGATCGTACCGTCTGAAATTTCAATATGATCAAACCCAACTTTTTTCAAAAAAGAGAAATACTCTTTTATTAAACCCTTATGAAAAGCTATTTCAAATAATGTTCCACCAGGATATACGATTACATTCGCTTTTTTGGCCAACCGAATTTTTTTTTGTAATAGTTCCATTGGATACAGCATGGTTGTTCCAAAACCGAGTTTTATATAATCAATATATTGACCTGCAAGCTGTAGGATTTCTTCAAATAAACCTATACTTATTCCTTTATCAATTAACATCGTTAAACCAAGTTCTTCTGATCTATTTGCCCTTTCTCCTGATGGATCAATAAGATGTGGATGCCAGTCGTTTTGGGGATAGTTCACAAAATAGTCCCTCCCTATGGGTAATTGTCTACGAAACATCGTATGCATAACCGAATTAAGAGGTTCTATCCATATCTATATTAACTGTTTTCTTCTTCTCCGTTATCCATAGCAATTACCTCTCCGCCAAGATGGAGAAATAAATTCGGCTCTTTCTCCCCGTTTCCAAGAATGGATTTTTTTAGACCGTCAATAAATTTTGATGTGACATCAATAAAATTCTGCTTTTCTCCTTCATTATCCAACTGACCCATGATATAAAGGTCATTTTCACCTTTATACATGTAGGCAATGTACCCTACAGCTTTCCCGTTGGTGTCAACAATGTTTATGATTTCTCCTTGTGAATTGCAAAACTCTGGTTGTAAGAATATCAAAATTAAAAACTCCTTTCAGGAATGTAAACGTCCGTCGTATTAAAATCCTTAATAGTACTTATAGTGGCTATATAAAGCATAAAAAATACAAAACCAATGTAAGTGCCATATCACTCATGTATACTTCCCTTTCTTATCAATTTCTCCCCCCTTCTTCCATCACCCCGTGTATGTATACACCCTTTTCAATGATTAGGCATAGTATCAATACTGTAATCCCCTGAAGTGAGCAACTTTATGTTCCAATCTTGATTCTCCCTTTTGGTAAAAGAAAACCGCACAAGATATTAAAAACAAAAGTAAGTGAGTTGGGAATGATGAGTATAGATATGATAATAATGGGGTTTTTCGTTGGTTTTTTGGTAGGTTTAACAGGGGTAGGAGGAGCTGCTCTTTTGACTCCTATTTTGATCGTTGCAGGAATTAATCCGTCAATTGCAGTAGGTACTGATCTCGTTTACAATTCGATTACTAAATTTTTTGGCGCCATTCAGCATTGGAGACAAAAGACGATTAATTTCAAATTAGTGAAATACCTTGCTATTGGCAGTATTCCTAGTGCCGCTATAGCTATCGGCCTGCTGAATCACTTTAATGACAGTTTTCTAAATCAAGATCAAATCATAAAAAATGCACTCGGGTATGTTCTGATTTTAGTTTCCTTATCGATCATTGTTCGGATATTTTTCGATAATAAGTTAAGGCCAAACCGTATTCAATTAACACCAATTAAACAAAAAAAAGGACTTACTATTTTGATCGGTATATTATTTGGGTTTATTGTAGGGCTTACTTCCATTGGATCTGGCTCTTTGTTTGCAGTCGCGATGCTTTACCTGTACCAATTAAAGGGCTCGGAGTTGGTTGGTACAGACATTGCACATGCATTTTTGTTAGTTACAGTGGCTGGCATGCTCTATTTATCCGCCGGCAATATCGATTATCCACTTGTAATAAACCTGCTGACAGGCTCGATACCTGGTGTAATAATTGGTAGTACTTTGTCTGCCAAAGTAAAGACAAAACCACTACGTGCCGCTGTCGCACTGGTAATTCTCTTCAGTGGTTTCAAACTTTTATAACCTGAAAATAAAGAAAAATCGAAGAGGTATCTATCCGCTTCGATTTTTTGTTCCCCTAGCATTTTTTTATCTTGCCTTATTATTGGTCCGAATCTTATCTCTATTATGAAGCTTACAAGCTTATGGTGGAACCTAAGGAATGTACCTTTAATATAATAAAAACCGAGAATAATTATCCAGTATTACTAATAAAAAAAGGAGGGATGAGTATGACTGAATTTTCATACAAAAATCTTATGGATAAAGACTACGCAAGAATAAATAACACTCTCAGAGGAAGTGACTCATTAGATATTATTAAATGGGCATTTCAAACCTTTAAAAGTGAATTAGTCTATGCCTGCAGTTTTGGTGCAGAAGGGATTGTTCTCCTTGACCTAATAAGCAAAGTAAAGCCTGATGCAAACGTTATCTTTCTAGATACAAAAGTTCATTTCAAAGAAACGTATGAATTAATTGAACGTGTGAAACAAAAGTATCCCGCTCTCCGTATTGAATTGATTCAACCTTCACTTTCGCTTGATGAGCAAACAGCTAAACACGGGGATGCATTATGGAAGATGAATCCGGATTTATGCTGCAATATTCGAAAAATCCAACCGCTCGGGAACGTATTATCTAGTAAAAAAGCTTGGATGACCGGTTTAAGAAAAGATCAATCACCGACTCGCGCAAACATGCAATTTATCAATAAAGATGATCGATTTTTATCAATTAAAATCTGTCCGCTTATTCATTGGAGTTGGGAAGAAGTATGGGACTATATCATGCTGCACCAATTACCATACAATTCTCTGCACAAACAAGGATACCCAAGCATTGGTTGCAAGCATTGTACACTGCCTGTTAATGATGGAAGTGATCTACGCTCAGGACGATGGACCGGGTTGATTAAAACCGAGTGCGGTTTGCACCTCAATTCACCAAACAAATAAGGAGTGCTGTTATCATGAATGAGCCTCATGGAGGGACATTGGTTAACCAGGTGAACACAGACTATGATTTTTCATCGATTGAAAACGAAATCGAGATGGACCTTTTCGCTTTATCCGATCTTGAATTAATTGCAATTGGTGCCTACAGTCCAATTACAGGCTTTCTTGGAGAAAAAGATTACCAATGTGTATTAAATGAAATGCGGTTATGTACTGGTCACGTATGGAGTATTCCAATAACGCTTCCTGTCTCAGAATGTAAAGCCTCTGCCCTAATCGAAGGCGAGAAAGTAAAACTTGTTCATGGAGGAACCGTATATGGAATATTGACAGTAGAAGAAAAATATCGTCCTAATAAACAAGTGGAGGCTGAGAAAGTATATCAAACAACAGATCTCGCTCACCCTGGTGTGAAAAAACTCTGGCAACGGCCAGAAATTTACATTGCTGGACCCATTACACTTGTAAAACGCCCAACAAAGAAGGAATTTATTGAATTTTACCACGATCCAGAAGAAACGAGGAAATCCTTTAAGATGCTGGGCTGGAATACAATTGTCGGCTTTCAAACACGGAATCCCGTTCATCGTGCACATGAATACATTCAAAAATCAGCTCTGGAAATTGTTGATGGACTATTACTTAACCCTCTTGTCGGCGAAACAAAGGCAGATGACATTCCTGCTGATATTCGGATGGAAAGCTACCAAGTCTTACTTAAGAATTATTATCCAAAGGAGCGAGTACTTCTTGTGGTGTTTCCTGCAGCAATGCGTTACGCAGGTCCAAGAGAAGCGGTCTTTCACGCCATAGTACGAAAAAATTATGGTTGTACACATTTTATAGTTGGCAGGGATCATGCTGGGGTTGGCAATTTCTATGGAACTTACGATTCTCAACTTATTTTTAATAATTTTACCAAAGAAGAATTAGGAATTATCCCGTTATTTTTTGAACACAGTTTTTTTTGCACGAAATGCGGAAATATGGCTTCAACAAAAACATGCCCTCATAGTATCAATGACCAGGTAATTCTTTCTGGTACAAAAGTAAGGGAAATGCTGAGGAATGGAGAGGCACCACCTCCTGAGTTTAGTCGGCCTGAAGTCGCGGACGTGCTGATTAAAGGCATGAAATTGTCTTTACAAAATAAATAAAAAGGAGATAAAAATAGTGGGACCTCATATAAACATTATTTGGCATCGTACTGCTGTGACGAAAGATGAAAGAAGAAAGTTAAACCGTCATAAAAGTGCAGTACTTTGGTTCACTGGTCTTTCTGGTGCAGGTAAATCTACGATAGCAAACGCTGTTGAAAAAAGCCTTTATGAGAAAGGTTTGAGGACTTATTTATTGGATGGAGACAATATTCGCCATGGTATCAATCAAGATCTTGGCTTTAGTCCGGGAGATCGAAAAGAAAATATTCGGAGAATCGGAGAAATCTCAAAACTCTTTGTAGACGCAGGCATGATTGTAATTACAGCTTTTATCTCCCCTTTTCGTCAAGATCGAAAAATTGCTAGAAGTCTTCTCGAAGGAGAAGAATTTATTGAAGTATATATAAAATGTTCCCTTGATGAGTGCGAAAAGCGCGATCCAAAAGGACTTTATAAAAAAGCGAAAGCTGGGGAAATTCCTGGTTTCACAGGTATATCATCTCCATATGAAGAACCCGATAAGCCGGAAATAATCATCGAATCCGATAAACAGTCAATAAAAGAATCCGTTGACCAGATAGTAAATTACTTGGTGGAAAAAGGTTATATTCCAGATTAAATCCCCATCTCCCCTGATGTTATCAATTAAGCTGACATGTCCGATTTGAATCTTAACAAAAACAGAGATCAAAAAGAATTTAACCCGTGTTCGTAAACAATTTAATTAACATTCTAGGGTAAAAGAAAACCCCTAACACCAGGGTGTCAGGGGTTTGTAAGTTTTAATACATGCTCATATACTGTTCGCTTAATCATTTTTATTTCTTTTCTTATTGAACTTAACTTTAACTTAATTAAAAAAGGTGCCTCCCATGACAGCTAACTTAGAATGCCGAATGCTTTGTCTTAAATATAAAAAAAGATCTTTATCATTTAGATAAAACACGTTTACACCACCATCATAATTCTCCAACTGTTGAACCTTTTCTGATGGAGGAGCTTCAGATAAAAATGACACATGCAGGCTTTCTCCTTCTTTAAAACCATTTGGATCATATGGACAATTATTGATGATTTGTTGAAAGTCGTCTAAGGTCCTCAATACTACAGTTACAATAAATCCAAATACAACTTCAATCTCTTTCTCAATTTGTCTTCCGATTTCTTCAGCATTCTTGTTGGATTGAAATATGATGCTTCCACTCTGTATGTACGTAGTTACACTTTCGTATCCCAAACTCTCACACATTTGCCTCAGTTCATCCATCTTAATCTTATTGTGGCCGCCAATGTTAATCTCTCTTAACAAAGCTATATAAGTTTTAATTGTTGTCACCTCTTTAGGTTTTTATTGTAAGTTTACGGTATCATCTTTTTGCATTAAAAAAGAGACTTAAAAACAAGTCTCTATTTATGAGTTAACATAATATAATTATCGTAAATAAATTATCTATCTTTCCAGTTTTCGTTTATAAACTTGTCTCTACCCGAAGTCACACGTTCTTCTTTATAAGCTTTCGGATTCTTTTTATAGAAATCCTGGTGATACTCTTCCGCCATATAAAAATCACTTGCTGGCAAGATCTCTGTTACGATCGGTTTGTTAAAACGGCCACTCTCTTCTACCTTCTGACGTGATTTTTCAGCTAATTCCTTTTGTTCCTCAGTATGATAAAAGATGGCTGTGCGGTACTGGCTCCCTCTGTCGATAAACTGTCCCTCATCATCTGTCGGATCAATTTGCGGCCAATATAAATCTAATAACTTTTGATACGGGAAAACATCAGGATCATACGTAATCTGAACCGCTTCACGGTGTCCTGTTTCACCCGTTTTGATTTGTTCGTAAGTTGGATTCTCTACATGTCCACCTGTGTAACCAGATACGATGCCGTGAATGCCAGGCAGCTCATCAAATGGTTTAACCATACACCAAAAACAACCGCCAGCAAATGTTGCAACTTCTTTCTTGCTCAACATACATTCCTCCAATGACAAAAACTTTACTGTTACAGAGATTTTAACGTTATTTTATTAAAAATAACAGCGATTCACCTTCCCTGTTCATAGGATAACCATTTATCTTCATACACTGTAATCACTATGGATAAAGTGCGGTGATCGATATGGACATGCGGAAACTTGGAAACGAAATCAATAGACGGTGCAATGAACTGCTCTCCCTGCAAAAACCGGATGGAACATGGCGTTTTTGCTTTGAAAACTCACTGATTACGGATGCGTATATGCTCATACTATTAAGGACCATAGAATATAGAAACGAAAAGCTGATTAAGCAATTTACGGAACGCATCCTTTCACAACAATCAGAAGACGGACTGTGGCGTGTTTATCCTGACGAGGAACCTGCTAACCTTTCAGCAACGATACAAGCGTATACTGCTCTTCTCTATTCCCAATATTTTAAACCAAATGATGAAAGGCTTAAATCAGCGAAACCATTTATTATAAAAAATGGCGGATTAAAAGAAGCGGATCTTATTAATAAGGTCTTTCTTGCGATGAACGGATTGTACGAGTGGCCTGATGTTCCAATAGATCCCGCTATCCTTTTTTCACTGCCACTAACTGCACCCATAAACCAATATGATATCAGCAGCTATGCAAGAGCACATTTTGCCCCTGTATTATTAATGTTAAATGACAAGAGAAAGCTAACTTCAAAATACACGCCAGATATCAGTTACTTTCACATCGATGGAGAAGATGGTTCACAGTTAGATGACTGGGTGAACCTATTTTCCATCTTAAACATTAGGGATTCCTATCTTCATACAAAGAAAGAAAATATATTATCTTATATCAAAAAACACACTGAACCCGACGGTACGCTGTTAAGCTACAGCTTGACGACCATCTATATGATCTATGGTCTTCTTACATCAGGGTATGATCGTCATTCAACCGTTATCCAAAATGCGTTAAATGGCTTGATAAAAATGTTTTGTGATGTCGATGGAACACTGCATCTGCAGAATTCCCCTTCCACCACTTGGGACACATCCCTTATTTTATATACGTTGCTTGAAGCAGGAGTACCAATCAATAATCCCTCTATTGTAAAAGGAGCACAGTTTCTATTAACACAGCAACATACAAGATACGGAGATTGGTCTGTTCATAATCCACATGTTGCACCTGGCGGCTGGGGATTCTCAGCAGGCAACACCATCCACCCAGATATTGATGATACACAAGCAGCCCTTCGAACAATGGCACATCTCTATCACTCTCATTCTCTCTATCAATCAAGTTATGAACGCGGACTTTCCTGGCTTCTATCCATGCAGAACGATGATGGCGGATGGGCTGCTTTTGAGAAAAACACGAATCGTTACTTGATTGGCAGTCTCCCCATAAAACATGCGAAAGATGCCTTGATTGATCCATCAACTCCTGACTTAACAGGAAGAACGTTAGAGTTCCTAGGTAAGTTTCACGGGCTGAAGCAGGATCATCCTTCTGTAAAAAAAGGAGTGAACTGGCTATGGGCGAATCAGGAGCAAGATGGTTCTTGGTATGGCCGCTGGGGTGTATGTTATTTGTATGGAACATGGGCAGCAGTTACAGGATTGATGGCATGTGGGGTTAATCCTCAGAACAAAAGAATCCAAAAAGCAAAACAGTGGTTATTAAGTGTGCAAAATGAAGATGGCGGTTGGGGAGAATCATGTGAGAGTGACAAAAAGAGAAGATTTATAGGGTTGAAGGAAACTACTCCTTCTCAAACAGCGTGGGCATTAAATACACTGAACACTATTTCTGATCAGCCAACACCTAAAATGGAACGAGCAGCTGAATGGCTGATGAACGATAAAAAAACCAACTACCCAACCGGAGCCGGTCTGCCTGGATCGTTTTATATTCGTTATCATAGTTATGATTATATTTGGCCGTTGTTGGGGCTAATTCAGTATTACAAGAAATTAGTATTATAAAATGGGTGACTTTTATCCTGTCAATCTTATAACTCAAATCAATCTTGTTAAACGAAGTTAGATAAGTCCATTAGTGTAAATAGTTCTCTTGTATTATCATGTCCCTAGGATGAACTTGAGTTCTAAACATATACCACGTGTTTTTTAAGCAAAAATATGTGCTAGAACCCTTTAAAATCAATATTTTTAAAATTTATGTTTGTATTAAAATATATCAATGTTGATACTTTCTTGGGTAAAATGTGGGTGGTTTGGTGGGTGGAATTGTAACTGAAATTACAGATCATACTTATTCAACCATCGCACCCGTTTGTGGAATAACTCATCATAAGATTCCACCCTTTAATTTAAAAATAGTAATAGCTTGATTTTCTTTTTATGTAAAGATACCTAAAAATAAAATAAGTATCTCTATGTTAAAGCCGATGTTAAAATCACCAATATAGCCGAATAAAAATCCCCATCTAAAATAGAACCATAGGTTTGAGAGGAGCTATGGTTCATGATTACCAGAGGGGATTTTTTTATGATCAAAGATATGTTTAAAAGAGGAATGTCTATTTCATCAATTGCTAGAGAACTAGAGCTTGATCGTGGAACAGTGAGGAAGTACGTAAACGCCTCTGCAGCTCCTTCGAAGCAAAAACGCAAAAAGTCAAAAAGCAAACTAGATCCTTATAAAGAGTATCTTCATCAAAGAATGTTGGAGGATGGTGTTTATAATGGTGAACGTTTATTAGACGAAATTAGACAGTTAGGATATACCGGCGGAAAGACTATTTTGAAGGACTACATAAAACCCTTTAGAGATAAGGAGAGAAAAAAGTATTCGGTACGTTATGAAACGTTACCAGGTGAACAAATGCAAGTGGACTGGAAAGAGATTGGGGAAATCATTCTCGGTGGTGAACGAATTAAGCTGTCCATGTTTGTCGCAACACTAGGCTATTCCAGAATGAAATATGCGGAGTTTACAATATCACAAGATCAAGAGCATGTCCTACAGTGTTTGATGAATAGCTTTAAATATTTCGGCGGTGTTCCTCAGAAAGTGCTGTTTGATAATATGCGCACAGTAACAGATGGACGAGACCAAGGACTTGTGAAATGGAATGCTAGGTTTGCCGAGTTCGCAGCTTACTACGATTTTATTCCAAAAGCTTGTAGGCCCTATCGGGCTAAAACGAAAGGAAAGGTGGAACGAGCCATTCAGTATATAACGAACAATTTTTATGTCGGAACCACTTTTGATTCAATCGAAGATTTAAATTGTCAGGTAGAACGTTGGTTAGACCGGATTGGCAATCGTAAAAAGAATGATACAACCGCGATTTCACCACAAGAGCGTTGGTCTGAAGAAAAGCTGGGTTCTCTTCAAAAGCTTGATTATGATACAAGTTATCGTGTTTATCGGAAAACACATTTTGATAGTACATTGTCTTATAAAGGTCATAAATGGCTGCTTCCAAAAGAATTTGCAGTAAAAGAAATTCTAGTGAAAGAATCGCTATCAGGAGTGATGCGTTTTTATTATCAAGGAGAAGAAATTACGGCCATACAAACATCTGCATCTGTTATTTCTTTAGCAGACCAAATAAAAAAGAAACAGAGTGCCGTGGTTGCCGCCCCGCATTCTGTTCCCACAATACCGGTTAACACTCGTTCTCTTTCCGTTTATGACGACCTCGTGAGAGGTGAATCATGAACGAAAACATGAATGAGTATTGCCGAAAGCTTAACTTGTCTGTCATCGCTGAACAATGGTCAGCGATTGCCGATCAAGCAGCTAAAAATAATGTACCATATTCTTCGTTTCTCTTCAGCCTTTTAGAGGCAGAAGTCATTGAAAGACATCAAAGAACAACTAAAACACTTATTAAGCTTTCGAAACTTCCGTTCCGAAAAACACTAGATGAATTTGATTTTACGGTTCAGCCCTCTATTGATGAACGGCGAGTAAAGGAATTAATGACTTTGTCTTTCTTAAAGAACCATGAGAATCCTATCTTCTTAGGCCCACCCGGAATTGGAAAAACACATCTAGCCGTTTCAATCGGGCTACATGCGATTTCTCATGGATACAAAACATATTTTATTTCAGCTCATGATCTTGTATCTCAATTGAGGAAAGCAGACCTTGATCAAAAGCTAGAAAAGAAGCTTCGGTCTTTTGTAAAACCAAGCCTGCTAATTATTGACGAGATGGGTTATATGAAACTTGATAATCAAAGTGCTCATTACTTGTTTCAAGTGATTGCACGGCGTTACGAAAGAGGATCAATAATTCTTACATCCAACAAATCATTTGGTGAATGGGGGGATATCATCGGGGACCCAGTTATTGCGACTGCCATGTTAGATCGACTCTTACATCACTCACGCATATTTAACTTAAACGGAGAAAGTTACCGGATGAAAGAAAAGAAGTTACAGAAAGAAAAACAGAAGGGTTCGTAAGAACTCCTTCTGGGGATTTTTAAACCGGACATTTTGGTGAAGTTATAACCGGCCTTGACACTCTATACTTTTTAAAAAGTTAGTTACGATTTATAACGATTCATATCGAATCATTTAACGCGCATAAAAAATATCAGGAGAATATTCTCCTGATATAAAAGCCTAGATACATAATGCCTTTTTAAATGACGCTCTTACTTTCCTAGCAAAATCTAATGGCGGTTCCACTGATTCAAAATGCATATACATTGCTCGTGGTTCTTCAAATAACCAGTGATTATGAACTGATGTAACTATAATATCCCTTTTTCGGAGTTCAGTTAACAATGGATTAACTTCTTCTTCCAAAAGAACAGTTTCTCCTAAATTTAATGCATTACCACGTCTATCTAAACCTTCAAATGTAAAGAATTGTGGGTTAACTAGCGGTGATTGCGTTTCACGTCCAAGAATACAAAAATCGATATTACGGAATCTTTGTACCAAGCATACCCCTTCTGGAGTAATAGATCCTTCTCCTTTTAATATTCTTGCAAATTCTTGACATAACTTTCGTTTTGAACCCATAAATAAGCCCTTTCAATAAATAAATTCCTATAAGACTATTCAATTAGTATCAAATGTTTTGTCATTAAAGTGCATCATAATATTTAAATGATAATGTGTGAAAACCCTCGAAGTTTAAAAAAATTTCTTCCAATAATTTAATAATAGGGTACAAATTCATTATCGTGACTTTATCTTTCTTCTTTCACACTCTAATTGATATCAACTTATTAAAACTCGTCCCAATTTTTTGTAATAATTTTATTATAAATGGGATTTAACAACCTAAATGGATATAGTCTGCAGGTAATGAAAAAAATCCATAAATCTTTTTCAATACCATCTTATTCACTTAAAAGCATTTTGTTACAGGAGAAAATTCCTTAAAAAAACATTTCTCCAACTTGAAGAAATGCACCCGATTGTAGAATAACTCATTACAAGAATGCTGCCATTTATGGGGTCATGATAGTTTTTTCATTTATTTTCTACTATATTATATTTCTTCATCAGTTCTTGAGCTTGTTTAATACCATCCTCAGTTAAATGAACAGATTTTGAGCGTTTGCTTCCATCAATGTACTTATTCTTATTTAATTCATTCAAAGATTCAAAAGGATATCCTTTCCAACTCCTCTTTCCTTCTCCTAAACTATAATCATCTGTAAACGATGTTAAATACAATAATAGTAGTGTAAGTTCGTCAATTTGATCTTTCATATTAAAAGCTCCCTTACTTTTTACCACTTATTATAGATGAAGCAATCAAGGTTATATAGGAATATATAAAAAGGGTAATTCCTTAATATTATTAAGAAGACTGTGGTGTTTTCATAAACCACCCGCTTGTGGAATAACTCATTATTGGAATGCTGCCATTTTTTCTGGAATAATTAAAGTACGATAACTTATACTGCAATTGCTCCCTTTAGTTCAAGAACAAACATCAAGACTCTTTCATTTCTGTAAATGTAATAGTAACTAAGTAACCTGCTGCTTTAATAACAGCTTGCGATCTTTAACTCTAGCACCCGATTGTTAAAATGTTTTTCCAGCAGTTCAAATAATCCAACTATAAAAAGCCATCCCCGAGTTTATGATGACGTGAAACAGTATAACCGGATAAATACTTTTGGTTTTTTAAGACATACTTGCCAGATGCTCCTCAAGACGATCCATGGTCTGTTCGGCACCTGGGACGGCATATGTTTTCACCTTATCGAATACAGCGGCATTTTCTTCAAAAACTGTGCTATAAGTGAGTTTAGTCTTACCATCCAGATTTTCAAAGACTGCTGTCGCCAAAAAATAGGGAAACACAGCATGTTTGATGACGATTCGCTCGGGTTTAACGACCTCGATAAAGACGTTGGTGTTGGGATAATCAACGCCATCAGGACCGTGCATGATAAACTGCCATGTACCGCCCGGTTTCATATCAAACTTTTGAAAAGTCGTCGTAAAACCTCGAGGTCCCCACCACTTCGACAGGTGCTCCTCTTTCGTCCAAGCATCAAACACAAGATCGCGTGGAGCATCAAATACACGTGTGATTACAATCTCGCGTTCACCTACTTGGGTTGCGATTTTGTTTATTGCGTTGTTTTGGTTCATGTCGATCCCTCCAAAATGAATTTGACTTTCACTTGTTGGTAAGTTTCTTATCACACAATCCTGCTACTTTAGTTCAATTACTATAAGAATAATTTATAGGATCTTGGCCATTGCCCTCACCGTAAACGTACCTACTCCTTTAAACTTCGGCGGGAGGGCTGTGAAGGTAAAGCCTTCATCTGGAAGCAGGCGAAGGCTGCATAAATGCTCAACGATCGGTATTTCTTTACCAAGAAGCAGCGAATGAACGGGTCTTGCTTTCCCCTTTGTATCGTCTATGTTCATAGAGTCGATGCCTACTAGTTTTACACCGCAATCGATGAGATATTGTGCGGCAGCTTCCGTCAGATAAGGGTGATTTTCAAAATACGACTCACTGTTCCAATGCTCATCCCAGCCTGTATTCACAAGAACAGCTCTGCCTCTGATTTCTTTATCTTTGAAAAACTCAGCATCAACCGCAAGCGTCTTTCTATGGTTAACACGGATTACAATTCCGTCTAGATCCACAAAGTTTGATAGATTCATTTGTGACAGATCCTTGCCATCGCTGTATCGATGATAAGGACAATCCAAATAAGTACCGGTGTTGGTAACCATTTCAATTTTGCCGATCTGAAACTCAGTACCTTCTTGATATCGTTTCCTTGATTCTTCTCTGCTTAAATAATCGCAAATAATGGGAGCAGGCAACCCTTTATAAGTGACGAGGCAATTTTCGATCGTATGGCTTAAATCTAAATAGGTCTCTTTCTCCGACTGTTTATGGATGGGACTGCGTTTATGTTTTTCTGTAATAATCTGTTTGTTCAGTATTCTAACCTTGCCGACCATCAGCAATCTCATATCTTGGACGATATAGTCAGCGAGCTCTTGGTAAGATATTTGGTCTCCCTCGATATCCAATCGGAATTCCTGTCCTTGAATTCCTCCACCATTGGTAAATTCAATTTCAAAGTCAAACTGAACTCTTTTCTCCATATTGCAATCCTCCTTTTCCGTTTATTATATTCCATTCTTGCAAAATAGATGGAAAAATGCCCGTTGAAAAATAGGCCTTATTCAAAAAGAAGGGCTGTCTGGGATGTTCGTAGAATAATAGAAGACCCTTATTAATTATCGATTATCAATATTAAAAATTTCAGACCCTATTGAGTCCACAATAGCCACGCTGCAAATGGTAAACACTTTAAAGAATTCGCATTTTTTGCATTTTTTCTAAAAATTTTTTTGTGTTATCATCATCTTCATAGTAAATAATTCTCAAGTACTTGGTCTCAAACATTGAAGACAATAAATCTAAACTATACAATATTCGTATGTTTCATTTCTTTCGCTAAAGAAACTGACCCAATGACTGAGGTGTTCAAAATATGGTTTCGATTCCTCTTATGATAGATCTAACAGGAAAGAAAGTGGTTATTGTGGGCGGCGGTAAAGTTGCCCAACGGCGAATAGCTTCTCTTCTGGAAGCAAGTGTGTTCATTGTTGTGGTTAGTCCTGAGGTAACAACTGCGATTGAAGAACTATATAAACAAAAACGAATTCAATGGAAACAAAAGAAGTGCTCCCCTGAAGATCTTAACGATGCTTTTTTGATCATCGTTGCAACCAATAACCAAGAAGTAAACCAAACAGTCGTCCACTCTGCCCCTAAACAGGCATTAGTTAATGCAGCGGCTGATGCTGAACTTGGAAATGTCCAATTTCCTATCCAACTAAGACGTGGAAAATTATCGATCGCCATATCAACAAATGGGGCAAGTCCTATCCTTGCTAAGAAAATAAAAAAACACTTAGAACACTATTTTGATGACAGTTATGAAAATTACCTGGATTTTCTATTTGAGGCAAGAACACTTATTAAGCAATCAACTCTATCGGACCAAGAAAAGCGTCTTTTATTAAAAAATATAACTGCCGATGATTATCTTAATAAAGATCATCAACTACATATGTTAACCTGGATAAAACAACAAAACTAGCTGCTATTCCCATTTTAGAAACAACAGCTAGCCTTATTAATTAGATTGATCAGCTATTAAGATACTATTTTTCCACTTCGCGAGATGGCGTAATCCACGCTGAGTTTGCAGTTGTTCTTTTGCAAGTGCAATACCGTCCTCTACCTTTGAAACAACATCGAATAAATAATACCGAATCCCTGTATTGAATACTACTTGGTTATAATAATAGTGGTATGTTTTGGATCGATCCCCGCTTAATAGAGCAGTTATAATATTGCACTGTTCTGTGACTGACAGTTTTTTTGTCTTGTCAAATTCCTCATATCAATAAAAAAACGCCCCAATGGGACGCTTTTTATACTGTAAGGTATTCAGCAATTACAATATTTCGATATACCCTTCTGTTCCATGCACGCGAATTCGTTGCCCGTCTCTTATCAGTTTGGTAGCATTTCCCTCCCGACAACTGCTGGTAAGCCATTTTCACGTGCAATAACCGCTCCGTGGGTCATCAGTCCGCCAACTTCGGTGACAAGACCTTTTATGGATGTGGAATAACTCATTACAACCGACTTGGCTCGTGTTAGAGAGTTCTATGGAAATGCAGGATGAAATTTAACCTAAAAACAACAAGACAACTTAAAAAGTAATATTATCTTTTACAGATCTTTTTCTATAGAAATTTCCGTTAACTAAAAGAATACCCCCAACGATAAACAACCCACCAAGTATTATGTACGACTCTAAGCGCTCCTCGAGTATGAGCCAACCCGAAACAACACCAAAAAACGGAGCTAAAAATAAATAAGCACTTGTCCTGCCTGGGTCACCTTTTTGTAAGAGATAGTACCAAACAGCAAACTGGACTATAGAGGACATAATAACCAGCCATAATAGAATGAACAAAAAATTAAAAGTGAAAATTAAAGCTGGATTTTCAAAAAGAAAACTGCAACCAAAAAGGACTAAGCCCCCAAATAGCATTTGATAAGCGGTTAAGACCCATGTGTCAAATTGTTGTCCCCACGTTTTTGCAAGTATTGTCCCGACAGCCCAAGATATTGCTGAGACAAATCCAAATAATGTACCTATTCTTAATTCCAGATGACCACCCATTGTAATAAATACACCTACAAAACCTAAAATAACACCCAACCACTGAATATTATTATATTTTATTTTTAAAAATACCGTACCTAAAACTACTACCAATAGAGGATTCAAAAAAGTGAGAATAGAAGATTCACCTGCCGTGATGGTTCTTAAACTCATGAAAATACAGCCCATAACCCCTGTTGTTTGAAAAAAACCAATAATAAATATCCTGATCCACGAAATAGTTGTTTTAGGATGAGCTCTCTTTAGTATCCTTACAATTAATGCCATTATCACCCCAGCTAGTGAGAATCGATATGCTGCCAATAAAAGAGGCGATGAATAGACTAATCCCATTTTCCCTATAGCAAACGAAGATCCCATTAACGCCGTTGTTACTATTACTAATAATCCAAAAATATATTTATTCATGTGATCCACCTGCATTTTGACTAATTTCCATAATTCCTTTTCTCCTTTTATTCGAGGATTAATAATTCCTTTATGTGTTCATTGTATATCCCAGATATTTAAAGTATCATCGAAATATGGAATACAAATAAAGAGGTGAATTATTTATGAATGGAAATCCTAATATCGCAGAAATAGCTTCTCTATTAGCCGATCCATCCAGAGCAGAAATATTAATCAGCCTTTTAGATGGCAGATTTCATACAGCTAGTGAATTGGCTCTCCTAGCAAAAATCAAACCTCAAACTGCCAGTTTTCATTTGACCAAACTAAGTAAAAGCAAAGTGATTAAGATGGAAAAACATGGACGTTTTCATTATTATCATTTGGCGAATCAAGAGGTCGCACAATTATTAGAGTCTTTCCTCACCATCTCACGGCCGATTGAAATAAGATCATTTAAACAAAATGTACAAACAACAGCATTATGTAAAGCTAGAACTTGTTATGATCATTTAGCTGGAAAATTAGGAGTAGGTTTAACAGAATCTATGGTCAAAAATGGATACTTGATAAAAACTGAGGAACAGTTTGAAGTGACAGAAAGTGGAAAACTATTTTTTTCTGATTTAGGATTAAACTTGTCTTTATTAAGAAAGAAACGACGCTCATTTTCACGAGTTTGCTTAGATTGGAGTGAAAGACAGCACCACTTAGCAGGTACACTCGGGAGTGCACTGGCTAGTCATTTTTTTGATAATCAATGGATCACTCATATTCCTTCTACTCGGGCTGTTAAAATTACTAGTAAAGGAAAAGCTAGTTTAAAAAGGTATTTTGACTATCAATTATAAATTAAAAAAAGCACTTTCCATTACAGATAAGCACCCGATTGTTGAATAGAACTCACAATTATTAAAATTACATATTGTTCATATTTTTACGTTGCATATAAGTTTTAAGTTTCCCTTGGAATTCTGCACTCGTTTGTGGAATAACTTAAATACAATTATGCCGCTCACTAGTTTATGAATATTTTTTCATTTTAAGTAATGCCTACCAGTAATTTATGTTCTTCTAGTAATTCAATATTTCTTTTTTTTAATGTATAATCCTTTATTTGCTTACCAATATTGGCGTAAAGCTGCACATTTTCTAACTCGGATATCGGGAACCACTTAACACCAGTTTGGTTAGGATCTGGTTTAAGAGGTAGCTTAGGAATAGAACCCCTTTTCAGGGTGCAATCAAACATCATAACCAAGGTGTGAGTATTTCCGAACTTTTCCGAGTTAAGATGGGGTGCATACTCATATACAAAGGCTAATGGACCTACCTCTATATCTATACTTGCTTCTTCTTTTGCTTCTCTTATTACTGCTTCAACTATTGATTCATTTGGTTCAATTCCGCCTGCAGGTAAATCATAAACTACTCCTCTTTTTGGGTCGTTATATTCAGTTAATAAAATTTTATTGTTATCAATAATTACCGCACCAGCTCGTACCCTAATATGGTAAGACATTTCATTCAGTCCCCTTCTCAACCTATCTATCTTTACTTTAATAATAAATGCACTTCTCCTTCTTGAAGAAATGCACCCGATTGCAGAATAAAAAATCACTTAGGATCTTGAGTTTTTAGAAACTCTATTAACTCGTTTTCGTTGTAGGTTTTGAATACAATATCGTTAGTACCGAATAGAACAAATGCAGGGGAATTTTCTAACTCAAGAAATTTATAATCATTATTAGTATCATCTAATGAGCTTCTGCCGTGAATTGTTTTGACATTATTGATTTTATTTTTTTCTTTCCATTCATGACCAAGATCATATCTACCTGCTTCATTGACCACCAGAAGTGAATAATAATTCTTATCACTCGAGAACAGAGGATGAGATGGTGTCTGTTCAAATTCCTCTGAAATGTTACATCCGATCAAAAATAATCCTAAAATACAAAATAAAATTATCAGCTTTTTCATACCGCCCACCCTTTAGTTAAACAAACTTCTCTAAAGCTTCTTCCAAAATCGCACCCGATTGTTGAAGTTCTCCCTTTTTATTCTATATTAATACTCTATTGAATTAGCAGTTTTAAGAACGTCATTAATCGTATATTCATTCTGAATTTTTGGCGATTTTATTAGCATAATCGAGTAATAAATCCCACCTTTTTTCCACCGAATTAACATATTCGGCATCACGCTCTATCAAGGCCTTAGTGCCGTCCTTTAACTTAACGGTTTTCATTTCTTTATCATCAGTTGACCAAGTAGTATTTTTATTATGATAACTGGTGATGTGAAGATTAACTCCTACTCCATCTCCATAAATAAATTCAGTATGAATAATATCTCTCTTTGGGTTACCTGGCATATCACCAGCATAAGTTAAAACAACGTTTTTTGGTTCAAAGGGCAATACAGTAGGAGCCGCTAATTTTTTTGAATACTTTTAGGAAATTTTTCTGCCACTTCTTTTATTTCTGGGTGATTTTCTTTTAATTGATCTACTGCATCATTCCCATTACAGGCAGTTAATAAAAAGATAAAAAGGATTGCAAGGATTTTTTTCATTAACCATAACCCTTCATTTTTACTATATTTTACCATATAATTATTAGTTTTGACCTTTATTTACAGCATTTCTTCTTATTGAAGAAATGCACCAGATTATGAAATGACTATTACAGGGATGCTGCCATATTCTAGAGAAAAAAATGAACAATGGCAGTTGATCTTAAAGTAATGAACCCATTAGCTCAAAAGGCGGCAGAAAATGGCAGAATAAAGCAGGGCATTTTGTTTATAAGTTGCTAATATGATATAAAGCAAACCATTTAAAACGGCAGCTGAATTGGTTGCTATTTTTGTTTACAGGAAATTGTTCCTGTTGCCTAAATTAGTAAGGCGGAAGGAGGTGGAACTTTGGCACATAGAGTATATCCAGTAGAGAGCCATTACTTAATTGAAATAGATACGTGCGAAGATGATAAAGTTACAAAAAGTTGGATCTGGGATGTTTATATTGCTTCAGATGGTAAGAAAAACTATCGAGGTAGGGCTAAGGAAAGTACAGGGGATTATGAAATATCTTGGACTGTCCTTAGAGATCATGACCTATTACAAGAAATGATTCGGCATTGTCAAATGGTAATGTTTGAAATATAAAAGATACAGCATCATATATGCTTCACATTGTGACTTAAATAAATTATTCATTAAAAAAAAGCGATGCTGAGTGTCCTACTGCTAAACTACGCTTTCTATAAAATTATTTGGTTTTTAGTTATTGCTACACTTTATTCAAGACTTATTTAAAGGTAATTGTTTCCTTTAGTTGAATTTAATTGGTGAAAGGGGGAAATGATTTGATAGAAACTATAGAAGAACGAATTGCACTAAGAGAAAAAATATTGTTCGATTTGTATGATTATCACTTTACTAATATTGGTAGTGAATATCGAACTAACAGTGATGAATTAAAAAAAGCTCCTGGGGAAAACCTTGCTTACGATTATCTTGATCAAAAAGGATTAATTAAAGTAAAAAGACTTAACCAAAGTTTATTAATTAAGATTACAGCACAAGGGATTGACTTTTGTGAAACTAAAATATTTAAAGAAATACAACGTGTGTAGTTATTAGCATCCCTTGGGGTGCTTTTTATTTTGTACTCTGTTCTTGACTAAAAGGCAACCCATATCATACCTCCTTTTTGAAGAAATGCACTCAATGATGCATAAATTTAATTCTCATCCTTAAAATCAATAATCACTCCCAACAATTTCTTTTTTGTGAAATTTTCGTTAATTAATATGCTTCAATTAAATCCAAATTTCTCTTCTAACTGACTGTTATTAAAGATAAAGTAATGAAAAACTTGGAAACTCCCTTAGTAATAGCATGTCTGAGTATCTTAGATTCTTACACTAGAACCCTTTAAGCTGATGAGTTTGTCTATACCAATGTTTTATTTAAACATAACTTAATTAATAGGAAACTTTCCTACTACTGAATGGCGGATAACAGACTATTATAAACAACGATCATCTGATTTTGCAATTTTACTGTACTCTAGTGATTCTTGGTTATTTCCAAGCTAGGGCAAGGTACTCATTTTATGTTTAATTGGCTTCTCTCTATTCGTGGTAGTAGAGGTAAAATAACATGAAATTTAAGAGGCGTTGTTTACGTTTATTCATTTAAATGGTAGAACTCGTAACAAACGAGTTTTTATTTATCTTATAAATTTAAAAAGGAAGAGATTAAAAATGTCAAACGGATGTAATCAAAATCCAATTGGAGCTTGCTCAGAAGCCGAAGGATCCAACACGATAGCGAGTGGATTTGCCTCTCATGCCGAGGGGAACCAAACACAAGCCAATGAAGGAGCATCCCATTCTGAAGGTTTCCAGTCAACGGCGAATGGGTCTGCTTCACATGCCGAGGGATATGGCACACAAGCTAATTCCGCCGCCTCTCATGCCGAAGGTGGACAAACAAAAACAAACGGCTTATATTCCCATGCCGAAGGAGCCAGTACGATAGCGAGTGGATTTGCCTCTCATGCCGAGGGAAACCAAACCCAAGCCAATGAAGGAGCATCCCATTCTGAAGGTTTCCAGTCAACAGCGAATGGGTCTGCTTCACATGCCGAGGGATATGGCACAGAGGCTAATGCCCCCGCCTCTCATGCAGAAGGAGGACAAACAAAAGCAACCGGCTTATATTCCCATTCCGAAGGAGCCAGCACGATAGCGAGTGGATTTGCCTCTCATGCGGAAGGAAATCTGACGATAGCCGCGGGCATTGCGTCCCATGCAGAGGGCGAAAATACGGCCGCTACTGGCCTCGTTTCTCATGCGGAAGGACAGGGAACGATGGCTCTAGGAGAATCTTCGCATGCAGAAGGCGACCAGACGGAAGCCAGTGGAAGAGCTTCTCACGCGGAAGGAAACTTGACAGTAGCCAGCGGCATTTTTGCCCATGCGGAGGGGCAGCGCACTGTTGCTTCTGGCGATCTTTCCCATGCAGAAGGAAATCAGACTCAAGCGCTTGGTCAAAACTCTCATGCCGAAGGCGCGCTTAACATTGCCAGCGGATTTACTTCTCACGCGGAGGGAGTAAACACGGTTGCATCAGGATTTTTCTCCCACACGGAGGGGCAATCGACGGATGCAAACTTTTTGGAAGGGGTTCATGTCATGGGTCAATTCGGTGCTGCAAACGAGCTGCCGTATTCGTGGTATCTTGCTAATGGCACGGATGCCTCGACTCCCGGTTTGGCCGCAAAAATATTAAGCAACGGCAACATCAAAATTGATGGAACGGTAACCACCCCGGCAGCAGATTATGCAGAAATGTTCGAAACTACAGATGGGAATACGATCGATTTCGGCTACTTCGTCACGTTGGAAACGAATAAGGTGCGCATAGCGAACGGTCAAGACGATTATATATTAGGAATCACAAGTGCAAAGCCGGCTTTCTTGGCCGATAGCGGAGAGTTAAGATGGAAGCACAAGTTCTTAACTTCGGAATGGGGAGAAATTTTGTACGAAACGATAACCGTTCCTTCAACATCAGATGCTGGAGGCAATTTGATCGTGCCGCAACGGATAGAGCTTAGGCCGGTATTGAACCCTAAATGGGACGCGTCTAAGGAATATATTCCACGGTCCAAAAGACCCGAATGGGTGGCGGTTGGTCTACTAGGAAAACTACTAGTTCGGGATGACGGTACATGCAAGGCAGGTAGTTATTGCAAACCAAACCATAAGGGGATTGCAACAGCCGCAGATCAAGGATACCGTATACTTGAGCGTACAGGTCAAAATCAAATCTTGGTTTTGATTACTCCAGAATCTAGAATGTCTAACACAAATAACGCTGATCAACTCGAAAAACTAGCAAAATTAAAAGAACAGGGCTACCTTACCGAAGAGGAATTTCATATAGAAAAACACAATCTATTAATCTCAAAAAAATCTTGAATTTTAGTGTAAGTATAACTTGCTAGAAAAGGTTAAAAAACGCTTGGTCAAGAAAACAACAATCTATACGAAAACAGCCTTAGGAAAAAAGAAGAAATTCAAATGTATCAGAAATGGAAAAAAGGTGATGCTGACTTGATGTAGATGCATCACCTTTTCGATTGAAGAATTATGTAATCTATGTTCGGGTTATGTTTCCCCCCTTCAACAGCAAAGAGGGCGGCCCAAAAAAACTAATCAAATTATTACAGATGAAAATAAATAAGATAATTATCAGCATTTCTAATGAACCGTTTTTTTTAATCTTTTTAGTCTATAATCCCCGTATTGGAAATTTTCACTCTTATTTTTACATGAATAGGTATTTGCTGATACTTGTCCTCCCATTCTTTAATATCAAAGTGCCTTATTTGATTGGATGCTTTATGACCTAAGCCTAGTGGATCAATTTGAAGGTTTTGAAAATGTTCGAGTAATATTTTTCCTTCTTTTGTCAATGAAGATGAAACATGGTTCTCAATCATATTGATAACATTTCCTTCTATCGTAGATATACGCTGAGCTTCATTCACTTTTCCATTGATGCGAATGTAAATGTTTATTCTTGGATTTCCGTTATTTTCAAGAATGGTGTATTTTACTTTTGAAGCCATATTTTGAACCGTCACAAACTTCCCATCCGGTAATTTTGTTTCATAAGTCCCATCTTGAAAACCTTCACTCAACATTTTCATGATAAAGCTTTGCTTAAGGGAGATGGAGTCGACGAATTTATCCTCCTTGAACAGAGCTATACCCTTAATATTGATAAATTTCTCCTTTTTTTGCAGGATTGGCATATATGGATCCATACCTTTCCCATAAAAATAATAAAGAAAATGATGAAAATTTGTTTTTGGTATATTTTTGTCCATGTTCTGTTTAAGCAACTCCGAAATATATTTAGAACTAAATTCTGATACGGAATATTGTTCTTTTAACATTTCCTCCACATTTCCGTTCACAACACCAAGATATATATCCCTACCTATTGATGGGTCCCTCTCCAATCCGTCAATTACTTCAATCACTCCTTGTTGTGCAACTTTCTTATTAAATAGAACGACTTCTGTCCTTCCGCTTAGTAAAGGTCTGGGTGATTTTGCCTGAAGGATTTGCCGAATATTTTTACTTGTGTGTCCTTCTCCTGATATGACTTCATTTTTTGGTGGAATATCTTCGGCCAATGGAGTAATTGGAATGTTTGCTATACCCTTTATCTTATCTTTGCTTACATAATCATAGCCGATAGCCGTAATTAGCTGAATATCTTCTAGTACACGAGGTTTAGTGTAACAGCCGGTAGTAAACAAAAAAAGGATGAAAATAAGTGACCATTTAATTCCCATAACGTTTCTTCCTTACTTTATATATGATGGTTTGAAGAATGTACAAGATTGGAATATAAACATAAATGGTATAAAACCCTATTTCATTAGTGAACATGTTTAACAAGTCAACTTCTTTCCTGTCAGTAAACTGTATAGTGGCAATAAATGTAATAAGTATGATGATGACTAACCATTGTTTCTGTTTTATTGAAAATAGTTGTTTCAGTCCGCGGCTTGCTGCCCATAACCCTAAACAGATATCAGAAATGACGATGAATAACCAAATAGAGATACCAGCATACTCAAAACGTTCCACAAAAGGTAAATCAACAATCTTCCAAAGAGTTAACGTTGACCAGATCGTACGGGCTAACTGCTCTTCACTGTAATAGGAAAAAGCTACCACTGCAGTAAGCAGATACAGAAAAATGGAATACAATACTCCAAAGTGAGCCCATTTTTGAGATCTCTCAGGCTGTTTTATAAACGGATAATACATAAACAGAACTTCAAAGCCCAAGTAACCTAATGACATCGTTTTAGAAGCAACCAATAAATCTTTGAACGTGGCGTGACCTAGAATAGGTAATATGTTTGTGAAATCCTCCGCTTCCTTTAACGGAAACCACACCAAGAACACGAGAATAATTCCTATGATTACAGAAAAAAAACAGATTCCTGTTATTACTCGGAACCCCCCTACCGTAAAGGAATAGGCTAATAACAAAAAAATTATTGCTAAATACCAAGTATGTACATTTGAAAACATCCAGATTTGGATAACTTCAATATAGGTTCTTAAAGATGTGGTAACCATAAGTAGAAAATACACAATAAAATATAAACTTAATACACCGCCGATCCATTTTCCGAATAGATTCGCATGGATGGCTACTATGTCATTCTTTCCTTTATTTAGTATGGAATATGATATCCATAAAAGGAGGTTGATCGATAGTCCAGAGATAATAATGGAAATCCAGGAGTCATATCCGGCATCTTTCATGATATATCGCTCAAAACCTAGAATAGACACTCCTTTTTGCATAGAATGTATTAAATAAAAAGTAAAGTAAGGTGATACCTGTCTATGTTCTTTTGGTAGTGGCAGCATTTTGTTCACCTTCCTATATCGATCAATCTTCTATATCAACTTTAGCTTTCCGTTTCAATTCGGCCCTTTTTGAATTAAAACGATTTGGATCGCCAGTTCTGAGCTGCATCGGCCTATTCCCCTGTCTATCTAGAGGCAACCTAAAAAGGGAGTCTTTTAAATCCATGATTCTCAGAGGATAGATTGGTGCGATATAGGGCCTACCTAAGGATGTAAGTTTTAATAAATGAGAGAAAAAGAATCCTAAGCATACCATTACGCCTAACATACCTAAAATTTGGGCACTTAAAATAAATGGAAAGCGGATTAATCGAATGGAGTTACTCATTTGATAGACTGGAGTTGTGAAAGAAGCTAATGCAGCTAATGCTACAATTATCAACAATACATTACTTGTTAATCCAGCCTCTACAGCGGCTGTTCCGATAACGATACCTCCTACGATACCGATGGTCTGACCGACTTTTGTAGGAAGTCTGGCTCCTGCTTCCCTAAGCAATTCAATCGTCACTTCGAGAATGATGGCCTCTAGAATCGGAGGGAATGGAATGCCGCTTCTTGAAGCAATCAAAGGGCTCAATAAATCCTTTGGAATCATCTCATAATGGTAAGTCAAAATAGCAACATAAAGTGGTGTCGATAAGACCGAAAACATAACGGCGCCCAAACGAATAATCCGGAAAGCAGAGGCAAGATGCCAAGTAAGAAAATAATCCTCAAATGCAGAAAAGAACTCAGGTAAAGTAGTTGGGCCAGTTAAAACTTGAGGGGACCCATCCACAAAAATAGCTATCTTTCCTTCTGATAGTACACTAGCTACCCGGTCTGGTCTTTCTGTATCTATCAGTTGAGGAAAGGGAGAATGTTGATTATCTGTCATCATTTGAGTGATGAAGGAGGCATCGATTAATTGATCAAACTCAATATCCCTAATACGCTGGATGACGGTTTTTATATTCTCCTCGTTAGCAATACCATGGATATACATAACAGATACACGTGTCTTGGATAACTTTCCAACGATTATTTCCTTAATGTGTAAATCAGGAATTGGGATGCGTTTGCGGACCATGTTTAGGTTTATATCCAAGTTCTCAACGAAAGCCTCTTTTGGTCCAACCACACTAAACTCAGTCTCAGGGATTGAGATCTGACGTTTTTCAATCGCCACCGCTGGAACAAGGGCGCACATTGAAGGATCCTTCTTTTCTTGAATGAGTATAAATCCAGTAAGCAGCTTGTCTTGTATTTGTTTAACATCCTTTGTAATAACAATACTTTCTACTGGAAGCAAATTTTTTAATTCATCTAACGTGTTTATGGGATACTTGGATATGGGGTCTAAAACTTCTCGATGCACAAAATCAGGATTTACAAGAGTTTTAAAATAGGAAATGATAAAAGGAAAGTTGTCACCTTGTTGAAACGTTATAAAATCCTTAGATTCCCTGCATTTTTTAATTAGACCTTGAAAAGATACCGTTTCCTCATCAGATGATGATTTTTGATTACCCTTAATTTTTCGATCGAACCATTTTTTCAAAATGCACACCTCGTAAACATTAGTAGCAGCTTCCCGTTTTAAGAGTAGTATCTGACAATTAATGTTATCCTCTCCTGATTATATTAAAAATATTCCGTTAAAAATTGATAGGGCTAGAGGAACATTGTACGCATGTTTTAGTTATAATCACCTTAAATAGTTCATTTTGTTTTAGAAAATTAATAAGGCAGGGAGGAACTGAATTTTTTAAGGGGGTGATGTTGAAACAAACATGAATAAAATCTTACAGGTTATCGCTTCAACCGGAGTTGATAGGCTACTTATCAAATAATGAGTGGTAATAGCGAAATAATCAAAAACATGATGCCCTTCGTCAAATATGATGTAATAAGAACCGGAATGCAGAGACACGATGAACAACAGATTAATACCAAGTTCGTTTTGACTTTAATGATTCCCTTGATCGGAATCACTTAAAAAATAAAAAAGAAGGGTCTTTACATTTTTTGGATGTTAATTAATTCTTTTACCTTGTGTATGGACACAAATTTTACTTTTTTATTTATAAATTATGCCAAAATGCTGTTATATCAGTTTACTTTTTAGTTTTTGTATTATTTTTTATTAATAAAGTAAGATGGCCACCTTCCTAGGGGGAGAAAGGTGACCAATACATTAATTAATAACAGGTTTTAATCCACGTCGGTTAATTTCTTCTTTGAAGTTTGGTATTCAATTTCTTTTTAAGTCCTTCTCTTTCGGATGCTGTACAAATAATTACTGTATCCATCCAGCTTCAATTTTTTCTTTAACCGTTGGCCAGTTCATGTGTTCAAGCAAGTAGTCTTTTACTTAAAAAAAAGGCACTTCTCTCAATTTTGCTCAATAGAAAAAAGAACCTTGCGGTAAAAGCAAGGTTCTTCAAGTTTTTTATTTATAAAGTCTTGTTTTTGTCAATTCTTCTTCTATCCCACTCATTATATCAAATGCTCCAGTGGACTTATTAGAACAAACAACAACTTTTATGGATAGATCAGGATAATAAGCCGAATGAAAGCTAACTCCAGGATCATAACCCATTATATGATATTTTAAGACACTCCTATCTTCGTTTTTCTTAATCCATATACCATACCCATAGTAACCACTTACATTGACGTGTGTATGAGGCGATAAAAGTTCATTTGTGTAGGTTTCATTTATAAGTTGATTATTTATAAGTGAATACCATAACTTAGCCAAATCTTTTACTGTCACAAATGCACCACCGTCAGAACCACCTTTTACAGGTAAAGAATAGATATTTGTTTTCCAAGTCCCATCTGGGTTGTCTATATAGCCTAATGCAGTATTAGAAGGGAGCGCATCAAATGAAAAATATCCGGATTCTGTCATATTCGCTTTACCAAAAATATGTTCTTGAACGTAATCAGAGAAAGCCATTCCAGTTAACTGTTCAACAATTAACCCTAACAGAATATAACCCGCATTATTGTAGTGAAACCTCTCACCTACTTGGGATTTCATAGGTTGATTTTGAAACAAAGGTAAGAAATCACTTAATTTTCTAATATGATACATTGGATGATTTACCCATAACTCCTCATAGTCTTCCATAACTTCCTCATCAAAGTAATCTGGTATTCCCGAGGTATGAGTCAGCAGATGATGGATTGTTACCCTCTCATCAAAGTGCTTAAAATGATGTTTCATGCAATCACTCAATTTAGAATCAAAAGAAACTTTACCTTTTTCCACCAGTTGGCATATTGCTATGGCAGTGAAGAGTTTACAGCCGGATGCAATACCATAACGAGTCGATGAAATATTTTCTATCTGTTCTGAACGATTAGCATAGCCAAAGTTTTCATTGAATAATAAATGATTATCCTTATCTTCCACAAAAACTGAACCTGAAAAATTAACCTTATTTGAAATATCTTTTACTATCTCTTGTAATTTTTTGTTCATAGCTATTCCTCCGATTTATCCATATTAAAAAAATTTTCTTTTGGTTTAAGAAATAGGAATATGCTTGAACATTATTAATTCTATTAATCCATATTCCTATTAATTTTTAATTATCATTTCTAAGCCCCCCAATTTTTTCCTAGTTTTAATAATAAAGAATCTTGAGAATTTAATCCATTAACCTGCCCTGTATTAAATTAAAAGGTGCAGCTCTCCTTTTTGAAGAAATGCACCTAATTTGAAGATGAAGAAAAGTCTTATTCTTTTACATCAGAAGATTATCTATCAAAACTTCTCTGCATCAGGCTTACTTGTTTTAAGTAAATACGTATAATAATCCTGTGAGTGTACAACTTTGAATCCTACTGCTTTATATAATCCAAGGGCATGGTCATTTTTCGTTTCAACTTCTAGGTGTACCGAATGCCCAGCTGAACGTTGATCTTTTATCACTCGGCGTAACACTTTCCTACCGATTCCTTTACCTTGATGCTCTGGTAAAATGGAAAACCCATATATCCAAGCTTGCCCATCTTTTCGTGACACACGAATTTTCCCTACTGTTTTTCCGTTAACATCGATCATTAACCTATCGGTGTTTCCCTCTTTGTCGAACGAACGTTCAATCGATTGGGCATCTTCTTGGGTCATTCCGAATACTTCAACGGATAAACGTATACGCATGTCTAAATCATCTACTTTTGCTTGTCGAAGTGTTAGACCCTCTACTGGTTCTAAGGATTTTTCTTGCCACACCATTTGATGTTCTGAAAATGTATAATTAGCACCTAGTTTATACAAAAAATCTTTTGCTGCATTTGATCCCGCTGGTGTATTCAATAAGATTTTTTTGTATTGGCTTTGTTTAGTTGTTTCCATTCCTTTTTGGAACAACAGATGGAAGTATCCCTTCCGTCGTTCACTTGGTTTCACCATGCCGCAAACTTCGACTGTAGATCCAAAAGGATACAAACCTAAAAACGCGACAAGTTCGTCTTTTTCATAATGAAGAAAGTCTAGTTGATAAGATTCGCGGTTCTCTAGCATATCCCAGTTAAGTTTCAGCTGTAAATTATCATGAGTCTCGCATTCTTTTTGTAGTTTTTTTATATCTTGAAGTTGTTGTTTCGTTAACATAGTTATCTCCTTTTTTTAAACTAAGTGCCAGGCCTTTATTAGTTCAATAAAAAAGAGCACATTCCTTTCTTAAAGAAATGCATCCGATCGTTGAAGATTATATGATTAAGTATATAAATTTTCCTTGGTTTGATTGGCATGGAGGAATCACCCATAATAACCTAATTACAATGTCTCCTTTTTCTCTTTTTGGGACCAAGTCTCTAGCAGCTCCTGCTCTCTTTCTCTCGATATCCCCTTTGTTCGTTCTGAATCCTGTCTCGTTTTCTCCCATTGATATACATCATTTATAGTTTCTTCAAGCGGCCGGAAGGAAAGACCAGCGTTAACAGCTTTTTCTACACAAAAGAAAGAAGCACCTTTCCATGGCTCTGATTCTCCTTCTAACGGAAAGTGTTCAGGAATCCAAAATGGCATTTCGTTCCATGGTTGTATTTTATGATTCAATACAAATTGTTCATCTGCCCATACAAATTCGGCATTACCGTTCGTGACAGCTTTACAGGTGTTCAATAGCTCTTCTATAGTCAATTCATAATCCGGTCCTGTTACATTGAAGGTACCTGCTTTTCTGGTTTCCGCCATATCGAAGGCCCATGTTGCGATATCTTTTACGTCAATCAATTGAACAGGACGATCTGAACGTCCCGGAACCAATATTTTTCCGCCTTGTATTACACGCTGTAACCAGTATGATAGCCGATCCGAATAGTCAAATGGTCCGACGAGTACCCCAGCTCTTATCTGCAAAACACGCCCTGGCCAATGCTTCTCCGCCTCTGCTTCACATAGTTTTTTCAACGCGCCGTAAAACTCATAAGGAGAAATTTTCCCTTCCTCAACGTCTTTCAATATATTTTCCGGCGGCATTGATTGTAAATGATAGTCTTCCGCAATATTGAGCGGAATCAATCTTTATAAACAGAGATGCTTGAGATGTATGTATAATGTTCGATGTTATCCCCAAGTACAGCTGCGATTTTTTTAATTTGATGAGGAGCAAATCCGCATGTATCCATTACAACTTCCCATTTCCGGTTTTCCAGCTGTGTTACATCATTATCCCTATTGCCGATTAGCTGCTCTACCTCAGGAAACGTATTTTTATTTGTGCCGCGAATAAATAAAGTGATTTCATGCCCTCTTTTTAATGCTTCTTCTACCAAAGCTTTTCCCAGAAAACGAGTACCTCCTAATATAAGGACCTTCATAGTTTTCCCCCATTATTCATTGTAATAGCCTGTAATTACCTTTCGTTTTAAATAACGATTTTCCTTTGTAAAAAATAAAGGAAAGTATGAAAATTTATTCCCTTTTATTAAAGAAAGGCACCCGTTCGCTAAACAACCATCTCCTATTTTCAATTTAAATGTCTATGGAATATGTTGGTTCGCCAAATGTAAGGGTGTTATCATCGATAAATCCAAGTTTACTATAAAATACCTTTCCTGCTACGTTTTCAGGGTGAACAGTTAATCGAAGTCGATTGCATGAAGGGTGAGTATGCTTAAGATGCCTAATCAATTCTTTTATGGAGTCAGAACCCAACCCATTTCTTTGAAACTTTTTATCGATAAAAAAATGGAATATCCAATAGTCTTCTTTACTATCAGGTGTAAAATGCAGATTAAAAAAACCAATCATTATGTTTTGATTGTAAATCCCATAGGGGTCGATTATTTTACCATCTGGTCTAATGTAGGCTTTAGCTAGAGCAATAGCAACAGGCGGTGTAACAGCTGCAACAAATTTTTGTTGATCAACATACACGGAAAGTCCAAGAGCTTCTCGCCAGTTTTCAGAGTTAATCTTTTTAAGAACTATTTTAGACATTTTTTCTTACCCCCATTTCCCATAAAAATCTTTATTCCACAATTCGTTGTAGTTCGTGAGATATGTAACCTTTCATTGATGAAATAAACTTAGAAGCCTTACAAAAGGCTGCTTCATATTCTTCTTCCATCCCTTGTTTAACTTGTAGCATAACAGCTTCCAGTATCATGTAACCACTCCTCAATTAAAGTATAACAACAATAAATTAGAAGGATCACATCTTGCAAGTCTTATTCTACTAACTGGTCCTTAATATAAAAAAAGGCACATTTCTTCCTACAGAAATGTACCCGTTATTTGAATAAGTTTTAGCAAACTTTTTTATAATGGACAAGTGTAGTATTTTCATTTAAAATTCGTTTTTCAACTGTTGCTTTGTATCCCAATTTCTCATATAAATAACAGTTACGTTTTTCTTCTGAAATTGTTCTTAATTCCCAAGAAGTAGCGTGTGGGAAAAGTTCCTCGACTAAAGTTATTGCTTTCTGAGCAATTCCTTTCCCTTGGTGTTCAGGTAAAATAAACATAGGGCTTATCCACAATTGTGTTTGCTCTTTCCAAAAAACGCAAATAGCACCTACCAAGACATCATCAATGTGAATTTTATAGAATGCACCATCAGGTCTATTTATCCTTGTAATTACCCTCTCAATATTTTCATTAGCAGGATTAGTGTCGTAATCCTTATATACTTCTAATAAAGGTTTGAATGCTTTAACTTGTATATCAAAAATATCTTTTGCATCTTCTTCTATCGCCTTTATAAGTCTAATTTTCATAAAGTCACCCCTGTAAATTTATTACTTAATATAGCAACGATTCTTCCAATTCATATAAAAATCCTTCTTCAACTATCCTGCTACTTTTCTTGAGTAATTTTAACTGCGGTCGTCTTATACGGCAATCACACCCGATTGTGGAGTAAATCCTACTAGTTAAAAATATGTATGTTACTTGTTACATTATTAAAGGCATCTTTAATCCTTTTGATATTCCAAGGGTGAAGTTGTGATGGTAATTCTGTTCTTTCAAAAAACGCAATCTTTTCGATTTCGTTATTCGGTTCCAAACTGTCTTGACCAACTATAGCTACTTTGAAGAGAAGAACTAAATCATCCTTCGAAGGAGATGAATAAACGGATATTAAATTGTTAATTTCAACGATATAGCCTGTCTCTTCGTAAACTTCTCTTTTTACTCCTTCTATTGGTGATTCATTCTTTTCAAGATGCCCACCTGGTATTGTCCAATTCCCTGACCCGTACTTTATTTTAGTTAATAATATTCTTCCATTTTCATCAAAAATTGCTGCAAATACGCCAACCTTTGGCATACGTTTAACCTCCAGTTTTAATGATTTATTCATTCATAAAATAGTTATGCAATTCTCATCTTTAAGAAATGCACCCGATAATACAATAAGTACTTTAAAAAACTGATATCATTTAGATCCCTTTATGACTTTAAAAGACAAGCTTGATAAAATAAATGCCGCTGTTATTAGTAATGGTATTACTACAAAAAATCCTAATAGGTCAGTTTTGTAATTCCACGGCACCAAAGCTTCCCATAATACAGCCATTACTTTCCATAAGACGATAAAAATAAATAGAGTGAAGACAAAATGAATTTATTGTATCTAACATTTGTTTCATCTTATTTTATCCTTTCCACATATAAGATACCGAGCTACAACTTATCAAAAATTACAAAATCCTTCTTCAACGAGTTTTCTGCGTTTGTTAAATAAATTCAATAAAAAAGAGCATTAATCCTTTTTTAGATTAACGCACCCGATTTTGTTGAAGAAGATAAAATTATAAAGTAGATACATTCCATTTTTCTATATCTTTAAATCCTAATCGTTTATATATTCTTCCTGCCTCTTCATTATCATAAAAAAGACAAAGTGTTTTTCCTTCCATTTGAAGATCGAAAATTAAATTCTCCAAGCATTTAGTAGCGTACCTTTTTTTCTTATGAGATGTTAATGTACATACAGCAGAAATCATCGCGGAGAGACTATTTTCACAAACCGTTGAAGCGGATGATACGTATTCGCCATCGCTTTCAATAACGTAATTTCTGGACCAACCTTTTGTGATGTTTTGGGCAATTACTTCTGGATTATGATTATCTCCTTCAAACTCTGGCACTTTCTTATATAACACAACTAATTTGTTAACATCTGTTTCAGTAGCCAGAGAGACCTCTGCATTCTTTTGAAAGTTTCTTGGCTCAGTACTTTTCAGTTCGGCATATAAGTAACTACGGCTGTTTTTTACGGGTTTCACCAAGTAGCGTTTTACTTTATCTGCTATACTTTCAATACCAACTAGAGTATTGGCATTTTTATCTTTCGAGATAATGGAAACGAATCCCTCAATGTCAAAATCACCAATACCAAAAGGAGCATATTTATCCTTATACTTGTAAAGGATCCCTCTTAATTCATTGGATTCATTATAATCTCCCCATAATGTTTGTAACTCATTATCAAACCCAAATGCTTTGATTCCCCACAGAATGAATAGATTTTCGGAAGGTTTTTGTTTTAGTAGATGATACAAATTTTCTTTATCACCATTGCTTAATTTCCTTATCATTGAATCATTTTCCCCTTAACCCTTTTTTAATCAAACCTTACTTTAACAACTGACATCTACTTCAATAAAAAAGTGCACTTCTCCTTCTTTAAGAAAGAATCGTATCGATGTATTTCATGAGAATCGCCCTTGTGCTATTTCATAACCAATTAACATTTATTAACTTCAATATAATGTTGCTCTCACTATAGAATAATTTCCCTCTAACGAGAAATTTTCTACAACTCCTATAGCCTGATTATCAAATGGATGCATACTTAGTTAAAAAGGTGGTTATTCTTATCTATCAGATTCGTTGCATCTGGGTAGAAGTAAAAGTTGAGTTTGTCGTAATAAATGGAGAACTTATAATCAATGGTTCTTTTTTATCGAAGGTCATCTCGAACATGATCGGATCCTTCCCATCATTCATGTTCGGCTGGTAGTTTTCATTCCGCTTATTATGATCTAATGAATAAAGCTCTTTTAAAATCAAATAGCGAATATAGAATAGCATGTTCTATACTCGCTACATAACAATCCTTCTTATGAAAAACTATAAAAATCTTGATGAACCACTTTTACGATTTCGTCAGATAAAAGCTCTAAGAAGTATTCTCCCCATTCTGCTTTTGCCTGCCTCGGATCGCCTAAAATACCAACTTCTGTAATACCGACTATTCCATTTCTAAACAAGTTATCTAAAACGTCATCAGTCATTTGGCCGATATATCCTGGTGTTGCTTTGTCCATCTCCACTTGTTCAGGGGCAATATGAAGCATTACAGATGTTTCCATTGCTCCTCCGTGCCCGGTGCTTCCTTCAACTAGTCCATACTTCTTCTCAAATTGTGCCATGAGATCAAGCAACTGCCTTAAAGTCAATCCACTGCTAAATTGCACCTCAGGATGCATCTCTCGAAGGTTCTTAACGATCTTCTCATTTTCAGTAAAGTTTCCTCCATGAGAGGAGAAAATAATAACCTTTTTAAAGCCGTGTTTTTTATAGCTTGTTACATAATCCTCTATTATCCCACGGTATATTTCTGGACGAAGCGTTAAACTTCCGGCCATTGGAATATGGTGTTCTGACAGGCCTGGACGAATAACTGGGGCAACCAATGCGTTACCTAGCTTTTCTGCTACAAGAAGCCCCGTTGCCTGACCGATAACTGTATCCGTCAGTTCAGATAAGTGATAACCATGTTGCTCAACGGATGCTGTACAAACAATTACTGTATCCATCCCAGCTTCAATTTTTTCTTTAACCGTTGGCCAGTTCATCTGTTCAAGCAAGTATTCATGGGTTTTCATTTTGACTTCCTCCAATGTTTAATTTTGTACTACATCTATATCTCAGTTGCTTATCATAAAAACAGAATTAAACTAACCCCGCTTTTTCCTTATCAGGAATACGGACTCCTCCATTTTTCAAATAAGTTAAAGTTGATGCTCCCAGGACGTTTGCTGCGATCAACAATCCCTTTTCATCTATATCGAACTTAGGATGATGATGAGGGAATGTCTCTTCACGTGCTGCAATCTTTGCACCGGATATAAAGAAGGTTCCCGGCACTTTTTCAAGGTAATAAGCAAAATCCTCGCCGCCCATTTGTGGCTGCATTTCCAGTGTTTCCGTTACGCCAGGAACAGCAGGTGCAAGTTTAGCTACAAATTCAGTCTCTTCTTTATGATTCACCATTGGTGGATACCCCCTTATGAACTGATAAGAGAATTCAGCATCTGCAGCGAGGCAAGTTCCCTTGGTAACCCTTTTTATTTCACTTTCAACCTTAGTTCTAACTTCTTCCCTGAATGTTCTAACCGTCCCTGTTAGTTCCACCGTATCCGCAATGACGTTAAAGGCATTCTTAGCTTCAAAAGAACCGATAGAGATTACTGCTGAATCAAGGGGATCAACACGGCGGCTTACGATTTGCTGTAAGTTCACGACGAGTTGCGAAGCAATTACAACGCTATCCTTTGTAAGATGAGGCTGCGCCCCATGGCCTCCCTTACCCTTTACCGTAATGTGAAAACGGTCGGCCGCTGCTAGGGTGGGACCGGTTCTATATCCAATTTCCCCTACTGGGCTGGTCGCCCAAAGGTGTGTACCGAAGATAACGTCTACACCATCCAGACAACCATCCTCTACCATTGCAATTGCACCACCCGGAGCAAGTTCTTCAGCATGTTGATGGATGAAAACGATCGTCCCTTCCAGTTCTTCTCTCATTTGATTCAGTACTTTTGCTAAAACTAGCAATGTCGCAGTATGTCCATCATGACCACACGCATGCATTACTCCATCTATTTTGGATTTGTACGGAACCTCATTTTCTTCCTGGATAGGAAGTGCGTCAAAATCCGCCCTAAGTGCTACAGTTTTACCAGGTTTACTGCCTCTTAATGTGGCAACAACGCCTCTTCCCCCAACGCCTGTCCGAACCTCATGCCCTAACCTCTCATGGTACGCGGCAATATACTTTGGTGTTTCCACCTCTTCAAAAGAAAGCTCGGGATTTTGATGGAGATGCCTCCGAATCCCTACCATTTCATCGTAGTTTTGTTTCAGTAATGAAAACAGTTTTTCCATAATTCTCAACTCCTTTAATGGAATGTTAGGATTTTTTTATTACTGGATAGGACACACTTACCTTCCTTAAATACATAAACGACATTTCTAACGTCAGACATATTTTCAAAGGGGTTTCCTTTAACGAGTACAAGATCAGCAAGTTTGCATTCTTCTAATGAGCCTGTTTTATCTGAAATTTTCATAGCTTGTGCTGGAATAATGGTCGCAGAACGAAACGCCTCTATCGGACTCATTCCATACTCCACCATCAGTTCTAGCTCTGTTGGAAAGTCTCCATGTCGATTAAATGGTGTTCCGGCGTCTGTTCCAGCAACTATTTTTACACCTGCTTCGATTGCTCTGCGGAAGCTTTGTTTATGGTGTTCCATTACTTCCTGATTCTTTTTTACGGCATGAACAGGAACCCCTTCTTCTAATCCATGTTTGTCGATAAAATAGGGAGCTGCAAGTGTTGGAACTAGATAGGTCCCTTTTTCGACCATCATTTCAATCGCTTCATCATCTAAGTAAATCCCATGTTCTATTGTCGTGATTCCGGCCCGAATGGCATTTTTTATTCCTGCAAGACCTTGTGCGTGGGCAGCTGTCGTTTTTCCTGCATTGGAAGCTTCTGTACAAGCACAACGGAGTTCTTCTTCGCTTAATTGTGGTGAATTCGGATCAACACCATCTGTCATCACACCGCC
Source organism: Fictibacillus nanhaiensis (assembly GCF_023715445.1). GTDB lineage: Bacteria > Bacillota > Bacilli > Bacillales > Fictibacillaceae > Fictibacillus > Fictibacillus nanhaiensis_D. The sequence goes on from NZ_JAMBOD010000001.1 coordinate 328,821, forward strand.
TGTGGCCATTAACTTCAGCAAATCTGCACCAGCTTTTAACTGTGTTCTGGCAGCTTTTCTTACTTCGTCTACACCATCTGCTTCAATAGCCATAGGATAACCGTGACCTCCTGTCATAACGATCGGCTTTCCACTAGCTAGTATCCTGGGTCCTTCAATTATCCCTTTTTCAATGGCATTTCTTAGGGCAATGTCAATATTATGATTGGCTCCAACGTTCCGGACGGTGATGACCCCAGAATAAAGCTGATTTTGAGCATTACGGACGGCCCTAAAAGAACCATCCGCTTCAGAATCAGATATGAGTTCACAGAATGGATCTGCGACTCCGTCCATCGTCAGGTGAACATGACAGTCCATTAAACCAGGAAGACAAGTTAATCCTTCCCCGTCGATCTCCATATCCACTGACAGACTATTCACATCACCGATAGCTAGAATTTCTTTTTCGTCAAATATTATCGTCGTTTTATCTTTATGAAGCTTCATCCCGTCAAACAGGTGAACATTTTTTATTTTTGTCTTCATCCCATACCTCCTTTGAAGCAGTTCGTTTACAATTTGATATACGCACCTGGCCCCAATGGTAGCCCTAATAGGTACCAGATGGAGAACAGTACGATCCAGAAAATTCCGAACGCGATGGTATATGGAAGTAGGGATGAGATTAATGTGCCGACCCCCATATTTTTATCAAACTTTTTGGCAAAGGATAACAATATGGCAAAGTATGCGAGCATTGGTGTTATGGTATTGGTGATAGAGTCGCCAATTCGGTATGCGATCTGTGTAAATGCAGGACTATAGCCTAGAATCATAAACATCGGAACAAAAACAGGCCCTAAAATCGCCCATTTTGCCGATGAACTTGCAATTAGTAAATTAACCAGGGCTGTAAAGAGTATGAAACAAATTAAAAGCGGTAAACCTACCATTCCTATCGACTGTAGTGCCTCTGCACCCTTAATGGCGATAATGGAACCCAGATTGCTCCAGGCAAAATAGGTGATCATTTGAGCAGCAATAAAAGCTAAGACGATGTAGTATCCCATCCCTGACATGGCTTTGCTGAGTTGTTCTGCCACATCCTTGTCAGATTTTATTGTTTTTGCTCCAACACCATACGCGAGGGCTGGGATAAAGAAGAACAAAAACATGATGGGTACGAGAGAATCCATGAACGGTGATACAATGATAGAATCCGTTTCAGGATGGCGGAGCATAGCGTTTGACGGAACAGTCACAGCGAGTATGATCGCTACAAAAATCCCAAGCGAGATTGCGGCCCATCTTAGTCCTCTTTTTTCCACTGTAGTAAGTTCCGTCTTACCTTCTTCATCTAATGCCTGTTGACTGTTGTAAGTTCCTAGACGAGGTTCAACGATTTTTGTTGTTACAAATACGGCTACCGGTAATAGAACAAATGTTGAGGCAAACAGGAAGTAATAGTTCATAGCAGGGTTTGCTTTGTAGGCAGGATCTATGATTTGTGCACTGGATTCAGTAAAACCAGCAAGCATAGCATCAAGTAGATTAATTATTAGGTTGGCGCTGAATCCACCTGCAACAGCAGCATAAGCAGCACAGAGCCCGGCGATCGGGTTTCTTTTTAATGCGAGAAAGATCATTGCTGCAACAGGGGGTAGCACGATTAAAGCTGCATCAGCTGCAGCATTTCCGACAATCCCGATCAATACAATGATCGGTAGGATCAATTTACTTGGAGCTGATAAAACGACTTTTCTCATAAACGCTGAAATGAGACCTGTAGATTCCGCAAGTCCTACTCCAAGCATGACCACAAGTACAAGGCCTAGCGGAGGAAAGTTAACAAAGTTTTTTACCATCTCAGAGAGGATACGTTTGATTCCTTCTTCATTTAATAAGTTAATAGCCACTATTTTTTCCTTAGTTGCGGGATTGATTGCACTCCATCCAGAAAGACCAGCAATCATAGAGACAACCAAAATGATTGCAGTAAAAATAACGAATAAGGTTAAAACGTCAGGTAACTTGTTTCCGTTTATTTCTACCCAATCTAACAACCGATAAAATAGTCCCTTCTTTGGCTTCTTCTCAACTTGCAATCTAGGTGCCTCCAAAAGAATCCCCTCCCTAATTTTAAGGTTTTTTTTCAAGATAGTTATAAATGGTGAATTTTGATACGTCTAATAGTTTGGCTATGTTTTGGATAGTTCCCTTAATGAGGAATAGACCCATTTCGTCCAGCATGTGTATAAATTCCATTCGTTCATTCTTGTCCATTAAAGAAATAGGTTTTCCGATTTGCCGAGTAGCCTTTTCAATGATCTGATTCTCTAAATCACTTACGTTAATCGGAAACGATTCCTCTTCATTCTTTTCTTCTACATGCATTAAGTCATTTATGATGGCTCCTGCCATCGAAAGAAGTGTGATATCGATGTTAATACAGAGACAGCCAATGACTACTCCTTCTTCATCTCGGATCATGACCGATGTGGACTTGATTTTTTTACCTTTGATTCCATTGTTCGGATAATTTAATAGTAGGTTTTCGTTTTTTCTCTTTCGAAGAAAAGTCAGTCCAAGATCGGTAACAGGTGATCCGACCTCTCTGCCAGTTACATGTCCGTTGTAAATAGCAACGATTGATGAGGAAACGTTCCTTAAGTCATGTACCACCACCTCACAATAGCTTCCAAATGTTTTAGCTATTCCTTCTGCGATGAGAAGATAATTTTCCAATGCAGAAGGAATGTCTGTAACTACTTGTTTCATATGATTTTGCCCCCGTTTTTCTCTTTATCTTAGTTGATAGTCTTCCTTAAACTATTGCGTTTTTTTTATGCTGTTCGATAAACGCTTGTAAACCTTTTTTAAACAGTTGAACCTCTTCTATCGTGTTGTACGGAGCTAGTCCAATCCGAATCCAGCCGCTACTTGCATATACGTTGAACTTTTCCGCCATCGTAGATGCATAGAAATCACCATCGGCTACACACATGTTGTATTTTTTGGCTAGCCACTCTGTTACCTCTCTAGAATTCTGATCTTTGATGGTAAATGCAAAGGTTGGTGTTCTCCTACCTGTAGGTGCCCGATATAATTGAACTTCAGATAAATTACTCAAAAAGTTTTCAATATCATTTGAAAGCTCATTCTCATACTTTTCAATAAAGCTCATCCCAGACAAAATTCTTTCACGCCTGGACTCACCATGGCCAAGTTCTTCTATAAATGTAATAGCACCAATTACGGCAGCTATTCCCTCATGGTTTTGTGTTCCAGTCTCCAATTTATAAGGAGTATTAACCGGTGCTGGTTCTAATTTATAGACTTGAAGCTTTTCAAAAAGCGATTGCTCTATTACCGCGAGGCCAACATGTGGACCAAAGAATTTGTAGGCTGAACAAAGTAGAATGTCACAGCCTAATTCATAGAAATCAATGGGCAAATGGGGAACAGCATGAACCCCATCGATTACAACAAGCGAGTTCACTTCTTTTGCCCTCTGTACTATTGCACTTACATCCGTTACCGTTCCAGTAACGTTAGACGATAACCCGACAGCTACTAGTTTCGTTCTAGATGTAATCACTTCATCCAACTGGTCCATTTTTAAGGTATAAGACTTCTCATCGAGTTCAATATATTTAACAATTGCGCCTTTATCTCTTGCAAGAGTCAGCCATGGGTCAACATTTGCCCTGTGATCAAGTTCTGTAACAACTATTTCGTCTCCCTTTTCTATAAAACTAGTAAGACTTCTAGCAATAGAAAAGGCTAGGGTTGTCATGTTTGCACCAAACGCAACTTCATTTGCCGCGCATCCAAGAAGGTCTGCTACAGCCTGCCGCGCTTCGTCCATGACTTTATCCGTATCAACACTCGTATAAAAAGTTCCATGAAGATTTGCCATCCCGTTCGTGATGTATCGATACATGGATTCTATAGCATGTTCGGCCATCTGAGTTCCACCAGGCCCATCAAAATAAATGACAGGTTTCTCTGCATCTAATCTGTTTAAAGCAGGAAACTTGCTCCTCACCTGTTCAATAGAATAGGATTGCTTCATTTTTCTCACTCCTTTTATGGTTGAATTGTACAAGCCAAGGGTAAGGTTTGTTTGTTATATTTTTTAATGTTTTTAAGCTTTGTATTGAAGGTGAAAAAAGGTAAGAAAACTTAGAAGATGTACTATACTTTCAATTCGTGGTGTGTATTAATGTGAGAGGTTTTTTCGTGCACAAGACGTCCTCTTGAAAATACATATACTGGGTGACGAAGCTGTTCTATATCTTCAATCGGATTACCATTTACAATTATGAGGTCAGCGGCTTTCCCAATGTCAATTGAACCTATTTCACCTTCCATTCTTACAGCTTTGGCTGCTCCAAAGGTAGCAGAGTAAAGAGCTTCATGCGGCTTCATCCCGTATTCAACCATCAGCTGGAGTTCATCTACAAGTAGACCTGGAACATTAAAAGGTGTTCCTGCATCAGTACCTGCTGCAATAGGCACTCCGTTTTGATAAGCCATCTGAAAACTTACTTTGTGATCATCAATAATCTTTTTTACCTTACCGATCATGTATTTAGGTACCGCACCGTCTTTATCTAAAATTAAACGAGGAGCTAAAAGAGTTGGTACCAGGAATGTTCCCTTTTGCAACATAAGATCGACAGCTTCTTCATCAAGAAGATACGCATGTTCAATCGTTGTTACACCAGCTCTGATGGCGTTTTTTATTCCTTCTGTTCCAATTGTATGAGCAGCCGTCGTTTTTGAAACATTAGCGGCTTCCTGACAAATACAACGCATCTCTTCTTCAGTAAACTGTGTGGCTCCCGGTTCATTTCCTTTGGTTAATACACCCCCAGTCGCCATGACTTTTAACAGGTCCGCACCTGCTTTAAGCTGTGTACGAGCTGCTTTTCTTGCTTCATCACATCCGTCTGCCTCAATAGCCATCACATGACCATGGCCACCTGTCATAACGATAGGCCGTCCAGCTGCAAATACCCTCGGTCCCTCGATTTGACCTGCTTCTACGCTATCTCTATAAGAAATATCTACATTATCTCTCGTTCCAAGGTTACGAACTGATGTAATTCCTGCTTTTAAAAACTCATGCCCTTGCTGGACCGCTTTTAAAGCAATTTCTACTGGTCCTTCATCTTTCATACTTGCAAATGGATCTGGTGAAGCATCCATACCTAAATGAACGTGAGAATCAATCAATCCCGGCAGCACGGTCATGCCCGAACCATCAATTATTTTAATTTTAGGATCTTCCATACTTACCTGCTTACCCACATCGATAATGACATCCTCGTTAAAAAGGACTTCGCCAACCTCGATTTCTTCTCCATTACACGTTAAAATTCGGATGTTCGTTAATTTATACATTATTTAACACCCTCACTTGTTTTATAATTTCGCTCGTTATACTCTCTTATTAGTTTCTGATAGAGTTCAAAACTGATATTTCCACCGGAGACCATAACAGCTACCTTTTTATTACGTAAATGGATGTGTCCGTTTATAATTGCGGCGAGTGCGGCCGCACCTGATGGCTCAACAACCAGCTTGGCTCGTTCAGCAAGCACTGAAACACAATCTGCAATTTCTTTCTCTGAAACTAATACAAGGTCATCCACATAGCGTTGCGTATGAGCAAAGGTGAGTTCACCAGGTTTCTTACACATCAAACCATCAGCAATGGTATTTACCTTTTCTATCTCAACTGGGCAGTTATGCTGAAGGGATGTATACATTGCGGTTGCACCTTCTGTATTAACCCCGATAACCTTAACGGTTGGTTTTAATTCTTTTAACGCAGCCGCAATTCCAGAAATAAGACCGCCTCCGCTTACGGGGATAACTATCGCATCAATATCCGGTAAATCTTCGAAAATTTCTAATCCAATCGTGCCTTGTCCCGCAATGATAAATTCATCATCATAAGGATGGATCATCACACGTCCTTCATCTTCTTGAATCTGCAATGCTTTTTTATGTACGTCTATTGATGTTGTGCCATGTTCAATCGTTTTTGCTCCATAATGCAGGATCGCATTTTTTTTGCTTAAAACCGGATTTTCAGGCATGACGACAGTTGCGCTGATTCCCAAGGCTTTAGCTGCATACGCTGTTCCCGCTCCATGGTTCCCTGCCGAAAAAGCAACTACTCCCCTAGCTTGTTCTGCCTCTGTCAGACTGGCCATTTTGTTATAAGCTCCGCGTATCTTAAAGGATCCCGTCTTTTGAAGGTTCTCCGTTTTTAGATAGATTTCATTTCCGGAGAGGCTTGAAAAAGTTCTTGAATCGAGCAATGGAGTTGGAATAATAATACCTCTGAGATTTGCTCTAGCTTGTTCGATTTGTTTTAACGTAACAAACATAAGATAACCTCCTATTCTTTTATTTCTGCTATCAGCTCGATTTCGACTGGAATGTTGAAAGGCAACACGCTCGTCCCGATAGCAGAACGGGCATGCTTCCCATTCTCCCCGAGAACTTCTACAAGGAAATCTGATGCTCCGTTTATCACTTCTGGTTGTTGATAATAATCATCAGCACTACTCACAAAACCTAATAGTTTAACTAGTTTGATGTTATCTAGGCTCCCAACCTCTCCTTGAATAACGCTTAATAGATTGATAGCGCAAATTCTAGCTGCATCGTAGGCGTCTTCAGTAGAGATTTCATTTCCGACTCTACCAACATAGACCGCTTTACCATTCACAAAAGGACCTGCACCTGAAAGAAATAAGAGATTTCCACTCCTACGAACTGTCACATAATTTGCCATTGGCTGGGGAATCTGTTGTGGCCAAGAAATTCCGAGACTCTTAATTTTTTCTTCTATAGGCATTCATTCATCCTCCTTTTTTATTTGAATAATTTAATTATGTCATAATTTTCAGACATTTCAACAATTTTTTGTAATTTTTAAAATTTTTTGTAATTTTTATTCATTTTGTCTATAATTGGGTCATAAAGCTTAACTTGATAGAGAGGATGATTTGATTGACAAGGGAACTTTATTTAAGTGATAGTTACCAAACAAGATGCGAAGCACAGATTGTTAGTATTATTGATGAAAAAGTAGTTCTTGATCAAACAGTTTTTTATCCTACTGGCGGCGGCCAGGAGCATGATATCGGTTGGCTGATTCAAGGTGATACAACTGCTGAGGTTTTAAGAGTTAAGAAAGAACAAGGAGAGATCATACATTATGTAAACGATTCTTCAGGACTTTCGATTGGGCCAGTCTCAGCAGAAATAGACTGGAAACGGAGAAAAGGCCTGATGCGTCATCATTCGATGCTTCACGTATTAGGCTCTGTATGTTTTAAACACTTTGAATCCCTTTGCACAGGTAACCAGATCTATCAAGATCGCGCACGTATTGACTTAACGAATATTACGGAGTTAAAGACTGAAGAAATTGAAAAAATGATAGAGGAAGCGAACGAGGAAGTTGAACACAATCATCCTGTATCTGTAAGACTAGTTCCAAGAGATGTAGCCGAATCCATTTCAGGCTCTATTAAAACAGTCGTTAACCTGATTCCTGAATCGGTTAAAGAGATCCGCCTTGTGAAAATCGGTGACATTGACGAACAAGCGTGCGGCGGGACGCATGTAAAGGAAACAACTGAAATTGGAAGGATGGTGTTACTAAAAATGAAGAATAAGGGCAAAGGAGTTACGAGATTAGAATTGATGGCTGAAGAGTAAATTAAACTTGAACTACAAAAAAAGAGCAGCCGATTTTTCGATTGCTCTTTTTTCAATAATCCTTTTTTGAACCTCATCACTATCCTTATTCGCTAAGTACTCCCTATTTGCCAACACATCTTTGAGTGTTTATATTAAACCAAATACAGGTGCTAGACCGATCTCTAACGTATGCTCATCGTCCACCCTGATATGGACTTTTTCTTCCCATGGACGGAATCAGTAATTTATGAAACGGAGTAAACAAAACAACTTTATGAGAGTATAAAAAAAGATGCTACAGTTAGATGCCTATACAATAAAGAAGAACATTTATATATACCCTAAAGCTTTGAGAGAAACGCACTAAAGAGCAATTAGAAAGCAAGTTACCTTATTACTCATTTTCCTTTTGCTGTTTAATAGAGAAAGATGCAGTTTCACCCTCATTACCCGGTTCTTTTTGAAACCCCTTATCGAGCTGACCGGCATTTTCAATATCTCCCGATGCCCGGTAACCTGCTACTTCCTCATTGCTGGTTGTGCCATATAGACCCATGCCACCGAGCTGTGTTCGTACGTTTTCCTGAATTTTATCTTTTTTATCTTCCATTTTCTTCACCTCCACTTATTTTTAATGTAACCAACATTTAGTACGGTATGTAAGAAATAAAATGATTTTGGAAATGCTGACACTGGGTTTAGTAGACCGACTTTTGAATGGACGATACAAGGTGTTGGTTAATGTTTTTACCACTAAAGTGTTGTAGCTTGTAGGACCATACTCCTTAATAGAACCTTACTATGAAAATGTAATAAAAAAGAAAAACGCAAATTTATTCATTTTTTGTTGATTTCGTTCTTTAAGAATCTGTCGTGTAGTTTTGAAAGGAATATCAATGCAAGAATCGATCCAATTAGTGCTAGTAACATATCCCATTGTGAATCCCATTGATCGCCTTGCATACCTAAAAAATTTTCAGCTGTTTTTCCTCCCTGTGTTATTTTCACAAATAAAAATTCAATGATTTCGTACATTGCAGCGATTGCAAGTGAAATACTAATAACAATGGAAAAAAGCCAAGATCCTTTGGTTAGTTGAGTTTTACGCAATAATATTTCCCTTATCACAATTGTAATCATCCCTTTTAAGAGATGGCCAAATCGATCATAGTGATTTCGGTTTAAATCAAAATTATCTTTTATCCAATTAAAAATGGGTACCCTTGTGTATGTGTAATGACCACCGACCAACATAACAATCGTTAGAATTAAAATAATCATATAAGAAAGTGTTGTGAGGCGAAATTTATTGTAAGTTACAATAACGATAATTATCCCGACAATAGCAGGAATAGCCTCTGTTGCCCAAGACGAGTATCCTCCTGTTGGTTTGATAACAGACCATATAAAAACAGCGGTAACAACTAGTAGCAAAAAAAGGTGAATTCTTGTGCTTTTACTTTTATTTTTAATCACTTTTTCACTCCTATTGAGAAGTTTTTTACTTAGAGTATTAGAAATAATAACGGGTTTCATACAACTTCACAGGTTGGTATATTGAACTATGGTAATTTTCTAAAGAGATGTTCATAGTATTGATAAAAATTTTTATTTTGGTGCCGTAAGAATTGCAATTGAAAAAGACATTTATTTGAGTTGAATCACTACAGAAGAATAAGTGAAAACAATCGGGATTAACCCTATGCTTAGGTGTAAACCAAACTTGCCTCTATTTTTTACATACCATTGTCTAAGTAGCGTATATTGGCATAACCTTTCTTTCGACGGTACCAGATTATCTGGATCGCTACTAGGATTAATACGATAGAAATGACTTGAGCTATCCTCAAATTTTCCGTAAGCATTAAGCTATCAGTTCTCATTCCTTCTATAAAGAAACGACCAAACGAGTAGTAGATGATGTATGTTAAAAACAACTCACCACGTCTTAAATTAGTTCGTCGAAGTGACATCAACACGATAAATCCGCCAAAGTTCCAAAGAGACTCATATAAAAACGTCGGATGATAATAAGTTCCTTCTATATACATCTGGTTTATAATAAATTCAGGCAGAAACAGGTCTTCGAGAAATCCCCGCGATACCGGTCCCCCATGGGCTTCCTGATTGATAAAATTTCCCCAGCGCCCAATTGCCTGACCCAGGATCAGGCTAGGCGCTAGAATGTCAGTAATTTTCCAGAACGAAATTTCCCGAACCTTCGCAAACACTATTATCGTTAATATCGCCCCTATTAGAACGCCGTGCATAGCCAGTCCGCCTTCCCAGATTGCAAGTATCTGATTGGGGTGAGCAGAATAATATTCCCATTTAAAAATCACGTAATAAACACGGGCAAAGATGATTGATATAGGAATCGCAAAAAAGACAAGATCAACAAATGTTTCTCTTGGCAGATAAAGTCGTTCGCTTTCACGGGTAGCGATCAACAGACCAATAAAGGCACCTGACATGATAATTACACCGTACCAGTAAATTTGGATAGGACCAAGAGCGATTACAACCCTATCGATCGGTTCGATCATATTTTCCATATTTTTACTCCTAACTTACAATTTTTACATGAATTTTCTTATGCACTTGGTACCTGAGACATGACCTGTCCATCGATTCGGTCAAATATATCATCCAAATTACGGCCTGTAATCGTTAGACCGTGATTCTTAAGTCCGATTATTGCCCTTGATGGATCATCAGCATTTCGTACGAGGTCTGCCACTGTTTCCGCTAATTGAATCGTGCCGCAAGGGTAGTTAATTTCGGTTGCTTTTACGCCATCTATCCATGCATGAATATGGACAATTGCTCCAACTTTAGGATGTTCTTTATAAATCATCCAATGTTCAATCGCATCAACTGACGCTCTTTTTGGAGAAATACGTGGAGGAACCTTTATTTCCATTGCATTTTTTTCCGGATTAAACCCATTGATATATAATATATCTTGGCCAACTACTCGCATATTAGCTTTGTTGACACCACTCGCACTCATCCAAAAGGTTTTTTCATCATGTCGGCTGCTTAGATTCCCATAACTGAGCCCACCTATTCCGTATAACTTTTTTAACTGACGCATATCACGGGATGACAAATACTTTTCAAGTGGAAAAGGTGCTGGCAACAAGTTCATTTCGTCCAATTTTTTTCCTGCAATGAACATCTTTTGTGTGATATTGTTTCCGTTCCATAAGTTTTGATCTAGATCATCTATAAAATGATTGTCAATAACTAACTGAGCTGAGGCTACCGGTTCTAACCTTTGATAAATCTTATTGAAAAATTCCTCCTGTTGTTCTTTTTGATAGCTTAATTTATAAAATCCCTGTTCAGGAGTAATAAAATATACATCTGTTTTTTCTTCATTATTTACAATAAAGATTAAATGGTTTGCTAAAGTTCTAATAAGATATGGATAAGCAGTCTCAAAAACATTTTCCGGTTCCTTATTAAACTCTAGTATAGAAACTACAAAAGTCGCTTGAGCTTTTCTACGGAACGGACGAGGCTTTTCTTGTGTAATTACATTAAATACAATCCTGATATCATCGATTGTTTCATCGCAATACTCGTATCCTTCCGTTGTGAACTTTTCCTTTAACCCATCGGTATACCACGACAAGAAAGGACTTTTTTCAAAACTAGATATTGTAAAGTTCTTCATTTATGTATTCCTCCAGTCTTCTTTTTATATTGTCTGTTAGGTTCAAAAACAACTTTAATCGCACCACGATATTTTTTATTTGAAGCGGTATTAAGCGCATTTTGATAATCCTCTATTGGAAATTGGTGAGTTACCAATGGTGATAAATCGACTTTTCCTAGACGCATTAATTCAATGGCTATATTAAATGTCCGTGTGGTTTTCCCATTATATCGCTCTGTACTGTATGCAAAGCTTCCTTTCACCTCTAACTCATTAAGCCATACGGTTGTCCAATCTATTCCGTTCATAATGCCAGCCAGACCTAGTAAAACGACTCTCCCCCCATTTTTAGTAAAACGAAGGGCATCGTTTATACTTCGTGTTTTTCCGACACATTCATATACTATATCTGCTCCTCCTTGTATTACCTCAGAACCAAAAAGTGGTTTTAGTACCTGTGCATTAAGAGATTTTGCAAGTTCATCCACATATGATGATTTTTGAAGCAGTATTATTTTATCTGCTCCATATTTAGAGGCTAACTCAGCTTGCGTTTTATGCTTAACCAAAGCAACAATTTTACAAGGAATTTCTAACGCTCTAATAGCGGCAATAACGCATAGACCAATCACTCCGCTTCCAATAACAAGAACAGTATCGTCCTTATTAGGAGGATTTCTTAAAACGCAATGTAATGCACAACTAAAAGGCTCTACCATTACACCATTGAGATCATTTACTTCATTAGGTAGTCTAAAAATCTGGCTTTTATGAGCCACAATATACGAACTCCATCCGCCACCGGTGTCACGACAGGCACCTATTAACAAGCCCGGAGACAAATCCCCATTCGCTTTGTTAACACACAGACTAAAATTCCCTTTCATGCATGGTGGGCAAGGTTTTTCAATACCTCTCGATTCACACGATAAAATAGGATCTATGACAACTCGATCTCCCTTATTAAACTCATTAGCTTGTAAACCCGCTTCCATAATTTCCCCTACAATTTCATGGCCGATCGTAAAGGGAAAAGAAACGAATGGAGAGGTAGCAGGGCTATCATTTAAAAACAGGAGATTAAGATCACTCCCGCAAATGCCGCCATATTTCACCTTAACTTTAACCCAATTTTCATTCGGAAGATCAGGCTCCGAACGTTCCATAAATTGTAAACAGGAGAAACTTGAATTCCAATGAACAGATGGGAAAAATTTCCCTGCCATTTTGGTGAAGATATATCGGGGCAACTTATAATTGAATTGCAAAACTCTCAACACTTATCACCTATTTCCTTTAACAATTTACAAATATAATCTTTCCTAAAAATTTCCTTACTATTCATGTTTTTGATAAATGTGGAAATCCTATTGAATGGAGAAGAATAAATTGATTAGTAAACATGTAATCTAGAAGAATCGTTAACGATGCTATATCACTTTTTCATTGGGTAAGGGTTTCGATTTACTGTCATTGATCTGGAGAGCGTTCACCTAAACAACGCCTTAATCGAAGTGGAAGACTAAATTTATAACAGGAGTTTTAATGATGAGTAACAAGAACAAACAGGCTTTAATGATTTACAACCCCTATTGCGGGAGAAAAACAACCCATAAAGCATTCCCAATGTTACTGAAAAAGCTTTCAGACATCGGTTATCAAATAACGATTTATGAAGAGAGGATGTTCGATAATAGTAATAACCCAATTAAAAGAGCGTGTCAAAACAGATGGGATGCAATCTTTATTGCGGGAGGTGACGGAACGGTAAACCAATCCATTCAATATTTGGCGGAAGAAGAATACAGACCGACTGTAGGAGTATTTCCGTTCGGGACGAGTAATGAATTTGCAAAATACATAGGTATGACTAACAATATAGATCAAAATCTGGCCATTATAGAAAGATGTAAAACTAAATCAATTGATATCGGTAAGATTGGTAATCGCTATTTCTCTAATATCGCTGCAGGGGGTTGGCTTTCGGATATTACTTATAATACTTCTCCCTCATTAAAATCCCTATTCGGGGAATGGGCATATGGGTTTTATTTTCTAAAAACACTCTTTTTAACAAAACAATTAGATACGATTTCAATTAATGTCTCCCCTCATGAAACAATTTCAGATCTCTCGTTTTTTTTGATCATGAATGGGAACTCAGTCGGTCCTTTCGAGCAACTAATCAAGAATACTTCAAATAGCGATGGCAATTTCCATCTTCTTACCTGTAAAAAAACCAATCGACTACACCTGTTTTTTTCTTTATTTGCAACAATACTAAACATTACAGACAATCCATCCATGATCCAACATACGAAAATACATTCAGGTTGCTTCGAGATGCCAGAGTCCCTCGCGCTCAATCTGGATGGAGATCAAGCACATGTAAGCAGCTTGGATTTTAATGTTTTACCGCAACATTTTAATGTTTTTAGCTCTACTTAAACGTCCCATAAATAGATGTATATTCAGTTGTAAGGAAGGCTATAATTTTGTTATTAATTAATGGATAGGTGAGGTTTTTGAATTGTTTTATCGTTAATAAAATTTCGGGTAATGGAAGAGCCCTAAGAGTTTGGAATCAAATTGAAAAAAGGCTGCAGGAAAAGAACGTAAATTACTGTGTTCGTTTTACTCAAAAACCAAAACATGCGACATCAATCGTTCAGGAACTGATAAGCAAGGAAAAAGTAAATGTAATCGTAGTTGTCGGCGGTGATGGAACCATCCATGAAGTGATAAACGGATTGATTGGGAACAATATTCCTTTAGGAATCATACCTGCTGGTTCAGGAAATGATTTTTCTCGAGGACTTGGTATATCATTGAATCCTGATAAAGCTTTGGACCGGATTTTAAACGATGAACCGCAAATGATCGATATTGGATTAATTGACTCCACGTACTTTGGTACAGTGACAGGAATTGGATTCGATGGGAAAGTAGCTCATGTAGTAAATAATTCTATTCAAAAAAAAATATTTAATCTTGTCCGGATGGGTCATTTGTCATACATTATTAGTGCAATGAAGGTATTATTCCAATATAGCCCAACAGACCTCTCCATAGTTATTGATAATAAACTTTATAACTTCCAAAAGGTGTGGCTGATCGCGGTTGCTAATTTACCTTTTTATGGTGGAGGAATGATTATATGCCCGAAGGCAAAAAGTAACGATGGTTTATTTGATATATGTATTGTTCAAGGAATGACTAAGTTTGAATTTTTACGTATTTTTCCATTAGTTTTTAAAGGAATGCATATATCGTCTCCTTCTGTTAAGATTATGAAAGGAAAAGAAATAGAAATTCACTCGCCAACTCCATTGATGATCCATGGGGATGGGGAGATGATGGGACAAACTCCAGTCCGAATTAGAATAGAACCATGTGCATTACATGTAAAGTGATAAACTTGGAAAGTAAAAAACCCCTTATTTCATCAGTTGAAATAAGGGGTTTTGTTTTAAACATTAATTCTCTCTCTCCATTTCTTCTAAAGCCTCTTCGTATTCAAATTCAATCAATGCCGTGATCATATTGGATATTGTTGTAATAATCCCTTGTATCATCCCAATCATAACTTTTAGGACACCTTTCTCAGTAAAATTATATTTATTGTTATTTCAATAACCTTCATGGTATTAATTTCAGCTAATAATCAGTTAAAAATTACAGAAAAAAAGAAAAATTCCAATATAAGAATAGATCCTTTTATCATAATTAATCACTCCTACCACAAATATATTGCCCTTAATATGAACAGTAAATATCTCGTTTATACATACTAGATCAGACTAAGACATATCTAAAAAGATCTAGAGCGTAATTACTTAAAAAAGAAGGTTTAGGAAATATTATCGTTACGGGAATCCCTATATTAAATAAGAGCAATTCTCAGTATTTTTCATTACTCCACAATTTTCATAAAATAAGCTTGCTCCGCATTCGCATCTGAAGATTACGTTCACAGTTTTAAGCTCGCCAATTAAGGAAGGGCTGTAAAATATAACTCATTATATAAAAAACATTTTTTAAATCGTTTCAACACGTTGCATTTAAAATTTTCTTTAGCGAAGTAATTCAAATAATCCTCTTCCCTTCGAATGTAATCACCTGCATCATACCACTGCATGAACCAATTACATAAAGGCGACTTTTTAAACAAACACGGTTCAATGATAATTATTTTTCCATCTGGTTTTAATACTCTTCTAAACTCCTTTACATAATCTGGGATGGCATCCGGTGAAATATGATGGAGGACAGCAATGATTAAGATAACATCAAAGCTACAATTTTTTGCCGGAAGTTTATTTCCGATAAAAGCCTGAAAACGGTGTGAGGGATACATTCGTTGGGCAAAATCAATTCTCTTCTGATCTGGATCTATCCCCAAATAATGATCCGGTGAAAACAAGGTACAATTTGCCCCTGTTCCAGATCCAAAATCCAATACGGTTTTGTTCGAAAAGTCAAAGTGTCGTTGAATATTTTGCTCAATATATATTTTTGTAATCAATTTAGGTCGAACTAAGGCGTGATAAACTCTAGGTGAATATTGCAATAAAAGCACCCACTTTTTACATGATTTCAAAGGGTGTAAATAGCACACACAGCTAATTACAACTGGATTTATTGTGTGTATTATTTGGTAAAAAATACGTGTAAAGGTTCGAAAAAACGAAAATCAATTTCCGAACCTATTATTTATCTTCATAAGTCTTTGGGAGGCATATCATAAAGCGTTTCCCTATTCCCAACAAGTATCCGATTTTTGATTACTTTAGGTTATAGTCAACTAAAACCAAAGAGGCTAGTAATATGAGAGCAATAAAGATAAGACCCCTGCCCCTTAATTTTAAAAAAGCTCCCTGACTTGGCAGCTCATATTAGAGTGGATCTATTGGTTTTGCTGTTGGACATTTTTAATCCCCGTACTCCTCGTTTGATTTGATGCACAAGAACACAAAAACCCGAACAAGGTACTTTTTTAAAAGTGTCCAATATTCGGGTGACAGTTCATAAAGAAGAGGGTTTTTCTTATTGATTTTGTTGTTGCTGATTTTGATCAGTAAGGCCAGATGTCCCGGTCATACCCATCATGTTTGAAGCAATAGGCAGCATCTTACTCATATTTCCACCATTACGGCTCATCATTTGATATGCAGCTATACCGACTCCTACAGAAGCTACAATTGGTAAAATCCTTCCCATATTTCCATTCACACTAACACCCCCCTTCGATAAAGGAATACAAAATGATTCTGACCTCCATTATTATGGCATTAACTAAAACAAAAAATCCAAAAAAGCTTGTATAAAAAAGGCATTTTTGGGAGATTATTTGTTATATAAATATAAGGAGGTTTCCCATGAAAAGAACGAAACTAACAATGATTTCAGCAATTATCCTTTCTTTAGGGTTATTATTCGGATGTAATGTAGGGAATAATGCTGAAAATAATAATGACAATTTAGCAGGCGATAATACTGTAAGAGATGCAGCAGATAATGATGATAACTTTACTGATACTAATAATGTCCCAAGAAATGTTGCTGCTACGAATGACCAAGAGGATAATGATATGGATTTAGGATGGATAGGGTTAATCGGATTAGCAGGATTACTCGGATTAAGAAGAAGAGATGAAAAGTAAAAACAAACCAAAAAGCCCCTTTCTAAAGCAAGGGGTTTTATTATTAAAAAATGATTATCCCCTTTTTGCGTTGTTTCCGACATGTTGTATTTTTTTTACATCCAAATATTAATTTACTAATAGGTAAGTGGTAGCCCAAGAAAAGATCTCATTTATCATTTATTCGATGATTTCGAGTCATTTTGTCCTGATTTATTAGTTTGGGCCTCTGCAATTAGGTCTTTCATTATTGAGAGTTCCAGTCTGCTGACTTCCTCAATTTTTTTTGCACGACATTTGGTAAGGAATTAAAATCTGTCAGCAATACCGAAAAAATCTGGATCTTCTCTTGCAGCCAAGAGGTTACCGGTTCGATCCCCTCTAGGCTCCACCATACATTAATACTAAACAAGGGTGTTTCAATTATAAAAGAATGTTCCTTCTTTACGTTATGCCATGAATTGATAGGGTATCTTAAGTTAAGCTAACAATCATATCCACTCTCTTTTATAATTGAAATTATTTTTCTGTATTCTTTTTCAATCTCTATACTTCGAGTCTTTATATCCTTTATTAAGGCATCAATGTATTTTTCATTTACTCCAAAATATTGTCTCATCTCGTATTACCTCCTATGGAAATATCTTCTACAAGATTATATTCACAATTAACCTTATTTCTTGAAATTATTCAAATCATAAGAGGATGCTGAAACTAATACAACACGATAATTTTTGTTAAACTGTCAAGGAAAGAAGGCTAACCTTTTGGTTAACCTTTAGGAAACTGAAAAGGGGGAAAGCCTTTTAACGTCAGGGTAGTAATACCTTTTGCTTAGGACAGAGATTTCAACTTCAAATCAGCAATAAATGTGACTAGATATGGGTTATTCCTCTTATAACTTGACCTAACAGCAAACTCCATTTTGAACATACAGCCAACCAAGAATAATAATGCTAAATCAGTAAAGGTAAAGCGTTGTAAACAGATACCATAATATTCAAGGTAGAACAAATTTTCTTACAATCACGTTCTTCACATTGGCAAAATAGATTAACTTTTTCCCTAATCCTGTGTTAAAGTACTTGTCCGCGCTTAACCAACAACGTTCGTTACTACTTCGATATTTCCACGAGTTGCTTTGGCATAAGGGCAAACCTGATGGGCTTCCTCGACGATTTCCTCAGCCACATTTTTTTCTACGCCTTTTACAGTAACGTCCATATGAATTGCCAGTACATAGCCGTCGTTCGCATCCTTGCCGAGCGTAACATGAGAAATTATTGATATACCTTCCGCTTTAATATTTCTTTTTTTAAGAATCGTACCCATCGCACCTTGGAAGCATGCAGCAAATCCTGCACCGAACAGTTGCTCAGGATTTGCTCCATCTCCGGAACCCCCTAATTCCTTGGGATATCTCAAGTCCAAGTTAAGGTTGCCATCGCTGGAAACAGCTTTGCCATCCCTTCCGCCTTGTACGTTTACCGTAGCCGTATACAATTTCTTTTCTATCTTCATCATTTTGGAACTCTCCTTTTCATACTGAATTTTTTTTATACTGGATTATTTTATACACTTTGTGCTCTGATTAACCAACAACGTTCGTCATACTTCAATACGCCACGGTAAGCCTTTGCATAAGAGCAAACCTGACTATTTTTGCAGATATTCTTCAAGTGTGCTACCTTGTTCGTAAATTTTTTTAGAGTGCTCTGCTCCGACATATCTTAAATGCCATGGTTCATATTGATACCCCGTAATATATTCTTTCCCCTTGAGATATCGAATAATGAACCCATATTTATGTGCATTTTCAGCTAGCCATTTTCCCTCTTTTGTTTCACCGAAAGCCTCAACCAGTTCATAATTCACTTCGGGTGAAGTTACATCCATCGACAGGCCTGTTTGGTGTTCACTCTGCCCAGGTCTTGAGCTCGTTTGATTTGCTATTTCTTCCCCTTTTTGATCCGCGTTAAAAGCGAAAATAGAAGTTTGCGTGTCATAAGAGCGATAACCTGACTGGGCAATCAGTTCTAACCCTTCTTCTTCTGCTCCCTTAAACAATACCTCTAGTGAAAAGGCGGCTTCCTTTCGCATTTTTTTCTTTGGCAGGTCCTCTTTAAATGGAAATGGTACATTTGGTGTAACTAAATCGGCTGGCTCATAATCTTTCGGTAAGTTTCTTTCTTTATTCGCAACGATTAATAAATCATCCAGATTTTGAACGACTGCCACTCCATCACCTGAGACTGTCACTGTTTCTTCTAGCCAAGGGAGGTCTTCCTGAGTTGGCTGCTCTTTAGATGGCTCTTCTTCTTTTGATTCATCTGAATCGGGTGTCTGTTGATCGTTCGGGATCTTTTTTTCTTTCCTTTCTTGAGCTGTTTCATTATTAAAAACGGCATTCAATGGTTTTTCAGCCCAATCAATCGGTTTGCATCCTGAGAGAATCAGCACGCTCCAAAAGATCACTGTTGGTAGAACATATTTCTTCAAAACACGATCATCCTTTAGTTCGTTTTATCGTCTTCCCGATAGTTCTTAAATCGTATGCGTGATTAACTAACAACGTTTGTTACTACTTCGATATTGCCTCGAGTTGCTTTGGCATAAGGGCAAACCTGATGGGCTTCCTCGACGATTTCCTCAGCCACATTTTTTTCTACGCCTTTTACAGTAACGTCCATATGAATTGCCAGTACATAGCCGTCGTTCGCATCCTTGCCGAGCGTAACATGAGAAGCTATGGTTATACCTTCCGTTTTAATATTCTTTTTTCTAAGAATCGTACCCATCGCACCTTGGAAGCATGCGGCAAATCCTGCACCGAACAATTGCTCCGGATTGACTCCATCTCCGAAACCTCCTAATTCCTTGGGATATCTCAAGTCCAAGTTAAGGTTGCCATCGCTGGAAACAGCTTTGCCATCCCTTCCACCTTGTACGTCTATAGTAGCCGTGTACAATTTCTTTTCTATTTTCATCATCTTTAGAACTCTCCTTTTAATACTGGATTATTTTAAACACTTTCCATACTGGTGACCGCTTTTGCCCACCGAATAGGCTGAATAATAATTTGAACGACCGTTCAAAAACAAACCAAAAAAATGATCTATCAAAATTACCCTTTTACTGCTGTACTGATTAATTTTGATTGAATACATCAGATTATAAACAATGAAAAATTGAAGCTGACAACAAGAGGTTCAATTTTTAAATATTTTTTAAATTTCAGCGATCACTCCTTTCAATAATTTTTTACTGAAATAAAATTAAATTACAAATAATAATTACTAACTAGTAGGTAAGTTTTATCCAAAAAAAACCGATCTTAAGATTTTCTTAAGATAAGGTTTATTTGGTTTATTACCCCGGTTAATATATCATCGTCCAAAACTCGTCGGTATAATAATGCTCCCTTAATGCTAGATAATATAGTTACCGCCACCGATTGTACGTCATCAGTATCGTTTAGGATATCTTCGGTTTGTGCCTCTGCAACAAGTTCAGTCATTATCGATAGTTCCAGTCTGCTGACTTCCTCAATTTTTTTTTGTACGATCTCTGGTAAAGAATTAAAATCCGTCTGCAATGAAGAAATTGGACAAATTTCAGTACACGCGAACCGTTCAGCCTGTTGTTGGATGAATCGTTTTAACTTATCTCCTCCTGAAACCGAAGAATTTTTAATTGACAACAAAAAGTTTTGCAAGCTTGTAATAATCCGTTCGGTAATGGCAACCCCTAAATCCTCCTTCTTTTCAAAATGATAATGAATACTTGCTTTGGTTACACCTAGTTGTTTAGATATGTCATCATAGCTGAAACCTACATACCCTTTTTGTTGTACTAACTTTATTGCTAAATCCACGATTTGTTTTTTTCTATTTTCCATATCCGAATAATAACTTACTAATAGGTAAGTGTCAAGGTAAAGACGAAATAAATTTTCTTACCTCAAAAATGAACTTTTTATTACTATAATACATACTGGAATATCTAATATTAGCCATTCATGATTAACCGATAACAGGACATTTCATTAATATTCTTCTACTTTATTTTGGCGTACAATGTCGGAATTCGAGGGTATACCCCTTTCCTGCAAAAACGTGTTCATAATGTCCTTCTGAAACAATTCAGGTTGAAAATTAAGCGCAACTTTATGCCGGACATATTCAGGACTATACATGTAACGATAGTCCGCTATGCTTTGTCCAAACGCATCTCCCTTATCAACGATTATCTTTGTAGGGATTTCACTAATTGTAACTTTGTCTCTATTTAACAAATACCAAATAGGAAAAGCATCATGTAAGGGACTTCCCTTTATCCCAGGAACATTTTGGGAGTAAAATGACAAAAAGCATCCAATAGGTTCATTTGGATGCTTTTTTCTATAGCCTGAGACGAACACACATAAGATGTTCGTTGAGAATAATTATTATTCAGTTGCGATATTCCCCATTGAAATAGAAATTCTATTCCAACTGTTAATTTGATTAATTATTAAAACAAGGTCTACATAATCTTTTTCACTATAGTGGTTACGTATGCGATTATATAATTCATCAGGTACACGCTTATTCGGAATCAATGTCACATGTTCAGTTAACTCTAAAGCTGCTTTTTCTGCTTCTGTATAGAATTCACACTCTTCCCAAGCACTAACACAATATATTCTTTGTTCTGTTTCACCCATTTTTCGAGCATCTGCTGTGTGCATATCCAAGCAATACGCACAGCCGTTTATTTGAGAAGCACGAATTTTAATAAGCTCACGAAGTTTACGGTCTATATCTGTAGTTTTTGTATACTTCTCCATTTCCATCATTATTTTAAGTCCTTCTGGTGCTACATTGAAATAATCAACTCGTTGTTTCAATTTAATTGCCTCCTTAAAAACGTTATTCAATAATTGAACTGGTGTTTATTCGTGATCAAAGAAGATAATTGTGGTTGTCTTCTTTCCTTTTCTTGGAGATTACTTTGCAAAATGCATGGCTGCATCCTCAGCTTTCCTGTATGCCTCTGCCAATATATCTTCTCTATCTAACAAAGCAGTGCCTTGCGCTCTTATGATTCGATAATCTTGGACACCTAGGAAATTAAACATGGACTTCAGATACTTGTGAGAGTATTCGACCTCCGTATACCAGTCATTGTTCGTATAGATTGAACCACTAGCTTGAATGACCAACAATTTCCTGTCGTCATTAAGTAATCCAACAGAACCTGTCTCCGTATAATTAAAGGTCTCTCTCGCAATTATGATATTGTCCATATAATCCTTTAATTTAGAAGGAATATTAAAATTATGCAGAGGCAAAGCAATAACATACTGTTTAATGGCCTTAAACTGCACTAAAATCTTACTCATACTCTCAATTTTCCATGACTCTTCTTCGTTAAGTGGAATTCCTTTCCCTAACTTGTCCCAGGCAGTTAAAACTGTTTGATCAACATTAGGTATCGCATCCTTATACAAGTTGATCTGTTCAATTTCTACTGAAGGATCCATATCTTTAATTTCTTCCTTAAAATGGTGTAAAACTTTTAAGCTAACTGACTCTTCAGAATTGAAATCAGGATGTGCATTTATAACAAGAACTTTGTTCATTGTCCTTATCTCCTTTTATAGCTTAAGTTAATTATCGACAATTCTAATCGACGATTAACTTTATCTTTAATATAGACTCCTTTTATAAGGAATGTCAAAGGAACTTTTTGTAAGTTTGACATAGAAAATAAATACTTCTAAGATATACGTATGTAATTTATTCCCTGTAATGGAGGCGGTTCAGATGCAATATAGTGTTGGAGTAGAGTACAGTCTTCATTGCCTTGTTTATTTGATTGATATACCTCCAGATTCAAGTATAGGGATTAAAGAACTCTCCACGTTTCAAGGGGTTTCTGAGACATACCTTTCAAAAATGTTTGGTAAACTTTCAAAAGCAGGTATTGTTAGGTCTGTACCAGGAATAAAGGGCGGTTATAGATTAGCGAAAGATCCCGTTGACATTACATTTTTTGATGTTGTAGAAGCAATTGAAGGATCAAAACCTATATTTCAATGTAAGAACATAAAGGAAAAAGGTTATTTCTATAGAAATCAAGAACAGCATAATACGGATACAAAATATGATGACTGTACATCCTGTCACTCTTTTTGTTCCATAAACAATGTCATGTTGGAAGCTGAAGAAAAGATGAGGGAATACTTACGATCCAAAACTTTATTTTGGCTTAATGAAGAATTGGATTTAGTTTTACCTAAAAAGTTACGTGAAGAAACTCGTTTATTTTTTAGAAAAATTAAATAAGATCTTTTGTTTCGAATAAAGACCACTGTGTTTTTATTCGATTTTTTTTGCCCTCATTTGCCTTCAACTATTATTTCCAACAGCTTATTTGACATACAAAAAAGGAAGCAAAAAGTAAATGAATACATTTTGTTTCAGCAACCATACTAAGTGTTGATACTTGTATAGGGAGAAACATAATGATGGAGAAAAATGACACCGATACAAAACAAAAACCTTTAGTAAACCATAGTACTTATAAAGATGTAATAGATGCTGCCAAAAAATCGAATGATTTCAAAGAGATCAGAAAAAACATCGCTGCTTCCATGGTATTCATTTCATACTTTAATACATTAATTGATCGAGATATGATGCAAAAGGTTTTACTTCCCTATATTGCTGACTATGAACCAAGACAAAATGAAGATTTAGACATACATACATTTCAAAACGACTTACCTCTTGAAGATGTCATAAAGACGAGTGATATAAAAGAGATTGAAGATAAAATCCATAAAGGTTATGTACTCATTAAGTTGGAAAATGCATCAGATGAATGCCTTTTAATAAATGTAAGTAATTCATCTATGGGTATTAGACAATTTAATGAAACCGAGAACGAATTCAGTGTCACTGGACCAAAAATGGGTTTCGTTGAAAATTTGGATGTCAATATGTCATTACTCCGAAAAAAATTAAAAACTCCCCTGCTAGTTACTGAGGAACTGGTTATTGGAAACACGTCAAAGACAAGAGTTATGATGGTTTATTTAGACGGAATAACAAATGAAGAGCATATAGAAACGGTAAGAAAGCGACTATCTAATATAGACTTTGACATTGTCTGGGATGTATCTGCACTAGATCAAATAATCAGTGATAATTCTAATACTCCTTTCCCTCTTTACTTAACTACGGAGAGGATAGATAGAATTTCTTATACTGTCTCTAATGGTCAGGTTGCGATTCTTTGCGATGGCTCCCCCTACGCAATTTCTGGACCATGCACTCTACTCGATTTTTTCATTTCTCCCGAAGATTATTATTATAACTGGATTATCGGTTCATTGTTTCGTCTTATCCGTATTCTAGGAATTTTCTTTTCAATTTTTACTTCATCTATTTACGTTGCGGTAGTCACGTATCACTATGAAATGATACCAGTGGATTTGTTGGGACCGCTTATAAAAACCAGAGTAAATGTACCCTTTCCACCATTAATAGAAGTGGTTTTTTTAGAAATAACAATTGAGCTATTAAGAGAGGCGGGTGCTCGATTACCTTCTAAAATTGGTCAGACTTTAGGGATTGTTGGGGGTATAGTTATTGGACAAGCTGCTGTTGCCGCATCCCTGACGAGTAACATTTTGCTGATCATTGTAGCCCTTTCAGCATTGGCTTCATTTACAACGCCAATTATAACCATGTCCAACTCAATTCGATTATTAAGATTTCCTTTTATCTTAATGTCAGCCTTATTTGGTGGACTCGGAATCATACTAGGAATCACGATATTACTATGTCACCTGTTTAATTTAAAATCGTTTGGTACTCCTTACATGGTTCCTTTATATCCATTTCGAGTTAATAATTTTAAAGACAGTTTCCTAAGATTATCTTATAAAAAATTAAACGAAAGGTCGGATTACTTGTATCCTAAACTTAAATTAAAATATTCACCTAAAGTAAAGGAAAAGAGAAAGGAGGATATTAATGATGAATAATAAATTTGTCAAAAGAATGGGTTGTGTTGCTTTGTCTCTTTTCTTGTCAGGATGTATACCCAAAAGTATTATTGATGAAGTCTCATTGATGCATTATGTAGGCTTTGATCGAGAGAAAAAAATGTTAAAAGCAAGTGTTGTGTATCCCAATTATGCTACTGAAGGTAAATCTACTCTATTAACAGCTATAGCTAAAAATCCATCTAGTCTACAGAATGAACTCGGTCACAAATCCGAATTCGAGTACGAAGTGGGCCAAGTAAGGGTTATGATATTTGGCGACAAACTCAGTAGGTATGGTCTAGTAGATGTATTGGACACAATCTGTAAAGATCCTAAGATTGGTGTTATAAGAATGGTCATCTCAGATGGGTCTCCAGATTTGATCCTAAAAAAAACCCTGAATAAGAGTCCGCTATACCTAAAGAATTTAATTGATAAAAGTATTGAAGATGAAGGTATTCCAGATATTAACCTCCATGTAATGTATGATCAGTACTTTGGAAGTGGAATTGATATGTCCTTACCAAATCTTAAATTGGATTCTAAAGGAAATATTAACATCGATGGAATGGGAATTTTTAAAGGTGATAAATTAAAATTTAGGATATCAAATAAAGAAGCCTTCTTATTAAAATTAATGATAGACAGAAACAAAAGTGGAGTATATAGCTTCAATTTCGACAAGAATGGACACAAAGGCAATATTGGAGTCAGAAGCCTTTATGGAAAGCATAAGGTGAAAGTTATCAAGGAAGATAACCAAGAAAAAGCCAAGATGGATCTAACTTTAAATATAAAGCTTGAGGGTTTGCCCAAGGGGGTCAGTTTGGAAAAGGAAAGGGATCTTATTTTAATTAAAAAAGCCCTGCAAAAATCTATCTCAACCGAAGCGGAATCACTTCTTAAGGATTTCCAGGCAAATGGTGTAGATCCTGTTGGTTTAGGAAGAATATATAAAATTAATCACAGAAATTATTCTGAGCAAAATTTTTACAAAAGGATATATCGTAATATGAAATTTGATGTGAATACAAAAATTATAGTTAGACAAACTGGGGTTGGAAATATTGAAAGTTAACGTAGAAAAACATTTTCAAGTTTCGGCTTTTTTTACATTTTTTCTCATTCACTCTTCACAAACCGGTGTTGGTATTTTAAATTTTCAAAATCAAGTTATTAAAGGAGCTGAACAAGATGCTTGGATTTCTTTAATAATAACTGGTGTTATTACTCATATCATACTCTATATTATTTTTAAGCTTTTAGATGAGGAAAACAATGACTTAGTAGCGGCTCATCACTATTGCTTTGGAAAAACAATGGGTAACATATTGTCTGTCTTGGCAATGATCTATTTCTGGTTAGCTTCTTTAACTGTTCTTCGCGCCTATATTGAGGTAATACAAATATGGGTGTATCCTACAATAAAAACATGGCAACTTTGTTTCGTGTTTGGACTTACATTTTATTACCTAATAAAAAGCGGCTTCCGTACGTTAACTGGTTTTAGTTTCTGGGGAGTTGTTTTACCTTCTTTTTTATTCTTTTTAATATATTTTCCAATGAAACATACCAATTATATTTATTTACTCCCAGCTTTTAGCCATTCCCTCAGTGAGCTATTTTTATCTTCTAAGGCTTATTCCCTGCTTTTTCTTGGTTTCGAGTGGATCGTGATGTATTATCCCTTTATTAGAAGGAATTCGAATTCAAAAAACATTTCGAAATGGGCATATTTTGGAAATTTATATACAATTATTGTTTATTTAATTGTAACGTTGATATCATTCCTATACTTCAATCAAGAGGTATTGCAGCATCTGCCATGGGCCACTCTAATGATGGTAAAAATTGTACATTTTTCCTTTTTAGAAAGATTTGAATATGCGTTCATATTTATTTGGTTGTTAGTCGTTATATCTCCCATATGTATTTCTTTATGGGCATGTACAAGAATTATAAAAAGAACTTTTTCAATTCCCCCAAAAGCATCTTTAAAACTGCTTCTTCTTGCAGAGATGATTGCTGCTATTAGTTTGCAAGAATTTAAAAGTATTGATCATCTTATTAATCTTACTTCTAATGTAGGAATTGGTTTTGTATATGTGTATCTACCGCTCCTTCTTATTATAAAATTGATTAAGAACAATTTTGTAAAAAATAGGTTAAACAAAGTCTAATGAGAATCAAAAGTAACATTTTTGGAACGGAAATCCTTGGTTTTGAAAAATATTTCCAATGATAAAGGTATAAGTGCTAGTCCTTTACATAGACGTATGCATCACTCACTCGTTAATGATCAATAAAAAAGCTCTTTCATGAAAAGAAAGAGCTTTTAATTGACTATTTTTGGACTTCCCAACTGCTTGACGTAAAGATGTACGTAAATTCCTTTTTGCCCAAGTAACAGAACTTGTTCCATCCGTATCATCTCTTTAACTACTCTGAGAGAAACAATTCGTTTTAAATTATCCTGCTCCACACGGACCATTCATTACAATAACTTCAAATTCATTTCAATAATTTGTCGTAATTTTTCCCTGTCCCATTTAGTCTTAACCATAACTAGAAGTCCTATTAATGCATTCATAAAATAATAAGACAGCCCTTCCGCATTAAGGGTCTTGGAAAATTCCCCTGATTGTTGGCCTTCCACAATAAGTTCACGTATTAACTGTACTGTATACGTCCATTCCAGTTGAACCCAATCTGTGGCCTCAGAATCATGTTTTCCCAATTCAACCACGGTATTTACTAGGAGGCAACCCTCAGGAAACTCTTCTTGCTGTTGGATTGCCATTTCAAACAACAATCGGATTGCTTCCTTGGCAGAACGGGTCTCAGCCATACGATGCTTAATCGATCGCTCTACCATTTCACTGTAGCGTTTCAACGCTTTAATATACAAGGATTGTTTGTCGACAAAGGTATCATAAATGCTCCCTTTATGAATCCCCATATGTGAGACCAATTCCTGCATGGAAGTCTTCTCATAACCTTGTTCCCAGAATAACCGCATAGCTTTAAGCAGAACGGCATCTTCATCGAATTCCTTTTTCCTAGCCATCCCAATCCTACCTCCTAAATATGTGAGGTACCAGTGTAACTGACACCATCCAAATATATATGAGGATCCCTAAGTCCCCTAACCTGCATTAGTATCCTTAATTCATTCACTGTGCATTACACTCGATAGGTGGTAACAAACAATTCAAAGTTCCTTTGCTGCTTCAAGAACAGTTAACCATGAGTGTTCAACTTACTTCTCCTTCTTTTAGAAATCTACCTATTAATGGAATAATTATTTAATTTCTAAAGTGATTTGAATAGTATTGATTAAATTTGACTGAATAAATAAGAATATAAACAATGATAAAAGCAGCAAACAAATTTAGAAGAATCATCGAGAAGTTCAAATTAAAAAATTGAGTCAGTACTCCGACGCCAACAACCGGAACAATGAATCCTGAGTATGCGCATAAATAAAATGCCGAAATTGCTCGCGGACGTTCTTCCGGCTTCGGCAATTGGCTGGCAAACCTTAAAGAAACTTGAAACGTCCATCCGGAGCCAATTGCTTGAAGGAATATGCCAGCCCAAAGCAAAAATAAATTCGCTGATTGACCCGAAAAAACAATAACCCATGATCCAATGGTAAGAAAAATGAGCCCTATACGCATCCTTGTAACGGGAGAACGCGGCCAAGGAAAGAACTGCATCAAGGCCCCCCCACCTAAAAGCAACAATATTAACAGCCCGGAAATAGAGAGATTGGCGGTTTGAATAACGTTCTTGGTGAAAGAAGGAATAAGAGAAAACACAATTCCGCCAAACGTAAAAACAGTAAAGATCGGAAGTCCGATAAAAGACCAAAAATGGGAACGAATATTGTCAGGAACACCGAGCGAAATCCTAGTTTTAGCTGGTTTTTGCGCTTGGGGATCTTCATGCTTCGGTAACATTTCCAGAAATACCAAGGAACTCAATAACATGACGAGTAGAAACCAAAACGGCAAACGAAGCGGTTGAAAATGCAAATATTGCACGATTAACCCTGAAATAGCGGGGCCAAGACCAAAACCAAAGTTTATCGTTACTCCTGAAAACTTGATTGCCGTACTCACTTTATCGTGAGAGGTTTGTTTTAATAAGAAAGCGCTAGCAGTACCTGTAAAAGCGCCATAAGCAATACCTTCTAATGCTCTTGCAGTAAAGAGAGACCAAAAATCATAGCTCAATATAAATATTATCGTTGATAGGATTGAAATCCATATACTGTAGCGAAGCACCTTTTTTAATCCCCACTCGCTCCCCTTTACACCTACTATTAGTAAAGTAGGTAACAAGAAAACAGCATAGATTGCAAATAGGATGGTAATTTGAAAACTACTTAGGTGATAATTCTCACTATATAAAGGAAACAGAGATGAAACAAACGTTGCACCACATGACATCATAAGAAAAACCCAAAGCATTCTTTTCATTAATACAATCCCTACCCCTCTATTTTATTGTCTATCAATAAAATTTTATATAATTCATTAGAGATACTTACAAGCACCTTTAAAGCAAAGTAGAAACTAATAGTCGAACCACTTACTTACTAAAAGGTAAAATCTATTTATAATATAAACCGTTCAAATAATTTTCTTAAGGTCCGATTTAAACTGTTTAGTACATCGACTAATACATCTTTGCCTAGAACATGTCGATATACTTAATGCTAGACAATATAGTTACCACCACCGATTGTATATTATCAGCATCGTTTAGGATTTCTTCGGTTTGGTCCTCTGTTACCATTTCTTTGAGAATTGTTCCACTGACTTCCTTATTTTTATTCTGATTAGAGTATGTCAGAGATTCATCGTTAATTTTGCGCGTGATAGCAGTCTTTGAACCAGATTCGTGGGTCCCGCCATCTTTCGTGCGAACGTTCTTTACAAACGACAATACGTTTTTCCGCAATCTTTCTGAAATCATGAAATCGGACATATTTCAGTACACGCAAATAATTCAGCCTGTACTAATTTTATTGATAGATTTATGATTTATTTTTTTGTTTTCCATAAACAAATATTAATTTACTAGTAGGTAAGTGTCAATAATATTCTTACCTCAAAAAAATGATTTTTCAATAACATGTCTAAAATGATGCAGTATTTCTCGCAACCGTTCACTGACACTAGAATAAATGGTTAATAACGGTAATTTAAAAACTGTTTAACATTCCTGTAACTACATAAACTATTTTGCATAAGAAACATCTCCAGGAGGCATGTATTATGAAAAAAAAAGTAATGTTTATGTTAATAGCCATTGCTTATTTACTGTTTGCACCTACTACAACCCAGGCACAAGTAATATTTGAAGTGAAATCCGGTGATTCCCTTGACAAAATATCTAAACAATACAAACTAAGTAGAAATGAAATAGCCAAGCTAAATGGTTTAGCAAAAAGTACTCAACTTGTTTTAGGACAAGCTCTCGTCATTCCAGGCTCAAATTATTATGTTCAACCAGGTGAGAGTTTCTGGGAAATTGCTTACCGTCATTCCATCAGCGAGGAAAACTTAATGCGTAATAATCAACTAAAAAGCAAAGTAATTGTCCCTGGACAAAAGCTAAAAATTCCTCACTCAAAGAAAAAGAAAATTTGGACTGGAACTTATTTTGTTCCTAAGGATAAAAATACAAATGCTTGGATCTTAAATAATTACAGCAATACTCTATCAAGTATATTTGTTTTTGAGTATAAACCAGATTACAAAGGAAATATCATTGGGCTAGCAGAAAATGATGCACATAAACTCGCCTGGAAACAAAACCTGCCCCCTTACGCAACAATTTCAAACTTAAGTGAAAAAGGTTTTGATCCTGATCTAACCCATCATCTAATAAGTAATCCTTGGCGAAGACACAATTTTATCAAAAATATTTATTCCCTTTTACACAGTAATGACTATAAAGGTGTAGTTATAGATTTTGAACAGGTAAGAGAGAAAGATCGTTCTAGCCTAAATATATTTATAAAAGAATTAGCTAAAAAGCTGCATCCTTCTGGGATGGGAATATTGATGGCAGTTCCTCCTAAGCAAGGAGATAAAATGCCTCTTCATTCTACAGCATACGATTACAGAACACTTGGGAAGTTCTTAGATAAGATGTTTTTAATGACATATGATTGGCACTGGCCTGGTGGTCCATCCGGTCCGATTGCTCCAATTGATAAAGTAAAGGAAACAATAAACTATGCAGTTTCTGTGGTACCACGATCAAAACTTATGCTCGGTATCCCACAATATGCATATGATTGGACTATTTCTGGAGAAAAAAAGGCTGGTAAAGCTTACTCAACTCAACATGCAATAGACCTATATATAGGTTATCAGAGTCAGATTCATTATGATTTAAATGCTGCTGCACCATGGTTTCGCTATGTCGATAAACAAGGAACATTACATGAGGTGTGGTTCGAGGATCCACGTAGTCTCTTGAAAAAACTTCGACTTATAAAGGAATATAACTTAGCTGGTATGGGGTGTTGGCATCTTGGCTTGACCATGCCCCAAACGGAAGAATTAGTATTAAATGAATTTAAAGTAAAATAAGTTAAAATCTATTTGGGTGATGATATAGACATCACCCTTTTAAAGCGAGGTGTATATGGTCATGAACCTAAATAGTTGCGACTTTTCACCACTCAAAGATCAGTTAATTGAAGGTCTAAAACTTGTTTCAGCTGAAATTAATAAAGGAATAAAATCATTAGAAAATGAAGAGTATTGTCTTTTAGGAAAATTAGAGGATATAAAAGGAAAATTTGAACAAATAGAGACAGTAGCTGCATCGTTTTATTTAAATTGTTATCTATCTCCATTTACTGACAAATATTTAGATTTATCTACCTGTATCCAACATCTATCAAATCAAAGACATGGTGCATTAATTGTAATTGAGGGTAAAAATCAACTAGATTCTTTAATAAAACCGGGTACTCCTATTGGTGCAACATTAACACATTCTTTATTAGAATCAATTTTTTACCCTGGAAATCCTCTTCATGATGGTGCAGTTTTAGTTCGTACTAATCTAATTTTGTCTGCAGCAAACGTGTTACCTTTGTCTAACAGGATTGTAGGAAAAAAAAAGCTTGGTACTCGTCACCGTGCCGCACTTGGCTTATCCGAAAAAAGTGATGCTCTTGTTCTTGTTGTTTCTGAAGAAACAGGAAGAGTTTCTTTTGCTGTTGATGGAAACCTTTATCCTATTATCACTACTAGTTCATTACTGGATTGAGTAACATTGCTTCTGATGTTTTAATCTGGCCTTAAAAAATTTGACACTCCATTAAATGAAAATAACAGAGATTCACTTATTTGTTTTTTGTAGGTAACGCCCTTCTTGAAGGTACCTTGATGCATTCCTTTGGTATCCAATAATTTCGTTAGTTTCATTCAGCATCCTCACCTTCATGAGTTTCGGCGTGCTGATCAGGGAAACAATGTCACAATCACACCATCCATATTGTTGCCTGATATCTCATAACGAAGGTTGGTCGGCACATGAATGGTGGTATTTTTAGTAATAGGATAATAAAAGATCTCATATTTTTCCCCATTTACACTAGTAGAAATGTTTTTTTCTTCTTTTAGGTAATCCATATATTCTTCTAGAGCGAAATTCTTTTCTTTCATAATCGCGCTGTGAGGTAAACCAACATAGCGGATATGCCACGGTTCATATTGAATACCTGTAACAGCAGTTTTATCCTTTGGATACCTTAAAATAAAGCCGTATTTCCAAGCATTTTTTTCTATCCACTTTCCTTCAGGTGCTTCACTCATTTTCATTTGGGTAGATCCTACATCAATAGATAAACCCAAATTGTGTTCGCTATAGCCTGCTGGCAAGGCATAGTCAGAGCCCATTTCTTGGTAAAGTTCACTTTGCTCATTAAAGTCTCGAAATCCACTACTAATTATAAAATGATGAACCCCTTCTTTTTCAGCAGCTGCTGTCATCTCTGAAAATTTAAGTGCGACATCCTCTGACAATTTAATATCACTATTAAGCAACCCGTATCCTTTTATCAATTCTTTATGCGTAAATAAATTTACGACATCCGATTTTATACTCTCTTGGTGGACAGGATATTCTTTGTTGACCAAAAGTAGATTTCCTTTATAGATCTGTTCTGTTGCAATCTCATTGTTTTGGATACTTTCAGAAGTTCCTAGAAAATTTAAATTACCTTGATGATTTTGATCAATTTTTTGAAACTCTACTTTATCTTGAAACAACGGTGTGATAGGATCGACAGCAAATACCAGACACAATATAAAAAACAAAAAAAATCCCCACTTCTTCATTTTCAGTTTCCTCCTTGATCTTACTTGCTTATAGGATAGGAGAAACTATTTAAAAAAAGAGTAGGGTAATTATTAAATTTTTCTTAAATCCTTTATTTATATTTAAGTTTGACTATTTGATATACTTTCCTGCGGTAAACGGACCTCAAATATCGTCCGTATTAAAATGCTTTCAACAGTAATGGTTCCATTATGCTGCTCTACAATATTCTTCGCAATGAACAAGCCAAGACCAGTGCTTCCTTCTTGATGCGTTCGTGCTTTGTCACCGGCATAGAACATATCAAAGAGATGCGGGAGTTCATCCGGAGGAATGCTATCTCCATAATTCACAACTTGAACGACCACTTCATCTGCATCAATAAAGCCGTTAATATCGACATACTGTCCTTCATATCCATAACGAATGGCATTGGTTAGAAGATTTTCAAACACACGTGCTAACAATTCTCCATCTCCAAAAATGGGTAAATGGGGTGTACTATCCATCCGAGCAACCAAATGATTCTTTTTGAATACAGGATACAATTCTTCTCTTAATTGATTAAGCAGGTCAGTTAAATTTATTCTCTTTTTTTCAACTGGAAGCATGCCATAATTCATTCTAGTTATTTCGAATAATTCATCAATTAGCCTTTCTAAACGTTGAGATTTAGTAAAGGAAATTGTTAAAAAATGTCTGACTTGTTCTTTTGTCAAGCTCTCATCCGTAAGGATCAAATCCAAATATCCTAAAACAGAGGTAAGCGGAGTCCGCAAATCATGAGCTAGATTTACGACCAATTGATCCTTGCTGCTTTCCGAAAAATCTCCTCTTTCTACAGCTTGTTTCAATTTTTCACTTGCCAAATTAATATCATGGGCAATATCTCGAAATTCATCATTTGACTTGATTTGAATTTGATGTGAAAAGTCTCCCCGAGAGAGATAATGGATTCCGATTGAAATCTCGTTAAAATAGCTAGAATATCGCTTCGTGAGTAAGTAAAAGAACATGAACGAAAGCGGGATAAATAGTAGTAAAAAGACGTTAATGTCGCCAATTTGGATCATAATTTTCCGATAATATTCCAGTCGGTCACCATACTGGACATTCGAGTGATAATAGAATTGGAGTGATTTAAAGACTATAAACGTTATAATTCCAGAAAAAATCATACTTAAACCAAATAATAGCACCATCTTTGAGCGAAAACTTCGTACGATTTTAACCATTGAATGTGTACCCGACTCCCCACACAGTTTTAATTAATTTGTTTTTCTGTTTATCTTCTTTAAGTTTTTTTCGTAATGTACGAATATGAACCATAACGGTATTCCCACCTACAAAATATGCATCGCCCCACACCTGCAGAAAAATATTTTCCACACTATAAACTTTCTTTGGATGACTGGCTAGTAAATACAATATATCAAACTCTTTGGGAGTTAGCTCAATATTTTCACCGTAAAGAGTAACCGCACGTTGATCAGGAGAAATAACTAGTCCACCAAATACTAGGTGTGATTTATTCGTCTTAGGTTGATTCAACGTCGTAAAGCGCCTTAACTGAGCATTTACGCGAGCTACCAATTCAATGGGAGTGAATGGTTTAGTCATATAATCATCTGCTCCAATCACAAGTCCATGTACCTTATCAAAATCAGAAGTTTTAGCACTTAAAAATATGATAGGCATATTATACTGTTCGCGAATGTGACGGGTTACTTCATATCCATCCATTTTCGGCATCATTATATCCAAGATCAGCAAATCAATCGATTGTGTCTGGATAACATGAAGGGCTTCTAGTCCATCAGACACTTTAATTACATGGTAACCCTCTTTTCCTAAATGGATAGCAATCAGATCAGCAATCTCCTTTTCATCATCCGCTATTAAAATCGATATACATTTCATCTATTCCCACTCCTATTTAAAGTTACATTCAGTTAATTTTTCATTTAATTGATCTTTCCTTACAAAGCTGCAGCACTCATCTAAAAAATTCGCTGTTTTTTTAACAGAAGTCTTATTAGCAAGCTCTTAGCTAGCGTGGCAGTTAATTAAATTATTTGGAGTTTCTATTCTATTATTTCCTTTTCTTCTTTAAAAATATTGCCCATATTGGAATACAGATTATCTAATTATTCACTTCTGATAATTTCCTATATAATGAAGCTCTAGATACATTAGTAATTTCACAAATTTGATTTACAGTCATATTTCCTTCTTTGTATAGCTTTACCGCATAATTCATTCCTGCGTGATTTTTATGATACTTCTTTAATCGACATATAAACTTTCCTTCTTTCTTAGCCAATTCAATCCCTTCACGTTGTCGTATCCGAATAAGATCTCGCTCTAATTGGTTAACACCAGCCATTACAGTAATTAAGAATTGGCTGTATGGATTATCTTCTGATAAATCTAGCTATGTGTCCTTCAGTGATTTTAAGCTTGCCTCTTTACCTCGTATGTAATCGATTAATTCAAATAAATTCTGTGTACTACGAATGATCCGAGTTAAGTCCGTAACATAAATAATGTCACCTTCCTGTAAATCCTCTAACATTTTTTGAAGTTGCTCACGATCCTTTTGTTGCTCCAGAAACTTTTTCTTCAAAAATAATATCCATTTTCCTGATGTTACCTCTAATACCCCTAAAAGAAAAATAATAAAATAATCCCAGTTCAATACCGGGACCAATAGTTATTATAAAAAGATGAGCAACGGGACCTTGTAAAAAATTAATCACCCGTTATAGGATTTTGATGGGTAATAAAAATTTCCATATTCTTAAACCTATAAATAAATTAAAGTACTCCCACATTGCATATTGCATCTATTCACATGTGAAATCAATAATTTAATAAAACCTTTTGCGGCTGTCCCAATGTGTTTATGTTTATGGTGCACAATGGTGACTTCCCTAATAATAGCTGGATTCATAATCCTTATCGCCTTCAATACCCCTTCATTTTCCAGAGAAAAAAGTGTATTAGATATAATAGTAGCTCCTATCCCTTTCTTTACTAGATTCAATATTGACTTTGAATCAGTTGATTCAATAATTGGTTGGATTTGAATTCCTTCAGCACTACACGCAGCATCAAGTGATTGCCTAAAACAATGACCTTTAGGATTTAATATTAAAGGTATGCGCTGAATCTCTTTAAAATCTATGGCATTTCTATCTGACCAAACATGATCCCTTCGTACAGCTAAGAAAAATTCTTCTTCGTATAATGAAATATTTGTTAACCTTTCATCTTTTCCTGGCATAAGGGTCAAGGCTAAATCAAATTCATTTTGTATAACCTTTTCAACCACATCATCTAAAGAGAAAATCTGTATTTGTACATCTGGATATATGGAATGAAATTCTAACAATACCGAGGACACAATATGATTTAAATCTCCTGACAAGGTTCCGATTACTAGTTTTCCTCTTTTTACATTTTGAAGCTCTTCTATTTGTTCTTTAGCACTTTCTAAATTCCCGAATACCATTTTGCAGTGTTCAAGGAGAATTTTACCAGCTTCTGTAATTGCTATTTTCTTACCTAAACGATCAAATAAACGAACACCAAGTTCGTCTTCTAATGTTTTCATTTGGTAGCTTAAAGTAGGTTGTCCAATTCTTAGTTTTTCAGCAGTCTTTGTAAAGTGCATTTCTTCACAAAGAGCCATAAAATGTTCTAGTTGCCTGATTTCCAATATTCCCCACCCACCCCTTAGATATCTGTAAATCCATTTTAAAGTTTAACTCATATAACTTACTATTCAAAATATTTTACAAAAATTCTATTAAATTCTTTTTTTAATCTGTAACAAGGATTTTAGATTATGAATTTCATCGAAAGTACAGTAGATAATATAATAGTTCAAACAGTCTAATAATCTAATAATAAAGAGACAGTCACCTATTCTTAGAAGCGTGAACTGTCCCAAATTAAACTATAACTTTCTAAATTGACTTAATAGAATTCAAACTGCACAACAATCTATTTGGCTCGAACGTAAATCGTTTTTCACTCTATGTTTCTAGCTTTATCAGTCGTCTGTACGATAATAGTATTGTATCCCTTTTTACTTCAGCTTGATGCATGTAGGCGCCTTTTGAATCCACTTCTGCTTCCTTTCCATTAATGATGACCTTATCTAGGTAATCATCTTTGCCAAGCCCCGAACGGTGACCACTTGACCTTTTTCTGATCCACCATTAATTACATCGATAGTTTACTTCGGTTTCTTTTGATCCAATATGATTGTGACTGGTGAGGATGGATCTGTACTTCCTTCTTTCGTCAAGGCTGTGGCGGTTAACGTATTCAATCCATTCTTCAATTTAATCGAGATATTGAAGGTACCGTCCTGTTTGCTGGTGCCGGATCCTACATTTTTGCCATTACTTTGAATCGTAACAGTGCTTGCAGGGATCGCTGTCCCTTTTACTAGAACCTTATCTTGATCCGTATACGTATTATCCTGCGGTGTTTCAATGACAGGTGCTGAGATCGCATTGTTCATGACCGCGCGAATCATCATGTTTCCATATTGTGGATCCGTATTGTGCTCCCAAGTTCCATTATACAGAAACCAATTTCGGTCATGGAAAGGGCTATTTTGATCACTTTCGAGACTTGGCATTGTACCTGTGGAAGAAGCCTCAGGCTGTACATAGACTAGATAGAAATCTTCAGTGACAAAAATGTTTTTATCCGTTAAGTCGACATGAGTCCATTCCCCATCAGTCCGCGCAGCTGCTTCAAACGGACCTGCGATTCTTTTACCAGGAGCTCCGTTAACACCGGTGGAATCATAAACAGCTACTTGAAATCTAGTTGAGCCCGGGCTAGAGAATTCAGTATTAACTTTAAAAAGTCCGCCTGTCAACCAAGATTTAGTGACTCCTTCTTCCAATGACATTCTAATCGCAAAGCCATTTTTAGCTCCGTACCAAAACCATGAACTTTCTGATGTTCCATCATCATAGCCGATTTCTCCGGGAGTTCCCAAAAATCTTTTCAATTGAACATTCTGTTTGGTTTTCTTATTCGACTGGAGTGTAATAGAGTAATCATTATTAACATAGTTGTTCTTGAAAACATGTAACGTATAGGTACCTTCAAAGGCTGTAAGTGTAAATCTTCCTTTACTATCCGTTTTCACAGGAGTAATGGCGGCATCCTCTACTAAAGAGATGATGGCATCTGATATTGGTTTCCCTGTCGTTTGATCCTTGACTACCCCTTCTACTGTTCCTTTCCCTAAGGATTTAAGATTAAAGTTTGTTTCGACGATTCCGTCTTTTGGAATCGAAACAGCTTGGTTTTTGGAATGAAAACCATATGCCTCAGCGCGAAGAGTGAATTCCCCTGCCTTATGTGTCATGGAGAACCTTCCATCTGCTGGATTAGTTGCAACTGAGTATCCAGAGTCTACTAGCGTTACCTTTGCACCGATTGGCAATACATTAGGTTGACTAGAAGTATTCTGAACCATTGTAGCCGTCGGAGCTAATACACTATTTTTAGATTGTTTTTTTGTATGGATTACTCCTGTTGTCTTTTCAATATTTTTTTCCTTACTATCTACTAGAGATTTATCAGTTAATGCTATGTCATCCAAGTACCAGCCATCATGAGGTTCCCAATCAAATCCTGTTTGTATTGTAAACATATAGAAACTGATATAAATCCGCTTTCCAGCGTAAGCAGAAAGATTCACTTCTGCATCAACCCAATTATCTGTATAGTACTCAAGTGGTACTCCATTTTCACCAAATTCAGTAGCTTCTGTTTTAGTCAATATTTCCCAGTTTTGGCGGTCGGTAGAGATTAGGACCGCACCGAAATCTGTTGAACCCTCGATTCCATCTGGACTAAAATCATACCACTGCTTATATTGCAGATATGAATTTCCGCTTTCAGGAATGTCGATAGGAGGCATATTGAGATAAGAATCCGAATTATCAGCGTGAGGGCCCTCCAAATTGGTTCCATATACTTTTTGTCCTGAATAAGCTTGTCCAGGTCCCGCTACTGGGCTGCCCCATTCCCAATCGTTATTCCATCCTTCTGAATACCATCCTTCAGGAGCGGTTTCTAAATCATGGAAATATCCAATCGTAATCGCAGGCTTCACTTCTACATCATAGGTGGAAGAAGTTACTTGATTTTGACCATAATCAACCATTTTCCACTTATACGTAAATGTACCTTTCCTTATATCTTCACCTGGAACTACAGCTTGATACGTCCCGTTTCTAAAATCACCAGCTGTTCTTGCTGCTTTTATAGTCTCCCATTGTTGATCAACTAAATACTGAATTTCTACTGTCTCTACACTGATGTTATCTTGTACTTCCACTGTTATTGGTAAAACAACTTGGTCATATACAAAGTCAGGAGAGGTATGCTGGTAGGTTGGATTTGCTGTATCTTTTCCATCATATACGACTAAACCTTCAATCTTCCCATTTCCATTATTTAATGTTTTTATTGCGTTATAACCATTAACAAACCCATGCCCATAACCGTAATTAGGTGAGGATGAAAATTCTGAGTCTGTCAATGGGATGGCTGTATCAAAGAGGATTTCTTCAATTTGGTCAATCGTCAGTGATGCATTGGCTTGCTTTAATAAAGCAACTACACCTGTAATATGTGGCGTTGCCATTGATGTACCACTCATCAGTTCATAATCATTGGTTGGTACAGCTGAACGAATGTCGACACCTGGTGCTGATACATCTGGTTTCATTTCGTCATATGGAGCTGGTCCACGGGAAGAGAACCACGTCAAGGCATTCTGATCATCCGTGGCCGCAACTGCAAAAGATTCTGGATAGTTCGCTGGAGAAGCAACCCATCCTTCCCCATTAGAACCGGCATTTCCAGCTGCAAAAACTGGGAAGATATTGGCAGACCTCCAGTTTTGTACCATAGGTCGGTACCATTCATCCAGACCTGGCCCGCCCCCCCAGGAATTGTTTACGACATCCGGAGCTAATTCGGGATGGGGATTACCTTCAGCATCTTTTGGGGCCAATATCCACTCTCCAGCTTCGAGCAAGTCGACATCCATACCGCCGCGGTCAGAGAATGCTTTAACAGCGATCCATTTTGCACCTGGGGCAACACCAATTTGGTTACTTCCATCAGACTCTGAGCCAACCATTGTCCCAACCGTATGAGTTCCATGTTTTAAATCATCATACGGAGCTTCTTTTCCATCGACGGCATCAAACCAGCTTAATTTATGATCTGCCTGATTTGGATTCGCTGGATTGTATCCACGGTATTTTTCCATTAAAGCGGGATGTTCCCACTGAACACCTGTATCAATACTGGCTACCACGATTCCTGCTCCATCGATTCCCATATCCCATACTTGAGGGGCTCCAACTTTTTCAACTCCCCATTCAACCGTTGATGAATTTAGATTGGTCGTTTTTACCTTAGGTTGGATCGGCGTGATTATTTGCCGCGTTTCATTCGGAAGAATTTTTGCTACCTCCGGATATGTTTCCAGTTTGTCCATCACATCTTTTGTTGCTGTTACAGCTATTGCATTTACAACATAGAACGATTGGATATCTTTCACTTCGCCATTTAGCTTTGCTTGCTCTAGATAATCAATCACTCCAGCTTGAGTCTCCATTGCAGTATTTCGTAATATTGAAACAACGGCAGAACGGACCTGAAGTTTTGTACTTGCAGCTGTTTGTTTCTGTTTCTTCGCCTTTTCTGCTGCCTCAAACGCTACACGATTTGTATCAACCTGCTCTTTGAACTTTAATATGAATGTAACCTGATTCTGATCCTTAAATTGTTTGATTAGTTTAGAATCTACTTTATTGGTAACCAAAGCATTCTTACCCATAGACACTGGCTTTATATCTACGGGATTTCCTTGTGCTATTGTGTTAATTGGAAGGACAAGGTTGATTAAGAGAATAAAAGATAATAGGAAAACTAATGAAATATTCAATACGCTAACTCTATTTCTCAAAATGGGGGAACTCCTCTCAACTTTTTATATGGTTCCTCTACTAAAATTGCATGGTTTTACTTTAACTAGGATATATCTCCTCCATATGAATTTTTTAATGCTAGACAAAATAATATAAGTATTCTGAAATATTAGCAATACAGGATTTTTGATCGAATCGATTAAGTATTTAAATGGATAATAAAGGAATTTTCCAGCTTCCCTATTCATCTCAAAAAAATAGACACTCCTATGTTAAGGAATATCAGGGTTCATCCAATTATAAATGACGAGCTGAAAATCATTTGGTTTTTAACAAGAGGACAGTTATTTGAAGAAGTTATTACTTGAAAAAAAATAGATGAAATGTAATAAACGGAATGCCCCCTTCTCGTTGTTCTTTTGCGAAGGAACAAACATCAGGGAATTATACGACGCTTCCAGTCATTGTTTCAATGGAAGGATAAAAGAAAGCTTCTTCACCTGGTGTGAAACTAAGCTTCAATTTTATTTTTCAGGTAGTTTTTCAACAATCGGACCCATTTCAAAAAGAGATGCAACAATTCAGTAAAAAATGTTTTAACAATTGTTTCTTCAAATTCTTTATCCAATCCATATCCCCTCTTGATCTAATATTTTTATAAACTACTTCCTTTTTTTTTTATAGACTGAAAAAAAAATTAAACTACAACATCTTTGAATTTAAAGCGATGCCGAACCTGTATTAATGCACGAAGAAATTATTTTGAATCATATAATTTGGATTTTTATATTTCAAGAATGATAAGATCTAATTCTTGAATAATTTTCACAATTTTTGAGTTAGAGAAACTGGAGTTACACATGAATAAAAAAGAGAAAACAGCTTGTCTTCCCTAGATGGTATCACTATACAATTAATACAGTGGTTCCGATTGGTATGGTTTGATATGCCCATTTAGCAACATCCATCGGGTTTCTAATACAACCGTGTGAAGCTCTTCTTCCTACCGTATTATCACTGATCTTATCGAATTTATTCGTGAGTACACTATGATAATAATAAGCTCCTGTAATCTGCATGGCATACATCGCATTAATCTCAGAACCCTTTTTATTCAAGTGGAGCCGCTTAGATTGGATCGTAAACTGTCCCCTTATAGTAGGGGTAACATTGTTTCCGGTAGCGCTTAATGTGGTTTTAAAAACTTTATACGCTCCTGAGCTGTATTTCTGAATAAAGTACGTCTTCTGCCTGTTAATATCCGTAAAAATCATAAAATCTGTTTTAGAAGTAACCTTCCTTGATTTAATGTAAGCAATGACTTGTTCGTTGGTCATTATTGATTTATCTGTTTTAGGATTTGGCGGAACGGATAAATAACCTTTTGTAAGGTAGAATGTCTTCCCCTTATATTTGATATAGTAATATTTTCCGTTACCTCTGTCTGAAAGAATTTCTACTATAGAAGATTTAGGAATTCCATATACTGCTGAAGTTGTCTTTGCATATACGGCCCCGCTTGTTATTTTTGGGGTTGCTTTAGGAACCATAGAAGTTGACACGTTTTTTTCCATATTACTCTGTTTTTGTTTCTGTTCTAAAGTTAAAGAGGATGTCTTCACAACCTCAACTTTTACATTGTCTTTTTTCTCGAGTAGATCTCCTCTAACCGGTTGTGAGTTAAATACGAGCACGTACATAGAAATAAATAATAAAATCATTATCTTATTGATCAAAGTCCCGCCCCCCCCCTAATATTTCTCTATATAAATAGCAATTTTAGCTTAGA
Organism: Fictibacillus nanhaiensis; assembly: GCF_023715445.1. Lineage (GTDB taxonomy): Bacteria > Bacillota > Bacilli > Bacillales > Fictibacillaceae > Fictibacillus > Fictibacillus nanhaiensis_D. The sequence continues at coordinate 371,998 of NZ_JAMBOD010000001.1, forward strand.
AATCATAATCCAAATAAAAATCCTTTATTACCCTTTATCCATTCATAAACTAAAAAAAATAAAGTTACAAACAAATTATAAGTTAGCTAAAATGATTAATCAATGGTAATTATATCTATCAACATGATAACTTTTGTCTATAATAAATCTATCATGTTGCCGTCGGTTTACTTATCGATTATCCTTTCATTTTCCTTACAGTATTGTAAGGTTGAGACCCTCGAGACATTGGATGAGACTGTCTCTCCCGGTAAGTTAAAAAATTCCACTTCATTTAATAATTACATATTGTTCGTTTCCATAATACGGACGATTATGGGGTTGTTTTTATAGTCGTAATAGAGAGAAGGCTTATTAAAAGACCTAGAACTTTTTACCTTTATGAAAATGTAGGAAGTTTTCCTTTTTTTAATCATGAACATATACAAGTTGTATCTGAAATTTAGTTTTGAGGGGGGAAGAGATGAAAAAAAGTCATTCTTTTTGCTCTCTTTGGAATTGATGATTCTTTAGCACTTATTTATGCTTTTTTTGGAAAAAGCATAGAACTGTTACGTATCGTAGCTGATTATGCGGATTTTCAAAAGAAAAGGTTTTAAAGAATGTGAACTATTTAAAGTATCTTGCGGGAAAGATAGAACCTTAAGTAGTAATAATGATTGGATCCGGTCATTAGCCAGGATGTCGCAAAGGGAAAAACCCAAATAGGCGTAACCTAGGATTATCAATTTTATAAAGGGCCAATACCGGCAAGAACCGGAATCAGGCGTGAGAAATTTTTATTTGGTGGCAAGATCGGTTTGGCAATCTTTATTTTGATGGTGATTTGTAAAGAGACAGGCACCATACAAGATCCACAGAACGTGTTACGAGTGATGAACAGGATAATTGCTACAGAAAAAATCCCTCGAATTCGGTTTCACGATATCCGACACAGCCAATGCATCAATTCTTATTTCAAAAGGTGTAGATCTTGTCAAAGTATCACATCGATTAGGGCATTCTAATGCTAAAATTAAGTTAGAATATTATGCTTATTTAATGCCGAATGACTATAAGGAAGCAGCTGATATATTAAACGATGCCATTGACCAGTCTAGTAGAAAAATGTTAGCATATTTCACTCTTCGAAATAACTTAAGGAATTGACCAAAAACAAACTAAAAGTCTGTAACCCTTGCAAGGTTTACAGACTTAAAATTTAATGAAATGTATGGTGATCTGAGAGGGATTCGAACCCACGACCTCTACCCTATTAATCAAGGTCTAAATAAGTAAACCACACAGATCCAAGTCTATGTGGTTTATTTGTTATCCTTATTCTATTTATTTAAAACCTTCAACGACTCTCTAATAAACGCTGGTATATCATCCGGCTGACGGCTTGTTACCAGATTGTCTCCGCAAACGACAACTTCTTCATCTTTCACTGTTGCACCGGCGTTTTTTAGGTCAACATGAATGGATTTATAACCTGTGATGTTTCTACCTTCTAAAACTTCTGCAGAGATTAACAGCTGGGGTCCATGACAGATGGCGAGGACTGGCTTGCCTTCATCTGCAAAATGCTTTGTAAATTCAACGAACTTGTCATCACCACGTAAGATATCCGGCGAAAAGCCGCCTGGAATGAATAGTGCGTCAAAGTCTTCAGGAGAAACTTCAGAGATCGCTGCATTTGTCGACACTTGTGCTTCCTTCTGTTTGCCTTCTAATGTTGCACCTTTTTCAGATCCAATAACGGTTACTTCATGGCCCGCTTCTCTAAAAGCATTTGCCGGTTCCGTATATTCCACATCTTCAAACATGTTTGCTAATACCGTTGCAATTTTAGCCATTCTTAACCACTCCTCATTTTGTGTATACAATTGTTGTATTACCTTTGAGGAAGGGATTTAAACTCTTTTTTAAGTTATGGTTTTAAAATATGGGAACAATATAAAGATGAATCATCAATACAAAAGCTAGTAAACTGATAACTGTTGCTATATGATTCTCTGCCTTTGTTCCTGTTTTAGTGTACAAAGGAAAGCGAAATCGAACCGGCAGCGGATAAAAAAGCTGAACGCCTCTGGAAGTTGCGGCATCAAGCAGCATATGGCTGATTACCCCTGCAACTAACCCCATACTCAAACTTTCTTCGTATGTCCAATCGATCCAGTTTGGCAGCATCATCACCAATAGAATCATGATCCAGCTGTGTGTGACCGTACGATGTCCGAATGTTTTAGAGATCGTTTTTGATAGGAAACTAGTTTTCTTGCCAAGATAAGAACCCGGATGGCACAAGTCTGGTAACAGACTTCCTAAAACAGCAGCTCCAAAAAAGGTAAGTTCATGATGTAATGTATCTGGCGGCAGGTCAGTAACCACTTTATATAAAGCAGCGGCTGCTACACCGCCTAATAGATGTGTATTGCTTTTCATTATGTATCTCTCTTTTCTCTAAGTTGCTTATATGTTCTGATAGAAAGAAGAAAAAGAGCAGCATATGCTACTCTTTGGAACTATCTGTTGAAATTAATGACTTTAATCTTGTAATTTCACCTGTTTCACCTGTGTCTACGACAAATGAGCCATTGTTGTATCTGTCTGCCGGTTTGAAATTAGCTGAGGTAATGGTTTCTTGCTTACCACTTGCAGTTTCAAGAACGAACTCTTTCTCATCTTCTGTAACAAGTTTTATACCGACAATGCGGTGAGGGGTCGATTTTAATTCTCTTACCATTACGAGTCCCCGTTTTGCACGAGATGTTTTATCAAATTCAGTAATCTTCATTTTTTTCATTGCCCCGCGCTGGGTAGCAACGATAATCTGGGCCGTTTCCGGATTTTCCGGAAGTGCAAACCCGCTCACTAAGTGATCTCCAGCTTTTAAGTTAATCCCTTTAACCCCTGCTGCACGCTGGCCAACAAGGCTGATCTCTTCTTCATGGAACCATAAGCCGTATCCGAAGTGTGTTGCGATAAACACATCTTGGTTTCCGTTCGTTAAGGACACATCAACTAATTCATCGTCACCTTTTAGTTTAACGGCCATCAATGTACGGTTATAGCGTGTTGCTTTGTATTGGCTGAGTTCCGTTTTCTTAGCCATTCCTTGCTTCGTAAAGAAGATCAGGAATTGGTCTTCCTTAAACTCTTTGACAGGGAATGCTTTAATCAGCTTCTCATCCTTATCTAAACCGACAATACTCGCTAGATGCTGCCCCATGTCCTTCCAGCGGATCTCTGGCATCTCATAGACGGGAAGGTAAATATAGTTTCCTTTATTCGTAAACATCAACATTGTATCTGTTGTGTTCAGTTGAGAAACGAGCAGCAGTGAATCCGTATCCTTCATGCCTGGCGGCTCGCCGTTAGAGGCACTGTAAGAACGGATACTTGAACGTTTGATATAGCCGTCTTCTGTTACCATAACCATAACGTCTTCTGACGGAATCATAACTTCCATATCGATTTTAATTTCCTGAATCTCAGCTTCGATCTGTGTACGTCGATCATCGGCGTACTTCTTCTTCACGTCAGAAAGTTCTTTTTTAATAACGCTATATAGCTTCTTATCGCTATCTAATATAGAACGCAGATAAGTAATCTTCTTTTCGAGTTCTTCTGCTTCGGTCTGAAGTGTCGTAATATCCGTATTCGTTAAACGGTAAAGCTGCAACGTAACGATCGCTTCAGCCTGTGGTTCTGTAAACTGAAACTTCTCGATGATATTGTCTTTCGCGTTACGCTTATCTTTTGAAGCACGGATCGTCTCGATGACTTCATCCAAGATTGAAATAGCTTTAATTAAACCTTCAACGATATGTGAACGTTCCTCAGCTTTTCGAAGATCATACTTCGTACGTCGAGTTACAACTTCGATCTGATGCTGAATGTACGCATTTAAAATATGCTTTAGACCCATTAATTTCGGAGTCTTGTTATGGATCGCAACCATGTTGTAGTTATACGAAACTTGAAGATCGGTATTTTTAAAAAAGAAATTCAATACTCCTTCTGCATTACCGTCTTTACGTAGTTCAATAACGATTCTTAAACCGGTACGGTCCGTCTCATCACGAATCTCAGCGATACCATCTACTTTTTTATCTAAACGAAGCTCGTCCATTCGCTTTACAAGATTCGCTTTGTTCACTTCAAACGGAACTTCTGTGATGACAATCTGCTGACGTCCGCCTTTTAAGCTCTCGATCTCTGTCTTGGCACGGATAATGAACCGGCCTTTACCTGTTTCAAAAGCTTTCTTGATGCCATCTACACCTTGAACGATTCCGCCAGTCGGGAAATCAGGACCTTTAATAACCGTCATGAGCTCATCGAGTGAAACTTCCGGGTTATCGATCTGCATCGTAACTGCGTCTATAACTTCTCCAAGGTGGTGCGGTGGGATTTCAGTTGCATAACCAGCCGAGATACCCGTTGACCCGTTAACAAGCAAATTTGGATACATAGAAGGCAGCACGATCGGCTCTTCCGTCGTATCATCAAAGTTTGGTGCGAATTCAACGGTTTCTTTATCGATATCTCTTAAAAGTTCAGATGCGATTGCAGAAAGCCTTGCTTCTGTATAACGCATGGCAGCTGCCGGATCACCGTCAATGCTGCCGTTGTTTCCGTGCATCTGAATCAGAACGTTTCTTACTTTCCAGTCCTGACTCATACGTACCATAGCTTCATAAACGGAAGAATCACCATGCGGGTGATAGTTACCGATTACGTTACCGACTGTCTTAGCCGATTTTCTGTATGGCTTTTCGTTTGTGTTTCCTTCCGCGTACATTGCATATAAAATACGGCGCTGTACGGGTTTTAGTCCATCTCTTGCATCAGGTAATGCACGCTCCTGAATAATGTATTTACTATACCTTCCGAAGCGGTCGCCGATTACGTCTTCTAACGGCAGCTCTCTAAATTTCTCAAGCAGTGACAATCTTTAAACCTCCTCAGAATGCAGACAAGTTCTCGTTATCTAGTATGTTCGTTTCTTCGTTTAAGCCAAACGCCACATGTTCTTCAATCCACTTTCGGCGTGGTTCAACTTTGTCTCCCATTAGTACGGAAACGCGTTTTTCGGCTCTAGCTGCGTCATCGATACGAACTCGGATCAGTGTACGTGTATCAGGATCCATTGTGGTTTCCCATAGCTGATCCGCATTCATCTCTCCAAGCCCTTTATAACGCTGAATGATGTAGCCTTTACCTACTTTTTTCTGTGCTGCTTTTAGTTCATCTTCATCCCATGCATACTCGATCACTTCTTTTTTACCAGTTCCCTTGCTCACTTTATAAAGAGGAGGCAGTGCAATAAATACTTTTCCTTCCTCGATAAGCGGCTTCATGTAACGGTAGAAGAACGTTAGAAGCAATACTTGAATATGTGCACCATCTGTATCGGCATCGGTCATGATAATGATCTTGTCGTAGTTCACATCTTTTAACGTAAAATCAGAACCAACTCCAGCACCGATTGCATGGATGATCGTGTTGATCTCTTCGTTTTTAAATATATCTGCAAGCTTTGCTTTTTCCGTGTTGATTACTTTACCACGAAGCGGTAAGATCGCTTGGAATTTTCGGTCTCGTCCTTGTTTTGCAGAACCACCCGCAGAGTCACCCTCTACAAGGTACAGTTCATTGCGCTCAGGATTTTTAGAAGTGGCAGGAGTTAACTTCCCGCTCAGCATGGAATCCTTACGCTTGTTCTTCTTCCCGTTACGGGCATCTTCACGTGCTTTACGAGCTGCTTCACGAGCTTGGGCAGCTTTGATACTTTTACGGATTAGCATTTCACTAATTGCAGGATTCTCCTCAAGGAAATAAGCGAGCTTTCCTGCCACAACTGCATCTACTGAAGATCGTGCTTCACTCGTACCTAATTTGCTCTTTGTTTGTCCTTCAAACTGAAGAAATTCTTCTGGGATGCGGACAGATACCACAGCTGTTAATCCTTCTCGGATATCAGAGCCGTCCAGGTTCTTATCTTTTTCTTTTAACAGGTTTGTTTTGCGGGCATATTCGTTAATGCTTCGCGTAATTGCCGTTTTCGCACCGGACTCATGTGTTCCGCCGTCTTTTGTACGAACATTGTTAACGAAAGACAGAACATTTTCGGCATAACCGTCATTGTATTGAAAAGCAAAATCGACTTCGATCTCATTTTGCGTTCCTTCAAAACTAACAACTGGGTGAAGTGTATCTTTATCTTCATTCAAATATTGTACGAATGCCTCAAGGCCAGTCTCAAACTGAAACTCTTCTTTTTCGCCATTCCGTGCATCTTCCAGAACGATCTTGATTCCTTTTAAAAGGAACGCAGCTTCTCTTAGACGTTCGCTAAGTGTTTCGTAATTATAATTAATCGTTGAAAACATCGTACGGTCTGGTTTGAAATGAACCGTCGTACCTGTTTTACGTGTATTTCCGATTACTTCAAGGGTCGTTACAGGCTTTCCGCCATCTTCAAAACGCTGTCTGTATGTTTTTCCGTCACGGTGGATGGTTACTTCAAGCCATTCAGAAAGAGCGTTCACAACAGACGCACCTACACCATGAAGTCCTCCTGATGTTTTGTACCCGCCTTGTCCGAACTTACCGCCGGCGTGTAAAACGGTGAAGATGATCTCAGGAGTCGGCTTTCCAAGCTTATGCATACCTGTAGGCATTCCACGTCCGTCATCTGCAACAGAAATGCTGTTATCTTTATGAATTTTCACATGTATGTAATCACCGAATCCGCCTAAAGCTTCATCAACGGCGTTATCTACAATTTCATATACGAGGTGATGCAAACCTCTGGCATCTGTACTGCCGATATACATACCAGGTCGCTTACGAACGGCCTCTAACCCCTCGAGCACCTGTATGGCATCATCGTTGTAGTCAAATAATGATTTACTTGCCAAAATGTGTTGCTCCTTTCACGTTGCTGCAGTATTACTATCATAGCAGAACGTTTGTTTCTATACTACCTTTGTCCGTATATTCTCCTCTTATTTCTCGGTTAAAGAACAAAAACCTTTAGTTCAAAAGAGTTTCTTTTTTTAGTTCCTTGTAGAGAATATAGACAAGCATGGGAAAACCACCCGTATGTGGCGGGTGGTTCATTACTACCGTATCATAGCATGTTCCACTTTAATGCACTTATCCATAATATAAGGAATCGTCGCACTTTGCAAAATCTCTTCTGCTTCTGCATTGTATAAACCGAGCTGTGCCCAGAAGAAACCAGCTTTGATATTTGCGGCAGAACGTGCAACTTCAGGCAGGTATTCACTGCGTCTGAACACATTGACGATATCAACTTGTCCTTCAATGTCTTCAAGCGTTGCATACGCTTTTTGTCCTAAAACTTCTGTAACATTAGGATTTACGGGAATAATTTCATATCCAGCATTCTGCATATATTCTGAAACCATATATGATGTACGGAACGGCTGATCGGATAGACCGACTACAGCAATGCGTTTTCTCATTTTTAAAAGGTTCTTAATATCCTCTTTCGTAGCAGCTCCCATTATTTCTTCCTCCCAATATCATTTTTATTTAGATTTTAGACAAAATCATTAAAAATGAAACCTTTTCATCTAAAAAGCCGGCATGCTCGGATTGTTCACGAGAGCCGGCTCTTGAGTTAATTATCCGTTTAACCGATAGATGTCGCTATATTTTTTCTCAAAATAAGCGATCAGATGATCTGGGTTAAGACCTTCACCCGTTACATCTTTTAGAATTTCGATCGGCTTTTTCATCTTCCCGTATTGATGAACGTTCTTTGTTAACCATTCTTTGATCGGAAGAAGGTTTCCAGCTTCAACAAGTGCATCAAAGTCTGGAATATCTTTTACCATCGCATTTTTTAGCTGTGCTGCATAAATGTACCCTAATGCATATGAAGGGAAGTATCCAAAGCTTCCTCCTGACCAGTGTACGTCTTGAAGAACACCTTCAGCATCATTTTTCGGAGTTACTCCGATATATTCCTGCATCTTCTCGTTCCAGATACGAGGCAGGTCTTTTACCTCAATCTCATCGTTAAATAAGCCTTTTTCAATCTCATAACGAACGATAACATGTAGCGGATATGTCATTTCATCAGCTTCAATACGAATGAGAGAAGGTTCTACAACGTTGATCGAACGATAAAAATCTTCCAGCTCAACATCGTTGAACTGTGCGCCTGACACATCCTTCAATGTTGAATAATGGTTCTTCCAGAATCCGAAGTGACGGCCAACGAAGTTTTCCCAGAACAACGATTGTGATTCATGAATCCCCATTGAGGTTCCTGAACATAATGGTGTTCCTACAAGCTCTTCTGAAATATTTTGTTCGTAAAGGGCGTGTCCGCCTTCATGGATAGTACCGAAAACAGCTGTACGGAAATCATTCTCCATGTACTTCGTCGTTACACGCACATCTCCAGGGTTCAAGCCGATCGCAAATGGATGAACCGTCTCATCCAAGCGGCCAGAATCGAAATCATAGCCCATGTCTTTTAAGACATGCAGACTGAATTCTTTTTGCTTGTCTTTCGGGAAGTGGTCAAACAAGAATTTCGTTTCAGGCTGACCTGCTTCTGTTACTTTTTGAAGAAGCGGAACGATACGGTCGCGCAGTTTTGAAAACGTTTCATCTAAAATCTCAACCGTAACACCTGGCTCGTACATATCGAGAAGCGTGTTGTATTTGTTGCCTTCATATCCCCAATAGCCGATAAACTTCTTGTTGAATTCAACAAGTTTTTCTAAGTAAGGCTGGAATAGAGAGAAGTCGGATTTGCTCTTCGCTTCTTCCCAAATATTTTCCGCTTTCGATTGCAAAATAACATACTCTTTGAATTCTGCAGGAGGAATCTTAGCGTTGCGCTCAAAATCCTTCTTCACTTCTTCAAGCGTCTTTTTCGTAACGTCTGATAAAGTGTCTTGAACTTCTGGCTTAGAAAGCTCTTCAATAAAGTTTTTCATTTCATCAGAAGTAGACATAGCAAACACATCGGAAGATAATGTCCCGATTACTTCAGAGCGCTGTTCTACTCCTTTTTTAGGTGCTCCTGTACGCAGGTCCCAATACATAAGACCGATCGCTTCATTCACATGTACCATTTTCTTCACATACTCTAAAAACTCTTTTTCAACGTTCACTTTAGTTTGCGTCATAATAATATCCATCCCTTCACGTCTTCATAAAAAACATACCGTTATAGGAATTCGTGACGCAATAAAAAAGTCCTGCTGGTCAGTTTTTATTTTTATTAAAAATCCTCTTTAAACATTTCCGCATATGGGGCAAACGAAGGATCAATATTGGTAACATGACCGATCGATTGATGAAGCAGCTGGTGAATCTCTTCTTTATGATGATCCCCTAGATGAGGGTAGATGCTTTGGAATGCTTTTCTGATACTATTTAAATGACTAAAATGAGTGTACATACTAAAAACCTGCCTTTAATGAATTTAAACATAGTATGTACAGGGTCTAAATGTATTTAAACCTCTTATAACTGTATATAGCATTCATATCTCAATGTTTCAGCACATCTCGTAAAAAAATCAGCAAATGGCTTTTCAATAATGAAAAGGACCTTCTAGAAATTTCACACCGACCCAGTATTGCTTAGAATACTGTGATTTTTTGTGAAATCTAATAAAAATTTAATAAAATATATACGGTACGTGAAATTATATTTGATCATCTTAAGAAACCCCTTAGTTTCCAATAGAAAAGGCTAGCTCAGCATGAGCTAGCCTTACGTGATTTATATTTTTACAAAGGAATCCGAAAGTTTGCAGGATGAATCCAAAAATTTTTGGCTTCAATCCACGAGTTTTGCTCCTCAATCCACGAATTCCAGTCGATTATCCACGAGTTTACACTTCACGACAAAAGCCGACAAGTTTGAGTAACAGATAAGACATTATGATTGCTGTTGTCTAGGCGGTCTCTTTCCAAAGAACTGATAATAATCAGTCTTCAAATCACCGTTATATAGCTTACGTTTCTTTGTAGCACTTCTGCTATAATACTCTTCAAACTTTTCGTTAGAAGTTATTACATACACACTCCACGTATCATATGGTCTCATGGCATCACCAAGATCACGGTACATCTGAGCTACTTCTTCTCTTTCACCCAGACGCTCTCCGTATGGAGGGTTTGTAACGAGACACCCATATTCTTTTCTTGTAGTAAAGTCACGCACTTGCATTTGCTTAAACGTTATAAAATCTTCAAAACCTGCTTCATTTGCATTGTTTATGGAAAGTTCAATCATTTTATGGTCGATATCAGAACCTTGGATGTCGAGTGGAAGATCATACTTTGCTACATCCTGTGCTTCTCCAACTGCATCATACCACACTTTTTTATCGATCCAGTCCCATTTTTCAGAAGCAAATTCCCTGTTAAGCCCAGGTGCAATGTTTTGTCCGATCATTGCCGCTTCAATTGGCAGTGTACCTGAACCACAGAATGGATCCACAAATGGTTTATCAGGTGTCCAGTTTGTTAGCATAATAAGAGCAGCAGCCATTGTTTCCTTAATCGGGGCACCTGAATGCAATTCACGATATCCGCGTTTATGCAAACCTGTTCCGCTCGTATCGATCGTCAGCGTCGCAATGTCCTTGTGAATGGCGACTTCAATACGGTACAAAGCCCCATCTTCTGGGAACCATGTTTTACGGTTGTACTCAGTTTTTAAGTTATCTACTACGGCTTTTTTAACGATTGCTTGACAGTCAGACACTGAAAAAAGCTTCGATTTTACTGAGCGGCCGATAACAGGAAATTCTCCGTCTTCCGGAATATAATCTGCCCATGGAAGCGCTTTTGTCTTTTCGAATAGTTCGTCAAACGTTTCAGCTCTAAACTCTCCGACAACCAGCTTTACCCGGTCAGCTGTTCTTAGCCACAAGTTTGCTTTAACGAGCGACTTTTCATCGCCATCAAAATAGACTTTTCCATTTTCTACTTGTACGTTTTCAAAACCTAACGCCCGCACCTCGTTTGCCACAAGGGCTTCAAGTCCCATTGCAGCCGTTGCAATCAGCCTTAATTTAGTCATATCCGCAACTCCTTTATCCTTGCATTTAATTGTCTTTTATCAGTATACCCTGTTCTTTTTTATGTAAATAGAAAAAGCCCCGATAACGGGGCCCTCATTCAGCTTTAATTAGGTACCAATAACGTTCTGTAAGCCATGTTCTGTTCCTTAGTACTACAAGCGGCTGGCTGCCTCGTACACCGGTGGTAATCATCTATCTACAAAAAGCCTTGGCTTTTTGTTCTCCCATTCGTTCAGTTCCGAATTGGGAAACTCCCCTACCATAATTTGGGTTTCTCGCTCGTGGGGTTTACCGCGTTCCACTCCCTCGGTTTCCCTTGGGACTACGTCACTGTGGCACTTTCAAGGTATTAACACCATATCCAGAGGACTTAGGTGCTTTCCCTGCCGTTAGCCCAGTAAGCTCATAGAGCAAACCAAGCTACCCTGGCTTATTTTTTGGCCAGGCACGATCATTACGGTCATCTCAGATCCGTGCGAGCATGGACTTTCCTCTAAACCTAAAAAATTAGGTCCAGCGATTACCCGAACGTTATTGATTTAGTTTTTTAAAAGCAAGATTCATTATAGCATGCTGGAATGATAAAAACAAATGGATAATAACTGGAATCAATCGTATAATTTGCTGCCAAAAACATGTTTTTCCAAGTTGGACAAACGCTGAAGAATATCTGAGTTTGTCGTGCTTGATGTTACCGCAGGCATTCTGCGAGTCGGCTGATCAGATGAACTTTGCATTTCGCGTCGTAAACGGTTGTTCTCCTGAACGACTGCGTCATATTCCTTCTGGAAGTTTTCATAGTCCTTAATGATTAAATCTAAGAACTTATCCACTTCGTCCTGATCGTAGCCACGAAAGCCTTGTTTAAAGTCTTTTTCCAATATTTCTTTTGCTGTTAAATGAAAACGCTGTTCACTCATGTGAATCACCTCACACAAAGATTCTAAATTTATTTTTTCACTACATGACGTAAATGTCAATTTCTTTCTCTTTAATCCTTTTTACTCGTTACGATTCCATTGTTCTTCCTGGACAAGTACATCCAAATCATAAGGTGTAATATAAAATATTTCGTATGAATTGTCCATTTCCTGCTTTTGCTTGGCGGCATCTAAATAATACTTCGGTGACCCATCCTTTTCTTCGTCGTAAAGAAGTAAAATTGCATCGCTTTTTTGGACGAGAAACTGATTTTTCACCCTTAGCTGCTGCGGACTCTCATAAGGTTTCCGGCTTACTGAATCCACGAAATCGGCATTGCTGAGAATTTCTTGATATTTCTCCTGTATATTCTCTTTCCACCGGGTTTCCTGATCTAAAAACGGGGTTAGGACAGCCAGTTTCAAATCCGGATATTCCAGCTGCAGCTCGAAGACCACATCCGCTGTCCACATTTCAACTCCAGGCTGGCCGCTAATTATTACCCATTCTAAACCTTCATCGAGCAATGCCGTAATTCTTTGCTGAAGTGCTTTCTTTATGTAGTATACCCCTTCATGATTGTCACTAAAAATCCCTAGTTCATGAGCTTTGTAACCACTGACAAGCAGTGTTTGAAGCATTTAAAAAAACCCCCTGTTAATGAAAAACACCCGGCTTTTTCTTATAGCCGGGTTTTCCCATTAAAAGTTTTGTGTTGTATGACTGATTTGATTGCCAATCATGACCGTTAACCCAACGATTACAAAGAAAAGAACAACAATCCACTGCTTCACTTACCATCTCTCCATGCCTAAAAATATATCATTTCCCTCTTTCATTTCCGGTTATTTTGCGAAAACAATCGAAACAAAAAGATTATTGACGAAAAACACGTTGAAACATCAGGTATTTTGGCGTATTTTGCGCTTACCCGGGGAATAAAATAGAGGGGAAATTTATTTTCTCAGGAACATTTTCATGTCCTCTCTTATTCTACAAAAAACACGGACGATTGAGAAGAGATATTTTGAATAAATTCATAAATTTGACGAATTTTTACGAATATTGGATGATTCGCTGTTCCAATCGTTCGATTCTTTTTGCAAATATCTGTCTTTCCTGCTCTTCTTTCCTCTTCAGCAGTCTTTTTTTGCCCTTCCAAATCGTGTGGGCTTTAACTGCGTAATATAATGCTTTTTCATAATCCTTTATGGAATGCTCGTAGTATTTAGAGAGTTCGATCGCAGGTTCTTCGTCCAGATCGTTTTCCTTAATCAGTTCGTGCCAATATTGGACGGCTGTATTTATTTGATTATGTTTTTTATAAAGCAATGATAAAGATTTCTTAGACTGATAATGAAGTGAGGATCCTGTTTGAAGTACTTCATTATAAAATGAAATGGCACGCTCATGTTCATTAAGAGATTCAAACCAGCGAGCAGCTTCAAAGATCTCTCTTTCCGTACGGAGGCCATTACCCTGAATGACGCGTGACATATGCGTATAAAGCGTTATTAAAGATAATACATCCCACTCGTTATGCTGAAAAACGCCTTCTAGCAAAGATGGATTTCCCTCCTTGCAATATTGGAAATAAAGCATAGGTGCTAAATAACCGGGAGTATCATGGATTCTGTTCACTCCAAGGATTTCTTTTTCCACTACTGAAAGTTTGACTGCTGGCAGAGAATCTTTCCATAACCGTCTAGCTCCATGCAAAAGATCAAAATGGCCAAACTCCGGTAAGGAAGGAACATAATCACGAATTAATGTATGACGAGTCTTAACCTGAGGCCAGTCGAATGATTTACCGTTATACGTCACAAGGTTGCGCAGTTCTTTTACATGATTTAAAAAGTAATGGTATAACGCTACTTCAGAACCTGGACCGGGCAAGAAGAACTGATTAACAAGGACATGATCCTCTTTGATCTGACTCATCCCAAGCATAAAGATCGTATTTCCGGCACCTCCGCTTAAGCCTGTCGTTTCTGTATCAAAGAAAAACAGCTGTGATGCATCAAGATCTTTTGCATGAAGCGGATGATCAGCTTTTACATCCTGCCATCTTGAAACAGCATCCCTGACTTCTGAAAACCGGTACCTTCCCCACATTTGATCAAGCGGATATTCCACTTTCCGGATAATGCAATAATCATCTTCGAAAAAGTAAGGAACAGCTCCGAGCTTCTCCCAATATTCAGCATGATCGATGGTTTTGTCGTATTCCTTTTGAGTTGTCGACTGAGGAGGAACTGCTTCTGTCGAAACAGGATTCACCATATGCTTTTTTAGCCGTTTCAATTTATTTTGAATCGACATGATGTGGCACTCCTTTAATTTGAGCAATTAATTTTACAGCTAATGCTTTACTGTTGTTGCCTTCTTCCAGTGTTCCTGTACAAGAAGGGCATCCTTTTTCACAAGGACATTTTTCAATCATAGAAAGTGCCTGATCTAAAACTGTATCCCAGGAACCATAAACCTTTTCGCTTAATCCAATACCACCCGGGTAACGATCGTAAATAAAAATCGTCGGCTGCTGATTGTGGACTGCTTTTACTTGAGGAACAACATGCAGGTCATTCGCATCACACATAACAAAAAGCGGTGCAACATGACGTAAAACGTGTGCAATACCCAATAATCCCGCTTCTAATTTTTCCTCTGAAAGATTTTCATAATGAAAAGTCAGCCAGGTTGCGGACGTATGAAGTTCTTCTTCAGGTAAATGGATAGGTCCTGAACCGATGTTATCATGTGTTTCAAATTTGATTTTCTTAAAGATCGTCGTTTTTGCAACCACCATAACATCACCATATGCTCTCGCATTTTGCTCACTTTTTGCTTCTTTATCCACTTCTAATACATTTAACGAAACGGCAAGGTTTGCATCGGTAAAATAATCAACATCTACTTCACGGACGTATGCCTTCTTTTCCTCATAATCCAGTTTCTCAACTTGATATTGAGTCCCTTGATGCAGATAGATGGCTTCTTCATGGAGTAGGGTCATGGAACTGAAACGATCCATCTCCCCGATTACTTTAACATCTGCCACATTAGATTGATCGATAATTACGACGTTTTCCTGGGATGCTGAACGCAGGCTAACGTTGTGTGCGGGAAACGAATCGTTCATCCAGTAGAAATGCTTCCCTCTTTTATGAAGGACTTGTTCATCGACTAAAAACTCTAGGACATCTTCTATTTCTTGATTTCCAAACTTTTCATTTTCCTGAAACGGCAGTTCATAAGCAGCACATTTTAAATGGTCCACTAAAATGATCAGATTATCAGGATTCATTCGCGCAGATTCTGGAGACCGCTCAAAAAAGTAATCAGGGTTTTGAATCACATACTGATCGAGTGGTGATGAAGATGCGACCATGATGACCACACTTTCATCCTGGCGCCGGCCTGCCCGGCCAGCCTGCTGCCAGGCACTTGCGATCGAACCAGGATATCCCGTTAAGATACAAGCATGCAATTGACCGATATCAACACCCAGTTCAAGTGCGTTTGTTGACACAACACCCATAATCTCGCCGTTTCGAAGGCCTTTTTCGATTGCACGCCGCTGTTTAGGAAGATAGCCGCCTCTATAACCTTGAATCGACTTTGTTCCAAATTCTTTTTTCACAAGCTCCTGCAAGTATGTAAGCAGAATCTCCACCCTTACACGGCTTCTTGCAAAAACAATGGTCTGAATGTGATTCTCTAAAAAGAGCCTAGCTAAATTACGAGCTTCAAGTGTTGCACTTCGTCTTACGTTAAGAGGCTTATTAACGACAGGCGGATTATAAAATAAGAAATGCTTCCGACCAGCTGGTGCACCATTGTTATCAATCAACGTCACAGGGTTCCCAGTAAGCTGCTCAGCCAGCTCCTTTGGATTAGCAATTGTTGCAGAAGTGCAAATAAAAATAGGATCGCTTCCATAAAAATTACAAATTCGCTGTAAACGCCTGATAACATTCGCGACATGACTGCCAAAAACGCCTCTATATGTATGAAGTTCATCAATGACCACATACTTTAAGCTCTCAAATAAAGCTACCCATTTCGTATGATGCGGCAATACAGCGGCATGCAGCATATCTGGATTCGTCATAACGATGTTTCCAGCCTTTCTTACAACTTGACGAATATTAGCCGGGGTATCGCCATCATACGTATAGCTTTTAATATCTAATCCCATCTCATCAATCAGTTCATTGATCTCTGATTTTTGATCTTGAGCAAGTGCTTTTGTCGGAAAAAGATATAGGGCTCTTGCTTCCGGATTGTTAGCAATCTCCTGTAAAACAGGCAAGTTGTAACAAAGCGTCTTGCCCGAAGCAGTCGGTGTAACGGCTACAAAGCTCTCTTGTCGCAATGCTGCCTCATAAGCTGATAACTGATGTATATATAATGAAGAAATCCCTCTTTTTTGAAGAGCAGATTGAATAGTAGGATGCAAGGAATCTGGAAGAGGAACGGAAATCGCTTCTCGTGGTTCTATCGTCTTCCAATGTACAATTTGTTTGGATATGTCAGGCTCACGCAAAACTTCCATAACTTGCTGAATGGATTTTTTTCGAAACATGGTTCTCACCTCATTCTCTATTTTAACGAATATTTGTTCGTAAAGAAACAAGGACTTCCTCGTAATGTCCAAGTCTAATCATGTTTTTTTTCTTTTTTCCTAATATTCCATTCGACTTATGGAGATATTGTACAAGTCAATGGTAAAATATTATGGAATCAGACGTTAGTAAAATTAAATGAGGAGTGAAAGCAATGTCAGTAGATGTTTACCTTAATTTCAATGGGAATTGCCGTGAAGCTGTAGAATTTTACGCAGAAGTATTTAAGACAGAAAAACCGCAGATAATGACGTTTAGAGAAGCACCGCCTAACCCAAATTACGAACTTCCAGAAGAGGCGAAAGATCTAGTTATGCACACCCGTTTAAACATTGATGGAAGCAATGTTATGTTTTCAGATACATTTCCGGGCACGCCGTTTGTAGAAGGAAACAACGTAACCCTTGCCATTGTTAATAAAGACATCGATCAAATAAAATCTATATACGAAGGATTAAAAGAAGGCGGAAAAGTCGTGATGGAACTTCAGGAAACGTTCTGGAGCAAGCTTTACGGCCAAGTTACAGATAAATTCGGCATTCATTGGCAATTAAATTATGATCATGGTGAAACATATTAACTCTTTCGTTTAATTTCATACTACATAAAGAGCCCTAACTTGACTGTTTATTTACGAAGAAAATATCAATTAACAGCCTAATTAACACATACAAAAATCGCAGCGTAATTCGTTGCGATTTTTCTTTAATATATAAGGGTTCGTTGACAAATGAATCTTGGAGAAAAGAACCCTTTAATTCAAAATGCACCTGTTTACCGAAGATTTATTTAGTAATAATGGGTACCCATAATTCATGCCGGGGTTTATGCCCTGGTCCATAATAACATTCAATACATGGTAAATTCGCAAGTTCAATACTTGGCGGAATAATCAGAGTTTCCATCTCTTCAGGAGGTTCCCATCATACCGTACACCCATAAAATAATTGAATTCTTCATCAGTAATGGCTGCTTCATTTCCACATACACCTAATATTCCTTCGAGTAAGCACTTCGGGTTCTCCCAAGACCTATCTATTAATTCTTGCATAAACCCCTCTTTTTTGGCTTTACTCCAGAGTGTAGGAATACTCTTAAATGCGCTGTTTGTTTTTACTGGCTTACTTTTACCTATAACTCTTAATTCAAAATTTACATTCTCGATCCTATACTCCATTTCTGTGTCTCCTTTTATAGACAATTGAAAAACATAGCACAGGGTTTAATTAGCACATATCTACTTCTTTAAAGAAATATTTACTGCTTCAAGAGCATGTATATTTGTTGTGTCAAAAAGCGGAACATTAACATCCTCAGGTTTGATCAATAATCCAATTTCTGTACAACCTAATATAATTCCTTCAGCTCCATCTCTGATTAGTCCATGGATAACCTTCTTATAAAAATCCCTTGATGCTGCTTGAACCTTACCTAAACATAACTCTTCGTAAATAATCATATTTACAATTTCTCGTTCCTCATCTTTTGGTACCATTACCTTGATATCATTAGACTCTAAACGTGATTTATAAAAATCTTGCTCCATTGTATATCTTGTACCAAGTAATCCCACAGAGTTTATTCCTTGTTCTTTAATTTGATGAGCTGTTGCATCTGCAATATGTAAAATTGGTATGCTAATTTTTTTCTGTATTTCACCTATTACCTTATGCATGGTATTGGTACAAATAACCAGGAAATCCGCACCTCCTTTTTCTAAAGAATGTGCAACATCCCCCAATGCTTCACCTGCTTGTTTCCAATCATCATCTGACTGATAACGCTCAATTTCTGCAAAGTCAACGCTGTATAAAAGGCATTTCGCAGAATGTAATCCCCCTAATCTCCTTTTTACATCTTCGTTAATAATTCGATAATACTCAACAGAAGATTCCCAACTCATTCCACCCATAAGACCAATAACCTTCATGTTAAATTCCCCCTATCCATATGTAATCTACTTACAGTATAAAGTACAGATTCTTATCTACTGTCTCAATAACCTTCTATTTAAACTTTAATTTTAGTAAAGGGTACTCCCTTCTCTATCAAGAATAGGGCTCGATTTATAAAAAGAATATATATCTTATTTCAAACTTGTGCCCTTTACTTCAATAAAAAGAGCATATCTCCTTCTTGAAGAAAAAAAGAACCCGTCACATATGGGTTCTCTCCTTTTATTTATCAATTTATAATTTCTTTAAATCATTCGCCAAACTCTCTACCTGTGTCCCCACGACCACTTGAAGATCAGTGCTGTTCAGCTTGATGATGCCTCTTGCTCCTAATCGCTTCAGCTGAGCTTCATCTACTTCTTTCGTATCTTTTACTTTCAGACGAAGACGTGTCACACAGTTGTCGATGTTGAGGAGGTTCTCTTTTCCGCCTAACGCATTCAGATATTGAGAAGCTAGTCCGTCTTTCTGGTCTTCGTTAGCATCAGTTGTTATCTCTGCAGAATCATCTTCACGGCCAGGTGTTTTTATATCAAACTTCTTGATCACGAAGTAGAAAATAACGAAATATATAATAGCATATGCAAATCCAACTACTGCTAATAATCCTGGTTTCTGGGCGATTCCAAAGTTAAGGAAATAATCGAGTGCTCCTGCCGAGAATCCGAATCCGTGATGGATTCCAAGTGCTGTTGTAAGCGCCAAGGAAATACCGGTTAATACCGCATGAATCCCATAAAGCACGGGCGCGATGAACATGAACAGAAACTCGATCGGTTCTGTTATACCTGTTAGGAATGAGGTGAATCCTAGACCGATCAGCATCCCTGTAACGGTTTTTCTTTTATCCTTTTTAGCAGCCGCAATCATCGCGACAGCCGCAGCTGGAATCCCAAACATCATCACCGGGAAGAAACCAGTCATAAATGTTCCGGCATTTGGATCACCAGCGAAGAATCGGTTCAGGTCACCCGTTGCCCCGTTGTACTCTCCAAATACGAACCATACTAAGCTGTTTAACACGTGGTGCAGCCCCAGCGGAATCAACATACGGTTTAAGAATCCGTAGATTCCTGCTCCAACTGCTCCAGCTCCTGTTATCCATTGTCCTAGGTTGTTGATTCCTTCTTGGATCGGAGGCCAGATGTATCCGAACGCTCCAGCAAGAATCAGCATAACCAGTGATGTAATGATCGGTACGAAACGTCTACCTGCAAAGAATCCCAGCCACTCCGGAAGCTTGATGTCATGAAAGCGGTTGTATAAAATTCCAGCCACAATCCCGGCGATGATTCCTCCAAGGATCGCCATATTGATATCTTTATCGATCGCGACCGTTCCTTTTGTCAATACAAGATAACCGATCGCACCGGCTAACCCGGCTGCACCGTTATTGTCTTTTGCGAGTCCGATGGCAATTCCAATGGCAAACAATAGAGCCAGGTTCGCAAAGATGGCGTCTCCTGCTGCAGCAATAAATGGAATATCTAACAGATCTTTTTGTCCGAGGCGAAGCAATAAGGCTGCTGCCGGCAGAACGGCGATTGGCAGCATCAGTGCTTTACCGATACGTTGTAAGAATCCTAACATGTTAAAAACTCCTTCTACTTCTGATTTTCATAAAACAATTGAATTGCTTTTTTTAAATGTTGGTCTGCCTGTGCCAAATAAGAAACGGCTTCCTCTTTCGTGCCCTCGGTGAGTGATACGAATAGAGCGTGTTTCAGGTTGTTCTCATTGTCGTTCAAAAGAAGCTGAGCTTTCTGTTCATCGATTCCAGCCAGCTTTCCGATTATACTGACCGCTCGATATTCCAGCTTTTTGTTGATCAGCTTCATATCCACCATCTCATTCTGATAGACCTTCCCAGCCTTGATCATCACGCCGTTCGAGATCATGTTCAGTATCATTTTCTGAGTCGTTCCCGCTTTTAACCGAGTGGAGCCCCTGATGACTTCTGGTCCTGCAACGGCTTCAATCCCAATATGGCTGATCGAGGAAACGTCTGTTTTTTCGTTATTGGAAATAGATATTGTCAATGCTTGTTTTTCGTTGCCATACCGTATAGCAGACATGACGAACGGTGTACTTCCGCTTGCTGTGATGCCGATTAAAGCGTCATCATCCGTGATGTTGTATCCCTTCAACTCTTCTCTGACTTTCTTTTCATCGTCTTCATTCTCTTCCAGGGGTTGGTACATCGCTTCCTTACCGCCTGCGATAATAGCGATCCACCGGTTAGGGTCTACTGAAAAAGTAGGTCCCAGTTCAACAGCATCCAGCATCCCGATCCGGCCGCTCGTACCTGCACCAACTACAAAGACTCTGCCTCCACGTAACCATCGATTGTAGATCTGGTCGATCGCAGCTGCAATGGATGGTATCGCTGACGCAATTCCCGACACGATCTGTTCATCTTCTTTTAGCATCAGAGAGATCATCTCATGTGTCGGGCGTTCGTCGATGTCTAGTGTTCTGGGGTTAACAGCTTCTGTTTGCTTCACCGGTTTCATGATCTCACCAACTCGATCTTGAATTTATAGCGGTCTCCGCGATAGAAGGAACGGACGAATTCAAGCGGCTTTCCCGTTTCCAGATAGGTTGTCCTTTCAATCAACAGAACAGGTGCCCCTTCTTTAATCTGCAGGATACCCGCTTCCTTCTCTTTGGCAACGGCTGCTTCTAGCGTCTGATCCGCATGTGTGATCGAGAGCTTCTTCTCTTTTTCGATATAGTCGTAGAGTGATTTAGATGCGATTTCTTTTGTCAGGTCAGGAACGAGCTCCTTTGGCAAATAGACACTTTCATAAGCCATTGGAATATCGTCTGCCAAACGGATCCGCTGCATCTCGATCAACCATTCATTTTCATGGATGTTCAGTTTAGTAGAAAGTGCAGGAGTAGCTTTGATCTCTCTGAAATCGAGCAGAATCGATGTCGGGTTCATTCCCCTTACCTTCATATCCTCTGTAAAACTCGTTAACCCTTTAAGGCCCTGCTCGATTTTTGCCATTCCTACAAATGTGCCTTTTCCTCTTTTTCTGACTAAATAGCCTTCATTGACCAGATTGTTAATCGCCTGCCGGACCGTCATGCGGCTCACGTCATAACGGTCACACAGTTCGCGTTCGGACGGAATCACCTCTCCCGGCTGTAGCTCTCCAGAAGAAATCAGGCTCTTTAACCCTTCTTCGATCTGATAATAGATCGGCAGGAGGGAGTCTTTGTCAACATTAAACACAGCTTTTCAGCTCCCTGTTTTTCTTCTGTTCGTATAAAGAAAGTGCATCTGCGTCCGCGATGATCGTCACGTCGTTATGCCCCTTAAGTGCTGTAGCCGGGATCGACTCTGTCTGTTCAGATTCAAGCAGCTTTTTTAAGATCTCGGCCTTCCCCTTGCCAGAGACAAGCAAAAGAATTCTCTTGCTTTTTAAGATCGTTGCGATTCCCATCGTGATGGCTTGGTCAGGCACTTCTTCCATGACTTCGAAAAATCTGGCGTTCGCTTTTCTCGTCGATTCAGCGAGATCCACAATTTGGGTTTTTGACTCAAAGGACGTACCGGGTTCATTGAAGCCGATATGGCCGTTATGGCCGAGTCCAACAAGCTGAAGGTCCACGCCGCCAAGCTCCTCAATCCGCTTTTCATACCTATCACATTCACCCATCAGATCTTCTGCCTTTCCATTTGGGATGAAATGATTTTCAGCAGGCATATCAATGTGATCGAACAAATGCTGGTCCATATAAGCATGATAGCTCTGTTCATTTTTCGGGCTTATACCCACATATTCATCGAGATTGACTGAGATTGCCTGTGCAAAGCTAACCTCTTTATTCTGATAAGCCTTCACCAGGTATTCATACGTGCCTTCTGCCGTACTACCCGTCGCCATTCCGATTACAGCGTCCGGTTTATGGTTGATTGTTTCCACAATTAATCCTGCTGCTTTTTTGCTCAACTCTTCATAATTGTTGACTTTAATGATTTTCACTGATTCCGCCTCCTATCGTTGATAAGCCACTTCTCCTCGACAGAACGTCATTTCGATCTCTTCTTTGCCCCAAATGATCAGATCCGCGTCTTTTCCTTTTTCAATGCTGCCTTTTCTGTCAAAAACGTTTAGTTGTTTCGCAGGATTGACGCTTGTCATCTGAATAATTTCCCTGATTCCACATTGAGTAAAAGCCATCATATTCTTTACGGCTTCCTGTAAAGTAAGGATACTTCCCGCGAGAGTGCCGTCCTCAAGCTCTGCGGTCTTGCCGGTAACTGTAACCATCTGTCCGCCAAGATCATATTGCCCGTTTCCTAAGCACTGGGCTCTCATCGCATCCGTGATCAAGATTAGGCCATCCTTTCCCTTGTTTCGATAAGCCAGCCGGACCATCTCAGGCCGGGAATGAACGCCGTCAGCAATGATCTCGCTCATGATCTCATCCCGTAAGAATACGGCTCCTACTACGCCTGGTTCTCTGTGATGGATTGGTCTCATCTGGTTATAGAGGTGAGTCGCATGAGAAAGTCCAGCTTCAATTGCTTGGGCCACCTGTTCATAGGTTGCATCAGAGTGGCCGATCGAACTCACAACACCTTCATCTTTTAGATAGCTTACCAATTCCATTCCGCCTGGCTGTTCAGGTGCTAATGTAACTAACTTAATATTCCCTGTTGCCATATGCTGCCATTCTTTGAACAGATCAACACTCGGGCTTGACACAAAATCAGGATGCTGTGCACCTATTCTCTTTGGCGAAATAAAGGGCCCTTCCAGATGAACACCAAGCACCTCTGCTTTTCCCCGGTGATTTTGCTTTTCTACATATTCGGCTACATTAATTAACGCTTTTTTTATATCATTTTTATGAGTCGTCATTGTCGTAGCCAGGAAAGAGGTCGTCCCTTCTTTCGGAAGTGCTGTGGCAATTGTGTTTAATGCCTCTTCTGTTGCATCCATCGTATCGGCACCGCTTGAACCATGAATATGAAGATCGATGAATCCCGGGATAACGGCTTGATCCGGTGTGAGCTGGATCAATTTGAATGTTTCCTCAATCGGTGGGCAATCCTTGGAATGGCCGATGTCTTCGATGACTCCATCCTTTATAAGAATGAATCCACTATCAATGGTTTGATCCGGTAAAAATAGCTGAACATCTTTTATAAGCGTTATCATGATCGTTCATCCTTTCATTATTCGAAACTATACTAACATCCACACAACTAGTTGTCTATACCACTTATATAGGTAATCTATTCCTTTTCATATATTTCCGTTCCTCAAAATAGGAAAACCCTTACTTGATCCTTTTTATTCATTATGGATTGAGACTAAAAGTCTACTTGCGTTGTCTGTCTTTTAAAAAGATCCGCATTGTTTTCATACCAGGGTTCTATGTATATAGTTCTCGTCATATACTCTTATAGCTATCTAAGTCATTAGAGTAAGTCGAAATAATTTCATCTCCTTTTGTTCTCCATTAAACAAGTGTTTGAAGACCTCATTGTCCCATGTTAGATGGGTATATGAGGTCTTCAAGTTTTTTAGGCATGCATTAGGAGTAACTATAACTCTCTTCCCTGTCTAATATACCCCTGAATGTAAGTCCTCTATCACATCCTTTATTTCACTTTTACAATTCTTTATCCAGCTGTAACAAAGAATTTATTTTCATCTCATAGAATCTATGTTGTTATCTTAAAAAAATTTATTAAGGAGTGAGTTATGTTGGGATTTGATAAATGGTTAAAAGAGTTTAACCTTGAGAAAATGGATAGAAGGAACTTTCTTAAAACAACGGGAAAATCTGCTGCAGCAACTGCGATCGGATTATCTATTCCTACAATTAGTCAAACTGAAGATATCGAAGCGGCTCCGGTCTTTACAGGTTATCCTTTTACACTTGGTGTCGCATCTGGTGATCCGCTTCCAGATAGCGTAGTCCTTTGGACAAGAATTGCTCCAAACCCGCTTGCAGAGGATGGAAAAGGAGGTATGGAAAATAAGTACATTCCTGTTCAGTGGGAATTAGCCTATGATGAAGCGTTCAATAAAATCGTCCTCTCTGGTAAAGAGATAGCAGCACCTGAGCTTGGACATTCCGTTCATGCAGAAGTCTATGGGTTAAAACCAGGAAAAGAGTACTATTACCGGTTCAAGGCCGGTAATGAAATCAGTCCAGTTGGAAAAACAAAAACAGCACCTGAGCGTGATGCTGATGTTAAGAGTCTCACGTTCGGCATTGCATCGTGCCAGGCATGGACAGGTGGTCGTTTTGCTGCATATCACAATATGGTCGAAGAGGACCTTGATTTTGTATTCCATTTAGGAGATTACATATATGAAAAGGGAGATACAGAAACGCTTACTGATTATCGCCTGCTTCATGCACAATATAAAACATCACAGGATTTGCAGGCTGCACATGCAAAGTTCCCGTTTATTGTTACATTTGATGACCACGAAGTAGATAATGATTGGTCTGATGATATTTCTGATCCGAATTATCCAGAAGGTGAGCGTGAACGATTCCTTGCCGTTCGTGCGGCCGCTTTTCAAGCCTATTATGAACATATGCCACTAAGACGCAGGTCCAAGCCGAACGGCCCAGACATGCTTCTCTACCGCAAGTTTACGTTTGGCAGCTTAATCGAATTTAGTATTTTAGATACTCGGCAATACCGGGATAATCAAGTAGGAACTGGTTTTCCGGGTGGACCGCTTGATCCTGAGGCGTCAAATCCTAATCGAACGCTAGTGGGATCTGAGCAAGCGGAGTGGCTCTTGAAGAATCTTCGGGATTCACGTTCTAGATGGAACGTGATCGCACAGCAGACCATGATGGCACAGTACGACTATGACCCAGGTGAAGGAATTAGCGTGAATCATGACCAATGGGATGGCTATTCTGCAGATCGAGACCGACTATTTTCTTTTATAAAAAAATACAATCCATCCAACCCGGTTGTTCTGAGCGGTGACTGGCACTCAAGCTGGGTAAACGATCTAAAGGAAGATTTCAACGACCCTAGCTCTAAAACCTTGGCAACAGAATTTGTCGGAACGTCAATCAGTTCAGGATGCGGATGGAAAAACCAAATTGAAGCTGCCCTTTCGGTTAATCAGCATGTTAAATTTTTTGACGGAGATTACCGCGGGTATGTGAAATGCCATGTCACCCATAAATCGTGGGAATCGGATTATCGCGTTGTGTCTTCTCCGAGTAATCCAGAAGCTGTTGCTGTTACTCTTGCTTCTTTTACCGTTAAAAACGGAAAAGCGGGAGCTATCAGAATTGGTGGTATAGACATTTCTGGAATTTCAGCTGATACGATGATGGCAGGACAGCCGAGCCCTGTTAAAGTAACATTAAGTAATGGTACAACAAAGCAAGTAGAAGTCGCCGTGAGAATTCCTGTTCCAACTGGATGGAAGTGTGAGAGCGTCACAAAAGTACTTGAACCATCTGACGAGGCTGTATTTGATGTGATGGTAACTCCTCCCGCAGAAATGCCTGCAGCAGAAAGACTTCGTGTAGAAGTGGATGCAGGAGAAACGGCCGTTTATGGTCCTCCACGAGACATTCAAGTGGTATCAGCATTATCAGGCGAAAATGTTCAGCTTGCCTTAGACGGTGGAAGCAGCACGACGCCAATCTTTCCTACTTACAAGAGATTGGTTCCTGAAGATACATGGGACGCCGCAAAAGGATACGGATGGGTTGGTGCGGCACCATTTGCTAGAGATAGAGGCAATGCTGATGCATTACAGCGAGATTTAATAGCTTCACGGGAAGAGCTTACTATTTTTAGAGTAAACGTACCAGCTGGGATCCAAAAAGTGTACTTCCTGACTGGTGATTCCGTTTATGGTTCAGCAAACACTATTATACGTTCAGATAACAAACTATTAGCCGAGGCTGGCTATGCATTAGACCCTGGTCAATTTAAATGGTTGAGCTTTGAACTAGATGGAGGTAGTACAGGAAAAGAAATTGATCTTGAAATCACAAGTGAACTAGGAGATGGGGCATGGCGCCTTGTAGCGTTTGTTATGAGAGCAATTTAATACATATGTCTTCTTTTCAATGACTAGGAAAATACATTGGTTTTCAATCATGTCCTAAGTTAACCTAAACATCAGGTGAATGGAAGGCTGAACTTTGATGAGGAATATCTATTGAGGTACCTTTCGTCTTTTGTGGAATGTATATACTTTTTAGATAAAGACCTTCATATTTCAAGATAAATTTACGAAGAATGTGTTACCAGACCATATTCCCCTCTGAAGATTAATTTAAAAATAGCTCTTACAAATGAACTGCACCCCAAATTTTAGACACAGTCTAAAATTTGGAGGTGCTTTTCTTATGGCTAAATTTACTCTGTATTAATTTACCAGTAAATTAATACTGGTAATTAAAGGAGTTCAAAGTACAGTTATAGAACTTTTAAAGATTAAAATATATCTAGGCAAAGAGGTGAAAAGAGATGCTTGTAAAAACTTTATTAGAAATAGACAAAATCATACGATTTGCTAAAACAATCGAGCAGTCTTTCACACAAGATGAGAATCTAAGCCTTTTTCAGATCGAAGCACTAACTTATATATCTAAACCGGAGATACAAACTGTCACCGACCTAGGAAATAGCCTGGACACAAGTCCTGCTTCAGCTTCAGTTTTGATCGAACGTTTGGTGAAAAAAAATCTTGTCTACCGGGGATATTCGGATTCCGATAGACGGAAAGTTCATGTTTCCTTAACAAAATACGGACTCCGAGAATACAAACGATTAGAAAAAAAGAGACAAGAGGTTATTTCAGATGTACAACGCCTCTTATCTGATGATGAAACACTTCTTCTCAACAAACTATTTGCAAAACTTACAATCTAACATTATGAAGGTCATTATTTTATAAAAGGAACCACATTTTCTGATTATGTTTCTGGGGTTGATAATAACCATAGTAAATTGTTTAATGTGAACAAATAAAAACTCTCCAATCTTGAAATAAAGGAGATCAATCTTTTACTATCCCTGATTCAAGTCAAACCTAACATGATTTCTGGCAATTCGGACAAAAAAATGATTTGGTGGATGAGCTTTCTACTCTTTCAATTTTAGTTCCGCAGCGAAAACAATTTTTTCCTTCTCTTTCATAAACGAGCATATTATCATTAAAGCCGCCTGTTTTCTTATCCCCTTCGTACATTGGATTGTCCATGTAGCCGCCTGCTTCAATTGCCTTTGTTAACACAGGCTTAATTGCTGAAAACAAGGATTTAGTTTGTTCTTCATTCAGGTTACTGGCTTTTTCAAAGGGATTCAGTCGTGCTTCAAAGCATATTTCATCTGAGTAGCAGTTTCCGATGCCAGCCATAAATTTTTGATTCACCAGAATCGGTTTTAATGCTCCCTTTTTCTTATTCATCCGTTCTTCAAAATCGTCTAATTTCATCTCGAAAGGTTCAGGACCAAGATCTGCAAGCTCTTTATCCAATTCATCGCTCGTTAACAAGTGAAGATACCCTAACCTTAATCCTATAAAATAAAGCTTAAGATCTCCAAACGACAAAATTACCTGCTTCGTCCTGTCAGGTGCATTTTCTTCATTGCCTAAAAACATCCATCCTCCTAGCATTAAATGAAGCAAAAGAGATTGTCCTGAACTTAGCTCAAAAATGAGGTGCTTTGCTCTTCTTCTTACTTGGATAACAGTCTTTCCTTTTACATGTAAAATAAATTCACTTACAGGTTTATTGATTGATTTTTCTCTATTAATCTCCACATCTGTTATAGGTTTATTAAGTACGTTATGACTTAAAAATACTTGATACGTTTCCATCTCTGGCAATTCCGGCATGTTTTTTAGCTCCTTATTGTTCCTTTCCTTATTATTGAGCCGGATATTATTTTTATGTACAAAAAAGGGATGGCTGTGATTTGCCATCCTCTTCTAACCTATATATTTGTTCTTAAATCCCAAAGTTCCGGGAAGAAACGCTGATCTAATACTTTTTTCAGATAGTTGACTCCTGATGAGCCTCCTGTCCCTACTTTAAAACCGATAATCCGCTCAACCGTTTTCATATGGCGGAACCTCCATTGCTGAAGCCAGTCTTCAATGTCGACCAATTTTTCTGCAAGCTCATACAGATCCCAATACTTTTCCACATTTTTATAAACCTCAAGCCAAGCCGCTTCAACAGAGCTGTTGTACTCATAACGCTTCGTAACATCACGGTTTAATACTTCAACATCAATGTGCAGGCCGGCTTTTGACAGTGCCTGAATCGACACATCGTATAGACTTGGTGTATGAAGAGCAACAGTGAGCTGTTCGTATAGATCTTTATCTTTTTTATAAATTTCTAAAATATGCGGTGTTTTATAGCCAAGTGCAAATTCAATCATACGGTATTGATAAGATTGAAAGCCGGATGCTTGTCCAAGCTTATCCCTGAACTCCATGTATTCTGCAGGAGTGAGGGTAGATAAAACATCCCATGACTCAATGATCTGCGACTGAATCTTTGAAACACGTGCAAGCATTTTAAATGCAGAATGAAGATTGCCATTTTCAATAGAAGAAATAGCAGATCTTGTTTCATGTAAAATTAATTTCATCCATAGTTCGCTTACCTGATGTATGACGATAAACAACATCTCATCATGGTGTCCGGAAAGCCTTTTCTGGCTCGATAGGATTTGATCAAGCTGAAGGTATTCTCCATAAGTCATCTGATTGATAAAGTCCGTATAGATTCCTTTTTCTGTCTCTTTGCTGTCCAATTTTTTCTGTTCTGTCATTTGATCCACTCCATTCAGGACAATAGAAATTTTATTGTTGTTAACGCTTTCATTATACATGATTATTTGAATTTCTTTTAGCAATTCTTTAATTTGACATTCCCCTTAAATTTTTTATCATCTTTTGAAGGTAATTGTAAAATTTTACCGAAATAAACAACATCATAAGATTTTGAGGAAAAAAGGGAGGTAACCATGACACAAGTAAAAACGAAGTACATAGACATTTTTGATAAGTGTAAGACGAATGAAGGATATTTCGGTGATTTTCGGGTTGCTGACGATCACTACTTTGTCTCCCCGGTATTAGATTCTGTTCCAGGAACCGTAATGTCATTTAATGGTTCAGATAAAATCATGTGGGCAACGAACAATTATTTAGGTTTAGCAGAACATCCAGAAATTAGGAGAGTTGCAGTTGAAACGGCTTCAGAATGGGGTGTTAGCGGTCCAATGGGCTGCAGGATGGTAAGCGGAAATACGAGAGAACATATGCAACTGGAAGAAGAACTTGCTGCATTTGCAGAAAAAGAGTCTTCTATCCTTTTTAACTTTGGTTATTTAGGTATCATTGGCACGATCGCCTCCCTTGTTGGCAAAGATGATATCGTAATCATGGATAAACTATGTCACGCTTCAATCATAGACGCAGCGAAACTTGCTGTCAGTGATCCGCGAAACCTGCGTGTCTTCCGGCATAATGATATGAACAGCCTTGAAAAGTTATTAAAGTCCGTTAATAAGAACCGTAAAGGCGGTGTACTGATTCTTACGGAAGGTGTCTATGGAATGACAGGTGATATCGCAAAGCTAGATGCGATTTGTGATCTTAAAGAGAAGTATGATGCCCGTCTGTTTGTTGATGATGCACATGGATTCGGAGTGATGGGGCCACGCGGAAAAGGTGTTGCTGAGCATTTTGGAGTTCAAGACAGAGTAGATATATACTTATCTACTTTCGCAAAAGCTTTTACCGCTATCGGTGGCGTTTCAGCTGCAAGCAAGGAAGTTGTGGACTGGATTCATTACAATGCACGAACACAAATTTTTGCAAAGAGCTTACCAATGGTTTATGTCAAAAGTCTTCGTAAAACGTTAGAACTTGTAGCGTCTGGTCATGACCGCCGCCATAGACTTTTTCAAGTTTCAGCAAAGCTATCAAGAGGATTAAGAGAATTAGGATATTTTGTTGCGGATACACCATCACCAATCATTTCTGTTTATGTTCCTGGAGGCGACCTCCAAATGGGACTTCATTGGGTTAGATACTTACGCGAAAACGGGTTGTTTTTACAAGCTGTTATGTATCCGGTTATCCCAAAAGGCTTGTTCATGTTCCGCATTATCCCTACAGCAAGTCATACGGACGAACAAATTGACACTACTCTTCAAATTTTCAAGAAATTACGCGATGAACAAGGTATACGGTTAAATGTTAATCTAAGTGCAGTAGACAGAATCTACGCAAATAATTAAAGGAAAAAAGCTTGAGTTCACTTCTCAAGCTTTTTATTTTTCAAGGATTCCTTTTATTTTTATTAAATCTTTCTTATTCGCTCTTTTCATCAATAAAGACATAAATGGAGCAAATATTTTAGAAAAACCTGATGGAACACCTTTATTCCGTAAAGTCATTTTTGTTTGGTTTTCATTAATCGAATCCCAAGTATAGGTTGTTTCCATTGGGAAAGGCCCATCAGCCGTTTTCATAACAAGCTTTTGCCCAGGAATATAGTCAACAATCTCGTACACATACTCCAGTCTTCTTCCTAAAAACTCTGCAATGAATGCCATTTTAGAACCAACCTTTATTGTTTTCTCAGTTTGCCATTCTGCAGATTTGATGTTTACATACCAATCTGGAGCATGATCTGGATTAGCTGCAAACTGAGCTGCCTTTTCACATGGACAATTTATTATAATATCTGTTACGACATTTACCATATCTGCACTTATCTCTTTTCTAAAAAATTTTTTAAATGAACCGTAAGAAGTTCATTCCAGCCATGGCGGTGAGTTTCTTCCCACTGTGGTTCAATAATTCCAACAGCATGATGTGACAATTGAAGAACAGTCTTATTATCTTCCTCCGTTAACTTATAGGAATAAAAGCTGTTAACAGCACCACTCATACCAAGCAGCCCATTTAACCGGATTTCTTCATTCTCTTTCATGTAAGTAACCGTTCCCCATAAAGCACCTTCACCATTACCCCAGTCTTCGTAAAAGCGCCCTGTCAAATGTGGTTCAAAAATTAAAGTTGAGCTTGCTTCTCCGAGTCTAAACTTCCACCAGCTATTTATGTCTTTCGTTAACGCTGTAAATACTGTTTCTTTTTTTGCTTGAATAACAATCTCCTGTTCAATCTGGAATGAATCTACTTTTCTTTCAGTTGTTTGTTCCATTTTCTCCTCTTCCCTTCCTTCTACTAAGTTTTTTAGTTGAAACAATCCTCTGGCATTTGCTGCTTCATATTTGCTGACCCATCTGTTATAAAGCTCCTGAAGGGGGATCACATTTAAATAGTTAAGACGTACTCTGCCTTTTCTCCGGATAAGTACGAGGTTAGCATCAACTAGTACACCAAGATGTTTCATGATGGCATACCTTGAAACATCATACTTTTCACTTATCTCACCTGTAGAAAGCGGCTGTTTCGTTAATTCGTCCAAAATATCAATTCGAATCGGATGTGATAACGCTTTAAATACGTCAACAAGATCTTGATTAACCATTTCGTTAGATACCACCCTCCTTCTCTTTATTTTACATGTGCCCAATTGGTAACATTTAATATGTGACTAAATAGTAACATTATGGTGATAGTGTTGTCTACATAAAAAAAACCGGGACGAATCCCAGTTTTTTTCTTACAAGTAGGTTGCTGAATTAACTTTGTTATATGTCCTTGTTTGCCGGCTCTTTGCTCAATAAATCTTCTTCTACTAATTGAGCTCTTTTTAATTCTTTTGCGGAATGTTTTTTAAAAAATACAACTGTCCGCCAAGCGAAGAGTGTAAAAATAGCGAGTGTGATAAAAGCAGGAATATACTCTAGTTTATTCTCAGGAAAAACAATTGGAAGCATTTCTTTGCACCCTTTCGGTAAACATTACGCTTAATTATAACAAAAAAGAAAACCAATTGAAAATCTATACAGCAGTATTTTTGTTCTTTTGAATCTTCGTGCCTCTATTGTTTAATGATTTATAAACAACTATTAAACCCAAACAAAGTGCCATTCCAAAACTAAAGCCAGCAAGGATGTCTGAAGGGTAATGAACTCCTACATAAACACGGCTAAGGCTTAAGAGAAATGGAAGAAGCACCCCAAGCCAAAGAATCCATGACTTTTGGAATCTTTGATAGAGTAAAAACGCTGCAAACAAGTAAAAGGTTGTTCCTACCATAGCATTTCCGCTCGGAAAACTGAATCCGTCTTCTTCTAATAAACGATTTTCTAAGGGGCGTTCTCGGCCAAACGCACTTTTTAGTCCAAGATTCAGACCATATGATATTCCTATACTTCAAGAAGCAGAACACCGCTCAGCCATTTTCTTGAAAAGAATAAACCGATCACACCAGCAATGCATAGGGATCCCAGAACTTTCGCATCGCCAGCATATGTAAAGACAAAAACAATTTCATTTAATGAGCTGTTCCTTAAACTCAGAACGAATTCCCTTATTGCATCATCAAAACCCCGTATTATGCGAGTGTCGTAAAATATAAAACCTGTAAAAACGAAAACACATAAACTCATCAAAATATTAAATTTTTTCATCTTTCTCATTCCCCCTATTTTTATTTTACGTGATGAAACCAATAAATAGGAGAAAAAAAGCCTCCTAGTTCGGAGAGCTTTCACTTTCATGTTCTTTTATATAGCGATTCCAGGGATGTTCCAGACATTCTTTGCTGCATGATCGTTTATGTTCTTTCTCACATTCCTCACACATTAACAGATGCGCATTACAATCAGGATTCCCGCATTTCACATAACGTTCTTCTGGATTCCCGCAATGATAGCATTTGCCGACAACTGTTTCTTCTCCGCTTCGGTTAATGGGAACAGAGATTCTTTCATCAAACACATAACACTTACCATCCCAAAGTTTCCCTTTAGCGTCTTCGTCATAACCATAGCTTATTATTCCGCCTTCAAGCTGAGAAACATCTTTAAAGCCCTCTTTTAACAGGAAACCTGAGAACTTTTCGCATCGGATTCCACCAGTACAATATGTGAGTACCTTTTTATCTTTGAAATGGCTGAAGTTTTCTCTAACCCATTGAGGGAGTTCTCTAAATGTCTCCACATCAGGTCTGATCGCATTTTTGAAATGACCAAGGTCATACTCATATGTGTTTCGTGCGTCAAGGATTACAACATCTTCTTGCTGCATAGTTTCAAGCCACTCTTTTGGGGAAAGATGCTTGCCGGTTACTTCGTTCGGGTTCACATCATCTTCAAGGCTTAAGTGGACAAGTTCAGGTCTTACTCTTACCTTCATTTTTTTAAATGCATGACCTTCTGAAGCTTCAATTTTAAATACAGTATCTTTAAACCTCGGATCACTTTTCATATAATCCATATATCTTTGCGTTTGTTCAATCGTTCCCGAAACAGTTCCATTAATCCCTTCTTGTGCAACAAGAATTCGTCCTTTTAGACCAATTTCCATACAAAAGCCGAGGTGCTCTTCTTTAAACGTTTCAGGATCATCTATTGTTACATATTTGTAGTACAACAGTACGCGATATTGCATATTTCCACCTACTTCTATTTCTTAAAAAACTACCCTGTATATAATAACAAATTATGAAATAAAGAAAAATACAGGCTGCCCTGTATTTTTTGATTTTAGTATAAACATAGTTTCCCTTTATTACTATACATTTATTTACAAAAATTCTCTGCCATTCCCAGTTGTTTCAGCGCTTTCATTGTGTGAATATTTAATTAGTGGGATTCGTTGGAGGAACTGTGATATCGGGGGATATTATGCGTTTAAAAATTGCTTCTTTAAGTATTTCAGCTTTTCTTTTGATGGGGTCTGCAACTTATGCAGCAACACCTTATACTGTTCAACAAAACGAC
The DNA here is from genome assembly GCF_023715445.1 of Fictibacillus nanhaiensis. Classification (GTDB taxonomy): domain Bacteria; phylum Bacillota; class Bacilli; order Bacillales; family Fictibacillaceae; genus Fictibacillus; species Fictibacillus nanhaiensis_D. Next base: position 406,486 of record NZ_JAMBOD010000001.1, read on the forward strand.
ACTCTTTGGAGTATTGCACAAAAGAAAAATGTTAGTTTGAAGACAGTAATCGGAATGAACCGTTTGAGCAGTTCATTAATCTTTGCTGGACAAACACTTTATGTTCCATCATCTTCAAAACAATATACTGTTAAATATGGAGACACTTTATATAAAATCGCTTCGGCGTCAAATGTTAGTTTATGGGCAATTCAACAGTTAAACCCGCAAGTAAAACAAATCAACTGGGTTTATCCTGGACAAGTATTAGATCTGCCAGCTGCTGCAGCACAAAAACCTGCTGCACCTGCACCTGCTCCAACTCAACCTTCTGTTGGTGCATATGCAACTCAAGTATCACAGCTTGTGAACCAAGAGCGTCAAAAAGCTGGCCTTGCCCCATTAACACTTGATGCTGAATTAAGCAACGTTGCTTTGGCAAAAGCAAAAGATATGATTGCTAAAAATTACTTCGACCACAATTCACCAACATACGGTTCACCTTTTGATATGATGCGCAGCTTTGGAATCGATTACACAGCTGCTGGCGAGAACATCGCAAAAGGACAAACCTCTCCACAAGCGGTTATGAATGATTGGATGAATAGCCCAGGTCACCGCCAAAACATTTTAAGCACTAATTATGACTCAATCGGAGTTGCTTATTATCAAGGTGCTTGGGTACAGCTTTTCAAAAAATAAGGGACTTCCAACCGACTTCCACTAAAAAAGCATGCAGCCAATAGGGCGCATGCTTTTTATTTTTTTAGAAGCCATACTCGGAATAGAAACATTCACCTGTCATGATTTCTTGACTCATTAAAATAAATCCTTTTTAATCTCTTTTCTTCTTAATCCCGTTCGTTTTTCTATTTTGTAGTTGTCCATTATTTGGTGCAGCTTTTTTCTTTTCCGTTTCCTTTTGAATATCTTCAATCACAATATTTCCTCTTTCAAGATGCTGTTTATGGAGCGGAACATTCATATTTGTTGTCCACTTCTTGATAGAAGATAATTCAGCCTTGGTAACAAGTGATACAACTGTTCCTTCTTTGCCCATACGGCCTGTTCTTCCTGAACGGTGAACGTATTGCTTAACATCTTCAGGGAGCTCAAAATGAACGACATGTGTAACATCCGGTATATCAAGACCGCGTGTTGCAACATCTGTTGTTAAAAGAACCGGGATTTTTCCTTTTTTAAAATCATTCAATACTTTTTGCCGTTCTTGTTTGGTGGAGTTACCTGCCAAAACACCAAGTTTTATCTTCTTGTACTCAAGCTTTGAAGCAAATTCATCCATCTTCATGGAACTGTTTATGAAGACAATTGCTTTAATGCCTGGTGTATGCCTGATCAGTTTACGAAGATTATCTACCTTATCACGGTAATCAGAGACCATGAATGTATGTTTTACCTGGTTCGCCTCAGCTTGTTTTTCAACTTTAATGACTGCGGGTTCAACAGCAAACTTTTTAGACCAGTCTTCTGTCTTTTTATTAATTGTTGCTGAAACAAAAACAAGCTGACGGTCTTTTAATGTGGCTGCTATAACCTGTTCCACATCTCCATTAAAACCTGCTTCTATAATGTGATCGGCCTCGTCAATAACGATCGTCTTTACTTCATGCATCTTTAATTTTTTATTTTGTATCAGTTCTTTTACCCGTCCTGGAGTTCCCACAATAAATTGAGGTTTCTTCTTCAATTTATCTAGCTGTCTTTGCATGTTTGCTCCCCCAATAAGGGAAGCGCCGCTGAGACCGCTGTTTTCGGTAAACTTTTGGCACACATCATAGATCTGCATAGCAAGTTCTCTTGTAGGCGCAAGAAATACTGCTTGAGCATTCTTAATTTCTGGATCAAGCTTTGCAAGGGCAGGCAAAACATACGCTAATGTTTTTCCTGTACCGGTTGGTGATTCGATAACAATGTCTTTGTTCTCTAAAAGTTTAGGAATAGCCCGCTCCTGTATGTCGGTCAGTGATGTGAATCCGCTTTTGTTCCAAGCGGTTTGGATATATTCCGGAAAACTATGTATCTGCTCTGTCATTTTTTATACCCCTTAAAATATTCATTCATATCTTTTATTGTTGCAATAACTTGTTCTAGCACGATCGAAAATCGTTCTGGCTCTTCTTCAGAAAAGGGCTTTTGCAAGTGTATGGAGATGGTGTTGTTAAATACGTTTCTTGATTCTCCATATATATAGGTAAGTTTTTGCTGAATTTCCCCTTTTAAATCACCTTCTGACCACTTTTTTAAGATGGATTGAAGCTGTTTACAATCTGTTTCAATTTCATAAACAGGAGCATCGATGTAAATAGATACCTTGCTCCCAGCTCCTTCAGGATTCTCTTTCAGTTTTTCAGTTGCGTAATTTTCAAGATTTGTATTTAACGTAAGATTGCCGATAAAAGACTGGCTGATTCCTGAAACATAAAAATCTATGGAATAGCTTCTCCCTACAACTGCAAGATCTACTAAATCTTTTCGATCTATAATTTCAATCGCGCCAGCAAAATCTAAATCATATACGGCACCTTCAAGCACAACCTTTAGATTATCATAAACCGATGGATGATACATCTTGCTCGCTCCTTAATTTAAAAATATATTTTGTGTACGGTACGTGAAATTTTATGTACCGTCTGAAGATAATTGTTCTTTCATTTGATTCAAAACATAAAGAACTGATTTTACCATTTCTGTGATCCGTTTGTCTTTCATGTTTTTTTGAAACACATATACTCCAAGATAACCAATATTTTCAGCTGCAGTCTTGATCTGGATCGGATAAAGATATTTCGGCTTGTTCGCGATCACCCAATCACGTGCTGCAGGCTCCCACTCTTGAACTCTGGAATGGATGCGGTCAGCGAATGGTTTTACCTCGGTGTAAAAATCTGCTTCCGTTTCCCTTGTTTTCGTTTCTGTTTTATATATATGAAACGCTTCATTTATATCAATGATTAACTGTGTTGTCATTTCGTACAAATTGCTCATAAAAAAGTCCCTCCATTCTTTATATCGTACCAAAGAATGAAGAGACTTACACTTTTCATTTTCGTTATAGTGTAAACAGGCTTACAAACCAGTTCTTTTTCGGCTTTTCCTTCACATAGAGCTTTTCTTCTGGATAGTTGTTTTTTAATAGTGCTACCTCCAGATCCTGAAGGCGAGCTTCCATGTTCTCCATTTTTTTGATGAGCTCTTCAAGCTCTGAAGCATGCTGCAGCATTTGATAAGAAACTACAGCATCGGCTTTCTCTTCAACCTTTTTCTCTAATGCTCTGATGGCTGCATTCAGCCGGTCAAACTTCTCTTCGAATTGGGTTGGCAGTTCCACGGATTTCTCGGCCGTCTGAAATGACTGAATCTGAATATCACTCATCAACAATCCATTGTCCAGCTGAGATTTTATCTCTCTTAACTGTTCGATGTCGTCTTGTTTGAATAAATAATGACCATGCTCATTCTTATCACATTGGATGTTGAAATGTCTAACCCAGCGCTGAACCGTTGTCGGATTCACCCCAAGTTCCTCAGAGACAGTTTTGGTCTTCAATATCATTTCCATTATGAATCCCTCCCCGTTTTCTTGTGATTATTAATTTCGAGCAGACTCATCCTATCCCCTTCACACGTGACAAAACTAGTTTTTATTCGGCAAAGAAAGTGAATATATACGTATATATCAGAAATTCGACATCTAATTGTTGATTGTTTGTATATTCAGTCGCTTCAACCGCAAAACTAATATCAGTTCATGTTCGTAAAAGGAGGTGTCACAAGATGAGCGAAGACAGCAAACAGCAAAGAAATCAAGACCAATACTCACAGCAGGACGGAAACAAAAGAACCGAACAAAAGCAAAATACTGGTTATGGTGATAAAAAACTGGATGGCCCGGATATTCCAAGCACATAAAACGAATGAAAAGACGGCGTTTGTTCTGCCGTCTTTTTGTTATTATGCATTTTGTATCCATTCTTTTAGAAGAATGCCTATTTTTATCTGTCTTTGTTTTTGCTTGTACCAGTCTGTGAGACAAGGTTTATGAATTTTTTTTATAGGCTGATAAAACCTCTCCGTTTGCAAGCCCTTCTGATACCAGTCGGTCTGCTGCTCAATTGAATGATTTACAATCGGATATACCAAGCGCAACAGAGGGGTTTCGCGGCGCTTTTCTGGATAAACATACCTTTCAAAATCATACCGGGAACCAGTGTGCGTTACTACATTCGAAAACTGAATAATTTGTTTACTCCATTTCGATTCAAATAAAATAGAATAAAGCATCTTCCCCGTTTCAATTCTGTTCTTAACTGCTTTAAATCCGTGTACAGAAATTCCATATACCTCACCTGACAGCACAGGAAAGAGCACCGTACTAAAATGCATGTAGTCCTGCAGCAAAAAAGGAATGCCCGAAAAAATACGCTTCCGATAAAAGGAATGCCTGATCACAGGTTTCTCAATCACATGCTGTTCATTGATGATCAAAGATGTACATAACCGTTTCAAATCCTTTTCATCCCAGAATCGAAACCATTCTGTTTTCATAAACTGCGACACATTAAAATAGTCAAGCAGATGGAACAACGGGACTCCCTCTTGCTTGGAGTATTCGTAAAGAAGAAGCTGAGGATAAGCGTCCTGAAAGATCAGCCAATTTGCCCGTTCATATGTCAAAAATAAATGTTTTCTTGTATCTTCGGTTAACATCCGCGGCATCCAGCTTCCAGCAAGATCACACATGCTATAGCCGGCGTTGCGCGAAACAAGACTGGCAAGCATCGCCCATCTTATCTCAGGGTTTTGTTTGTAGAAAGCAGCATAGCTTACGGTACGTGAAATATTATCGCGATTATGTGAAATCGTTTTTCTTGATATACGGTTTAGGATTTCCTGATACCACTCCTTCACACAGTGCCTCCCATGTTTTGTCCTTTTTTTATCGTTCTCTTCAAGACTATAAAATATTTGTATCGCATTCGAAAAAGGAGTAAACTAATCTTTATGAAAGATGCAAATGGAAAGAGGAGGCATAAAAATTGGAGAAGAAAGTAATCATCTACACACAGGAAACGTGCCCTCCATGCTTCGCTGAAAAAGAGTGGCTAAAAGCAAATAACATTGAATTTGAAGAACGCGATATACGAAAAAACCAAAACTACATGAAAGAAGTTATGGACTTGGGCGCTTCTGCTACTCCTGTTACGGTAATAACCGGTGAAGAAGGAAAAGAAGTTATTATGGGCTTTAAAGAAGATAAACTCTCTCAATTGTTAAAAAAGTAAACATAAATGGGCTATGTGTATCTATTTTTCTAATAATGCGCATAGCCATCTTTCATTAAAGAAAACTAGGCTGACTCCAAGCCTGATTGTCACCCTAGTTGCACTTATACTTTATTCTTAAACGAGTTTGATTTTCGTCGTTAAACTACAGTTAACAAGTTTTCATTTCTTAAAGTACAAAAAGGAGATGAACTATGGGAACCTTTCATTATCCAAATGGAAAGAAAGTGACTTCTGTCATTAAAACAAAATCCTCTTCCTCATCTTCTATAAAAAAGGATATTTCGTACAGTAACAGAGGGATGTCATTGGAAGATGATATCAATCAAAGCAATCAATTTTATCTATTAACGGATAAAGCAATCATTCACAAAAAGCCTACACCTGTTCAAATCGTGAATGTGGAATACCCGAAAAGGTCTGCAGCCGTCATTCGTGAAGCATACTTTAAACTCGCTTCAACTACCGATTATAACGGTGTATATAAAGGAAGATATATAGACTTTGAAGCAAAAGAAACAAAGAACAAAACAAGTTTTCCACTTAAGAATTTTCATGAGCATCAGATCCATCATATGCAGCAGATCTTGGATCATGGCGGAATATCATTTATCATCCTAAGGTTCTCCTCTACAGATGAAAGCTATCTATTGGACAGCTCCCATCTCATTCACTACTGGAGAGAACAAACCATCGGCCGAAAATCGATTCCAAAGGGTGAAATCATTGATAAAGGACATTCTATTACTATCGGGTATCAACCTAGGCTAAATTATTTACAAGTAGTAGATCGTGTCTATTTCTCACCTTCACATTGATTGTTCATAAACTTGAAATTGGTCACGAATATTGATAATGTTAGTTTTTTTATAAGTTGAAAGGTTGGTAAAACTATGTCAAAAGATTACCGAAGCCGGGTGGAAAGAAGGCAATCCAGTGATGGTTCCAAACCGGCAAAGAAAACAAAAAAGCCAAGACGCAATTGGAAGAAAACGCTCCTCTTGCTTGCCGTTATTTTAGGATTATTAGGATTATTAACAGTAGGTGTGATCGCAGCTACTTCTCCAAAACTCGATCCTAAGAAACTGGAAACACCTGTATCATCTAAAATTCTAGATATGAACGATAAAGAGGTCTCTCTTGTTTCAGGGCAAGAAACAAGGATCAGGGTTAAGATAAATGAGATTCCAGTGCCTGTTCAAAACGCGTTTATTGCAACAGAAGACGTACGTTTCCGTAAACATAGCGGTGTTGACGTAAGACGTATCTTCGGTGCAGCATTCGCAAACGTAACTGAAGGATTTGGTGCTGAAGGTGCAAGTACGATCTCTCAGCAGGTTATTAAAAATACGATCCTCACTGATGAAAAGTCACTCACAAGAAAGATTCGTGAGGCATACTTATCTGTTCAGCTAGAACAGAAATATTCAAAGGATCAGATTTTGGAAATGTATTTAAATAAGATCTATTTTGGTAATGGAGCCTACGGTATAGCAACGGCTGCAAAAACCTATTTCAATAAAGATGTAAAAGATTTAGAAGTACACGAGGCTGCTTTATTGGCAGGTTTACCTAAAGCACCAAGCTATTATGATCCGACTCAAAATCCGAAAGAAGCTGAACATCGACGCAATGTTGTCCTAAACTTGATGGCACAGCATAAATTCATTTCTAAAGAAGAAGCAGAAAAGGCAAAGAGTGTTTCTGTAAAAGATACGATTAACCCTGGTAAACTTAAAACAGAAACACGCCCTTATGATGCATATATCAAACAAGTAATGGATGATGTAAAAGATATTGAAGGACTTGAAGAAGCTGACATCTTCTCTTCCGGGCTGAAGATCTATACGAATCTTGATACAAAAGCCCAGCAAGTAACAGAAGATGTCTTAAAGGCGAAATTAGAAGCCGAACATAAAAAACTCCAGTCAGGTGTTGCGGTTGTCGATACTAAAACGGGTGCTATCCGCGCTGTGGGCAGCGGCCGAGGAAACGAACTAAGCAACCAATATTCAACAAGAATTAACCGCCAGCCAGGTTCAACGATCAAGCCAATTCTAGATTATGGTCCTGCCATCGAAAATAAAAAATGGAGCACGGCTCATATGTTGAACGATGAACCAGTTAAGATCGGCGATGTAACGATCAATAACTTCAACAAGAAAAATGTTGGGGATATTACGATGCGCCAGGCACTCGTTGAGTCTAAAAATACGACTGCTGTTAAGACGTTCCAAGAAATCGGACCAGAAGAAGCTACTGATTTTGCCAATAAACTCGGATTCGATTTAGATCCAGATACAACTTATCCGTCCTATGCGATCGGCGGATTTGAAAAAGGGATCTCGCCGCTTACCCTTGCAGGTGCCTATCAGGCATTTGGGAACGGCGGTGTATATACCAAGCCGACAACGATCCGTAAAATCGAGTTCCCTGACGGAAGAATCATAGAAGTTGATCCTGAACCAAAAGCTGCAATGAAAGACTACACGGCTTACATGATTACCGATATGCTGAAAGATGTTATGGACCGAGGTACAGGTCAACAAGCCAATGTGAGCGGGCTTCATTTAGCAGGAAAAACAGGTACAACAAACTTCGATAAAGAGCTGAGAGATAAATTTGGTATGCCTAGTGATGCCACCAAAGATGCTTGGATGGCTGGTTACACGACTACGTATACAGCAGCTGTATGGACCGGATATGATTCTTACCAAGATGATAATGGTGATGCATTGTATCTGGATAATACAAAAGACGACTATTCAAAACAGATCTTTAAAGATATCATGAGCCAGTTGAAACATAAGAACACAGACTTTAAGAAACCAAAGTCGGTCACTGAAGTTCCGATAGAAAAAGGAACTGGAAAACGTGCAAGTGAGTTTACACCAGATTCTGAAAAGATCATTGAACTTTTCGTTAAAGGATCCAAGCTTCCTGATGTAAGCGACAAGTTTGAAAAACCTTCTGGAATTCAAGGACTTGAAGCTAAGTTCGATGAGAAGAAAAATGAAATCGATGTAAAATGGAAGTACGAGAAAAGAGAAGGTGTTACCTTTAAGGTCCTCGCAAGCTACAACGATGGACCGATGCAGGAAAGAGCAACGATCAACGATACGAAATTTGTAGTCCCAACCCCTGCTCCGGGTAAATACACGTTCCAAGTGATAGCAGTCGACAGTGAAAACAACACGGAAAGCGAGCCGGCTGAAACATCTATCACGATTGAAGCACCAGAAAGCGAAGGACCTCAGCCACCTGGTGAAGGTGAAGGTGAACCAGGTACTCAGCCTCCAGGTCAAGGAGAACCTGGTACACCGGGCACACCGCCTCCTTCGGGTGAAGAACCTGGTACTGAACCTCCTCCGGGACAAGAACCTGGCACCCCTCCCCCTGGTCAAGGCGGTGGAGATGAAGAAGATGAAGGCGGCGGGGGCATACAGTTCCCTCCATTAAATCAGTAATACAAAAAATGCACCAGCTTTAAGAAGCTGGTGCATTTTTAATTTATAACAACCGATCAATTAAGTTCGTTCCAAAATACAGGATAATCAAAAAGGCTTACCCCTGCAAACTGTATTGATCAATAACGTCAATTTTTGTCTTCATGCAACAGGAAGCTCCTGCCATGGCAGATGATAATACTGTGAAAGCGAATCTCCCCTCTTCACCACTTGAATCTGTATGATATTCCCTCCTTGAAACACCTCGTGCTTTCATCATTGCAAAAGTCTTGTCCTTATGTTTTTCGCCTTGAATATATGACACTTTTCTTTTTCCATTCTAAAAATAGTTCGCTTAATTGGATAAAGGATTGATAATGATCTGGCTGTTCTTCGATAAATGAAAGACGCTCAGCCGCATTTACTGGGAGATGAGGAAGCTCCTTTATTTTCTCTTTCCAATTGAATAAGTCTTTCTCATCCGCCATTATTTCATTTCCGTTAAACAAAGCCTGTAAAAATCGTCTAAAGAAATAAACCATCGGCTCTTTTGCTTGTTTTCTGTTCCGCTCTTTAAAAGATGCCGCAATTGAAGGGCTTTTTTCTTTCCATTCATTGAATATCTCTACCAATAATTCATTTTTTAATTCCAATTAAACTACTCTCCTTTCTAAAAAAACACGATCACTTACAAACCAGGATAATCCTATAAAAACTAGCTTTAACCCTTTAAAAAATTGCCTTAATTCTTGAAAGGATTCCATTAATCCTATACTTGTATATCGGAGAAAGACAATATCTGATTCTATTTTAAAAAAACTGACCTCATCAGGTGCATCTCACACTCCGTTTCAGTCAGTCTTACAATTACTTCTTCTTCACTTTTTGATTCATCCGTTTCTTGCCTTCTCGGCATATCGAAAGAAGCGGACATTCCGAGCAGTTCGGGTTTTGTGCTTTGCAATGGTATCTCCCAAAGAAAATAAGACGATGATGCGTTGCTCCCCATAGTTCTCTTGGAATCTTTTTCATCAACGTTTCTTCAACTTGCAGTACAGAATCCTTCCACCTGCAGATTCCAAGCCTTTTTGAGACGCGTTCCACATGGGTGTCTACTGCGATCGCAGGCACATCATATGCCACTGAAACGACTACGTTTGCTGTTTTTCTTCCAACACCAGGAAGCTTCGTCAGCTCATCACGGTCACTGGGGATTTCTCCGCCGTATTCGTTCAGAAGCAGCTCACTCAGTTTTTGAATGTTCTTCGCCTTGTTGCGGTAAAGTCCGATCGAACGGATATCATCTTGCAGCTCTTCCAGAGGAACATCCAGGTAATCCTGGGGTTTTTTATATTTTGCAAATAGTTTTGGCGTTACTTTGTTTACAAGCGCATCTGTACATTGAGCCGATAACAGTACGGCTATCGTCAGCTCGAACGGATTGGAATGATGAAGCTCACAGTGAGCATCTGGAAACATATCCTCAATCTGTTCCAGACAAAATTGAATCTGAGCTTTGTTTAACACGATTGCACTCCCCCTGTAATGAAAAAGAAGACCCGGTATCAAAGGGTCTGTTTGCATTAAAATTTATGATTCAAGCCAATTGTAAGCAGGTCTTTTTAATCCGCTGTCTTTTCTCGGCACATCATGCTGACCTGATTTTTGCAGCTGCCTTACCCGGAACTTTTCACCGTACATCTTGGCAGCTTCAGGGCTCCGGATTCCGTTTTTCTTCCATTCAAAAAGTATACGGTCAATGTACCTAAAATTAAGCTTTCCGGACAATACGGACTCTTTTAAAGCGGTCAGAATCAGTTCTGGCGATTGCTGATCTTCATCCATCCAGATCTTTAATGTTTCGAGTTCCATTGGTGAAAGCGGACGGCCGAATTCTTTCTCAAACAAAACGAATACATTTTGTTCCTGTTTTTCTTTCATGGACTCTTTTTGAATCTGCTCTTCTTCTTTGAGGCTGTTCATCAGCTGATTCCATAATGGCTGTAAGGTATAAGCTTCGAAATACACGCCTTTTTCCTTATCCTCATATTGGTCCATTCCGAGCAGTCCTCTGCCGATCAAAGAACGGAGCATCGAAGATATCTCATTGTAAGAAGCTGTCATCCTCTCAGCCAATTCAAGCGGGGTGGGAAAATAGTTTCCGGATTCAATATAGACGTGTAGCTGTATGAACAACATGCATTCCGTATCTGTTAACCCTATCTTTTTATAATGCTTTAGCAGCATATTAGGAATGCTGACCGATCCTTCTGACATCCATTTTTCAAATAACATTCCGTTCATATTGCAACACCTCTTGTACCATTATAGCATAAGAACTTCACTTTCCTTTTTGTAAAAATAAAGAAAACCTTAGCTGACGCCAATATGTAGACCCAGCTATATTTTCTTAAAGTGAAAGAAAAAATCTCCCTGGATAAAGGGAGATTTAAGGTTTTATTAAGGGTATAAACGGTTCAGCAAACGAGGGAATGGAATCGTTTCGCGAACGTGTTCTGCACCTGTGATCCAGGCTACTGTACGCTCTAGTCCAAGTCCAAATCCAGAATGCGGCACGCTGCCGTATTTTCTCAGCTCCAAATACCATTTATACGCATCATCTGTAAGTCCGTGCTCTTCATAACGCTGTTCCATTAAAGCAAGATCATCGATACGCTGGCTACCTCCGATAATTTCACCATATCCTTCTGGAGCGATCAAATCTGCACATAAAACAACATCATCGCGGTTCGGATCTGGTTTCATATAGAAGGCTTTAATGTCTTTCGGATAATTTGTAATGAATACCGGCTTATCAAAGCTTTCAGCGATAGCCGTTTCGTGAGGTGCACCAAAATCATCGCCCCATTCGATATCATCAAAACCTTTTTCTTTCAGCATTTTAATGGCATCATCATATGAAACGCGAGGGAATGGCGCTTTAACGTTCTCCAGCTTTGATACATCTCGTCCAAGTGTTTTCAGCTCGTTTTCACAGCGTTTAATAACGGACTGTACGATATGAGAGATGAACTGCTCTTGAATTTCAAGAGATTCTTCATGTTCAACAAACGCCATCTCCGGTTCGATCATCCAGAACTCGATCAAATGACGTCGCGTTTTAGACTTCTCTGCACGGAATGTCGGTCCGAACGAGTATACTTTTCCTAGTGCCATCGCTGCAGCTTCCATGTAAAGCTGTCCGCTTTGAGAAAGATAAGCATCTTCTTCAAAGTATTTTGTATGGAACAATGATGTTGTACCTTCAGCAGAGCTTCCTGTAAGAATCGGAGGGTCTACTTTTACAAAATCATTGTTATAGAAAAATTCATTTACAGCATGAATGATCTCGTTGCGGATCTTTAAGATGCTGTGCTGACGCTTGGAACGAATCCAAAGATGACGGTGATCCATCAAAAATTCAGTTCCATGCTCTTTTGGAGTGATCGGATAATCTACTGATTGATGAAGCACTTCAACATCTGTAACTTCAAGTTCAACACCGAGCTGTGAACGATCGTCTTCTTTAACCGTTCCTGTTACGTAAAGACTTGATTCTTGTGTCAGCCCTTTAGCTTTTGCAAAAGTTTCTTCACCAACCTCGCTTTTTACCACAACACCTTGAACAAATCCTGTACCGTCACGGAGCTGAAGAAAAGCGATCTTACCGGAAGAACGTTTGTTGGAAAGCCATGCTCCAATGGTTACCGTCTTACCAACGTGTTCACTTAGCTTTTTAATAGTCGTTTTCACAAAATGTACCTCCACTGTTTCTAAAAATCTATCTCTATCAAAAAATTATGAATGACCGCTGATCAAAAATCAATCTTTCTTTGAATGACGGGCGATAAAACGTTCTATTCTGTCCAGTGCTTCCATGATTGTATCTAATGAAGTTGCATAGGAAAGTCTTACATTGTCAGGTGCACCAAAACCAGAACCAGGAACAAGAGCTACTTTCTCTTCTTCTAAGATCGCCTCAACCCACTCATCTACTGATGAGAATCCAGTCATGTTAACCGCTTCTTTTGCATTCGGGAACAGATAGAAGGCACCGTTTGGTTTCACACAGGTGATGCCTGGCAGAGTAATCAGACGCTCATATACTTTGTTCAAACGCTCTTCAAACGCCTGGCGCATCTCTTCAACCGGTTCTTGTGTTCCGTTGTAGGCAGCTAGTGCACCATGCTGTGAAGTAGTAGTAGGATTAGATGTGCTGTGGCTGTCTAAGTTCGTCATCGCTTTAATGACTTTAGCATTTCCTGCAGCAAATCCAATTCTCCATCCAGTCATCGCATGTGATTTTGACAGACCATTGATGATGATCGTTTGTTCTTTTAATTCAGGAGAGAGCTCCGCAATCGAAGTGTGTTTCACTCCCTCATAGACGAGTTTTTCATAGATTTCATCAGATACGATGAGAACATCTTTTTCTAGACAAACTTCACCTATCGCTTTTAGTTCCTCTTCTGAATACAAAGAACCTGTTGGATTGCTTGGTGAATTTAAGATAAGTGCTTTTGTTTGTCTAGTAATAGATTTCTTTAAATCTTCTGCTGTAATCTTAAACTCGTTCTCTTCTTTTCCTTCAACATATACAGGTGTTCCCCCAGCAAGTTTCACTTGTTCCGGGTAACTCACCCAATATGGAATTGGGATGATGACTTCGTCTCCTTCATCTATGATAGCTTGAAACAAGGAATACAAGGAATGTTTTGCCCCAGTACTCACAATAATCTCAGAAGTTTCGTAGGTTAATCCTTGATCTTCCTTTAATTTGTTTGCGATTGCTTTCTTAAGTGTTACAAGACCGCCTGAAGCTGTATATTTTGTATGTCCCTCTTTCATAGACTGATAAGCAGCTTCAATAATATGTATCGGTGTATTAAAATCAGGCTCTCCTGCACCCAGGGCGATTACATTGTGACCTTCTGCTTTTAATGCATTTGCCTTTGCTGTGATTGCCAATGTTGTTGAAGGTGTTAGTGCCTCCACTCTTTTTGCAAGCTTCATTTAATAGATCCCTCCACTATTTATTGTTCTGATTCTTTAAGACGATAGATTTCATAGCGTTTCCCTGTTTCGAAATAGCCATAATAGTACGTATAGCGTCCTTGATCATCAATGTATACTACTTCCCATAAAGGAATTTCGTCTTCCATGCCTAAACGGCTGTCAATAATTTCTTCAGCATTGTGGTTCTTTTTTACGTAATCAATGATCTGTTTTTCAGACAACCCTTTTTTGGCGAATTCAGAATATATTTCTTTGTCTTTTCCGACCCAGACGACCATGTCTGTTCCATGTTCGTTCTTTCCTTCTACTACATAATAGGTCTCATTCTTAAAAAAGTGTTCCACATTAGCAACTGAAACAAGATTTTTTTCCTTTTTTGCAAGTTCGACTGCTTCCATTTCCGCTTTTTGCGGCTTAGCATGAACCCCGCTGTACAGGTAATATGCTTGCCAGCTTGCTAGTATCATAATGCCAACAATAATCAGTATCCACTTTTTTCCCATATTTAAGCCTCTCTATGTGCGATAGATTGTGAATATCATCTTGTTTTTATTTTCATCATCTAACGCCAGTCCAAACATCAGATCCTGTTGCTTTAAGGTTTTGTTCAATTCTGAAACCACTTTATACAAGTCACTGGATTTATCGACTTTTACTGTAGAAAGAACTTCTATTTTACTTTCCATTGTTCTTCCTCCTATACTTTGAAACTTATCCCTGTTTACTATAGCAGAAATTCTTTTAAAGTGGTACTTTAGAATGCCTAAAAATCAGCGGATTCTGTTGTTTTCAATGAAAAAAGGAGAAGATTATACCTTCTCCTTTTCTAGTCCATCCAGTCACGAAGTTCATCTACGAGCTCGTTAACAGGCTTAATGGAAACTGGCAGCTTCGGCAATGACTGAATGAATGATTTACCGTAGCGTGTTTCGATCATCCTGCGGTCAAAAACAAAGACCGCTCCTTTATCCCTGCTGCTTCTGACAAGGCGGCCAAAACCTTGTTTAAAACGGATAATGGCCTGAGGCAGCGAAAGATCGTAGAATGGGTTTCCGCCTTCCGCTTTTAATTTCTCGCTCTTCGCAGCCATTACCGGCTGGTCTGGAGGAGTGAACGGAAGCCTGATAATTACAAGGCACGAAAGATCGTCTCCGGGGATATCTATACCTTCCCAAAAACTGTTCGTACCGAAAAGAATAGAGTTATCAAAACGCTGGAAGTTCTTTGTCAGTCTTGCTCTGCTTCCGCTGTCGACACCTTGTGCAATCAGAACAAACTCTTCCTGAGTCATCAGTCCTTTAAAAGCAGTATGTGTTTCTTTTAACATCTCATACGAAGTAAACAGAACGAGCATGCGCCCCTTTGTCACTTTTGCAATCTCGTATAATGAAGAAGAGATCTTATTTACAAATGTTTTTTGGTCCACCTCGTTAATGAGAGGTATATCGGTTGGAACCATCAGCTTTGCTTGTTGTTCATATTGAAATGGCGATGGCAGCTGCGCGTTCAACGGACCAAAGTCCAGCAGTCCAAGCCGCTCTGACATATAACGGAACGATTTTTTAACGCTCATCGTCGCTGAAGTTAATACAACACTGTTCTTTTTGCCAAAGAACTCATCAGCCAGTATATGATCGATCTCAACAGGTTTCGCAAAAAGAGTTACTGCGTGCCGAGGTCCTTTTGATTCGGCCTCCATCCAATAGACTTCCTGAGATAGTGGGCAAGAAAGGAGATGGTGGAGATCTGCCGCTTCATCTTGCAGATCGTTCAGCAGACCTTCTAAATCCACTAGAAATCCTTTTTGTTTTACCGTGAGATGTTCTTCGAATTGATCAAAACTCTTTAATAAGCGTTTAACCGGTTTTACGAGATCAGAAATTAACTGCCGGGCCCGCTCTTCCATTTCCAGAACGGGCTCCCAGCGGGTCGACTCTATATCTTCAAGCGTGTAGCGAAGTGTCAGCTTTGTTAGTTCAGCAGAACGAGATGATTTCGCTTTTGTTATACATATCGTTTTTATAAGTTTAAATAAATCATCAAGTTCATTTTTCACATCCATGAACAAACTGTCCCATTTTGACAGGTGCGCCTCATACTTTGGAATTTCCAAATGGTCAGAGAGCTCTCTTAGCGTATTCATCATCCCTTCACCTTCTGTAGAAGCAAGCCTGTCCAGGAGCTTTAGGAATGAAAAATAATCCGTTTCTTTACCAAAATGATCACTGACTACTTCTTCAACATGATGGGCTTCATCAAGTACAGCTTCTCTATAGGAAGGCAGCAGCTGGGAATCAGATTTTAGATCCGTAAACAATAAAGCATGGTTTGTAATGACCAAATCAGATTCATGAGCTCTTCGCCTTTGCTTATGATAATAGCATCTTGAAAACCATGGACAGCGATGGTTCAAGCAGGAATTCGCATCGCTTTTTACGGTATTCCAGAAAAGCTTTCCACCAGAAGCCATTGAAAGTTCTTCCACATCCCCTTGTTCTGTTTCCGTAAGCCAAATGATCAATTGGGCTTTTGTAAAGTTCATATCGTAGTTATCTTCATGATGATCCTGTAGGGTATGTTCAAACTTTCGCAAACATAAATAATGGTTGCGCCCTTTTAAAAGAGTTGCAGTGAAATCAAATGGCATGATCTTCTTTAACAACGGAACATCACGTTCTAACAGCTGCTGCTGCAGTTGAACCGTGTGCGTTGAAACAACGAGCGGCCGGTCCATTTCTTTTGCAAAACGAACCCCTGGGATGAGATAACCGAGTGATTTTCCGACTCCGGTACCCGCTTCAATCACAAGATGCTGATTCGTATGAAGAGCTTCATCCACAAGTGCAGCCATCTTCTGCTGGCTTTCCCTGATCTCATAATGTTTCATATGAGTTTTCAGCTTTTGCTCGAGATCAGCAGTCTCAATCTGCTCTTCTTTATACTCTTCTATAACTTGATCTGGATCTGGATGTAACGACTTTTTAAGGGCAAGCTTACGGTAAAAATCATAGGTTTGCTCATCTGCTAAAAATACAGACTTCTCGCTGATTATATCGCTAACAATACTTTCCAATGAGCTTTGCAGTTTTTTCAAAAACGGAGTCAATCGCTCTAACGTCAATAACGGCAAGCTCTCAAGCTTATCTAAAAGATGCATGAGAAGTCTAGCCGTTACTTCTGCGTCACTGTCCGCCTGATGTGGATTTTCATGTTCCAGCCCCAAATATTCAGCAAGCATGCCGAGCTGATAGCCATCTGCTCCTAAGAGAAGAAGTCTAGACATTTCTACCGTATCAATAAGAGGCATAGAAAGAGGAGAATATCCGCATCGATCGAGTTCTCCTTGTAAAAAGGAATAATCAAACATCACATTATGCGCAACAAAATAAGCTCCTTCTAACATCTGAAGGAGCTTTGGCGCCACTTCTTCAAACAACGGAGCATCATTGACCATTTCATCATTGATGCCCGTTAATTGTTCAATAAAAGGGGGGATGGGAACGCCTGGCTGGATGAACGTAGAAAATCTGTCCGTTATCTGTCCTGCCTCAACGGCGACCGCACCGATCTGAATTATCCGGTCTCCTTTTGCTGCTGAATTTCCTGTTGTTTCAAAATCGATAACGACAAATCGCCGTGTCATAGCCTTTTCACCTCATTCCCCTGTGGCTATACTTATTTTTAGAAATTAATAGACTGTAGCCTCAGGTTCAACACCTAGCATTTCTTGTATCATATTATTCTTGTCCATGATCGCCACTTTCGGCTGATGATTCTTTGCTTCTGCTTCATCATAAAGGCAATAGGAGATCACTATAATTGTATCACCTTCCTGAACAAGCCTTGCAGCTGCGCCATTAAGGCACATCACACCGCTTCCTCTTTTTCCAGGAATAATATAAGTCTCAAAACGTGCTCCATTATTATTATTTACAATTTGAACTTTTTCGTTCGCAATCATATCGACTGCATCCAAAATATCTTCATCAATCGTGATGCTGCCCACATAGTTTAAGTTTGATTCTGTTACTGTTGCACGGTGTATTTTTGCTTTCATTAATGTACGGAACATTTTTCTTCCCCGCTTCCTTTTTTCTCAAAAATGTTGTCAATAATGACGTTATCAATTAAACGAGCTTTGCTGAATCTCACACTTACAGCAATAATCAGCTTTTCGTCATCTGTCTCAGGAGGCAGAAGTTCAGGGTAAGAGAGAATTTTACAATATTCAACAATTCCGTCCGTTTGTTCCTCCAAGTATTTTATCATTTTTTCTTCCGTCTCACCACTATCGCAGTCTAAGAGCCAATCTTGCGCTTTTTGTAATGATTGGTATAGGTGATGAGCTTCTTTTCTCTCTTCTTCTGTAAGATACATATTTCTCGAGCTCATCGCCAGTCCGTCCTGTTCGCGTTTTGTTTCACACCCTATGATGGTCACAGGAAAATTAAAATCATCGACAAGCCCTTTCACAACAGCAACCTGTTGGGCGTCCTTCAAACCAAAAAATGCTTTATCAGGAGAAATGATATTAAATAATTTAGTAAGGACGGTAGCAACACCGTCAAAATGTCCGATACGGCTTTTTCCGCAAAGCGCATCAGTTCTTCTGTTAACAGACACCGTTACGACCGGTTTATCCGGATACATGTCTGTTGTTTCAGGACAGAACAGAACATCTGCACCTGCTTCTTCGGCGAGCTTCTTATCACGCTCAAAATCGCGCGGATAGCGGTCAAAATCTTCATTTGGTCCAAATTGAAGCGGATTGACAAAAATGCTTACTACGACGATTTCAGACTCTTCTCTAGCACGTTTGATCAGCGAAAGGTGACCGTCATGCAAATAACCCATCGTCGGTACGAAGCCAATTATTTTGCCATTTATTTTTTCTTGTTTGATAACATTTTGCATATCATGGATGCTTTTCACTATTTTCATGACTTTACGCCCCCATACAAACGGTCAATCGTCTCTGTTTTCATGTTGAAGCTGTGTTCTTCGTCAGGAAATTTCATCTGCTGCACATCTTCTTTATACTTCTGTAGTCCTTCTATCATCATATCTTTCACATTTCCATATGACTTTACAAATTTAGGTACATGATGGAATCCGTAACCGATCATATCGTGATAGACCAAAACCTGACCATCTATATGCTTGCCTGCACCGATTCCGATCACGGGGATAGACAGTCTTTTTGCTGCAATTTCGGCAAGCTGCTGCGGAACACACTCAAGTACGATTGCAAAAGCTCCTGCCTTTTCTAACAAAAGACATTCTTCTATAAGAGTGTTCGCATCTTCTTCTTCTTTTGCTTGCACACTGTATCCACCCATGACACCGACCATCTGAGGAGTCAGCCCAAGATGGCCCATAACCGGAACTCCAGCATTCGTCAGCGTTTCTATTGTAGATATCACTTGTTTGCCGCCTTCAAGCTTAACGGCTGAAGCACCGCTTTCTTGAAGAATTCTTCTTGCATTTTTTAAGGTCTCGTCAATAGAACCATGATACGTCATGAATGGCATATCTGTAACAATAAACGTATTTGGTGCTCCGCGTTTTACTGCTTTTGAATGATGGATCATATCGTCGATCGTAACTGGAATGGTAGATTCATACCCTAGAACAACCATTCCAAGAGAATCTCCTACTAATAAGAGATCCATCCCCGCTTTTTCGCAGATAACAGCAGAAGGATAATCATAGGCTGTTACCATCGAAATTTTTTCACCGTCTCTTTTCATCTTGAGAAAACTTTTAGTCGTTTTCATACCTTTGTAGCCTCCCTGTTTTTTAACAGGGCCAGAGTGCAAAAAAGCCTTCTTCCCTAAAGAGGAAGAAGGCATAGGAATAATCCCTATACGTTTAATTGTTTGCTCCCTCTGTCCCGGTCCTGGTTTTGGATCTAGGCAGATATATGATTTGTGGTTTCAAAGATTTGCAGTGCTAGTGCAGTTCCGCTGAATGGATACCGCCTATTACAAACATTTTATCACGTACTTTACTTAGTGAGAAGGAAATTCGATATCAGCTGAATATATCGAATGTATCTTTCCGTTATCATCTTCAAGCAGCAGAACACCTTCATCCGTGATTCCTTTTGCATAGCCTGTAATGGAACCTGTTACCGACCTTGCTGTAATTCTTTTTCCTAAACTGTATGCACGTGCCTCCCACAGAAGCTTAATTACAGCAAAACCTTTATCAAGATAGCTTCTATACAAGCTTTCGATCTCTTGCAAAATGGCTCCGACAATCTCTGCCCTCTTATATGTCTTGCCACCTTCGATCGTAAGGCTAGTTGCAATTTCAGCGATTTCTTCAGTAAAGTGCTTCTTTTCCTGATTCACGTTCATGCCGATTCCTACAATGACAGAATGGATAGAATCTGCTTCAGCCTGTAATTCTGTTAAAATTCCAGCAACCTTTTTACCGTTTATTAATAGATCGTTCGGCCACTTTATGGCAGCTTCGATCCCAGTAACGTTCTCAATGGCTCTTGATGCCGCTACTGCGATGAGCAACGTAAGCTGCGGAGCTTTTTGCAGAGGGATTTCCGGACGCAGAATAAGACTCATCCAGATCCCTGTTCCAGACGGAGATTGCCAAGCTCTTCCTAGCCTTCCTCTTCCGCCTGTCTGTTCATCCGCAAGTACAATGCTCCCTTCCTCAGCCCCATCTCTAGCTAAAGAATGAGCGATTTCCTGTGTACTTTTAACAGAGGTTTTGTATGTAATCTTTTTCCCAAAGTTTCCTTTTCCTGTGTACAGCGAAACTTCCTCCGCTGTTACGAGGTCCGGAGATGTTAAAAGGCGGTATCCTCTCTTTTGTACAGCTTCTATTGAATAACCAGCATTTCTAAGCTCTGAAATGTGCTTCCAGATAGCTGTACGCGAACAGTTCAGATTTTCACTAATCTGCTGGCCTGACACAAATTCACCTTCATTTTCTGTCAGCATGTGCAATAACGCTTCTTTCATTTCTGTTCCCACCTTCTTACCCAATCGTTGATCTCTTGTTCAGAAAGAGACAGTGTTCCTTCAACGATTGCCTCTTCCATCTCTTTAAAAAGCTGCCCAACCCACACACCTGGAGCTGCTTGCTTTATCCTTAATACTTCCTCACCGTTTAATGGAATATCCTCTCTGGAAGCTATCGGAATCCCGGCTGCAAGCTGTTTCAGGTTAAAAGCTTGTTCCCTGTAAGATTCACTGTATACAAGACACTTTAATAAAAGTCCTGAGAGCGCTGTGTTTAACCCTGAACGGTATAAATCCATCCTTGTCCAATGTTCGATATGAAAAGCTGATAGTATGTCCAGGACAGAATGAATAACCCTGTTCGGAAGCTTCCATTTTTTCAAAAACTCTCTTGCATCTTCCACCTTGGACAGAACAATAACAGCTGCCCATCTTTGTTCCTCGCTTTTAAGTGTATTCCAATTAAAAGAGAGGAAGGTTCCTTTATTTTTTTCCTCTAACGGATAAGGCAAATAAGGGAAAATACCGCAAGATTTCATCCTTGCCAGCGCATCTCCAGCTTGCTCGCCTGCTAATAGTTTTATAAATTCTGCTGTTATTCTTTCTGTTGAAATCTTCTTTAGCAATGCAGAATGAGTAATAATGGCTGCCTCTGTATTCGTTTCAATAGCCATGCTGTAAACACTTTTAAAACGAAATGCTCTCATGAGGCGGAGCGGATCTTCAGAAAACCGCTTATCAGGGTCTCCAACTGTTCTGATCTGATGTTTTTTTAGATCTTCCCTTCCCTGGAACGGATCGATCAGCTTAAAATTCCTGTCCATAGCCATCGCATTACATGTAAAATCTCTTCTGGACAGATCTTCTTCTAATTCAGAAACAAACCAGACTTTTGAAGGTCTTCGATAATCTTCATACTTGTCTTCCTTCCGAAATGTTGTTACCTCATAGGATACATGATTATGCCTGACGATAACGGTACCATGTTCAATTCCGACAGGTATCGTTTTCGGGAAGATTTTTTGAATAGCTTCAGGTTTTGCACTTGAAGCGATATCGATGTCCTTTATCGGACGATTCAAACAATAATCACGGACACAGCCGCCAACAAAATATGCTTTATAGCCGTTTTCCTCGATTTTTTCTAACACATAAGAAGCTTCTTCAAACAAATGGTTCATGAACCTCAACCCTTTACTAAAGAGTTATAGATTTCTTCATAAATGCTTACTATTTTTTCAGACAGGAAGTGTTCTCTTACATGCTGAACAGAATTTTGTCTGAAACGGCTATGTTTTTCTATGTCACTTAACAGAGAGACCGCTTTTTCTGCTACTGATTCAGTATCGCCCACTTCTACCATAAATCCGGTTTCGTTATCTACGATCACTTCAGGAATACCGCCGATTCGCGTTCCAATAACAGGCACACCGCACGCCATTGCCTCTAAAAGAACAAGTCCGAAACTTTCTTTTTCCGATAACAGAAGCTTTAGGTCGCAAATGGAGAACAGTTCCCCTACATTTTCCTGCTTTCCTAGGAACAATACATCTTCCTCGATGTTAAGTTCACTGACAAGCTCACATGCTACCGTTAATTCAGGACCGTTTCCGATCAACAGTAGTTTGGAGGGCATCTCTTTTCTGATCATTGAAAAAGCTTTAATCACATCTTGAATCCGTTTAACCGGTCTGAAATTAGAAATATGTACGATTACTTTTTCATCTTCCTGGATTCCATATGTTTTTTTAAGCTCAGCATTATTTTTACGTCTGTAGTAAACTCTTTCATCTACAAAGTTATGTACAGGAATAATTTCATTTTGAATCTTGAGCACCTGTTCGGTATCTTCTTTCAATTGGTGAGAGACCGCTGTTACTACATCTGATTTATCGATGCCGAACTTAATCATTTCACTCAGCGATGGATCATAGCCTAATACGGTAATGTCTGTGCCGTGCAGAGTGGTAACGATTTTGATGTTGTCATTTAGCATCTGCTTGGCTAGAACAGCGCATACTGCGTGCGGAACTGCATAATGCACGTGGAGCAGATCTAATTTTTCTCTTTTTGCCACTTCTGCCATCTTGCTTGCAAGCGCTAAGTCATATGGAGGGTATTTAAAAACTGAATATTGGTTTACTTCCACTTCATGAAAAAAGATGTTCGGATAAAATTTCCCTAAGCGAAAAGGGATGCTTGATGTGATGAAATGAATCTCGTGTCCTCTTTCAGCAAGCAGTTTTCCAAGTTCAGTTGCAACCACTCCTGATCCGCCGACAGAAGGATAGCAAGTGATGCCGATTTTTAACTTCATGACTTTCTCCTTATAAATTGTTGGTTACAAACGTTTGTTCTGGTATAAAGCCTTCTGCATATCTTGTACTCGCTTCAAGTCCAAACAGTTTGTCTCTTGCTTCAACGCGTTCGATATATCCGTTTGTAAGTGGTGTATCCACACTTTCTGCTGATTTAATAAACTGAGACGGATATGCTTTTAATGCTTCAATCTTATAGGAATAGACATCGCTGACATCCAGAAAAAGGGTAGGTTTTTCTGTGCTGTTGATCAAATAGTAAAATATATTTTTCACTTTATGTGGAGGTAGATTATCAGGATCTTTTATATTTTTTATTCCGGATGAGAAGACGGCTTCCTTGACAAGTTTAGCGCAATTGCCATGGTCAGGGTGCCGGTCGATCCAATAAGGTGCAAACACATATTGTGGTCTGACTTTCCGGATAACTGAAACCATCTTTAAGATATAATCTTCCTTCACAAACAAGCCTCTGTCAGGAAACTGAAGGTTTAATCGATGTTCAACACCTATGATATCAGCGGCTTTCTTAGCTTCTTTTTTTCTGATCTCAACGGTGCCATTAGATGATCGTTCTGCTTCTGTCAGATCACAAATCGCAACTCCACGGCCGCGGTGCGTTTCTTTTTTAATCGTTGCCGCCATCCCTATTTCAACATCATCAGCATGTGCACCAAAAGCCAGCCAATTCTGAAGACTCATTTGTTTTCGGACTCTCTTTCATCAATGATTTTACGCCAATCCAAATCACCGCGTTCAAGCGACCTGATAAAAAGTTCTGCAGAAGCGAGGTTCGTCGCCAGCGGAATTTGATATACATCACACAGACGCATTAAAGCTGATACATCTGGTTCATGGGGTTGTGCAGTTAATGGGTCTCTGAAAAACAGAACAAGATCCAGTTCATTTTCAGCAATTAATGCTCCGATCTGCTGGTCACCGCCTAAAGGTCCTGACTGAAACCGGTTAATGGGCAGATTTGTAGCTTCATTAATTTTTGAGCCCGTCGTTCCTGTAGCATAAAGCGTATGGTCTTTTAAGATTGGTGCATATGCCACAGTGAAATTGATCATATCGTTTTTCTTTTTATCGTGCGCAATAAGAGCTATTTTCATGTTCATCCCTCTTATTCCATAATATTTTCAAGGCCATAAACGAGGCCTTCAATGTTCATGACACTTTCAACAGCCATTTTGACTCCTGGCATGAAGGATGCTCTGTTCATTGAATCATGACGGATCGTTAATAACTGTCCTTCTCCCCCGAACATCACTTCTTGATGAGCAACTAATCCCGGAAGTCTCACACTATGAATACGTATGCCCTGAAGTTCTGCCCCTCTTGCCCCTTCAAGATCCTCTATCTCGTCCGGATGACCCTGGCTTTTTTCCTCACGAACTTCCGTGATAAGCTGAGCTGTTTTTAGTGCTGTTCCTGATGGTGCATCCAGCTTTTGATCATGATGCTTTTCGATGATCTCAATATCTGGCAGATATTTCGCTGCCATCTGAGAAAATTTCATCATTAGAATAGCTCCGATCGCAAAGTTCGGCGCAATAATGGCACCTGTCTCTTTTTCTTGGGCGAGCTCGGTTAGACGCTCGAGATCTTCGTTTGAAAAACCCGTCGTTCCGATGACAGTTCTAATACCATAATCTAATGCAGTTTCAAGGTGTTTTTTGCCGATGTCAGGACGCGTAAGATCGATCAAAACATCAGCATCTACTGCCTGTATGCAGCGTTCTAAGTCATCATAAACAGGTCCTTCCAACGAAACAGGGGCTCCAGGAAGGTCTTTTACTTGCATGCCATCATTCTTAGAATCAACTGCCGCTATTAGTTCAAAATGAGGTGTTGCCTCAATCATCTTTAACGCTTCTGTACCCATCTTTCCGCGGGGGCCTGCTAATATAATTTTTATTTTATTCATGGTTTGTCTCTCCTTCATCCATTCGAGTCCATCTGTCTTTATCCCTTGTCTGAAATTTATTCATTACCGTACTTAATGCTTCATCTAAATTTATATTAAGAGAATTTGCAAGGCATATTAATACAAAGAACATATCTCCTAGTTCTTCTTCAACTGTTTTCGCATCTTCTGATGTTTTTTTCGGTTTTTCACCATAATGGTGATTTACTTCTCGAGCCAGTTCTCCCAGCTCTTCCGTAAGTCTGGCAATCATAGCGAGGGGGCTGAAGTAGCCTTCTTTAAATTGTGATATGTATTGATCTACGACGTCCTGACTTTCTTTTAAAGTACGATTGGCCATGTTGCTGACACTCCTCATCCTTATTAGTTCCACCTTTATGTTATCGGTATTTTTTCTGTTTGACAAATTTCATGAAATTTTGATTATAATAGGAAGGCGTGAATGGAAACAGCAACTCGATTTAGATAGAAAAGAGGCATCCTATGATTTATCCTATCAAACTAAAAAATATTTTTTTCATTCTGTTTGGCTCTGCTATTTTTTCATTTGGGATCGTTCATTTTAATATGACGAATAACTTAGCAGAAGGCGGTTTTACTGGGATCACACTAATCCTTTATTTTTTATTTTCCATTGATCCTTCCTATTCTAACCTTGCCTTGAACATCCCATTATTCTTTGTTGGCTGGAAACTGCTTGGCAGAAATGCATTTATCTATACCATAATTGGGACTGTCGCTGTATCGGTTTTCTTATTTATCTTTCAGCGCTATTCATCCATTACCATTGATCTTAAAGAAGACATGACTCTCGCCGCCTTGTTCGCAGGTGTATTTATCGGAGTTGGTCTTGGGATCATCTTCCGGTACGGAGGAACGACAGGCGGGGTAGACATTATCGCGAGACTGGGCCATAAATTCTTAGGATGGAGCATGGGTAAGACGATGTTTATCTTTGACTTTATGGTTATCACTATCTCACTTGTTTATTTAAACTATCGGGAAGCTATGTATACTCTTGTAGCTGTATTTATCGGAGCACGTGTCATCGACTTCATGCAAGAAGGGGCTTACGCCGGAAAAGCGGTGATGGTCGTTTCAGAGAAAAATGCAGAAATTGCAGCAAATATTATGAAAGAACTGGATCGCGGCGCAACCCTTTTAAACGGTAAAGGAACATTTACCGGCCAGCTTCGCGAAGTTCTGTATTGTGTTATAGCAAAAAATGAGATCGTCCGCTTAAAACAAGTCATTGAAAGAATTGATCCCCATGCCTTTGTGACCGTAAATGATGTACATGAAGTAATCGGCGAAGGTTTTACTCTCGATGAAGATAAAAACCCTATAGGTAGATAAGAAAACTTGGCTTAATGTCAGCCTTAGTTGAACCTACTAAAAACCTAAACTTGTTTCATCTTGATTAAACGCTTTGTCATTCAAATGATCATTCATAGTGAAAAAAACCTCCCGAAAATTCGGGAGGTTTTATTTTTGTCTTTTAGTCGTCCTGGTTCATTCCAAGGAACATAAAGATAAAACGTGCTAATTCAAGAAGTGCTACAAGAGCTCCTGCAACATATGTTAATGCGGCAGCGTTTAATACTTTGCGAGCTCCGCGTTCTTCATTATTGCGTATCATACCAGTAGATACAATCTGATCCATAGCACGTGAGCTGGCATTAAACTCAACCGGCAATGTCACGAATTGGAACAATACAGCGGCTGACATGAAGATGATTCCCAGTAAGAACAGGTTAGTTGCTTGAAAGAAAATCCCGCCTAAGATTAAAAAGAAAGAAAAGTTCGATCCGATGTTTGCCACTGGTACAAGTGCGTGCCTGAAACGCAAGAACGCATAACCCTCAGCATCTTGAATCGCGTGGCCAACTTCGTGGGCTGCAACCGCAGCACCAGCTATCGAATTTCCATAATAGTTATCTTCAGATAAACGGACTACTTTGCTTCGAGGATCATAATGATCAGAAAGCTTTCCTCTTACAGGCTCTACTTGAACATTATACAAACCATTTTCGTCTAAAATTTGTCTTGCAACTTCTGCACCTGTTTTACCAGTGCTGTTTGCTACTTTTGAATACTTCTTGTACGTACTTTTTACCCTCATCTGTGCCCAAAGGGGAACAATGAGCAAAATTGCGAAGTAGATTATAAATCCACCCATCGTTTGCATTCCTCCATAAAAAAACTTTTATTACAAATAGTTTACGGTTATATGCCTTCCTTTGTCAAAGGATACGCATAATCGCTATCGTTTTCCAGGTACACGCAGCTCCTCTTCTTTATCTCCTTTATATTTTCTCCAGCCTACGTAAAATAATGTTGATGAAATAATACCTCCGATAGAAAAGATGAGCCAGAACAATGAAGGTTCTGAATTATCTTTTTTGGCGAAGAAGAGAGCTTCAAAATCTGCTGCCGCTGTTTCAAGATGTTTTTGATGTTCGATATCGGTAAGAATTCTACTTCTGTTGGAATCTACATATGAGACATGTTCATCTAATTTTTCAATTTCATCTGAACGAATATCTACCATTAGTGCCGGTCTTACCGTTTCGTATCGTTCAAGAAGAAGATTTGCTGCCTGATGGAATGCGGCTGTATCCTTTTCATCAATTCCTTTTTTCATTGTAATAAACGGTTCAAGCATCATCAAACCAGTTTTTTTCCAGAGCGGCTCGTAATTTGTTTGAAGTGCATCAACCAATAAACGGACTTCTGTCAGCTTGTTCAATTTTTTCTCTTTTGACCATTCAGGATTTTGAAGAGATGTTACAGCATCGGCAAATGTATATTCCACAAGGCGCTGCTGATCAGGTCTTAAAGAAAGCACTTCCTCAATATGGCTGATATTCTGTGATGTGAATTCCAGCACATCTGCGGCTTCATTGTAACGTTCTATTTTACCTAGTTCCCAGATCTCGCTTGTAAGCTCATTAATCTCTGACCACTCTTTAACTTCTGTATGATTCGATGCATACACTGGCATCGCGGTTAAAAATAAAATACAAAGAATTGAAACAGCAAAACCTAACCTTCTCATCCGTTGTCCCTCCTGTACCCTTATACTAAAAAGTATGAGAGCTTGGACAAGGATAGACCTAAATAAGGGAAATAGAAAAGCTTAAGCTTTTCTCATTCTTAATACAATCATAATCGAAACTGCTGACAGCCAGAAAGTAAGATAACCGATTAAATCTTGATAAGGAGCTAAAACAGGGTAACGCGGCATCATTCCGAACACATAGTCTATGATCTCATTGTGGAACAGCCATAATGCTGCAGCACCAATGTGCCACAATTTTATTTTATAAAACGGAGCATATAAAAGACCTTGAACAGCCATTCCAAGATGAGAGAAAATCAGCATGTAATTTACAAAATCTAAAGGAGTTCCAACAATGGCACCCCCTAAGTTCATCCCAACTGCCCATATACCATATTTAAATAATGAGGCAGCCGCGAGTGCTTCGATCAGTCCCGATTGTTTCTTCGCCAAAAATCCAAGGATCACAAAAACAAAAAATAAAGATGCAGTCGGGCTGTCTGGAACAAAGGGCAAAAAATACCACGGAGTATCTTTTAATTGATAATAGTACCAATAATAACCATATATGGTTCCAAGGATGTTAATCAGCAGAAGAGTCATTAGAAACCATCGTTCCTTGATGATTGTGAGAATCAACGACATTTTTATGCTCCTTTACTTTTAGAAAAAAAGCCGGCCCATACCGAGCCGGCTTTTTACTTATTTCTTTTCAAGTTTTGAGATGAATTCTGCTAACTGCTTCAGCTCTTCATCTGATCCTTTAAACGCGTTTGGCGGCATGCCTGGCGGCTTACCTTCTTTAGCGATTTTCATGATTTCTTCAGGCTTTAAACCTGTTCCGATCAATGATGGACCAGAAGCTCCACCAGTTAGAGTGTTGCCGTGACAGCCTACACAGCTCTGTTTTTGGTAGATCTGATATCCAGGATCATTCTGGTCAAAGCTTACATCAACGATCTTACCTTGAGTCTTCGCTTTTTCCCAGTCATGAGTCACAACGGATTCCCATGTTAAATATGTAACTGAAATCAAACCTAATAGCATTAACCCAGTTGCAATCGGACGTTTAGAAGGACGTCTTTCCAATCCAGTATCAAGGAAAGGCGCCAGCATTAAAGCTCCAAATGCTAGTCCAGGTATAATAACAGTACCAATAAGAACATAATCCCCTGCCGCATACTTGTACTTCAGAAGCTGGTATAAGAATAGGAAGTACCAGTCTGGTAGAGGAATATATCCGGCATCGGTAGGATCAGCTTTTTTCTCCAAAGGAGATTCATGAACGATGGTCAAAACCAGGTAGCCGATTAAGAAAACGGCACCAACCATCCATTCTTTTAAAAGAAAGTTTGGCCAGAATGCTTCCGTTTTTCCCGGGAACTCCGAATAATCTTTTGGAATGTTCGGTTTACGTTCAGCAGGAACACGAGAGTCTCCGACAAACTTCATTCCTTTACCGCGATGCATATATTTCCCTCCTTTGCTCTCATGAAACTTTTAAATCATTGCTGGTTTTTACAACGGTCCGGAAATACCTTGTTTACGGATCATTAAGAAGTGGGCACCCATTAAGCCTAACAAAGCTGCAGGAAGGAAGAATACGTGAATCGCAAAGAATCGCGTAAGCGTCTGTGCTCCGATAATCTCTCCGCCGGCAAGGAATGTTTTAGCGATTGGACCAACGACAGGAATAGTCATAGCGATCTCAATCCCTACTTTTGTCGCAAATAGCGCTTTCATATCCCAAGGCAATAGATAACCTGTAAAACCTAAACCTAACATAACAAAGAAAATAAGTACTCCGACAACCCAGTTTAATTCTCTTGGCTTTTTATAAGCTCCCTGGAAGAATACGCGCAATGTATGTAAGAACATCATTACGATTACAAGGCTCGCGCCCCAGTGGTGCATTCCGCGTACGATAACTCCAAATGCCACTTCATTTTGCAGGTAATATACGGATTCCCATGCGTTCACGATATCAGGCACATAATACATGGTTAAGAACATACCCGAAAGAATTTGAATAACCGTGATAAAGAAAGTCAATCCGCCAAAACAGTAAACAAACGCAGAGAAATGGTGTGCGGGGTTTACGTGTTCTGGTACCTCATGGTCTGCAACATCTCTCCAAAGCGGCGTAATATCCAGGCGCTCATCTACCCAGTCATAAATCTTTTGTAGCATTCATTACGCCCCCTTTCTTGGTTTTGCCTTTCCTAAGTAAAGCTTCCCATCTTTCACCTGGCTGTCATATACATCAAGCGGTGCAAGAGGTGCCGTACCCTTTACGTTTGTTCCATCCTTGGTATAACGGCCTAAGTGGCATGGACAGAAAAACTGATTCGGGTGAGATGGATCTGTGTTCCAGTCTACCGTACAGCCTAAGTGTTTACAGATTGGAGAAAGTGCGATAATATCACCATTCTTCGCTTTATAAACCCAGGCAGATTGAGTAACATCTGACTCGTACCAGCCATCTTTTTGTTTGATTTTAAAGTCGAAACGCTTCGGTTCGTTCGATAGCTCTTCTATACTCGTAACCGCTACCATTTTTTGATCAGAACCCTCTTTTAAAATCGGATCAAGGGCGAAACGGACCATTGGCATAAGCATGCCGGCAGCCATAAATCCGCCAACGCCAGTTAATGTGTAGTTTAAGAACTGACGTCTTGAAATATCTTCCTTTGACATTGTTTTCCCCCCCTTATGCTGTAAATAACGGTCCCTCCGGACTTTTACACACATATTACTAGGACATAAACATGATAGCTTAAGTTGTCTTTTACTGTCAATATGAACATGACGTAATTATTACGAATTTATCCCGCGCTGCCATTCATTAAAGATGAGCTGAAAAAGCGGTTTTACCTGTTCTTTAACAACTTCAAGTCTATATTTTTCATCCATGCTTTCAAGAGGCAGTGCAGGAACCCAAAACAGCTGCCCTGTAATAGTATGTTCAATTTCCTTCCAATACACATCACTCGTCATTAAAAAGATGTGTTTAAAGTGTCCTGAATTTGTAACATGTTCTAGCAAACTTCTTAATTGATCAATAGGAGCCTGATCTTTTACATATGTAAAATTAGGAGCTAAAAAAAGCCTTCCGTGCAGCTGGCGCTCCATTTCACTGCAGAGCATCTCTGTGTATTCTCCCATGGTTACACTGCTTTTAAAATCTTGTTTAAAATCTACTGGTGTTAAAGGAATTAAAAGACTGTCTACATATTCTCCTGACTTTAAAAATACGTCTGCATCATTTGTCTTCCATCTCATAATTAAGTCTCCTTATCCGTTGTACTGCTCTTTATCGTACCATAATTCTGATGGGATTATCGTCTTGCTCTTAAAAAAGGGACAGGGCTTTAATGCACGTAAAAATAAAAAAGGATGACTCACTGGAGAGTCATCCTTCATATTAAGACGGCTGCTTTTCTAGATTTTTCAGTTCGTTCGTCCATTTCGTAAAACTATCAAAGTCTTTTTGGTCTAAGGCCTCATCAATCTTCGCCATAATATCATTTTTCCGGTAAGTTTCAATAGATTTTTCCAAGACCATTTCAGCCCATATGCCATATTTTTTGTCCATTGACATATTTTGAGGCAAGTGAGGGTTCTCTTCCAATACTGAAGCATACTCGGGCGTCAGCCGTGAAGCATTGAAGTTAAGCTCCAAGTAAATCTCTTCATCCTGATTTAACCGGATGTCATGAAACGACTTTTCTGCATCAGTTGTTAAAACATTTTGTTTGTAAAAACGGAATGGAACACCATCTGTACATTGAGTGGACATGATAATTGCCTTTGGGCAGTATTCTGCTTTCTCAACGAAATGTACCTTTTCCATAAGCTGGTCATCACTTACTAAATAATTTAATAGCCAAACACATTCGCGCTTCTTTAACTGATAATGATTAAGGAACCATTTGATAAAATCCTTCTTCTCAAGGACCGAAACGGTGCTGCTCATTGCAATCCCCCCATCATTCAAAAACACGTCATTTTTATAATAATTATATTCTCTCATTGCTCTTAAAATCCTTCTTTGCCTAAGAAAGTTTTAAAATTCTTCCAATCTGCCTAAAACATCCTCAATATCCGTTCTCTCCGGACTGATTTGAAGCAATAATAATAGGGTCTTCTTCGCTTCTTCCTGCTTACCTTCTTCTAAAAGGAAAAAAGCATATTCTTCTAAAAACACGGGATCTTCCTTAAAGAGTTCGGCTGCTTTTTCATACCATACAGCTGATTCCTTATAATTTTCTGTTTCTTTATTAGCTGTCGCAAGATGCCAATACATAAGAGGAATTTCTTCCTTAGATTCTGTCAGGGGTTTGTAAATGCTTAACAAATCTTCAAATCGTTCTTCTCGTACATATTGATCACCTAAACGCAGGAGCGGTTCTATACGGGCAGGGTTTAACTCCAATGCTCTCATTACCCACTCTTCACCTTGTTTAGGATTATGCAATTTATAGGCAAGTCTTGCAGCCTGAAGATAAATATTTTCATTATGTTCATCTCGTTTCAAGCCATCCTGAACGATTTGATAAGCTTCATCCAGTGCGCCTTCTTCCTCATATGACTCTGAAAGAATACTGTATAGTGTTGTATAATCCGGATCCATATCTCTTAATTCTTCAAGAGCAGAGATCGCTTCTTTAAATTCACCCGCTTTAAATGCAGTAACTCCGTGACCAAAGAGACTGTATAGCTCTTTATGATGATCCAGTCCTTTTCTGTAAAATGGTAGGGCTTCTTCAAATTTACCTGCACGGCTTAAAGCTTCAGCATACCGCAATGGAAGGTCTTCAATCTCTGCCTTCCCGTCAATGGCTTTTTGGAATAAAGGCAGACTTGAGTCAAACTTTCCCTGCCTTAAATAAAAATCACCTAAAGCATATGCCAATATTGGATGATCCTTATCCTGCTCATGGGCATCCTTGAGCTTCCGTTCTGCAACCTCAGTTAATCCTAGACCCTCATAAAGGTCTGCTTGAAGAATTAATGCCCTTAAATATTCTTCGTCATGCTTTTCAACCTGCTCTAAATAGCTGATCGCTTCTTCATCCATGCCTTCATCTAGACAGCATTCGGCGATAGAAACGAGCAGTTCTCCCTCGCCAGGGTATTTTTTCAGTAGTTTATTAAACAATGTCATCGCTTTTGACGTATGTCCCCAATCCAAATAAACTTCTGCAATTTCAAATTGTTCTGCATCGGTCGCTTTTTTGGTTAATTCCTCCAAAAGAGACATGCCTTTTTCTACGTCTCCATGTTCTACAAGTCTAATCGCGTCTTGGATTGTATTCAATACATAAAACTCCCTTATCCCATGTTTTCTTGTGCTTATTATACACGAGAAACAAGAGATTCTCCAAAACGACGGGGCTGGATGACCGTTATTTCTTTTCCATAGCCTTGCTTCATTTCCGGCTGGTTATCTGAATAAACAATGGTTCCTCTTACGACTACAGCTTTCGGCTTTTCACAAAACTCTGAGGCAGACAGCAGACAATAATCTGCGTCACTTCCTGAGAAAAGTCCCCCTTTACAGGGATATATGCCGAGGAGTTTTAAAAAGGGAAGTGGAATCAGTTCATCTTCATTTAATCCCTTATAAAGAGTAGGAATTTGCATCTTTCCAGAAAGATCGTTCCATTTTTTTTGCCACAGCTTTCTCATCTTTTCTTCAGTATCTGCTGGAAACGTTGGAAAGATGACTGTGCTATAAGGGAAATTGGCTTCTCTGATCCGTTCCCAGATGACACTTGTCAGCTGACTAAAATCATTGCAGATCAGCTCTATAAAAGGGATCTTCTTCTTTTTGCAAAAACGGATGATATTTGGAGTAATTTTTTCTGGAGACAGGGATAGACCTATGCAATAATCAATGGAACTTGAAATAAGCAGATGACGCGTTCTTTTCAATTCGTGCTCAGCGTCATGCAAATAGTCGATCCTGGCTGAAGTTAATAGTGTGGTTGTACCGCTTTTTATTTTTTCAGTCAGCTTTTTCTTTACACAATCAACTGTCATTTTATTTAATGACATCAACGGGGTGATATGACCTGGAATCATCTTAAGTCCATTCATTGACATTCTCATAACTTTCATTTTAAGAGGCCCTTGTGATACATATGATATTTTTTGAGAATCAATAAGATAGGATAGGACTGTATCTGTACCAAGTGATTCTAAAGGCCGCTCAATTATATATCGCATAGCTCGCCTCCTTTTACATCTCTTAAGACAAGCTATGATTCTAGCGGCAAATATATGATAAAAGATAAAAGTAAACAAAAAAAGTCCTGACATGTAAGCGTTGTCAGGAAAGAATAATATGGATAGGAGTGGAGAGAAACCATATTAACTACATTATAAAGAGTGGATTATTAAAATGCAACACTTTTTTGAAAATTATGAAAATAGCCCGAGTTCCCATAAATAAACCCAGGCTATCAATGATTAGTTTACTCTTTCAACAAGAGATCCAATATAAGCTTCTAAATGTTCGATTATTTCCTTGTTATGTTCCTCTTCACCGACAGTGATGCGAATCATAGTTGGGAAACCGAGTGCACTGCCAGATCGTACAATGTAACCCTTCTTCATTAGATAATCAAATGCCGAGTCCGCATCTGATTGTACATCAATCAAGATAAAGTTTGCCTCCGACGGGTAATATAACAGCCCTTTCTTTTCACAGAAAGTATAGAAAAGTTCCAGGCTATCTCTGTTTTTTTGTTTGCATTCTAAAATAAAATGCTCATCATCAAGAGCGCCAATAGCTGCAGCCTGTGCAAGCCTTGACGTGTTAAACGGCTCTCTTGCAGGCTCTATCGCTTGTATAATGGAGCTGTCTGCAATTCCATATCCGATGCGCAGCGCTGCGAGTCCATGCGCCTTAGAGAACGTACGCAAAATTACTAGATTAGGAAAATCAACTAAATAGTTAATCGTTTCAGGATAATCACTTGCACTGACATATTCGAAATAAGCTTCATCACTCACAACGATGACATCCGAAGGTACCTTTTTCATAAATTGAACAAAATCATTTTCTGGAATATAGTTCCCGGTTGGATTATTCGGATTACATAGCCAGACGATCTTGGTTTGTTTGTCTATGGCCCTAAGCATTGCACTTAAATCATGATTTCCATTAATCAGCTGAACTTCTCTAATTTCTGCTCCTTCAATAACGGCATTGTGTCGGTATTGAGGAAAAGTGGGTGCAGCCATCACTGTATTCGTTTCAGGCGATAAATAAGCTCGGCAAAGAATTTGAACTACTTCATCTGAACCATTTCCAAAGATGAGCTGTTCCTGCTTCACCCCCAGGTATCCTGAAAGTTTTTCTCTGAGTTCTGCAGCATACCCATCAGGATAAACTTGAAGGCTGGCAAGCTCTGCTACTATTCTATCTTTTGCTAACTTGGAACATCCGTACGGATTCTCATTAGAAGCAAGTTTGACGATTTTTTCTAACCCTAGCTCACGTTTAACTTCTTCCACCGGTTTTCCTGGTTTGTATGGCTTTAATGATAACAACTGTTCTTTCGGCTGCATTTTCCCACTCCTTTTTTAACGGCTATAAACAGGCAGCATTGATTCTACAAAATGTTTAAACTCTTTAACCGCTTCTTCCCTGTCAGAAATAAGCTCTTTTTCCATCGCTTCAATCTTTTTAACAATTGCGCTTCCTACTATAAATCCATCACTTGTTCCTTCGAATTGCAGTATTTGTTCTCTATTGGACAAACCAAATCCTACTAAAACCGGAACGGCGGCGTTTTCTTTAGCCGCTTTTAAAAAGTCGTTCAAACCATCTCTGAACTCGTTTCTTATTCCAGTCACTCCAAGAGAAGATATACAGTAAAGAAACCCTTCAGCTTCCTTTGCAAGTTTATGAAGTTTTTCTTTATGTGTAGTCGGAGCTACAAGCGAGATCAATGCGAGGTGATGAGCTGAACACATTTCTTTTAGATAGGTGCTCTCCTCAAAAGGCAGATCCGGAACGAGGATACCGTCCACACCATTTTCTTCAGCTAGAGATATGAAGCGATTTTCTCCTAATTGTAACAAAAGATTATAATAAGTAAAAATGATTACGGGAATCTTTAGACCTCTTTCTCGAAGCTTTGAAACTAGCTTTATTGTTTTTTCCAGGTTCATTTTCTGCTTTAATCCCCTGATGCCAGCTCTTTGTATAACTGGACCGTCAGCAAGCGGATCTGAATAGGGAACTCCAAGCTCTAAAGCTGCTGCGCCGCACTCTTCAAGGGCTAAAGAAAGTTCAATCGTTGCGTCTTCACATGGATCGCCAGCCATGATATAAGGAACGAAACGGTAGTCAGCAGAATTCTTAAAATCTGTCCATCTTTTATTCATGTGTGATCCCTCCTTCTGCTTGTTCCATGAGTGTATGAACATCTTTATCTCCTCTGCCTGACAGACAGACAACTATCGTCTTATCTTTGTCCATAGTCTTCGCAAGTTTAAGACTGTAGGCTACGGCATGAGCACTTTCAAGAGCACATAATATCCCTTCATTAAGGCATAAAAGTTTTAATGCATCTAAAGACTCCTGATCGGTTACGGCTTCATACTTCACTCTTCCTTTTTCATGAAGATACGCGTGTTCAGGTCCTATTCCTGGATAATCCAGCCCAGCTGATATTGAATAAGGCTCTGTAATCTGCCCTTCATCTGTTTGGAGCAGTTTAGTTAAAGAGCCATGTATCACGCCATTCGATCCTTTTGATAAAGTTGCAGCATGCTTATCTGTTTCCACACCTTTACCTGCAGCTTCAACTCCATACAATGGAACCTCTTTTTCAATAAATGGTGCGAACATGCCAATCGCATTGCTTCCGCCTCCTACACACGCTACTACTGCATCTGGTAAATCCCCTCCGCTTTCACTAGAAAACTGATCCATCGTTTCCAGCC
Organism: Fictibacillus nanhaiensis; assembly: GCF_023715445.1. Classification (GTDB taxonomy): domain Bacteria; phylum Bacillota; class Bacilli; order Bacillales; family Fictibacillaceae; genus Fictibacillus; species Fictibacillus nanhaiensis_D. The sequence goes on from NZ_JAMBOD010000001.1 coordinate 443,486, forward strand.
CGATCACCTGCTGAAAATTTTTCACCATTTTAGGATAAGGGTGTGGACCTACAGCTGACCCTATAAGATAAAAGGTATCTTCAACAGATGCCACCCAATCCCGGATCGCTTCATTTGTAGCATCTTTCAGCGTCTGACTCCCGCTCGTTACTTCGACTACCTCTGCACCTAAGAGTTTCATACGAAAAACATTCAACGCCTGTCTTCTTATATCCTCTTTTCCCATATATACTTTGCACGACAGCCCATATTTCGCCGCAACAGTCGCAGCCGCAACGCCATGCTGTCCAGCGCCAGTTTCTGCGATGATTTTTTTCTTCCCCATTCGTACTGCTAACAGCGCTTGTCCGATTGCATTGTTAATTTTATGCGCGCCTGTATGATTGAGATCTTCCCGCTTCAAATAGATCTTTGCACCGCCATTTGTCTCGCTTAAACGATCTGCCAACGTCAGCGGGGTTGGTCTTCCTGAATAGACAGCAAGCTCTTTCTGAAACAGCTTTTTAAAATCATTATTCTTCATCGCTTCTTCAAATGCCTTTTCAAGTTCTTCTAATGCAAACATGATGGTTTCAGGTACATATTTCCCGCCAAAATCACCATATCTTCCTCGGTGGTCAGGTACGATTGCTGCTGACATATGAAATCTTCCTTTCTATTTCGGTGATTTTTTCTTTGCATTTTTTTCCCTCTTGTTCAATGCCTCCGCTCAGGTCTATTCCATAAGGCTTATACGGAAGCAATGCACTTATGTTATCCGGTTTAATTCCTCCAGCAATGAATACGGAAATTCCATACTGTTCAGCTGCCGATAATAACGCTGGTACTTCAGACCAGTCAAACGATACTCCTGTCCCGCCAAATTGGCCTTTTGATACCGAATCTACTAAGATGGCATCTGAACAATCAGCGTATAGAGCCATTTGCTCATCAATGGCCTCGCTATAAGGAAGGGCTTTAAATACTTGCTTTTTTGTTTGTTTTTTAAGTTCTTTAATCGTTTGAACCGACTCATTTCCATGGCACTGTATAATATCTAATGGCACTTGCATAGCGGCTGAAACGATCTCTTCTATTGAATGATTTTGAAAGACTCCGGCTAATTGCTTTTGTCTTCCTCGTGAAGCAACCCATGCCGATACTTCTTCAGGTGTAACTTTTCTTTTGCTATCGGCAAAAACAAATCCGATAATATCTGCTTTAGATGAGGAAAGCAGTCTGTAGTCATCCTCCGTCCGGCATCCGCAGTATTTAACGAACATAGCCATAAAGCTCTTCTATTTTATGTTTTATCGATTCTGCACGCATCAGTGTTTCGCCGATCAGCATGCCATTTACACCACGCTCAGATAGACTTTTCACATCAGAATCGGTCTTAATTCCGCTTTCACTGATGATGAGTGTTTCTTTTTTTAAATAGGAAAGCAATGAAAACGTATGATCAATGCTTGTTGTAAAGTTTTTTAGATCGCGATTGTTTATGCCGATCATGGCTGGTTTACTCACTTCATACACTTTTTCGATCTCTTCACGTGAATGAACTTCTACTAAACATTCAAGACCGCACGTTAAAGCAAATTTATGGAGCTCTTTATACCTTTCCTGCGTTAAGCACGCTGCGATCAGCAAAATTGCATCTGCACCAAATTCTACACTCTCGATGATTTGTCTTTCATCCAGTATAAAATCTTTTCTCAGCAAAGGGAGTGATACATGCTTTCGTATTTCTTTTAAAAAGTGAAGACTTCCCTGAAAAAATGTTTCATCCGTTAAAACAGACAAACAAGCAGCTCCTGCTTCCTCATATTCCATCGCAATTTTCACCGGATCAAAGTCTTCCTTAATAACTCCTTTGGATGGTGATGCTTTTTTCACTTCAGCGATCAATGAAGGTTTATTTTCTGATTTCAGGAGATTTAAAGCGAAAGGACGATGGTCTTTTTCAACAGAACCTATACCGGAAGTTTCTTTGATTAGAGGAAGAAGTTCAATTTCTCTTTCTTTTTGCTTCATTATTTTAGTTAACAAGAGCCTGCTCCTCCTCTTTAGAAATTTTTATCAGATGGCTATAGGCTGTACCTGACTGCAGGCAATCTTCAATGATCCCGACCCCATCCCTGATACTAGGAACACGGTTAGATGCAAATAAGGCAGCTGCAGCATTTAAAACAACGATGTTTTTGGCAGAGTCGTTTCCTTTACCTCTTAGTATAGAAGTGATGAGTTCTGCACTTTCCTTTTTATCGTTAACGGTAATATCCTTTAATGAGCCTCTTTTCAGTCCGGCTTCTTCAGGGGTGTAAGTGAATGAATTAATCGTGCCATTTTCAACTAGATACATTCTTGTTTCATCTGTGATCGAGCACTCGTCCAAACCGTCATTCCCTGTTACTAATAAAGCTTTTTTAACTCCAAGCATGTTAATTGCTTCTGCCATTGAAGCTGCCGTTTTTTCATTGCTCACACCAATGAGCTGATAAGATGGCGACATTGGGTTTACTAAAGGGCCTGCTATATTAAAGATCGTTCGAAACGGCATCTTCTGTCTCAGGTGAGCAACTTTCTTCAGTGCCGGATGAAAAAACGGTGCATGCAAAAAGGCAATATCATGTTTATTCAGCTGTGAATCGGCATCATAACTATTGCTGGCTACCTTAATCCCCAATGCCTCTAAAACATCAGAGCTACCGCTTTTTGATGTGACAGCTTTATTGCCGTGCTTTGCTACTTTTATTCCGAGTGAGGATAAGATGATGCTTACGGCCGTTGAAATATTAAACGTTGAGGCCCCGTCACCTCCTGTTCCGCAAGTATCCATGATTTCATCTCGAGATGTATGGCTGACCTGTTTTGAAAGTTTACGGATCGCTTTAACAAAACCAACAATTTCTTCAGGAGTTTCTCCTCTATAACTCATAATGGTTAGAACTGAACTTGCTTCTACGTCGGAAACACGCCCAGTTACCAGGCCTTCCATAAAATAAAATGCCTCATTTTCTGTCATCGTTTCGTTGTTCATTAATTTTTTATTTAATAACGGAATCATAAGAACACCCCTTTAAACGTTTTTGAATGGTTCATCTGTGAATACAACAAACGTTCAAGGCGGAATTTGATAGGTAAAAATCATAAAAGTACACCTCCGTAGAATACGGAGAATGAGGGGGTTAATAAGAGGACGATTGTTTTGGAACATGTACTTAAATTTCAAAAAAAGATACAAAAAAGCCATGCAGAATAAACCCGCATGGCATATGTACATTCCCATTCTCGGCTCTGCTCCACTCAAACTCTCTCAACTTGTCTCAACTAAGCTCTTAATTACACTAAACTAATTTACTAAACGATTGCTCTAAACTTATCAGTAAGATTAAACCATAGTCATTAATCTGTCAACCATAACAAAATAAAATATTATATTATTTCTTCTTGTAGAAAAACGGTTCTTCAGATTCTAATCCATACAAGCCTGGATTAAAAATTTGTTCTGTACTGCCGACAAACAATACGCCGCCAGGACGCAAAGCCTGACTGAACTTTTTATACAGAACAACTTTTGCTTCTTCCGTAAAATAGATCATAACATTCCGGCAAACGATCAGATCAAAATCTGAACCAAATGGATCGGAAAGAAGGTTTTGTTTTCGGAACAGAACTGGTTTTTTAATAGACTCTGCCACACTGAACCCCAGCTCCTGTTTTGAAAAATATCGTTCCTTCTTTTTTTCAGGAACGCCCTGTATGGCTCTTTCAAAGTAAAAGCCTTTCTTCGCCCGGTTTAAGACTTGTTCATCCAAATCAGTTGCTAATATAGAAAAATCAGTAAGCCCTTTATACTCCGATAACAACATTGAGAGAGTATATGGCTCTTCTCCAGTAGAACAAGCTGCACTCCAAACTTTTAAGGAAGAACGCCCTGATAAAAGGTATCGCAGAATGTTCTTTTCAAGGACCTCCCAGCGCGAAGGATTTCTATAGAATTCCGAAACATTGATTGTCATTCGGTCCAAAAATTCATCTAACAGAGCTTTTTCTTTTGAAAGTGACTGATAATAATCAGAAAATGAGCCGAATGACCTTTTATCCCGTAAAGCGATCAAGCGGCGTTTCATCTGGGCTTCTTTATATAGAGAAAGATCAATCCCTGTCTTTTCATATATACTCTTCTTAAAAACTTCATAATCCTTATCCATTTATGTCTCTCCCGTTTTACGCATGCTGTATGTTTTCTCTAATCTTATTTCTATATATCGGCTGCCTTCAAACTTTCTTCATTAAAAAAGCCGGCACAAGGGCCGGCTAAAACGCTTTCATTTTCTTATAAAAAGATTAGATCCAAACAGAAACAGCTTTATCGTAAGAAACTAGTTCTTCTTCTTTAAAGAATAAGCCGATTTCGCGCTCTGCACTTTCAGCAGAATCTGACCCATGGATGATGTTGTTGCTTACTTGAACGGCATAGTCACCGCGGATTGAACCTGGAGCTGCTTCTGCAGGGTTCGTCTTGCCCATCATGTTGCGAGCAGTCAGAATAACATCTTTTCCTTCCCAAACCATTGCAAATACAGGTCCAGAAGTAATAAAGTCTACAAGTTCGCCGAAGAACGGACGCTCTTTGTGCTCACCATAATGTTCTTTTGCAAGATCTTCAGAAATATTCATTAATTTCGCACCAACAAGCTGAAAACCTTTCTTTTCAAAACGGGATACGATTTCTCCGATTAACGCACGTTGAACGCCATCTGGTTTAACCATTAAAAACGTTTTTTCCATGTATTCCCTCTCCTATCATCTATGTATAGTATATATGGGACAAGTTCCCCAGAGAAATCGTACCAAAAATTTTAAAAATTAGCAATGACTCAAAATTTCCGTCCTGCAATAAAATCTGCCACTTTCAACAAGCTGTCCCTCGCATCATTATCAGGCAATGAATGTGCAGCTTTTTTTGCACGGTTTAAATATTTTTCAGAAATTCCAGAAGCATATTCAATTCCGCCAAGTCGTTTAATATCCCTTAACAGTTCTGCAAGCAGTGCGGAATCTTTACTTTCATAATAAAGATTCAGTTTTTCTTTTACTTCAGGATACTGATAGATCGTGAATAATGCAGGAAGTGTTATATTCCCTTGCTTCAAGTCACTGCCGGCCGGCTTTCCTAACTGCTTCTCTGATGCCGTAAAATCTAAAATATCATCAGTAATCTGAAACGCCATACCTACACAATACCCAAATTCATAGAGGATCTTTTGAAGGGATACATCTGCTTTTGATGTAATCGCACCTAATTGGCAACTCAAAGCGATCAATAGAGCTGTCTTGCGTTTGATCCGCTTGAAATATTTTCTTATATTCTGATCGGTGTCATATTGCTCGTTGATCTGTTCGATTTCGCCGAGGCACATTTCTTTCATTCCTTGAGCAAGAATCTGGTGTGCTCTCGGTACATCGATATCCGTCATTAACTTTAAAGCAGAAGCAAAAATATAATCCCCGGTATACATGGCGATTTTGCTGTCATACTTTGCTTTAACCGTTTCTCTTCCCCTTCTCGTATCAGCATCATCAACCACATCATCATGTACAAGAGAGGCCATATGGATTAACTCCAGTGCCGCTGCAGGTTTTTTCACCTGATGTATGTTATATGTACCAAACTGGGCAGAAAGCAGAACAAATACAGGGCGGATTCGTTTTCCCCCTGCCTTTAATAACTCCATACCTGCCGTCTGAATCACCGGCTGATCAGAGCTAACGGATCGAATAAGCTGATCTTCTATTTGCTGTAAATCTTTTTTTAAAAAAGAATATAAGTCCTTTAACTTCACTTTTATTTCACCCTATCGCCCGTTACTTATACGAAAACTTTAAGATAGAGGGTATTGTATGCAACAATCCGCACTCTTTAGCAAGCTGAAAATATACGTTTAGTCCTTTTTCATGTTCGCCATTAAATCCATAATTTAACCCATTAAAATATGATTGCCAAAAAGCAAATGTGCCCCCATGCTCTCTGATTACCCGTTCTATTACAGGTGCGAAATGTTCACGGAGACAGCGTTCTTTACTTTCTGTCATGCTTTTTCCTACATAAGAAAGGAGGTCTTTCTTCTCTGTTTCCATCTCTTTGCGGTATGCCATTACAGCAAAGGTCATCGGAAGTCCCGTTTCTTTATACCAGATTTCACCCAAGTCAAATACAAAATAGCTGCCGCTTTTTCTTTTTGATGTTATGGCATCGTCTCCTATTAAAAGACATGCATCATATTGCTCCATCATCATTTCAAGGTTCGGTGTTTCAGTCTGGAAAAAAGCTTCAATTCTATAAAATTGCTGAAGGATAATCTTTAATAAAGCAACGGATGTTTCAGAGCTTGAAGTTAAAGCTATCTTTTTGCCATTTAACTCTTCTATTTTATATTTAGAGAACAAAAAGATCGAATTCACTTTTCCAAAGGAAGAGACAGATAAATCTGGAATCAGGCTATACCGGTCCGCATTTTTCCCAAAAGAAAAAGAGGAAATACCTCCAATATCAACTTTTTGCTCTTCCATTAACCTGTTAATTCTGGAAGGGACGGCATCGGTTATGGTTACCCCGTTCACCTTCAATCGTTCTCTGTCTAAATAATAATAGAGGGGTATGATGTTCGTATAGCTGATTTCCCCAATGTTCATAATCTATCAGTCTCCCCAGCGCGTAAACAATTCATGGTGAACACCTAAGTTATCCAGAACTTTCCCTACTAAGAAGTTAACGAGATCATCCATCGACTTAGGCAGATGATAAAACCCAGGCATTGCCGGAACAATTTTTCCTCCAGCTTCTGTAACTTTTATCATATTTTCAAGATGTATCTTATGAAGCGGTGTTTCCCTAGGTACTAATATAAGTTTTCGGCTCTCTTTCAGCATCACATCTGCAGTCCGTTCTAACAGGTTGCCAGAAGCGCCGTGAGCAATTCCAGATAACGTCCCCATCGAACAAGGGATGATCACCATGCCGTCATTCTGATAAGAACCGCTCGCGATTGGTGCATTAAAATCACGCAATGTGTGGTAATGGAAACGCTTTTTGCCAAAAATTGCAAAATGCTCTTCCAAACAAGCTTCTCTGTTACCAGTATCCCATAGAAGCTCTTCCTTGAATACTTGCCATCCGGCTTCTGTCACCACAAGATGCACCTTGTGTCCGTTCTTCAGGATTTCCTGTACGAGTCTGATGCCGTAAACAGCTCCGCTCGCACCTGTAATCCCTATTGTAAAAGTTTTCATAATAAAAGGTCCCCTATTGAAAAAATAAACATAACAACACTTAAAATACCGTTCATCGTAAAGAATGCAACATCAAGCTTAGAAAGATCATGAGGTTTTACAAGTGAATGCTCATAGACCATGATCGCACCCGAGATTAACACTCCAAGGTAGTAGATCCAGCCCATTCCAGAAACAACACCCAATGTGATAAAAGCTATGAAACTAGCAGCATGCAGCAATCTAGCAATCACTAGTCCATTTCCAATACCGAAAGCGGACGGAATGGAATACAGTCCGTGTGACTTGTCATATTCTGCATCCTGTGTCGCGTAGATCACATCAAATCCGGCAGTCCAAAAAAGAACTCCGAAGAATAACAGAAAGGCTTCTTGACTCAATGTTCCTGTCGCACCTACCCAACCGCCAAGAGGGGCGATCGCAATCGTAATACCAAGAACAATGTGGCAAAGATAAGTAAAACGCTTCGTGTACGAATAAATAACAAGAAAGAAAACGGCAAGCGGGAGCAATTTTACAGAAAGCGCGTTCAGCTGATAGGCACTGACAAACAATAATGCCAATGATGCCGCTATAAATAAGTATACTTCCCCTCTATTTATTAGCTTTGCTGGAATAGCGCGGGTCTTTGTTCTTGGATTCGCACCATCAATCTCTGAATCTATCGCACGGTTTAGTGCCATAGCGGAACTTCTTGCACCAACCATAGCAAGCGTTATCCATAACCATTCAGATAATGAAGGCATGGATCCCTCTTCAACCAGGCTCCCCATGATTGCTCCTAAAAAGGCAAACGGCAGAGCAAAAATAGTATGTTCAAACTTAATCATTTCTAAAATAATTTTAATTTTTTTCCACACACTTCAACGCTCTCTTCTATTGCGGTTTTTTACCTGTATGCATAGCGGCAGCACCCATTGCATACGATTTCACTTCAATATCAATAAGTCCTGACTTTTGAAAAAGCTCCTTCAGCTCTTCTTTCGTTAAAAAAGCTTCGGTTGATTCTTGCAGCCATGAATACTCCTGGTAGCTTTTCGCAAACAGCTTTCCGAAGACAGGCATAATGTGCGTAAAATAAAGTTTGAATACCTGTTTAAATACTGGAACAGTCGGATGCGATGTTTCAAGACACACAACTCTTCCGCCAGGCTTTACAACTCTCGCCATCTCTTTAAGTGCCTGCAAATAATCAGGTACATTTCTAAGGCCGAACCCGATCGTAACCACATCAAACGAATGATCTTCAAACGGCAGTTCCATTGCATTTCCATGAATAAAAGTAACTTGCGGCAGAAAACGCTTCTTTAATTTTTCACGTCCGACCTTAAGCATATTCTCACTAAAATCTAAACCTGTAACCTGTCCGTTCTCTCCTGCAGCTTCAGCAAGTGCAAATGTCCACTCACCCGTTCCGCAGCAAACATCTAGACATTTATCGCCTGGTTTGACACTGATCCGCTTCATCGTATCATTGCGCCATCTGGTGTGCTGTTTGAAACTGATCAGGTCGTTCATATAGTCATACTGATCAGAGATCTTCTCAAATACAGAGTGAACCCGTTCTTCTTTGCTCAACATCGGATTAACCCTCTCCTAACATTAAGTCATTTTCGGTGCTTTTATAAATGGCGCAGTCTTCCCTGTGAAAAACTGAAGGCATCTCTACTTTTTTTTCTCTGAGGTCAGTTTCACATGTTATCAAGTAAGTTAACTGATCCTTTTGCAAGGTTATCCTCATTTCTCTCTTCTGATAGCTGGAAATGAGAAGATAACGCTCAATAAAGGGAATATATTTTTGCAGACCGAAAGATTCCGCTGCCTTTGTATAGAGCAAGCTCTCAATCTTTCCAACAGTGCTTATGTAATCAACACTGTTATTTTTCATCTGATGAAAATCATGCAAAAACGTTTTATGTTCATTAATTTTTTGCACAGCATCTGACAATTTAGAAATCAGATCCAGATTCTCGCAGCGTGCTAATAACAGATAATAAAGGCTGCTGAAATAATCACCTGATAAAACAACAAGCTGCCTTTTCTTCTTATTCGAAACAACTTCTTCTTCCAGAATATCGTCATGACGATCAAGAGCAGACTGAATTAAAAGGATTGAACTGAAATATTCTGCCTCAACTGCTTCATCCAATTGGAGTTCACGGAGCAGACAGTATGTAATAAACACTTTCGCTTCATCGAACACCGGAGGCTGCAAATACTTATCCACATAACTGTGCTGCATCAGTAAAAGTGTATGCTGTTTTAAACGTTGAATTTGTTCCATGGTGTTCATCATATACCTCCAAAGATACAGCGAAATGCGCCTCATTATTATAACATAGTCGCCAAGTAATGACGGTTTCAATCGTTATTTCGGACATAAAGAAAACTAGGCTGACCGCCTAGCCCTTCCATCGGCATTTATGAAAACAAACATTTTGCTGCACGACGGTTAGTTGTTTCTTTGCTGAAACTCCCGCTTAAGATTCTGTATCCACTTCACCATGTTTCGTATAGATCACAGCTTTCCCTCTAACTTTCACAGCAGAAGTATGCTCGGTAAATTGAGCGATCATGACTTCACCTTTATCCAACTTTTCGGAATGATGAAATCTTGTTTCTGTTCCTCGGGTTAATCCAATCACATTTACACCATTTTCTTTAGCTTTTATAACAAAAAAGTCAAAATCTGATTTCATTGCTGGAAACCCTCCTTAATTTCGAATTAAACTTAAAACCTCTGCTCTTGCCGCTGGATCTTTCTCGAACACTCCGCGAACTGCTGATGTAACCGTCATAGATCCAGGCTTTTTCACACCGCGCATCGTCATACACATATGCTCTGCTTCAATCACAACAATTACGCCATGCGGTTCGAGGGTTTCAAGCAAGCTGTTTGCAATGGTAGACGTAATTCTCTCCTGGAGCTGCGGTCTCTTAGTTACAGCTTCCACTGCTCTGGCTAGTTTACTGAGTCCTGTAACTTTGCCGCCCTTTGGTATGTAGCCAATATGCGCTTTGCCAAAGAAAGGCACTAAGTGATGTTCACACATTGAATAAAACGGTATATCTTTCACCAATACTAACTCTTCATGATCTTCTCCGAAAATAGTAGCAAAATGCTCTTTGGGATCTTGATTCAAGCCTTGAAAGACTTCTTCATACATTTTTGCCACTCGTTTCGGTGTATCTATTAAACCCTCTCTTTCAGGGTCTTCCCCAATAGCTTCAAGTATCATTTTTACTGCGGTTTCAATTTTCTCACGTTGAACTTCTGCCACGCTCTTTGTCCTCCAATTCCAATAACACAATAGCAAAATTTTAGCATACTGCAAGGAGAATAGCAAAAGGAGAAACCCCTTACAGAACAAGATGAAAAATTGAAAGATGATTAATTATAGAAAGCATGCATCATGGATTAGGAGCAGGATTGCTAAAAATAGTGGGTTTGGTGATAAAACTAGATTTTCGTTGATTTAGGATTCAGCCTCTTCGACCCAAACCGTTTAAAAGCAAAATAAAAAAAGACCGCGAAAGAAACACGGTCTTTTTGCCCTATGTATAGATTATTTAACAGCGTCCTTAAGGGCTTTCCCTGGTTTGAAAGCAGGAACTTTGCTTGCAGAGATTTCGATTTCTTGTCCAGTTTGCGGGTTGCGGCCTTTACGAGCTGCACGCTCACGAACTTCAAAGTTACCAAAACCGATAAGCTGTACCTTGCTTCCACTTTGAAGAGTGCCAGTGATCGCTTCGAAAACAGCGTCAACTGCTTTAGATGCATCTTTCTTAGAAAGCTGAGCTTGCTCAGATACTGCATTGATAAGATCAGTCTTGTTCATTCCATTCACCTCCTCTCAAGGAATTCTCTATAGAAATATCGGTAGTGAAATCTTTTTTTTAAAAGCATTGATTTCTTATGTAATATACAGGATTTTACTAATTTTATCTTTGACAAGCCTTATATTATACGATTCGTTTAAAGAATTCAATCTTTTTTCGACGTTTTTGGCGTTTCAACCCTTAAAATTCCTTATTTTTAGACCTTTTTTTACAAAATTCATGGTAGAACAGGTAGAAAAGTCTCCCTTGTACCGCAAATCTTTTTTACTATTTATCTGTTAAAAAGCAAAAAAAAGACTCCCGGTTATAGGAGTCTTCCAGTTATAAAATAATGGCAATTAAACCGCCTGAACCCTCATTTATAATACGTTCAAGTGTCTCTTTTAATTTATATCTGGCATTTTCCGGCATTAGAGAAATCTTCCCTTGAATTCCTTCTCTTACGATAGAATTTAATGACCTTCCAAAGATATCTGAATTCCAGATTGACAATGGATCTTCTTCAAAGTCCTGCATTAAATATCTGAGCATTTCCTCACTTTGTTTTTCTGTGCCGATGATTGGGGCGAATTCAGATTCTACATCAACTTTAATCATATGAATCGATGGAGCAATCGCCTTTAACCGGACACCAAATCTTGATCCCTGGCGAATAATTTCCGGCTCATCCAAGCTCATGTCCGTGATAGCAGGAGCAGCAATTCCATAACCCGTCTGCTTTACCATTCTTAGTGCGTCTGCCACTTGATCATATTCTGTTTTTGCATATGCAAATTCCTGCATCAGCTGAAGCAAATGATCTTTTCCTCGAATCTCTACTCCAACTACTTCTTTTAAGATTTGATCGTACAAATAATCCGGAGCGAACAAATCGATCTCAGCGATCCCTTGACCCATCTCAATACCCGCAAGTCTCGCATCATCAATAAAATCATAGTTTGCGAAGAAACCGACTACTTTATCTACATCACGCAGACGTTTAATGTCCTGCACTGTTTCTCTGACTGCTTCCTCATAGCTTTCCCGCAGCCAATGATTCTCTCTAAGCACCATAACCCAGCTAGGGAGATTTACATTGACTTCTAATACAGGGAACTCATATAAAGCTTCACGAAGAACATTATTGATATCGTGTTCTGTCATGCCTTCAACACTCATTGCAAGTACAGGGATATCATATTTTTCGCAAAGTTCAGTACGAAGCTGCTGTGTATCTGGATGGTGCGGATGAGTAGAGTTAATCAGCATGATGAATGGTTTTCCAACTTCTTTTAACTCAGCAACAACACGTTCTTCTGATTCCACATAATCGTATCTGGGGATCTCTCCAATCGAGCCATCCGTAGTTACTACCACACCAAGTGTTGAATGTTCTTGTATAACTTTTCTTGTTCCAATTTCTGCAGCTTCATGAAACGGGATCGGCTCATCATACCAAGGTGTATGAATCATTCTCGGCCCGTTTTCATCTTCGTAGCCTTTTGCGCTTGGAACAGCATAACCTACACTGTCGACAAGCCGAACGTTTACATCAAGCCCTTCACCTACATTAATCTTTACCGCATTGTTAGGAACAAATTTGGGCTCAGTGGTCATAATGGTACGTCCAGCTGCACTTTGCGGCAATTCATCCTGAGCGCGTTGACGTTCTGCTTCATTTTCAATGTTCGGCAGAACTACAAGCTCCATGAATTTCTTAATGAATGTGGATTTACCCGTTCTTACTGCTCCTACTACGCCTAAGTAGATATCTCCGCCCGTCCTTTCGGCGATATCTTTAAAAATATCGATTTTTTCCATTCGTTTCCCTCCCGATCCAAATAAAGTTCCGGATGCTAGTCTTGGACAATACATCGTATGATTTTGTCCTACTGATTATGACAAAGGAACGGAAATTTTTATTGGAACCTCTTTTCTCTGTTGTATAGTTCCATTAAAACGGGAGGGCGCACTACAGTGCCTACCGATGAAACTATGAAGCTTGTTTCGTTAAAAGGATTTCCAAAAAAAATCTCTCCGCCTTTTCTATGAATGTATTAGAAAAAGGGAGAGTTCATGCCTATTTTATTAAAAAAACAGGCTTGTTGTTTTCTGCTTGATATGGAACGGAATAGATGGGTACAAAAAAGGAATGCTCCGCTAGCAGATGACGGATATCTTCATGCTTGTGCAATTCATCTTTATAGCTTTCGATCGCAGGATTTAAGTCTTTTCTATAATCTATAAAAATTTTCGCGTCACCATTTACCATTAAGGGCAGTTTCTTGCCAGTAAAAGGACTCTTTACGAACGGATCTTCTTTAAATCCTAATTTTTTATAATCAAGAGTATATCTTCCTTGTGCCTCAATCTTCTTAAATGGGGGGTACTGGTGTTTTGCCATATAGATATTTAACGCAACCTGAACATCCTGAACCTTATCTGTTAAAACGAGATCTGCCAGTTTAACTGTAGGTTTTGTTTCAACATTGATCAATACATATTGAAAAGTACCACCTTTTTCAAAAGAGTTGCCAGGCGGTTCTTGCATATATTTTGGCACTAGCTTATTAAAATCAATCAAGTATTTTTGATAGATATCCGTGTCTGCTTCTTTTGTTTTAATAGGCAGAACACCGGTATCCTTCTGAAAGTTTTCTACAGCTGTCTGAACTGCTGTAATCTGATCTTGGTAAGGCATGCGGTTTTGCGTCTTTCTTTCTTCCGGGTATAAGCATCCTGAGAGAGTAAAAAGGATAAGTAGTGAGAGAATCAGCCATTTTTTTTGCAAATTAATATCCTCCTTTACCCTTGTACAGGTCCGCTAAAAACGACGATTAGAATTAGTATTCCAGCCACTATCATACAGATCCATGCAAAGAAAGAAACGATTCCCTGAAATATGCCAGTTAGCTTGGAACGGCTGAACATGATTGAAAAAACAGCAATAAACATTAGACCGATGGCAGATAACGCCACCCACATTTTCAATAAACCTTCACTCATATGTATCCTCCTTGTCCATCGTACATTATAGCATAATTTGTTATGTTTCTTTAATCTTCATTTCGTATAAGAATAAAACTCTGCTAACCCATCTCCTTGTGTCAGGATTAGCTGTCGTAAGTCAATCCAGTTCCAGTTTCGACGAACGAAAAAGTCGTTTTATTAATACCCCACAAGGTATTAGAGCAATGATTCCCACGGTAATCGTATTAATCCCACGTTAGTTCACTTTTTTCTCGCGTTAGTTGAAATAAATCCACGTTGATTGCAAAATAACCACGAGTCGACCCATTCTGACAAATTTCGCCGTTCGGATACCCGGTAACCCCACCAAAAAAACACCCGGCTCCAACCGGGTGTTTGACTAAATACTCCCTTATCTCCCCAATTAATCCCAACATTAATTGTTTATTTTCCGTCGAACATCTTGGATAGAGTTGCCAGATCTAACGGGATATTATTGTTTAATACAGCCTGAACGATCTGGTCTTCCTTCTGTTTCGTGACAGCTACCCCAGCCATAGAAGATACTTGGGAAATCAGCATTCGAATCGTGCGCTCATCACGTAGATTTGATCCGCTTACGGATTGTGCAAGTTTGAAAATATCATCCTTTTTAACACTTGTTTTCTTTTCAATCTTGTCAAAAAATTGTTGTTCACGTTCCACCTGAAGTCCTCCTCCCACTTCCTTTTCACCCTATCGTATGCAATAAGTAAAGAAGGGTGAAAAGAAAAAAGGCGATTGCCTAAATTTTTCTAGACACTCGCCTATTGATTATCAGCTTTTTAAGGAAGAAACATCTTCGACTTCATGTGTTCGGGAGCGCTGCATCAGATCATCTACAGCCTGTTTTGCTGCTTTATTGTTAAAAAGGACATCGTAAAGCACTTGTGTTATGGGCATTTCAACTTGTTCTCTCTTGCTAAGTTCATAAGCAGCTTGTGTTGTTCTTACTCCTTCCACAACCATACCCATGTTTTCGAGAACATCATTGAGCGCCATTCCTTTGCCAAGCATATTACCTGCGCGCCAGTTCCTGCTATGTACGCTCGTACAAGTCACGATTAAATCCCCAATTCCTGTTAAACCAGAAAAAGTTAGCGGGTTTGCACCCATATGTGTACCAAGACGAGCGATTTCCGCGAGGCCTCTCGTGATCAATGCCGCTTTTGCATTATCCCCATATCCTAATCCGTCAGAAAGTCCCGCACCTAAAGCAATAATATTTTTTAACGCGCCGCCAAGTTCAACACCAATTACATCCGGGTTTGTGTATACACGGAAATTTTGGTTGATAAACAGATCCTGGACCTTTTCTGCAACTTCTGTATTTTCAGATGAGACAGTAACAGTTGTTGGCTGTCTTAACGAAACTTCCTCCGCATGGCTTGGTCCTGATAGTACAACTACCGCTTCCAAAAGGGATGACGGCAGCTCTTCTTCAATGATTTCTGAAATTCGTTTATATGTACCTGGTTCAATACCTTTGCTGGCATGAACAATAGTGACTTTGCGTGTTAAAGAATCTTTAAGCTGGCCGAGTACATCTCTCATCGCTTTTGTAGGGGTTACGAGAACGAGGATATCTGCGCCTTCTATACATTCTTCAAGCTTAACAGATGCTTTTAAGTTTTCAGGAAGAACAACACCAGGCAAGTATTTCTCATTACGATGCTCTTCATTGATCTCTAAAACTTGTTCTTCTCTGCGTCCCCATAAGCGGACATTATGACCATTATCAGCTAATACGATAGCAAGAGCGGTTCCCCAGCTTCCAGCACCTAATACAGCAACATTATCCATTTATGTCACACTCCAAGTTATTAAATTTTTCGCTCGGTCCCATTTAGCAGCCTTTGAATATTTCCCCTATGCCGCCAAACCGAAACAATCGAAATCCAGCCTCCAGCAATAATAGCGGAAACAGGAAGGCTGTAATGATACAGCATAAAAAAAGGAGTCAAGACTAAAAAGACAATCGACCCTAAAGAAACAAAACGTGTGATCCAAATCGTCAAAATAGCAATAACACCTGCTATAAAAGAAGGAAAAAAAGATACTGCAGCAAAAACACCAATTGTAGTCGCCACCCCTTTGCCGCCTTTAAATCCAAAGAAGACCGGATAATTGTGGCCGATTACCGCAGCAAATCCGCAGAGCACTGCAATAAACGGTCCATATCCAAGCCAAAATGGCACAGAAACAGATAATATTCCTTTTAAACAGTCAAGCAGCAGGACCGCGATGGCAGGTCCCTTGCCAAGAACTCTAAGTGTGTTGGTGGCACCTGCATTACCGCTTCCATGTTTTCTGATATCTTCATTTCTCATCACTTTTGTCAGCAAATAACTAAAACTGACAGAACCTAAGCAATAAGATAATAAGATGAGGATCATCCACATCATATTGCTACCTTAATCGTTTTTCTTTCTGGCAAATATTTTTATTGGTGTACCGACAAAACCAAAAGTTTCCCGGATTCTATTCTCCAAAAATCTCTTATATGAAAAATGGAAAAGCTCAGGATCGTTAACAAAGATGACAAATGTCGGCGGTTTTGATGCAACTTGTGTAGCATAGTTAATTTTTAGACGTTTTCCATTATCCATAGGTGCAGGATTCATCGCAACGGCATCCATAATAACTTCATTCAAAATGTTTGTTTGAACTCGCAGCGAATGGTTTTCTGCAACTTGATTAATTACCGGGAACAGCTGGTGAAGTCTTTGCTTTGTTTTTGCAGAAACAAAAACGATCGGTGCATAAGACAAATAAAGGAAATGATCACGAATCTTCTGTTCAAACTTTTGCATCGTTTTGTCATCTTTTTCAATCGCATCCCATTTATTAACGACGATCACAACAGCTTTACCAGCTTCGTGTGCAAAACCTGCCACTTTCTTATCTTGCTCAATGATGCCTTCTTCTGCATCAATTACCATAAGGACAACATCGGAACGTTCGATCGCTTTCATCGCTCGCATCACGCTGTATTTTTCAGTCGTCTCGTAAACTTTCCCGCGCTTGCGCATTCCAGCCGTATCGATAATCACGTATTTTTGATCTTCACGCTCGAAACTGGAATCAATAGCATCTCTTGTTGTACCGGCAATATTACTTACAATTACTCGTTCTTTTCCTAATATTGCATTTACTAAGGATGATTTTCCCACATTCGGTCTTCCGATTAAGGAGAAGTAGATGGTATCTTCATCTTTCTCTTCCTCTGGACGCTCAGGAAAGTGGCTGACAACCTGATCAAGCAGATCTCCGAGGCCGATACCGTGCGTTCCTGATACCCCGATTGGTTCTCCCATTCCTAAACTGTAAAACTCATATAAGAGCTCTTTTCTTTCCGGATTATCAATTTTATTAACACCTAAAACGACTGGCTTTTTAGAACGGAATAGCATTTTTGCCACTTCTTCATCAGCGGCAGTAATACCATTCATGCCATCCACTAAAAATAAAATAACATCTGCTTCCTCAATTGCGAGTTCAGCTTGTTCTTTCATCTGGCTCATGAACGGAGCATCACTTATTTCGATTCCGCCTGTATCAATTAAGTTGAATTCTGTGTTCAGCCATTCTGCTGAACTATAAATGCGGTCCCGGGTTACACCTGGCATATCTTCTACGATTGAAATACGGTCACCCGCAATTCTGTTAAAAATAGTAGATTTCCCAACATTCGGTCTCCCTACTATAGCTAAAACTGGTTTAGACATGTTGACACTTCCCTTTTTTCCTGATCAATTCAATCATCATTATTCTTTATGCGTTCATCATCAATTGTTAGTCACAATAAATTAGACAATTCCACTTATTTTAGCAAATTCTTCATGTTTTAGACAACTTAATAATTATATCCGTTTATGAAATTTGTTTGGCCGGATTGACCCTCTTGTAAGGGACACGTTTAAATGTTTTGAACATATCTGTCAATATTACCATACAAAACATCATCATTGTAGTTGAAGCTAGCAAATCCAGTACAAACATGGAACCTATTTCTATTTGACCGCTAAGTCTGTATATCAAGAGCTGAAATAATGTTTCTCCTATAAAAAAACCGATTAAGGGCAGAAAGAATAAGTCATTCGTCCTTTTGCATAATAGAAATGTTATAGCAGCCAATACAATGATAAACAGATATTTCTTTTCTATGAATAGTTTCGCAGGATCATAAAGGGCAAATACATGTAGCGTCACGTAGCTTGTTGCGATTATAAAACTGACAATTAAATAATAGAAAAGATTTTTTGCGTTGGAAATAACATAAACAAGTCCCGTACACAAAAAATAGATAAGCGCAGCATTTACAGATCCATTAGAAAAAGGAATGAAATAACCGGACAAAATGATTCCTGGCAAAAGAATAAATACGATCACATTTCTTTTTTGATTTTTTTCAAATAGAAATGTCGCTGCTGTCCATCCCATCCACATGAACCAATAAAAAAGTATACCATCATTCATGCATTGTCACCTCGGTAGCATTATGCCACTTCCAGGCAAACCTTAACCGCATAAAAAAGCTCCCGAATAAAATACGGGAGCTGCAATCTGATTTTACTTGTATTCTTTCAGCTGGTCGCCAATCATTTCTGCTAACGAGAAACCTTTTTCTTCTTTTGGCAGGTTATTTTTCAGGTTCTCTTTTTCTTTCTCATCTTGAACAGCTTTCATGCTTAAGCTCATTCTTTTTTCTTTGCTGTTCACATCAAGTACTTTAACAGACACTTTCTGACCTTCTTTGACCACTTCACTTGGATTACCAATATGGCGGTTTGCCATCTCTGAAATATGCACGAGGCCTTCAATTCCAGGTGCCACTTCTACGAAAGCTCCAAATGTAACAATTCGTTTTACTGTACCCTCAATAACGCTTCCCGGCTTAATAGAAGAACTCGCTTCTTCCCATGGTCCAGGCTGTGTTTCCTTTATGGAAAGTGAAATACGGTCGTTGTCGCGGTCAACAGAAAGTACCTTAACTTTAACTGTTTCTCCTTCACTTAATACCTCTGCCGGGTTATTAATACGGTTATGTGAAAGCTGTGAAACATGGACTAATCCGTCTACTCCGCCGATATCAACGAATGCACCAAAATCCGTCAATCGTTGAACTTTACCTTCAATAATCTCTCCGGGAGCTAATCGATCCAATATCTCTTGTTTTCTTCCAGCCTCTTCCTCTTCGGATACGGCACGATGTGATAAAATGACACGGCCTTTTTCAGCATCCAGTTCTACAATTTTAACGGATAGTTTTTTACCTTTATAATCGGAAAAGTCTTCTACAAAATGAGACTCAACCATAGATGCAGGGATAAAAGCACGAACACCTAAGTCTACAACAAGTCCGCCCTTAACAACGTCATGTACAGTAACCTCGAAAGTTTCTTTTGCCTCATATTTTTCTTGCAGCTCAGACCAGGACTTTTCAGTATCTACTGCTTTTTTAGATACAAGAAGCTTGTCCTCTGTATGAGAAAGTACTTTAACAGTGATTTGATCTCCCTCATTTAACACGTCACTTACCTTTTCAATAAAAAGACTTGAAACCTCATTAATTGGTAAAAATGCGTCTTGTTTAGCGCTGATATCAACTAACGCGTGTTTGTCTTCTACTTTTAAAACCGTACCTGTAACGATTTTGCCTGTTTCGGCTTGGGTAGCATTTGTTAAACTTGCGCTCATTTCCTCTGTCATGTTCGTGCCCTCCTCAAAAAATTAAAAATTAATTTATTGAACTTTCTCTACGAAAGAACATTAACATAATCAAGAATCGCTGTTATTCGTTATTTATCTTTAATTGTCTTATATGTTCCATTATAAGCTCTGTAGCTTCTTTAGCGGAAGCTTTTTGCTCCCGTAGATGTGTAAAGTCTATCGGCTTTCCAAAGACAATCTTCAGCTTTTCGCCCTTATTATACTGGCCAACAATGGCACATGGGACAATATGGGCTTCAGATTTAAGTGCAAAGAATCCTGCGCCAGCTAAACCTTCTCCAATTTCACCCGTTTTGCTTCTAGTCCCTTCAGGAAAGAGTCCTACTACTTTTCCTTCTTTTAAAAGGTTCATGCCCGTCTTTAATGCAGTTTTGTCACTCATTCCCCTCTTAACAGGGAATGCATTAATCTTTGGCAGTATATGTTTTAAAACTGGTACTGAAAAAAGCTCAGCCTTTGCCATGAAGTGTACTTCTCTTGGTGAAGCTACACCAACTAGAGGAGGATCATAGTTATGAATATGATTTGTGCAAAGAAGCACGCCTCCAGCTTCAGGCATATTCTCTGCTCCGACGATTTCAGGTTTATAAGTGCTCTTTAAATAGGTACCGCAAAGCCATTTTCCGAAAGAATAAAGCTTCATATTAACGTGCCCTTTCCTCTGCATAGTGAAGAATGCTTGAAACTACTTCATCGATGGTCATGCTTGTTGTATCCAGTTCAATAGCATCTTCTGCTTTTCTTAATGGAGCAGTTTCCCGTTCACTGTCCCGTTTATCTCTAAGCGATATTTCGCTTTTTAATAGCTCAAAATCTGCCGGGAAGCCTTTTGCAACGTTCTCTTCATATCTTCTGCGTGCGCGTTCTTCCACTGATGCGATTAAGAAAATTTTTAACTCTGCATTTGGCATTACATGCGTCCCTATATCACGGCCATCCATAACGACTCCGCCTGATTCGGCAAGCAGCTGCTGTCTTTTGACCATTTCGATCCGCACTTCTTTTTGTCGTGCAACAAATGAAACGTTATTCGTAACTTCTGCTGATCGAATCTCTTTGGAAACGTCCTTTCCATCTAAATAGACAGCTTGTCCTTCTTCTGTTTTAACAAGCTCGATTTCAGTTGTTTCAAGGACAGATTCGAGAACCTTTCCGTTATTTAAATCCGCTCCTAATGAAAGAGCTTTATAGGTTAATGCCCTGTACATGGCACCAGTATCAATATAAATAAAAGAAAGGCGCTCAGCGACTTGCTTTGCTACCGTGCTTTTTCCTGCTCCAGCAGGGCCATCAATGGCAATCGATAATAATTTTTTCATGTTTCCTCCTACCCCATACCTATGACCATGTAAACATAGCAATAAAAAGCAGGTAGAAATCCCCTGCTTTTTTCTCTGTACATAATCTGAAAATGACAGATTAAATCTATATCTATCTTACCACATTTCTTTCTTAACGGTCTATCGTTTCCAAAGCAGGCTCTCTTTCGCCATTAATAACTCCTTCATAATATATGCTTTTGTTTGTATACATTTTAAAGGAAGGGATCTCCAAGAAAACCTGAGATAAGATTAAAAGAATAAAATGAACAATAGCAAGCTGAATTAATATACGTTCTAGACGTTTAATAATAGTCACCTTCTTTTCGGGTGTAGTTTTCCCATTAAAAAGATAACTATTCTAGATTTGTTTTTCCTTCTTTTTCATTAGAAGCTGCTGTTCAAAACAAAATCTAATAATATGCTGTCTTGCTTTTTGATCAATATTTTCAAACTGAAGCGGTGCTCTTTGTCTGTCTTTTGCATGCCCATCCAAAATCCTCAAAACATTACATGTAAGGTCGAGGTAAATTTTTTCACCGGATTGCATAGGCAGAACGGTTAAACATTCCAGCATATCTCCCTTTGAAACAGTGTGCTTAAGAGGCAAAGACAGCAGCATTCCCCCTGCACTTAGATCAAGTACCACTGAATTAAATGGAGGATACAAGTCATCTGAATTTTTTACGGCTGTGTCGAGCAGCGTTTCTACCCTTACAAACTCTCTTCGCTGAATTTTATGTATTTCTTCTTCTTTAGGTAAAGTAATGATCAATACAGGAATCTTTTCGATTTTCCTGCCAAGCAGTTCGGTACGGAAAGTGAATACATTTTTTTCTTTGTCAACATAAGAGGCTTTGAACTGTGTTCCATCAAAAAAATACTCAGTCCTGTTGGTCGCCTCATTGCTTGGATAATCAATATAAAGTTTGTCACCTTTCACTTCACATATTTTGCATCTGTACTTATCTTTTTTATCGGAAAATAACGGTTCCAAATATAAAGGTTCACCTACAGCAATCATAAATCTTTCCTCCAAAAAATTGCATTTCTATAGCTTTACCTTATTATGACAGTTATTAAAAAAAAGAAAAAGCAAAATTTCAAAAAGCGAAATTTTGCTTGTGTATTTTTAGATTTCATTATAAGAAGGTTCCGCTTCTTTGAGTTTTTTCACTTCTTCTTCATTTCCATTTTCTGCATTAATAAACACTTGATATGTTTCATTTCCAAGTACTCCAAGGAATTCGTAGCAGAACACTTCTTCATTTATATCATTTTTGATTAATGCCTTGCTTACTTCTTTCACTTCAAACTTTGGATTCAAATTTGTCCTTGCTTCTTTTTCCGAAATTTTGAATGTAGGAATTCGTCTATCTTGATGCGCCAGCAGGAAGTCAGTACCTTCATAACCCATAATATCTCCGTTGTCGAGGGCAACTTTTATAGTAACAACTTCAGGATAGATTCTTACATCATCTTGCAGTCGTGCGTATGTGAAAACAGCAATATTCTCATATTGATCACTCGATACCATTTCCATCTTGCTGTCCATATGTTTTTTCAGAAAGTCTTCAGCCTGGAACATCGCATCATTTAAGGATATTTTCGCTTTACCCACATTTCGGTCATAAAGTACCCAAAGCGGGTAGCCGCCTTTTTTTGTTAAGTCCATATACGTTGTGCCTTTTGTATCAGGGTTGTAAAGAGTTAGCGAATACGCATCATATTTTGCACCTTTGCCTGATTTTTCAACTGTTATCTTAACGTTTTTCTTAAGATCGAAAAAATCAATCGCAATATTCTTAGCTTCTTCTTTTGTAATTTCTTTTCCTTTTAGCTGGCTGAGATTACGGTTTTGCATCTTCATCATGTTGGATACTTCAGGTCCAAAATCAACCTCTGAGTATCCTTCAACCGTTTTATCAACAGTTTTAAACCCATCAATTATTGTATTATCTTCATTTGTTTTATTTGTAGCGAGAGCCATCTCAACATCCATCCAGCGCAAATTGTTCTTTTGAGCCAATGATTCTGTTTTCCTGAGCTCATTTTGAATTTCTGATGCATTTGCGTATAGATCTTTCAATGTTTTATATTCTTTATCACTAAGTGGTTTTTTATCTAGATCCCGAACTGCTGTTCTGTAACTGAACTCTCCCATCTTAGATAAAAATTGTTCTGTTTTAGTAAAAGGAAGGAGAGCTAATGGAAGCTGGCCAACATCATTATGAGCTTCAGATGTTAATCTCCAAACTTGAGCTAATGCCGGTGAAAGCTGGTTTCTTGAGTTCATAGCCAGCGTTTCTCCGATTTTGTCATGAAGCGCATCAACATGGAAATTCAGATCATGGAAAGCCCGTTGGTAGTTATTTTCTGCTTGTAAGAGAATAGCATTTTTGTCTTGGTGCTCTGTATAGCCCCAATAACCGGTTCCTGCTACAGCAACGAACAACAGTACGATAAGGATTGTGCGTATCATTTTATATATTCACCCCTTTTTTAGTTGCAAAAAATATGCTTTCCGATTTTTTTGATTTGAGGACGGCCCCAAATCCAGCCAGATGTTGCAGTATCAGGATTAAAGTAATAAATAGCTTCACCTGTTGGATCCCAGCCATTTAATGCATCCATAACAGCTTTTCTCGCCTGCTGATTCGGCGTTAAGTAAATTTGCCCGTCCGCAACTGCCGTAAAAGCACGTGGTTCAAAGATTACTCCAGAAACCGTTTTAGGAAATCGAGAATCCGCCACACGGTTAATAATTACTGCCGCAACTGCTACTTGTCCGATATATGGCTCGCCCCTTGCTTCACCATATACAGCATTGGCCATTAAATTAATATCATTTTGCGAGTATCCATCAGGAATATTTTTCGCAGGCTTTACTTGTGCCGGTTTAGCCGCAGCTTGTCCCCCGCCTTTTGCAGGTCCAGCTTTTGACTGTTTACTCTTTGGAACGCCGCCATAGTGTGTAAACTTTTTTCCTTCTTTGATCTGTTTATTTACCCAAGCTTTATCATACTTAGAAGCTTTTACAAGCTTTTGCTTTGTTGTACCTCCTGCTAAACCATCAATTTTCATGCCAAACTCATATTGAAAGTTTCTTAAAGCCCAGTAGGTTCGCCATCCAAAAACACCGTCAATCGGGCCTGTATAAAAACCTAAATATTGTAGCCGGGACTGTAATTCGACTACGTCTTCTCCCGTTGCTCCTTGTTGTATGACTTGGTTTGAAAACGCATGTGCATTGTTTTGACCAAATCCAGCAAATAGCCCGAAACAAAGGGCGATTATACAAAACATTCCCTTTATGTAAGCTGAATTTCTTTTCATGAGAAAGTTAGCCTCCTGTAATTTTAATCTCCATTTCTTGTTATACATGTATCATTTGTAATCCGGTTATTTTTATTCAATTTCAAAGTCTCATTGTTGATAAAACAAAAAAAGACCGGTTAGATACCGGTCTTAGCGTCAGCGTTACGATATGGAGCTAATGAGGAATTCGCAAGTCTTACTTTTCGAAGTGCGAACCACCACAAGAAAATCATGAATGGGAACATATAGAAGAAAATATATTTTGTACTTGATAGGAGCAAAAAGTTAAATGTTCCATGTAACAGAACGGGAACAATTAGTGAAAGACTTATATAGACAGCTTTTTTCCTTCCAAATGAAAACTTTCCTTTTCCGAGATAAAAGCCCATGATTACTCCGAACAATGCATGGCCGCTTACTGGAAGCAGGGCACGGATCAAAGCTTCTTCTATACCAAACGTATATAGATAAAAAATGTTTTCGAGCGATGCAAATCCTAGTGATAATGCTGTAGCATATACAATTCCATCATAAGGCTCGTTAAACTCTTCATGAAGATATGCACCATAAAAAATTAAGAACCATTTTAAAAATTCCTCAAGTGAACCGCTAACTAAAAATGCATCAGCAAATAAAGGGATGTTCATCTCTTCCTTGAATCCATACTGAAGGACCATAACAGGAAATACGAGAAGAACCCCAAATATATAGACCTTTACCACTAAAGATAAAGGTTCAGTTTCATATTTATCTTTCAGGTAAAAAAATGATAATAGAGCAATAGCCGGAGCCACCGCTGCAGAAATTACAGCCAGCATGTCCTGCCTCTTTTCTACTGTTTTTTTCTATCGTAACATGATATTTTAAGAAGTGGAATAGAGAACAATAAGAATAAGGAGGGCGGCAATATTGAAAAAAATATTACTGATTCATACTGGCGGAACGATAGCAATGGAAGAAAATAAAAACACAGGCGGAGTAAACACGAAAGAAACTCACCCGCTGGAGGCAACAATTTCAGAAATGTCCGATATCGCTGAAATTGTTGTAAAAAATTACGTGAACCTGCCTTCTCCTCATATCACACCTGTTCATATGCTTGAGCTTGCAGCTTTTATTAACGAGCAGATCAGCGTTGATCAATACGATGGTATCGTAATCACACACGGGACAGATACATTAGAAGAAACAGCTTATGTACTGGATCTTATATTAGAAATCCCTATGCCTGTTATAGTTACAGGTGCCATGCGTTCTAGCAATGAACATGGCTCTGACGGACCCTACAATCTAATTTCATCTGTAAGGGTCGCATGTGAACACCAATCCTTGGATAAAGGTGTCTTAGTGGTATTCAATGACGAGATACATGCTGCAAAAAACGTAACAAAAACACATACGAGCAACATCGCGACTTTCCAAAGCCCGCAATACGGGCCGATCGGTATCGTAACAAAAAGAGGTGTGCTTTTTCACCATACTCCTCTTCAATCGAGCCGTTTTCACGTAAAGCAATTCTCCAAAAATGTAATTTTATTAAAAGCTTATGCTGGAATGGATGGAGAATTGATTAAAGCTGCAGCAAAAGCTGCAGATGGCGTTGTGATCGAAGCCCTTGGACAAGGCAATATGCCTCCAGCAACAGTTCCTGCCATCAAGGAGCTTATCTCCCACCAGATTCCAGTTGTTCTCGTATCGAGATGCTTCAACGGAATTGCACAGGATATCTATTCATACGAAGGCGGCGGAAAACATTTAAAGGAGCTCGGCGTAATCTTTTCGAACGGTTTAAACGGACAAAAAGCTAGATTAAAACTGATGATTGCACTTGAGAATAAGAATTCATCAGAAAAATTACAGCAGCTGTTTCTGGAATAGCAGCAGATGACTGAACATATCCGTCTCTAAAATCCATAATTCAGTGCAAAGCATGCTAAATAGGAATAAACCTCAGAATTAGTTATAAATTTTCTAAATAAGGAAAATGTATAAAATTAGATACAGAAATTTTTCCATAAGCAAAAAGCCGTAATCCTTAATTGGATTAACGGCTTTTTTCTCGTTCAAGTATCGTATTTGCGATTATGTCCCCATGAAATCTTCCATTTTCAATAAAGATTTCGTTAGCATTGTTTCCTGCGGCAATCACACCTGCAATAAACAGTCCTTCCACATTTGTTTCCATTGTTCCTTCAGAAAAATACGGCCGTCCGGTTTCCTTATCTATGTTAACACCCATATTTGAGATAAAATCGTGATCGGGATGGTAGCCGGTCATAGCAAATACAGCATGAACCGGAAAGTAAGCTTCTTCATCGTTTACTTCAACAATAATCCCGTCTTCAGTGATCTCTTTGGCACATGCTTCAAACGTCATTTTTATGGTTCCTGCCTTTACACACGCTTCAAATTCAGGCAGAACCCACGGTTTAATGCTGGGAGAGTAATCACTGCCCCTATAAAAAACGTGAGGACGCGCTCCTGCTTTCTGCAGCTCCAAAGCCGCATCAATCGCGGAATTCTTGCCTCCGATTACGGCTACATCCAAACCATAGTAAGGGTGTCCTTCTTTAAAATAATGATGTACATGAGGCTGGTCTTCTCCCTTAATGTTCATCATGTTCGGGTTATCATAATAACCCGTTGCGATAATAACGTACTTTGCCTCATAGCAGGTTTCTTCTTTTTTCTGGTTAACCGTTTTAATCGTAAACGTTCCATCATCTTTTTTTATTACAGATTCAGCTTTTTCAAAAGTACGGATTTTAATCTCGTTTCTTTTTACAACTTCTCTATAGTAAGTCAATGCATGAATTCTCTTTGGTTTTCTTTGTTCATAAACAAAAGGAAAACCGCCAATTTCCAGCTTTTCACTTGAACTAAAAAACGTTTGATGTGTCGGGTATTGATAAATGGTATTAACAACGTTTCCTTTTTCGATCACACAATACGATATACCTATTTTTTGAAGCGCCACTGCAGCAGCCAAGCCGCATGGTCCGCCTCCTATTATACAAACATCTACATTCACTTCTTCACCACTCCAAAATACTCATCATGTCTTTATACTGCCAAATAAAAAATCTCCTATCATCATATGATAGGAGATTTGTATTTGGATTGCAAAATATTAAATCCAGCCTCTGAAACGTGATGCTTCAGCCATTTTACGAACACCAACCATATAAGCGGCTAGTCTCATGTTAACTTTTCTGTTCATAGCAGTTGTATAAACCGTTTCAAACGATTTAACCATCACTTTTTCAAGCTTTGTTTCTACTTCTTCTTCTGTCCAGTAGTAACCTTGATTGTTTTGAACCCACTCGAAGTAAGAAACTGTTACTCCGCCCGCACTCGCTAATACGTCAGGCACAAGGAGAATTCCTCGTTCTGACAAGATTCTTGTCGCTTCAAGAGTCGTCGGCCCGTTAGCTGCTTCGACAACGATCGTTGCTTTAATCTGGTGTGCGTTTTTCTCTGTAATCTGATTTTCAATCGCAGCAGGAACTAGAATATCACAATCAAGTTCTAACAGTTCTTGATTTGTAATGGTATCTTTAAATAATTTCGTTACTGTACCAAAGCTGTCTCTGCGTTCAAGCAAGTAATCGATATCAAGCCCTTCAGGATCATGCAGACCGCCGTATGCATCTGAAATCGCAATTACTTTAGCTCCAGCATCGTGCATGAATTTAGCAAGGAAGCTTCCTGCATTACCAAATCCTTGTACAACTACACGAGCACCTTCCAGCTGAATGCCTCGTTTAGCAGCAGCTTCTCTAATACAAATCGTAACACCTTTTGCTGTAGCCGTTTCACGTCCGTGAGAGCCACCAAGAACAAGAGGTTTACCAGTGATGAATCCAGGTGAATCAAACTCCCTGATTCTGCTGTATTCATCCATCATCCAAGCCATAATCTGCGAATTAGTAAATACATCTGGAGCAGGGATATCTTTTGTAGGTCCTACAAGCTGACTGATAGCTCGTACATATCCGCGGCTCAACCTTTCAAGCTCTCTGAAAGACATCGTACGCGGATCACAGATGATCCCGCCTTTACCGCCGCCGTATGGCAGATCTACAATTCCTGCTTTTAAACTCATCCAAATTGATAGCGCTTTTACTTCTGTTTCTGATACATTCGGATGAAAACGAACGCCGCCCTTTGTTGGACCAACAGCATCATTGTGCTGGGCACGATATCCTGTAAAAATTGTAGTGCTTCCATCATCCATTTTCACCGGTATACGAACAGTTAGCATACGGATCGGCTCTTTAAGCAACTCATAAACTTCGGAAGAATATCCTAATTTATCGAGCGCATCCGCTATAACGGATTGCGTGGATTTGAGCACATTGTCATTTTCATGATGATTGTCGGATTTTTGGTCTGTTGTATTTTGGGCTGTCATTTGTTTACCTCCCATATTTGTCACCTCTAAAGTTTAGTCAAGCTTCAGTGACAGTATACACCTTTGCAAGACTATTGAGAAGAAAAATTTAGTGAATTTCACCTAAAAAGAAAACGCTTTCTTAATCACATACTGTTACGAAAATACCTAATATTCTGCCAATATACCTAAACCTTGAGTTTGTCCTGTTTCTTATGGAAAACAACCCCACCCTATAAAAAGATGAGGCAAAAGCAGTGCTTTATTTCTTAAGAGAAAGTTCTATTAATTTTTCGATCATTGTAGGGTAATCCATTCCAACCTCTTTTGCTGCATCTGGAAAAAGACTTGTCGGTGTCATACCCGGCAGTGTGTTCACTTCTAATATTACAGGCTCGGAACCATCGTGAGGAACGATGAAATCCACACGCGAATAGACTTCGCACCCTAAAACTTCATGGGCAGCTACTGCTTGTTTTTGCAATAATGCTGTAGTTTTCTCATCCAGTCTTGCAGGAACGTAGTGGATGCTTCCACCTTCTGCATATTTGGATTCATAGTCATAATAAGCATTCTTTGGCTCAATCTCAACGACCGGCAAAGCCTTCATTTGGCCATGCTCACCCATAACAGCAACGGTGACTTCTTTCCCGCTCACAAACTGCTCAACAAGAATCGTGTCATCATGCATAAATGCTTCAGCGATCCCTTTTAGAAGCTCTTCCCTATTTTGCGCAATTGTTAACCCTATTGTTGAACCTTCCCGGTTTGGCTTTACTACGGCTGGAAAATCAAATGATAGGTCAGTCTGATCTTCGTTGTACGACTTTCTATATAATACTTTTTCCTTAGCGATATTAATGCCTGCTTCTTTAAAGAACTGCTTTGATTTAGCTTTATCCATTGCTATTCCAGAGGCAAGAGCTCCGGATCCTACATAAGGAATATTCAGCATATCCAGAAGTCCCTGAAGACGTCCGTCCTCACCATACTTCCCATGAAGTCCTAAGAAAACCACATCTGCTTCCAGATCTAGCAGCTCATGTAACCGTGATGGATGGAAGTCAATTCCGATTACCTCATGTCCTTTGCTTTCTAGGGCAGCGATAATTTGTTTTCCAGTAGATAGTGATACTTCTCTTTCAGCAGATACTCCGCCAAATAAAACTGCAATTTTCATTTTTATGGTCACTCCTAGCCCAAAAGGTTATGTATTTATTATATTCTGTACCGGTTTTACGGTTCAGCCTGATAAAAAAATATTACTAATCATAACACGTTTTTTCTCAATTCAGTAAGAATAAATATAAATGAGGACGCAGAATTTTGCGCCCTCCTTTTGATTTGTTATTTAAAATAACGGTACAGCTCTTTTATCGCTTCCGTTTTCATCAGTTCTTTTCCATATTCGACTACTCTGTAGCTTGTTATTGTTGACGAACTGCCAAATTCAGCGAGAACTGCAATAAATAAGTCTAGATCTAGCGGTTTAACTTCTTCCTCTTCAAACTTTAAGTAAAAATGATTATTAAAAGAGAACAATCTGCCACCCGTAATGTCTAACGAGTGAAGACGTTTTGCTAAAAGAATAACATCCTCAAATGATGTAAATTCATAAAATATCTCATCATTCTCGTCAAGGGTTACTTGCATCTCTATATAATCTTCATCATAATCTTCTTCAAGGTCATACTCATTAATGCCTTTCGTAACAATAACAACCATACCTTGAGCAGGAAGCGAAAAAACTTCAACCGCAATAGGACCGTCAGCTTTAAACCCAACCTCATCATCAGCTTCAGTCATCATATCACGGAAAAGCTGATGTACTTTCGGAATGTCCTGCCATATTTCTTCCTTTGAAATACCACGTTCATTCAGGTCATCAAAAGTTAGGAAGATTTTTATTTTATTATAGGTTAACCGTTCTACCCGCATCTCTGGTCCCCCTTACGATCGGCGCTATTATGTCTTAATAACAATATATGAGTTTGTGAAAAGTTGGTGATTAACAAACAAGCCAAATAGCATAACCATCTTTATTTATTTTTTAGCCTTTTGGAAATCCAGCCTTCCCATTCCGCTTTTGTATGGCCTATTAAAAGGTCGCTGTAATTCTCTTGAACTTCCGAAGATAAATGAGTGACTGCTGAACCTCCGACACCAAAAGCTGTTTCCGGGAACTTTTGATAAAGACGTTCAGCCCATTTGAGTGTCTTTATTGCTGGTTCCACTATCGTACACGATAGAAACACCATCCGTGGTTCAACTTCTTTTATCACCGTCTCAAAGTCCGCTTCAGGAATACCGTGACCTAAGTAGATAACCTCAAAACCTTTACGCCTTAAAAACAGCGTAAACATCAGAAGCCCTAATTCATGTTCTTCTTCTATTCCACAGCCCGCAATCACTTTTGGCAAGTATGGGTCAGAAGGAAGCCACTGCATAAGTTGTCCAATTTTAGTCCTTAAAAAGGAAGAAGTAAAGTGTTCGTGTGCGACAGTAATTTTTTGTTCTTCCCAAAGATGGCCTACCTGTACTAATAATGTACCCAAAATATCTATTATGACTTTTTCCAAATTATACATACTGAATGCCTGACTCAATAGATCGTTAGCTTTCTTTTCTTCAAATGCAAGTAAAGCATCAAGAATCATATTTGACACTTCAGCAGCACGATCTGTATTTTCATTTGAAAACGGTACAGATTCTTTATAAAGTTCCCCATTTTGGGCTACGTCAACCGCCTGGCTTATTGTAAAGCCTTGATTAACTTTATTCACGAGCCATTTTAATATGTATACTTGTTCATCGGTATATAAGCGATGACCAGCTTCATTTCGGTGAGGCTGGACGATAGAATAGCGTCTTTCCCAAGCTCTCAATGTACCCGCTTGTATGCCGAGCATTTTGGAGACCGCTTTTATGTTGTACTTTCCTTCACAAGACATCGCACTTCCTCCAAAAAATAAGTTAAGAAGAGTATATCTGAAAAAACATTGTACTGTAAACTTTTTGCCTAGTTGAGTGTAATTAAATGTGCTTCACATGGAGCTCCAAAACGAAGCGGCAGATGTGTGGCGCCAAACCCATTGCTAACTAATAACAAATAATAACCTTCATCATACCAGCCGCCTTTTTTGGCGATGCCTAAGGGACCTAATCGAATCTGACCGCCGTGAGTATGTCCTGACAACACTAATCGAATTTGATAATCCGGCTTTATTTTTCTTGAAATATCAGGATTATGACTGATTAGGATCCTGCATGAAGAACGGCAATTCATCAGTGCATCTTCTACATTATCTTTTCGAAAAGAAAGGTCATTCACACCAGCAATATCGACCATTTCATCTTCTCTTTCAAGACTGATACACGAGTTGTCCAGGATCGAAACACCATTATCCGTAAGAGTCTGTTTTAAAAGATTGGTATCTACATCATAGTCATTATTTCCCCAAACAAAATAAACCGGACCAATTTCAGACAGCATTCTTATGTTAGCTTCCACCCGGTCCATCTGAACTCCTCTTTCAACCAAATCTCCTCCGATGATTACAATATCTGCTTTCCCAGCTTGGTTGAGAACGATATCCGTTACTACCCGTTTGTGTAAATCTGAGATGAAGAAGATTTTAAAATTCTTAAAAGAAGCGGGGAGTTTGTCCATTTTTATCACTTCAAAACTAACACGATTCCGATGCGCTTCGGTATACATATATAGTAAGAGAATGATCGCAGCTAATATAAGAAAAATATAAATCATTATTCCCTCCTGAAAATGTTTAGGCGATCATACCACAAAAGCGTGTATGGTCATAAAAAAGCGTTTGTTCACCTTTAATTTTTTGAATATTTAAAAAGTATTTGTTGAAAAATTTGTAAATTTAACGTATGATTAATTTACATGAAGAACAAAAAAATTAGAGAGGAATAACATCATGACATTAACTAAATTGAAAAATAAATCTCTCGTGACTGATCTGGACTTATCATATAGCATGCGCCTTGGCCTGCCAATTGAAGTATACTGTCCTGAAAAACATCAAACCATCGCATTTGGAAGGATTGATCATTTCTGTGAGATGACAGTAATCATTCAAGGTCAGCGTCACGATAGAAATTCTTGTTTGTTTTTCGGCTGTCCCTGCCAATAAAATCATTTATGGAAGATATTAATGTTGTATTCTTTTTTCATAAATTCGTACACAATATGCCTCTTATTCCATTGCTCCTCATCACTCCACCATTCTTCATTTCGATTAATAAAATCTGAACGAATTGCTTCGAATTCATCGTCTGCTTTCTTGTATTTCTTCTTCATCCAAATCATATGAAAACTAGAGAAAATAACAAAAACTGTACAAATCCAAACCATTTCATCACCAAATAACACGGTAAGAGGATTAACATAAGGTGCTGTGTCAGGGAGTTTATAGAAATAAAGATATACCAACGTGGCTATAACAACGAAGATCATTGATAGTCCCCACTGATTCATGGTTTTTTTCCATCTGTCTTTTTCAGCTTTTTTCTCGACCAGCTGAGCTAGTACTATGCTTGTCAGTTCATTTACAAAAGGCTTTATCTTCCAATGATTCAATGCATTCATATACAAAACCTCCTGTAGTATAACTATGCCTATACAAGCAGATTCATGCTTTCATATAAAACAAAGAAAGACCGCCAGGATCATGCCATCTCCTGACGGTTTTTATCGTTCGATTTTTACCTGTTCAACTCCCTTTTTGTCCTCACTGTGAACAGGAACAGATACTTTTCCCGACCAATACTTGTAGGTTACAGTCAGTCCGATCAACAGGATAAAAGTACAAAGCAGAAGCCTCGTTAGCCAAAAGACAGACTTTCTTGCTTCTTTCTTGTCTTTTTCTTTCTTTTTTAGATCACTTCTTTTCCTTCCGTGCACTTCACTTCTTGAAGGTAATGTTTCGATTTGATTTCTGCTAACTTCAACCGCTTTTTCCCTTAGATGTTCCGCCTGATCTTTTCCCACTTCATTTCACACCCCATTATCACTGTCTTTCATTTCTCTTTTTTGTTCTCTTGCAATCCAGCTGCCCGAAAGAAAATCAATTAAGAAGTGCGCTAAAAAAGGAACCCATATCGTACCTGTTATTTCGTATAATATACCAAGCCAAAAGCTTAAAGTTGTGACTATGCCGAATAACAATGGTTTCTTAATATATCTGACATGGAGCAGTGAAAAAAGCATACTTGTAAGTACTAAACCTAACAACGATTGTAAGACTCCTCTAAATAGCCATTCCTCTGCAAACGCTATAATCCCTGTTAAAACAAAAATGTGAAGATAGGAAAGTGAACCGAAAATCTTTTCATTCATACCACCATCATCCAATGAGTCAGCAGGCAGCCTTTTTTTAAGTTCGATCGATAAAAAAGGCAAAAACAGCCCTGTTCCTATCGCTAACAGAAAATGGGTTATTGTTATTTCATCATTTAAATTCCAAGGAAATGGAACATCAAAGAAAAAAGAAATTATCATTGCGAATCCTATGAATAACCCTTGTGAAAAGTATACATTTAACAGCAGCTGCTTTGAAGTGAATTCACTCACCCAGTTACCTTCTGTAGGACTATTCATACTTTCTGATCCACTTCCTGTCTAAATAATCGTCTAAGCTCATCTTCCCAGTATAAGTCCGATTTATTTTCTTCCATTCCTCCAAAAAAGCGTGAAAGATCATCTTGGCAGCTGCTGCAGCAAGCATCCTTTTTTGATGTTCCATTCTCACCAAAGTATCTAAGCAGCATATTGCGTTTACACTCATCTCCAGTGATCCATTTTTCGATCACTCTCAATGAGTTTAATTTTTCTCTTTTTCTACCCTCAATGATTGTCTTTAGCTTTTTCGCTAAAATTGCCTTTTTCGTTTTCGTCACATCTTTTTCTAATAATACTCCCGCCTTATGAAGGTGGTATTCTAAAAATTTTTGACCCGTTTCAGATATGCCAGCCAGCTCAAGCCTGTCTTTTAAAGTTTGATCAGACAGCACCTCGGGATCTGAAAGGATATAATCTATCTGATTATCATCCGGAAGTTCACTTTCAATAAAATGAAAAGGGATCTCTAAATCCGAAGGATGGTAAAGCAATATGGCAGCTGATGATTCCATATCCCTTCCTGCTCTCCCAATTTCCTGAACATATCCCTCGATCGTTGCAGGTGTATGAAAGTGAATGACATACCGGATATCCGGTTTATTTATTCCCATTCCAAAGGCATTCGTACATACGATTAATTGAAGCTGAGAATTTAGAAACTGCTTTTGTACGAGCAATCTTTCATCCTGTTCCATGCCCCCATGGTAGAAACAAACATCAGACATCCCTCTTTCATGAAGAACAGAAACGAGCTGTTCAGCTCCTTTTCGAGTATTTGTATAAAGAATTCCCGGACCCTTCAATTTACGGATCAGTTCGATCGCTCTCTCTTGTTTTTGTTCCGCATCTGAATACAGTTCTACAAAAATGGAGATATTTGGCCGATTCACACTATGTATATGAACCTTTGGATCTTTCATTTCCAAATAGCTTTGAATATCATTCTGTACCTTTTTTGTAGCAGTTGCCGTTAAAGCAAGGCATACAGGATTCCCCATCTCCTGTTTCATCAGAGCCAAATCCAGATAATGCGGCCGGAATTCATGGCCCCATTGAGAAATACAATGAGCTTCATCCACCACAAAGAGGGACCACTTAATCGATAATAAAGCTGCACGAACAAATTTATTCTGAATAA
The DNA here is from genome assembly GCF_023715445.1 of Fictibacillus nanhaiensis. Lineage (GTDB taxonomy): Bacteria > Bacillota > Bacilli > Bacillales > Fictibacillaceae > Fictibacillus > Fictibacillus nanhaiensis_D. The sequence goes on from NZ_JAMBOD010000001.1 coordinate 479,134, forward strand.
TTTCAGGACTGACAAAAACGAACTGGTAATCTTTTAGATGGGTAATGATTGATTGTTTATCAGAACGGTCTAAAAAACTGTTTAGTGCGACTGTTTTCTTAAACCCTGCTTGTTTAAACTGATCTACCTGATCCTGCATCAAAGAGACAAGCGGAGATACGATTAAGGCCCTTCCTTTTAATAAAACAGCTGCCATCTGGTAGATAAGTGTTTTGCCAGTTCCCGTCGGGAGCATGCCTAATACATCGTGACCGGAAATAATGTCTGTTAATATTTCTTTTTGTCCTTCTCTAAAAGCATCAAAACCATAATACTGTTTAAGCGCGGCTTCCAGTTGCATGTTTACCACCTTCTTTTGCCAGAACCAGTCTAATTTGCAGGTATGTTAAATGAGGAAAAGCTTCTTTGATCGGTCTTAATTTATTTTCTTTTGTTTTATTATAAAAATCGATGACCCTATCTTTTTGCTTTTCATCAATATATGGGTGAAGAGAAAACTCCGGTATTTCACGTGCGATCTCAACAAGATGATCTTCCATCGTACTTGATTTTAAGTTTCTCAATTTCATAACTTCTTGTATGTTTTTACCTCTTTGCAGCATTTGATGCGTTATCAAGGCTGATTTGGTTAAAGCGGGTACTTCGATAAAATCACCTATAAGAGAGTTTAATACCGCAAACTCTTCAGGCTTATTATCAGCTGTTTTAAACAGTTGGTGCAGAACAGCCCTGAACCGTAAAACCGTCTCTATTTTGCTTAAGCCTCTTTCTCTTGCAGACTGTTCAAACGTATTGCCTACCCTATTAAAGCCAGAAAGCTTCTTCACAAAAATTTCGTTGGACTCTGAATCAAAATCCTTCAAAATTGATAAAAGTTCATTATATAGTTTTGAGGCAGTCTTTTTTCTTTGCTGCTCAGATCTTGGATAAAGAATCTTTACCTTATCAGCCGCATCACGATCTCTAATAACCGGGGGATAATCATAGTTATCATAAAGAGAATTAGAAAGAGCCTGGACATATAAGGTTATAACCTGCCAGCATTCATGCTCGATGGAAGAATATTTTAATCCATTTAATTTCTCTAAAAATGAAAAATGCTCCTTTCGTTCAGCAAGAAATCGTTCACCTTGTTTTGTGACAATAAATATATTTTCATTTTTAAGCTCGATTATTTCCATCGAGCATAGTGTATCCAGAGCCTGATTAAATTGGTTAATAGACATCCCTTTTAATGCTGCATAATAATTCTCAATTTGAAACCATTGGCTATCGGACAATGATTGTGATGTTTTTTTTCCTGTTAATATGTAATAAATACCTGAGCTTCTTCGGCTGCCCTTTATTTTTTGCAGCACATCCGCAATAATGGCATAATAAACATCCATACTATATCACCACACTATATCTTAAATCTATTTTATCAGATTACAGGGATTTTAGAGTAAAAGTGTTATATTTTGAGGAAAGATGGGAATAAAAGATGAGATAACGATACTAATTTTCTATTGAAATATAGAGGGATACTTATTACAATATGATTAGAAGACCCTTTAATTAAAAAATGGTTAAATTTTTATGACCGGATCGTTTTCAATTCCTTAGGAGGTAATTCATTTATGCCAAAGTATACGATTGTTGACAAAGAAACTTGTATCGCATGTGGAGCATGCGGAGCTGCAGCACCAGACATTTACGATTATGACGATGAAGGAATTGCATTTGTAACTCTAGACGATAACCAAGGAATCGTTGAAATTCCAGATGTATTGTTAGAAGATATGCAAGATGCATTTGAAGGCTGCCCAACTGATTCGATTAAAGTTGCAGATGAGCCTTTTGATGGAGATGCATTAAAATTTGAATAGTATTTCATTTTAGAAAGCCCTCTTCATTTAAGAGGGTTTTTTATTTATTTTATTAAGGATGATTCTCATTGTCAATTAGTTTTCTTTGAGAAATGAAACCGCTATCTTAAAAATCATGGTTGTACCCTCTTTCATAATGTGATAAATTATCAAAATATTGATATTACTTATAAAGACATTGAGGGGTGGAAACGTGACAGCAGCCATATTGATTTGTGATGGAATAACAAGTGAAGGTATTGAACCTTTACTAAAACTTGAAGGGGTTGAACTTATCTTTGGAAAAATCGATGAAATCGAGCATCCTGAGATGATTACTGGAATTATGGTAAGAAGTGCAACCAAAATTACAGAAGAAGTGCTAGAAAAGTTCCCGGATTTAAGAATTATTGCCCGTGCTGGTGTTGGAGTAGATAATATCGATCTTACTGCAGCTACCAAAAAAGGTGTTCTTGTCGTCAATGCTCCTGAAGGCAATACGATCTCGACTGCCGAACATACTTGGGCAATGATGATGTCGTTAGTTCGTAATATCCCTCAAGCCAACCAATCTGTAAAAACCGGTGAATGGAACAGAAAAAAATATACCGGCCAAGAGCTATACCAGAAAACACTTGGAATTATCGGGATGGGGCGAATCGGTACTGAACTTGCAAAACGTGCAAAAAGTTTTTCGATGAATGTTTTAGTTTTCGATCCCTATTTTTCTTTAGAAAAGCAAAAAGAATTGTCCGTAACTTCTGTTGACTTGGATACACTTATTCAGCAAAGTGATGTTATTACTGTTCATACCCCGCTAACGAAAGACACTCGCAAACTCTTAAATCACGATAATCTGAAAGATACTAAAAAAGGTGCTTTCATCCTGAACTGTGCACGTGGCGGAATTATTGATGAGGAGGCTCTGCTGCACTACCTGGATAACGGTCACTTATCAGGATGTGCATTGGATGTTTTTGAGCAAGAACCGCCTGTCAACCGTTCTTTAATTGATCACCCAAATGTTATCGTCACTCCCCACATCGCTGCTTCTACCGTACAGGCACAAAAAAACGTAGCCTACATGGCGAGCGATGAGATTAAATCATTCATTTTAAATAAACCTTTAAAACATGCAGTGAACTTTCCATCATTATCCAAAGATACGTACGAAAAACTAATTGCGTATTATGATTTCTCCCATATACTCGGCTCGTTTACAACTCAATTTTTTAAAGAACCTGTCACCGAAATTTCAATAGGTTATGGGGGTTCACTTTCAGAAACAGATACCACTTCCCTAACAAGAAGCTTTCTTTGCGGCTTCTTGAAAACCAGACTTGACAGACCTGTTAATGATGTAAACAGTATGGTAGCCGCAAATGAACGCGGAATCGTCGTTGGGGAAAAACGAGGTACAGATGATTACGGTTATCCTAACATCATTCATGTAAAAGTAACCGGACAAAACCAAACCTTTACACTGTCTGCTACTTTAGTTAAAGGGTTTGGGGGACGAATTATTCAATTGAATGGTTACAATGTGGATTTTGTTCCTCAAGGATCTTTATTATATATCGAACATAGAGATATCCCAGGGATTATTGGTAAGGTTGGAGCCTTTTTAGGAGAACGGAATATTAACATTGCTACGATGCATGTAGGAAGAAAATCTGCAGGCGGCGAAGCTATGATGGTTCTTACATTTGATACACAGCTTCCTGAAACGATTCAAAAAGAACTGTCAGGGATAGAAGATCTGCTTGTATGTAAACCGCTGGATCTGTAAAAGAGAAACCTGTCAAACCGTGGGTTTAATTGCCATTTACTGTGGAATTCCTTACAAATACAAGAGAGATTATAAAATTAAGCTCTGCACTTAATGAAGTGCAGAGCTTTTTATTAGCCTAACTCTACTTCTTTCCGCTCTCCGCCTCTGAACGTCATCAAAGTTGTATAGCCTGTTTTTTTAGCAAGATCAATAGAAGCTTCATAGTTTTCTCCCACCTGATGCGGCTCATGTGCATCAGAAGAAAGTACGATGGGGATTCCTTTTTTATAGCAAAGTGTTAACAATTCTGGAGCAGGATACAGAATTCCGACAGGTTTTCGCAGACCAGCAGATGAAATTTCTACACATGTTTTAGAATTTTTCAATGCATCTGTTACCCGCTCATATTGTTCCATTAAAAACTCTTCGTCCTTAGGGATATAGTTAAAGATTTTCACAAGGTCAAGATGTCCGACAATATCAAAAAGGTTCGATTCAGCAAGTGTTACGATTTGGTCGTAATAAGCTCTATATGTCTCATATAAATCCCTGCGGTCCCATTCTTTTCTGTATTCCGCAAGATCAATTCCAAAATCGCCGACCCAGTGAACAGAGCCGATCACGTAATCAAACGGATAAGAAGAAATGAATGATTCCATCTCTTTATGGCTGCCGGGTGTATAGTCCATTTCGATAGACATTCTCACGTCCATTCCGAGACGGTCCGCTTTCTTAAATAAGTCCACATAGTCATCCATTGCATAATACCGTCTTTCTTCCATCCATGGCTTTGATACAATGTTTTTCGTTTCATAAAAATGATAGGCGTGTTCAGATATTCCGAATTCCTGGATACCTTGTTGCTTTGCTGTCTCAACAAATTTTGATAAATAATCGATAGACAAGGTACCCTTTTCAAGATGTGCATGGTAATCCGTTAGCATATTGGTCTCCTTTTTTAAAAAACGTTTTACCATATGTAACACGAATATCACTTTCAATCAAGCATTTATGCTCCTAGTTTTCCGCCTATAAAAAGAACACTAATGCAAAGTGTTAAAAACAGCACGGCAAAAAATCGGTTTAGATAGTCTCTCATTTTGTCCTCCTAAGTTATTAGAATCAACTTTACTATCCTATTCAGAAGAACTAAGTTTTGAACTACTATTTCAAAATTAAAATCGATAAAACGTTTAACAGGAATGAACGAAAACAAAAGAGCTGCCTAATAGGCAGCTCTTTTGTTTAAATCGTTATTAATCTGCTGTTCCATAATATAAAGCAGCGGTTTGTATAATACCAAAAAGAATACAACATTTCCAACAGCATGGTTTAAATCAAACGGGAGACCTGCCAAATAATACGGCCAAAATTTCTGCATGATGATTCCACCCATTATAGCCGACATGATGAATCCGAAAAGAAAACCGCAAAAACCCGCGTAAAAACTCAGGATCCACCACGGCAGTTTATGTCGGTATTTTCCGAGTATACCGCTTAAGACTGCGATTAGTCCCCAAGCAGCCATCTGGCCGAATGACCATAGGCCATGTCCCAGGAATAAGTTAGTAGTTAAGGTGCTTAATATAGCTAAGATAAGGCCTTGAACAGGACCAAGTACAAATGAAGCCAATATTATTATCGTTGTGTTAGGCTGTACGTTAGGTATCATTGTAAACGCGATGCGGCCCACAGTTAAAATGGCTGCAAGCAAAGCAATGATTGTAATTCTCCTAATCGTAAGTTTATTCATACTTGTGGAAATCGAATTCAACAGTATCACCTGGTTTCAGTGTGATTTCTTTTGCACCTTTCATCGCTTCTTCACCATTAACAGAAAAGAACCAAGATGTTTTATCCTGCTCGTTTCCTGCAATACCTTCAATACTGCTGATAAAAGAATCATCAAATTGAGTTTCGATCTCAAAGTTATCTTTCATTACATCCATTACGGTTGTTTCTTCCGCAATGTCAACTTTCTTTTCTGTTACCTTCTCTTTGCCATTATCTTTTGTAATTTGAACGGTAACTTGTTCTTTTTTGGTTTCTTCTGTTTTCGGCTGGTCAGAAGATTTTTGTTTCTCAGTTGTTCCACAGCCAGTCATCATCAGCATAATTGCAGCAAATACTAAAATCAGTTTTTTCATCATAAACCTCTTCCTAGTCATTGATCTGTTTTTTCTTTTGGCTGTTTTCGCAAACTTTGTTGCTCTTGAAAGGGGCTGATTTCCGCTCCAGGATGCTCGCTTTCCGCGGGGCGTGCGGTGTGCCTCCTCGGCTTTGCACCCTTAGGAGTCTCACCTTCCAGGAAATGTGCTCCTGCGTCTGAAAGCAAAACAGTCGAAGCTTGTTCCTCGTCGCATGCCTTGCATGAAGTATATCAGGTTGCGGGCACGCACCTTGCTCTCCAATCAACTTGCCAATGAAGAGAGACCCAAAAGCAACAATCTTTTAGAGAAGAGCCTTTCTTTTAATTCACCAAAAAAAATCCCCTTCGTCGTCTACGAAGGAGATTGGAATTATGGTATACAGGCAGAAAACAGCTGCCCATTGCTGGCACTGTTTAACACCCCCCCTATCCTCGTAGGTCATGTCTTGTACAATACAGGCAGGTCTCCTGGCTCTTGATCATCGTCCCCTAACGCCTTCCCGATTTAACAGTGGCTAATCATTAGGTTTCTCACAATTACAGTGGCGGGACCGCAACGGAATTTAACCGTTTTCCCTATTATGCTTGTCCGTTATGGACAGCACCTGTTTAAATACTTATGAAATTCTAATTACAAATTATATTATATCTTAATGGAGAAAATTGTGAAATCTTTTTTACCTTTCCTTATATGTTCCTTATGAAACAAGATTAATCGGGAAAGATTGATAATTTACTTCACAGTTCGAGGTATTACAAACGAGAATGTCGTACCTTCATTGTTCTTGCTATGAACATTAATTTGTCCCCCATGCGCTTCAACAATGTTTCTTGCAATGGCAAGCCCTAGTCCAGTTCCGCCAGATTTTCCCCTCGTTCTTGCTTTATCGCCTTTATAAAAACGTTCAAAAACAAAAGGAAGATCCTCTTCTTTAATGCCCGAACCATTATCTCTTATGAAAAACTTAACTGCTTTTTCGCTTGATTCGATGGAGAGCTGAACGAATCCACCATGCGAAGTATGACGGATTGCATTATCTATCAAATTCGTTAGTACTTGTTCTATACGGTCAGGATCTATTGCCATCTCTTTGTGAACTCCGGACATTTGAAGCGTCAGCTGTATATCCCTTTCTTTAGCAGGTCCCTGAAACTTACGGACAATGCGTTCTGCAAAAGGAGGAATAGCGATATTCGCAAGATGAAGCTTCATATGACCAGCTTCCAGTCTGGCAAGGTCCAGCAATTCGTTGACAAGTCTGCCCATTCTTTTTGATTCATCTAAAATAATTCCTGCGAGTTCCTTTTTTTCTTCTTCTGATTCTGCAACATCGTCTACAATTGCTTCACTATACCCTTGAAGCATTGCGATTGGAGTCTTTAACTCATGTGAAACATTGGCAACGAAATCTTCTCTTAACTTGTCCATTCTCCGCTCTTCTGTCATGTCACGTAAAACAGCTACAGCACCTCGAATTACAGATTGGTCATATAAAGGTGTCATAACGATCACCCATGATCTTCCCTGTATATCAATCTCAGTCAGCTGCTCACTTTCAAGGGAAACAACCTGCTGAAAAAGCTGAGTTACCTCTTTCGGGACATTGCCTTTTACTTCACTCTTCATACCAGATTCGTAATAAAAAGCTTGTAAAAAGCGGTCTGCTGGCGGATTAGTAACTAGAATATTCATCTTTCTGTCAAAGGTAATAACTCCATCTGCCATTGAACTCAAGATACTCGTCAGCTGTTCCTTTTCCTGGTTTAATGCAGTAATGTTATTTTTGAGCTGACGACCCATGCGGTTAAATGTCATTCCGAGTTCACCGATCTCATCATGTGTTAAGATCGGTACTTTCATATCAAATTCACCTTTTGCGACAGATGTGGCCGCTTCTCTCATCTTTCTGAGAGGAGCCGTAATTCGTGTTGATAAAAAGAAAGCAAATATGATGGTCAGTATAATGGCGATGCCAGCTGCTAAAAAGATAAGATATTTCGTATGGTTTGTAGTCTTTGTAATGTTTTCTATCGATTGGTAAACGTACACGCCGCCTTTACCATTTCCGGTTTCGTAAGGTTCTCCATAAATAATCATGGTATGTGCTGATTCTTTGCCTTCAGAGAGAACAGGAAAATCACCATTCATATAAATCTTTTTTCCGTCTTCCACAACTGACAATAATTTTTCATGATCGCTAAAAACTGAAACAGGGATGTATGGTGCATCACTAAAAGATTTAGTGGAGATAAATGATTCCTGGTTTTCATCAATAATCATAATTGACATTGAATAAGCTTCAGCCATTTCACTTGTGATCCGTATAGCCTCTTCTTTATTTTGATCATTTTCCATAATAAGAACGAGCCTGTCAGCCATTTTTGTTAATTGTTCTCTGGCCTGATTATCATAGAAATTTTCGAAGAACTGGGTAAGCAATATTGTCAGCACCGTCAATACGACCAATACCAGCAACAAAATGGTTACCGAAAGTTTGCCTACAACACTTCTCCAGATCATTCATTACCCGCCTCGAATTTATATCCTACTCCCCAAACGGTCGCAATCATAGAGGCAGCATCTGGAGAGACTTTGTTTAGTTTTTCTCGCAGCCTTTTTACATGAGTATCTACTGTTCTTAAATCTCCAAAAAACTCGTAATTCCAAACATCTTTTAAAAGCTGTTCCCGTGCGTATACTTTGTCAGGCGTTTTTGCTAAATAATAGAGCAGTTCATATTCTTTTGGAGTTAAATTCACTTCTTTCCCTCCGGCTGTCACACGATGGGCATCATGATCAATGGTTAAATGCTTAAAAACAACTATATTTTTAGCAACCGTTTCCGTTTGAAGAAACTTTGTAGGAGATGACCTTCTTAAAAGTGCCTTAACACGCAATATAACTTCTCTTGGGCTGAACGGTTTTGCAATATAGTCATCCGTTCCGGCTTCAAAGCCTTGTATCCTATTTAATTCCTCACCTTTTGCCGTAAGCATAATAACAGGTGTCGCTTTCTTTTCTCTTAGCTTTTCACAAACTTCGATTCCGTCCATACCCGGAAGCATTAAGTCCAGTAAAATCAGATCAAAATTTATGGAAACAGCCATTTGCAGTGCTTCTTCCCCATTTTCTGCTTCATGCACTTCATAGTTTTCTCTTTCTAAGTACATGGTTAATAGCTTGCGAATACGTTCTTCATCATCAACAACTAAAATCTTAGCTTCTGTATCCATTTTCAATCCTCCACATGAAATCATAGTGAAAAAATTATTCCTGATATATCCTGTTTCTATCATACATGAAGTCAACCTTTTGGAACAAACAGGACACTTTTCTATTTACTTATAAAAAAGCCCCTCTTGTTAAAGAGAGACTTTTATGAAACTTCTGTTATGCGTATGAATGCAATCCGACTAGTACAAGATTGACTGCAATAAGGTTGAATGTAATAATCCAGAATCCTAATACGCAGAGCCATGCAGACTTTTCGCCATGCCACCCTCTTGATAGTCTTAAGTGAAGAAAGGCTGCATAAAACAAGAAAGTGATTAGCGCCCAAACTTCTTTAGGATCCCAGCCCCAGAATCTAGACCAAGCCTGCTGAGCCCAGATCATAGCAAAAACTAAGGCGCCTAAAGTGAAGATCGGAAATCCGATTGCAACAGCACGATAACTGATTTCATCAAGAAGGTCAGAATTCATATTCACTTTTGGCTGAAGCGCAGCGGCGATTCTTTTTCTTAGGATTAATCGAAGCAGTCCGTATAGAATAGCGCCTGCCAAAAGAGACCAGATAAATGTATTTAATTTTTTGGAAGCATCTACACCATTCATCCATGATGGTGTGGAAAACAATGGACCAAATGCATCATCAAGCTTTGCACCATTAGCTGGCCCTGCAATTGCCGGCATTTCGTATACGACCTCAACAGCCTGGTTTTTCTCATTCATGATTTCATATTTTGCTTCATATCCAGCCCCATTAAAAGCCATGGAAACAATTATAAATCCAACAATACTTATTAAACTGTATAGGATAACTTCTAGCCATTTTGTTTTTTTAGTGGAAACGGATTGATCAACTGTACGAATCAAATAGATAAGACCAGACACAAACGAAATAGCCAGAATTCCCTCGCCTAAAGCTGCTGTTGTTACGTGAATTTTAAGCCAGTCGCTTTGCAGAGCTGGAATAAGCGGAGAGATATCTCTTGGAAACATACTCGCATAGGCAATGACAAGCAATGCAACAGGCATTGCGAATACACCTAAACCGTTCATACGATAGATCGCATATAAGATGATAAACGCAAGTACCATCATCATTCCAAAGAATGTAGTAAATTCGAATAAGTTGCTCACTGGTGCATGTCCGCTTGCAATCCATCTCGTAATGAAATAACCAAGCTGAGCTGCAAATCCAATACAAGCACTAATGAAGCCAATTTTACCCCATTTTTTTGTATGTGCTGCTTCTGAACGTTTTTTATCAGAAATAGACATTGCAAAGAAAAGGGTAGAAAATAAATAAATCATGAATGCGCTATATAAAAGCGTGCTGCTTATTTGAGCCATCCTAAACCCTCCTGCTTGAACTGTACGGTTATCGGTTATTTAGAGTTTACTTCCTTGTCGGCCAACGGCATTAGATTTGACTTGTCAGCCAAGAACTCTAAATCTTTCTTCAGACCGTACCAGTTCTTATTCGTATGAGCTGCAGCCCATACTTCTTCTTGATTTTGTTTGATCCAAATTCTTCTGTAATTCCAATACAGCCCTTGTGTAACACCGATCATAAAGATAATGCCGCCAAGTGCAATGATCCAAAGAGTATGATCTTTTCTTACGGTTAATGCCGTTAAATCTTTTGTTTCAATTCCTGCAAATGACATTTTAAACTTATTCTCACCGGCTTCAATATTCTTTTGAATTCCTACAAATGCTTTTTCTCCTTTAGGCGTTTGTGGAGAATACATGGAAAATACAAAAGCAGGGTTATCCGGCAAGTTATTTATAGTCGAAGGCTGTTTTTGTTCGTTAAGAATAAAATTCGGAAAGTACTCTTCGATCTCAACTCTATAGCCATTTCCTAAATCATACTTCTTTTCAGGTTCATGTAAATCAACAGTCAGTTTGCCGAATTTCTTCCCGGTTGACTTTTCTTCTAATTCAAAACTCATTTTGTTAAATTCATTTAACTTAAAATCAGTTTGGTAGAGTGCAAATGAGTCAAATTTAAACGGTTCATTTACACGGATTTCACCGTCTTTTACTTTTATTAGTTCAGGCTCCTCGCCAATCGTGTGATTAGGTTCGGTTTTATAAAGTGTTACGTTGCTTTGATAGTTTTTAGCTACTTCACCATCTACTGAACTAAGTGCACTATTAAACTTCTTTTCTTCCTTATCATACATCTCAAGAATAAATTCATTGTTTTCTAAGTAATATTGTCCTTCATCACTCTTCGTGCCTGGTATAGAAGCCTTCTCGCCTTCTCTTACCCACAGGACGTCATCTACATACATCCCCGGAAAGAACCTTAGCATTCCTCCAGTTAAGAAAATGATCAGTCCCACGTGATTTACATATGCTCCCCATCTAGAGAAACGGCCTTTCTCTGCAAATAGATTACCGTTTTCTTCACGGACTTTATAACGCAGGGATTCAAGTGTATATTTAACTTCTTCGATTTCAACTTCTTTGCTCACAGAGAACAAACGCTGATTTTTCATGAATTGATCATGTCTTGTAACTCTTTGTGTTTTTAAAGCTTTATATAAAGGAATTCCGCGGTCAAGACTGGCTATAATTATGGACAGTCCCAGCATTCCAAGCAGAATAATAAACCACCAAGAGCCATAAAGATTATGAAATCCCAATAAATAATAGATAAGTCCTAAAGTTCCGTATTCGCTTTCATAATGAGAGGCTGGATCAACATTTGGCGGGATAAATGTCTCTTGAGGAAATATGGTCCCGATTGCAGCTGCCACCAATATGATGACAATAAGCCAGACCCCGACTCTTACAGACGAAAAGAAATTCCAAATGTGATCAACAATTGTCTTTTTATACGTTTGAGATCTTCTGGCGCTTCCTTCATAACGCATGCTTGAGAGTACTTCAACGTCATTTTCGAGCGGTTTTCCGCAAGCTTGGCAAAGACTTGTACCGTACGGATTGGAGTGGCCGCATTCACATGTTATCGTTTGCATCTTTTCACCCCGTTACGGCTTGATTTTTTCCATAAAGGAAATAATTTTTTCTTCAGAAAGCGATTCACTTGTTCTTCCAACAACTTTCCCATTTTTGTCAATGAGAATAGTAGTTGGGATCGGACCAATACCATATGCTTTCGTCACTTCTCTTTGCTTATCCATCGGAATTGGGAAGGATAAACGATAACGGTCTGCAAAATTCTTAACAGACACATTTGTTTCACTTACATTTACTGCAAGGATTTCTACCCCTTGTTTCTTATAGGTTTCATATTGTCTCTGCATATATGGCATTTCCCGTTCACAAGGCTTGCACCATGTGCCCCAAAAATTAAGGAAAACACCTTTGCCACGGTAATCCTCTAGTTCTACCCGATTGCCATTAAGATCAGTAAGTACAAAGTTAGGAGCCTTATCTCCCTTTTTTATGTAAGTACCACTATCCTCGTAGATACTGTTATAAATTGTATAACCGATCGCAATAACTAATATGGCAAGCAAAGCAGAGCGAAACCAGAATCTTTTCTTTTTCAAAAGTTATCCGCTCCTTTAAGCCGCTTCCATTTTACTATAACTTGAAAAAAAAGCCTATCTACGGCTTTTTTTTGACGTTTGTGTGACAGCCATATTTCTCAGCTGTTTAATTTCATGTGGTGTTAACTCTCTAAATTCGCCTGGATTCAATCCTTTAAGATCAAGGAACCCATATCTCTCGCGCTTTAACTTCATTACCGGGCAGCCAATTGCTTCTAACATACGTTTTACTTGGCGGTTCTTGCCTTCGTGAATCGTTAGTTCCACAATTGCAGTTCCTTTTTTCTTATCGATAGACGTAACTTTTGCTTTAGCTGGTGCTGTCATTCCATCTTCAAGGCGGATTCCTCTTTCAAGCTGCTTTATCTTTTCACGTGGCGGAATTCCTTTTACTTTTGCAATGTAAACTTTATCCAGCTGATAGCGCGGATGCATCAACACGTTTGCAAATTCTCCGTCATTAGTCATGATAAGGACACCTGTTGTGTCATAATCTAACCTTCCAACAGGAAAAACACGCTGCTCAATCATATCTTTAAAATAGTCGGCAACTACTTTTCTCCCTTTGTCATCAGATACTGCTGTTATCACTCCAGAAGGTTTGTACATCAAAAAATAAACGGGCTGTTCCCGTTGAATTTGAATTTCGTTCACTTCAATTTTATCTTTCGTTCCTACCTTTGTGCCTAGTTCCGTTACAACATTTCCGTTTACTTTCACTTTACCTTCACGGATTAGTTCCTCAGCTTTTCGCCGGGATGTAATACCGCTTTGGGCAATCACTTTTTGCAATCGTTCCATCATTTCACCTCATGTCTCATCATACCTTCATTATTCGTAATTCTCAACCTTGATAAACGTAAAAAAGAGCCTCTGTGGCTCTTTTTGTTCGTTTTATGAATAAAACAAGAGAGTAATGGCTGCAATTGATGCTAAAAAGCCGATTAAATCCGCCAAGAGACCAACTTTCAAGGCATACTTCATTTTCTTTATTCCAACTGCTCCAAAATATACAGTTAGTACATAAAAGGTCGTATCTGTACTTCCTTGTATCGTTGAAGCTAATCTTCCGATGAAAGAATCTGGTCCATGAGTTGCAATCAAATCACTTGTCATGCCAAGGGCTCCAGTACCTGAAATGGTTCTCATCAGTCCAAGCGGAACGACTTCTGCTGGAATATGAAACAATGAAAATAGCGGACGCATAGCCATCATTACATAATCTAACGCACCAGAAGCCCTAAAAACAGATATCGCAACAAGCATTCCGACTAAAAAGGGAATAATATTAATTGCGATTGAAAATCCTTCTTTGCCGCCTTCAACAAATGTTTCATAAGTCGGTACTTTTTTATATGTTCCATACAATAGAATGAACCCGATCAAGAAAGGAATAAACCATATCGAAAACGATTGTACAAAAGCCATTTATTTCCCCTCCTTTTGCAAGGAGCGGTAATAATAATATCTATCGATCAATATGGCACCTATGGTTGCAACCGCGGTTGCTAAAAGGGTTGGCGCAACAATATCTGTGGGCGATTGTGAATTATAGCTCATCCGGATTGCAATAATGGTCGTTGGGATCAATGTGATACTGGATGTATTAATCGCGAGCAGGGTAATCATGGATCGGCTCGCTTCGTTTTTTCCGCCATTTAAAATTTTTAGCTGTTCCATCGCTTTAATCCCCATCGGTGTTGCTGCATTTCCAAGTCCCAGCAGGTTTGCTGCCATGTTTGATAAAATGTATCCTTGAGCAGGATGGTCTTTTGGAATATCAGGAAACAGCCATTTTACAATCGGACGAAAGAGATAAGCCAGAACTTCCAGTAATCCGCCTTTCTCTGCTATTCTCATAATGCCAAGCCAGAAAACGAGAATACTAATCATAGCAAAACTTAAGGTTACAGCTTCCTTTGCACTTGTAAAGATAGCCTCGTTCACTTTATCCATATTGCCATTTACTGCAGCAACGACAAATCCGATTACCATCATACCTACCCAAATATAATTTACCATGAGCCGCCATGCTCCTTTGCGATAAAAAACAGCTTGGTCAGCATGTTTTTAAATGAAGTCCATAGCCCGTCTTTATGGGGGTTGATCAAAGCCTTCCCATCATAATAAAGGGGAATATCTGCTATTCTTGTACCATCTAAATCTATAAAATACCTTCCAACAGGCTTAGGTATATCATCATCTTTCCATTCACCCGATTTTGGCAGTTTATACAAATGAATGGAAGAAGAGATCTGATTCATCTCTTCTTTGAGTAGTGGATAGGAGAATGAGCGGTTAGCTTCGACTTTGCCTTTATATCCTTTATCTTTAATGCTTTTAACATTTCCCTCTTTTATAAGCTCTGTCATTTTAAAGGACTGAAAGGCCCATTCAAACATATTCCGATGATCCTCCCAATCATCTGGATCATTTAATGTTACGGCAATTAACTCCATTCCATCCTTTTCTGCTGTTGAAACAAGTGTTCTTTTGGCTCGTTTGGTATAGCCCGTTTTTCCCCCGGTTGAATTCTCATACAGCTTCAGCATTTTATTTTTGTTGCGCCAGACTCTGTCCCACTTTTCACCGGTCTGTTCTGAACGAAACACTTTAGTAGCAGAAATATCTTTAAACGTATCATTGTTCATTGCATACTTTGTCAAGAGGGCCATATCATATGCAGTCGAATAATGATCTTCATGTGTATCAAGTCCATGAGGATTTCGAAAGCGTGTATGCTTCATTCCGATCTCCTCTGCCTTTTGATTCATGAGATAGGCAAATCCCTCTAAACTGCCTCCAACATGCTCTGCAATCGCCACCGCTGAATCATTTCCGGAACGCAGCATCAGGCCGTAGACTAAATCTGTAAGGGGAATCTTTTCACCTGGCTTTAAATAAAGAGAAGATCCTTCTGTTCTTGCGGCATGCTCAGTTATTGTTACAGTATCCTGCATTTTTCCAGATTCAATTGCAAGGATAGCTGTCATGATCTTTGTAATACTTGCAATCCTCATGGGACGATGCTCATTGCGTCCATAAAGCACTCTGCCTGAAGATTGTTCCATTAATATGGCTGCTTTGGCTGATACACCAGGTTCAGCTTTTGCCTCTTGCGGGAAAACTGCAAGTACAAGCGAGCAAATTACAATATAAATGATAGGTGCAATGATCTGTTTCATTCACAATCCCGCCCTTTAGGTGTTTTGTAAAAGTTTATGCAAACAAGGACAGGTTATGAATGGGATTTACTTCCGCCCGTTCATTGACTCGGAAAGAAACGCTGTTTTTGGCCATGGCTGTTTTCATAATCTGTAAGCTCCATAAGTGCTTTCTCTTCCGCTGGAATCCTTACACGAAGCATCAGTATATTTAATAGTGTAAAAAGGATCGCTGTTATGTAAGCTCCAAAAATCAGGGGAATAACGAAAATTTCTAATGAAACGACTAAATAATTTGGATGTCTGATAAAACGATACGGCCCTTTCGCCACTACCTTAGCTCCTGGAAGTAAAATGATCTTAGTATTCCAATACACACCGAGTGACGTAATCGCCCATACACGTACTACCTGTGCCGCCAAAAATAAAACAAAAGGAACAATCCACCAATTCGGCGAGGAAGCACCAAATACTATAACTTCAAGAAACAGAGCGATAAAAAAGGAAACATGCATCATCACCATCCATTTATAATGACTCCCTCCCGCCTCTACCGCTCCTTTGGTCCGGAGAGTTTCCTCATTCTTTTTAGCAATTTTCACTTCAGCAAGCCTCTGAACCACTAAAAAAAACCAAAAAATGAGAAACCACTTCACTTTATTTCCTCCATTCCACCAGTAAAAGCTCTGAAGAAAAACCAGGTCCAAGAGCAGCCATGATTCCTAGATCTCCTTCATTTTGTTCTGTTTCCATAAATTTTTTTAGAACATAAAAAACGGTGGCTGATGACATGTTGCCGTTAGACATCAGAACGTCCTTTGAAATATCGGTTTTGCAAAGAGGCAAACCAAGAGCCTCAACATATGCTTGAAGGACTTTTTTTCCGCCGGGGTGTGCGATAAAATGTTTGATCTGTTCACTTGTTAATTGATTTCGGTTTAAAAACTCATCCACGTTAGGTTTCAGCCATGTACGAATTACATTCGGAATATCACGTGAAAAGACCACATAAAGACCTGTATCTTTTAATTCCCAGCCCATTACATCCTCTGAATGAGGTTTTAAAGTCGACATCGTATCCGTAATATAGGGACTTAGTGCTGTTGACATGCTGACATCGGATTCGTCTCCGCAAATAAGAGCGCAGGCAACTCCATCAGCAAATAATGACGTTCCAACCAAATTGCTTTTTGATAAGTCTTCATGCTGAAAGGTTAAACTGCAAAGCTCTACACTCAGTACAAGCACATTTGATTTCGGATATGCTTTGCAATAATCAAACGCCCTTGAAAAGCCGGAAGCACCGCCTGCACATCCTAAACCCCAGATTGGAATACGTTTTGTGTGAGATGAAAAAGGAAGCACATTCATGATTCTCGCTTCGATGCTTGGTGTAGATATCCCAGAACTCGAAATAAAAAAGATAGCGTCAATATTTTCATATGGTATTAAAGGGCTTTCCGAAGTTCCCATCACTTTCTCAATGCATTCAGCGCCAAGGTTTGTAGCAAAGTCTATGTATAAATCATTTTTTTCCTGAAAACTTCTTTTCTCTTTAAACCATTCAATTGGCATAACAAAATATCTGGAAGAAATCTCTCCATTCTGAAAAACTTTTAATAAACGTTCTATGTCTGAAAAAGCATCTTTAAATAAGTTTCTTGCAAACTCCATTGTTTCTTTTTGCGAAAGTTTATGGGGCGGATTAACGGTTTCCACTGATGCTATTCTCGGCAAAAGAATTCTCTCCTTCAACTCGATTTACTTATTTGTTAATTTACCCTTAACCCTTCATTTAAAACAGAACACGGTTGATTTCCGCTCACACGTGCTCGCTTTCCGGGAGGGGTTAAGGTGAGCCACGGGGAAAGATGTGAAGTGCTGCTCCTGCGTCTACAAGAAAATTCTGCCGAAGTCAGCTTCCTCGTCGCATGTTTGTCGAGAAGAATAATCAGGGGTAGCTGCTGCTCCTGTGTCTACAAGAAAAACAACAGCGAAGCGAGCTTCCTCGTCGCATGCCTTGCGAGAAGATTACTCAGGTAGCTGGCACGCTGCTCCTAGCCGTAGTCTCGTACCTTCCGCTCCAATCAATTTGTCAACGAAGGGTCTTCACAAAAAAACGACCCAAAAAGAAAAACGCCAAAAATAAAAAAGCAGCCAATCACATGACTGCTTTAATCAATTTTATTGAAATGGTTTTAAAAGATTGTTTAATGATTTTTCATCGGGATTAAGAAAAAGACGCTTAAATTCTTCAAAATCATTAATATAAACTCTTTTTCTTTTTAAATATGAATCATTTTTACTAAGTGCCGTTAATGCTGCTAATTCACGAATCTTATACTTCTGCAGATAGTGCTTCCAGAAGTCATGCTGTTTTAATTCATCCTCCAGCTGTTCTTCAAAGTAGCGTACATACAGAAGATGAAAAGTATGTTTTTCACCATTTAATTCGTACGATGCTTCTGAACGGTTAAAGAAATCCTCTGATGTATTTGGTTTTTCTTTTTCTAATTCAATTCCATCTATATGATGAATCAGCAAAGCGTTTCCCCCTTAGTTATCTTCTAAAGATATGGATTCTTGAAACTTTGAAAAGAATAAATCTGCTTCTTGTTCAACGCTCTCTTCCTGAATGTTATCTGGAAGAGGAGGCAGTTCTTTGATTGACTGCAGTCCAAAATGATCCAAAAATGCTTTTGTAGTACCGTATAGAATCGCCCTTCCTGTCCCTTCAGCTCTGCCTACTTCTTTTACAAGTCCTTTAGCAGATAAAGTCTGCAGCGGCTTTTCTGTTTTTACCCCTCTGACTTCTTCAATTTCTGATCTTGTTATAGGCTGCTTGTAAGCAATTATTGCAAGTGTTTCAAGTGCTGCTTGTGAAAGTGTAGAATGACTGGGGGTTTGGACAAGACGTTCGAAATACACCGCATGATCGGGTTTCGTGACGAACTGAAGTGATCCTGCATATTCAACTATGGTCATTCCCCTATCCGGTGAAAGATAGATTTCTTTAAGCTCATCAATATAAACATCTATTTCACTGCTGTCTTTTTCAAGCACCTGCGCGATTTGTTTTCGTTCGATACCTTCATCTCCACTGACAAAGAGCAATCCTTCAATTACTGCTTTTATTTCATTTCGTTCCAAATCTTTTTACTCCTCTATCATGGTAATATAAATTTCACTAAAATGGTCTTGCTGTTCACAATTGATGCTTTTCACTTTCATTAATTCCAAAATAGCAAGGAAAGTGACTACTACGTGTTCTTTTGAGCTTTTATCAAAAAGGTCAGTAAATCTTTTCTTTCCTCCTACTGAAAGGGATTGTTTTATCTGTTCCATTCTGGTCTCGATCGGAATTTCCTGACGTTCTATCGTCGTTTGCCTTGGTGCCCGTGTGACTTTTTCCTGAAACACTTTCTGCATAGCCTGAAGCATGTCATAAAGCGTTACATTTGTTACCTGCTGAGCAGTTTCTTCTTTCTCGAACTGGCTGAGATCCAGCGGCTCACGTGTATAGATCAGGCTTCTGGCAGCTTCTCTTTCTTTTAGTTCGTCTGCTGCGTACTTATACTTTCTATATTCAATCAGCCTTCTTACCAGCTCATCCCTTGGATCTTCTTCCATATCCAATTCCATCTGCTGATCCAGAAAATCCTCTTCATGCTTTGGCAGAAGCATTTTACTTTTTATGGCAAGCAAAGTTGCAGCCATTACTAAATATTCACTTGCCACATCAAGCTTAAGCTCTTTCATCGTATGTATATATTGCAGGTATTGTTCGGTGATAATGGCTACCGGAATATCGTATATATCTACTTCGTATGTTTGAATTAAATGAAGCAGTAAATCAAGCGGACCTTCAAATCCATCAAGCTTCACACTATATTGCATAACATTTCCCCAGTTTTTCTCGTTTTTTGTATTATAAAATTATATCATATTTTCAGCTTACAGAAGCTGTATTTTTAATACACTAAGCCGTATGGTAAACTTAGAACGGAATAGTAAAGGGGTGTGGACACAAGTTGAAATATCCGGAAGCTTGGATTGACTATTTAATCTATTTCCATGCGGATCAAGACTTTTTTGAGTGTCATGAAGTGCTTGAAGAGCATTGGAAGAACGAAGGCATGAAGGGGAATCTTTGGCCCGGACTAATCCAGATCGCTGTAGCGCTTTATCACCAAAGACGCGGGAACATAAACGGCGCTAAAAGAATGATATCGAGCGGCATTCAAAAACTGTTAACAGAAAAAGAAGCGCTCCATGTATTAGGACTTGAAACGGACATTCTCTTTCACTTGTTAGAAAAAAGAAAAATTGAAATTGAACAACAGAAAATTTTTTCGTCAATTTCCCTGCCGTTATCTCCATCATTGCAAGAAGCTTGCCTTATAGAAGCTGAAAGAACGGGAAAGGATTGGAGTACAAAAGCTAATCCAGACGATCAGATCATCCATAAACATAGATTAAGAGACCGTACTTCTGTTATCGAGGAGAGAGAAAAACAAAAACTTCAAAAGAAGAGGATTCTTTAAACTTCTGATGTAGAATAAACGGGTAAAAATTATTTATCCCACGTTAAGAGGAGAAAAACCTACATTATATCGAATTTTCGACAAAACCGTGTTAATAAACGAACAAAAAAAGCTCCGGAAATACCGGAGCTTTCATTATTTTGTTTAGAAAGATTACTCTTCCCACACCTTAACTTCTTTCATTACATCACCTTGATTAATTCGAAGAACAGTGTCCATTCCTTCTGTAACTTGTCCGAAAACAGTGTGAACGCCATTTAAATGCGGCTGCGGCTCATGTACGATAAAGAACTGGCTTCCTCCCGTGTCACGGCCAGCGTGTGCCATGGATAATGATCCTGCAACGTGCTTATGAGGATTTCCTTCTGTTTCACAAGGGATAGAGTAACCAGGACCACCAGCTCCTGTTCCAGTTGGGTCTCCACCTTGTGCCACGAAACCAGGAATTACACGGTGGAAAGTAACACCATTATAAAATCCCTCGTTTGCAAGCTTTTCAAAGTTTTCTACTGTTCCAGGTGCATCTTCCTGGTATAGATCAAATAAAATCTTTTCGCCATTTTCGAATTCAATTGAACCTTTTTTCATTAAAATAGGCCTCCTTATCTTTCATTCACCTACCATTGTACGGCGAAATGAAAGCCCAGTAAACTAATTTACACAAAAACCTTTGTTTTTAACGGTAAATCCTGTCTTACTAAATCTTCATACGTTTCGCGCTTAACAACAAGCTGTTCTTCGCTGTTCTCTACAAAAACAACAGCTGGACGCTGGATACGGTTATAATTGTTAGCCATACTGTATCCGTAAGCACCGGTACAAGACACTGCCAAGTAATCTTGATCAGTTACTTCAGGCAGCTCCAAGTCCCAAATAAGCATGTCTCCGCTCTCGCAGCACTTGCCAGCAATCGAAACTGTTTGGGACGGCTTTTCATTCATTTTGTTCGCCGTATAAGCGTCATACTTCGCTTGATAAAGAGCAGGACGGATATTATCTGTCATACCTCCGTCAACGGAAACATAATGTCTTACGCCTTCAATCTCTTTTTGTGATCCGATCGAATAGATTGTCGTACCAGCATCACCAACAAGTGATCTTCCCGGTTCAATCCATAATTCGGGCATGGTTCTTCCTTCGAACTGACCCATTTTACGGCTTACCTCATCAATCATAGCCATGACATATTGTTCGGGCTCAAGCGGTGTATCTTCAGATGTATACTGAATACCGAATCCACCACCAAGATTCACTACCTCTGGGAAATAACCATGGCTGTCTTCCCAAACCTTAAAGTGGCTGAACAGCTTATCTATTGCTAAAGTAAACCCTTCTGTTTCAAAGATCTGAGACCCAATGTGACAGTGGACACCTAGGACTTGAAAAAGCTCAAAATCAAGCACTTCCTTTAAAGCTTTATCTGCTTGCCCGTTTCCAAGGTCAAAACCAAATTTAGAATCTTCCTGTCCTGTGATGATGTAATCATGTGTATGTGCTTCGATGCCTGGCGTCATACGTAGCAAGATTTTTACTTTTTGGTTGAGCTTTCTGCAAAGGATTTTTAACAGATTTATTTCGTAAAAATTGTCTACCACAATACACCCTACACCTGAGGCAAGTGCATATTCCAATTCCTCAGGGCTCTTATTGTTGCCATGGAAATGAATTCTTTCAGCAGGAAATTCCGCTTGCAGTGCTGTATAGAGTTCTCCTCCTGAAACAACATCAAGGCTTAAGCCTTCCTGTTCCATGAGCTGGATGATAGCAATCGATGAAAAGGCTTTGCTGGCATAAGCGACCTGATAACCTACACCTTTTTCTTCAAATGCTTTTTTAAAGCCTCTCGCTCTTTTTCTTATTAAAGCGACATCATACAGATAAAGCGGTGTGCCGTACTTTTTTGCAAGTTCAACGGTATCTCTTCCACCTACCCATAGATGATTGTTTTCTCCTATTTTAGCTGTACCATGTAGATTCACAATTAATCCCCTCTCCATGTTGATGGAGCATTCAATCCCGACAAAAACAAAAGACAGCCGCAATTAAGGCAGGCTGTCATAACCGTGCCCTCATGTCGGAATAGCTCTCCACTACTGTTGTAGTGACAGTCCGCTGCTTGTTCAGCATCGGCCCAGCATAAAAAGAGATGGAACTCTTTATACACTTCGGCAAATTGACCTTTCGACATATTTCATCGTCTTCCATGAACTCCATATGCTACTTTTTCGTTTTGCGCCTCTACCTCAAATGAGGCATATATATTGAATTAATTATGAATTTTAGCATAATATTTCTTAATCCACAAGGGACAGATACATTAGTTTGGCTGCTTTTTTCTATTCTGCGGATGTACGATGCTTGGACGAATCTTCGAAAATGGAACCGCCACTCTAACCAGTACCTGAAATAAAGCTTTCCCGTTAAACGGTAAAAACGGCCATAAATAAGGAGTATTTATATTTTTTAAGCTCGCCATATATAGAATAAACAAAGTAAGGCCTATGACAAGACCGGGCACTTTAAAAATTATAACAAGAGTAAGCAGTACTAATCGCATCAGAATATTTACTGAACTTAGCTCAAAGCTTGGCGTTACGAACGAACCGATGGCCGACATTGCCACGTACAAAATGACTTCAGGTACAAACAAGCCTACATCGATCGCAATTTGTCCAATTAACACAGCGGCGATCAGACCCATGGATATGGCTAGCGAGTTCGGTGTATGAATCGATGCCAATCGTAATAAATAGATACCGAATTCTGCTAACATGATTTGAATATAAATCGGTACATTCGCATTTTTATTTGGACCAATATAATCAATTTCCTTTGGCAGCAAATCAGGGTCAATGACATAGAGAAGCCAAATCGGGAGCAAAATGACAGAAGCGAGCATGCCGGCAAAACGAATCCACCGTAAAAAAGCACCAATAACAGGAGTTTGGCGGTATTCTTCCGCATGCTGCACATGGTGAAAAAAGGTAGTAGGCGCAATCATGATACTTGGAGATGTATCAACGATAATTAAGACATGACCTTCCATTAAGTGTTGTGAGGCTACGTCCGGTCTTTCTGTATAACGCACAAGCGGAAATGGATTAAATCCTTGTTTGAAGATAAATTCCTCAATTGTTTTATCCGTCATAGGGACACCGTCAATCTCAATGCTATTTAATTCCTCTTTGATTAATTTCACTAGTCCGGGATCTGCTACATCCTGTATGTAGGATACACAAATATCCGTCTTCGATCGCACACCAACTTGCATCATTTCATTTCGTAACCGTTCGTCTCTTATTCTTCTCCGTATTAATGATGTATTCATAATAATATTTTCTACAAAACCATCTCTTGAACCCCGAACCACCTTCTCGGTATCCGGCTCTTCCGGTTGTCTGCCAGGATAACTTCGGACGTCCACGATAAACGCTTCGTCTTCACCTTCCACAAAAATGGTGATCAAACCTGAAAGCAGCTTGTCAATTGATTCGTTCATGTATTTTGTTACTTCTACTTGAGGATGAGTAAGATGGTTTTGAATAATTTCTTTCACATTGGAAGTGGCCCTGTGACCGTGGTCCATATCCATTAGCTCTCTCATGATTTCCACAATGAATAATGTTTCACAATGTCCATTTAAATAATAAATGTGAACTTCCTTTTTCAGTAACGACAGTTTTCGTACACCGACATCAAAGGTTACCCCAATCCCCAGCCTATCTGTTAATAATTCTTCATTCTCTTTAATTTTTTTGCTTATCGGCGTTTTTTCTTTCTCTTTTGTTCGATTCATTGAAGTCGCTCCTTTCTAAAATGAGTTTGATAGCCATTACTGTTATCGGAGCCCCTTTTTCAACCGAATCAAAACCGGCCATTTTACCGATATCTCCTATACCAATCACAAAAGGGAGGTTCAATTCATCAAGAATATAAACCGTATCCCCGTTGATTCTTCCTGTTTCCAAATCAGGCAAACCGCTTTTATCGATGCCAAACTCTGTCAGCTCTCCATAGCGGTCGATCGAACAATGGACTTTTGTCCATTCCGCAAAATGAGTCTTTGAAGCAACGGCGACAGCTCCGATTACATCTATATCATTTTGTTTATGAATGTATCTCATCGCATGTTCTCCCGGACCTTCCCCTCTAAAGCCGCAATCATCAAACATTACTAGTACTGGATCATGAGGTGTATTCCGGATCATCTCAGCAAGTTCTTCTCCGCTTTTTTTCGATGGGTTGCCCCAAGACTGCGAAATGCAGCGGCCGCCAATCATACTGGCAGCATGTTCTACAACACGCAGTGCATAAAGATCGCCATCCGTTATAAAAATGACCCGTTTTTTCACCATTATCACCCTTTTGGTTCAAAGATTACTGCAACTAAAAAGCCAAAAAGAATAGCAGAAGATATACCAGCAGATGTTAACTCAAAAATTCCCATCGCAATACCAATAAATCCATGTTCATCTGCAGCTGCCATTGCACCATGCAGCAATGAATGACCAAAACTGGTTATGGGAACTGTCGCCCCTGCACCTGCAAATTCAATCAAGTTATCATATATTCCGAAAGCATCCAGAAGTGCACCTAAAACAACAAATGAGCTCGTAACATGAGCTGGTGTTAATTTAAAGATATCCATCATTAATTGACCTACTACACAGATTGCACCGCCCACAACGAACGCCCAAAAAAATTCCATCTTAATTCCCTCCTTCCGCCCGTTCTAGTACAACACCGTGAGCAATCGTTGGAATTGTTTCTTTTTGCTGAACCATTACAGGGTTTAAGAGTGCACCCGTAGCTACTATAAATACCTTTTTTAAATTCCCTTTTCGGATTTCATCCAGTATATAGCCGTACGTTACGACTGCCGAACAAGCACAGCCGCTTCCTCCAGCAAAAACTTCCTGATCCGGTCGATACACCATCAATCCGCAATCACGATGATTATCGGATATATCATATCCTTGTTCTTTTAATAACATTTTTACGATTGGGGCTCCAACACCTGACAAGTCTCCAGTCGCGATAAGATCGTATTCATCAGGAGACACATTCATTTCTTTAAAGTGAGCAGCAATCGTATCAGCAGCTGCTGGTGCCATGGCAGAACCCATGTCAAAAGGATCGGTAATCCCCAAGTCGACCACCTTGCCAACCGTTGCTGATGTGATTTTGATATCAGAAATCTCTTTACTTACGAGGGCAGCACCTGCACCTGTTACAGTAAAAGTAGCAGTATCCGGTTTTTGCCCGCCGTATTCTGTTGGATATCTGAACTGTCTCTCCGCAGTAGCATTATGAGAACTGACAGCCGCGATCACCCGGTTAGCATAACCTCCATCTACTAATGCGGCACCTAATGCTAACGATTCCATTGAAGTTGAACAAGCTCCAAAAACACCTAAGAAAGGGATGCCGTTTCCTCTTGCTGTGTAGTTTGCAGATACAATTTGGTTTAACAGGTCACCTGCCAGCAAAAAGTTAATATCTTCCGGCTTCAGCTGTGCTTTTTGTAAACATGCATGAATGGCATCTTCCATCAATTGTCTTTCTGCAAGCTCCCAATTTTTTTGATCACAGTGAAGATTGCTGTAAGTTTTATCAAAATAAGTTCCTAAAGGGCCATCACTTTCCATCGGACCAACAGCCGTTCCAGCTGTATTCAAGTATATGTTGTTTCCAAATTTCCACGTCTGCCTGCCTAATAAATTCAATTCTTCCACTCCTTACATCATTTGCTGAAATATATATCTGATCATGCCAAACACATAAGCGGCGACAGCTCCAAAAACAATTACAGCTCCAGCCAGTTTAAACAGGTTTGTGGCTACTCCTAAAACTAGCCCTTCACTTTTGTGCTCCAAAGCTGCACTTGTACAAGCATTGGAAAAACCTGTAACCGGCACAATGGAACCCGCACCTGCAAACTGGCCGATTTTATCATATACACCTAGGCCTGTAAGCAATGCAGCAATTAAAATAAGGGTCGCAACTGTCGGGTTCCCTGCCGTTTCCTCTGAAAAGTTAAAGAACGCCATATAAAAGTTTTGTATGGCCTGGCCGATTAAACAGATTAAGCCCCCGATCAAAAATGCTTTTAAACAATTAATAATGTAAGGCGGTTTTGGCTGTATTGGTTTAATTTTCTCTGCGTACGCTTGTTGTTCTTCTTTTGTTGCCATTTACATTCACTTCACTTTCTTAATGGTTGATGTAATAAATCCAATGAAATAACGATCCTGTAATTTTCCCAAATACGATTGCCATTAATATAATGATAATTTTTTTCCCGAAGCCTACTCGCTTTGCTAAAATGGGAAGAACATTTAACACTTCGGTTAAAGCTGCAGCAAGCATTCCAACAAAGACACCCGCCAGAAGGCCAATAGGAGCAAGAATGACCTCCGGAAATGAAAAAGCTACATTTCTTAAATTCATCCATCCCCCAAGAACAGCACCAAGTATAATGCTGATCTCGTAACTTCTGATAAAGCGGTATGTTTTCGAAAGCTGCATAAGTCTAGGAACGATACCAAGTACCGTAATCAATGCCACCAGACCTGAACCAACCGTTATTCCGCCGCCAAAGCCAATAAAAGCAATGAGCAAAACTTTAATTCCCATTGATTTTCTTCTCTGTTTCTTTATTTTCATGGACGATGACATACTGGTCGAGGTCTTGCTGATAATTAAACATTTCTACTTCAAGAGGACTTGGTTCTTCATTAAGCCTTTTTCGAAACAGATGATTAAAAAAGAGAATCATTCCAAGTCCTAAGCCAAATGAGTAAGGAACCTGAAGCAGCAGAGGCTGTTCTTTATAATGCCCAGTAATCATGTAATAAATTTTCTGATGAACAAGCTGCATGCTGACGTCCTCATGAAAATTCATTATGGCAAGTGCAGAACCAGTAAAGAGCAATAGCCAGACGAGAACAAAATAAACGGGTGCTAACGTTTTTTGTTTCATCTGGATTTCCAAAATAGTCTGGGCCGGTCCGATAGTCTGGACATCCATTCCCGGATTCTTTTTTTGGATGGTGCCAATGACTCTCATAACATCGATTACGATCAGATGCTTATCTTCAGGGGTTACTTCATGGATAATATATCCTTTGATATTCCTTTCATTTTCATCAGATGCGACGATTTGCGCTACCTCGCCAATCGTTACTTTTTGATGCTGAAGGACTTGAACACGTTGCCGCATACGAAGATATATCACTCTATCCAAACTGCTTCGCCTCTTTTCTTCAGCGCATTTGTGTTTAGTATGCGATTCGACTTTTCTAATCATGCTTAGGAACAGAAAACATCCAAAAACTACCACAAAAAAATAAAACCAGACAGGACTTGTTAAGTCTCCATCTGGTTTTTCATAAACAATAATATTTTCTTTTCGAGTCTGGATACTTGAACCTGTGAAATAGCAAGGCGTTCTGCTACCTCTGATTGTGTCTGGTCTTTAAAATACCGTAAATACACAATAAGTCTTTCACGTTCATCCAGCTTGTCCATTATGTCTTTTAATGCGATCTTATCAAACCATTTGCTTTCCGAATGGTCTGAGATCTGGTCAAGAAGAGTTATTGGATCACCATCATTCTCATAGACGGTTTCATGGATGGACTGGGGGGCTCTTACAGCATCCTGCGCCATGATAACATCTTCCACTGCCACATCCAAGAACTGTGCCACTTCATTAATAGTAGGTGTTCGTCCAAGAGATTTGGATAGCTCATCTTTCGCTTTTCGTACTTTGTTGCCCGTCTCTTTTAAAGAGCGGCTCACTTTTACTGTACCGTCATCCCGGATAAAACGCTGTATCTCACCGATTATCATAGGTACGGCATACGTAGAGAACCTGACATCATAAGACAAGTCAAATTTATCAACTGACTTTAATAAACCGATACTGCCGATTTGAAAAAGGTCATCTGCTTCATAACCTCTGTTTAAAAAGCGCTGAACCACAGACCAGACAAGCCGCATATTTTTTTCAACAATCGTATCACGGGCATGCTGATCTCCTTCCTGACTCTGTTTGATTAATAATTTTATCTCTTCATCCTTAAGAAACGGTTCACTTTTGCTGCCTTTCACCTCGACATCCATAGGCATACTCCCTTAATTACACATTGCTTTATTTTTGGTTAAGTATTTTGTCAAGTGAATCGTAGTTCCGAATGACGGTTCTGAGATGACTTCGACTTCATCCATAAAATTCTCCATGATCGTAAAGCCCATTCCTGAGCGTTCAAGCTCAGGCTTTGATGTGTAAAGAGGCTGTCTCGCTTGATCAAGGTCAGGTATTCCCATTCCTTCGTCACGAATCGTAAGGTGGATGGTATCCTCTTCTATTGCAGCCTCAATATAGACCATGCCTGTAGCCTTATTTTCATATCCATGGATGATAGCATTTGTAACGGCTTCTGAAACTACTGTTTTAATCTCTGTTAATTCATCTACAGTTGGATCAATCTGAGCGATAAATGCTGCAACCGTAACACGGGCAAAGGATTCATTTTGACTTAATGCTGAAAACTGAATTTTCATTTCATTTCTCATATTAAGCCACCCCCAGGGCCTGCAGTGCAAGCTCTTCATCTTCTTCAAGTCTGATTATTTTAAACAAACCGGACATTTCAAACAGTCTTTTTACAGCTGGTGAAATCGCACAGACAACCATTTCACCATCTTGATTTTTAATTTGTTTATAACGTCCTAAAATAACACCAAGACCAGAGCTATCCATAAAACTTAAACCTTCTAAATTTAAAACGATATGTTTTACGGTATGCTTTTTCAAATAATCTTCAACTTGATTCCTTAGCAAGTCTGCTGTATGGTGATCAAGTTCTCCGTCTAAACGGATACACAATACGGTGTGTTTAAGTTCCAGATTGACAGCTAATCCCACGCTATCCTCTCCTTCTTTTTTGGATAACGTGAAGTTCTATAAAAAATAGACGAATTCCTTCACTGATGACAAAACTAGTGGGAATTCGCCTATAAATGTCAAGAATACTGAATCATTACGAGGATTTTGACATTTGTCCTGCTGTACGTTTAAACAATTTCCACCAGGATGCTTTCTTTATTGTCTCTGAAGCTAATACGGGACTTTCCGTAATCAGATCTTTACCGTTCCAAATCTTTAAGGATCCTATCTGCTGTCCTTTTTTAACTGGCATTTTTAGATCTTGATCTACTAAGACTTCTGTTTTTATCTTCTTTGCCGTTTCCCCTTTTTTCAATAAAAGAGAGATGTTCTCAGAAGTTACAACTGGAAGCTTTGATTTATCCGCTTTTTGAACTTTTACTTCTTTTACTATTTCATGGCGGTCGTATAATTTTTTTGTAGAGAACTGAGTGAATGCATAGTCGAGCATTGACGTGATCTGGGCATTTCTTTCTTTTGGTGTCGGTGCACCCATTACCACCGCAATAACCCTCATTCCATCTTTGTTCGCAGTTGCCGTTAAACAATATTTAGCTTCATTTGTAAAACCAGTTTTTAAGCCATCCACTCCTGGATAGAACTTCACAAGACGGTTTGTATTAACAAGCCAGAATTTCTTTTCTGTATCTTCACGCAAATAATCTTCATATTGACCTGTATACTTTGTTACTTCTTCATGTTTAAGAAGCTCTTTTCCCATTATCGCCATATCATGGGCAGATGTATAATGACCAGCAGCAGGGAGCCCGGTAGCATTCTTGAAGAAGGTATCTTTCAATCCTAATTTCTTTGCTTTGCTGTTCATCATATTCACAAAAGAGTCATTTGATCCTGCAATATGCTCTGCCATCGCAACGGATGCATCATTTGCACTGCCGATTGCAATGCCTTTGACCATGTCCTCTACGCGCATCTCTTCTCCTGGTTCAAGAAAGATCTGGGATCCTCCCATGCTTGCCGCATATTCGCTTACACGGATCTTATCATTCCAGCTGATTTTCCCCTTGTCGATTGCTTCCATGATTAAAATGAGCGTCATAATTTTCGTCATACTTGCTGGCGGAAGTTTTTCATGGCTGTTTTTTTCATATAAAACACTTCCGCTGTCCTGTTCCATTAAAATAGCAGAATGGCTTTTTTCAGCTAATTTTACTTTTTCTTTTTCTGCTGCTTCCACTTTTGGAATGGAAAACGACGCTAGCAGACACACACTTAATAAACCCGAAATAACGGCTTTCATACTTTTCCCTCCATTCATATAGCTTTATTTTTTCCATATTTTTTCACTTTATACCGTATTTACCATCTACTTTTATGGTTATAGGTATCTGGGGTTAGTCGCAATACATGGGGTTAATGTCAGTTTTTGTCGTAAGTTCGATATATTTAAATTAACGATTTTTTAGATTAACGTGGGATTATTCTTAATAACGTGGGATTATTAAAATTAATGTGGGATTATAGATATTAAACTCTTTATTAAAGCAACAGTGTACAAATGGTACAAACAAAACCTCAAATTTTCCATCTTGAAAAAACATCTGTTATACAAATTTGCAATCTATCCTTTAAGAACAAGAAAAGAGGCTTAAACTCAAAGGTTTTATCCTTTAAGCCAGCCTCTTTGCAAAATTATTGTTTAATTTCTTTATAAATTAATGGTGGTGCGTCAACCGCATCTTTAGAGATCGTATAAGCACTGCGGATTCTTGATTTTACATCTTCTAGATTTTCAGTATTGCTGTAGATGGTTACAAGAGAATCGCCTTTTGAAACTTGATCTCCGACTTTTTTGTTTAACATTAATCCTACAGCCAAGTCGATCTCAGATTCTTTAGTAGCTCTTCCTGCACCTAAAATCATAGCTGCAGTTCCGATTTCATCTGCGATAATCTCAGAAACATATCCATCTTCATCAGCCGTCAATTCGAATGTATGTGCAGCTTGAGGAAGTTTTTCCGGGTTATCAACGACAGAATCATCTCCACCCTGTGCTTTCAAGAATACTTTTAATGTTTCAAGTGCTTTTCCTGAAGAGATGGCTTCTCTTAACATTTCTCTTGCATCTTCAAGGGAATCAGCTTTCTTGGCCAGGTAAACCATATGAGATCCTAGAGTTAAACAAAGTTCTTCAAGATCTTTAGGTCCATTTCCGTTAAGAGTATCAATCGCTTCCTTGATTTCAAGTGCATTACCGATCGCAAGTCCGAGCGGCTGGCTCATGTCGGAAATTACAGCCATTGTGTTTCTGCCAACTGCATTTCCGATCTTCACCATTGCATTTGCCAGTTCTTCTGCTTCTTCAGGAGTTTTCATGAATGCTCCCGCACCTGTTTTAACATCAAGAACAATAGCATCAGCGCCGGCAGCAATCTTTTTGCTCATAATAGAGCTCGCGATAAGCGGGATTGAGTTTACAGTTGCAGTTACATCACGCAAACCATACAGCTTTTTATCTGCTGGAGTAAGATTTCCGCTTTGGCCGATTACAGCAAGCTTATTTTTATTTACTAGTTCTATGAATTGTTCGTTATCAATTTCAACGTGGAATCCTGGGACTGCTTCCAGCTTATCGATCGTCCCGCCCGTATGTCCCAATCCACGTCCGGACATCTTGGCAACTGGAACACCTAGCGCTGCTACTAATGGTGCAAGAACAAGTGTCGTAGTATCACCAACACCGCCAGTGGAGTGTTTATCTACTTTAATTCCTTCAATTGCGGACAGGTCAATCTGGTCACCAGACTCTACCATTGCCATTGTAAAATTCGCACGTTCTTCCGTTGTCATATCTTGAAAATATACAGCCATAGCGAAAGCCGACATTTGATAATCAGGAATTTCGCCCTTTGTATAGTTTTGAATAATGTGATTGATCTCTGCTTTAGACAATTCTTTTCCATCACGTTTTTTTTGTATTAAGTCAACCATTCTCATATTAAATACACCACTTTCTACTCATATGGCCTGCTACGATAACTTCTGGGATTGTTGACATTCCAAGACGTCTCCGTCAAAAGTACGAAGCAGCTCCCCTTTAAATTTCTTTTACGATTCCTTTTACTAATGAAAGAAAGTTCGCTTTAACCATTTCTGTTGTTTCCATTACTTCATCGTGTGTCAACGGCTGGTCCAAAATACCCGCAGCCATATTTGATATACAGGAAATGCCCAATACCTTCATTCCTGCATGACGAGCGATGATAACTTCTGGCACTGTAGACATTCCAACCGCATCTGCACCAAGAACACGAAGCATTCTTACTTCGGCAGGTGTCTCATAAGAAGGACCCGTATTGCCCGCATAAACTCCTTCTTTTAAAGAAATCCCAAGTTCACTGGAAACTTTTCGAGCTACTTCCTGCAACGATAATGTATACGCTTCACTCATATCAGGAAAACGAACACCAAACGAATTATCATTTGCTCCTATTAGAGGATTATCTCCCATGTTGTTGATATGATCAGTAATCAGCATTAAATCGCCAGCTTCAAAGTCTTTATTAACTCCTCCTGCAGCATTCGTAACAACGATTGTTTCAACTCCGATCAACTTCATCACTCGAATAGGAAACGTTACTTTTTCCATTGAGTAGCCTTCATAGTAATGAAAACGGCCTTGCATTGCTACCACTTGTTTACCGGCAAGCTCACCAATCACAAGCTGCCCAGCATGCCCCTCGACGGTTGATACAGGAAACTCAGGAATTTCTGAATATGGAATGACAACAGGATTCTCGATTTCTTCAGCCAGGATTCCTAACCCTGACCCAAGGATAAGTCCGATTTTTGGTGTAGATTCTAATTTTGATTGAATAAATGCTGCAGAAGTCTGCAATTGAGTTGACATGTTATTTTTCCCCCTTAACCTAAAGCTGGCTTAAAAAGCTTTTTCCAATTTCCGGTTTCTTTACATCATAAATTTCTGCGATAGTTGCTCCAATATCTGCAAATGTATTTCCTACATTTAATTCTTTGCCGTTTTTTATCCCAATGTGATAAACCAACAATGGCACATATTCACGTGTATGATCTGTCCCATGGTGGACAGGATCGTTTCCATGATCAGCTGTAATAATGAGAAGATCATCATCTTTTAGTTTATCCAAGACTTCTGGCAAACGAAGATCAAACTCCTGCAGCGCTTCTCCATATCCTTGAGGATCTCTTCTGTGGCCATAATGCGCATCAAAATCTACCAAGTTCAGGAAGTTAAGACCAGTAAAATCATCGTCCATTGATTGAACAAGCTTATCCATACCGTCCATGTTGGATTTTGTTCGAATTGCTTTTGTAACACCTTCACCATCAAAGATGTCCGAAATTTTCCCAAGAGCAATGCTGTCATAACCGCTGTCCTGAAGTTCGTTCATTACAGTTCTTCCAAACGGTTTTAACGCATAGTCATGGCGGTTTGCCGTTCTTTCAAACGCACCAGGTTTTCCTGTAAAAGGTCGGGCGATGATACGGCCAAGCATATACTTGCCTTCGCGTGTCATCTCTCTGGCAGTTTTACAAATTTCATATAATTCTTCAATTGGAACAACATCCTCGTGAGCTGCAATCTGAAGAACAGAATCAGCTGAAGTATATACAATAAGCTTTCCAGTGTTCATATGTTCTTCTCCAAGCTCTGAAATAATTTCAGTTCCTGAAGCTGCTTTGTTTCCTAAGATGCCCCTTCCCCACTTTTCGGTAAGCATGTTGATCAATTCATCAGGAAATCCATCAGGAAACGTTTGGAAAGGTTCTTGAATATGCAGACCCATGATCTCCCAATGCCCTGTCATTGTATCCTTACCATTTGATAGCTCAGGCAGTTTGGCATAATGAGCCATCGGATTTTCTTTTTGTTCAATTCCTTTCATCTTGGAATCAATGTTTCCTAGACCCATTTTTTCTAGATTTGGAACCTGAAGTCCATTCATATGTTCTGCAATGTGCCCTAATGTATGGGCACCTTTATCACCAAATTTTTCTGCGTCAGGTGCCTCACCAATTCCTACAGAATCCATAACGATTAAAAAAGTGCGTTTAAAACGTGACTGTTTCATTTTTTCCTCCTGCAATTCATAACTTCACTCTATTTACTATTGCCTTTTAATACACACAACAAACAAATTACCTACGATGTCGGAAGTCTGACAACTAAAATCAAAAAGATAACTCACGCCCTCGGATGAAAGGCGGAGTATACATCTTTTAATCTTGTTTTAGATACATGAGTATAGATCTGAGTTGTCGAAATATCGGCATGTCCCAACATTTCTTGAACAGCGCGCAAGTCCGCTCCATTCTCTAATAAATGCGTAGCAAAAGAATGGCGAAGTGTGTGCGGTGTCAATTCTTTTTCTATATTAGCCTTTTTAGCAAGCTGTTTCAATATTTTCCAAAAGCCTTGTCTGGATAACCGGTTGCCATGGTGGTTCAAGAACAGTGCTTCTGTCTTTCTTCCTTTTAACATAGCAGAACGTCCATTATATATGTATCGTTCAATCGCAGACTGTGCCATTTTTCCAAGCGGAATTATTCTTTCCTTGCTTCCCTTCCCGATGCAGCGGATAAATCCCATATCAAGGTGTATATCACTTATGTTTAACTGTACGAGTTCTGATACACGTATTCCAGTCGCATAAAGGAGTTCTAGCATAGCCTTGTCTCTTTGTGTAAAAGGATCATTTGAAGCAGGTGTTTCCAGTAAGGCTTCAACCTCTTGAGGTGACAGGACTTTTGGCAGCTTTCTTTCTGTTTTTGGTGTTTCAATATGTACTGAAGGATCCTGCAGAGAAACCTTCTCCCGGAACAAAAATTGATGAAAAGATCGTATCGAAGCAATGTTGCGTGCAAGCGTTGTGGAAGCCTTACCATTTTCTTTTAAAAATAAAAGATATCCCATAATGTTATTACGTTCAATCCGATCTATGGTTTCAATGGATTCTACTTTTTCCAGAAAACGCACATATTGAGTTAAGTCTCTTCGGTAAGAGTCTATCGTGTTTTTTGAAAGGGCTCGTTCAACAATAATATATTGAAGAAAATCCTGAACATGATCGTTCATTATACCCCTCCTTATTCACCGGTCTGATAGAAATAAAAAAGCCTCTTAATAATGTTAGAATCTTTATCTGAACTTAGGTTAAAAACTTTAACCGCTTTTCCTTTAGGTTCATCATATCTATGGTAATTTTCGTATTCCTGGTTGATCCAAAGCAGACCAAAATAGAAAACCAGTGTGCATAAAGAAAAAGCCAAGAACACTTTTGTTGTATTCCAAACGATTTTCATCCAGGAAATCATCACGTCCACCCCTGTCCCTCTTATAGTACAGGTTATGCCCATATGCTCCCAGATTATACGTAAAAGTTGAAACTACAACTCATACGTTACCCCATTATTAACTTTTTGTAAATATTTCTTTCCAATTAATGCGTTTGCACAATTAGAAGAAAATTTGGCTGACACCAAGCTTTATCCGTCTGCGTTCGTTGACTTATTCTTTAAACCTAAACTTGTCAATGCACTGTATTAAATCAATTACAAGTTATACTTTTATTTAAGTGTAAAAAAGGAAGCGCTACTCTCCGCTTCCTTTGCCATCATTATTTTCTTCGGGGTGACATCTGTGACAGATTCCGTGAAATGTCAGTCTGTGATCTTTAATTTTAAAGTTCCAGCCTTCTTCAACAACTTTTTCCACATCGCCAAGAAGGTCTTCTTGTATTTCATCAACTGCTCCACATTCGATACATACCAAGTGGTGATGAAAGTGATCGGCACCTTCCGTTCTAAGATCATAACGAGAAACGCCATCACCAAAGTTTATTTTATCTACTACTTTTAATTCTGTTAAAAGTTCTAGTGTACGGTAAACAGTAGCAAGGCCAATTTCTGGCGCCTTTTCTTTAACAAGCAAATAAACATCTTCCGCACTTAAATGATCTTCTTCATTTTCGAGGAGGACTCTCACGGTCGCCTCACGCTGTGGAGTCAGCTTATAACTTTGTGAATGCAGCTGTTTTTTGATACGGTCGATTCTGCTTTCCATACCCGTTTCCTCCTTATGTATACACAAGACAATTATAAGCATGGAGAAAAAAGATGTCAATTTAAAGTCATTTTAATTAACGATTTAAACTTATTCCAAAAAGAAAATTATTATTACCTAATGAACTGACCATTTTATTACTTGTTCCATTAATGCAGGAGTAAAAAACGCTTCCAGTGTTGAGGCAAAAAATACCATGATTCCTACTCCGGCAACCAAGAGTGTATACCTAACTAATTGGGGTAAAAAGGGCACATGATGCTTTTTAAATGCCAACTGGCGTATCATTTTAATCGAAAACGCAATGGCAGCCGCGGATACAATGATAAATGCCGGGATCAACAGAATGTTTTGCGGAAGCACTGAAACAAAAGAAAGCAGGAAACCGTACCAACCCATTTGATTAACTAAAAAGCCGACCGTAAATCCAATTACAACCCCTTTAAGGAACAGCATGATTAATATAACAGGGAGACCGATAACAGATAAACCCAGCAGCCACATAAGGCCCATATATTTTAAGTAATGCCCAAAGCTTTGAAAGAACATATCTGATCTACTCGTAAAACCGCCTTCAGCTGCCTGGATAAAAAAGCGGGAAAGGTACGTATACAAATCTTGCTTTTGATTAAGGCTCAATGAATTGACAATGATCGCGCCAAAAATTACTCCCATTAAAAATAAAACACCGACAAAAGCATAAAGCGTTTTATTTTCTTGCAAGTGCTGGTTCATGTAATAACGCAGGTTGTCCATATGCCTTACCTCCTCTGCCAAAACTCTTATTTCTATTCTATGAATCAGCAGAGGAGGTATGTCATTTTTTTATCATTTGATAGGTTTGTTGGAGACTACCTTGCCGTAAGTTCCGCCTCCGCCCATCTGTATAGAAAGTTTCCCTGACCGGGCAGAGAGTATGTGATCTGCAATCGCTGGTCTAATTATCATTTTTAACTGATCCGGAGGTGCAGCGTGAATAATATCCATGTCTGTTCCAAATCTTTCACGCAATTTCATAAGCGTTTTAGGACCGAGTCCCGGTATAAACTCTAAAGGAATTTGGTGGATATATGGCGGACGCTTTACTGACTTTTGTTTTTCATGGCTTTTCAACTCTTGTATTCTGTCATGAACTCCTTTAATAAACTTGCGGCTCCCGCATCTCTTGCAAGTTTTAACATTCTTATAATCAAAAGTATCCAAACATTTTTCACACACAGAGTTATAATACTTTCCTAAATAAGGATTCAGTCCGTAGTTGGCAATAATTCCTCTTTCATTTTCATCCTGTAGAGCCATTCTAAATTCTTCAAATGATGGTTCATTTAAAGCGACCATTTGATACTCACGTGCAATTTTTTCAAGAGAGTGAGCGTCAGAGTTTGATAAAAACGGATAGGATGACAATTCACTTAATAGATTCGCCATTTCTGTGTTGGCACTAAGCCCGAGCTCCACAGCGTCTATTAATTCCGGTTCTAAAACTTCATAGATGGAAGTGTGAACACCTTTTCCATATAAACTTTTAAATGGTGTAAAAATATGTGCCGGGATAAATAAACCGCCTAGCTTCTTAATAAAATGCTGCAGTTCTTTTGCACTTCCGTACATTCGCTGGGAGCTTAAATGAATGTTCTTCACTCGTGCTGACAGCCATGTGCTCAGTGCTTCCATTTTTTTTAGATTTGGCATATATACAAGAACATGAATCGGCCCAAGACAATTCTCATCATTTATCTCTATTTCTGTTCCTGGAATTAATGTAATTCCATCAGCAATTAATCCTCCGCCTGTGTGTTCGGTTATCTTTCCTGCATTTTTCATCTCATTTAATTCTTCTAAAACTTCAGGAGCATGACAATCAATAATTCCGATGATATCCATACCTTTTTTGTATTTTGCTTCATACAAAATGTTCGATAGTGTTAAAGTACGAGAACCTGTTATTTTAATAGGTTTTCCTGTTCTGGATGCACCGATATGGATATGCATATCGGCAAAAAAAGGGCGAAGATTATTTTCCTGCTGCACGTGCCAGCTCCATATACAGCACACTGTAGGCTGTTTTCGCATCATGAATTCTCTCGTCGCTCACCATTTGTCTCGCTTCATCAACACTAACTTCCATTACATTTAAAAATTCATCTTCATCTGTCATTTGACCACCTTGTTTCACTAGTGAATCGGTAAAGAAAAGATGGATCAGTTCATCAGCAAAACCAGGGGATGTATAAAAAGAACCAATCGGCTCTAACTTTTTACAGCTATATCCTGTTTCTTCAAGCAATTCCCTTTTCGCGCATTCAAGCGGATTTTCGCCACTTTCAAGCTTTCCTGCAGGAATTTCTATAATTGTTTTTTCAAGAGGTTTTCGATATTGTTCAACCATTAATATTTTCCCCTCTTCTGTAACCGCAAGTACTGCTACTGCACCAGGGTGCTTCACAATCTCCCGTTTACCTGTCTTTTTATTTGGAAGCTCAACTTCCTCTACAAATAAATCTATAATTTTTCCGCTGTAAATTTGTTTTTTGCTTATTGTTTTTTCCGTTAAGTTTTCCATTTTTCACACTCCGATGGTCTATTTAATTCTTTCACTACATAAAGTCTATCATACATTGGAATACTTCTATTACAAGCAGGGTAAGGAGGCATTAGGATGAAAATCTATTTACAGCCAAACGGAATCACTTTAGTAGGAAAAGCGTGGCAGATTAAATATATGCTAAAAAACTATATGCGCCAGCATGAGCTTGTTAAGGATTGGATCGATGCAACAGCACCTAAAAAGTAGCTTCCCTTAAAACGGGAAGTTTTTATTTTGTCTATTATTGTGATACGTTTTAAAAAAATTAAATTCAGGTATGATAGTTTTTGTGGAGGTGGCTGAAATGATTAGAAAAAGAAGAATCGGTACATCTGAACTTTATGCAAGTGAGCTTGGACTCGGCTGCATGTCACTTTCTCCGGATCTCGGAAGTGAAAATGAACGCATCGTAAAAACCGCTCTTGAGCAGGGGATCAACTATTTTGACACAGCAGATCTATATAACTTTGGCTGGAATGAAGAATTAGTTGGAAAGTTTTTAAAAGAAGTAAGGAAAGATATCATTCTTGCAACAAAGGGCGGAAACGATTGGCATGACGCTATAGAAGGCTGGAACTGGAACCCTACCAAAAAATACATAAAATCTGCTCTAAAAGAAAGTCTGCGTCGTTTACAAACGGATTATATCGACCTGTATCAGCTGCATGGAGGGACTATAGATGATCCGATGGATGAAACGATTGAAGCTTTTGAAGAGCTTGCAGCTGAAGGTTTGATCCGTTATTACGGCATCTCTTCTATCCGTCCGAACACGATCAAGTACTATGCCGAGCACTCAAATATCCAAAGTGTTATGATGCAGTACAGTCTTTTGGACAGAAGGCCAGAAGAACTTTTTCCATATCTGGAATCCAAAAAGATCAGTGTCGTGGCAAGAGGGTCTGTTGCTAAAGGCTGGTTAAGTGAAAAAGCTTATCAAAAAAAACCTGATGACAGCTTTTTATCATTTAAAGGAATGGATATTCAAGCAAAATTAGATAAAATAAAGACTGACATACAGTTGGATGAGAAACTGACTCATACAGCATTAAAGTTTGTTCTTAGTCACCGTGTTGTGGCGACAGCAGCCGCTGGAGCAAGTTCAACGGAGCAGCTTTTAGAAAATATAGGTGCCTTTAATACACCGGATTTAACAGAATGTGAACGAAAAGAACTGGAGTCATTGTTTCCAGCAGAGATTTATGAGTCACACAGGGCGTAATTAAATGATTTATGATTTGACTGGCTAAATTCATTTATATTACTTTTTCTGTCCATTTTGATAATTAATCTGTCCACTTTTTAAAAGAATCTGTCGGTTTTCTAAGATAATCTGTCCAATTACACAAATTATCTGTCCACTTAAAAGAATAGCAAAAAGGGATGACACCAAAGATCTGTTTGGATTATCCCTTTTTGTTTATTGGGCTAGTTTCACTATCATCGCAATTCCTTGCCCTCCACCAATGCAAAGACTCGCTGCACCATATGTTTCATTTCGTTTTTTCATTTCATACGCGAGTGTTAAAAGAACTCTTGCTCCGCTCGCTCCCACAGGGTGTCCTAATGCAATAGCTCCTCCATTTACATTCGTACGGCTTCGTTCAAGTTTTAGCTCTCTTTCAACAGCTAGATATTGAGAACTGAAGGCTTCATTAATTTCAAATAATCCGATATCGTCCATGGTAAGCTTTGCTCTATCAAGCGCTCTTTTTACTGCTGGAACCGGACCAATCCCCATTACAGAAGGATCAACTCCTGTAACAGCCCATGAAACAATCTCAACAAGCGGATTAAGTTTCTTCTGCTGTACATCTTTCTCATGAGCAAGGATTAATGAAACTGCCCCATCATTAATAGAAGAAGAATTTCCTGCCGTTACTGTTCCGTCTTTTTGAAATGAAGGACGAAGCTGTCCGAGCTTTGATGAAGTTGTTTGAGGCTTTATACCTTCATCTTCTGAAAAAAGCTCGCCGTTTTTCAAAGTGAAAGACACGATTTCATCTTTAAACCTTCCGCTTTCACGCGCTTCTGCAGCTCTTTGGTGGCTATAGCTGGCAAATTCGTCTTGTTCTTCTCTGGAGATGTTATACTGCTTTGCTAGATTCTCAGCCGTTATCCCCATGCCGCATCCTATATATTCGTCACTTAATGTTTGCAGCAGCATATCCTCGAAAGCGATCGCTCCAAATTTTTGATTATGAAACCGATGTGTAAAGGAAGCATGAGGGGACTGTGACATATTTTCAATACCACCGCATAAAGCGATTCCTTCTCCTTGATCGCGAAGATTCTGGATGGCAGAAACGGCCGCTTGCATACCTGAACCGCACAGCCTGTTGACAAGCATGGCTGGAACACTTGCAGGAACGCCTGCTTTTAAAGCGGTATGACGG
Organism: Fictibacillus nanhaiensis; assembly: GCF_023715445.1. Lineage (GTDB taxonomy): Bacteria > Bacillota > Bacilli > Bacillales > Fictibacillaceae > Fictibacillus > Fictibacillus nanhaiensis_D. Next base: position 520,364 of record NZ_JAMBOD010000001.1, read on the forward strand.
GCTACATATGCAGCATTCTTGCTTGAATGAATCACATTGCCGTATACCACATCAGTTATATCGTCTGAAGAAACATTTGAACGTTTCATTGCTTCAATTGCTGTTACCTCCCCAAGCTGTGTCGGGGTTACATCAGTCAACGATTTTCCAAATGAACCAAACGCTGTTCTGGCACCGTCTATTAAATAAATACTCATGTCAATGATGCACCTCTTTTAAAAGATTAAGAATCCAGCACTTATGACAATACCGCTAACGAACAGAACGATTAGACAAAAGCCCATGATATCCTTTGCCTTCAATCCAGCTATAGCGAGCGCCGGCAGCGCCCAGAATGGCTGAATCAAATTTGTCCATGCATCACCCCATGCAACAGCCATAGCTGTTTTGGCGTATGATACACCCAGCGCATCTGCCGCGTCCAATACTACATGTGCCTGAACAGCCCACTGTCCTCCGCCAGACGGCACAAAAATATTAACAATTCCAGCACTTAAAAACGTAAATAAAGGAAGTGTATATTCATTTGAAATGGCAACAAACCATTCTGACATCTCGGTAACAAGACCTGAACCAACCATCATGCCCATGATTCCAGCATAGAAAGGAAACTGAATGATAATTCCACTTGCCCCTTTAACGGCTTCTGCCACACTATTAATATAGTTTCTTGGTGTTTTATGAAGAAGGATTCCTAAAAATAAGAAGATAAAGTTTACAAAGTTGATGTTCAAGTTAAACCCGCTCGTTGCAAAGAAGTAAACCATATAAGCAAGGCCTAAAATTCCGATGATCATTGAAAGCCACATGCTGTTTTCCAGCTTTTCTGCAGGCGTATCCGCTTCGGCTAAAGTCGCAGCTTCGACACTGTCATCAAGAAGTGATGGGTCGATTTGATAGGTTTCATCTTTATTCATCATGAGCCTGTTTGTAACCGGTAAAATGATAAACAATGCTCCAACGATAAACAGATTAAAAGGAGAGAATAACGTTTCACTCGTTGAAATGATGCCCATCGTTTCTTCCATAAAGTGTCCCGGTGTTGCGATCGTCAGCGGGATCGAACCTGATAACCCAGCATGCCATACAACGAATCCGCTGTAGGCACTAGCAATCAGGAGACGATAATCTGTGTTCTTTACCTGGCGTGCAAGCTCTTTTGAAAAAATGGCTCCGATTACTAAGCCGAACCCCCAGTTTATCCAGCTTGCTATTAGTGCAACTAGTGTGACACTGATAATAGCCTGGCCTGGTGTACGAGCGAATGAGGCAAGTTTTCTTAACATCTTTTTAAAGAATGGTGAACTTGCCAGCACGTATCCCGTTACTAAAATAAGCACCATCTGCATGGAAAATTCGAGAAGCTTCCAAAACCCGTCTCCCCAGAAAGAAACCATTTTCACAGGGGACTGACCAGTGATGATCAGCCCGAGTATAAATACCACTCCTGTTAATAAGATGACAAAAATAAAAGGGTCGGGTAAGTACCTTTGCATCAATTTATTTGAGGCGCGTGTCAATGCTTGAAACATAGAATCCCCTCCTTTAATAAGCGTTTAGTTTAATATCATCGGAGACTGTGAGTTTAGCTTCAGTTGAATTTAATACATCGTCAACACTATAGCCTTCTGCTACTTCTCTTAGGATAAGGCCGTTTTCTGACACATCCATAACCGCCCGGTCTGTAATGATCCGCTCAACAACACCTTTACCAGTGAGAGGAAGCTGACAGCTTTTTAATATTTTGCTTTCTCCAGCTTTATTTACGTGTTCCATGATGACAATGATTTTTTTAGCACCATGAACTAGATCCATCGCACCGCCCATACCTTTGATCATCTTGCCTGGAATCATCCAGTTTGCAAGGTCGCCATTCTCTGAAACTTCCATTCCCCCGAGAATGGCTATGTCGATATGTCCTCCGCGGATCATGGCAAATGATTCAGAGCTGTCAAAATAAGAAGCACCTTTAATAGCTGTTACGGTTTCTTTACCAGCATTGATCAGATCAGGGTCTACTTCGCTTTCAAGAGGGTATGGTCCGATCCCGAGCAGTCCGTTCTCTGACTGCAATACAACCTCTTTATTATCCGAAATGAAGTTAGCTACCTTTGTTGGCATTCCGATTCCTAGATTTACATAAAAGCCTGATTCAATTTCTTTTTCTGCACGTTTCGCAATTCTTTCTCTGATATTCATAACGGTCCCCTCCCCTTAACCTTGTTTTACTGTTAAACGTTCAATGCGTTTTTCCTGTGCTCCAACGATCATTTTTTGCACGTACACACCAGGTGTATGTATGTGATCCGGATGAAGATCACCGATTTCAACAAGCTCTTCTACCTCTGCAATTGTTACCTTTCCGGCAGCTGCGATCATTGGATTGAAGTTACGGGCTGTTTTGTTATAAATAAGATTTCCTGCTTTGTCTCCTTTTGCAGCACGGATTAAGCTGAAATCTCCAACGATTCCCTCTTCAAGCAAATATTCTTTTCCGTTGAATGTGCGTGTCTCTTTGCCTTCAGCGATCGGCGTTCCAACTCCTGCTGGTGTATAGAACGCTGGAATTCCAGCACCGCCGGCACGAATTCTTTCTGCAAGCGTTCCTTGCGGGATAAGCTCAACTTCGATTTCACCTGATAAAACTTGTCTTTCAAACTCTTTATTCTCACCAACATATGATCCTACCATTTTTTTTATCTGTTTATTTTTCAGAAGCAGACCAAGTCCCCAATCATCCACTCCGCAATTGTTTGAAATAACCGTCAGATCTTTTGTTCCTTTTTCCACTAGGGCAAGAATTAAATTTTCCGGGATGCCGACTAATCCAAAACCGCCTACTAAAAGGGTTGATCCATCTTTAATATTCGCTACCGCTTCTAGTGCTGAATTCAATACTGGTTTCATAATCTATCTCTCCTTTTTTAATGTTTTATAAGAGTCGAATCTCTTCCTCAATATCGTTCTTCCGGTACTCATGTAGAGAGTACTACACTCTGTTCCTCAGAACTCCATTTCTCGACCTTCTTGCTTCTAAAACATTAATTTTTTTATTCGTTTTCAAAGATCGAGGCTACTCCCTGGCCTCCGCCGATACAAAGCGTTGCTAGACCGCTTTTTGATTTTCTTCGCTTCATCTCATGAAGCAGCGTAACAACAATTCTTGCACCGCTCGCTCCGATCGGATGTCCAAGTGCGATTGCACCGCCGTTTACGTTTAATTTTTCTTTATCAAATCCAAGATCTTTGCCAACAGCAAGTGACTGGCTTGCAAAAGCTTCGTTCGCCTCTACTAGATCAATATCATCCATTTTCATATTTGTTTTCTTTAATACTTTTCGCACCGCTTCAACAGGTCCGATTCCCATTACTTCAGGCGCTACACCTGCACTTGCATTCGCTTTTACTGAAGCCAGCGGCCTTAAGCCGAGCTCTTCTGCTTTCTTTCTGCTCATTACAACAAGTGCTGCAGCACCGTCATTGATACCTGAAGCGTTCCCTGCTGTAACCATTCCGTCTTTTTTAAAGGCAGGCCGTAAACGGGCAAGCTTTTCACTGGTAGAACCAGCTTTCGGATATTCATCTTTATCTACAATCAATGGATCTCCTTTTCTCTGAGGGATCTCCACGGGTATAATTTCATCATTAAATTTCCCTTGTTCTTGAGCTTCAGCACATTTTCTCTGGCTCTCTGCGGCAAATTCATCCAATTCTTCACGAGAGAGCGCATGTGTTTCACAAAGGTTTTCGGCTGTAATTCCCATATGATAATCGCCGAAAGCACACCATAATCCATCATGAATCATGGAATCGACCATAGGTGCGTTCCCCATTCTAAGTCCATCTCTTGCACCGCTCAGCAAGTACGGAGCCTGACTCATATTTTCCATTCCTCCGCAGACGATTACATCTGCTTCATCGAGCCAGATTGCCTGGCATGCGAGATGAAGGGCTTTTAAACCAGAACCACAAACTTTGTTGATCGTCATGCTTGATACACCGATAGGAAGGCCAGCTTTAATCGCCGCCTGACGGGCAGGGTTCTGCCCCAAGCCAGCTTGAAGAACATTTCCCATGATCACTTCATCTACAGCATCAAGTGGAATCCCTGCTTTTTTTAACGAGTCTTTGATCGCAATTGCTCCTAAATCTGTGGCCGCTAACGACTTTAAACTCCCCATAAAACTTCCAATCGGGGTTCTGACAGCGCTTACAATGACAGCTTCTCTCTCTCTTGAAACCATTTTGTAGTCTCCTCCTCTTTAATACTGTGAAAATTTCTGAAAATTCCTTTTTATCATACCATAATCAATCAAATGTATTGCAACCAACGATTTTTTACAGGTAAAATAATATTTAGAAAACGGTTTCAAGGAGGAGTATATAAACAGTGGAATTACCTGAAAGAGTCACCCTGATCGAAGTTGGCCCAAGAGACGGACTTCAGAACGAAAAGAATTTTATTCCAACAAAGAATAAGATTGAATTTATCTCCTTATTAAAAAATGCAGGTTTTCAGGAAATGGAACTCACCTCTTTCGTTTCTCCAAAGTGGGTGCCGCAAATGCAGGACGCCGGTACAGTCATTGAAAGTTGTTTAGATGATATGCGCAACTTTGTTCTCGCACCCAACAAAAAAGGAATCGATATGGCCATGGAGGCCGGTGTAAAGCATGTAGCTGTGTTTGTTGGTGTAAGTGATTCATTCAACCAAAAAAATATTAACAAAACCACCGAAGAAAGCATGCTCGAGTTAAGACCGCTCGTTGAGGATCTGAAACGCAAAGGATATTTTGTTAGAGCATGTATTTCCACCAGCTTTTATTGTCCATTTGAAGGAAAAATTGAGGAGCACGCTGTTTTAAAGGTTTGCCAGGATTTTGAGGAGATGGGCGTCGATGAGCTTAGTGTAGCCGATACGATCGGGATGGCGAATCCTGTTGAGTGCTTTGAGCTGTTCAGTTTATTAAAGCATCATTTGCGTTCTACTACCCTGCTTACAGGTCATTTCCATGATACTCGCGGTATGGCTCTGGCAAATATTTTCGCAAGTATGCAGGCTGGGATTGACCGTTTTGACACTTCAGCAGGAGGACTTGGAGGATGTCCCTTCGCACCCGGTGCGTCAGGAAACGTTGCCTCTGAAGATGTTGTCTATATGCTTTCTCAGATGGGAATCTCTACAGGAATTCAGCTCGATAAACTTTTAGAAGCAGCAGCTTATATCTCACCTCTTCTTTCTAAGCCAGTATCAAGCAAGCAGTTCGGTCTGCTGAAAAATGTTGCTCAGCTATAAATAGAAAAAATAAAAACACGGGCATTATTCGCCCGTGTTTTGTTCTGTTTTATCGTAATATTTCATCGCAGGATTTAACATTTCTCCTGGACTTTTTAATGAAAAATGATTGCCTGCCGGTGCATCGATCTTCATCTTTTCATCAAAAAAAACTTCTGTATTATAATCCATGTAAAGGTCAGGTCCGTTGGTCAGGATTTTCGTATCATTGGCCTCTGGTTTATCAACCAGCCATAGTGCTGCAACCCCGCTCACTACACACCCGCAGCCTTCTGTATCATGTTTCAGTTTCAAGTATCCTTTTTTACCCTGCATTTTTTTATAGAGACGCTCTAACGCCGCATCTGTAAACATCAATTCCATTAATTAAAACTCACCTTTCTTTTGGAGCACGTTGATTGCCCAATGATAACCAGCTTTCCATGTAGCGAATTCCAAATTCACTCGTTAAATATTCTCCGAGTTCATTTTCTTTATAACTGCCTTCCGGAAAATGTTCGTCCTGCCATTCAGAGCATCCTTTAGCTTAGGAACATTTACAGGCTTATACAGCATCCATTCGAGTAGCTGTTCAATTTATATGAGTCATAATACTTTTATTTTTATTAAAAATATCACGTTTAGGACTATAGACCCGTTTCACTTCTTATATTAGTGGGAAATATATCAGCAATTCACATCTTACAGGAGGCCATTAAAATGAAACAGATTTGTTCAAAAAAAGTAAAAGTGACAGCTAAATATACCGTAAATAAAGCTCTTGAAATTATGCAGTCTGCTAAAAAGATTAACAGCCAGCTTTTTTTGGCCAAAGATGGCATTACTGTCCACGCATCAGGACTGTCCCAGCTTGTATCATTCTTTCTGACTTTAAAAGAAGGCGATTCATTTCTTTATATTGTGGAAGGTGCCGATGCTGAAACAGCCCTGAATCTTATTTCAAAAGAAACAGCTTATTAAGATTGCTGCCTACAAGCCAATTCTTGCTTTCATTTTCTTTTTAAAAATAAGGGGTAATCCCACTATTACAAAAAGCAAGGTGGTTCCAATAAAAACGACTTGTTTGCTTCCCGATGTCATGGAAGTGCCTAGATACGTATAAGCAATCGTTCCAGGGATTATCCCAATAGCTGTTGCAATCGCATAATCTTTAAATTTCACTTTGGTCATGGAAGTCAAGTAGCTTACCAGGTCATAATTTAATACAGGAAGCAGCCTCAGCAGCAATACATAACGAAAGCCTTCTCTTTCAATATTGCTGCGTATTTTTTTATACCTTTCATTCTTCCATTGTTCACTTTTATTAAAACGGTCTAAACGGTTAATCGCGTAATACGTTATAAGCCCTCCTCCAAGCGAACCGAGATATGTAAATAAACAACCCCAGTAAAACCCAAAAGAAAGTCCGCTTGTTATAGCAAATATAGATGACGGAAATAAAACGAATGGTCTTAGCGTGTAAAGCAATATAAAAAGAAACGGTGCCAGCAATCCCCATTGCGTTATCCAATTCCTGAATTCTTCAGGACTAAATCCTTTATAGTTTTTTTGCAGCCATAAAACCAATATGATTAAAATAGCCGCCCCTAACATAATGGCCAGCCATTTTCTTATGATTTTCATAAATCCTCCATGAAAAAATCTATTTTGTAGGCATTTTTCCTTCTTCTGCACATATCCATACATAGTGTGATTGGCAAAGGAGGTTATATTGTGATTGTAAAAGCAACAGCACCTATTTATGCAGAGCGTGCTGCAAAACTTGTGGAACTTACAGGCAGTTTTACTGAATCCATTTACATCAAAAAAGGGGACCGGACTGCGGATGGAAAAAGCTTTTTAGGTATTATCGCACTTTCCATATATCCTGATGATCCAATTGAAATCATCTGTGAGCCCCCAAGCACTCTCCTCAAAGAAAAGATATTATCATCAGGGTTATTCGCTTGCTGTAAATCTTAGTTTCTGCGGAATACAGCACTATATATTATATATTCTATCCTACCGTTTGGCTAATTTTTCCTTAAAAGATTTAAAAAAAGCCGGAAGAACATCTCCGGCTTTAAATTTCTTTTATTTGCTCGTCAATCAAATTTATTCTTTCTTGCAAAGGTGCTTTTGATTCGTTCAGCATCTGTTTGTAAATTTCAAGAATCATAGTGCTGTAAGTTGTCCCTGGTACTGCCCACTTACCATTCAGCTGATTCCAAGTCTTGGCACTCCCCCGCTGAACGAGTTCAAACCTTGGATCTGCTAACGGGTATTGCGGAGGAAGAGGCTCTGTTGAACTATACGCATACAAATGCTGAATATGAGCCAGAACGCCTTCTTGCGGTGTATTAAATACCGCTGACTCTCCCTTTCCAGTTGCTCCAATTCCTGCATAGTTATTTTGAGAAGCCTTCACACTGCCCTGAAAGCGAAAATACCCTGTTTCATGTATAGCCTGGGCATATGCTGCATCTGCTCTAATTCCATAAACCTGTCCAATCTGAACATATAATAAAGCTAAAGATGGGGCGTCAGGATTTACCCTTTTGACAAACCTCTCCATTTCCTCTGCTGTAAGAACCGTTTTGCCTTGTATCGTTAAACCAGCAGGAGGTTCTGGTTTTGGCGGTTCGGGCTCAGGAGTCTTTGTTCCTTCTTCCCCTTTTACCATTACATACGCATCCTTTATTCCTAAAGCGCGTATCTTCACTACATGAGCTTCAGCGTTCTCTCGTTTTTGAAATGCTCCAGCTTGTACTCTGTAGTATTTTTTATTACTTATCGTTACTTCATCTATATACGAAGAAATTTTTTTACCAGCTAAAAATTGCACTCTTTCATCTGCATTCTTTTTTTGTTCAAATGCTCCTGCTAGCGTAACAAAAAGCTCTTTTGGATCCGGCTGTTTCTGTTTTAATGAAAGCGCCGTTGCTGTTCCGGATGCAATGGCAGCCGATACTTCATTTTGGAAATCTCCCCGGTTTAAAAGAGCGAGGTTCTTCTCGTTATCAATAAACAAAACTTCCAGTAATACAGCAGGCATCTTCGTTTCTCTTAAAACATGAAAATTCGCCTGTTTTTGTCCTCGATTGCGTGCACCATATTTATTCATAACTTCTGTTGTACGTGTGTGTATGGCATTTTGTATCTTCTTTGTTTCAGCCCCGACATTTATATATACATAACTTTCAAATCCTTCTCCTCCACCGCTGTTTTGGTGAATAGATAAATAGAAATCTGCTTTTTCTTTGTTAGCAAAATCTGTCCTCGCATCCAATGAAACAGTTGTATCTGAGCTGCGAGTCAGCAATACCTTTACCTCATAGTTGTTCTGCAGATAAGATTGGATTTTTTTTGCGAGTATCAGGTTATAATTTTTTTCAAAACTGCCCTTGTTTACCGCGCCTGGATCATTTCCTCCATGGCCCGGATCTATGATAATGACTTTCAAACGTGTCACCTTCTTTTAATCCATTTAAAAACGCTAAGATGCGCTTACTTCTATTAAAAACGAAAAGAAGGTATACTAAAAGAGCCATATAACTATTTTCATCAAAAATGGATATTTGACTAAGGTGGGTAACTGAATGGAAGCTGCTTTATTTGGAAGTGTTTTATCTGCATTAGCTACCGGTTTTGGTGCTCTGCCTGTTCTCTTTTGGTCTCAGGTAACACACCGGTTCCGCGACATATTGCTTGCTCTTACAGCCGGGATTATGGTCGCAGCATCAACTTTTAGTTTAATTCCTCAAGCTCTTAAACTATCAAACTTGACGGTTCTTACGATTGGTATTACTCTCGGTACTCTGACACTCATGCTTTTAGAGAGATTTGTTCCCCATCTGGACTTGGACCACACTAGAATTCTTAAAGGCATTGATGCTAAAGCTGCTTTAGTCATCGCTGCCATTACCCTGCATAATCTGCCTGAAGGTCTTTCAGTAGGCGTCAGCTATGCGAGCGATAACACGGGACTTGGCGGATTGATCGCATTTGCGATCGGCCTGCAGAATGCTCCTGAAGGATTGCTTGTCGCACTCTTTTTAATACATCAAAAGATGAACAGGCTAAAAGCCTTTATCATCGCTACTCTAACAGGAGCTGTGGAGATTGTAACAGCTATGATCGGTTATGTTCTGACCTCCTATGTAGAAAATCTTGTGCCGTATGGACTTTCGTTTGCTGCCGGGGCCATGCTGTTTATCGTTTATAAAGAACTTATTCCGGAAAGTCACGGTGACGGACATGCCCGGTCAGCAACCTTATCATTTATTGCCGGACTTTTAATCATGATCTATTTAACACAGATTTTTGGCTGATAGCAGCAGACAAAAGGCTGACACCCAAGAGGTGTATCAGCCTTTTTATGTGTAGTCGATATCCACAATATCTGTCACTTTTAGAATATGCATCATGTCCGCCTCATCTACCACACGCAATTCTTTTTTTATTTCATCTACATAATGAACATGGCCGGTAAGCTCTTTTTCCCTTCCATTTTGAAAATACATGAATTTCAGTTTTCGGTTCTCCTCCATCGCGACACAGATTGTTTCATTAAATTCTTCATATTTTTGTTCGTCAAGCTCTGGTTTTCTTCCATAATCCAAAATACCCTGATGCTCCCTCAGCATTTTTACGTGCTCCGGAAGCATCATCGCCGTCCATTTTATTGTTCCTCTGTCACGAATCACCGTTCTCCCTCCTTATGCTTTATGGCCGCCTAAAAGACGGCTTCTGTATAGAGCGGTTCCTCCTTTTGTATAAGAAACAGCCCGTAAGAGAGAGTTCGAACCGTATTTTTGCCTGATATCGTCCATAACATAGCCAATTTTCCTTTTTTTCGGATGATCTAACGAAAAGAGAGTCAGCTGTGTTTCCGTATCTTCACAGACGTTTGACAAGGCGATTGAGATTTTGCGTACGGTCTGTCCCTGATAAAAGGTTCGAAACAATTCCAGACAAACTTCATAAAGCTCCATCGTAATATTAGACGGCTGATCAATCGTTTTAGACCTGTAAAAGCCTCCTCCTTCATCCTTGCTGTACCCTACGCCAAAGCTTATCGTTCGGCCTGCTTTTCCAGCTCTTCTCGTACGCCTTGCCACCTCTTCACACATTTCTAAAATGACGTGTTTAATCTCCGTAATATCCGTATAGTCTCTAAGCAAGATCTGGCTTTTTCCATAGCTGATCTGCCCTTGCATGATGGGTGCACCAATTTCGGACAAGTCAATTCCCCATGCATGATAGTAAAGCTGGTTTCCCATGATGCCGAATTTTTTCTCTAAAAGTTCGAGCGGATAATGTGCCAGGTCACCGACTGTTACGATACCCATCCTGTTTAGTGTCCGTTCCACCCGTGAACCGATTCCCCACATTTTGCTTAAAGGGGACAGTGGCCATAATTTCGTTGCTACATCTTCATATTTCCATTCGGCTACGCCTTTTTTCTTCGCTTCCAGATCCAAACAAAGTTTTGACATCAGCATGTTCGGGCCGATTCCGATCGCACATGGCAATCCGAATTCCCTCCAAATATCCCGGCGGATTTTCTCAGCTAATTCCTGAGCGCTTCCCCATAATTTTTCTGTTCCGTCTGCTTGAAGAAAGCTTTCATCTACACTGTACGTGTGGATGGATTCAGGCGGGACATAACGGTGCAGCAGCTTTGTGATTTCCATTGATCTCTCAAGAAAAAACGCCATTTGAGCGTTCACAACAATAATGTTTTTATTCTTCGGAATCTCAAACAGGCGGTTGCCAGTCCGGATTCCGAAATCTGCTTTCAGCCGCGGTGAGGCAGCAAGAACGACACTTCCCTGCCGTTCTGTATCTCCGACCACTGCTAAGTAGCACGTAAGCGGGTTTAACCCTAAACGGACAGCAGCACAGCTGGCATAAAAACTTTTCATATCCATACACAAAATGGTGCGCCTCGGCATATCCTCATAGTTCATTTGTCATACAAACCCCCTTATTTTTTACGAACATCTGTTCTTTATATGTATACCCATTTTAACCGAATGTATGTTCTTATAACAATGGTAATTTTTTCAGCATTTTTTGCAGATTGACGTTTTTAGTTCAAAAGTCTAGGATTTATAAGGAAAGAAAGGTGAAAAAAATGAATCGTGTGCTGTTAAGAAAAATGATTTCAGGTGCATTAAAGGATTATCTATGGGATGAAGAGGATTGTATGCTGACAGATCAGGAATGGGTTCAGCTGGAAACGAAGATACTGGAACAGATAAAAGAAGAAAACCAGGAAGAGGCCATTTACGCTATCATACAGGACGTTGTTTATGATTATTTTACAAATAAATAAACAGGTTCTATTCATAAAAACAGAACCTGCCTCTTAACAATTATTTTAGTTTACATAATATAATTATGGTGAATTATTTTTGGCGAAATGATTTTCCGCCGAGTTTTTCAACTAATTTTGGCATAACCTGATACACCGTACTTCCGACATTCATCCACCACGGCAGGTTAAGCTCCCGTACAGGACGTTCCATAGCATTAATAATTTTTTCTGAAACATGAGAAGGCTGGAGCATCAGCTTCTGGACATTTTTCACATAATTGCCTGACTTATCAGCAAGCGTAAAGAAATCTGTAGCGATCGGTCCAGGATTAACAGTTGTTACATGAACTCCTTTATGTGCTACTTCGAGGCGCAGGCCGTTTGAAAATCCGAGAACAGCGTGTTTTGTTGCGGCATAGACACTCGATTTTGGCGTTGAAATCTTTCCAGCCTGTGAAGCGATATTGATGATGTGCCCGTTGCCTCTATAGAGCATATGCGGCAAAACAGCACGCGTACATGCCATCAACCCTAAGACATTTGTAGAGAACATGCCTTCAATGTTCTGCCAGGAAGCTTCTGCAAATTCTTCAAAGATCCCGTAACCCGCATTGTTAACTAGTATATGTATGTTTTGCTGATCGCTTAATACTTGGCTGAAGACTTGATCCACACCGTCCGGATTCGAAACATCCAATATATAGAAAGGAGCATGAACCCCAGTCTCTTTCAAAATCGTTTTTTGAACGATTTTCAGCTGGTCTTCCCTTCTTGCGAGCAGAACAGGAAATGCCCCCTTTTTCGCTGCATCCATCGCCAAGTGGGCACCAAGGCCACCTGAAGCACCCGTAATCACAACCACTTTATTTTTGAGTGCACTCATCGAACCACTCCTGTTTGACTAAAATAATATAGTCCTTCTTCTTCGGCTTTTGTAATCCTTCCCTCTGCCTGAAGCAGATCAAGATGGCCCGCCACTTCCGATACAACTAAGCCAAGCTGTTTTTCATATAACTTTGGAAACAGGCGGACACACAATTCAAATACCGTTAATGGTTCGCCACTGAGCAGGTTTTCAATAACCTTAGCCCGATCATTCTGATCCTGAAATCTTTTATGAATTAATTCATGTGCATTTGCAAAAGGTTTTCCATGCCCCGGGTAAACCGTCTTCAAATTTAAGCTTAAAAGAGTTTGAAGTGTCTCGCGGTACTGCAGCAATGTTTTTGGACGTTCAGCCTTATGAATTGCCGGCGGCTCTAGAAGAGCATTGGACGAAATATGCGGTAAAAGAACATCTCCGCCAATAAAAACACCATGCTCCTCATGATAAAGAGATAAATGATCAGGCGCATGTCCCGGAGTTTTTAAAAAGATAAAACCTTCATGACCCGGAACGCTTTCTCCTGACAATGGTTTGAGATCCGGCGTAAAGGGTGTTGTAAACGTACGGTACTTCCTTAGTTTCAGCAGTTCCAGCTTTCCTAACGAATCCGGCACACCAAAAGAACTGTACAAATTTGTATAAAATGATTCTGTCCATTTTATAAAATCACTGTCTCCGCTTACATAAGGAACAGCTTCTTTAAGCATCAGCGTCTGTGTACCTGCTTGCTGAACCTCATAAGAAAGGCCAGCATGATCAGGATGATAGTGTGTACAAATATACTGATCCAAATCTTTAAAAGAGAGTCCGTTTTCTTTTAATAAAGCAAGAAGAATCTCTCTCGCTTCATCTGTCCGCGGTCCAGAATCGATAAGAGTAACCGCATCACCTTTTAGGAGGCAGCAATTGACTGGGCCTACATCGAACGGAGTAGGCAGTGTAATAGGAATTATAGTTGCAGCTTTTGTCATCATTTCCTCCATATAAATACTTGTTGACATGCATATAGAAATCATAGCATAATGTTTTTTAAAATATAAAAGATTTTGATAATATAATTTGCATGGAAAGGGATCAGTAAGCATTCTTCCCCCGTATTAGAGAGTGAAGTCCGCAGGCTGCAAGATTTCACCGGAAAGGAGATGCTGAACCTGCCCTGGAGCAGTCTGGAGAAATCCAGCGCAGTTCTGCGATACAGACGATATGAGCGGGCAAGCACTTTATGCCAATGAAGGTGGTACCACGGATCACTCCCATCCGTCCTTTAATTTTAGGACTGGGAGTTTTTTTATACTCAAATGGAGGAGGGATCTGTCGTGAAAAAAGAAAAAATTACGTTTATTGGTGCAGGTGCAATGGCAGAGGCAATTATGGAAGGACTAATCAAAACAAATAAATGGCAAGCAGATCTTATCACGATTAAAAACCGCAACAACGCTGAGAGGCTTAATGAGCTTCAGAATAAATATGGTGTAATCCCTGCCGCAACTATAAAAGAAGCATTATCAGAGGCTGATATCATTTTTTTGGCCGTTAAACCGAAAGATGCCTCCCAAGCCGTTAAAAATCTGGAACCCTTTATAAAAAAAGAACAGCTCGTTATTTCAGTTATGGCAGGAATACCAACAGAAAAAATTACAGAATGGACAAAAAAAGAAAATCCAGTACTTCGTGCGATGCCTAATACATCAGCCTCCATCGGTTATTCCGCAACTGCCCTTTCCAAGGGTGCTTTTGCTTCAGCTTCACATGTACAAAAAGCAGTTGAGCTGTTTGAGACGATCGGGACAGTCACGCTTGTTCCAGAAGATAAACTTCATATTGTTACAGGTCTGTCTGGCAGCGGTCCAGCTTACATTTATTACATTGCAGAAGCGATGCAAAAAGCAGCTGAAGAATTAAGCCTTTCACAAGAAGAAGCAAAAACATTAATTTCTCAAACATTACTGGGTGCTTCACTGATGCTGAAAAACACATCAGAATCTCCAGTTGAACTTAGAAGAAAAGTAACAAGCCCTGGCGGAACTACCGAGGCTGGTATTGGCAAGCTTGATCAATATCAGGTCCATGATGCTTTTTTAGCGTGTATTAAAAAAGCTGTAAAACGTTCTGAAGAATTAGGAAACATAAAATAGGTTCATTGATCAGTTTCTTGAAAGGAAATATTTTTAAATACACCGCTTGGAGTCAGCGTAATTGTGACAATAACTCCTTTTTCAGATGAACCTTTTTTTAGCAACAGCTTAAACTTTTCGACAATATCTTCATTTTGAGCCAAATTTCGACCCGTATATAAATAATCAACAATATCGTAATCTGGGTACCGTTTTCCCGTTTCAAAAACAGCCAGTCTCCCCCACTTTGCATAAGCGGGCTCCTGCATGTCAGGGTAAGCCGCCTCCACAGCAGGTGGGACAAATGTAGTTAAAAGAAAACCTGTTAACAGCAGCGGACTTAATTTAAGGAAAATTTTCATTTTCAACCAGCTCCTTTTGTTTATTTTGCTCCAAAAACCTTGTTTTTTCTGCAAAAATTGGCGATTAGAAAAAATTGACAAGTCCTGGCCTAGGCTTTTATCATTTAATGAAGAGCTAGATTTAGGGAGGGATTTATTTGACACAAACGGAAATTTCCCAAAGATACCTTGAATTGCGTGTTCAGTTTGAAAAATTCACGAAACGCTCTCTTACAGAAAAAGAGCTTGTTTTTATCCGCTGGTTAACCGAAAAAGGCGCCAACGTAGAAGAACATAAACCTTCAGAAAAAAAGAAACGGCTAAAACGACGAAAATAATCTCCGCCCCTCCTTGCGTAAGGAGGGGTTTCTTTCATTTCCCTTCCCGATTATTTTCACCTATACTATCTATAAAACTGTATGAACGGTTCAGGAAGGAGCTCATTTATATGACATATATTTTTGCCCATAGAGGCTCTAGCAAAGATTGTCCTGAGAACACGATGGCTGCATTTAGAAAAGCAAATGATGACGGCGCAGACGGCATTGAATTGGATGTACAGCTTTCTAAAGATGGCGTTCCTGTTATTATCCATGATGAAAAACTGGACCGTACAACCAATGCAAAAGGAAATGTTTTTTCATATACATATGAAGAACTTGCAAAGATCGATGCAGGAAGCTGGTTTTCAAAGAAGTTTTGCCGCGAACCTATACCATCGCTGCAAATGTTTTTAGAATGGATTGCTCCTCTTCCGATGCTTCTTAATATTGAGTTGAAAAATAACGTAATTGAATATGGCGGTCTTGAAGAAAAAACATTGCAGCTCCTTCATCAATATGGCATGGAGAAACGGACGGTCATTTCATCTTTTAATCATTACAGCCTAGTTAAAATCCGGAAGATGAACCCGTACATAGAAACGGCACCACTTTACTCTTCAGGTCTTTTTGAGCCCTGGGAGTATGTAAAGGCCGTATGCTCACAATCCGCTCATCCAAATTACAAATCACTGCATCCCTACATTTTGGAAGGATTTAAACGCCATAATATACCGATACGTCCTTACACTGTGAACAGCCAAAAGTGGATGGCTTACTTTTTTGAGTGGGGCATCGAAGCCATTATTACCGACTATCCAATAGTCGCCAGAAAAGTTCGGCATGGTGACGGTCCTCCGCCTAAAGGCAGATTTCTTCAAAAATGGCGGTAATTCGTTTTACAATGAAATTGAACTTAGCTTTTCTTTGTTAAAAAGATAAAGGAGATGTTTATTATTCAACCGTTATTATTTGAACCGTTTACGATTCGGGGAGTTACTTTAAAAAACCGAATTGTTATGTCCCCTATGTGCATGTATTCATGCTACGAACAAGATGGAATAGTAACACCGTGGCATCTGACTCATTATACGTCCAGAGCAGTCGGACAAACCGGATTAATCATGACTGAAGCAGCAGCGGTAAGTCCTCAAGGAAGAATAAGTCCGGAAGATCTCGGCATCTGGGACGACAGCCATATCGATGGCCTGTCAGCTCTCGTAAAATCTATTCAGGATAACGGCTCGAAAGCTGCTATACAAATTGCGCATGCTGGCCGGAAAGCCATGATTGACGGACCGATTATCGCGCCATCCACCATTGCGTTTTCAGATAAAATGAAAACTCCGGAAGAAATGACTCTAGAGCAGATTGAAGAAACAGTGAATCAATTTAGAGCTGCTGCTAAAAGAGCAAAATCTGCCGGCTTTGATATTATTGAAATCCATGGAGCACATGGATATCTGATTAATGAATTCTTATCTCCGCTATCTAATAGAAGAACAGACTCCTATGGAGGGAATCAGCAAAAAAGATACCGGTTCCTACAAGAAATCATTGCTGCCGTCAGACTTGAATGGGATGGACCGTTATTTGTAAGAATTTCAGCAAATGATTACCATCCAGAAGGAAACACTCCAGAAGACTATGTAACTTATGCTTCATGGATGAAAGAAGACGGAGTAGATTTAATCGACTGCAGTTCTGGAGCAGTTGTACCGGCAAAAATTAACGTTTACCCTGGCTACCAGGTGCCTTTCGCAGACAAGATCAGGAATTCTGCAGATATCGCCACAGCAGCAGTCGGATTAATCACAACAGGACGCCAAGCAGAAGAAATTCTGCAAAATGAAAGAGCGGATCTGATTTTTATTGGCAGGGAGTTTTTAAAAGATCCATATTGGCCGCGATCAGCCGCTGAAGATTTAGGAATAGACATACAAAGCCCGAAACAGTATGAGCGTGGCTGGTAATAATGAGATAAAAAAGATAAAAAACTGGCATCTACACCGAACTTCTAGGATGTGATGCCAGCTTTTTTTATGA
Organism: Fictibacillus nanhaiensis; assembly: GCF_023715445.1. Taxonomy (GTDB): domain Bacteria; phylum Bacillota; class Bacilli; order Bacillales; family Fictibacillaceae; genus Fictibacillus; species Fictibacillus nanhaiensis_D. Next base: position 537,668 of record NZ_JAMBOD010000001.1, read on the forward strand.
TTGATGATAATCCCACGGGAAATAACCATAATCCCACGAAAAAACACAAGATAACCACAAGTCGACAAAATCCGGCAAACGGCTATGATTCTTTATCCGTCCATCTGGTCTTTAACAATTCATAAAGCAACACACATAAAAGCAGCCATGTCCCTCCCGCAAGATATCCTCCTAATACATCAGTAGGATAATGAACACCTAAATATACACGGCTGAATCCCACAAGAAAAACGAATAAAACGGTAAGGCCATAGACGAGTTCCTTATACGAATGCAGGATTTTATAATTTTGAACGAGTAAATAAGACAGCATCCCAAAAAAAGCTATCGAGATCATGGCGTGGCCGCTCGGAAAGCTGTAGCCGTTTATTTCAATTACCCGTTCAAATTCGGGTCTGATTCTCTCAAATGATATTTTAAACCAATGATTTCCGTATCTTACCCCAATCAAACATACCCACAAAACCAATGGCTCTTTCCATTTTTTTTCGGCCAGAAGCCAAATTATCGAAAAGAAAATGAGAATTCCATATTGATAGGGTCGGGAAGCTGAATTGGTGATGAATATAAAGAACGAGTTCAATCCTGATTGATGCAAGTCAGACACATTCTTCATTGACCAAACATCCACAACTTCAATAAATGGCTTCTTATACAGAAAAGCAAACAGAAAAAAGAATACCATAAAAACGATAATTAAAATGCCCGTCCTTGCCACATTATTTTTATGGATCATTATAAATCCCGCTCCTGTTAATTTTTTCCCCTTTTAATTATTCCTTCACCATGTTTTCTTTCAATTGAAGAGAGAACATCATGCAGCAGTGCTTCTTTTTCATTTTTTTCAACAGAGAATAAATCAAGCTGATAGGTAGCGTTCTCCTTTTCCATAACCTCTGTTGCAGTAATTCCAAGCAGCCGTACCGGCTCCTTGTTCCAGTGCTGATTAAAGAGTTTTATTGCATTTTGATAAATCTCTTTCGGCTCTTGAGTAGCATTCGCAAGCATTTTGCTTCTTGTTATCGTTTTTCTGTCGCTGTATCTTATTGTGATTGCTATCGTCAAAGCCACATATCCTTTCGTTTTCAGACGGCTGGTAACTTTATCAGCAAGTCTTTTAAAAACGGGCTCTGCTTCACTTGAACTTATAATATCCTCACTGAGTGTTGTAGAACTACCGATGGACCGGTAATCACTTGCAGAGCTGGGGTCTACCGGGCGCGGATCGATCCCATTAGCTCTTTCCTTCATTTTTAAGCCATTGATGCCAAAACGCTGCTTAAGCTCATAATCAGCCGCCTCTGCTAAATCTTTAACCGTAATAATTCCATATTTATTTAGCTTCTCTTCTGTTTTCTTCCCGATCCCATGCAGTTCTCCTACTTTTAACGGCCATAGTTTTTGAGAAAGATCTCTTTTTCTTAAGACGGTGATGCCCATCGGTTTTTTCATATCAGAAGCCATCTTTGCCAAAAATTTATTTGGTCCAATTCCAATCGAACAAGGCAGTTTCAACTCAAGGAGCAGCCTCTTTTGGATCTCTGCGGCAATCTTCAGCGGTTCTTTACATTCAGTCACATCCATATAACCTTCATCAATGGAAACTGGTTCCACCCATCCTGTATATTCCTGTAATAGCTGAAACATGCGGACAGAATAAATTTTATAGGTTTCAAAGTCGGGAGGAACTACGATTAAATTTGGACAAAGCTTCCTGGCCTGCCATAAAGGCATTGTGGTCTTTACACCTTTTTCTCTCGCTTCATAACTGCACGTTACGATAATGCCTTTCCGCTCTTCCACATTCCCTGCTACAGCTAGAGGTTTTCCTCGCAGGTCAGGATTTTCAGCCATTTCAACAGACGCATAGAAGCTGTTCATGTCAACGTGGAATATGATTCTTCTTTTAGACACAGGAGATTGAAACAACATGAAAACTCCTTTTTTCTGAAACTATGTTTATTAGTATATGTTAGCGGACGCGCTTTAAAAACAAAAGAAAAAGACAAGGTATCTACCTTGCCTCATGAAGCCTCTTACCCGTATCTTCAACCCAGTCCACAAATTCTTCACCGTGAAAATGCTTGTTTAAATCTTTATGTAATTGAATAAGATCTTTATAAAATTCTTGTTTGTTTCCATCTTCAAGCCACTCTTGAAGGAAATTATATATTTGGCAATTAAAGCTTTTAGAGTCCTTATGTTTCTCAATCCCTTTTTCAGTTAAGTAAACATAAGAGATACGGCGGTCGTCGTTCTTTTTCTCTAATTTTACGAGACCTTTGTCTTTTAACCTTTTGATAACTTGCATAACAGTTGAAACATCCCATAATCCGTAGTATGCAATCTTAGAGATCGTAATATCCTCTTCAAGAGAAACAATCCATAGAATATGCTGTTCTGCTTGTGTTAATCCGATCGTTTTGGCTGATTTTTGCCAATCTTCTTCCAAAACTTTATACACTCCACGCATATAATTAATCATCATATGCGTATCCGATAATTGACTCATCCCATTTCCTCCCCCGAAATAAGATTTTAAATAATTTCCAATATTTTCTTTTATGCGATAAAAATATCTTACATAAAGCTTAAATAGACTGTCAACTTTAAAACCTCAATTTGTTAATTTTTATGACAAAAACAGGCAGCATGACCTATATAAAAACAAAAACTTGGCGATTTTTCGCCAAGTTTCGTCATCCCTATTCATTTCCTGAAGCAACGTCAATAACTGCAAGCACCATCTCTGCCGTTTTAGTCAGTTCTTCTATTGGCATTCTTTCATTCGTAGTATGAATCTCTTCATATCCAACAGCGAGATTAACCGTTGGGATGCCATGGCCAGCGATAATATTTGCATCGCTTCCGCCGCCGCTGTGAAGAAGCTTGTGAGGGCGGCCGATTTTCTCTGCTGCTTTTTTGGCAACCTCAACAACATGATCTCCGTCACTAAATTTAAATCCGGGATACATGACTTCAATTTGCACATCTGCACGTCCACCCATTTCAGCAGCCGCAGATTCATAAGCTTCTTTCATCTTCTGAGTTTGTGCTTCCATTTTTTCATGAATTAAAGAACGTGCTTCTGCCAAAACGAACACCGTGTCGCAAACGATGTTTGTTTGTTCTCCGTGTCCTCCGCCATGAAAATGACCAATATTTGCTGTCGTCTCTTCATCAATTCTGCCAAGAGGCATTCGGGAAATCGCTTTAGCAGCAATGGTAATAGCAGATACACCCTTTTCAGGGGCAACACCAGCATGCGCAGACTTACCAAAGATCTTTGCTCTTACTTTTGCCTGTGTTGGAGCTGCTACAATAATATCGCCGACAGGTCCATCACTGTCTAGTGCGAAGCCATATTTTGCTGTGATTTTAGAAGTATCCATTGCCTTGGCGCCAACTAATCCTGATTCTTCTCCGACCGTGATGATGAACTGAATATCGCCATGAGAAATATTTTGTTCCTTTAGAACTTTAATCGCTTCAAACATGGCAGCAAGACCTGCTTTATCATCAGCGCCAAGTATAGTTGTACCATCTGTTACAACATAGCCATCTTTAATAGAAGGCTTTATTCCATTACCTGGAGTGACTGTATCCATATGGGAAGTAAAATAGATCGTATCTGCTCCCTCTTTGTTTCCTTTTAGCGTACAGATCAGATTTCCAGCTGCGTGCTCTGTCTTAGATTCTGCATCATCTTCATAAACTTCTAACCCAAGCTCTTCAAACTTTTTCTTGAGTACAATAGAAATTTCTTTTTCGTATCTTGTTTCAGAATCAATTTGAACGAGCTCCAAAAACTCGTTTAATAAACGGTCCGCGTTTACCATTATGTATTCCCTCGTTTCTTATAGTGGTATATTTCCATGCTTTTTGTATGGTCGGTGTTCACTCTTGTTGCGCAGCATGTCCAACGCCTGAATACACTTGATTCTTGTTTCTCTCGGATCAATCACATCATCAACCATTCCATTTGCAGCTGCAATGTAAGGATTAGCAAATTTCGTACGGTACTCTTCTATCTTAGCAGCTCTCGTTTTTTCAGGGTCTTCACTGTTCTCAATTTCTCTTGCGAAGATAATATTAGCAGCTCCTTGAGGCCCCATTACTGCAATTTCCGCGTTTGGCCACGCGAAAACGAGGTCTGCACCGATTGATTTACTATTAAGTGCAACATATGCTCCGCCATAGGCTTTACGAAGAATAATCGTGATTTTAGGCACGGTAGCTTCCGAGTACGCATATAAAATTTTAGCTCCGTGCCGGATAATCCCACCGTGTTCTTGTTTAACGCCAGGGAAAAATCCAGTTACATCTTCAAATGTGATAATAGGAATGTTAAATGAATCACATAGCCGTATAAAACGGGATGCTTTATCAGATGAATCAATATCAAGTCCTCCAGCCATGACTTTTGGCTGATTACATACTAATCCTATCACTTCACCCTTGATTCTTGCAAAACCTACAACAATATTTCTTGCAAATTGGGCGTGTACTTCCATAAATGAGCCTTTATCGACTACTTCGTTAATTACCGTTCGAACATCATACGGTCTCGTTGAATCAAACGGAATGATCTCCGTTAATTCCGGACGGTCATCCTGTTCATCACCCCAAGGTAAAACAGGTGTTTTCTCTTTATTATTCTGCGGAAGATATGAAATTAATCTTCTAACATCTTCTAGCACTTCAGCTTCAGAAGGTGCAGTAAAATGGGCATTACCGCTTTTAGATCCGTGTACTTCTGCACCGCCTAAATCTTCAGATGAAATTTTCTCACCTGTCACGGTCTCAATTACTTTTGGTCCTGTGATAAACATCTGACTCGTCTTTTCCACCATAAAAACAAAATCGGTAATAGCAGGGGAATAGACTGCCCCTCCGGCACAAGGCCCCATAATAACTGAAATTTGTGGAATTACACCTGAATAGATGCTGTTTCTGTAAAAGATGTGTCCGTACCCATCGAGTGACATAACACCTTCCTGGATACGTGCTCCTCCTGAATCATTCAGACCGATAAAAGGAGTGCCGTTCTTAGCTGCAAGATCCATGACGGCAGCAATTTTTTTGGCGTGCATCTCACCTAGCGCACCGCCAAACACTGTGAAATCCTGTGCAAATAAGTAAACAGGACGGCCATGAATTTTTCCATAGCCTGTCACAACTCCTTCTCCAGGTGCTTTCATCCCAGAAAGCCCGAAGTCATGAGTGCGGTGTTCCATAAAAGGATTCAGTTCAACAAACGTTCCTTCATCCAATAATAGATCAATACGTTCTCGTGCAGTCAGCTTTCCACGATCATGCTGCTTATCAATGCGGTCATCTCCGCCGCCTAATTCAATCTCTGTCTTTTTTTCGTAGAGTTCGTTAATTTTTTCATAGATGTCCATTTTTAAGCTTCCTCCTTTTTACTCTTCTCACAAAGTTCAAACAGCACTTTATGGGTAGATGAAGGATGCATAAATGCAACTTGAGCACCGCCTGCACCGATCACAGGTGTTTCTTGAATCATTTTAATGCCGCCGGCTTTTAATTCGTTGATCCGTTCTTGAATATTTGTAACGCCTAAAGCAACATGGTGGACGCCATGACCCCGCTTCTCAATGAATTGAGCGATCGGACTGTCTACTGACATAGCTTCTAGCAACTCGAGCCTTGTATCCCCAATTTTTAGAAAAGCAACTTTTACTTTTTGCGAAGGAACTTCCTCGATTGCTTCAAGAGTCAATCCCAGCTGGTTCACGTAAAATGGCAATGATTCATCAAGTGATGATACAGCGATACCGATATGATCGATTCTTTCGGGTGGAGTTGCTTTCGATGTTGCTGAAGAGATCCCATCGCGTTCATAAACTGCTTTCTCAATAAATTTAGCCGTTTCGATCGTCGGCGTTCCCGGTGTGAATACTTTTTTTATTCCCTTTGACTCTAAGAAAGGGATGTCTTCCCATGGAATCACTCCACCCCCAACGACAATAATATCTTCTGCGCCTCTTTCCAGAAGCAGCCGCATGACTTCTGGGAAAAGCTCATTATGAGCACCTGAAAGACAGGATAAGCCAATCGCATCTACATCTTCCTGAACAGCAGCAGCTGCAATCTGTTCGGGTGTCTGCCTTAATCCTGTATAGATGACCTCCATGCCATAATCTCTTAAAGCTTGAGAAATTACGAGTGCTCCCCGGTCATGACCATCAAGTCCTGGCTTAGCAATTAAAACACGAATTGTTTTTTTCATCTCTCTCCACTCCTCCTATTTCTTAGACGCCGGTGTATTCTCCAAATTCTTCACGAAGCACACCACATATTTCTCCCACTGTACAATAGGATTTCACACATTCTAAAATGACAGGCATTAAATTTCCCGGTCCTTTGGCTGCCGATCTAAGCATTTCTAACTGAGCGCTCACTCGGTTTTGATCTCTATCAGACTTTAACAATTTCAGTTTCTCTTTCTGTTTTTCTCCCAGCTCTGGATCAACTCTTAAAAGTTCAGGCTGCGGTTCATTATCCATTGTAAATTTGTTCATACCAACGATAATTTCCTGACCGCTTTCGATTCTCTTTTGGGTTTCATAAGAAGTATGGTGAATTTCACGCTGCATATATCCTTGTTCAACAGCCGAAACTGCTCCGCCCATCTGCTTTATTTTCTCAATGTATTCGTTCGCTTTTCTCTCAAGCTCATCCGTAAGGTTTTCTACGTAATAAGAACCTGCAAGAGGGTCTACCGTATCCGCTACACCTGTTTCGTGAGCCAGAATCTGCTGGGTACGTAGAGCTATTCTTGCAGAATCTTCTGTTGGAAGCGCAAGTGCTTCATCTCTTGAGTTCGTATGGAGGCTTTGTGTTCCTCCCAGAACCGCAGACAATGCCTGTGTTGTAACTCTGACAATATTATTATCCGGCTGCTGTGCAGTAAGCGTTGATCCGCCTGTTTGTGTATGAAAACGAAGCTGCCAGGATTTTGGATTGACGGCACCATAATGTTCTTTCATTAATTTAGCCCACATTCTTCTTGCTGCTCTGAACTTAGCAACCTCTTCAAAGAATTGGTTATGAGCATTAAAGAAGAATGCTAATCGGGGTGCAAAATCATCGATGTTCAAACCTGCTTCAATTGCTGCATCCACATATGCCAGTCCATTAGCGATTGTAAAAGCCAGTTCCTGAGCCGCATTGGCTCCTGCTTCTCTAATATGATAGCCAGATATACTAATGGTGTTCCATTTTGGTACATGTGACTGACAATAGGCAAAAATGTCAGTAATTAAGCGCATGGATGGCTTTGGCGGAAAGATATATGTGCCGCGGGCGATGTATTCTTTCAAAATATCATTTTGAATCGTACCAGAAAGCTTTTCTGCTCCTATTCCCTGCTTTTCAGCAACTGCAATATACATGGCCAGAAGTACGGAAGCAGGTGCATTGATTGTCATTGATGTACTGACTTTATCGAGCGGGATATCCTTTAAAAGAGCTTCCATGTCTTCTAATGAATCTATAGCGACTCCAACTTTCCCAACTTCCCCCCGGGCCATAGGATGATCCGAGTCATATCCGATCTGTGTCGGAAGATCAAAAGCAACAGAGAGACCGGTTTGACCTTGCTCTAATAAATAGCGAAAACGTTTATTCGTCTCTTCTGCAGAACCAAAGCCTGCATATTGTCTCATCGTCCAGAACCTGGCTCTATACATCGTAGGCTGAGAACCCCTTGTGTATGGATATTCTCCCGGAAGTCCTAAAGATTCAAAAGGGTAGTTTTCTTGCTCGGCACCATAAAGGCGCTGAATTTCAATATCCGAAGATGTATGAAACCGTTCTTTTCGTTCAGGAAATCTATTCATTGACTGCTCTGTTTTTTCTTCCCAGTTCTTTAATCGCTGTTGTTTATCCATTAGAGGCCTCCTGTTTAACAAAGAAAAATATTCTCAACATAACATCTTTCGTTTTGAAAGCGCTTTTTCCTGCTTGTATCCACAAATTTTCGACGAAAATTGCAAGGCGCTGCTTAATGGAATTCTTGTTTATGCCGAATAAACACGTTACAATTAAAGAGGAAAAGCTATAGGAGGGGAATTTGCTGTGTCTCAAAAAATGATGAAAACGATTGTATATATTATGATTATTTCTCTTGTATTAAGCAGTCTGTTAACTGGAGTTGCATTATTTTTATAATTAAAGAATTTAAACGAAAACCCCAGTCTTCCGGTCGACTGGGGTTTTTCATTATTCACCTTCTGCTGCATATTCCTGAAAACTTTTTTGTGTTCTAACTACTTTTATCTTAGTTCCTATCCTAATCTTGTTATATAACTTCTGAACATCTTTTTCATACATTCTGATACAGCCTGCTGTCACAAATCTTCCGATAGCTGAAGGATTGTTGTTTCCATGAATTCCAAATGTACGTCCATCTGTGTTATTAGCATCAAATCCAATCCAGCGTGTCCCGAGCGGGTTTGATTTATCTCCACCTGGGATGTCCTTTTTTCGATAATAAGGATCCACTGCTTTTACAGTTATTGTGAATTCTCCTTCAGGGGTTAAATCATTCGATTTGCCAGTGGCTACTTTATAGACTTCTGAAATTTTTCCTTCTTCAATATATGCCAATTTGTTATTTGCTTTGTTAACGATAATGTATGGATCTCCAAGCTCTTCGGCATTTCCTAACGGCCACATAGGTGATAAAAGCAGAAGAAAAACAACTTTGATGTTTATCATGGCATTCACCCTGTTCTTTTTTCTTAGTATTTGATATTTCAGGGTGACTCATAAGCTGAATCGTCATGTTTTTTAAATTTCTTTTTTATAAGCAGATAATCCTCAATATCTTGAAGAAGCTGATACAATTTAGATCGTGTCTCAAATTCCTGTCTGTCTTTCGGCAGGTGCATTTCCCGGAATTCCTGTCTCATTTTTTGAAGTTCATCTAAAAATAGTGCTGCCGTATTTCCCGGGTGCACTGCTGCTCCTAAACGCCCGAAAAATTCGCCTAATTTTTCTCCTTGAATATATGATTTATCAATAGATGAAATGATCGGAAGCATCCGCTGAATGATCTCAAACTGTTTTTCTCTCATTTTAAAATAATGATAATACTGATTTTCATAACGCAAGAAATGATTTTCAACATCTCGAAACGCAAGACTTTTGGCTTTCGCGATTAATTCAGCACATTCCGTTATTTCCCTTCCATCCCATTCATGACGGTTATGCGCAAGGTAAAGATGGAACTCATAAAATATTTTTTTATATTTGTTCTCCATTTCTTTTTGCATGTTTAACAATGTCTTCTCCATTGAAGGCATATACAAATTCATGATTAGACCCATGCCGATTCCGATCACAATTATACTTACTTCATTCAAAACAATCGACCATGAAAGTTTTTGAAGCATATAAAAATGCAGAATGATAACAGAGGATGTGATAATTCCTTCTTTAAGATTAAATGCGACCAATGTCGGAATAAATAAGAGCAGTAATAATGTTAGTGCATAAAATTGATGTCCGATCAGCGTGAAAAATACAGCAGCAAAAACAATACCGAGGAGGCATGCGGCAAACCGCTCCCATGAACTAATGACTGAGCGTTTTTTCGTAACCTTAATACATAGAATAGTTAATATACCGGCTGATGTATAAAAGTCGAGCTTTAGCCATTCCGCAATCGCAATAGCAAGACCAGCACCAATGGCTGTTTTCAACGTCCGATATCCAATCGTAAATTTCATGACTTGACGCCTTCTTTCTGAGTACTTTCTTCATCTTTTCCCATATTCAATAACTTTAATTACCCTTTAAGAACCAAAAAAAGGACCTCGCATGAAGTCCTTGTTGTTCATTATAGCACTTTTTCTAAGAAAACTTGTGCTCTCTCTGTTTTCGGATTCTCAAAAAACACAGCTGGCTTTTCATCTTCTACCAATCTTCCATCATCCATAAAAAGTATACGGTCTGCTACTTCTTTTGCAAAACCCATCTCATGCGTAACGATAACCATAGTCATTCCTGTCTTAACCAGGTTCTTCATAACTTGAAGCACTTCTTTTACCATCTCTGGATCAAGTGCTGAAGTCGGTTCGTCAAACAGCATAATTTCCGGTTTCATAGCAAGTGCCCTTGCAATGGCTACACGCTGTTTTTGTCCGCCGGAGAGTCTTGATGGATAGGCATCCGCCTTGTCTGCAAGTCCTACTGCATTTAGTAATTCAAGAGCCTCTTTTTCAGCTTCTTTTTTCTTTATTTTCAGTACTTGCTGCGGAGCAAATGTAATGTTTTCTAAAACCGTTAAATGAGGAAATAGATTAAAGTGCTGAAATACCATTCCGACCTTTTTGCGCAGGTGGTTTTCTAGCTGTCCGGTCTCTTTGCCATCTAATTTGATTGAACCCCCATTATGAGTTTCAAGCAGATTTAAACAGCGGAGGAACGTTGATTTTCCAGACCCTGATGGCCCGATTACAGCGATGACTTCACCTTTGTTGATTTTTGTTGTGATGCCTTTTAATACTTCGTTGCTTCCAAAGCTTTTTTTTAATCCAGTAACATCAATCACTTTTCGCGAGCCTCCTCTCCATCATACGCCCTGCTAATGTCAAGAGCATAACAAGCAGATAATAGATCAAACCTGCAAGTAGAAGTGGTTCAAAGAATCGATAGTTGCTTGCTCCAACAATTTGAGCACGTCTCATAATATCAAGCGCACCAATAACAGAAACGATAGCTGATTCTTTTGTGAGTGTAATGAATTCATTCATAAGTGCCGGCAAAATATTTTTCATCGCTTGAGGCAGGATAATCTTCAGCATCATAGTCTGATATGGTATGCCTAATGCAAGAGCTGCTTCTTTTTGTCCTTTATCAACAGCATTGATCCCAGCACGTATGATTTCCGAAATATATGCTGCGGAATTAAGCGCAAATGTGAGTACACCTGCCGCAAAAGCCCCGATATCCATCCCTGTTAGCTGCGGAACTGCATAATAGATGATAAGCATCTGTAAAATTAGTGGTGTTCCTCTAAATACGGAGGTATATGCATCAGCAAACCACCGTAAAATTGCTATCTTGCCTATCTTAAAAAGGGAAAGTACTGTTCCCCATAAAAAACCAAGTACTAAAGATACAGCCACAAACTGCAACGTTACCCATATTCCATACGTTATATAAGGAATAGAAGGCACAAGCTGGGCAAAATCCAAGTTCATGCCTATCACTCTCTTTCTCTTCTATTTATTCACTCCGAACCATTTTTCTACAAGCTTGTCCAACGTGCCGTCTTCTTTCATTTTATTTAACTCTTTGTTGAATTCACTTGTAAGTTCGCTGTCTTTGGGAAATGCAATGGCAGATCCCGCAGCGTCTGTGTTCGGCAAAGCGAATGATGAAAGTTCTTTATTTTTCTTTAGAAACTCATAAGCTACTGCATCCTCAATAATGGCTGCATCGACACGGTTTGATTTCATTTCTTGAACCAACTCAGTTACTTTATTGCGTTGAACAACCTTGAACGAATGTTCTTTTAACAGCTTATCCGCTTCCTTTTCCTGAATAGAAGCCAGTTGAACCCCTAATGTTTTTCCTTCGAGGTCATCTGCCGACTTGATTGCTTTATCTTTTGTAACGATTAACTGTTGAGCTGCATAATATTCATCTGAAAAATCTACTGTTTTTTTACGCTCTTCGTTAGGTGTCATTCCTGCGATCACAAAGTCAGCCTTTCCGCTGTCCAGTGCTGGAATAAGACCATTAAAATCCATATCTTTGATCTCGATTTCATATCCTAATTCTTTTGCAATATGATCAGCTACATCAATATCAAAACCAACGATATCCCCGCCTTTAGCCGTATCAACAAATTCATATGGCGGATAATCTGCGGATGTAGCCATGATTAATTTTTCCCCTGACGATTCACTTCCTGTTTCAGAAGTACTTTTTTCTTCCACTGCACCGCACCCAGCTAAAATGGCGATGATTATGATAAAATAAATGCTTAAGAAATTGCGTTTCATTTTTGCGTATCCCCTATCTAAAAGTAGTTATATTTATTCGTTAAAATGAATATTAACACATAAATATGCAAAATTAAGTATTTTAATAATTCTGAATGTATTTTTATTCATAGAAGGATGTGGGTTTATGGAGTTTGGTGAGGTAATACCTGGGGCCGCCTATCGTAAAAGAGACGCCGTTTATGCCGTCATTTGGGATGGTGAGAAAGAAAAAGTTGCCATTATGGTACAGAACGGAAGAGGCTTTCTGCCAGGTGGAGGAATGAAGGAAACTGAAGAACAAAAGTTGTGTCTTATGAGGGAATGCGTTGAAGAAACAGGTTTTCGAATAAATATTGAACGTTATATTGGAAATGCAAAACAATATTTTCAGTCAAGACAAAATGAGTACATAATGAATAATGGGTATTTTTATGCATGTTGTTTTGGAGAATATGTAAAACCTCCAGTAGAGGTTGATCATGAACTTGTATGGATGAATCTTGATGAAGCGAAACGAATCCTTTTTCATGAATCATACTTCTGGGCTGTAAAAACAGCCATGACTCGTGAAAAGTAATAGGAAATTAGCACGAAAAAAGTAAAGACTTATAAATTTTATTGAGGACTTATAAATATTTTTGAAGACTTATAAAAAATTTTGAGGACTTATAAATATTTTTGAAGACCTGTAAATCTTTTTGAAACAAAAAAAACCGCCTTCAGTCTGGATGAAAAACCAGATTCAGGCAGCTGTATATCTTTTTATGCTTCTTTTTTACAATACTCTTCAAAAGCACTTCTTAATTTATTTACAACTTCCATCGGTTCGTGTCCTTCGATTTCATGACGTTCAACCATCATTTTGATTTCACCATCTTTTAATAAAGCAAAAGAAGGAGAGGACGGCGGATAACCTGTAAAATAAGATCGCGCTATTTCTGTTGCTTCTTTATCCTGCCCAGCAAAAACTGTAACGAGATGATCAGGCCGCAAATCTTGTTTTACAGAATATGAAGCCGCTGGACGGGCGATTCCTCCTGCACATCCGCAAACGGAGTTAATCATAACAAGTGTTGTACCTTCTTTACTAAATGCTTCTTCTACGTCTTCCGGCTTAAAAAGCTGTGTATAGCCAGCTTCAGCCATTTCTTTACGAGCCGTTTCTACTGCATCATTAAATAAATTAAATTGAAAATTCATTACATCAGCTCCTTTCTTTCTTATTGTACTCAATAAAAGGAATATAAAAAAGAAAAATGCCGTAACATATACGGCACTTTTCTTAGGGGGTTATGGGGTTTGGAGGTGTTGATGTTAATCTCTACCCCGTTTTAAACCAGCATAAACCCTTTTTTGTAATTTTTTTAATAAATTGATGTATTTTCTTTCGTCATGCTTTCAAGTCGTTCTTTTACACGTGCCAGGAAACGTCCGCATACAAGTCCATCAAGTACACGATGATCAAGTGACAGACATAGGTTTACCATATCACGAACCGCAATCATTCCGTTATTCATAACAACAGGACGTTTTACGATCGATTCAACAGAAAGAATGGCAGCCTGTGGATAGTTAATAATCGGCGTTGACATAACAGATCCAAAAGAACCTGTGTTGTTTACTGTAAATGTGCCGCCTTTCATATCATCGCCTGCTAATTTATTTGTTCTTACTTTGTCAGCTAGCTCTTTAACATCACGAGCTATTCCTTTGATCGACTTCTCATCTGCATTCTTGATTACAGGCACATATAGCGCATCATCTGTTGCTACAGCGATCGAGATATTGATATCCTTCTTCTGAATGATCTTATCTCCAGCCCACATAGAATTCAATTGTGGGAACTCTTTTAATGATTCTACTACTGCTTTAATAAAGAATGGCAAGAAAGTAATGTTATAGCCTTCTTTTGATTTAAAGTCACCTTTTACAGAATTTCGGTATTCAACAAGATTTGTCACATCCACTTCAACCATCGTCCAAGCATGAGGAGCTTCATGTTTTGAACGGACCATGTTTTGCGCGATCGCTTTACGGATACCTGTAACAGGAATCTCTATATCGCCTGGCATTGATTCAACCGCAATTGGTTTTATACCAGAAGCAGTTTCTTTTGGTTGAGCAGCCGCTTCTTGCTTAATTTCAGATACTGCTGGAGCAGGTGTAACTGCTGGTTGGCTTTCTGCAGTTGGAATCTGACCTGAATCAATAATTTTTTGCAGATCTTTTCTTGTTATTCTCCCGCTTTGACCTGTTCCTTCAACTTGGTTTAAGTCAATTCCGTGCTCAGAAGCTATACGGACAACAGCTGGCGAATAACGCCCTCTTGCTGCTGTATCTTTTTTAGGAGCCGCTGCTGCATTGCTTGCAGGGACAGAACGTGTATCAGAAGTTTTTTCTTCATTTTTTACAGAAGCAGGTTCTGTATCACTGCCGCTCTCCTCTGTATCGATGTAGCAGATCAATTCTCCTACAGAAAGCGTGTCTCCTTCTCCCGCAACAAGTTCTTTAATTGTACCACTGAATGATGATGGGACTTCTGCGTTTACTTTATCAGTCATTACTTCAGCTAATGGGTCATATTTCTTTACCGTATCACCTGGCTGTACAAGCCATTTACTAATGGTTCCTTCTGTTACACTTTCCCCTAGCTGAGGCATTGTAATTTGTTCTGTAGCCATTTAAGTTCCCTCCTTTTGTTAAAATGCCGCAAGTTCTCTCATGGCTTTTTCTACCTTATCAGGATTCACCATAAAGTGTTTTTCCATCGTCGGCGCATAAGGCATTGCAGGTACATCAGGTCCAGCAAGACGCTGAATAGGAGCATCTAGTTCAAACAGACAGTTTTCAGCAATGATTGCTGCAACTTCACTCATAATGCTTCCTTCTTTATTGTCTTCCGTAACAAGAAGCACTTTACCCGTTTTAGAAGCTGCTTCAATTATTGCTTCCTTGTCCAGTGGATAAACGGTACGGAGATCAAGTACGTGAGCAGATATTCCGTCCTTCTCTAGTTTCTCAGCCGCTTGAAGAGCAAAGTGAACACAAAGTCCGTATGTAATAACGGTAATGTCTTCCCCTTCACGTTTAACATCCGCTTTTCCGATAGGCAATGTGTATTCTTCTTCAGGAACTTCTCCTTTAATTAATCGGTAAGCTCGCTTATGTTCAAAGAATAAAACAGGATCTTCATCGCGAATAGCAGATTTCAAAAGACCTTTTACATCATAAGGAGTGGAAGGCATAACGATCTTCAAACCTGGAACATTAGCAAACAAAGCTTCCACTGATTGTGAATGATACAATGCACCGTGTACACCGCCGCCGTATGGAGCACGAATCGTAATCGGGCAAGACCAGTCATTGTTTGAACGATAACGGATTTTTGCAGCTTCTGATACGATTTGGTTAACAGCTGGCATAATAAAATCAGCAAATTGCATCTCAGCAATTGGACGCATGCCATACATAGCAGCACCGATACCTACTCCCGCAATGGCAGATTCTGCAAGCGGAGCATCTATAACTCTTTGCTCACCAAACTCTTCGATTAATCCTGTAGTTGCACGGAAAACTCCTCCGCGTACACCAACATCTTCTCCAACAACAAAAACTCGCTTATCACGCTGCATCTCTTCTCGGATCGCTTGAGTGACAGCATCAATATATGATATTATCGGCATCTTGTTTTCCCCCTTTACTCTGCGTATACGTGAAGAAGTGCGCTTTCAGCATCTGCATATTTAGCGTTTTCTGCGTACTCTGTAGCTTCATCCACTTCTTTTTGAATTTCTTCTGTAATTTGCTTCTCTAATTCATCCGTTAGAACGCCATTTTCTTTCAAGTAAACCGTAAACGTGTAGATAGGATCTTTCGCTTTTGCTTCTTCAACTTCTTCACGTGTTCTGTAAGCTCTGTCGTCGTCGTCAGAAGAGTGAGGCGTTAAGCGATAAGCAACTGTTTCAATTAGTGTTGGACCTTCTCCGCGCCGTCCGCGATCTGCAGCTTCTTTAACAGCTTCATATACAGCCAGAGGATCATTTCCATCTACTGTAACACCAGGCATACCATAGCCAATCGCACGATCAGATACGTTTTTGCAAGCAAGCTGTTTGGAAATAGGAACTGAGATCGCATACTTATTGTTTTCACACATAAAGATCACAGGTAGCTTATGAACGGAAGCAAAGTTTGCACCTTCGTGGAAATCTCCTTGGTTAGATGATCCTTCACCAAATGTAGTGAACGTTACAATATCGTTTCCTTCCATTCTGCCGCCTAGTGCAATTCCTACTGCATGCGGAACTTGCGTTGTAACAGGAGAGGATCCAGTTACGATGCGCAGCCTTTTAGATCCAAAGTGTCCAGGCATCTGACGACCGCCGCTGTTTGGATCTTCCGCTTTGGCAAAACCTGAAAGCATTAATTCTTTTGCAGTCATTCCAAATTGTAAGACAACCCCCATATCGCGGTAGTAAGGCAATACATAATCTTTTTCATTATCAAGTGCCATAGCTGCACCTACTTGTGCTGCCTCCTGGCCTTGGCAGGAGATAACAAAAGGAATTTTACCTGCACGGTTTAAAAGCCACATACGCTCATCAATTTTTCTTGCTAATAGCATTGTTTTATACATATGAAGAACATCTTCGTTTGTTAAACCCAATTGTTCATGACGTATTTCTGCCATTGGTTTTACCCCCTTAAAAATGAATTGCTTTTCCTTCAACTGCTAATCCAGCTTCACCAAAAACTTCAGATAAAGATGGATGAGGGTGAATGGTATGTGCCATTTCCCATGGTGTTGCATCTAATACTTTTGCAAGTCCGGCTTCAGATATCATATCTGTTACATGAGGACCAATCATATGAACACCTAATAGATCATCATTATCCTTGTTCGCTACAATTTTTACAAAGCCGTCACTCTCACCATACACTAGTGCTTTACCGATTGCTTTAAATGGAAACTTTCCAACTTTAACATTGAAGCCTTGTTCTTTGGCTTGTTTTTCAGTAAGTCCTACACTTGCCATTTCTGGGCTGGAGTAGATACATTTTGAAATGTTGTCGTAATTTATCGGTTCAGGTTTTAGGTTGCATAAATGTTCTACGGCCGTTATTCCCTCATGAGATGCAACGTGCGCAAGCTGAAGACCGCCAATCACATCACCAATCGCATAAATATGGCTTTCTGCCGTCTGGAAAAATTCATTCGTTAAAATGTATCCGTTTTCAACCTTTATGGTGGTGTTCTCTAAGCCGATACCTTCTGTATTTGCTTGACGGCCAACAGACACAAGCATTTTTTCAGCCGAAAACTGTTTTGTTTCCCCTTTATGCTCCGCAGAAATCATAACTTCTTTGCCTTTTTCTAATGTATCTGGAAGAACTTTAGCTGATGTAACGAGTTTTATACCTTTTTTCTTTAAAACACGAGCTGCTTCTTTAGAAATTTCTTCGTCTTCAGTCGGTACAATTCGGTCCGCATATTCCAGTACCGTCACTTCTACACCTAGATCATTAAGCATGGATGCCCACTCAATCCCAATTACACCGCCGCCAACGATTAAAATGGAAACGGGCAATGTTTCCATTTCAAGAGCTTCATCACTTGACATAACATATTTACCGTCAATCTCTAGACCTGGCAATGAACGAGGTCTTGAACCCGTGGCAACGATTACATTTTGCGGGATTAAAATTTCATTTTCAGTGCCATCATTAAATTCAACAGATACTGTCCCTGGCATAGGTGAAAAAATGGATGGACCGAGAATGCGTCCAGTTCCCTCGTATACTTCAATTTTTCCTTTCTTCATGAGGCTTTGAACACCCATATGAAGCTGATTAACAATTGATTGTTTACGTTCCTGCATTTTTGCAAAGTTTAGGCCTAACCCTTCAATATCCACACCAAAGTCCGCAGCTTTTTTAGCAGTCTTATAAACTTCAGCACTTCTAAGCAATGCTTTACTAGGGATACAGCCTCTATGTAAGCAAGTCCCGCCAAGCTTTCCTTTTTCTACAACCGCTACTGTTTTTCCTAATTGAGCAGCACGGATGGCGGCTACATAGCCGCCCGTTCCTCCGCCCAATATGACCAAATCAAAATCTTTTGACATCGCTCATATCTCCTTTTGCTGTTAATCCAAAGGCAGTTCTGCAGGAGTTTTCCCTCCAGGATATTCCTTCGCCTGCTCTTCATTTCTTAAAACACGAAGTCCGCCCTCTGCTAACGCTTGAAGTTCATTCTCTCCAGGCTGAATAATACAGTCTGAAATCCATTCGACACGGTCTGTAATATTTTTTACGAACTCTTTACCAAAAGCCAGTCCGCCAGTAAGAATGATCGCATCTACCTGACCGTGCAGCACTGTACTTGCTGAACCGATCTCTTTTGCAACCTGATAAGCCATCGCATCGTAAACAACCGCAGCTCTTTCATCGCCGTTCTCTATCTTTTCTTCCACTATTCTTGCATCATTTGTTCCAAGATAAGCAACAAGCCCGCCTTGTCCCACTAATTTTTTCATCACTTCGTCGGCGTAATATTCTCCTGAAAAACAAAGAGATACTAAATCACCGATCGGAACTGTACCTGCACGTTCTGGAGAAAATGGTCCTTCTCCATGCAGCCCATTGTTTACATCAATAACACGGCCATCTTTATGAACACCTACTGTAATACCGCCACCCATATGAACCACAATAAGACGAAGCGACTCGTAGGATTTGCCAAGCATTTTTGCGACTCTTCTTGCAACCGCTTTTTGATTTAATGCATGAAATATACTTTTACGTTCAATTTCAGGAACACCCGATATACGCGCTATTTCGTCCATTTCATCTACAACCACAGGGTCTACAATAAACGAAGGAATATTTAATCCTTCTGCAATCTCGTAAGCGAGAATACCACCAAGGTTAGACGCATGTTCACCTGCATATCCCGTTTTCAGATCCTGAAGCATTGGTTCATTCACACTATAGGTTCCGCCTTTAATTGGTCTTAAAAGACCGCCACGGCCGACCACACAGCTTAATTTAGAAATATTTATTCCCTCATAATCCAATGCTTCTAGAATCGTTTCTTTCCGGAATGAGTATTGGTCAATAACCGACTCGAATTGATTTAATGTTTCGATATCATGCCTAATGGTTTTTTCGAACACAGGCCTTTCGTTATCAAAAATACCAATCTTGGTAGAGGTTGAGCCCGGATTAATCACTAATATGCGGAATTCTTTTTGATGCACGTTTCAAACCTCCATTAGCACAAACTATTATCGAGTTCGGTTAGATAGAATGTGTCGTTCATTTAATAAAAACTGGCTTCTGGATTTTCTTATACGCTCAATGCGTTCTTCTGCAAGACGGTCAGCCGCAAGGTAAGTCGGAATGTTATCACGTTTAGAAATTTCAATTACACTCGCGATATTATCATAAATCGTTTCAACCTTCTTAAGTGCTCTTTCACGATTATAGCCATTAAGCTCATCAGCCACATTGATTACTCCGCCGGCATTAATTACATAGTCAGGTGCATACACGATTCCCATCTCATGAAGTGCGTCACCATGTCTTGTTTCTTTAAGCTGGTTGTTTGCAGCACCCGCAACAACTTTTGCTTTAATTTTTGAAATTGTATCATCATTGATGATTGCACCAAGTGCACATGGTGCAAAAATATCACAGTCAACACTGTAAATATCATCGATATCTACAGCTTTTGCACCGAAATCATCAACTGCACGCTGAACCGCTTCTTTATTAATATCAGTAACGATCAATGAAGCTCCTTCTTCATGAAGGTGTTTACAAAGTGTATATGCAACATGGCCAACACCTTGGACAGCGATTACTTTACCTTCTAATGAATCTGTTCCGAATGCTTCCATCGCTGCAGCTTTCATACCGCGGTATACACCATATGCAGTAACAGGAGAAGGATTTCCGCTAGAACCAAATGCTGGAGAAACCCCTGTAACAAAAGGTGTTTCCTGATAGATCAAGTCCATATCTTCAACCGTTGTACCAACATCTTCTGCTGTGATGTAACGGCCGTTAAGACCTTGAATATAACGTCCGAATGCGCGGAACATTTCTTCATTTTTATCTTTTTTAGGGTCTCCAATGATTACTGTTTTACCTCCGCCAAGGTTTAAACCAGCCGCAGCATTCTTATAAGTCATTCCCCTTGCAAGTCTTAATGCATCTTCAATAGCAGCATCTTCATTCTCATATGTCCACATTCTTGTTCCGCCTAAAGCTGGTCCTAATGTTGTGTCATGAATACAGATGATCGCTTTTAATCCAGATTGTTTATCTTGGCAGATTACCATTTGTTCGTAATCGTAAGTCTCCATATATTTGAAAATTTCCATTTTGTTTTCCTCCTAGAGTTTCTTATCAGTGATGACAGATTTTACAGCCAATGCTATTGAGAGATATTTACTCTCAGAAGAATCGGCTCTTGAAGTTAAAACGATTGGCGCTTTTGCACCGCAAATTACAGCACCAACTTTTGCGCGGGCAAAGTAAATGAGTGACTTGTATAAAACATTGCCCGTCTCAATTGTCGGAACAAGAAGAATATCTGCTTCTCCTGCAACGTTTCCTGAAATACCTTTATGAACTGCCGCTTCCTTTGAAATAGCATTATCGAGTGCTAAAGGACCTTCAACCAATCCTCCGGTAATTTGTTTTCTTAAATTCATAACCGTCAGGCTTGCCGCGTCCAATGTTGCTTGCATGGCAGGGTTTACATTTTCAACTGCAGCCAATACTGCAGCTTTAGGCTGTTCAACTCCTGTCTGCAGAACAAAATCTATAGCATTTTGTAAGATCTGAGCCTTTTGATGAAGATCAGGATCGATATTCATTGCTGCATCGGTAACAAAGATCAGCCTGTCAAAGCCTTTAATTTCAAATGCAGCTACATGGGACAGTACTTTGCCTGTTCTCAGACCAAATTCTTTGTTTAGTACGGCTTTCAATAACACTGAAGTTGAAACAAGGCCTTTCATAAGGATGTCTGCTTTTCCTTCATGCACAGCTTTTACAGCACCTATTGCAGCTGATGCAGTATCCGTTGAAACAATTTCAATTCCGGGTGTTGAGCCGTTTGTATTCTTTTTTAGCCAGTCAGAAATTTTATCGCCATTTCCAAATAATATAAAATGAGCAATGCCCTCTTTATAAGCTTTAAAAACACTTTCCATCACTTCTTGATCGCCTGCTTCTGCCACTGCGATGACTGGTTTCACTTGCTGGTTTTTGGCTTGGCTAACCAAGTGCTCCAAACGCATGTAATCCCCCCTTGTTTAACACTTTTATATTTATGCAAGTTCCGTGCCAAACTTAAAAATACGATTTTTATGTTTCACTTCACATTTTTAGCAATTTTTTGCATACACAATGCATTTTTTTGCATGAAATTATTTGCGTGCTTTTTCATCTAAGCCGTATTTTTCTAGCTTATAATAAAAATTACGAAGTGAGATTCCTAAGGCTTTTGCTGTTTTTGTTTTATTGCCTTTACATTTTTCTATAGCATCTGTCAAAATAGCCTTTTCAAACTTATCCATTTGTTCTGATAAAGTGATTTCTTCAAAGTCAGCATGTAGTGACTTTTCAGAATCCGATTCGGACCTATTGTTATTTTGAGAGAGCAATGAAATATGATCCCTATTTATCTGTGTATCATTATGGCTCATATGAATAATAGCCCGGCCTAATATGTTTTCAAGTTCTCGGACATTTCCTGGCCAATGATAAGATAACAGGAATTCTTCAGTATCTTTGCTGATTACTTCAATGTTTCTTCCATAATCCTGATTCAATTTTTGCAAAAGGTGGTTTGCCAGGAGTAATATGTCACTGTTTCTAGCTCTGAGAGGCGGGATATAAATCGGCATGCGATTTAACCGGTAATATAAATCCTGCCTAAAAGTTCCATCTGCTATCATTTTTTCAAGATTGACATTAGTAGCAGCAATTACCCTTACATTTATAGGAATGGCTTTTGTTCCGCCAACCCTTCTAATTTCATTTTCCTGAAGA
Source organism: Fictibacillus nanhaiensis (assembly GCF_023715445.1). GTDB lineage: Bacteria > Bacillota > Bacilli > Bacillales > Fictibacillaceae > Fictibacillus > Fictibacillus nanhaiensis_D. The sequence continues at coordinate 559,756 of NZ_JAMBOD010000001.1, forward strand.
ACACGAAGGAGTTTAGCCTGTGTATTCTGAGAGAGCTCTCCGACTTCGTCCAGGAATATACTTCCGCCGTTCGCTTCTTCAAAAAGTCCTCTTTTACCGCCTCTTAAAGCACCTGAAAAGGCTCCTTCTACATAACCGAAGAGTTCACTTTCTAACAAAGTTTCTGATAAAGCGGCACAGTTTACTCGGATAAACTTGTTGAATTTCCTATCGCTCGCATTATGAATGGCATGTGCGAATAATTCTTTCCCTGTACCAGACTCACCTCGGAGCAGAACGGTAGCAGGCGTTGAGGCTGCCAGCTTTGCTTGATCAACTGCAAACTTCATCTCATCAGACTCACCTACAATATCTTCAAAAGAATATTTAGCCTCAAGTGTACGTATGATTTGTCTTGCCCGATTCAGTTCTTCTGTTAATCCTTTTATTTCTGAAACATCATGAATGACTCCCACACTGCCTTTAAGAAGCCCGTCTACGATAATAGGTGCTACATTAACTATGACATCTTTTCTTTTAGGTCCTACACGCAAGCGCGCTCCTCTAACAGGTTTTCTGGTTTTCAGCACTTGCATATGAATACTTTCACCCTCAGAAATGTCTGTTGTAGCGGGTTTACCGATTACCTGCTCTGCTGTATAACCGGTAAGCTTTGTGTAAGCAGGATTAATCATTATACCTTTTCCTTCTTCATCTACAACTGATATAGCCTCTTCAGAAGAATGAATAATTGACCTAAGCATAATTTGGATACTCTTTAAGTTTGTCACTTCTTCAGCTAAGTCTACGATCTCTGTAATGTCTTTAAAGACAGCAAAAGCACCGAGCTTACGCCCCGTTTTATCTAAAATAGGAGTTCTCGTGGTATAAATTTTAGTCCCATTTGCAAGGATTTGCTCCTGGTTTACTTCCTCAACACCTGTATTTAGAACTCTCGGTAGCTGACTGTTCGGCATAACTTCCAAAATTGATTTTCCTACAGCTTCATTTCTTGAAAGCCCAGTCATTTTTTCTGCACTTTTATTAAAGATTGTAATGTTCAGCCTCTGATCTATAACAATCATACCGTCATGCGTGTTATCTAAAATAGTTTTTAATTGCTTGAGATTTTCTTCAGCGGACTTCGTTTCTTTAAGCTGTTCAGCTAATGCAGAAAATTGAGTATCTGAAATCAGGATTGACTCAGAATACATATCATTCTGCAGCTTACCAGCCTCTTTTCTGAACGAAGATGAGTAAATCAAATAATCCGCTTCAATATTGGGGGGCGATGTGTAACAAAATACTGGCACATCTTCCTGCACTTTTTTATTATTCATATCAAACACAATTACACCAATTGCTTTAAAGGTTTCAGAAGATCTCAGCATCCTGAGTAAATGTTGTGTTTCTTCAGGAGCGGTTAATAATAATACATTTTGCAAACATTACCCCTCCACATTCTATGTAAAATGGATGTGCAATTTTTTTCACACATTTATCATACCGTAGCATGAAAGGGTTTGCAAACTCTAATTTCATCGACAATGAAATAAACTTTATGTACAATACAATTAGAGGAGTGAGGACATTCATGAGCAGGTACGCAGCGTTAGTTATTGTTTTAATTCCTGGAATCATGGCTGTAATGGGCATTAAATGGATGAGAGATACATTGTTTGGAGTACTGCAGTTTCCCTTCCCGGCGTTGTGGCTGCAATTTTTAGCTGGTTTTATTAGCTTTTCAGCAGGACTAGCCTTTGTCGGGGGATTCATCTTTTATAGAGACCGGAAAAGAAATAAAGTACAGCTTAAATTCAAAAAAAAATAACCAGGCCTCTTTAAAGAGTAACGGGTTCGGTTGATAGGGAGAAAATTCTAATTAGCAACAAAAATAACATCCTTTCTAATAGGAGATTAAATTGTAAATTAACACTTAAATTATCAAGGAAATCGGCAGACCAAATAATCAGGTCTGCTTTTTTCTTGCTTTTTTGGTAAAGGCTTACCATTTAGTGATAAAATGAAGTAAGAATGTGAAGAGGTGCACTTAAACTAAAGGGCAGTTTAGTTTAAAAAGGAGCAAATGTTGTTAGAATTGAATAAAAAAAGCCCTTCATGATAACATGCAAGGGCAGTCATTCTAGTAATATCGTTAGATCAGATTGATTGTAGCGTAGGCCGGATGATAATCTCATTAACTCCAGCATCATCTGGTTCATTTATAGCAAATGCAATTGCTCTAGCCACACTGTAAGGAGAAATGCTAGGATAATCTTGATACTCATCAAGAACTCCTGTTGCTGTCATTCCCGGTGAGATGTTCGTTGAACGAATATGAGAGGTAGGAGACTCTTCTTGACGAAGACCTTCCGTAATAGCACGTACGGCAAATTTGGTCGCACTGTATACAGTTGTACTTGGAATTACTTTGTGTCCCATAAGAGAAGATATATTGATAATATGTCCTGATTGCTGGTTCCTCATCGTTGGCAAAACCGATGCAATGCTATACAGCACACCTTTAATGTTCACATCGATCATTCGATCCCAATCATAGATTTTAAGTTCATTTAGAGGAGAATTCGGCATGATTCCAGCACTATTAATAAGTACATCAATACGACCATACTGTTCCACAGCAAACTGGGCGAGTTTTTGCATGTCTTCCACCGAAGTCACATTGGCTTGCATATAAACAGCCTTTCCATCTTCCTTATTAATTTCGTTCACGATTGTTTTGAGAAGTTCTTCTCTTCTGGCAGCCAATACTACTTTTGCACCGTTTTGGGCTAAAAACTTAGCGGTTGCTTCTCCAATTCCACTCGATGCTCCTGTTATAATGATTACCTTAGATTTCAAGTTTTCCAATTGTTATCGCTCCTTTAAGTAATTTCAATGTTATTTCCGTATTCAAAACATATTTTATTCAATACGCGTTGTTTATAATGCGGCCGTTGATTATTATTATAGAGAGAAGAAAAGTTATTACAATCGCTAATAATCACTCTTTTGTGTGATATACAACAAACGTATGAATTTTGTTGATGAAAAACGGAGGTAAATTAAATATGGCTATTGGAAATAAAACTGATAGACGAATTCTTAGAACAAAAGAAGCCATAAACAGGGCGTTTCTTGAAGTTTTTTCTGAGAAGGAATTTGATCGAATCACTATAAATGATATTTCTGAACGAGCAAATGTAAATCGAGGAACCATTTATCTTCACTATACGGATAAATATGACCTACTTAATAGGTGTATAGATGATCACTTGGACAAAATGATTTCTTCTTGCACGTTAACTAAGTTTATACAGGAAAAAGTTGAAGAGAATGAGGCTATAGAGGCTCTGAAATCTTTATTTAATTATATTCAGGAGAATTTTCTATTCTTTTCTTCGATGCTCTCTAGTCAAAAAACTTCAGTATTCAGAGAACGTATACAAAAAACCCTTACTTCTAGTATTCAAGAAAAGATCGATATGCAAGGTATTAATCAAGGGATGGACAAGGAATTAATTATACAGTTTACTGCAACGGCTTTTGTAGGAACTTTAGAATGGTGGATTATGAACCAAATGCCGCATCCACCCGAATATATGGCAGATCAAGTTTGGACATTGTTTGAAAGGAATAACATAAACTCCTAAATTTATTAATATGGTTGTAGCTTCCGAATAGTTTTATTGAACTAAAGGGTGCGTTAGTTCACTAAAAAAAATAATAAAAAAGTAAGGGGCTTGGAAATCCAAGCTCCCTTTTACGTGTTTTTAGATATGCATCAATCACCTTAAATATAAGATATCTTTCAGTTCAAAAACCTTCTCAACGATACCTAATCGTTGAGAAGGAGTCTTATTTACTTTTCCTGTCTTATAAGGCAAACAAAAGTTATAGTACGTCCTCAGTATTGTTATGGCCATTTGAGCGTATTTTGGATTAAAGTTTGCATAGATGTAACTCTTTTGATCTCCTCGAGCGGCTGTTAATGGCCTCTCGAGTATCGACAGTCTTCTTCTAATTTGCTGAATAAAGGAATTTGATGCGTTGTCGTTCACATTTAACATTAGTTCAGCAATATCCTTTGGTTCTAGCGACGATAAGTTGGTTGTGCAATCTACAGAACGATACCCCCTATCAATTGTAGCCAGAGGGTGTTCTATCGGGTTATCAGCGTACTCTAAATGAGTACCAGTAGAAGTTTTAACTTCTTTATGAAAATGGTGGGTTTCAAAGAGTTTTTCTAGTTTCAGTTTAGCTATGTCTCTTAGTTTTTTAGTTTTAATACCATTAAAATCCGCCCATTCTAACAGCTCACTTTGCACTTCTGCAAACTCCTGGCGAGCTTGTTTCCTTGACTTAGTTTTGTCGGATTGACAAAGGAAGTGGTGTCCATCACTCAAACGGATTTCTTTCGCAAACACTCGAAAAATAGCCGTGATAAGCGAGCTGTCTTCATCTGTTATAAAACGCCATTCTGAAGCATTTACCAGTTCTTTAATAAGCCAATAATGAGCAATACTTGTGTAAGTCGAGTTGACATGTAATCCTTCTGTATATTTTGTTCTTCTCTCCACTCTGGATAGATCATGATTATACTCTGTTTTTGTTTGAGTATCCTTTGCTGAAGGCGGTTGAGGGTAATAAGAAAACTTTGTAAACCTTGCATTTTTCCTCGCGTATATTCCTACATGATCATCTTTATATTGTATTGTGTCTTCCTGAATTTCATCAAGAGTAACATCCCAATCATAAGATACGTCACTACGAAATACATATCTGGAGATGGCATCAGCACTGATAACGACATTAGTAGGGAAAACAGAATCTTCAACATCATTATATTTACTTCCGCCCATTCCTTTCTTGCGTACATTGTTTAGATAATAAGTCATCTTATCTGTGTTGATCCACATTTCTTTAAACTCTTTATCTTGCAATGGTTTAGTTTCGTTTCTTTCTAAAAATTCAAGGCATCTACGGTAAACAAACTCTAATTTATCATAATACGTGCCATCTGCAATTCCCAATACTTCGCAAGCTCTAGTTATAGGTTCTTTGTTAAGCAATAATTTAGTAAATAATAGGTTAATCTCACTGCGCTTCTGTTTATATACAACGGATTGTTTGCTACCTGGTCTAAGCGTTGTCTTTTTCCTACATGCCCTACATTGCCATTGCTGAGCTCCCGTACTGCTACTTTTCCCTTGTCTGTAAAATAATGATGGTGATTCAAAGGGAGTTTGCTCTTGTTGGGGACATCCTTCCTTATGAAAGTTGTAAACAGGTTCATCATCCATTACGCTATTTATTCGAATCAACCTATGTATTTCTTCAGCAATAGACCAATTAGATAATGCAACGGACTTGCAATTAAATTCGGCCCCTTTATTTTGCTGTATTGGGTCAGGATTACATTTTATCTGTTTTTGTTCATGATTAGCAGCATCTAATCTATATCGGTCTGGTTTCCCCTTTACATCAAATTTCTTTTGTTGTAGCCCTTGCCACTTACAGTAGGGATTGGTACAAAAGTTGTATTGAAACAAATAACTCTTATTAAAGAGGTTAAACTCAATGGGCTTAAACAATAAGTTTCTGTACTTTGTTCCAAATTGTTTTGGAGATAAGACATTATAATCCTTATGTCTATTTTCTAATTCCTCTTCCGAAACAGGGTATGTGACTTCTAATACAACATCGTCCTTTGAGAGTAGTTTTTTGAGCTTAGCCAACTTTCTCTTCCTTTTCCTCTATTAAATGTTCTATGTTTACTTGCTTGATTATCCGCTTGTTGTTTCTTTTGGCTTTTATCCACTCTATAAATTTATCGTCATCCAGTATATTAAGCAGCAGTTTATCCACTACATCGCTTTCCGTGTACTCTGTGTATTCCGCGTAGTAAGAGACGATAGCTCTAACACGTTCTGAAATAAGCCAATCTACTTTATCAGCATTAATATTTCTGGGTTCTATAAATTCCATTACTAAAACCACTCCTTAATGTCCTATTTTTTACTCAGCATAACCATTTAACATGGGTTTTAACACTAAAATTATCAACAAAATTAACACCCTAAATAGTTTACCTTTTAGCAGAAGTACAATATTTTTTGTACGCTTGCGAATCAGTATACTAAATAGGGTGCTAATTGGCATGTTAAAGTACATGTTTTCACTAAAAAACTTTGGTATATCAATAACAAAAGAAGGTGCGAATTAGTTTGCTAATTCGCACCTCCGAAAGCTATGTTATTTAATGTTTTCTCCCTCTCAACCGAACCCGTTATTTTAAAGAGTCAGCTGGTTATTTTAATTTTAATAACACACAAAAACCTCAGTCGAAGGACTGAGGTTTTTATTAAATGTATTCTATTTTTATCCAGCTTTAAACTCTAACTCAGATAATTTCATTACTTAACCTCCCCATCCCAACAAATACAAAACCCAATAAATCAAAGTGATTTATTGGGTGAGATGGTAAGAGTTTATAGGTATAATATCCGAAGTTTGAGTATAAACACAAAGTATTGGTTGGGTTAGGCACTTACCAAAACACTATGCCATAGCTTTATGTTCGATTCTTAGCTTATCAGCGACCATCGCAATGAATTCTGAATTGGTTGGTTTCGCTTTTGACATGGAAACTGTATAGCCGAACAAGGAAGAGATGCTGTCGATGTTCCCACGGCTCCAAGCAACTTCAATCGCATGACGGATCGCACGTTCAACACGGCTTGATGTTGTATTAAATTTTTTCGCGATATCCGGATACAATACTTTCGTGATAGAGCCTAAAAGTTCAATATCATTGTATACCATAGAAATTGCTTCTCTTAAGTACATATAGCCCTTAATATGAGCAGGAACTCCAATTTCATGAATGATGCTTGTAATGCTGGCATCCAAATTACGCGGTTTATTTATCGTTTGGAAATTGTTTCGGGCATTACCGGATGCACGCTGAACTGTCGTTTTTTCCGATCCGCAGATTTGGCGGATCTGGCTAGCCAAATTTTCCATATCGAACGGTTTTAAGATAAAATATGAAGCGCCAAGATCTACAGCTTTCTTCGTTACATCTTCTTGTCCGAATGCTGTCAGCATGATTACATTAGGCTGAGGCAGATCGTCACTTGATCTGATTTTTTCTAAAACAGCTAATCCATCTAAATGCGGCATGATAATATCGAGAACGAGTACATCAGGATTTTTATTTTCTAAAACGGAAAGACATTCTTGACCGTTATAAGCTACACCGATAACTTCCATGTCATCTTGACCTGAAAGATATTCCCTCAAGAGACTAATTAATTCACGATTATCATCAGCTAGACACACTTTAACTTTTTGCACCATTATTTCCTCCCCATCCAGCAATTTCTTGTTTTTCCCAATGTAAGATTTCAACAAAAAATCTTAAATCCCTTTATTTAGTTTTAAATTTTTTAAAATTATTTTAATTTTATTGTAGAAAAAGCCGTTTTCTTCAATTTACTTCGAATTTCGACAGTTATTAGTATGTAAACGATTAACTTTGTCGAATTTTCTTTACAAAATTCATTATACAAAATTTTCTTATGAATGTCTAAAGAATTAAGAAAACCTTTTCCAAATAAAAACAGGCAACTGATATCAGCTCGCCTGTTTTCTTTCTTCGTATATATTTATACCAGCTTCATCAAGCATCCATTCGATATGAACGCCATATCCAGAAGTTGGATCATTTACAAATACATGTGTTACTGCACCAATAATTCGACCATTTTGTATGATAGGGCTGCCGCTCATTCCCTGTACGATACCGCCCGTGATTTTTAACAGTTCTGGATCTGTAATTTTTATTACCATGCCTTTAGTAGCTGGAAACTTTTGTGGAACAGAACTGATCACATCAACTTCGAATTCTCGAACCTTTGAACCGTTTACTACAGTAAGAATTTTTGCTGGACCTTCTTTAACTTGATCAGAAAGTGCAATTGGCATAGGCTGGTTCCAGCTGCCGTTTGAAATCTTTTCGTTCAATTTTCCAAAAATCCCAAATGGACTGTTTTTAGAAATATCCCCTAATACTCTCTGGTCATTTGAAAAACGTGCTAACTTTTCCCCTGGATGTCCGTTTGAACCTTTTTCAATTGATGTAACAGTCGAACCCAGAATTTCCCCATTGTTTACCTTTATGGGCTTTTTTGTATCCATGTCTGAAATAACATGTCCTAAAGCTCCATATTTAAATGATGTCGGATCATAAAAGGTCAGTGTTCCCACTCCAGCAGCGGAATCTCTAATATATAATCCAATACGATACGACTGATTATTTTTATCTTGAAGCGGCTTAAGCGTTCTATGCATCGATTTGCCGTCTCTGATGATTGTAACATCCATCGGCTTTTGCGATTCACCGGATTCTTTAACAAAAGGGCTTACATCACCCATCTTTTTTATATCTTTTCCATTAATTTTGGTAATAATATCTCCTACCTGAATATCGGCAATTTCCCCAGGAGATTGTTTACCTGAATTCGTATTAACTAAATGATGACCAACAATTAGTACTCCGAGTGTATTTAATTTTACACCTATTGATTGTCCGCCCGGTACAACCTTCAAGTCGGACAATACTCTTACATCCATCTTTTTAATGGGAAAACTTGCTGCTTCGAGAGTGGCCATTTTATCACCGTTTGTTTTGGCTTGTATCGAAACGATCTTTTCGCTTTCCATTGCGGTTGTATAGATTTCATTCTCTTCCTGTTGGATAGAAGTTCCTACAGGAATTGACTGAATTAAATTTTGTCCTTCAAAAATGGTAATTGATTCAGGCAGTTTCACATAATCACGCACAGGAGACAAAAAACCGATTCCCACTAAACTTCCAAGGAGAATAACGCCGATCATTCGCCGAAGTAAATCATTAAACATCTTTCACTCTCCTCGCTCCTAGCTCACACCCTCACCATGGCTGTACCTTTAATTTAGCCTACGGAGCCTGAGATTATAACCGGCAAAAAAGAAAAAGCTATTCCTTATTTGGATAGCTTTTTCATGCATAATTGCTTAAGATGATTTTTTTATGGATTCAGCAAGTTCCAATAATTCTTGTGCATGCTGTTTGGTTAAGTCTGTAATTTCTACCCCGGAAATCATACGGCCAATTTCGTTTACTTTTTCATCCATTTTTAACGAAAGAACTTTAGTAACCGTTCTTCCTTGAAGTGTTGCTTTTGAAATATGAAGATGAGTATCAGCCATTGCCGCAACTTGTGGAAGGTGACTAATACATAAAACTTGAGATCCGACCGAAACACGATAGATCTTCTCAGCAATTGCCTGGGCTACACGTCCTGACACACCTGTATCCACTTCATCGAAAATAATAGCTGTAATCCCTTGATTTTCAGAAAAAATGGTTTTTAAAGCTAAGATGATTCTGGACAATTCCCCGCCAGATGCAACTTTAGATAGAGGCTTCAGTGGCTCACCCTGATTGGGAGATATGAAAAATTCAACAGAATCCATGCCGGTCTTCAAGAACTGATTATCTTCTATACGTTCCATCATTACTTCAAATTTCGTTTTTTCCATATACAGTTCTTTAAGCTGCTGCTGAATAGCTTTTTTTAATGATTTTGCTGTTTCTAACCGTTTTTTAGTCAGTTTCTTTCCAGAGTTCTCTAATTTAGAAACAATTTTAAATTGCTTCTTTTTCAGGTCTTCAATATGATTATCTTTGTTTTGGATCAGTTCAAGTTCTTCCTTGATCTTTTCTCCGTAATTTAAGATTTCTTTTACCGAAGAACCGTATTTACGTTTTAATTTGCTTATTTCGTCGAGACGATGCTCGATACTGTTTAATCTTTCAGGGTTGTACTCTAATGAATCAAACATATCGCGGATTTTATATGTGAGTTCTTCAAGTACATAAAAACTGCTGCCGAACTGTTCTTCATCAGCTTTGAGTGTTTCATCCAATGCTGCAACCTGTGAAAAATCATCCATGGCTCGGGATATAAGTTCAAGACCTTTGCCCTCTCCATATAAACTGTGGTAAGCATCTTGAAGATGTCCATGAATCTTTTCAAAGTTGCCAAGCATTCTTTTTTCTTCTTCAAGCTTAATATCTTCATCCTCAAGCAAGTTTGCTCCTGAAATCTCTTCATATTGGTATTCTAATAAGTCAATGCGCTGAGCAATTTCCTGTTCATTTCTGGAAAGTTCTGAAAGCTGCTTACTTATTTCTTTATACTCTTTAAATGCATCTTCATATGTGATAAGCTCTTTTTTAAAATCCTTATCACCAAAGCTGTCTAACAGAAAGAGGTGCTTATCAGGCTGCATTAAGTATTGGGTTTCATGCTGACCATGAATATCAACTAAAGCCTGTCCAATTTCTTTTAATACAGAAAGTGTGACAAGCTTCCCATTTACTCTGCAGATACTTTTACCGCTGTCTGTTATATCTCGTTTAAGCACTACCATCTCATCTGTGATGGTAATTCCTACTTCTTCACACTTCTCATAAACCCGGTGGCCATCATGAATATAAAATAAGCCTTCAATCTCTGCCTTTTGTGTTCCGTAGCGCACAAACTCGGTGGAACCACGTCCGCCGATCAACAGACCAATAGCATCAATGATAATGGATTTTCCAGCTCCTGTTTCACCGGTTAATACGGTAAGCCCCTTTTTAAAAGAAACACTTAAAGAATCGATTATAGCAAAATTACGAATACTCAATTCTGCCAGCAAATACATCACACCTTATTAAAAATTTACAGCATATCTAAAAAACGCTGAGAAATATCTGCACTAACATCTTTTGAACGGCAAATAATTAATATCGTATCATCGCCGCAAATGGTTCCCATAAGATCTTCCCAGTCCAATTTATCGATTAATGCACCTATTGCATTGGCGTTTCCAGGAAGTGTCTTCATTATAATCAAATGGTCTGCATGATCAATACTGATAAAGCTGTCTGTTAATGTTCTTCTAAGCTTCTGAAGAGGGTTGAACCTCTGGTCTGCAGGAAGACTATATTTATAGCGTCCGTCATTCATTGGAACTTTGACAAGGTGAAGTTCTTTAATATCACGAGATACTGTAGCCTGTGTAACATTAAAGTTGGCTTTTTTCAAAAGTTCCACCAGATCATCTTGTGTTTCAATATCATGATTACTTATCATTTCACGAATTTTTATATGTCGCTGTCCTTTGTTCACTAGTAAATCCACCTCTATTTTTACACTGTCACATTCTGCCTTTATCTTATACTATTGTGGATAGGATGTAAATTTTTCATTAATTATATAAAAGAAAAAGAGCAGGTTTTGGCTATTCCCGCTCTTTCTTAAAGGTATTATGCGCTTCTTTGACGATCTCTGTAATCCTGTTGTCTGACATAGCTGGTTTATCTTTTTTATTCACTTCTCCATAAAGAAGAAACTCTATATTTCCGTCTCCGCCTGTAATCGGTGAGTAGGATAGATCCACAGGATTAATTCCGGTTTTTTTAGCAAATTCAATAATTTCACTAATAACTCTTTCGTGAACTTTAGGATCACGTACAATTCCTTTTTTGCCTACTTCTTCTCTGCCTGCTTCAAACTGTGGTTTAATGAGAGCAATCACTTCACCATTATCCATCAGCTGAGCGAGAACTGGTAGGATAATTCTTAATGAGATAAATGAAACATCAATCGTAGCAAAATCAGGAATTCCGTTTTCTAGCTGATCAGGGGTTACATAACGAAAATTCGTCCTTTCCATAACAGCAACGCGTGAATCGTTCCGAAGCTTCCAGGCTAACTGATTATAGCCTACATCGATGGCATATATATATTTCGCACCATTCTGTAGCGCACAATCTGTAAAGCCGCCGGTTGAAGCACCAATGTCCATTCCCACTTTGTCTTTCACGTCAAAAGAGAATACTTTTAAAGCTTTTTCAAGCTTTAAGCCGCCTCTCCCAACATAGGGAATAACATCGCCTTTTACATGTAATGGTGCGTCTGATTCTATTTTTTCTCCAGGCTTGTCCATACGGGTTGTACCCGAAAAAACAAGGCCTGCCATTACAGACCTTTTCGCTTTTTCTCTTGTTTCACACAACCCGCGGTTTACAAGCAGTACATCTACACGTTCTTTTTTCATGTAAAAAGACCCTTTTCTGCATTTCTCTTAACCAGTTTTTTAACACGTTCAACAAGATCCGGGGTAGTTAACCCAATCTCTTCTAGAAGTTTTGTTACACTTCCATGTTCTATAAAACAGTCAGGTATCCCCATTCTGTCGATCATGATATTCGCTTGGGTTTCTGAAGCATGTTCGAGTACAGCACTTCCGAACCCACCCTGAAGCACTGCTTCTTCAAGTGTAAGAATCGGCATATTTTGATCATATATTTCATTAAGCATTTTGAAATCGAGAGGCTTAATAAAACGTGCGTTGATCACACGCGCAGAAACACCTGATTTTGCAAGAATTTCCCAAGCTTCGAGCGCCATTGGAATCGTTGTTCCGAAAGTCAGGATGGCAACATCATCGCCCTCTTTAAGAACTTCCCAAGATCCGATAGGAATGTCCTCAAATTCTTTGTCCATTTGCACACCTGTACCGTTCCCTCTTGGAAAACGGATAGCGATGGGACCATCTTCATATTTCAATGCAGAATACACCATATGCTGCAGCTCGTTCTCGTCTTTACCCATCATGAGGACCATATTAGGTATATGGCGAAGGAAAGCAATATCAAATACACCCTGATGTGTTTCCCCATCTGCTCCGACTAATCCTGAACGGTCAATCGTAAATAGAACATTTAAGTTTTGCCTTGCAACGTCATGTACAACCTGATCGTAGCCGCGCTGCAAGAACGTAGAGTATATAGAAAGCACAGGCTTCATATTTTGTGTTGCGAGTCCTGCGGCCATTGTCGTTGCGTGCTGTTCAGCAATCCCTACATCAAAAAGGCGGTCAGGAAAGGCCTTCCCATAGTCAACAAGCTTTGAACCAATAGTCATGGCAGGGGTGATCACTGTAATGCGTTCATCTTTATGTGATAGCCTTTCAAGTGTTTTACTTACAACTCCACTGTATGATGGACCAGCCTGCTGAGGTTTGATCTGTTCTCCTGACTCAATTTTATAAGGGCCTACTCCATGCCAGCTGTCATTTTTATCGCTCTCGGCTGGTTCATAGCCTTTACCCTTTTTCGTAAGAACATGAATAATCACAGGACCATTTGTTTTCTTGGCATAAGTCAGATTTTCGATCAGGTCCTCTACATCATGCCCGTCAACAGGTCCTAAGTAGGTATAGCCGAGTTCTTCAAAAAACATGCCTGAAACCAATAAGTATTTTAAACTGTCTTTTACCCGTTCAGCAGTTGCAGCAAGCTTGCCACCAAAAGCAGGAATCTTACGGATTAATGCCTCTAGTTCATCTTTTGCTTTATTATACTTTCTGGCAGTCCGCATACGTCCAAGAACGTTATGAAGGGCACCGACATTTGGTGCAATAGACATCTCGTTATCATTAAGGATCACGATTAAGTCTTTCTTTTCATGTCCGATATGATTAAGTGCTTCTAACGCCATTCCGCCTGTTAAAGCACCGTCTCCGATAACTGCAACTACCTTGTCATCTGTCTTTTTCAAATCTCTTGCAATTGCCATACCCATAGCAGCTGAAAGGGAAGTCGAACTATGGCCTGTTTCCCATACATCATGTTCGCTTTCGATTCTTTTTGGAAATCCGCATAACCCTTTATGTTGGCGGAGTGTATCGAACTGAGATGCTCTGCCAGTAAGAATTTTATGGACATATGCCTGATGGCCGACATCCCAAATAAATTTATCTTTCGGGCTGTCAAACACTTTATGCATAGCGAGTGTTAATTCCACTACACCTAAATTTGGTCCTAAATGACCTCCTCTGACAGAAAGCTTCTCAATCAAAAAGGAACGGATATCACCGGCTAATTTATTTAATTGTTCGGTACTATAAGTTTTTAAAAAATGAGGATTCTGAATATCTTCCAGGTTCATGGAATAAGCCTCTCTTTCCATTAACGCCTTTTTTTCTCTTTCTTAGCAGGCGATAGCAGTTTAATTCTTAATTTTTCCTCTATAAAATATAATAAACGCCCAACCTGAAAAATAATAAAGGTTGAGTGATTGATCGCGTAAGATTTCCCTAGTGCTTTTCCGCCAACTGTAAGTGCAGCTACAACACTTGTAAAGGTGATTGTTATGATATATTCGAGGTTGGAGCCTGAACGTTCTCCCATGGATAACGCAAGTTCGACAACTACTGCTGCCGATGCTGTACCGCTGACGATACCTGATATATCTCCAATTACATCGTTACAAAAATTTGCTACCCGGTCAGCGTTTCTTGTAATAAGTATAGCATGTCTGGCACCCGGTACTCTTTCAGAAGCCATCGCATGAAATGGAACTTCTTGCACGGCAGTGGATGCCACCCCTATAACATCAAAGATAACACCGGTTAATACAATTAAAAAAACGATTCCCATCCCGATAGCCCATGAAACACCATTCAGGAAAAAGGATGATACAACTGTAAAAATAGCCGCTAACACAAGAGTGATAACGGCAATGCTTGTACTCCATTTAAGTGTTTTAGAAAAGGAATGCTTCATGCATAACTCCTTCTTTTCTGGTAACTTTATGTAATAAGGAGTGGTCACCTTATTAAGTAAAGACTGCGGCTTAGGTCCAGTAGGTTTTCCCAGAAGAGTACGAAATGTCGCCATATTCGCGGTTTCCCTTTACTCTCTTCTTAACGCTGTCGCCAAACGTTAGACTAGATTACCACTTAGTCCGCACTATAATCCCTAACAGGTGTCAAAATATTAGAACAGTCTAGGAGTTTTCCTCAACAGCCCTTCGCACATTCCCTAGCCTCTTTTGCAGAGAAGATTTCATATGGCATAAAGCTCAAAATCAGCGGCCAACCGATACAGGCTTTTCACGCCATAATCCCCTCAAGCTCCACTCAAGGCAGGCTACGCTGCTCGCCTTTTCTTTTCCTGAAAATCAAGAAAAGCGGCAAAGCAGGTTCAAACCCCATTTCGCAGTAAGGTCTTTTGGACACAAACCGCAAATATGGGGGCCTCCGCGGAAGAAGGGTCATCGCCCACATGCCATTGTGGATCGCCCTTCAACCTTAACTCCCAGCGTTAACCCAAGGCTGGGCGCCTCAAGCCAACACAAGGAACTTCATCGATGTGCCCTTTGGCGGATTTTTAGGCCCGCCTTCAGGAACGGGGGACTGACTAGAATACTGCACCACTCCAAAGCAAATAATATCATATCATACTTCCCATTACGCAACAATGTGTTAATGATTTCTTTTTATAATGTAGTCAGCAATAGAAGCTAATATACCTGTATTTCTGTTGATTTTACCTAAATGTTCCAAAGAAATTTCAATGTGGTTCTCCATTTCTTTTTGTGCACCCTCAAGACCCAGCAATTTAGGATATGTTGTTTTATGATTAGCTTCATCACTGCCAATTGGTTTACCAAGCTGAGCCTGGCTGCCAGTAATATCTAGAATATCATCCTGAATTTGAAAAGCGATCCCTATATGCTGGGCATAAAGCTGGAGAGACAAAAGTTCCTCTTCGGACGCTCCAGCTGCAATTCCGCCTGAAAGTACGGAGCATTCCAGCATTTTTCCGGTTTTCTTTTCATGGATACTCTCCAGATCCTTAAAAGAAAGATCCTTGTTTTCACCTTCAAGATCTTCTACCTGTCCGCCAACCATTCCTTCTGCACCAGCAGCACGTGATAATACAGAAAGCAGTCTTACTTTTTGATCCGCATCAAGATATTTATTATCTGTTATAAGTGCAATACTTTCTGTTAAAAGTGCATCTCCTGCCAAGATGGCTTGAGCTTCTCCGAACACTTTGTGAGAGGTCGGCTTACCTCTTCTGTAATCATCATTATCCATAGATGGAAGGTCATCATGAATAAGTGAATACGTATGTACAAATTCGATGGCACAAGCGGCATCTAGAACAGTTTGAGGGTCTTTTTGAAAAGACTCCACGACAGCAAGCGCAAGAATGGGACGCAATCTTTTACCCCCTGCTGAGATCGAATAAAGCATAGACTCCTTTAGTGTAGCCGGAGCATTTAGCCCATTCAGGTAATTGATCATTCTATCTTCAACTATTTTCTTCTTATCACGAAGATATTGTTCAAAAGCAATCAATGATCTTCCTCCTGGATAACGAAAGGCTCTTCCTTTCCATCTTCGTGCATAATTGTATCCATTTTTTTCTCAACATTTTTTAGTTTTGTATGACAAAGCTTTGAAAGCTTCATCCCTTGCTGATATAGATCGATACTTTCTTCGAGTGGTACATCTCCTTGTTCCAGCTTCTCTACGATTTCTTCAAGCTGTACCATCGCTTCTTCAAATGTTAATTTTTTACCGGTTTTTTCAGCCATTTGTTAAAGACCCCTCCGTTCCAGTGATGTGACAATCGATCTGTCCGTCTTTAAGCTTTATAGTCAACGCATCTCCAGCCTTAACCTGTTCTACTGACTTAACAAGTTCATTCAAGCCCTTTTTATACGTTAAACTATATCCTCTATCCATTATCGCTAACGGATTTAATGAAGACAGCCTTGAAATTTTATTTGAAAAGTTCGTTTGATGCTGCCTCATATGCCGGTTTGTCTCTTTCAGCAAATTCTTATGAAGCAAATTCACTTTTTCACTTGCTTTTTGCAGCTGGCCAGCAGGTGAGAAAAGGGATAACTGACGCTGCATTTGTGTCAACCGCTTCTGATGATCACCAATGAAACTTTCTGCAGTCCTTTTGAGTTTATCCATATTTCTATCCAGTTCTTGCTCTTTTTGTTTAACGAGCTGGGTAGGGTACTTAAATGCATATGATTTTTGCAGACGGTTCAAATGATGCTTATGCCCCGCTAAAAAATCATTCATTACCCTTTTTAGTCTTACACTTCTCTGGTGCAGCCTGTCCCCAAGTTCAGCGAGATGCGGAACCGCTAACTCTGCTGCTGCAGTCGGAGTAGGTGCTCTTAAGTCTGCTACAAAATCAGCAATCGTAAAATCTGTTTCGTGCCCAACCGCAGAAATGACAGGAATCCGTGACAAATGAATAGCCCGGGCAACAATTTCTTCATTAAATGCCCATAGTTCTTCTATAGAGCCCCCTCCACGTCCAACAATTAAAACATCAGCTTTACTTAAACTGTTCGCTTGCTCAATTGCTTTAACGATAGATGGAGCTGCTCCTGGCCCTTGAACAAGAACGGGATATAAAGTAACTGAGGCTAACGGAAAACGGCGTTTTATTGTAGTAAAAATATCTCTAACTGCTGCACCTGTCGGCGATGTGACCACACCTATCCTGCCAGGAAACTTAGGCAGCATTTTTTTACTGGAAGACTCAAAAAGCCCTTCACTCTCCAGCTTGTTTTTCAATGTTTCATAAGCCAAGAACAGATTACCTACACCATCCTGCTGCATTGTTCTTGCATAAAGCTGATATTGACCTTGGGGTTCATAAACTGAAAAGGACCCTTGAATTAATACATTCATGCCTTCTTCCGGCTTGAAGTTTAAATATTTATTGTTTCCGGCAAACATCACTGCACTAACTCTGCTGTTTGCATCTTTTAGCGTAAAATACAAATGACCTCTGCTATGCAGCTTTACATTTGATAATTCACCTTTAACCCATACATCCTGCAGATTGCCGTCATTTTCAAATAATCGTTTAATATACCGAGTGACAGCAGAGATTGGAACATAACGATCGTTTTGCATTAATGAACTTCCTTTATCTTCTTTCTCCACTTTGATGCAAGCACAGTATTATTCATCAGCATTGTAATAGTCATAGGACCAACACCACCAGGAACAGGCGTAATATGTTTAGCTTTAGTTTTTAATGCTTCAAAATCAACATCTCCACACAATTTACCGTTCTCAAGACGGTTTACACCTACATCAATAACAATAGCTCCAGGCTTTACCATATCCTCGGTTATGATATTAGGTTTACCTACTGCTGCAATTAGTATATCGGCCTGCAGTGTGTGTTCTGCGATGTTTTTTGTTCTGGAATGACAAAACGTTACTGTTGCATTTTCCTGCAGGAACAGCTGTCCAACAGGCTTCCCTACTAAGTTGCTTCTGCCTACCACAACAACATGCTTGCCTGTGATATCTTCACCTGTTTGTTTTACCATCTCTAAAATGCCAAGTGGCGTACATGGAATAAAAGCATGTTCATCACCAGCATGCATTTTACCAATATTTATTGGGTGAAAGCCATCGACATCTTTTTCAGGCAGAATGGTTTCAATAACTTTTGATTCCCTTATATGTGAGGGCAAGGGGAGCTGAACAAGTATACCGTCGATTTGTTCATCATTGTTAAAAGATTGAATGCAGTCCAATAAATCATTTTCTGAAATGGACTCAGGAAGTTCAGTCAATACCGAGTGCATACCAAGTTCTTTGCAAGTTCTCTCTTTTGCAAGAACATATGAACGTGATGCCGGGTGATCGCCTACAAGAATAACAGCCAGTCCAGGAACATTGCCTTCTTGCTTTAGCGCCTGTATCTCTTCTGCCAGTTGCTCTCTTATCTCTTTCGCAATTTGCTTTCCATCTAATACAGTCATTCTAGGTCCCCCTCAAAAATAATTATTTTTTGCGGATATCTGTGATTATTTTTCCTAGTACACCGTTTACGAAGCGCCCAGCTTCTTCACCGCCAAATATTTTAGCTGTTTCAATGGCTTCGTTAAGAGTTACATTCTTAGGAACTTCATCCATGTAAAGCCATTCATAAGCTGCCATTTGCAGAACAACACGTTCTACATTTGCAAGTCTTGAAAAACTCCATTTTTCTAAATAGGGAGTTAGGAAACGCTCTATTTCTTCTTTCTTTTCAACGGTTCCATTAACGATTTCTATAAGGAAATCATCTGATGGTTCTTCCTCTAATACATGCTCCATCGCATCACTGACACTAATGTCGCTGACTTCAATTTGAAAAAGCGATTGAAAAGCTTTTTCTCTGGCAAGTCTACGTTTCATAATCCGACTTCCTTTCTATTTGCGAACAATTTCTATCTAGCATAATACCATAATAAGCTGAGAGGTTACAATCCGAACAATAAATACTAAAACCCTTCAAAACATTCAGTTTTTTACCTGATAACTTGTTTATTTAAAAGCAAGAAGGCTGAGGAAACAAAGATTTGAGGAACGGACCGTATTAATCGTGAGTACCGCAAAATCACAGTTAACGAATAGGTTCGATGATTATCAATGAACAAGAAAAAAATCAAAGGAGGAATAACAATCCCCCTTTGATTTCTGCATCAATCTACTTCTGGTGCTTCATACTGTTTTTCTTTGGAATCAAATTGAACGCCTACAACAAAAACGTTAATATCAGTTGCTTCTAGTGCAGTCATATCAATTAATGCCTGCCTGACATGATCTTGAATTCTTTGTGCAACATCAGGGATGGCAACGCCGTATTTCATAGATACATAAATATCGATTGAAATACCTGCTTCTGTAAGTTCTACTTTAACGCCTTTACCGTGCGTTTTCTTTCCAAGACGCTCTACAACTCCGCTTGCAAAGCTCCCTCTCATTGACGCTACTCCTTCAACGTCGGAAGCTGCAATGCTTGCAATCACTTCAATTACTTCAGGAGAAATTTCAACTTTCCCTAACTCTGATGAATAGCTCTCCATTTCAAATGATAGTTCATTCATCTTATGCACCTCCACGGTTATTCACTTTTTGAAGTTAAATCATGATTTTCTAAGAACTTTGTATTAAAGTCACCATTCACAAACGTTTCATGGTTTAACAGACGCAGATGGAAAGGAATGGTTGTATGAACTCCTTCAATAACAAATTCGCTAAGCGCCCGTTTCATGCGATCGATAGCTTCTTGTCTCGTGTTTCCATATGTGATCACTTTGGCAATCATAGAATCATAGAAAGGCGGTATCGTATATCCAGGATAAACAGCTGAGTCAATTCGGACTCCTAGACCGCCTGGCGGGAGATACATCTCAATCTTACCCGCAGAAGGCATAAAATTCTTTTCCGGGTTCTCAGCATTAATTCTGCATTCGATCGACCAACCGTTAAATTCAACATCTTCCTGCTTATATCTTAATTTTTCACCAGAAGCTACTTTAATCTGTTCCTTTATGAGATCAATTCCTGTAACCATTTCTGTAACAGGGTGTTCAACTTGAATCCGGGTGTTCATTTCCATGAAATAAAACTCTCCGGTATTATGGTCAAAAATAAACTCAACTGTACCTGCACCGGAATATTGAACAGCCTCTGCCGCTTTTACAGCAGCTTCTCCCATTTCTTGACGTTTTGCCGGAGAAATAGCAGGAGATGGTGTTTCTTCTAAAAGCTTCTGCAATCTTCTTTGGATGCTGCAGTCTCTTTCTCCAAGATGGATGACATGTCCATAATTATCTGCAAGGATTTGAATTTCTACATGACGGAAATCTTCAATGTATTTTTCGATATAAACACCAGGATTCCCGAAAGCAGTCGCCGCTTCCTGCTGAGTGATAGCGATCCCCTTTAATAGTTCAGCTTCGTTTTTTGCAACACGGATACCTTTTCCGCCTCCGCCGGCAGTCGCTTTAATAATTACAGGATACCCAATTTTATTACTGAGTTCAATGGCTTCTTCCTTGTCTCTGATAATTCCGTCAGAACCCGGAACGATTGGAACTCCGGCATCTGCCATCGTTGCTCTGGCAACATCTTTAATACCCATTTTGTTGATTGCTTCAGCACTTGGCCCTACGAACGTGACCTTGCATTCTCTACAAAGTTCAGCAAAATCGGCATTTTCTGCTAAAAATCCATAACCAGGGTGAATAGCATCAGAACCTGTTAATGTTGCTACACTCATAATATTAGTGAAATTTAAATAACTGTCCTTTGAAGCAGTGGGTCCGATACAATAGGCTTCGTCCGCTAACCGAACATGCAACGCATCCTTGTCAGCTTCAGAATAAACGGCTACCGTTTCAACACCAAGTTCTTTGCATGCTCGAATAATCCGTACTGCAATTTCACCACGGTTTGCTACTAATAGCTTATTAATCATCGACATACCCTCCTATTCTGCTTTCACGAGGAACAGAGGTTGTCCATATTCTACTAGTTGTCCGTTCTCCACTAATACTTTAACAATCTCACCATTTACTTCTGATTCAATTTCATTAAATAATTTCATAGCTTCAATAATACAAACGATACTGTCTTTTGATACTTGGTCCCCTGGTTTAACGAAAGGATCATCTTCTGGAGATGAAGCTGCATAGAATGTACCAACCATCGGTGAAACAACTTTATGTAGAGTTGAATCTTCTTCTGCAGCTTTTTGTTCCTGTTTAACTTCAGGGCTGACTTTAACAGGCTCTGCTGCGGGAGCTTGCTCTCTTACAGGAGGTGCTTGATGAACTACAGGTTGAACTGGATTTTCTTCTGTCTGGTAAGAAACGGCTGCTCCTGCATTCTTTTTAAGAACGATTTTTGAACCGTCATTTTCATATTTGAATTCGTTAATACTTGATTTGTCGATAAGTTTAATCAGTTCTCGGATTTCTTGTATTTTTAGCATAAGATCTCGACTCCTTTAAACAATTCTATCCAGGTTTATTTTATTTAGCACCTTCTATTGTGACTAGGTCTTAACACAAGTAATATACCATATTTCTCATTTCATGAATACAAAAGTTTCATGTACACATTAATACTACACGATTCACCTCAAGATTGTAAGCGTTTGCCCCTTTGGAAGGCTGATTATTCTATTTTTGCCGTTATTGAATAAAAACAAACCGATAAATAAACTATGATTATTTTTTTAAATATAACATGTGAAACACGAAAACAAAAAAAGCCGGAATTGCTCCGGCTTCCTTCTATTTTGCTGCATGATATTCAACTGCGACGGTTTTACTGCTTCCTAAGTGCTCGTTTGCTAAATTCATAATCTCAACAACTTCTTTTTTAGATAGTTTATCTGCTTTCACAATGACTTTAATCTCATTATTCATCGTGCTGACAAGAGCATCTTTAAAGCCCATCGATTTGATCAGCGTTTCAAGTGTTGCTTCTTTCATCGTAAGCGACTGAAGTTCTGTCATCTTAGCCCACGCTTCAGCCTGAACTTCTGCGGATGCATCCTCAGAACCTGCTACAGTCACATAGTCTGCACTCATTTCATCACGGACTTCATCGCGCTCTAAACGAAGCGCTGTAAACATATCATCATTCGCTACACCTGAAACTGTAGCATCTTTACCAGATTTTTTTCCTGTTTCTAAGTAGGCAAGATCATCAGTTCCTCCAGGTGCTGTGATGTAATACACAGATAATACAATAATTAAGCTAAGCATCGTTAAAAGCCAAACGGTTTGTTTTTTCAATAACATTCGTTAATCCCCCTCGTATTTTTTTGGAACCACAGATACATTGTGGCTGCCGATATCAAATACTTTTGTTATCACATCGATGATCATTGCTTTTGTTTGCAGATTTTCTGCACCTTGAGCCACAACCGCTATTCCCCTGATTCTAGGCTTTTCTGTTGTAATGACAATGGGTTCTTCTTTGCCATCGTTTTGAATAATGACGACCTTTTCTTCTGTTTTTTGATCTTCAATCGTTCTTTTTCCGCCACTTTTATCTGTTTCTGATGTCGTTTGCCTTTGAATGTTCTCGTCAGTTGCATAATTTTTACTTTCTGTTGTTTCAAGTTCTACATAGACAGAAGCACTCTCCACCCCTTGGATCTGTTCAAGCAGTTCTTTTAACTGATTTGCATATCTGTCTTCATATGTTCTGATATTTTTGTTGGTAACTTCTTTCGTATCTTTGAATACCGCTTCTGATTCATTTGGTTGTGTATCATTTGAAAATGCTTCAATGGAGCCTTTTTTAGCAGGGGAGTCAACCATTTTACTTATAAACATAAGAGCGATTCCCAATAGAAGCAGTACAAGTAAGTACTTTTGTTTATTCCCTGCTTTATCACTGAGCTGCAGCCATTTTTTTATCTGTTCCCAAAATGAGTGTTTCATTGGGATGACTCCTCTCCCCCTTCCATTTCTGCTTCTACTTGCTGTGAATCTAGCTGCCATTGGCTGGCCAAGAAATGCACAATCTCTTCAGGAACCTCATTTTTTTCAGCTTGGTTACCTGCATCAGAAATGTTTATATCTACCTCTGACACCTCAGAAATACCAGCTTGTTCATGATGTTTAGCTAGTACTACTTTTGCACCTGTAATGTCTTCAGGCTTTAAAGGATCTGTACCGCTATTCGTTTGGATTTGAAGATCGACAATTTCTAATTCATACGTCTTGTTCAACTCCTCCTGAACTTGTTTTTTCATTGGGACAGCCATTTGCTCTAATATATATGCACGTTGGGCGCCTTGTATTTCACTTTTATTTTTTTCTATCGAATTTTTTATTTCATTTTCTTTCGCAGCTGCCGGCAACTCCATAGCTTGAAACACTTGATCCATATCAGAATTTAATAGTTTAAAGAGAGGGGAAAGCATAGCTAGCAAAATAAGCAACCCGATTACCATTTTGATATAGCTCTGAAACTGATTTCCAGGCAGCAAGAGCTCAATTACTCCTGCAAGAAGAACTAATACAATGATGTTCGTGATCCATTCTGTTAAAAAGCCCAATTCGAACGCCTCCCTACCGAACCATCATCGTTACATTCCCAGCTGCAATAATAATTGTAATGGCCAGGAAAAACATAATAGACACTGTCATAAGAGCTGCAAAGATAAACATGACACTTTTACCGATAATCCCTAGACATTCTACGATCGGGCCTCCGCCGAGCGGCTGCAGCAATGCAGACGCCATACTATAAATGAAAGCTAAGATTAGTACTTTAATAGCCGGGAATATAGCAATAAGCAATAATAGAGCAGCACCAATAATTCCAACAGAGTTTTTTAAGAGAATCGATGCACTCATTACCGTATCTGTTGCATCAGTAAACATTCTGCCAACCACCGGGATGAAATTTCCAGTAATAAATTTAGCCGTCTTAATCGTAATTCCATCAGCAACTGCAGCAGTTGCGCCCTGAACACTCATAACACCAAGAAACACTGTAAAGAAAAAGGCCAGCGTACCAACACCTATATTCCGAAGAAGTTTGGCTAGCTGAGTCACTTTATGATGTTCTGACATGGTAGAAACGATACTTAATAGAGCAGATAAAAATAATAGGGGAAGTACAAAGTTTTTTATAAGAAGTCCGCTTGTGTTAACTAAAAATAAAATGACTGGATGAAAAAAAGCGACAGATGCGATGCTTCCTACAGTCGCCATCAAAGCCAGAAGCAAAGGGATGAGTGCAATCATGAAGCTAAGCATCGTGTCTATTGCTTCAACTGCATATGAAATGGCAACATGAAAGCTATTAAGGGCCAATATGATCAAAACCAAATATATGATGGCATAAGCTACTTTTGAAATAGCAGAGCGATCGAACGCATTTTGAATGGACTGTAAAAGCATACTGAAAACAGTTAAAAGAATTAAAGTCCCAAGTAGTTTCCCGTGCACAGCCATTTCATGAAACATAAACTTAAAAAGACCCATCATGTATGCTTTAAAAGAAAACTCCTTGTCCCCTTTTACAAATTCCAGAAACGTACCTTTTTGGCTTTCTGGCAAAAAGCCTCCATATTCGTTTGAAATGCTGTCCCAAAAATCTTTAATTTCATCAAGCTGCATAGATGAGATTTGATGCTCTACCATCTCTGATGTAATAGATGCTGCAGAAGCAGAAGTCTGGCTGCCGAAAGTGAAGAATACTAGTAAAAAAAAACTTATCCGCATCCTATTTGTCCTCATTCTTATGACCCGCTTTCTTATTTGGGGATCAGCGTCAGCACCGTTTCAATAATTACCGTTAAAATGGGAATCGCCATCACTAAAATTAGAATCTTTCCGCCAAGCTCTATTTTTGAGGCGATAGCTCCCTGGCCTGCATCCCTTGTAATCTGAGCTCCAAATTCGGCAATATAGGCGATCCCTATTATCTTTAAGAGGGTTTCAACATAGACCATATTCACATTTGCATTTACCGCTAATCTTTGGAGCATGGTTATAACTTGTCCGATTTTATCGATCAGAAATAAAAAAATTCCTGCCCCTACCATAAGGGTTATCAAAAAAGCAAAGTTTGCCTTCTGTTCTTTCAGGACTAAAGCTAAGAAAGCAGCGACCAGTCCAAAACCAACTATTTGGATAATCTCCAATCGGTCCCCCTCCTTAGTTCTGGAACAAAAAGACTCCTTTTACTTTCTGGAACAAGTCATCAAGCAATGTGATAACCATAAATAAAGCGACAACAAATCCCAATAAGGTTACCCAGTGTGCATAATCTTCCTTCCCGATCATTTTAAGAACGGTATGAAGCATCGCAACAATAATTCCTAAACCTGCAATCTGAAACACTGCGTTAACATCAAGTCCCATGTAGAGTTCCCCCTGTTACAATAAAAGGATTACGATTAAAAGCCCCATCAGCACTCCGAGACTTTTGCACATTTTTTCATAACGTTCCTGGATATCTCTTGCTTCTTTTTCTTCGCGATTCAGATGAGCCAAAGTCAATTGAATCTGTTTTTGCTGATGTTCTTTGTCATGTCTGCCTAGTGTCGTTCCAAACTGGCGAAGCACTTCGATCTCCCCGCTCTTGAATGATGTCTCCTTCGCTAATACAGTCAGCTCGCTCTCCCAGGCCTCTTGAACAGAGTGCTCTCCTTGATCCAAAAGAACAGAAATATGGAGAAAGAATGAAGAAAGAGGTTCTTTTAACGGTCTTCCAATATGCTGAAATGCTTCATATAATGGAGTAGATCCGTACATGATCTCTGCTTCTAATGCCTGAAGAGTGACTTTAAGTTCTCTTAGCTGCTTAGGTCTTTCCCTGATACGTTTTGCCCATTCAAATCCAAATAAAGTGGTTGCCGACAATATTGCTATAGCACCTAACCAACTCATCATGCTGTACACCCTGACAAGCGGTATATCTCTTTAAATGAACCGTCATAAATACGCTGTATTGTACCCGGTCCTTTGTCGCGGCTTAAAATTACATATCTTTGAAACAACGAAAGACCAGATAAAGGCTTCATTACCGGTCTTTTCAGTGCATCCTCCAAACTTCTTCCATGCGCAGTAAAAATCATCTGAACACCTGCATGCATGGCTTCCAGAATGGCCTCTCCATCTTCTTTCCTCCCGATTTCATCCACTATTAATACTTGCGGACTCATTGAACGTATAAGCATCATCATGCCTTCAGCTTTTGGACAGGCATCAAGTACATCTACTCGTTTCCCAAGTGAATGCTGAGGAATTCCTTTTATGGCTCCTGCTATCTCAGAACGCTCATCCACGATTCCAACTTTATAAGAAGGAATATTTCTTTGTTTCACACCACAGCTGACCAGTCTTGCTATATCTCTTAAAAGTGTTGTTTTCCCGGTTTGCGGAGGACCAATCAGCAACGTATTATGCCAATTTTTTTGAAAAAGGTACGGAATTAGGGGTTCTGCAATGCCGATTTTTTGTCTAGCAATCCTAACGTTAAAAGAACTGATTTCTTTTATGGCTTTTACAAATCCATGCTCGGTTATTACTTTTCCAGCCAGTCCAACGCGATGACCGCCAGAGATTGTTATATATCCTCGTTTCAGTTCCTCTTCTAACGCATACAGGGAGTGCTGACTCAAACGATTCAGGAGAACTTGTGCTTCTTCTGCAGAAACCGGTCTTTCAGATGGATAGATCGGTTTTCCTGAACACACTATTTCAATTGGCTGTTCGATGCGGACCCTTATTTCTTCAACAGATTGAATAATGGAAGCAGGGAGATCTCTTAAAAGTTGCTGAATTTCATCAGGAAACAATCTAAAAATTTTGTCCATAGCCAATGTCTCCTTTTAAAGACTCGTACTATAAACGTATGGCTTATCCTTATGCTTTATGCCAATAATGAGAGGTTTAGAAGAGAGGATTAGATGAGAAAAATGATAAAGTATATACATTTGAAGTTGTAAAATACAAAAAGCAGGTTTCATAACTAAATCATAGACGTAAAAACCTGCTATATTTATCTGTTTGTGATACTCCCACGTTATTTGAATTAATCCCGCGATATCCAGATTAATCCCACGATATCCAGATTAATCCCACACATTATTTTAAATAATCCCACGAAAAAGAGAAAATATCGAATTTTCGACAAAACCAGGACATCCATTTTCTGAAAAGAAACAAAAAAGCCTTATTCCACAAAGGAATAAGACTTTTCTATCTTAATTATGCGCGTGAAACGTAAGCTGCATTTCTAGTGTCAATAACAAGCTTGTCTCCTTGGTTTACAAAGAAAGGGACTTGTACAATTAATCCTGTTTCAAGCGTAGCAGGTTTTGTTCCGCCTGATGCAGTATCACCTTTTATTCCAGGCTCTGTTTCAGCTACTACTAATTCAACTGTATTCGGAAGCTCAACACCGATCGTTTCGCCTTGGTATGTCATAATATGAACTGTCATGTTCTCAAGAAGGTATTTCAACTCATACTCAATTTGAGATGCAGGCAGTTCGATTTGTTCGTAAGTTTCGTTATCCATGAATGTGTGAGTATCACCAGAAGCATAAAGATATTGCATACGGCGATTTTCAATATGTGCTTTTGAAACTTTTTCACCACCGCGGAATGTTTTTTCTTGAATTCCACCAGTTCGCAAGTTTCGAAGCTTTGAACGAACGAATGCTGCCCCTTTTCCTGGCTTAACATGCTGGAATTCTAATACTTGCCAAATTCCTCCGTCAACTTCAATCGTTAATCCTGTTTTAAAATCGTTTACTGAAATCATGTTTTTTCCTCCTGAATGCTTAACTTATCGTTATAAGAGATTTTGTAGAGTGGGTAAGTGATTCATTTCCGTCCTTTGTAATAAGGGCATCATCTTCAATCCGAACTCCGCCAAGACCAGCAACATAGATCCCCGGTTCAACCGTCACGAGCATCCCTGGCTCAAGTACGGTATCAGACTTTACAGACAAAGCAGGTCCTTCATGAACATCTAAACCGATACCATGTCCTGTTGAATGACCAAAATAATCTCCATAACCTTTTGAAGCAATATAATCCCGGGTTAAAGCATCTGCTTCCTTACCAGTCATTCCTGGTTTAATGCCTTTCATGCCCAGCATTTGTGCATCATAAACAATCTGATAAATTTCTTTGAGTTCATCCGAGACATTTCCGATCGCTACAGTACGTGTAATATCTGAACAATAACCTTTGTAGTATGCACCAAAATCTAAGGTTACTAATTCACCAGTTTCGATAACTTTATCAGATGCCACACCATGTGGAAGCGCTGATCGATAACCCGAAGCCACAATGATATCAAATGATGAAGAAGTTGCTCCATTTTTTCTCATAAAAAACTCTAGTTCATTCGAAACTTCCCGTTCTGTTAATCCCGGACGAATAAAATTGATAATATGTGAAAAAGCAGCATCAGCAATGGATGCTGCATCCTTTACTATCTTAATCTCTGATTCATCCTTAATCAAGCGCAACTTTTCCACGAGCCCTGAAAGCGGAACCAGCTCTGTACTAGCAGATTTTAAATGGTTATCATATGTACGATAGGCAGAGAATGTTAAATCATCTTGTTCAAAACCTAGTTTATTAATAGATAGTTCTTTTGTTAGTTTAGCAATTTCTTCAGGAATAGGAGAAGTATGCATAACTACACGATATCCCTGTGCTTGTTCAGCTGCTTGAGTCTTATACCTAAAGTCAGTCACCAAAATAGCTTCATCTTTCGTAATCAGAAGTACACCTGAACTTCCTTTAAAACCGCTTAAGTAAAAACGATTTGAAGAAGATGTCACTAACATTGCATCAATATCAAAGCTTTCAAATAATTGCCTTGCTCTTTCTACACGTTCCATTTTCATTCCCCCATTTTCAAATCGTTTCCAAAAAATTGAAGCGCCAGTTTATAGCTATCAAATCCAAACCCAGAGATTTGTCCGATCGTAACAGGAGCGATCACAGATTCCCGCCTAAATTCTTCTCTGGCGTGAACATTTGATATATGAACTTCAATAACCGGGACAACTACACTGGCAATTGCATCTCTAATCGCATAACTATAATGAGTATAAGCCCCTGCGTTTAAAACAATTCCCTCAAAGGCATCGGAAGAATCGTGGATATAATCAATGATTTCTCCCTCAATGTTACTTTGTCTAAAAGTGACATCTAAGAAAAGCTTAGAGGCTGCTCTTTCCAGCTCGACCTGCAGATCGTCCAATGTTTTTTCCCCGTAAATACCTGGCTCGCGTTTTCCTAAACGATTTAAATTAGGTCCGTTGATAACCAGGATAGACTTTCTGTATTCCATTAACGTCACCAAGCCTTTACACAAAAAAATAGAATGTTCTTACAACATTCTATCATAGCGTTTGTTCTTTTGGATAGTTACGAACTTTGTGCTGACTGCTTCTTTTCGTGGGCCTCGCCAAATCGTTCTCTATATTCAAATGAAATAGAATACCCTATAAAAACACCATATAATATATAAATACAGAGTGTTGTAGTAATCGTATTTTTACCGATTGTATCCATGGGTTCCAGTCCTGGAAAGATCGGATGCAACAAATAAAAAACGATTCCCCACAATGCAGCTCCAAATACAATTCCGCACCACATCGAATTTATTTTAGCAAACGCGTAACGATATCCGATCGCAACTAAGATCGAAAGCAAGGCAATAATAAGTATACTGATAAGCTGTCCGATCCATTGTGATTTCCATTTTCCTAATGCCCATGGTGCCAAAACGAGCGCGGGTCCTACCTTCGAAAAATTTAAATAATAGGCAATGAACCCAAACGTAGACCATATAAGTCCTCCAAAAAATCCTACACCAACAACCCGGCTCATGAAAGAAGTTTGAGTTTCTTGTTTATTTTGTTCTAAGTTTTTATCGTCCATTTACGAACACCTCCAACATCTCTAGTATGTCCACAAAATACCTGCCCAAACTTCTCTAGCCCATTCATTCATAATCAGTGTAAAACCAGTATAAAATGGGAAAAATACAAATAAATCATACCTTCTGGAGGAATATCCAGCTTTACTGTAGAATAGAAAGTACCTACAAAATATTAGGCTGGGGGTCCAACATGACAAAAGAGAAAAAGCCCGTATACGGCGGTCAAGCCGTACTTGAAGGGGTTATGTTTGCGGGAAAGCATACGTATGTAACGGCAATAAGAAGAAATGATGATTCAATTGAGTATTTTGAGCTAAAAAAGAAACCCGCTCCTGTTTTAACAAAGCTAAAGAAAATTCCCTTTGTTAGAGGATTTATCGCTATTATCGAGGCAAGTATGAACGGTACACAGCACCTGAACTTTTCAGCAGAACGGTTTGGAGTTAATCCTGGTGAAGAACAAGTAGAAGAAGATGAAAAACCATCGAAGTTTACCTTTTTCTTCAGCTTAGCCATTATCGGGATTCTATCGTTTTTATTTGGAAAGTTTGTTTTCACACTGGTTCCAGTCTTTTTGGCTGAAGCTTTTCGCTTTATTGTACCCGGTCATCTAGGTCAAAATCTTTTAGAAGGTTTGTTTAAGTTTATCTTTTTATTAAGCTACATTTACTTTGTATCTTTAACTCCGGCTATAAAAAGAGTATTTATGTACCACGGAGCAGAGCACAAAGTGATCAACACTTTTGAAGCTGGTGATGAGCTTACGGTAGAAAATGTTAAACGTCACTCCAGACTTCATTACCGCTGCGGCAGTAGTTTTATCTTATTTACAGTACTAGTTGGAATGGTCATTTATTATTTCTTTCCTTCTGACCCGCTTTGGCTGAGAATTTTATGCAGACTGGCGCTTATACCTGTCGTATTAGGGGTATCTTTTGAAGTATTACAGCTAACAAACAAACTCCGCGATGTTCCCTTCCTTCGATTTTTAGGATATCCAGGACTTTGGCTTCAATTACTTACTACAAAAGAACCTGACGAAAAACAAATAGAAGTTTCTATCCTATCTTTTAATGAAATGCTTAAGCGTGACGCATCCTATGAAAGAGAGAAAAACGCAAGTCAAATTGTTTAATACTAAGGAGGTGAAACTGTTGCAACAGAATAGCAGAAGATTGCATCCTATCATTTGGTTTGTCATTTCACTGGCTGTTGTCGGAATCCTTTATCAACTGATCACTTCACCTCGCCAACTGTTTACAACCCTTCTGATCGGAGCAGCAGTGGTCGCCGTTTTTTACTTTATATTTCGCAGGACTTCAGCAGGAGTAAACGGCAAATATAAAAAAGCAGTAAAACAATCTAAGAAACGGTATGGCTCCAATCAAAAACCCTCAAAAACATCACCGTTATTTTCGAACAAGAAAGTGAAAAGTACCACACAAAAAAAACGGGCTAGAGAGCATCACTTGACTGTAATCGAAGGGAAAAAGAACAAGAAAAAAAATCGAGCCTCCTTTTAAGGATCAGGCTCGATTTTTGTATGCGGGATAAGGATATGATTTTCCTGTAATCCAGCCTTGTAAAAATTGTTCAGCTCTGTCATAGCCAACCTGGTAGAGTTCATTTTTCGCATCGGTCGATAACTGAAAATCAATAACAGATACATGCTTAACAGGCATAAAAATAATATCTCTGGCATCATGGGAATCGATATAGCGGTTGTCATGGGCTTGCATCATCGTTTCAAACAATGCTTTAAAAAGCTGTACAGCATTATTCACCTGATGTTCCGGTATGTGATCATTAATATATGAGCTAAGCTGAAAACCTAAAACAGGCCGAACTGGAACTCGGTCTTTTCGTTGAAAAAGCCACATTGGAAAATTACTAAGAACCCCTCCATCTACAATATAACTTTTCTGTCCAACCCGATTAAACAGTTTGATTGGATAAAAGAAATATGGAAGGCTGCAGCTCATACGAACCGCCCGGGCAATCGGAAACCGTTCAGGAAGTAAGCCATACTCCTCAAGATCATCAGGAAGAACAATGAGCCTTCCCCTTGTTATATCAGATGCAATAATCTTTAAACTTCCATAAGGAATATCTGCAAACGTAACAATCCCTCGGTTAGCCAAAAGCGTTGCCACCCAGTTTTCTAAATAATCTCCTTTAAACAGACCTAACTTCCAGTATAGTTTCAGCCAGTTCATAAAAGGGATCGGAACAATTGTTTTACTCGTATCCAGGAACTTTTTAAAATCTAATCCTTCAATAATGGTCTTCATTTCATCTGCTTTGTATCCGGCTTTAATCAAAGCAGCCATTAATGCACCCGCACTCGTCCCCGCTACCCTCTCAAAAGTAAGACCTCTGTGTTCTGCCGCCTCAACAGCCCCAATCAAAGTAAGAGCCTTGATCCCGCCGCCTGAAAATACGCCGTCTATTCGCATGGCCATCTCCTCCACTACTATCCTAATCGACAGAAGATGTCCTTTATAACTATTTTTTTGCAAAGTAAAAAAACAACCATAAATAGTTATGATTGTCCTTGTTCTTCATTCTTTGCTTGTACTTCCCTTAATTCATTTATACGATCTTTGTTTTCTTCAAAAAACTGCACAAGATCACCTATTCGGTCAATAGCATTCCAGCTTAAGTGATGCTCAATTCCTTCAACATCTTGAAAGATGTTTTCCTCATCTACCCCGATTACCTTCAGAAATTCTTCTAATAATTCATGTCTGTATACTAAACGCTTGCCTAGTTTTTTTCCGTTTGGTGTTAAAACAAAGCCTCTGTATTTTTCATAAACGACATACTTGCCTTTGTCGAGTTTTTGAATCATCTTGGTCACAGAAGAGGGATGTACTTCCAGGTTTTCTGCGAGGTCTGATACCCTTGCATAACCTTTCTCTTCAATTAGGGCGTAGATTCGTTCGATATAGTCTTCCATACTTGGGGTTGGCGGCAAAATGTTCCCTCCCTATACTAAAACCGATTGGTCTCTATAAAAAGGATACTATAGAAATGTTAGAGTGACAAGGGAATACCCTTTACCGGAATTTACGTAAAATACTCAATTTTCGCATTCGGAAACATCGTTTGGATATATTTTTCAACGGTTTCTCGCAACCGGGCAGCTTGATCATCCTGATACACATATTTCCCGATTCCATAACGACCCCATTTGTATTTGCGCTCTTCCTCGTTCATTTCAAGTTTCGATTTCGGATAGTTTTTTTCAATGATCCGCTTTGCAGGTTTTGTGAACCGATGCTGAATCAGTTCAAAGGTTAAATCGTTTATTAAATGTTTTGGGAGCTTTGCTTCTAATGTATCAAAAAGTTCCTTGTATCCTTCTTCCCATTCTTTATGCAGATAAAGAGGCGCTACAATAAAACCTAGTGGATACCCTGCTTCAGCCACCTTAATTGCAGCATTAATTCTTTCTTCTAAGGGGCTAGTACCAAGTTCGAAATTTTTGATAACGTATTGTGAATTCACACTAAATCTAAATCGTGTCCGGCCCTGATGCTTTGCATCAAGAAGATGATCAACATGATGATATTTCGTTGTAAATCTAAGCCTGCCTAGATCTGTATTACCAAAAAACTCAATCGCTTTTTTTAAATTATGAGTGAGATGGTCGATTCCAACGATATCAGACGTACATGATGCTTCAAATCTTGTGATCTCTGGTGCTCTTTCCTGTATATACTTTTCAGCCTGAGCAAAAATTTCATCTGTGTTGACATACGTTCTTAAATAAGGTTTGCTTCCAAGTGTGGTTTGCAAGTAACAATAATGACAATGACCCATGCAGCCGGTTGCAAGCGGAATCGCATATTCAGCAGAAGGCTTTGAAGTATCGAACTTTAAAGTTTTACGAATTCCGACAACAAGTGTAGATTTCGCAGTTCGGTATTTTTGAAAATCATTTTCCCCAGGTAAGTCACGAATTTGGTTATGAGAAGTTGTCTCTCGGATTTCCACTTCTAAATTGCTGAACTTCTCGAATAATTCTTTCCCTAAAGGATATTCAAGCGCTCGCGGTTCAAAATATATCAGCTGCGGCATGAACGGTTTATTAGCACCAGCCATATACATACCCCCCAATTTTTTCACAAATGATGGAGTTAGTATGTGTTAATTTTGGCAAAAGAAAAGAAGGAACCTTTTCCAGTCCCTTCTAGTCATTAAAATTATAATCCGCATTTTAACTGAGCATTACAGTTCGTACAAGTATTACATCCGCCGATTTCTTTAACTTTTCCCTTTCGGCAGACAGGACATGTGTTGCCTACTTCGTTTCCGATTGTAACATCTGTTGAACGAAGATCGGTAATCGTATCAAGAATAACAACTTTTTTCTTTTCTTCCTCTATTCCAAGGTCGATCTCCGTTTGTTCAAATGTTTCTTCAGCTTTTAGCGTCAGAACTTGAGCATCACGGCTGCCATCTACATATACTGTTCCGCCTTTTGCTCCGCCTTTATAAAGACGCTCATATACCTTTTGAACTTGATCAACTGTATATCCTTTAGGAGCGTTTACCGTTTTGGAAATTGAACTGTCTACCCAGCGCTGGATAACACATTGAGTATCAGCATGTGCTTCTGGTGTCAGCTCCATCGCAGCAACGAACCATTCAGGAAGCTCGTTTTCGTTCGCTTCCGGATGATTATCAAGATATTCTTTTACGATATCCGCTTTTACTTCAATAAATTTCCCAAGACGTCCGCTTCGGAAGTATGAGAATGAGAAGTAAGGCTCTAATCCTGTGGATACTCCAACCATGGTCCCTGTGGATCCAGTTGGCGCCACCGTTAACAAGTGTGAGTTACGGATACCATATTTTAAGATATTTTCACGCACGTCTTCAGGAAGCTTTTTCATATATCCTGTTTCTATGAAACGCCTGCGAAGTTCATTTGTAGCTTCTTCTGTCTCGCTTTCCAAGAACGGGAAGCTTCCCTTCTCTTTTGCAAGTTCGATTGAAGTTCGGTAAGCCGTAACCGCAATCGTTTCAAAAATTTCATCAACAAGTTTATTTCCTTCTTCGGATCCGTAAACTGTTTCGCAATAGATCAACAGGTCATGAAGTCCCATAACTCCTAGACCGACACGGCGCTCACCTAAGGCTTGTACGCGGTTTGGCTCTAAGAAATAAGGTGTCGCGTCGATGACGTTGTCTTGCATGCGTACACCGATTTCAACGGTTTGTTTCAGCTTTTCAAAATCAACTTTTTTGTTTTCTTTATCTGCCATGTTGCCAAGGTTTACAGCAGCCAAGTTACAGACACTGTATGGTGCAAGTGGTTGTTCTCCACATGGGTTAGTTGCCACTACTTTCTGTCCATATGCTGTAGCGTTCGTCATGTCATTGGCGTTATCAATAAAGAAAATTCCAGGTTCTGCAGAGTATGTTGCGCAAATATTTATCAGGTTCCATAATTCACGCGCTTTAATACGCTTGTAAACACGGATGCCGTAGCCTTTTTCTTCCCAAACACGAACATCACCAATTTGATGCCATTCGTTGTTGTAAGCTTCCATTTCATCTGGTGTGTAGGACTCAACACTCGGGAAACGCAGCATGTAATCTGTATCATTCTCAACAGCTTCCATAAATTCTTTAGTAATCGTTACGGAGATATTAGCTCCTGTTAGGAACTCAGAATTATGAACACTGTAAGTACCGCCATCTCGAAGCATTGTTTCTGCATCTCGTAATACATCCGAATCAAATCCGCCCGTTCCAGGAATATCTTTGTAGCGAAGTATTCCTTCGTACATTGCCTTCTGAGCTGGTGTTAGCGGTGTGAACTTCAGCTTATCTTGAGCAACTTGTTTAATCTTCTCGTCGTTTGTGTTTTCAATCAAGTAGCGCAAAATACGAGGATTTTGCATTTTAGAAATAATAAAGTCAATAATGTCTGGATGCCACGTTTATACCCTCTCTTTAGAGATATTTCTCATGACTTATAAAAGTCAATCGGGACTAGACTATATCATCATCCTCAGCTTTACCTGTTAGGAGCCGGGCACTTCGGAAGAAAAATCTCCCTACTCTACTTCTTTACCTTCGTAAATTTTCGATAGTCGTTGAACCTTCCTCATATCACTATGGACTTAGAGGCTTGGCTGCTGATTGCCCAATCCAACCACTTTTCAAGCATTTCGTCCACCGTTTCCGGTCACGTCTTAGCAGGTTGGCTCTAAGGGGGTTCCAGCAATTCACCCGATTTTCTAGTCGCTCATTTTCTGAACGACGCGGACTATACATTTATTTAATCCGCCAGCATAATCATTTGTGCGCCACGCTTATTGTTACTCTCATAAATGAGGGGATGGACATTTCTGCCACCCTCTTACACTTTCATGTAAGATCAGACTATATCATCAAGAAAGAAGAAATTTTTTTATACACTCTAATCAGTTTTATGTCGCCACTAAGATAAGGGAGTTTATATATCTTTGCTGACTGCTTCTAACATAAAGTAAGAAATAGTAAATCCAACTTTTACTTTACGATAGCCTTTCTGCAATAAACTCTGATATGATCTATTCCTTTCTCATGTAGCGATATAATTTGATTTATCAATTCTTCCTTGTCTCGTGCCCCGTAACCTCGTTGCCGATGATTATGGTTTACTCGTTCCATAGTTACCTCTACTTGAAAATGGTTTTACGTTAGGAACTTTCAATAGTCGTTGAACGTTCATCTCTGTTTCCAAAGACGCTTCGCTGCTGATTGCCCATTATACTATCTTTAGAATTTTTAAGCGTTCACGTTCGCCGTCGCCAGCCACGTTGTAGCTCCTAAAGCTTTAGGGTGTTCCAGCAATTCACGAGATTAAGTCGCCATGGTGTTAACGACTACCGCCCTGCTCAACCAGATGAGTAAGCTTCGCAATATCATCCAGCCAGGATACGGAACCTGATGATTTTCCGTTTACGCCTCGTGCCAGTGCATTTTTTGGTCTTAGTGTTGATCCGTTCGTTCCAACACCACCGCCACGGCTCATGATCTCCATCACTTGCTTGCGATGATCTGAGATTCCTTCACGTGAATCTTTTACATAAGGCATAACGTAACAGTTAAAGTACGTTACATCCGTTTCAGCACCGGCCCCGTAAAGAACTCGACCTGCCGGTACGAAGTTCATTTCAGAAAGCTCTTTATAGAATTTCTCGAACGATTCCTGGCGTTTTTCCTCTGTCGTTTCAACGGATGCTAGCCCTGTAGCATTTCTTAGTGCAATCTGCTCGTAGAAAACTTCTAACGGCTTGTCCATTACATCGAGTGATCGTGTTATCAAGCCTGTTTCTGCCTCTTCCGGCTTTTCGAGCACTGCTTTAAATTCATCTTCAACCAAAACCACTGCATTTTTATCGTCCCAGTTGACAGATTGAATGTATCCAAGTCCCCTCGCAGGAAATTTTGGATCTTCTTTTACGGTTAAAACAACAAAATCACCCGGTTTGAGTGTTTTCTTTTCTGTGTCTTTAAAACTGTATCGATCAAGCATCACCAGTCGTGAAACACCTTTATGAGTCGTTTTCATAGTGGACGAAACGGGATGTACTTGAGGGAATTGTGCTATATCTTGATTAAGGGCTTCGTAGTTGATACCCTTTTTAACAGTTGCAACTGTGTCCATATTTTTCCTCCTTTTTCATATTCTCACACATGATGAATGTCTATATCTTGTATGTATATCTTCTACCCCTATACTATATATACGTAAACACCATGTCAAAGAAAAAAAATTGTCAAACTTGAAATCAAGAGTATTATTTAGAATAACGTAGAGAAAAGATTATTTTACATGGTTTTATCAGAAATTTGGCTGAATACTAGATTTGTATTATTTGGAAACTACAAGAACCTATTTAAGACAATGTTTTTAACAAATTCCTTCTTTTTCATAAAAAAAATTAATATCTTGACTTCTTTTTTATTCACTTCTTCTCCCAAAAGAAAAAAATCGACACCTTTTGGAGGTTTCGATTTTCATTTGTTAGCGTCTAAAAGTCCATTCGTCATTTCTATATCTTGTGTCCGCAATTCGTTCTACTTCAGTCCATTGTTCTTCGGTTAAGGAATAAGGAAGTAAATTGATGTTCAAGCCATCTTCAAATCCTTTTTTGAATGCTATTTTCGCATCGTCGATCGTAACTGGGGAATCAAGAAGATCATTTATGGCTACGGCCTTCTTCTTAAACGCATCCTGCATTCTATCTCGCAATCTGTTGCTTGAATACTTAAATAAATCAAAGAGTTTATCTTCGTCTAAATCTAATAGAATAGAGCCATGCTGCAGAATAACGCCTTTTTGTCTTGTTTGGGCGCTGCCAGCAACCTTTCTGCCTTCAACAACCAATTCATACCAGGATGGTGCATCAAAACATACGGCCGATCTAGGATTTTTTAATCCCTCGCGTTCTTCTTCGGTTTTTGGAACTGCAAAATAGGCATCAAGACCTAAACCTTGAAATCCTTCTTTAATTCCTTCAGATATTACCCGGTATGCTTCCGTTACTGATTGCGGCATTGCCTCATGATCTTCTGAAACGATAACGCTGTATGTCAGTTCTTGATCGTGAAGAACACCACGCCCCCCAGTCGGGCGCCTTACAAAACCTAAATTATATTTTTTTACTGCATCAAGGTTTATCTCTTTTTCTACTTTTTGAAAATAACCAATCGATAATGTTGCTGGATCCCATCCATAGAAACGGATAACAGGAGGGATTTTCCCTTCACTATGCCATGTTAACAAAGCTTCATCCATCGCCATATTTATAGCTGGTTCACAATTTCCTGAATCAATATAATACCAATTTTCTTTTTGCATGTTTTTCGTCTCCCTGCCATTCTTTCGTAACTAGTGTACCAAATTCGGAGGTCGTGTCAAAAACAATCGCTTTATTCTATATTTTTCTTTGCCTATAGAGCGGCTCACCGCTATAATTGGGGTAGATTGTTTAAAGGAGTGCTAGCGTTATGGTATGGATTATTTTAATAGGTGTTGTAGTAGCATTATTGGTTTATGTTGTTGGTATGGGGTTATATCAGAAAAAATTCTTAAAGACTCTAACTGAAGATGAATTTAAAGCAGGTTACCGCAAAGCTCAGCTGATTGATGTACGGGAGCCAGAAGAATTTAAAAAAGGACACATTCTGGGCGCTCGTAATATTCCGTTATCTCAGATGAGACAGCGGTTAAAGGAAGTTAGAAATGATCAGCCTGTTTACCTTTACTGCGAAAGCGGATTAAGAAGTGCTCGTGCAGCTAATTTCTTAAAAAAGAGAAAATACGGAAACCTTCATCATTTGCAAGGCGGATTCCGCAAATGGACAGGCCGTGTCAAATCAAATTAAAAAAACAAAGCAGCCCATTACAGGCTGCTTTTTTGTTTGGTGATTCAAGCTTGTTTGCTATATTTTAATACAGGTTTTCTTGCAGCAGTTGCTTCATCCAGTCGTTTTACAACTGTTGTATGAGGCGCTTCTTGCACCAATTCTGGAGTTTCTTCTGCTTCTTTTGCGATTTGAATCATCTTTTCGATGAATTCATCAAGCGTTTCTTTTGATTCTGTTTCAGTCGGCTCGATCATGATCGCCTCTTCTACACTTAACGGGAAGTAGATTGTAGGAGGATGGTAACCGAAATCAAGCAGTCGTTTTGCAATGTCAAGCGTTCTTACACCTAACTTCTTCTGACGGCGTCCTGATAATACAAATTCATGCTTACAATGCTGTGTAAATGGCAGATCAAAGTGTAGCTCTAATCGGCGCATCATATAGTTTGCGTTTAATACCGCATTTTCTGAAACCTGATGTAAACCATCAGGACCCATCGTCATAATGTACGTGAACGCACGAACGTTGATTCCAAAGTTTCCGTAAAATGGTTTTACACGGCCGATAGATTGCGGTCTGTTATATTCAAACTTATATACATCGTCTTCTTTCACAAGTACTGGTTTTGGTAAAAACGGGATGAGTTCAGCTTTTACACCAACTGGTCCTGATCCTGGACCACCACCGCCATGCGGGCCAGTAAATGTTTTATGCAAATTAAGGTGAACAACGTCAAAGCCCATGTCACCAGGCCTTGCAAATCCTAAAATAGCATTCGCATTTGCGCCGTCATAATAAAGCTTTCCGCCCGCTTCATGCACAATCTTAGCCATTTCTAAAATATGCTCTTCAAACAGACCAAGTGTATTTGGGTTTGTAAGCATAAGTGCAGCTACGTCCTGATCCACAACACGTTTTAAATCTTCAAGATCAACAAGACCGCGTTCGTCTGATTTAACTGTGATCGACTCAAATCCGGCTACTGTTGCAGAAGCAGGGTTTGTTCCGTGAGCTGAGTCAGGTACGATTACTTTTGTTCGATTAAAGTCACCGTTTGCTTCATGATAGGCACGGATCATCATAAGACCTGTCCACTCACCATGAGCTCCTGCAGCAGGCTGCAGCGTCACTTCATCCATGCCAGTAATTTCGGCTAATGAAGTTTGAAGACGATACATCATTTCCATAGCACCTTGAACTGTCTCTTCATCTTGAAGCGGATGAATATGAGCAAATCCAGGAAAACGTGCTACGTCTTCATTAATTTTTGGGTTGTATTTCATCGTACAAGAACCTAATGGATAAAATCCAGAATCTACACCATGGTTACGATTCGATAACGCTGTATAGTGACGAACGATCTGCAGTTCAGAAACTTCTGGAAGCTCAGGTTCTTCTGTGCGTAAATAATCGGAAGGAATAATAGACTCCACATTTACTTCTGGTACATCAAGATCCGGAATAGAATAGCCAACTCTGCCCGGCTTTGATAATTCAAAAATTAGTGACTGATGTTCTGTACGCATGATAACCCCTCCAATACATTTGCAAGCTGATCGATTTCTTCTTTTGTACGCATTTCAGTTACCGCAATAAGCATATGGTTTTTCAGTTCAGGATAAGAAAGCCCAAGGTCGTAGCCTCCAATAATACCTGATTCTATTAGTGTTTGATTAACTTCTTTAGCTGAGCATTTAAGTTCGATTACAAACTCATTAAAGAACGGTCCTGTGAAAGCTGATCGTAAGCCTTTATCTTCAAGTACCTTTTTTGCATATTGTGCTTTTTGAATATTTTGATGAGCTACCTCTTTAACACCTTTTTTACCAAAGGCAGTCATGGCAATCGATGCAGCAAGGGCATTCAATGCCTGGTTGGAACAGATGTTGCTTGTCGCTTTATCACGTCTGATATGCTGTTCTCTTGCTTGCAATGTTAAAACAAATCCACGCTTGCCGTCTTCATCAACCGTCTGGCCAACTAAGCGTCCCGGAACTTTACGCATAAGTTTGCTTGTTACAGCAAAGTATCCGCAGTGAGGTCCACCAAAGCCTTGAGCGATACCAAAAGGCTGTGCATCACCAACAACGATGTCAGCGCCAAACTTGCCAGGAGGAGTTAATGCACCTAAAGCTAATGGGTTGGAAGAAACAACGAACATGCCTTTATTCTCGTGAATGATCTCTTCAATCTCTTTTAACGGTTCAATCTGTCCAAAGAAGTTAGGGTATTGAACAATTACACAAGCTGTTTCTTCATTTACAGCGTTACGCAGTTCATTTATAGAAGTCACACCGTTTTCAACGTCTACTTCAACGACTTCCAAGCGCTGGCCTTTTGCGTACGTTTTCAGAACATCACGAGATTCTGGATGAACGGATTTTGATACAATGATTTTCTTTCTGCGTGTCTGTGCAGCTGACAATAATCCCGCCTCTGCAAGTGATGTACCGCCATCATACATGGAGGAGTTTGCTACATCCATGCCTGTTAATTCACAGATCATGGTTTGAAATTCAAAGATCGCCTGAAGCTCACCTTGGGAGATTTCCGGCTGATAAGGTGTATAAGCCGTGTAAAATTCGGAACGTAACAGCATATGGTTTACGATAGATGGTGTGTAATGATCATAAACACCTGCACCTAAGAATGAAGCATATTCCTTTGTGTTTTTATTCATCGCAGCCAATCGGCCCATCTCTTTTACAAGCTGAGGCTCGGATAAAGCTTCTTCGATCTCCAGACGGCCTTTAAAGCGAACCTCTTCAGGAATATCTTTAAAAAGTTCTTCTGTAGTTTCAATACCAATCGTCTCAAGCATTTCCTTTTTATCTTGGTCTGTCATCGGCAAATAGCGGAACGTCATTGTTTCTCCTCCTTAATAAAAGAATTATTTTCCTCGTTTATAAAATGGTGATGATACAACTTTTGCTTTTAAGCGTTTTTGACGGATCTGCACATCTACTTCTGTGCCAAGTTCGGTATATTCTTTTTCAAGAAGCGCAAGTCCAAGGTTTTTCTTTAGTGAAGGAGACTGCGTACCCGTCGTTACCTCACCAATTTTTTTCTCACCATTAAACACTTCATAGTGAGAACGCGGGATACCCTTGTCGATCATCTCAATTCCAACTAGCTTTCTTGATGCCCCATTTTTCTTTTGCTCAGCAAGTACTTCTTTTCCAATAAAGTCGGCTTCTTTATCTGTTTTCACTGCAAAACCGATACCAGCTTCAATCGGTGTAATATCTTTTGTAAGTTCTTGGCCGTAAAGTGCAAGTTTTGCTTCAAAACGGAGAGTGTCACGTGCACCTAATCCTGCTGGAAGCAATCCATCTTCAGTACCTGCTTCTAAAATGGATCTCCATAGCTTTTCGGCATCCCCAGTTTTTAAATATATCTCGAATCCATCTTCACCTGTATAACCTGTTCTAGATACTAAAGAAGGAATTCCCGCCAGCGATACATCCTCTTTGAAACGGAAGAAACCGATTTCAGCAAGATCTGTATCTGTCAGCTTTTGAAGAATCATTTCTGCTTTTGGCCCTTGAATAGCTAACTGTGCATATTCAGGTGAAACGTTTACTAGCTCTACACCTTCTGGTTTATGGCTGTTCAGCCATTCAAAATCTTTTTCAATGTTCGATGCATTCACAACTAACAAATAATCATTTTCATCTCTTTTATAAACTAAAAGATCATCTACAGTACCGCCATTTTCATAACACATTGCTGTATATTGGGCCTGTCCGTTCTGCAGTTTAGAAACATCATTCGTCATGGTATATTGCAAGAATGACAATGCGTTCGAACCTTTTACTTCAAACTCTCCCATATGGGAAACATCAAACAACCCTGCTTGAGTACGTACCGCTTCATGTTCCTCTTTAATACTTGAAAATTGAACCGGCAATTCCCATCCACCAAAATCAATCACTTTTCCACCGTGTTCTTTGTAGATTTCGAATAACGGTGTGCGCAATAATGTAGCCATGTGAATTCCTCCCTTTTTCATACTTTAAAATTTTCAATCATTTCTGGACAAAAAAAGGACAGAGAGACCCCTTCAATTAGGAATCCTCTGTCCTGCAACCGGTAAGTTTCTCAAAATACTTTGAGTTTCTTCGTTGGTGGCTTTCATCTATTTTAAAAGCACTCTCCAGAGATGCGTCTAGCAAGAGTCTTTTTGCCTGAGAGTTTCACAATTGTTTGCTCCTTCGGCGCCGCTAAAGCAGTCTCTCCTCTTACTTTCATTCGCGAGTATGTTATTGTCCAAGGTCGCACATACTATTACTATGTTTACTACATTATTATCCTATCATTTTTACAAATGGAATGGCAATGAACTTTTTTAAGGAAAGGAAATCCAGTATGAAAATCGACGTTCAGTTTCAGCGAGATTGGCATGATGACTTTTTAAAGCGTGTGGAAGAAGATGGACCATGGGCAAATTGGGAGTTGTACAACTTGGCGCTCGAGGCGGAACATCACCTGGCTATACCTGAATTTTTAGGACTGCAAGCTCCTGGCCACCTCCCACAGATGACTTTTCTGCCTCATCAGCTGGACGTTGCAACTACCGTTATTGAACAAATGAACGGAAAAGCAATCCTGGCAGATGAGGTAGGATTAGGAAAGACGATCGAAGCTGGATTAATTTTAAAAGAATACATGATTCGCCGGCTTGCTAAGA
This sequence comes from Fictibacillus nanhaiensis, assembly GCF_023715445.1. Lineage (GTDB taxonomy): Bacteria > Bacillota > Bacilli > Bacillales > Fictibacillaceae > Fictibacillus > Fictibacillus nanhaiensis_D. The sequence continues at coordinate 603,958 of NZ_JAMBOD010000001.1, forward strand.
AAATCCTGATACTCGTTCCTGCCTCCTTAGTCATTCAATGGACAAATGAGCTTAATCAAAAGTTCTTTATACCTGCAGTTGCTCAGAAGAAGTCTTATGTTTGGGAACAATGTGACGTAGTCGTGTCATCTATTGATACAGCAAAGCGGGCACCTCACCGGGATATTGTTCTGAATCAGGATTATGACCTGATTATTATTGACGAAGCGCATAAACTAAAAAATAAAAAAACAAAAAACTATGAATTTGTACAGCTGCTGAAAAAGAAGTTTTGCTTACTTTTAACAGCAACACCTGTTCAAAATAGAGTCGAGGAAATCTTTAATCTTGTTTCATTGCTGAAGCCGGGGCATTTAGGCAACAGAGAAAATTTTGATAAAGATTTTAAGGAAGATAAGTATTCTTTGAAGAACGAAGAGAAGCTGAAGCAGCTGGTTAATAAAGTAATGGTCCGGAACAGAAGAGAGGAAACCGGCTTAAAGTGGCCAAAGCGGCTTGTTAAAACGATTCCTATTACATTATCAAAAACAGAACGGGATCTTTATGACGAAATTACAAAACTAAAAAGAGAACCTTACTTTGACAGAAGCAAGTTTTCTGTAGTCACCTTGCAGCGTGAAGCCTGCAGTTCAAGAGAAGCTGTATTTTTAACATTAAAAAATATGCTTCAAAAGGATGTCCCTTCAACATTCATGGAAAACCGTATTATTGAGTTGATGAAGAAAATTGAACTCGTTGATCAGAATACTAAAGCGCAGAAATCCCTTGAACTGATCCAATCTATTGATTCTAAGGTTATTATTTTCACAGAATATCGTGCAACACAATTGTACTTGCAATGGTTTCTGCAGCAGCACGGTATATCTTCAGTCCCTTTTAGAGGCGGATTTAAACGAAGCAAAAAAGACTGGATGACACACTTGTTTAAAACCCGTGCTCAAGTTTTAATCGCAACAGAAGCTGGCGGTGAGGGAATTAACCTGCAATTCTGCCAGCATATCATTAACTACGATCTCCCTTGGAATCCTATGAGAATCGAACAGCGCATCGGACGTATCCACCGGATTGGACAGCAGGGTGATGTGCACATCTATAATTTTGCCACGCAGAACACAATAGAAGAACACATTTTAAACCTGCTTTATAACAAAATTAATCTGTTCGAAAGTGTTATTGGAGAACTAGATGAGATACTAACAAAGTTTGAAATAAAAAATATCGAACGACATATTTCAGATATTCTGAGCACTTCTGACAGTGAGGGTGAAATAAGGGTGAAGATGGATAACCTTGCTTCGCTCATTAATTTAGATGGCGGAATCAGACAGAAAGGATGGGAAGAGCATGCAGCAGCACGAGATACATCGATTTCTTGAACGGTATTTTGATGCAAACGAATGCCGGATTCTCGAGAAGAACTTTAGTTATATGAAGGTTCAACTAACAATTGAACTGGATAAAGTACTCATGAACCGCCCATTCTATTGGCACTACCTTGAAAAAACCGGTGGAACACCTAATCCTATGACATTAACACTTGTAACCGGACAACAGCAATCCCCTGATGGAAAAGGAGAATTTATTCATTTTGGTTCTCCACGTCTTCATCAAATATTTGCATCAACTAAAAAGCTAGCTTCATTTATCCGGCTTTATGAGTCCGTACCGCAGCAAGGCGCCCAAGTACCTCTGCAGCCCTGGCTCTGTTTAAATGTGAAAGTTACTTATCAATGTGATCAAAAAAAGGATCGGGTTCTATCCTACGGAATCCAGCTAATAAACGGCACAATAGAAGATCAGTTTCATAATCGGCTGCAAAAGCTACTACTAACAAAAAGAATTCCTGATTTTTGCTATACACTTTCTCCTTTTATTAAACCAGCAAGTGCGATTAAAAGACTCGAGTCCAAAATACAGGAAATTATCGACCAGGATGACCATACTTGGGCAGAAGATGCTAAGAGTCGCTGGAAAGAAGATCTGGATCTTTTAGAAAGTTTCTATGAAGATCTATTAACAAAACCAGAATCTTATCATGTAGAAAAAGAAGCGCTTCGTACGCAATACGAACCAAAGATTATTGTAGAAATTATAAACGGGGGGCTCTTTTATCTTTCATAAAGGCTGTTTTCGTAACCTTTGTTGTCTTTTGAGTGGTTGATTTCCCTTTCAGTATACTCGCTTTCCGCGAGGGGTGCGGGGAGCTTTGGTCGAAAATAGATGAAGTACTGCTCCTGCGTCTACAAGAAAATTTTGTTCAAGCGAGCTTCCTCGTCGCATGCCTTAAGAAGAATAATCAGGCAGATGGCACGCTGCTTCCGCAAGAGTCTCGCACCTTGCACTTCAATCAACTTGTCAATGAAGGCTCTTTACCAAAATGACCCAAAAACAACAGTCTTTTAAAAAAGAGCTTTCATAATGAGCTTATAATAAAAGTGTATTTTTTAAAAAACAAAAGCCAGGTTATGCACCCGGCTTAATCCTTTTTCCAGCCATAATTACCTTTTTCGTTTCTTTCTGAACGCAAGTCCTAAACCCATTGGCAAAACTCCGAACAGATAGGTTAGAAGCGGTTCTTTTTCGTTTTTCTTTGTAAGTTTTCTTTCTTTTCTTACCGCTTTTGGTTCATCTAAATATTTTACAATCTTCTGTGTAAGATACTTTACAACATCAGTTCCTGCAGCCATAAACAAAACTCCTTATCATATAACATTCACTATTTTAGTTTTGTCTTATTGTTCAGGAATTAAACCGATGCAGCTCCAATAGTATTTGTTCGCTGACTTCTTCAGTGGTTAAATGATCTGTTATGATTGTGATATCACTTTTTTCATAAAGTTTGCTGCGCTTATTAAATAGCTCGAGAATATCTTCTCTTGAATTTGTCAGTAATAACGGTCTTTTCTTTTTTTCTTCTTCCTTCATCAATCTATCCCATAATACTGGAAAGCTAGTTTTTAAATAGACGACTGTTCCTTTGCTTTTCATATACAAAAGGTTTTCTTCCCGGACGACGGCACCTCCTCCAGTCATGACTACCGCATGCTCAAGCGGCAGCTGCCGAATTGCAAGCGATTCGTAATTTCGGAATGCTTCCTCACCTTCATTACGGAATATTTCTTTTATCGTTTGTCCCCTTTGTTTTTCAACCGTCGTATCTACATCGTATGGCGGAACTTCCAGTCGTTTGGAAAGAAGTTTTCCTACTGATGATTTACCGCACCCCATAAAACCTACTAGATATATGGTGTTCAAATTTAACCCTCCACCCATTTTTCAACGCTATTCTGGCTTACATTATAATATACTTCAGCCTTTTTTGTATGCTGCTTATCTGTGACAGCTTCAACCGTTATTTGTCTTTCATCTTCCCCGGTTGGATTGATCTTTATATGAATCATACCTTCATTTAATTTTAATTGATATTCAAGAGGAAATACTTCACGATGATCCTTTGCGAGAATTATCCCCCTTTCCATTCCTTGCTGGACAAGACGTATTTGTTTTAATTGTTCTTCCTGCATATACACAAACTGCCGCTGAGATAACACTATTTCGGTTAAGTAGCCAAAAAAGATAAGGATCAAAAAACACAAAGTGAGGACGAGAGGATAGACAGCACCTCTTTCATTATTCATTATTCTACCCTCCTGAAAAGCCGCTGATATACGTGTCCTTTATCATCGATAATCTTGACTGTAAGCAGGACATCTGATTGTATTTCCAGCACCAACTCACTAATATTCTGTACCCATACTTCGTGTCCTAATCCATTTACTTGTTTACGAATAAGAGAATGATATTTTGAGAAGCTTATCACGTTTCCATCTGAATGTGTAATGAATAAAGAATTGTTATTCACCTCTATTATCTCTCCTTCTCTTATTTCTTTTCCTAACATTGTGAAAAATAAGGACGTTTCTTCCAGCTGAGAAATAGCAGGCTGTTTTTGGATGGGGATAAACAAAAGTGGTAATAGTGAGGAAAGCAGGAGCAATACTGTTAAAGCTATGATGGTTTCAATTAGTGTAGTCCCGCTTTGATAGACTGTATATCTAGTAATAGCTCGAACAAACCGTATATTCTTTCTGATTTGCAGCTTGAAACTGAATACAGACTTTATATTCATCTGTTACTCCCTTTTCAGTTGATAATCTATATCGGGCTCCATTTCTAGCCCACTCCTTATCCCCTGCTTGAATTTTGTTTACGGAGAATCGGTCGGCCTCTTCAATCGCATATAATAACTGCTCTGTCGTTTTCTGCTCTTGATTCAATACAGAGATATAAGGCAAACAAATCGAGGCAATGGCTGAAAACAATAATAAACTTAGCATGGATTCCATGAGCAAGTACCCTTTATTGCTTCGTAACATAAAATTTTCCTTTACCAATCTGAAATACCATTTTATACGATTGTTTTTCAGAATAGATATAAAGCGTACCTGCTCTGCTAATGTTGCCATATTGGTTAAACTGGATCGACAAGATCATGGAGTGACCTTCAACTATAATATGTTTGGGAATAGAACGGTTAATATGGTTATTTGAACCATTTGCTCTTATCTTGTAGATATGTTCATCATTATTGAATGTTATACTGTATACCCTGCTTTCATTAATGGCCTTTTGCTGTATATGGATAATGTCTTTTTGAAGTGAACTTAAAAAGTATTCTGTCTTTCTGTTTTTCATAAACGAATCAAATTTTGGATATGCTACGGAACCGATTATCCCCATTATTAAAAGAACAATCATCATCTCGATCATTAGATATCCGGCCTGTTTTTTGAATTTTTTATTCAGGAGTCTCTTCCTCTTTACTAATACTGACTTTACCTTCACTGTCAATCAGCAAAGGCTGTTTGTCGGGACATTCTTCTGTATCGATGTAGCCTTTGGTATACAGTTCATTAATCGTCGGCAATCTATTATGTTCAGCTTCATAAGCCCCTACCTGTCCTTGCACGAGGTCTATCGTCGCTTCACATCCAAGGGATTTCACAATAGCGTTATTTTTAGCCATGCTCGGCAATGCAATTAGCATCAAAACTGAAATGATAAGCAGAACGATCATCATTTCAATTAATGTGAATCCAGCTTCATTCTTCAATCATATACCTCCTTTATAAAGCATCCATAAGTTTAAACATCGGCAATAACATAGAGGCAAACATGAGTAGGACATACCCTCCTATAAACGCAAACAGAATAGGCTGTATTTTTTGGAGTTCAGATACAATCTTCTCTTCCAATTCAATAAAGATCCATTCACCGTATTGAATTAATTCTGTTCCCAACTCTCCATGAGCTTGCCCCAAACGGACAACCCCAGACATCTCTTTCGCATAATAAGGTTTATCGAGTAAAAGATCATGCAATGGTTTTCCATCTATCAATCCTTTTTGCAATCTTTTACTCTCTTCTTGAAAAAAACCTTTTCTCATATGTTTTTCCATCACAATTAAGGCGTCTGTTACAGGCAGTCCGCTTTTTAACATTGAACCAAAGTTGATGCTGAAAAAGTGTGAATTCCTTAATTTGATAAACTTTTTTAATATGGGTATCGCCAATAATAAACTCATTTGGTCCGAGTAACTGACTCTCCTTTTTACTAAATAGATTACGATCCAGCTAATTAACAATACAATTAAAACTCCAATGATCAGGTATGGAAACATCGCCAGAATTGAAAGCATAATTTCAGTAAATAAGGGGGTCTTTACTTCCAAAGAAGAAAAAAGAAGAGTAAATTGCGGAAAAAGGAAATGGTAAAATAAGATACCGATCCACGCAGTAAGAAATAACAAAAACAACGGGTACCTTAATGTTTTATTTAGTCTGCTCTGCCACTCAGCTTTCTTTTTCATGAAGGTTCCATTTTCCTTTAAGCTAACCGTTAAATTTCCGTTCACACTGTTAATGGATAAAGAACTTATTACTTCATCAGGAAGCTTAAGCTTTGAGAATGCTTCTATTAACGAATTACCTGAGGACAATACATCTAGAAAGTTATCCAATAAAACCTGGTTTTTAGGCGGGAACTGAGATCTTAAGAGCTCAATACATTTATTTATTGAATATCCCTGGCCTAATAAAATACCCAGTTTATAAAGAAAAGCCCCTTGCTCTGCTCTTTTCCACCGTTTCTTCTTGAACATGGTATTGTCCTCCCATCCATTTCTCATAACTCTCCTTCGTCATAAATCCCGCTGCAAAAGCGTGATTAAAATAATATGAGAGATTTTTATAAAATGGCATAACAGGATGACCGTTTGTATGGATGGCAGTTTCTAAATCTTTGCTGCTTAAAATTTCATATATGCCTGCCCTTCTGAACGTTCTTGATTTAAAACAGAAATCATCACAGTAATCCCCGCAATATCGGCAAGGTACCGAGATTAGCCTTTGAGATACAACTCCCATCAAAGTCTGTTTCAGTTCTGCCTCTCGAATACCGAACTCCCTGAGACGTTCGATGCACCCCATACAATCTGCTGCATGCATGGTAGACAATACTAGATGACCTGTTAATGATGCACGGATCACTAACCTTGCTGCAGCTTCATCACGTATTTCCCCTATCATGATTACATCAGGGTCATGGCGCAGTAACGATTTAAAACCTTCACCATATGTCACACCTGCTTTTTCGTTGATTTCCATTTGCAAGAGGGAATCTACTTTGCGTTCAACAGGATCTTCAAGTGTGACCACCTGGCGTTTGTAGTGGTACTGAAGATATTGAAGCAAAGAATAAAGCATTGTCGTTTTTCCTGAACCTGTTGGTCCGGTAAATAAGAGCAAACCGTTGGAACGTTTAATGAGTAAAATGAGTTTTTGAAGGACTTGAGGAAAAAGAGATAATTCATGAATGGATAAGGTTTCTTGCTGAGGGAGTATACGGATTACAAGAGATTCATTAAAAGCAGAAGGAATGGCAGATAGACGAAGATGAAGGTTGATATTGTTAATCATGGTATCCATAGCACCGCTTTGAGGCTTTCGGTGTTCACCGATATCCATTCGCGCTAAGTATTTGAAGTGAGAAATGATACGAACGTACTCCTCTGCTTGAAGAGTTCTATATTCCAGTAATCTTTCATCAATTCTAAATTGAACAACGCCTCCTTTTTTAATTGGAATAAAATGAATATCTGACGCATTTTGTGCTGCTGCTTCATGTAAAATAGATCTGCCCAATGATTTTATCGGCAAGTACTATCGACCTCCTTTTTATTTCGTGTTATAAAACTTACTTCATGAAAAGAAGATTTCCTGCAGTTTTTTTAAAAAACGTGCATATAAATTTCGACAAAGCCCATACTACTATTGTTGCATTGGGCTATAGCCAAGCGGTAAGGCAACGGACTTTGACTCCGTCATGCGTTGGTTCGAATCCAGCTAGCCCAGCCAAAAAAATAACACTCTTAGCAATTTAAGAGTGTTTAAAATCAGGACACATGACTTGAAATGTGTTCTTTTTCTTTTTTATGGCATAATTTTTTCATGTCACCAGGACTGTACCCAGCAATGAGCTGTTCTCCGTCTGTCACGAGCGGACGTTTTAGCAGCTTGGGGTTCTTTGTTAAAAGCTCGAGCAGTTCGTTCGTGGAAAGGTCATAGATATCAACATCGAGAGATTTAAACGATTGGCTTCGCTTGGCAAGTATATCTTCCGTTCCAGCCTTCGTAAGCTTTAATAATTCCCTGAGTTCTTCAACTGAAGGGGTTTCCTTAAACAAATGTCTTTCTTCGAATGATACTTTATTTTGTTTAAGCCACATTTTGGCCTTTCGGCATGAAGTGCAGCTGGGATATGTGTAGAATGTAATTGAATTCATATGACTTCACTCCTTTTGGTTTACATTACCTTTTAAAGAGGCATAATAAACCAAAATCAGCCTACTTGAAGTAAAAAAATTGAAATGATTTTTATCCGCTTACAATTGTCGTTTACAAGAGAGTGGAAACTCATATATAATACTAAAGGATACAAGTATTGGCGAAAAAAGGAGGGATACATATGTCAAGAATGTATAAGGTTTTGGGCTTCTGGACAGGAATTATTGGTGTCATGGCTTATCTTGGCGATATGCAGGACATGGCGTTATTGTTCTTAGGACAAACGATTATGTTCGTTTCATTAGGTTATTTGAACTTATCTGAACGTATGTATATTTATATCTTTGGTGCATATTTAACAGTTTTCTTTGTCGGTTTTACATACTGGTCAACATTTATGATGACTCCTGGAGCTGGCGGAGGTCATTAATTAAAAAGGTATTAACAGCTCATAAAAAAACGGACCGTTTTCAAACGGACCGTTTTTTTTGTTGCAGTATTTGAAAGCCATTGGCAAGAGTACTATCTAAAAGAAAAGATCGAATTGCCCTGTTCCTCCTATGCTCAACAGAGAAGGGATCCGTTTGTTGTGATTCTTTAAGGTATAAAAGTAAACCTTCTTTAAGCAAAAATTCACCCTGAACGTTAAAATCTATCTTTTGGACACCGTGTTTTTCTGCAGCATTTTCAACCTGGCCCCAGTTAACATGATAAGTAATATCCATTTCACCTGGATAAGATAAAGGATCATTCTCGATCTGATGTTTGTAATATCCGCGAATACTGCCGTTCTTTAAGCTTCCTTTATTCCATTCATCACTTTTATAGCCATAATCAATAAAGTAATAAACGGTGCCTGCTCTGGTCCATTCATAAATGGAATTCAGCCAGTTTAACATTTGAAACGATACTTCCAGCTCGGAATCATTCTTTCTTGATGCAAAAAGATTTTCTAACTCCACCGTCAAATAAATGTCTTCGATCTTCTTAAATTTAAATTCCAACTGATTTTCTTTTTTATTAAAAACGACTGTCTTCTCATACCAGCCATTCTCTCGGTTTTGAAAAATTCTTAAAGGAAAAGCATCCAAAACCTCATTTGCAAAAATAATACCTTTAAATTCAGGATAATTTTCTTTAAGATCATCCAATGAAGATAATACCGTTACACTATGCCCATCTAATTCTTCCTGTAGCAATTGACGGTGATAAGGACTTCTCTCAACGATAATATAAGTTATAGGGTGCTCATCACGATCTTCTTCCCACGCTGATAATACATGTTTTGCAAAGCGCCCGTTTCCTGCACCAAATTCCACAACCACAGGGTCTAGGCTATACTTCGAAATCGTATTAGCGAATACATTCGCCCAAATCTTTCCGAAGACGTCTGAAACAGAACTGGCTGTATAAAAATCGCCGTTTTTCCCTATCTTTTCATTTGTTTTCATGTAATATCCGTGTTCTGGATGATAGAGAGCATACTCCATGTATTGCTCTAAAGTCATCCACGAATGCTGCTCTAAATATTGTTTTACTATGGTTGTAATACCCACCCTTTAAAACCCGCCTAAGAAAGGATTCGAGTCCATTTCCATCCCAATTGTCGTTTCAGGACCATGGCCAGAAAGTACAACTGTCTCTTCTGGAAGCTGCAGCAATTTTTCATGAATACTATTTAGCAGTGTTTTCTGGTCACCGCCATATAGATCTGTTCTCCCGATACTTCCCGCAAACAACGCGTCCCCTGAGAATACAGCTCCTGCTCCTTTCAAGTAAAACGAAACACTCCCTGGAGAGTGTCCAGGGGTAGCGAGAACTTCAAATGAAAATGACCCGATTTTTAAGGTTTTATCACTATCCGATAACAAATGGCTTGCTGGTTTTGCCGTGATGCGGTGCCCAAAATGAATGGATCCGTTCTTTTTTGTATTAGTAAGCCAGTCCTGCTCCTTTTTATGAATATATAAGGGAAGCTTGTATCTATCTCTAACTGAATCTACAGCGCCAATGTGGTCAAAATGAGCATGTGTCAGTAAAATGGCCAATGGTTTTAATTTAAGAGAATCTATGTGCTGAATAATTTTTTGGCCTTCACTGCCCGGATCAATAATAATTGCTTCATTATTTGAATGATAAAGGATATATGTATTTTCTTGAACTGGGCCAACGGTAAGTTTCTTCCATCTCATATTTGTACCTCCAATTTCAATTGCAACTTATTTCTTTCTATCTTACACTAAAATAGTCAAAAATACGGAGGAAAAGCATGAAGGTTTGTCATGGATTAGAAAATTGCGCAGAGGGTGTTACTGTTATTGACCAAGACGGGGATTTTATAATTACTGATTTTAAAGGTGAATTGTCGGATGCCATTCCTCTGTTATTTATACAGCCATATAAAACCACAATACTTCTAGAAGATTATGGATTCTTTTCTGAAAGTGGGAAATGTTATTTATATCTGGATATGATTTTCGCTTTTTCTATTAAGGATGGAGAAGAAAAACAAATAGATATGTTTCTTCTTCAACTGGAAGAAGAACTTATTGCTGAAGTTCATGATAAAGAGTTTATATATTTCGTTAGTGATCATAATAGACCTCTCGTTCAAAAATGGGCAGCTTCTTATCAAGTAGGGATTGAATTCATATTGTTGTAAATGTTCACTCGACAAACAGAGATAAAACAAGTAAAATAATACAAGGTTATACCTGTGTGAAAGCGTTATACATAGGATTGGATTACTCCAAAGCAAGGGGGCACAGAATAATGGGATTAGCCATTATATTCGGCTTAGTAGCTATTTTAGCTGCATTGGGACTGTTACGTTCGTTAAAAATTAAAAACTTAATGGCTGCAGGCTTTGCGTTCTTAACGTTTGCTGTATTTGGCTGGTTTACAGTCATGACTGTACTTGACGTATTAGTTGGCAGCGGCGGATCAACAGGCCATTAAAACTCGAAAAACCATCAGAATAAATTCTGATGGTTTTTCTATATGAGCTTACATATATAAACTGGCGAGCAAGATACCCCGTGTATCTTTATAAATCTCTTCAAACTGTTCTAATGGCAATGGGTTTACTCCGATTCCAAGTTCAATCGTAAATCCTGGCTTTCTAAACTCCTGAATAAACCAATCCTTGTATCCGGCGTAGCTGTCTACATACCTAATGGCTTTATATCCACTGACACGTTCAAATTCCTCTGCAATTTGTTTTGATAGTGGCATAGGTTCTTCCCCTTCAAAGCCCCAATATAGCTCCTTTCCTTGCGTATGAAGAGCTACCACCCTATCAAAGTTATAATTTTCGGTTGCCTGAACCATTGCAATGGCTTCAGGTTCTGTTAATGGTTCTTTTCCGGGATAATCTCTAGATGCAGGCTGTTTAGGTTTCCTTGGCTGTTCAAGCTCCCACCTTGCAGGAAACTGATTATTCAGATCCACACCTCTAATATTGGCCTTCCATGCTGAAAAGTCTTTTTTTCCGTTGTTTAATTTTGATACAAAATCTTTTAATTCAGGATCTGGTGGGGGCCCATTTAAAACGAGGTCTACACCATCGGGATCAACCATCGGTATGGCAAGCAAAGTGGTATTTTTGTATAGATCGCCTGAAGAAACTTCATTTATCGAAGCATCGCAGGTTAAGGCTTGAGCATATTCGTTTATAAACTTCATGAGTATTCCCGTTGTGATCCATTCATTTCCGTGAAAAGAACCATTAATATGGACCTTTTTTCTTCCTTTTCCGATGATGAGCATATCAATTGGTTTTCCTTGAACTGAATTGCCTATCGTTTGTTTTTTGATAAAAGGATACGTTTGCAGTAATTGATCCATGTCTTGCATCAGCGCTTGACTATCATATTTTCGCTTTCCTTTTATACAAGGAAATGGTATGAGATAAGGGATATTGATTTCATCATTCACAAATATTTTCTTTGGATGGACTTCCGGGTTGAATAAATAAAGCGTATCAAGCGGTATATCTTTTTCCTCAGCGATTTTAAAGAATGTGTCACCCTTTTTAATCTTGTAGCGCTGAACAGCGACTCCAGGTATATTAATTTTTTGACCTGCTTCAATATTCCCAGGCATCACGTTGGGATTTGAATCTTTAATTAAAGTATAAGGGATAGACAAAAGTCTGGAATAGTACCAAAGCGAGTCCCCATTTCGAACGATGATTTCCAATTAGAGCCCTCCCTAAAAACGTCCTCTTAAAGATGTATGATACCTCTCTGTATATATGCATAAAGAAAACACGGCTGACAGTTATCCTTTATCCCTCATCCTATGCTGCACTTATACTTTAGTCCTAACCTTTCTTACTGCTCCGTATATTCAGCAGTTAACATAGTATCTTTTTTAAAAGTAAAAAAAGCACTTAGCGGTAGCTAAGTGCTTTTACATGATTATTTATTCTTTTTTGCTTTGTCTTTATCGTAAAAACGAAGCAAATCACCATAGATAATTCGGTCTGACATATCAAGCTCAGTTTTTGCACGTTCAGCATATGGTTCACATGCATTTTCTTCGCCTTCAATTGGTTCTCCAGTTGCTTTGTCGTAACATTTCCCATCTGTAAAGACGTTATCCTTCGTAATATAGGAATTGTCGCGAAGTACTGCGAAATCTTCTCGTTCTTTAGAGAATAAGTCAGAACCTAATTGTATGTCACCTTTAGTGTCAATCCCAAGCATGTGCAAGATCGTTGGTTTTAAGTCGATTTGTCCACCAACCGTATTCATAACTTTGCCTTTTTCACCAGGCATATGAATGATCAATGGTACTTTCTGTAGTTGAGTAGATTCAAATGGAGTAATTTCTTTTCCTAAGAATTGACCCATTGCATCATTGTGATTTTCAGAAATACCATAATGGTCACCATACATGATAAAGATAGAGTCTTCATATAATCCTGCTGCTTTTACATCAGCAAAGAACTCTTTAAGTGCATCATCCGTGTATCGTACAGTTGTAAAGTAACGGTTAACTGTCCCGTCATTTGAAGTCCATTCAGGAATCATTTCATCTTCTTCTTCCAATGTGAAAGGGAAGTGATTCGTTAAAGTAATATACTTTGTATAGAATGGTTTATTCATCGCCTGCATTTCTTTCAAGTGAGGAATGGATTGTTTGAAGAAATCTTTATCTTTTAATCCCCAGCCGATAGAATTTTCAGGTGTGACTTCAAAATCCTTTAATGAGTAATAACGGTCATAGCCGAAATTATCATACATGATATCACGGTTCCAGAAACTCTTGTTGTTGGCATGCTGTACAGATGAATAGTAGCCGTTCTCTTTCAGGATTTCTGGCGTAGCATTATATTGGTTTTGAGAATGTGTAAAGAAAACTGCTCCACTTGGAAGCGGATATAATGAATTATCTAGCAAGAATTCAGAATCAGACGTTTTCCCTTGCCCTGTTTGGTGATAAAAGTTCGGGAAGTAATAACTATCTTTAATCAAGTCGTTCATAAACGGTGTGATTTCTTTTCCGTTTACTGATTCATTAATAACAAAGTTTTGTGTAGATTCTACAGAGATAACAAAAACATTCTTGCCTTTTGCTTTACCGAACATTTCAGGGTTCGGTTCTTTGTAATTGGCACGTGCATAGTTTTCAATATCTGTAATTTCACTGCCATCAGCAAAAGCACGTTGAGCTTTCGCTTTAGATTGAATAATTGAATCGTAAATATGGTAGTTGTATGAACCAATATTTTTAATCAGCATCTCACGGTCAAAAGTACGTGTTAATAACTGTGGACGCTCTGTTTCAGCTATTCCAACGTTAACGATAAAGAATACGATCGCTGCTGCAAAAGTAAGTGTAATCTGTTTGCGTGAAGCACGAGCAGGACGGTAATCAGCACGTCTCATAAAATAGGCTAAAATTACGATGTCAATAAACACTAAAACGTCTGTTGGCTGAATCAATTCAAAGACACTATTACCTAAATCACCCATGTTGCTTGTTTGAAACAAGACTGGAATGGTAATAAAGTCATTAAAGAATCTGTAAAATACCATGTTCGCATACATAACAAAACTCATGATTGCACTAACGGCAATAATCATTCTTCTATGTGCTTTACCTTTAAAGTAAAGGGTAATACCTAAGAATAAGATGACCGAACTGATCGGATTAATAAATAGGATCAGTTCCTGAATTTTGTTGTCCATAGGCAATTCAAATGCTGTTTTATATACGATATACGTTTTAGCCCATAATAAAGCCATTGCAATAAAGAAAAACTTATAGTCAGCAAAAGCTTGTTTCATTTTTTCTTTCATATGTTCTCTGACCTCCTCAATCAAAAAGAACTCTGTGCTGTCACTTTTGAAATGTTTATTTTATACTCTTTCATATCCGCCTGTATCCATCTGGAATGTAAATTACCATTTACAAAACCTTAACTTAAGGATTACATAAAGAGTATATTAACTCGTTTTGCACAAGAATTCAATACCCTAACGTACTATTTCAAGATTCTGACAAATAGGACGACAAAACTATATTAGTTTTACCCTTTTTTTTAATCCATAAACAATTAGACGAACCTCTGCCGAAAAAGTTTCAAAAAAAGAAAGAACCACTTAAAGGTGGCTCTCTATTTTCAAATAATAATTAAAGGTTGTGTTTTGCTAACCAAGCTCCTCCGATTACACCAGCATCGTTGCCTAAAGTAGCTACAGTTAGAGTTGCTCCCTCTGCCACTCGTGGAAGTGCAAATCGCTTAAATTGCTTTTCAAGTCTAGACATTAGTGTGCTGCCCGCTTTTGAAACTCCTCCCCCGATAACAATTTTTCCAGGGTTAATACCGTTAGAAAGATTTGCGATTACGAGTCCTAAATGAAATGTAACTTCGTTAAGAGTGTCTATTGCTGCATGATCTCGGTTTTCGGCTGCTTCAGCAACATCCTTTGCTTTCAGTTCACCTTTATTCTTTAAAATTTCATACAGAGATGAAGATGGATCATGTAAAACTTTTTCTTTTGCAATTCTTGCTATACCAGTAGCAGAAGCGATGGTTTCGATACATCCAGTTTTTCCGCAGTTACACGATGCACCGCCTTCAGGGATGGATGTAATATGACCAATTTCACCAGCCATTCCATTCGTCCCATGGATAATGTGACCATTAACAATAATTCCGCCACCAACACCTGTTCCTAGTGTTACCATAAGAAGGTTTCCTTCTCCGTCTCCAGCTCCGCGCCACATTTCACCTATAGCTGCAATATTTGCGTCATTGTCGACAGTAACAGTGAGACCTGTAGCTTTTTCAAGTTCATCTTTTAAGGCATAGTCTCTCCATCCAATATTAACGGCATGATAGATAAATCCTGTTTTCATATCAATAAAGCCAGGGGCTCCCATTCCCATTGCCGCTAATTTTCCGCGCGGTTCAGCAAGCTGCTCTAATTTAGCAAAAATAGATTCAGCAATGTTTTTAACGATATGTTTACCATCCTCTGATATATTTGTCGGGATCTCCCACTTAGCAACAATATGTCCATCAAAGGTAATAAATGCTATTTTAATTGTCGTTCCGCCTAAATCTACACCTACCAGCCATTTTTCCATTATGCTTCATCCTCTATTGTAATTTATTGTGTGCTGCACGAATAATTAGAATTGCCGTTTTGTATTCGTTTACATCAATCAGTTTTTGATTGTATAATTCACGAACTTCCTCTTGAATTAATTCTAAATCCGCAGCTTGATTTCCTGTATAAATAATTGTTCCAAACCTTTTTAATAACTGCTGTATGTCATACATTGTTTTCAATTCTATCACCTACGTCATTATAACAAATATTCCGGGTTTGAATGCAAGCCTTTGCACATATTTTTATACATAAAAAAAACAGCCTGGTTTATTCCGGCTGCTTTAAATGATTAACGATCTGGGTCTTTAGGATGCAGGACAACTGGTCTTCTGTTTTTCAATGGCATGGGTATTCTGAATATTACATCTCTGATCGCTTTATAGTTAAACGGGATAAAAGGCCACAAATAAGGAATATGAAAAGATTTAAACGATACAAAGAAAAGAACGGCGAGTGTAAATCCGATGATATACCCCGGAACCCCTAATAGTGCTGTTAACGTTAATAGCGCAAGACGCAATAATCTGTTAGCTAAACTCAGCTCATAAGTAGGGGTTGCAAAAGTTCCTATCGCGGCTATCGCTATATATAAAACAACTTCGTTCACAAACAAACCTGCTTCTATAGCAACTTGACCGATCACGATAGCAGATACAAGTCCCAGTCCTGTTGATACCGAGGTCGGCGTATGAATTGTAGCCATACGAAGCATATCCATTCCTAATTCGATGATGATAAACTGCAGAAAGAGTGGAACAACTCCGATCTCCTCAGGTCCAATAAAAGATAAATTGAATGGCAGCAATTCTTTATTAGTCGACAATAAATACCAAAGGGGCAAAAGAAAAATGGAAATCCAGACTGCCAGAAATCGGACAAATCTTAAATATGCGCCAACGATTGGTTTTTGACGGTACTCTTCTGCATGTTGAAGATGATGCCAAAAAGTAGTTGGAGTAATAAGAACAGAAGGTGAACCATCCACAAACACAAGAACATGCCCTTCAAACAGATGTACAGCTGCTGTATCAGGCCGTTCTGTATATCTAACTAAAGGATAAGGATTCAAATGCCTTCCGCATATAAATTCTTCTACTGTTTTTTCACCCATCGGGAGACCGTCTGTATCAATTTTTTTTAGAGAATCTTTTATGCGTCCCACTATATGCGGATCCGCTATGTCTTCAATATAAGAAATACAAATATCGGTTTTAGAACGCCTTCCGATACTCAAATACTCCATGCGCAATGACCTGTCACGAACTCTTCTTCTGGTCAAAGCGGTATTAAATATAATGGTTTCAACAAAACCGTCTCTTGCTCCTCTTACTACCCGCTCTACGTCAGGTTCTTCTGGTCCCCGAACAGGATACGTTCTTGCGTCGATCTGAATAATCTCAGGAACTCCCTCAACAAGAAGAACTGTAGGTCCGCTGAGTACCCAGTCAATCCCCTGGTTTAGATCATCTGATTTCGATATTTCAACATAAGGGATATATGTTTTCATCAATCTCAACAACGGATCGGGATCTAATTGCTCTGGCTCAAGGTCTGCGAGCAGTTTCATTAGATAGTGTAGAATTTCATCTTTTACAAATCCATCGACCATGAATAACGCCATTCTTCTGCCTGCGTATTCTAGATCAAGATGGATGCAGTCAAAACTGATATCAACACCTAATTGTTTCTTCATATATTGCACATTTTCGTCAAAATTGGTTGAAAGAGGTTGTTTTTTAGGCAGATATGACATTTTTCACCACTCCTCTGCCTATCATCCTTCACTTTCTTCCTTCTTTTCATACCTGTATAATAAGAAAATCCCAGCCGAATGGCCGGGATTAATTTTATTATACGAGCTGTGACTGCAAATAAGCTTTAATGAGTTTTGCTGTATGTTCCAGTGATTTAATATGTGTACGTTCAAAAGCGTGTGAAGCGTCAATTCCAGGACCAATCAATCCATGAACAACGTCTACTCCTGCTCTTATAGCAGCGGTTGCATCCGAGCCGTAATAAGGGTATATGTCAACCTTATATTCAACGTTATTCTTTTCAGCCAATTCAACCAGATGCTTGCGCAATCCAAAATGATACGGGCCGCCAGAATCTTTTGCGCAAATGCTCACTGTATATTCATCAGTGGATTGACCATCTCCGATCGCACCCATGTCCACTGCCAAATATTCAGCAGTCTCCTCTGGAATGTTTGAGTTTCCACCATAACCGATCTCTTCATTATTACTAATTAAGAAGTGTGTCGTAAAAGGTAAATGTAAAGACGACTTTTTAATTTCTTTCACAAGATGCATCAGTATAGCGACACTGGCCTTATCGTCTAAATGGCGTGATTTCACGAAGCCGCTCTCTGTTTCTTCAAATCTAGGTGCAAAAGAAACAAAGTCTCCTACAGAAATTCCTGCCTCTTCTGCATCCTTTTTAGAATGTAACTCTTGATCAACTCTAACCTCAATGTTTTTTTCATCACGTTTTAGATCATTCATTCCTTTGTATACATGTGCAGCTGTTTGATGCATCAACACTGTACCTGAATATTTTTTCCCTTTTGAAGTATGTATCGTACAATATTCACCTTCAACTGTGTTCCAATAATAACCGCCTATTTTATCCAGTTTTAAACGGCCGTCACTTTTAATTTCTTTGACCATAGCACCGAGTGTATCAACATGAGCTGTCAATAATCGGTGTCTGGAATCATCTTCACCTTGAATCGTAGCTAGAATCGCACCTTTTTTCGTAAGTTTGTAAGGTACATCTTGCTCTTCAAAGAACACCTTCATATATTGGATGGCAGCTTCTGTGTTTCCTGAAGGACTTGGAATATGAACCAGTTCTTTAATAAATCCAACAATTTCATTTGTTTGAATTTCCATTTTTTTCTCCTCTCAACACTTCGATTTTCATATTTCCATCTTCTATTTTTGCTGACAGCGCATACAATTTAGGAACCAGTTTGTCCTAGAGGAGGCACAGTGAAATGAAGTGGAAAATTTCAATCTATATATTGATAATTATACTTGTAATAGGTATCATCTACCAGCCGTTTATTAAAAAAGAAGCCCGGGAAAGTATAACGTTTTTCCCGATAGACAATTCTTTTTCATTTACAGAAGCAAATACATCCCTCACTTTTAACAAGGGAACACCTTCAAGCTACGAATTGGAGTGGGAAGTTGAATCCGAGTCTTCTGAAAGTGTTTATTTAAGACAAGACATCGCTATGATTTATGAAAACGGTAAACTTACAAATAAAATGACGGAATGGAAGACTTCTGCAAAAGAGATTGATTTGGAGAAAAATATAAAAGGAAATAAGCCGGCTCTATGGGAGACTATTACTTATCATCAAGGCGAAATTCATATAAATGAAGAAAAGTACCGGTCCGTACAAAAGATGAGTAACGACTTACTCTATACTTTAAAAATAAATAGTTATTTTTCAGGTATTAAAACTCCTAAGAGTGCGGCAGAGCGGCGCCTGAAAAACGCACTGGACCAGGAAACAAACCAATACCTTCAAAACGCATTAAATCAGCTTACAAATTATTATCAGATAAACCGGGATAACTTCCACATTATTTCGCTTCAATCACTGACTGGCTACAATGAAAAAGCCTTGCCTGGATTTGATCAACAAAAAAGTCAGGAAATTATCGGAAAGCTTTGGGAAGGACTTTATAAAAATTATTTTATAAACATTACAACGAAATCTGGGCAAAAAGTAAGCCCAATAGGAAGCTCCATGCCATTCATTTTATTAAGCAAAGATAAAACACACTTATTTGTTCTCTTTCAAACATCTACAGGAGAAAACATACAGCTTATTCAATACATTTCATAAGTACATTCCTTAACTCCTCACTTGAAGAGCAGCTATATATGTTTCCACCTATACTAGGCGGCATATGTTTGGTAGGATTCCACCAAATCCCTGTCCATCCTGCCATTACTGCCGGCTTTATATCAAAGCTTAATGAATCGCCAATATAGTAAAATGCACTACTGCTGCACCGTCTTTGAACGTATTTAAATATATCAGTATTTGGTTTTGCTAAGGAAATTTCTGATGAAATATAAATTCTTTCATGCGGGAAGGGTATTCCCAGCATTTTAAGCTTCTTTCTTTGCAGCGTAGATCCTCCATTGGAGATAATTCCAACATCATGACCATTTTTGTATAATGATTCAACTATACCTTTTATCCAGGGAAATGGTTTTACAAAGGATGGAATTTTTTCTTCACATTGTTTTTGGTAATTACTCACTAGAACGTTATCAAACGATTGTATTTTCATTAATATTAATGAAGAAAAAAGTCGTTTTGTTTGATATTCCTGACGTGTTAATAAACCATTTTCATATTCCGTCCAATACAAATCACAATATTTTTTATATCCCTTATACCATAATTCAGGGTTAACAGGCTGTATTAAAAGAGGAGAAATTACAGCTTTAAAAGCAAATAAAGAAGCCTGCTTAAAGGAGGCTTCATAATCGAACAACGTATTGTCTAGATCAAAATAGAAAGCTTTTCTTTGTAGAACGCTCATGTCAGATTAGTTCATCCATCATTTTAGAACGCATTCCCGGGAATGACATCGCGCTTCCCACTACAAAACGTCTGATAAACGATTGGCCTAACGCCATGTTTAATAAACGATAACGCATTCGATAGCCCAGTATGACAGCAAGGAATATCAGAAATCCTTTAATCATAAATCCTTTCATATTTAAAACCTCCTTGCTTATACTTTCTGTGTTTAGAGGCTATTTTATTCGTAAACAAGTCGGGCAAAAAAATTCATTATACATGTCTTGGGCAATCTGCCTCCTTAATACCGATCAGCTCATTAGGTGTATTCACATTTTTAAAATAGGGTTCTTCATCTCTGCAAACTTTCATGTATTTTGTTTTTTTTCTTTCTACGAGCTTAAGCACCTTGTAAACATCACTACGCAAACAAGAAATGATATCAGCCATACATGTTATTTTATAGACTCCATTTAACGGATATATCTTGCCGTTTAAAACTGGAATAACACAATCAAAGTTGTTTTTTTGAGCAGCCTCTAGCCATTTGACATACATGTTGCTATTCATTAAAGGCATATCACACGGCGAAACTAAATAGTATTCTGATTTATTGTTTATCATCCCTGTATAAATTCCCGCTAATGGCCCTTTACCTTTATATCGATCTGCATCCGTTAGTATACGTACTTGATGGGAGCTAAATTTCGTTAAAGGTTTTTTTAACTCTTCTCGAGTGACAATTAAAATTTCATCTGTAAAGGATGCTAATGTTTCAATTGAGTGTTCAATAAATGTTTTGCCTTCAAATTCCGCAAGTGCTTTAGGACTTCCAAAACGTCTGGATTCTCCACCCGCCAAAATTATCCCTGAACAATTCAGTTTATTACCCATATGTATAATCCTCCTGCAATTAACGCACCAACGGCTGTTGAACTAAAATTTACAACATTATTAGTCACCCAAAACAAACCGAATATCTTTTCGGTTTTGTTTTTACAATGCCATTTGCTCTCAGTCTCTGTTTTACAAATATGACAATAATACTTCTGCTCAAACCATGCCCCAAAAAGTGTATCTGCAAAGTTACCCATAAAACCAGAAAAGATAATAATAATGGTTACAGGAATGGATGCAGCAGGGTAAAGAAAATAATAACTTGCGCCTATTAATCCTGCTCCTAATATGGCAGCTGATGTTCCAAAGAATGAAACAGCACCCGAAAGACCTGGCTCAACTTTTTTCCATTCTTTTAAATGAAATGGTTTTGATCTTGAAAGAATCCCCAACTCAGATGCCCACGTATCGGCTGTAGCGGCTGCGAATGCTGCGCAAAACATGATTAGCCAGATCGAATCTGCAGACCAAATATCACCTATTGCAGCAAGGAGCGCAACGCCTCCGTTTGCAAAAACTTGACCTGCAGTACGGCCGTTCTTTTCTTCGGAAGAAGCATTACGGTCTTGTTTCCTTTCTTTCTTCCATTTCGTCAGAAGAGAGGAAGTCAGAAAGAAAAAACCTAATACAATCAACCCTTGCCATTGAAATGAGTAACAGATAACTGCGCCTGTAAAAAAAGCTGCTATACTCCCATTTATGGAAAGGAACCTGTAAATAACGGAAAGTATACAGATTAAGGCAATTCCCGTAATGATTACCGCTCCCATTTTAAATGAAATTTCCATTTTCAGTCATAATTTTATCTACTGGAATATCAAAATCTTCATGCGGCAATTCCTCTGCAGTTTGAAACTCAAACGCAATAGATACGGTTGAACCTTGATAACCCTGTAAAAAGCGGTCATAATAGCCGCCTCCGTATCCAATTCTGTATCCCTTCTTATCAAAAATCAAACCTGGTACTATAAGTAGGTCAATTTGGTCTTTTGATATTAATTTCGTTTTTTCAAGAATGGGTTCGTAAAGATCCATATATACATTCTCAAGATCATCATGGGATTTCATTTCTCTGAACTCCATTTTTTTATCAGCAGAATAGCACTTTGGAACCGAGACCGTTTTCCCTTCATCCCATGCCTTTTTAATAATAAGTGAAGTGTCTAGTTCAAAATTTCTTGAAACTGTAATTCCAATACATCTTGATTTTTGCCACTGTTCTGTTTTGAATAAAAGTGCTGCTATTTTTTCGCTCTTCATTCTTCGGTTGTTTTCATCCATTGAAATTAATAATTGTTTTATCCTCTTTCGCCATTCAGTTTTAGTCATTTCAAACACCTCGTGATATTGAAGTTTATACGTTCATCATAGCATGTGAGTTATTTGGCACAAAAAAATAAGCAGATCATTGATCAGGTTAAAAAAATATGTATATATGAAAAAACGCCTGATTCCTCATATTTATGGGAGTCAGGCGTTCTTATGTGAAATTACTTCGTTTCACGGTGAACTGTGTATTTCTTTAAACGCGGGCTGTATTTTTTAAGCTCTAAACGGTCTGGATTTGTACGCTTGTTTTTAGTAGTGATGTAGTTACGATCACCAGTTTCAGTACAAGCTAAAGTAATGTTTACACGCATTGTTGTTTCCCTCCACATCTTTACCAAAGTACATATTAATGGTTACTAACAGTCATTATTCTCTATTAAACCATACTTTAACATGATAACAAATTCTTAACTAACGAGCAAGAGAGTTTTGCGAAAGTTTCTGATACACAGCCGTATACTCTTTTAAAACATCGAGATAAGTAGCATGGGACCAAGTTAAAGGAGCAACGGATAATGCTTCACCCGTATAAGGATGGAGCTGTTCCGGCAAAACACCCGTTGAAAAACTGTGCTGCTGAACCCACCGTAAAATTTCATGAGGTCGTTCTAAGTCAATCATTGATTTGGCACTTTGAATATACCATTTTGCAACCCAAAGCGTGCAGATCAGCCAAGGATTTCCCGGAACGCTTGCAACTTCGTGTGTTTGCTGAAAATAATAGTCATTCGTATACCTTGCTATTCCTCCAACATTCGTTTTGATGCATAATTCCTCTTCCATATGCTGCATCGTGCGTATTACCCTTTCATCATCTGCTGCAAATACACCGAACGCAAAAAGAGCAAACATGCTGGATTCCATCGTAAAATCTTTTTTATAGGCGTTATCGTCTAATAAGTAGATCCCCCTGATAAACCTGCCTGCACCTTCGTCATAAAGATGTTTTTCCATCCCTGCTTTTATACGTTCAGCGCCGTTTCTATAACGTTCCGCCCGATCATCTTCTCCAAAAAGCGTGGCGAATGAATAAGCGGCCATTAAACCGCCATATACACTGCTAGCGGTAAACGTAAATATGCCCCTTCGCTCCTCCCAGAGATCATAAGATGGCAGCGGAAGGTCGAGTTCTTCATGCATGTATTGAAGCAAAAATCTGGCACTCGGCCGCACAAGGGAACGGTAAAGCGACTGTGCAAATTCAATATCGCCTGTTTCTTTATAATGCTCCCAGAATGCCCATAATACAAGTGCCGTTTCATCTTCCTGTATAGGCAGCTGGCTCGTTCCATCTTTATCAATCATCGGATGCCAGGAAGATCCAATCGAACCGTCAGGGTTATATTTGTGGTGGAGATAACCTTCTTTCGTTAAAACATCTGCGCAGCGACGGTAAAAATTTTTCACCATTCCATGAAAACCGGCTTTTGCAACGGCTGCAGCAATTAATGCACCGTCTCTCGGCCACATATAGCTGTAATGATCCCGATTATAATGTTGGATATCTGAGTCATTTGCAGCAATAATATAGCCGTTCTCATTCGTCTGTGTCCTTACAATTAGAAGGCTCCGGTTGTAAAGATCAAGCAGCTCATCAGATAAGTTGCAAGGATTAATCTTCGTTTTATTAACCCATCTTCTCCAATAAACATCTATTTTATCAAGAGTTAACGATGGACCAATTTCCATCAGATAATCAAACAAAGAATATACTTCTTCCCTGCTTTTCCCCACTGTCAATGAATAATAGACACTTCTTGTTTCATGCGGAGGAACAACTCCCGTGACCGAAAAGGTACTGTCAACAGATCCTTGTGCGATTGGATTCACATGAAGATGACCGTCTTCAGCATCTTTCCATGTCCCTTCAGCACTTAAGAAGCGCTTAATCCCCGTCGTGTATTCATCAATCCCTTTCCCATCAAAAGAAGCATGAAATAAAAAATACCGATTCTTTTTATAATGGATAATGACAGATTTATGTGGATCATAATAAGCCGTATCACCAACTTCAGTTTCATAAATAGAAAGATCCTGATGAAAGAACAGCTTTATACTTTTTTCCTCGTCCGTTTCATTTATGATGCTTATACGTCGCATAAACATATTCTCGCGCTGGTGCACGGCGTCTTCTATCTTAAGGCAAACGCCTTCATTTTTATTTCTGGCAAAAGATTGAGTGACTAACGAATCAGTGTGATAACCAGGTTCTATCACCCATTCTTTTGAAGAAAGCCAAGAAAAGGAGCCATTTATACTGGCTCCTAATCGGTTTACATGCCCTTGAACATGATTTTGCTGACCAACATAGGGAAAGTAGATGTCTCTGATCTGCAAAAACTGGTCTAAGTTGATTAGTAAATTTCCATTACCTAAAACTAAGTGTCTTGGCATATTTACACCTGCTGATACAACTGTATTTTTTCGATATACTGTGATGCAGCCTGCTTCGCTTGTTCAGGGTTTGTATTTTGAGAATAGACCGTAAAAACAGGTTGTTCTACATCAGGTAATATAAGTGTCCAGCCGCCTTCAGGATGGAAAACTTTTATTCCATCAAGCAGTTCTACATTATTATCCCGAATATCTTCCATTAATCTGCGCATCACACGTCCTTTTTTATCTTTCGGACAAGGAACATATTCTCTCAGTATATGAACATCTGGAAGCATTTTAACCAGTTCCGATAGTGTTATTTGCTGCATCGCCATCACTTCCAGAATATGAACAAATGCGTATTGTGCATCGTATTGATAATTAAGTACTCCTTCCCCAACCTCCATAATAGAGCGCGGATTAGCTTTGGTACGAATCAGCTTACCTTTTAATCGTTCTGCGATCGAATCTAATGCAGAAGAACCATATACAGGGATAGCCATCTCTTTTTGCTTACCTTGTGAAAATGCCGTGAACACATAAAGAGCAAGCATTGTTTCTTCATCTAAAACTTCGCCTGTTTCTGTAATAAGCCGAAGCGTTTCCCCTGCCTCACCGATTAGAACTCCGATATTTGCGTTCGTTACTCTTACAAATGAAGCCATCTCTTCAGGCTTTGTCTGATAAGGGGCCGTAAGAATTTCACAGTTAAGACGATTGTATAAATTCGGGATAAAATTTAAATATGGCTGATGATTGTAGTTAACGACTACTCTGAATTTTGCCTCTTGTATTCTTTTTTCCTGAATCTCTTCGAGCAGCGCAGAGATATAATCTTCATGCTTGTTTGTCTGAACCGCGCCTTTTCCGATCCGGTCAAACGATGCACGTCTATAATCTTCCTGCCAATAAGCATTTTCAATCTTTCTTTCAAGATCAGAATGAATCGGCAAGCCTTTCTTATCATAAAACTCAACCATTAATTGTTTTTCGCCTGTACGGTTTGAGAAACGGACATAAACCCCGCCTTCCAACCGTTCTTCTTCAATCGAAAATCTGACAACTGGTGCAACCGTCGGGCTAATATCAACTGTATGCACACCTGAAGAATGAAGTCCTTGTATGAAGGATTGCTTGATCATCACAGAAAAATCATGTGAATCACTTGCGATCAGAATTTGAGAACCGTACGGAAGAACCGCTCCGTATGCAGAAGCTAGCCTCGCGATGTAATCAGGAGTGATTTCAACATTAGCTATGCCTGAAACGCCCCGGGAGCCAAACAACGATTTCGTTGCTTTTTTCCCCCAAACGATTGATGTATGAACAAGGGCTTCTTCGAAGATTTCTTTTTCCGGCCAAATTTTCACATCTGGTTTTAACGTTGCATTTCTCCCGATCGTACAATGATTACCGACTACTGCATGCTCAAAAACAGAAGCATCTTTCTCAACTTTTGTTCCATTTGCAATCGTTGCACCTCTCAGCTCGCATTGATCACCTACAAAAACATCATTCCATAGTACAGTCTTTTTTAAAGAGCTTCCAGAACTCACAACACTGTTCTTTCCGACAACGGATAATTTACCAACGTGAGCTCCCTTTCGGATCACAGCTCCATCTGCAATACTTACTGGACCCTCAATCTTTGCTCCTTCTTCAATAAAAACGTTTTCGCCGATCCAGATGCCTGGTTCATGCTCCATGCCTGCAATAGGAAGATTGACAAGTCCGTTTAGCATATCATAGTGAGACTGCCGGTATTGCTGTAGACTTCCGATGTCAGACCAGTATCCTTCAGCCTGATATCCGAACAAATTTTCATTTTCTTTCATTAATAAAGGAAAAAGATCTTTACTGAAATCTACAGGTACATCCTTTTCGATAAATTGAAAAACTTCAGGATCGAGCACATAGATCCCCGTATTTACGGTATCGCTGAAGACCTCATTCCAGCTTGGCTTTTCTAAGAATCGGATAATCTTTCCTTCCTGGTTTGTCATGATAACACCATATTCGAGAGGTGATTCCACTTGTTTCATAAAGATGGTTGCAAGAGATTCTTTTTCTTCATGAAAACGGATGCCTTTTTCAAGGTTAAAATCAGTCAAAGCATCACCGCTTATCACAATAAACCGCTCATCTAAAAACTCCTCAGCATTTTTAATCGACCCCGCAGTACCCAGAGGAGTGTCTTCAACAAAATAATGAAGATTTACACCAAAATCACGGCCATCACCAAAATAATTCTTGATAGCATCAGGAAGATAGTGAACTGTAACAGCAATATCAGTTATTCCATACTTTTTTAATAACTCGATGCCATATTCCATAACTGGTTTGTGAAGCATGGGCACCATCGGTTTTGGCAAGTTGCATGTAAGAGGTCTTAAGCGAGTTCCTTTTCCGCCAGCCATGATTACACCTTTCATTACACCATTCCTCCTACTTTCGCTGTTTTATTGTGAATTTTGTTGTATAGATCAGCCGTTCTTTCTGCAATTGAATCCCAGCTAAACACAGTTTTAGCTGTTTCTTCTCCTTTTCTAGCCATTTCTTTGCAGTGTTCACGATTAGCAAGCATATACTCCACTGCCCAAACGATACTATGCGGATCATTAGGATAGACTTTCAGACCCGTTGTCTCATGATCTATTATTTCTTTCAATCCACCCGTATCTGAGACGATTGTTAGTTTCCCTGACGCCATTCCTTCCAAAGCAACAATTCCAAATGGCTCATAGTGACTTGGAAATAAAGCAGCATCGGCTTTTGCAAACCACTCGTTTCTCTCTTCATCACTCACAAAACCAGCTAAGTATACATAGTTATCTAATTGTTTCTGTTTAACCATTTCTCTAAGCTCATCCAGTAATGGACCCTTGCCTGCTATAACAAATTTAACTTGAAGTCCTTTGTTTCTTAAGATCTCTGCAGCTTCAATAATAGTCTGAAAGCCCTTTTCTTTTACGATTCTTCCTACAGAAAATAATAAGAGTTCGTTATGCGGACGATTGTGATAGTCCATATTTTTCTGTGATTTGATCACAAGCTGATCAGGGTCAATTCCATTTGGCAGAATTGTGATTTTATCTTCTGGTATTTGAAACACTTCCACGAGTTCTTGTTTCATGTACGTACTGCAAACGATTAAAGAATCAGAACCATCCATGAGTTCCCACTCTTTTTGATTGATCTCATATTGAAGCGGGGAGGTAATTCCATTATTTCTGCCATGCTCAGTTGCATGGATCGTTGTAATCAAAGGAATATTCAATTCACTTTTTATAGCTAATGCAGCAACTGATACGAGCCAATCATGGGCATGAATACAATCAAAATGTATCTTTTTTGATAGTTCAGCAGCATAATCTGCCATTGCAAAATTCAAGCTGCCGGTCCAGTGGAAAAAAGAATCAAATGCTGGCTGCTTTCCTGCAATTCTGTAAACATGTACGCCATTATTGATTTCATAATCCGGGTAACCCTCAACTGATGAAGTTAAAACGTATACTTCATGACCTAAATCTATTAATTTTCGCGAAAGATCAAAAACATGTCTTGAGAGCCCGCCTACTACCATCGGTGGAAATTCCCAAGAAAGTATTAAAATTTTCTTCCCCTTAGTTTGTTGTTTCTTATACTGATTTTCTACGTAAAGATCATGCTGGTTTTTAAACAATGGCCATAAATCCATTGGGATAAATGGGTATTCGTTTTCATAATCTGAAATTTCGTTAACGTTAAAACTGCCGTTTTGAATGGACAGTCGTAAAGCATGAAATCTTTCAATATGTTCTTGAAATCTTTCTTTTGCATAATGGGCAGCACTATTCCCCTCAACGATAAACGCCCAGTCTGAACTTGCAGCAAGCATCCATTCTCTTACCATTTGGTTTGCATACCGTTCAATCACAATGTTTACTTTTTCTTTTGAGAGATTGGCTGCTAGTTCAACTAATTTCTTTTCACAATAATGCAAGTGACGATACATCCATGCATTTGTTTCATTTAACCACACTTCGCCTGTTCCATTTTTGCCCCATGTAGAAAAGGCAGGTCTGACGGTTTCGAGGTCTTGATAATGTCTGTATAGGAATTCTTGAGGTGTTATCCAGCTAATGTTTTGTTCACTTGAAACCACCATGGCTTGCTTTAAAAATTCTGGTCCTTCAAACCACCAATGTCCAAAGAGTTCTGCATCAAAAGGTGCTGTTATTAGTTGAGGAGGATAAGATTGTTCGTTGTTATGTAAATATTCATCGATGCGATTATTGAAATCAAAGGAATGCAGTTTAACTTTTTCCACGGCTCGTACTCTGTTGTACCAGTCTTTTTTCTCGGTATCACCTGTAATACGCCAATATTTCAAGGAGGAGTCTATCCGAATCCCTTCAGGGTGGATAAATCCTTTAATATATTCATAATCCCGCTCATAAGCAACATCACGGTAAAACTCTCGATAATCGTTGTCACCCGGATATCCGACTGAGGAGTTCCATATCGTTTCTGAAATAAATTGATTTCGCGGGAATAACGCTACTCCATGAGGCGAATAAACGGGTGCACCGATCCCTTTACGTGGAAGGGGTTTGCTTTTTAAAACGGTTTGCTCATCTACAAATGTATAGCGGATTCCTGCATCGGCTAAAACTTTATCTATTCCAGGCGAGTAAGCACATTCCGGAAGCCAAAATCCAGTAGGCTTTTCACCAAAATATCTTTCGTACGTATTTATACCTGCAAGTATCTGTGCTTTTAATCCTTGTTCTGTTTGAACATATGGGAGAAAAGCATGTGTCGCAGCAGACGTAATACAAGTGATTTTCCCTTCATCCCTATACGTTTTAAAAGCTTTTATCATTTGGCAATCATACTGCTGGTACGTTTGCATGATCTTTTTAAACCGGTCTTCGTAAAAAGCGATAACCTCTTTTTCGTGTTTGATTTTGGAATGATTTTTTTCTTTTTTGATAAGTTTTAATGTTAGGTCGAGATGTTCTAAATATCTTTTTTGAATGACTGGATCATTCAGCAGTTCAAGTAGTGGAGGGGAAAAAGATAAGGTCCAGGATAAAGATTCAGGCTGTTCTTCGAGAACCCATAATAACGGGATATATGTCTCAGTCAGTGCCTCAAAAACCCATCTTTCCTCTAATCGATTTGCTTCTTTATGTCTCACATAAGGAAGGTGAGCGTGCAAAACTAATGCGAAATACCCGTTAGACATCGTGTACTCTCCTATCTGATTTTTTGATAGTATGAATAAGTCGAAAAATTCTCAAGCCACTCAGGCTGAGTAACTTCCTGGTGTTTCCATCGTTCTAACTTTTCATCGTAAGTATCACTCATTTCAGCTGCACTGGTTTCAGCTGGATTAGAACGAAGCAACGTAAAAAAGCTGCCATCAAAAGTACGAGTTCCTATATCTGCAATATATGTTCTGTCAGGTTCTAAACAATGAATAAACCAGTTGTTAGTCATTGGAGGAAGGTCCACTTCAAATGTTCTGTGTGCGTTATGACCATAAAAGATGATATCTGTAACATCATAAAGTTTTAAAACGTTCGGGAGTTCTTCCCACTTTGTGCGGAAATGATGTTCTGCCATGTTCTTGATAGAGTTTGAGAAACTCCAGTAAACATACAAGCTTTCATGTGTGTGGGGGATCAGACAAGCATTAGCTTCCTTATATTCATAAGGCATTGACCACTTATCTTTTTTAATTTCTACTGGTGGAGCAAAGATTTCTGAGGGCGGTGATTGCTGCTGCCGGTATTTATTCCAGCGGTACTGAACTTTGCCGATAGACATGTTCATTTGTTCGGCTATTTCCTGTAAAGTAAGTCCTCTTTCCTTTAACTTCACAATATCTTCGATCAAGTTTATCACCTCATCTTAATCAATTATTCCAGAAAACTTGTACTTATTCTCTGATTTTTAATAATCGTATCACTAGATATTTTTATGTACAATGTGTTAAAAAAGTCGAAAAATGGCGGTCCCACTACCTGCTTGTGATTACAGTTTATGTAAAGATTTTGTAACCGGTTGCTTAATCAGATTATTCTGAAATTCAGACAAAAAAATACAAACAACCTTAACTTTTTCCTTCTTTTTGGAAATCCAATAATCGTAAGTGCAAGAAAATAGTCGAAATGTTGTATTTTGTGTAAACTTTTGTGAAAAAACCTATACCACAAATAAATACTATGTTATAAAAGTAAAGGGTATAGCTTTATTTACAGGGAGGATATTATGGAGTTTGCAATTTTTGGACTATTGCTGGTAGGTATTATTCTTTTGATTCTTTCCTTTCGAAGAAATCGTGAAAACTCAGTTGAAACACAGCTTGAAAATTTTACGATTCAGTTAATGAAAGAAATTTATCAAATTAAAAAGAAACTTAAAGTTCTTGAAGATGAAATGATGATTAATGATAAGAACTAAATTTGTGAGGGGAAATTAGTATGACGAGTAAAAACCTTCGCGGATTTTCAGCTGGTATTATTATTTCTACTGGAATATTAGCTGGTGTATATTACACAGCCGATACAGAGCAGAGTACTGTATTGACGGATGAATCAGTGGAACAATATCTTTCTGAAAAAGGCGAGTTGGCAATTTCAAAAGAGGAATATACTTCTTTAACAGAAGCTGAAAGTGCTGCAGCAGCACCTGCAAAAGAAGAAGCCAAGGCTGAACCGGAAAAAGAAGAAGAGAAAGTCTTTCAAATGACTTTGACGATCACACAAGGTATGAGTACTGGGGAAGTGTGCGACCTTCTTCAAAAAGGGAACATCATTAAAGACAGCGGAGAGTTTTTAAAGTACTTACGATCCAATAACCTGGAAGGTGCTGTCAGAGCAGAATCTCATCAAGTGAACAGCAACATGAGCTTTGATGAAATAGCTAAAGAAATTACAAGTTCTTAAATAAATTCTTACATAAAAAGAGCAGGCGCTTATCACGCCTGCTCTCTTTTTTTAATCGTTTAATCCGTATCTTTTCCCTTTAACTAAGAAAATAATGCTTTCCGCAATGTTCGTTGCATGGTCAGCTGTACGTTCGATGTATCTGCACACGAACAACAATTGGCTGATCTGCGAAAGGTGATCAGGATTTTTGGTCATTAACTCGAGAAGTTCTTTAATAATTTTTCCGTATTTCTCGTCAACATAATCATCAAGATCAGCAAGTTCTTTTGCAAGAGAAACGTCTTCTTCCACATATGCTTTTGTAGCAGTTGTGAGCATGTGAATGGCATGTTGAGCCATTTTTGGAAGTTCTTCAAGTGGTTTAATAAGCTCCTGCTTTCCAATACGAATCGTTGATTTAGCAATATTCACTGCAAAATCAGCCATTCTTTCAATATCAGACGAAATCTTGATAGCTGCAATAATTCTTCGCAGATCTGACGCTACAGGTGCTTGTTTGGCAATTAAAAGAATTGCCATATCATTGATCTCATCTTCTAAGACATTGATTCGGTTATCATTTTCAATAACTTCAAGAGCTTTGTCTAAATCTTGAGTTTTTAACGCTTCTACCGACTGAAGGAGCGCTTCCTCTGTAAGTTTTGATATCTGAATAATAGCTTGTTTCATTTCTTCTAATTGAAGCTGAAAATTTTCACGAACAACCATTTATCCCACTCCTATTCTCTTTTTTAGCCAAAACGTCCGGTAATATAATCTTCTGTTCGTTTATCAGAAGGATTTGAGAACAATGTGCTTGTATCTGTGTACTCTACAACTTCCCCATTTAGGAAGAATGCAGTGCGATCTGATATACGAGCCGCTTGCTGCATGTTATGTGTAACGATAACAATGCTATAATCCTTTTTCAATTCCTGAACAAGTTCTTCAACTTTTAATGTAGAGATTGGATCTAGAGCGGATGTAGGTTCATCCATTAAAATAACGTCTGGTTCGATCGCAAGACAGCGCGCAATACACAAACGCTGCTGCTGACCGCCGGACAATCCATAGGCATTCTCGTTTAAACGGTCTTTGACTTCGTCCCAGATGGCCGCACCTCTTAAGCTTTTTTCAACTACTTCGTCTAAAACTTTTTTATTTTTGATACCATGGATACGCGGTCCATAAGCTACATTATCATAGATGGATTTTGGGAACGGATTTGGCTTTTGAAACACCATACCTACTTGTGTACGAAGTTCTTCAACCCCGTACTTCGGATCAAAGATATTTTTTTCTCTGTAAACAATTTCTCCTGACATACGAACGATTGGTACCATTTCAACCATTCTGTTCAATGTTTTAATAAATGTGGATTTACCGCAGCCAGAAGGCCCAATAATTGCTGTAACCTGCTTTTCAGGTATATCGAATTTAATATCTTTTAATGCATGGTCTTGCCCGTACCATAAGTTTAAATTATTTATATTAAAAACAGGTGTAAACTCATCCTGCTTTTCTTTTCCTTTTTGTACCAATTGGTTATTAATTGTAATATCCATGATTTTAGCCTCCCTCTCTCAGTTAAAAACGCTTATGAAATTTGTTGCGGATATAAACAGCGATCGAATTCATTATTAGTAAAATGATCAAAAGAATAATGATTCCACTTGCTGCCAGCATGTGAAAATCCTCTTGTGGTCTGCTTGTCCAGTTATAAAGCTGTATCGGAAGCACTGTAAACTGCGAAAGTAAATTTTCTGGTACAAACGCGACATATGCTAATGCCCCAAGTACTAATAAAGGAGCTGTTTCCCCGACTGCGCGTGACAACGCTAAAATAGTACCTGTAAGAATACCAGGAAGAGCCGCTGGAAATACTATTCTTCTGATTGTTTGCCATTTAGTTGCTCCCATTCCGAATGAAGCTTCTCTTATTTCTCTTGGAACGGTACGAATCGCTTCTTGTGAAGCAACAACGATTACAGGAAGAATTAATAAACTCATTGTCAATCCGCCAGCAAGTACACTTGAACCCAGTCCAGCCAAGCGGACGAAAATTGTCAGTCCTAATAATCCGAAGACAATAGACGGTACACCAGCTAAGTTGGCAATATTAACTTGAACAAACTTTGTAAAAGCATTTTTCTTTGCATATTCCTCTAGATAAATCGCTGTACCTACACCTAGTATAAAGGAAACAGGAGCTGTAACAGCCATTATCCATATGGTTCCTACAAGTGCAGCCCATATACCTGCACGTTCCGGCATTCTCGAAGCAAAATTTGTAATAAAATCTAAACTTAAATACGGCAATCCTTCAACTAGTATTCTATAAATAAGTACACCTAGAACAATCAGAGAAAAACTCGTTGCCAGAATAAAAAGAAACTTCGCGAAACCGTTGGCAGCAACTCTGCTCCCCATCTTTTTCTTAACTGACTCTTTATTAATTAAACCCATTAATATTCCTCCCTAAACTTGCGGGAAATAAACTGAGCAAGCAAATTCATGATTAGAGTAAATACAAACAATGTCATACCAACTGCATAGATACTGTAGTAAATCGTCGTTCCATAGCCAGTATCTCCTTGACTGACCTGTACGATATAAGCAGTCATCGTCTGAATTGATTCTGTTACATTAATATCTGCTGTAGGTCTTGATCCCCCTGCAATAGTAACGATCATTGTTTCACCAATCGCACGGGAAATTCCTAATACGAATGATGCAATTACACCTGATAATGCAGCAGGAAGCACTACTTTCATGGCAACCTCAAATCGAGTTGCTCCAAGAGCCATAGCTCCTTCACGCATTGAGTTTGGTACAGCATTCATCGCATCCTCTGATAATGATGCGATCATAGGGATAATCATAATCCCTACAACAATACCCGGACTTAGTGCATTAAATATGGAGATACCCCCAGGAATAATCTTATCTAATAACGGTGTAACAAACGTGAGGGCAAAAAATCCGTATACTATTGTAGGTATACCTGCTAATACTTCTAAAATGGGTTTAATAAATTTTCTTGTCTTTGCTGAAGCATATTCACTTAAATAAATCGCTGCAGCAAGTCCTACTGGAATCGCAACAATCATTGCAATTGCAGTAACTGTTAGAGTACCCATAACAAGTGCAAGAATCCCAAAATCAGCATTTTCATCCGAAGTGAAAGGGAACCAACGTGTATTCGTGAAAAATTCAACTATTGAGATTCGGTTAAAAAATGTAAAAGTTTCTGTTAAAAGTGTAAAAACGATACCAATAGTTGTAAAAATAGATATTACCGCACAAATTAAAAATATTTTGGGGACTACCTTTTCCATTACCGCAGATTGATTATTAGAAGATTTGTTCTCCTGAATCATATCGCGAATAGATTTTTGGTTTGTTTTATCTCTTGACACCAACAAGACCTCCTATAAATCGACAATACTAAACAGGTTAAAGGTGAGGAGATTTACTCCTCACCCTTTATATCTTTTTTAAGTTATTCCATAAAAGATATTACTTACCTGCTAATTCGTCCAGCTTTTTAAGTTGCTCTTCATATTTTTCTTTTGGAAGTGATACATATCCGATTGTGTCAGATGAGGCAAGCTCACCAGCATTTTCAAGAGCAAACTTCATGTACTCATATACAGCTTCGTTGTCTTTTACTGACTTATTGTTTGTATAAGTAAACAACGGACGAGATAGTGGAGCGTATTCACCAGATTCAATCGTTTCAGCAGTTGGTTCTACAGGACCATTGCCTCCATCGATTGGTACAGCTTTTAATTTATCTTTGTTCGCTTGGTAGTAAGCATATCCGAAGAAACCAATTGCATTTTCTGAACCAGTTACTCCTTGTACAAGTACGTTGTCATCTTCAGAAAGCTGAGCATCACGACGCATTGGTTTTTCTTCAAGAATTACTTCATTCCAATAATCATAAGTACCAGAATCAGTTCCAGGGCTGAAGAACTCGATTTTTTCAGCTGGCCATTCAGGACGAATGTCTTTCCAAGTCTTAACTTTTCCATCTTCTAACCACATTTTTCGAAGCTCTTCTACAGTTAAGTGATCAATAAAATCGTTATCTTTACTTACAACTACAGATAAACCGTCTTTTGCAAGTTCGAACTCTGTAAATTCAATTCCTTTTTCCTTAGCTGCTGTTTTTTCTTCTTCTTTTATCGGACGAGAAGCGTTTGAAAGATCTAGTTCTCCACGTACAAACTTTTCAAATCCTCCGCCAGAACCAGAAACTCCAACTGGTGCTTGCACATCAGGATTAGCAGCTTGAAACTCTTCAGAAACAGCTTCCATGATTGGGAATACTGTGGATGATCCATCAATTTTGATTTTTCCGCTTAGATCTCCGCCGCCAGCAGCTCCATCTTCACTTTTATTTCCGCATGCTGCAGCGAAAACAAGAATTAGTGACATTACTGCCAAAAGGTACACAGACTTCATTTTCTTCATCTTGATAGGTCCCCCTAAATGTAATTTTCATTTTTTTCATGTTCGAGAAGATACCCCGGGGCATGAATCCCTTAAAGCTTGTTTCTCTCTTACACTTACTACAATAAACTTAGATTATTAATTAGGTTTTAATGGATTGTAAAGAAATTGTTAAGACGATGATTTCAACGAATATATCCCTATTCTTTTACCCATTGATTAAAACTATACAAAAAAAGAATCACGCAGATCAGCGTGATTCTTTCTTTTGTTCTTTTTGTTCTGCATCTAGGTTTGCAGGGATTCCTTCCTTTTTCAATGAAAAATAGGCATCAAGTATTCCTTCACCTATTTCATTGTTTGTATAGCCTTCCCGAATATTTGGAATAACTACGGCAAACGCAACTTCTGGATTTTCATATGGTGCATAGCCGATCAGGGTTTTATTAACTAATCCTGTTTCCTTATCAACTTCTGCTGTTCCTGTCTTTCCAGCAGGATTATATTCTTTATCTTTAAAGGTCCAAGATGCTGTCCCATTACTTCCATGCATAACTTCGTAAAATCCTTTTTGAACAACTTTAATGTCACTCTGTTTCATTTCAATCTTATTCATAACATTAGGTTCAAAGCGGTAAAGAAGTTTACCTAATTTATTTGGATTTGCTGAAGGTTCTCTGATCTCTTTTAATAAATGAGGCTGCATTCTTAAGCCCCCGTTTGCAATTGTAGAAACATATTGAGCCATTTGCATTGGAGTATACGTATCAAACTGTCCAATAGAGAAAAACATCGCTTGAGAAAGCGCACTGCTTACACCTGTATTGTACCCTGTTGCTTCAGAAGGTAAGTCAATCCCAGTAGGTACACCAAGACCAAATTGGCTGTATGAGTTTCTTAGAATTTCAAATGCTTCTTTAACTTTATGATCATTAAATCGTTTATTCGCATAATCATATCCTGAAAGTCGCATTGCAATATGCCACATATAAATGTTTGAAGAACCTTCCAATGCCTCAACAGCATCCACAGGTCCCATGTTTGCATGGGATTTTAGAAGTCTTCCGTCACCAAATTTTAGCGGTGCATCATTAATAATCGTATTAGGAGAGATAACTCCTTCATGAAGACCTGTCAGAACAGTTGCCCCTTTAACAGTTGACCCCATTGCATATGAGTGATAGATGTTGCCAAATGGAATATCTTTAAATTTGCCAGTCTTCCGATTGTACTCTTTTCCAGCCATTGATATGATTTCTCCAGTATTTGGATCCATCATGACTACATAAGCATTTTTTAACTGGTTATTATCATAGGCATACTTCCCACGAATAGCATCTTTTAATTTTTCTTCAATTACCTTTTCAACTTTCATCTGAAGATTCATATCTACTGTTAATACAAGGTCGCTTCCCCTTGCACCATCTTCTTCTACAGGATCACCAACTGGGTTTCCAACTTTATCCGTAACATATTTAATCTTTGTTTTCGTACCCCGGAGGACTGATTCGTATTGTTCCTCTAAGAAACTAGTACCAACCATATCATTACGGTCATTTCCTCGTGATGTGTAATAATCCATTCTTGATTTAGGTATTTGTTTTACCTGACCAAAAATATCACGGAAGGAATCTTTAAATGGATAAGACCGTTCTGCATCCGGTTTGATATCAACACCCTCTAATTCAGGCAAGTGTTCACTTATCAAGGCAATTTCTTTTTTTGTTGCTCCGATTTTTATACGCTGCGGGGAAAGTGTATATCCGCGATCCATCTCACTTTTTATCGCAAGCACCTCAAGCTGCTGTTCGCTTAGTGATTTAATATCTTTCTGGGTAACCTTTTCTAGCATTAAATCATATAGCTCTTCAGGCGGCGTATTTTTTTCTTCAGAAGCTGTAATTCTTTCTTTTACTTCCTTCTCATTCAAGAAAATAAAATAATCTTTTTTATCGCGTTCCGTTAATTCTTCTGAATCTTTTTCTATTAGATCCGCCAGTTTTTTTGCAATCTGGTGTCTTTGTTCTGCATCAGCTTCACGAGTTCTCGTATAAGTAATCGAGAAAACAGGGTCGTTATCAACAACAACACGATAATTAGCATCAAACATCTTTCCACGAGGAGCATCCAGCTTAGTTGTTACATTTTCAGTCAAATAGGCGTTTCGTTTATACTCTTCTCCTTTTACAATCTGTATGTAGCCTAACCTGAGTACAAGGACTGAAAAGAGAAAAAACACCGACAAAAAGAGCGCGTTCATTCGAATCGGTACATGATTTTTCTTTTTATTCGATTTTGTTTTCATAATATTGTAAATCTCCCTTTAAAACAGCAGAGACACCTTTAATAAAGGTGCCTAAATCAAACCGGTTATTATCTTTACATAACAATAGTATCCTTAGATTGGTTCGTATGTCAAAAGTTAATTATTGTTTATTAGGATTGTTTCCGTCTTGTTGTGATTCTGCAAGCTCTATCGTCTGTTCAGCCTGACTGGGTGGTACAGATACATTTCTTAAGCAAAAATAAATAAGGAAATGTCCCGCACCAAGTATTGGCAATAATAACGGAATCCCCTGCTCTTCTGAGAGGAGATTTATCACAATCAGAAATGTAAGAATGGATACGATTCTCCCGGCATTAAGGAAAAATTCGCGAACAACAATGTACTCGATTCTTTTGTCGTATATACCCCGGCATTTTCCGATAATGTCGTATGTTAAAGAGACATAAGGAACCAAAAGCAGTGGGTATGCAATGGATACAGAGATACCGTAAACAATTAACAGAGTGAATGATATGGGTATCAGAAGCATAAATGGAGAGATAAACAATAATAAGCCGCCTGCAAATATTCCTTTTTTTCTATGCCATGGCTTTAAGTAATGAGAAACAATATAGTATCCGATAAAAGAAACAACTGACTGAACAAATCCGAATGTTCCAAGTGCAAATTCACTCTTGGATGCTGTATAGACCCAGATCACAATCAGGAAGATAAACGTTCCTTCACGCAAACCTTGAAAAAAATGAGCGTTCAGAAGTTGAAACCATGCTCTATTTTCTTTTCTCTCTCGAAATACTTCCTTTAATCCAAAATGACCATCCGCTTTTCTTCTTTTTAAAAAGAAACTGATTACTACAGCAATCAAGAACAAGATCATCGAAATAGTAAAAATGGTTTCATATCCTAAATGTTTGTCCATCCTTGTAATAATAAATCCCGCACTCAATGGACCGATCATACCGGAGAATGAATTTAACACACCTAGATATCCATTAAAAAAATCCCGAGTCTCTGGTTCAGTAACTTCTAATGTAAGTACATTGAAAGCCAGCCAATAGAACCCTAACCCAAACCCAAGCATTGCACCTAAAGCAATCAAGAAATTACTTGCCATTGAACCCATAAAAAGTACACCTATATAAAACAGTGCAAGGATAACAACACCTATTCTTAACACGACAACCCGGTCAATCTTTTTAGCAACCCAGCCTGCCAAATAGAAAGCAATCGGCTGCATAATTACAATGGTAAGGTTATAAATCGCTATATCAGAAAGTTCTCCAGATTGCTTCCACAAAAAAATATTAACAAATGTATTAGATAAAGCGGTGCTTAACGTAAATAAACCTCCAACAAATAACAGAAAAAAAAGATCTTTAGGGTATTGGTCGTTTCCCATGAATTTATTCCATATCATGTTTTTCGCCCCTTTACATATCGTCGTTAGTGTCTTTCAAGAATCAAGGGGCTATTCACTTTTTATTTAATTGGTTTTTATTGTATAAGGAGACATAAATATGTTTGAATATTGGATATTTACAGATGAAACGGCTGAGATAAAAGCAATGATGACTGATCATATATTTAATGGTGAAAATGAGGAATATTTAGGTGAGAACGGAGATTGCGTTTGGTTTTATTATGCTAAAAATCTTTTTGTGATTAAATCTGATGTTTCATTCGGTGACAGCAATTTACTTCTTGATGATTTATTAATAAAATTGGCAAAGAATTATGAGATACATGAAAAAGGCATAATAAAAAGCCACTGGCATGCCAGCAGCTTTTATTAGAATTACTTTGCTTCGTTGTAACGCTTTTCAACTTCATCCCAGTTTACAACGTTCCAGAATGCAGCAATGTAATCAGGACGCTTGTTTTGATATTTTAAATAATAAGCGTGCTCCCAAACATCCAATCCAAGGATTGGCGTTTTCCCTTCCATAATAGGAGTATCTTGGTTTGGTGTGCTTGTAACTTCAAGTTCACCATTGTTTACTACTAACCAAGCCCAACCTGATCCAAATCTTGTTTTGCCAGCGTTTGCGAATTCTTCTTTAAACGCTTCAAGGCTTCCAAACTTGCTATTGATTTTATCAGCAAGTTCACCTGATGGAGAGTTAGCTCCGCCTGGTGCGATTACTTCCCAGAACAGACTGTGGTTTGCATGTCCCCCACCATTATTTCTAACAGCGTTTTGAATGTTTTGCGGAAGTGAATCAAGATTTGAAAGAAGATCTTCTAAAGACTTATTTTCAAACTCAGCTTGCCCCTCAAGTGCAGCATTTAGGTTGTCAACATATGTTTTGTGGTGACGACCGTGGTGGATCTCCATTGTTTCTTTGTCAATATGCGGTTCAAGTGCGCTTGATTCATAAGGTAATGCAGGCAGTTCAAATTTAGCCATGTTCATTTCCTCCTTATAATATGTAGTGTTTTTATTTTCATTTTCAAGGTAATCTTGAAAAGTGAAACCATTTAATCAACTTACTTGTTTAAAAAGTGATTTAACAATTTTACCTTATCAAATTTAGTCTAAACTTTCAATTCTTAAGCATCCTACCCTTTTCAAATACAAAAAAACCTTACAATATGCGTAAGGTTTTTGATATGTATAGTTATGGTGGCTCGAGACGGAATCGAACCGCCGACACGAGGATTTTCAGTCCTCTGCTCTACCGACTGAGCTATCGAGCCAAAAATTTTAAAACCAAATTTTTGGTTTTATTTAATTACTGTGTCTCTTCCTCTACACGATATTCTTTTTGTGTATCCGTCGAGACAACTCGCAGCTAATTCGTGCTGTGACGCTCGTAGCTATCGAGCCACATTTATGGAGGAGGTAGAGGGATTCGAACCCCCGCGGGCTTTTACACCCCTGTCGGTTTTCAAGACCGATCCCTTCAGCCGGACTTGGGTATACCTCCTCGATTTGGTGGACCCTGTAGGACTCGAACCTACGACCAATCGGTTATGAGCCGACCGCTCTGACCAACTGAGCTAAGGGTCCATGAAATATAAAGTTATGTAAGTAAGAAATGGGGCGGACGAGGGGAATCGAACCCCCGAATGTCGGAACCACAATCCGATGCGTTAACCACTTCGCCACGACCGCCATCGTGAAAAACATTTTGGTAGCGGCGGAGGGAGTCGAACCCACGACCTCACGGGTATGAACCGTACGCTCTAGCCAGCTGAGCTACACCGCCAAAATGGCTCCACAGGTAGGACTCGAACCTACGACCGATCGGTTAACAGCCGATAGCTCTACCACTGAGCTACTGTGGAATAATGTCTTAACAATAATTAAGGACAAGAACTACTATAGCATGATGCCTTATCTTATGTCAATAACATTTTCAAAGTTAATCAAACGAACACATGTACTTTCTTTAGAACAAAAATAATATAGCATGCAACCAAGCATTAAGCAAGGCTGTTTATAAAACTTGATAATAAAAATAGCCAATCATTAATGCCTGAGTAAATACCTTAACAATTGTTGTTCCAACAAAAGCAAGTACCGTTCCGATCCCTATCGATGCGGCGGATTTAATTCCTTTTTTATGAAATATCAGTTCACCAAGGACAGCCCCTAAAAAAGGACCAATTAATATTCCGGCAACTGGAATTACAAATGGACCTGCAATAAGGCCGATTGTACTTCCCCATAGTGCTGCTTTCGATCCGCCTTTTTTCTTTATGGCATAAGCATTACCAATGTAATCAACAACAAATAAACTTATAAATAATAAAAGTTGAACGGTAATAAATAAAGGAGAAAAGGTTTCGAAAGAAAAAGCGAATCCATAAATTAAAAATCCAGCTGCTAAAAATAATACACCAGGTAGGATCGGGTAGATCAGTGCTATAAAACTGATAACAAATACAGCCGCTATTAAGACCCAATAAACTGTTTCCATAATAACTATCACCTTTCAAAAATAATCCAATACAAAACCCAGAAGAAAAACTCTTCTGGGTTTCATTTTACTTCTCTAATACCGCTTCTGCAATGTTAACTGCGTGGTCACCTATTCTTTCAAGGTTACTTACAATATCAACAAATACGATCCCGGCATTACCATCACATGCGCCTTCGTTCATACGCATAATATGCTGTTTACGGAGTGTACGCTCCATCTTATCAATTTTGTCTTCCATACCAAGAACTTCTTTTGCAAGTTCAACATTGCTTTCTTCTAATGCTTTTACTGCTTTATCAACAGTAGAGACAGTTAAAGTAAACATCTCGTCTAGATCCTGTTTAGCCGTATCAGTGAGACGCACATTATTACGCAATTGATAATCCACAAGTTCAATTATGTTTTCCATATGATCACCGATACGTTCGATGTCTCGAGACGTATCAAGAAGCATTGAGTGCTCGTTTGATTCTTGAGGCGTTAATGGATGAGTCGACAATTTCACAAGATAAGATGTGATTTGACGGTCAAGATTATTGATTGCTTCTTCATATTGAAGAGCTAAATCAGAATTCTTTTTATCTTTTTCATTTAAATAAGAAATGGCTTCTTTCAATCCAGCTTGTGAATAGTTAGCCATTCGGATAATTTCCTGTTTAGCTTGTCTGATCGCCATTGCTGGTGAGGATTCAAGTACGATTTCATCTAGATGCTTTGCTTTATATTCAATTAATACATCTTCACCTTTAATGATTTTCGTAACGATGAATGCAAGGAACCCAATGAACCAGAACTGTATAAATACATTTGTAAAGTTAAAAGTACCGTGGGCAAATGCAATTTGCATCGCTGGTTCTAAGTTTAGTTTTGTTGATAAAAATTCAATATAATGTCTGAATGGAACAAGCAGAATTAAGAAAATAACTGTTCCGAGCAGGTTGAAGATAACGTGTGTTAGCGCTGCACGTCTAGCTGCAACTGTTGTTCCAATAGCTGCAAGGATCGCAGTAATTGTAGTACCGATGTTATCACCAAATAAAACAGGTAAAGCAGCTCTTAAATCGATCATATTCTG
Organism: Fictibacillus nanhaiensis; assembly: GCF_023715445.1. Taxonomy (GTDB): domain Bacteria; phylum Bacillota; class Bacilli; order Bacillales; family Fictibacillaceae; genus Fictibacillus; species Fictibacillus nanhaiensis_D. The sequence continues at coordinate 647,248 of NZ_JAMBOD010000001.1, forward strand.
AGAATAAAGTTCTTGTAAAATCCCAATTGTTGCACTTGATGATTGAACAATTACAGTAAATAAAGTACCAATAACAACACCAAGAACAGGATTGTCACTCATTGAAACAGTCAAATCCTGAAATGCTTGCAGACTGCGAAGCGGCTTCATGCCATCCCCCATTAGTTCAAGCCCTAGGAACAATGCACCAAAACCGAATGCTATTTGACCGAAGTATGTGTACTTTGGATTTTTAAAGAAAAAGATTAGAATGGCACCCACTGCGATGATAGGAAGTGCATATTCACCAATATCAATACCAATGATGAAAGACGTAACGGTGGTACCGATGTTCGCCCCCATAATAACTCCAATAGCTTGGCGAAGTGTCATAAATCCTGCATTAACAAGACCGACTGTCAAAACAGTGGTGCCAGAACTGGTTTGCAGCAGTACCGTTACAAATATCCCTGCTAAAACTCCCATAAAAGGATTTGTCGTCAGTTTATCAAGTATGTCCCTTAATCGGTCTCCTGCAGAGTTTTGCAGGCCATCTCCCATATATTTAATTCCGAATAAGAAGATCCCCAATCCTCCGAAAAATTGAAATAGCATTTCTTGATAATTCAATGTTTACAGCTCCTTAATATCAATCATTTTATTGACCTTTGCCATTATCTCGATTTGTGTAGTTTGTGTAAAGAAAAAATAGGAATTTGTAACAATTCCTTTACAATTGGTTCATATTGTCGGATTTCCTCGGTTCATGTACACTTAACTTGGTCAATAAATAAAGGGAGCTTTATCTATGAAATTACATACACGATTATTTAAAAGTTTGTTTTCAATCACTTCCATTTCACAATTCCGATTTTTAGGTGTCGGAAGCACCATCATATATGTTTTATCTTTAACTTTTTTATGTATACTTCCTGTTCTCATCCTATTTCTTTCAAATTTATTTAAAAATAGCAATCAGCAACTGCAGAGCTTTCAAAGCTATGGTTTGAACCCTGATCAAATGCAGGAATTTGCTTCATCTGTTAATGGGGTCTTGCCTATAATTTTTATTGTCGTGTACGCAGCTATGTATATCTTATTTTCAGGTATATTGTTTTCAGGAGTATCCATCTTGTCTGGTATTTTACTTCCCGTTTCAAAATTGTTAAATAAAAAATTATCTTATCGTCATATTTGGGTAATGGCATGTTATACAATTACCCTTCCTGTTGTCTTAATAACAATTCTTTTTCTTCTGAATGTGCATATCCCTTATTCTTTTTTCTTTTTTTGGGTCCTGACCTTTATCATTTTAGTTCTTGCTATTACCCGAGTCCCGGCAAAAAAATAAAAAGCGGCTGTTTGCCGCTTTTTTTTATACGATTATTTAAATAAGGATTTAATTGCTTCTATTATTGCTTGTAGAAATTCAAGTAATTTTTGCAAAAAGGATTGTGTTTTTTCATCATTAAGGAAATCCCCTAAATTTTCACTGATGTTCTTCAAATCACTTTGAACTTGATCCCAATCGATATTTAAATCTTTCATTTTATTGAAAAGAGCAAGCAGCCCGTTCAACTCTTCTTGTGTAAGTTCAATCCCCATATCGTTCGCTACTTTTTCGATCAAAGCACGCAGATCATCTTCAGACTGTACCGGATTTTTTGCGATTTCTTCTTTAACGCGTGTCATAAGCTCAGTTGCTTCCTTAGTACCGATTCTTTCTCCTAGTTCAGCAGTCTTAACCATTTCTTCATTCGCAACTTGTTTTTGAGCTTCTGGAATCTCGATTTGAGCAGTTGTTTCGTATGCTTTTAGGATTCCTGTTAACGCAGCCGTTCCTGATACTTCAAACGGTGCTGTGACATAGATTTCAGCATCTGTTACACCTGCAGTCGTGAGTGCATTCATATACATCTCTTCCGTTACCCAGTTGATGTTATTCGTTTCAACAGATAGCCCTTGATCCTTTTCACCTATTGTAATTTTAGAAGATGAAATAGCTTTTGAGCCGATTTGGGCTTTCGAAATATAATCACCTAAGTATTGATGTTCTTCCTCATTTGTTACTGTTACGGTTTGAACATCAGCAGCTGCGTCCATCTCTTTTAATAAAGAGTTCTTCTGTTCCTCTGTAAGATTCTCCCCCAAAGTGATGATAACATCTCCTGGAGCTGCATCTGCAAACATTTTTAATGGAGCTATAAATAAAGCAGCAGCCATAATTGATAAAAGAGCAATTACTTTTGCTTTTTTCATACAGTTCACCTCTCCCCTCGGTACACTTACATTGATACGTTTAAAATTTTATTTTCTGTCCATCTATCCTTACCATTTTACACCAATGCTTGGATCAAAGTCACTTTTAACTTGTCATAAAAATGATGGACAAGCATATAGTTCAATATGAGAAAGGAGAGGGAACAATGAAACGTTTCTTAACTGGATGTACAATCCTGCTTATTCTATATGTAATCGCTTATGATCTAAAAATCGGGACACTCCCTCAAGCTCAGCCAGTAAATGCTGAAATTCAAATCAATGAAAAAAGTAAAAGGAATTATAAAACGTATCAAGCTCTACCTGGAGATACTTTAATTTCTATCGTAGAGAAATTAAATCCTGATGGAGGCTTCACAATTACACAAATGATAAAAGACTTTAAATCCTTAAACCCAGGAGTAAATCCTGAAAATATTCAATTAGGCAAAACATATAAATTTCCATTATATAAATCGGCTTAAAGATAAGAATACTTGTCAAAACAAAATAATCCCTGCTAAAATGAACTGATGATAGGACAGACTAAAACTGTCAATTTGATAAAAGGAGCGATTCACCAAATGAGTGAAATCACCCACCGTTCTAAAACAAGACCTGTTAAAGTTGGACCCCTGACAATCGGAGGAACTGATCAGGTTATTGTTCAGAGTATGACTACAACAAAGACACACGATGTAGAGGCTACTGTAGCTGAAATAAAACGATTAGAAGAAGCAGGCTGCCAGATCGTCCGAGTAGCTTGTCCGGATATGCGCGCTGCTGAAGCAATAGCAGACATTAAGAAACAAATCAATATACCGCTTGTTGTGGATATTCATTTTGATTATAAGCTTGCTCTTAAAGCTATTGAAGGCGGAGCTGATAAAATCAGAATTAATCCGGGTAACATCGGTCGCCGTGAAAAAGTAGAAGCTGTTGTAAAAGCCGCTAAAGCAAAAGGTATTCCAATTCGTATCGGTGTAAATGCTGGTTCTTTGGAAAAGAAATATTTAGAAAAATACGGCTATCCAACTGCAGACGGAATGGTAGAGAGTGCTTTAGAACACATTCGCATCTTGGAAGAACTTGATTTTCATGACATTATTGTTTCAATGAAAGCATCAGATGTTAATTTAGCGATTGAAGCATATGAGAAGGCTTCTAAAGCATTTAATTATCCTTTACATCTTGGAATCACTGAGTCAGGAACACTTTTTGCAGGTACAGTTAAGAGTGCAGCTGGTCTAGGTGTAATTCTCCATAAAGGAATCGGAAACACACTCCGTATTTCATTAAGTGCTGATCCTGTTGAAGAAGTTAAAGTTGCCCGGGAATTATTAAAATCCTTTGGACTTCTTTCAGACGCAGCAACTCTGATTTCTTGCCCGACATGCGGCCGAATCGAAATAGATCTAATTTCAATCGCTAACGAAGTAGAAGAATACATCTCAAAGGTACGCGCACCGATCAAGGTAGCAGTACTAGGTTGTGCGGTTAATGGTCCTGGCGAAGCAAGAGAAGCGGACATCGGCATTGCCGGTGCCCGAGGAGAAGGTTTACTATTCCGTCATGGTGAAATCGTGCGAAAGATTCCAGAAGACCAACTGCTGGATGAGTTAAAAAAAGAAATCGACATTTTAGCAAAGGCACACGAAGAAAAATTAAAATCACAGCAAGTATAAAGAAAAGCCTCCCATTCTGGGGGCTTTTTTGTATTTTTAAATGATAATGATTGAGGGTTTTCACCTAGCAACTGTTAATCAATTGTCATCGTCCACTCCATATGCACATACGAAAATTCGTTTTTCTTGAAAGAACAAATTAATCAGACAAAAATCGGATTTTCTACAAAATACGACAACTCCAACAAAAAAGAAGAAGCATTTGCTTCTTCTTTGCTCCTTCTTACTTTAAAAGAATGGTGCGAAAAACAAGGAAATGATAATAGAAACAATACCGATTCCTATTGCCCAATTTCCAAGAGTTTGTGCACCCTGTCTTCTGGCAACAAATCCAACGATAATACCTGCTGCTCCAAATAATACAGGAGCAATAAACAAAGAAAGAACAGAGAGGATTATGGCGATAACTCCTGCGGCTCTTCCGCCTTCTCTTTCACGTTCTTCTTCATGTCCGCGGTGGTGATCCTTGTCCGTAGTCCGAGGTCGCTCGTATTCCGGATAAACCATGTCACTTTTTACGGGTGCAGCTTCAGCTGCCATCTCTTCCCGATAGTCAGCTTCATTTATATTTCGTTCGTTTCTTTCGTCTGCCATCATGTTTCCCCCTCTTTTAGTGTTAAGGAGCGTTCTTATTATGGCATTAAACGATGCTTTTCATAGTTGTTAAGTTATGGGGATTCCGCATAATGACCAAGAAAAACGCCCATTAAGCAGGCCTCATCCTTAATGTTTTGATCTGAAAGTATGACAGCATGTTTCAGCAGGGTCATGAGCATGATCTTTGTGAGCAGCATCCCCACGAAGTTCACCATCAGCACTCATGTCATAAGAATTGTTAGCATGCTTGTCAATTTCAACAAGGATAGCATCAGCTATACAGTTATTTCCTTCGCCCCAATAAGTGCAATTTGAAACATTACATTTTACATCAGGCATAAAAAAACCCTCCTTTACATATAGCTTGGCTAAAAAAAGGAGGAGCATACTCAAAAAAACATTATTTTATTGTTTACAATCTGAACAATATCCATAGATCTCGAATTTATGACCCGTCACATCAAATCCATTTAATTCACTGTTCAATACTTCCATAGGACATGAATGGATCGATTTTGTGCCTCCGCACTTCAAGCAGATTAAATGATGATGATGTTCGTTGTGAGAGCAAGTGAACCGGAATTTCCGTTCACCTTCCCATTCTGTTTCTTCTAGGAGTCCGAGTTCCACAAAAGTAGTTAAATTTCTATAAATGGTATCAAAGCTTAAACCAGGATATTGATTTTTCAATGATTCCTGAACATCTTTCGCTGAAAGGTATCTTTTTTCCCGTGCGAAAAGGGTGATGAGATCTTTTCTTTTCTCGGTATATTTGTAGCCTTTTTCTTTCAAAAGATCCAACGCTCCATCTATTGTTAATGAAAATTTCACATTTAAACCACCTTTCGCGAAACTGTAAACTTCTTATAGAAAATAGAAATACTTAGTATGAAAACCAGGCATATCACAATCGTACCACCTGAAGCCAGGTCTAAATAATAAGATAAGAACATACCGGAAATAACAGCAATTTCTCCAAAAAGTACGGAAAGCCATATGGTTTGTTTAAAACCTTTTGCTATCCGTATACTAGCTGCTACCGGAAGTGTCATAAGGGATGATACTAAAAGAATCCCAACGATCTTCATTGAGGCTGCAATAACGAGAGCGGTAATCGCCATAAATGCAACTAAAATCCAATTGCTTCTGATCCCAGAAAGCTTCCCTTGCTCTTCATCAAATGACAGAACAAACAATTCTTTATACATAAAAAAGACAAATAAAAGCACAGCAACCAATATTACGAAGACAGTCCAAACATCTGATTGCTTCACCGCTATTATGCTGCCGAAAAGATAATTAAATAAATCGGTATTAAATCCATCAGCCATTGAAATAAAGATTACACTTAACCCGATTCCAGCTGACATGATGATTGGAATCGCTAATTCTTCATAATGTTTATATACTTTGCGAAGCTGTTCGATAAAAATGGCACCACCAACAGAGAATGCCATACCAAAATATATTGGATTAAGACCTGCAAACAGAGTAAACCATTTCCCGAGCAGAAGGTTTGCTGCTATCCCTGCGAGCGTAATATGTGAAAGGGCATCTGCTATTAGCGCCTGCCTTCGTACGACAATAAATACTCCTAATATAGGGGCGAGAAGACCAACCATTATACCTGTTAAAAAAGCATTTTGTAAAAATTCATATTTTAAAAAAGGTAACATCCATTCATCCCCTTATTCGTGTTCATGATCATGATGAAGAACATGAACATGATGCCCATAAAAAGCAGACAGGTTATCTAAAGAACTTTCTTCAAATTCTTTTGTATTTCCATGAAAATGTATCTGTTTATTTAAACAAGCTACATCAGTAACATAATCGGTCATAACACCAACATCATGAGTAACTAATACAAGCGTCATATGGTTGTCACGATGCAAATTCTTCAGCATTTTATAAAATGATTCCGAAGACTCTATATCTACCCCAACTGTCGGCTCGTCTAATATGAGCAGCTCTGGGTCACTTACTAAAGCTCGAGCAATAAAAATACGCTGTTGCTGGCCGCCAGAAAGTTCTCCTATGTTTTGATTTGCGAATTTTTCCATATTTACAGACTTTAACGCATCCCATACCTTCGTTTTATCAGAAGCTTTTAAAAAGCGGAACAAACCAACCTTACCGAATAATCCCATAGAAACAACTTCAAATGCTGTAGCTGGAAATGCTGTATTAAAACTGTTTGCTTTTTGGGAAACGTATCCGACTTTTTCCCATTTATTAAATTTCTGAACTTTTTCTCCAAAAAGATATACTCCGCCATGCTGCGGTTTTAAAAGCCCTAGAATACATTTGATGAGTGTAGATTTTCCTGATCCATTAGGACCTACAAGACCTAAGAAAGAACCTTGTTTAACTTCCATGGTTACATGTTCAAGTACATTTTTATCACCATAATGGAAGGATAAATCATCCACATGAATCACTGGATTGTTTATTTGATTTTCCACGATAATCCTCCCTGAAAAAATATAAGTAGTAATGACTACGATTTAAACTGTATCATAGTATACACGAATTCACCAGAAAGTAAAACAACATGCTTTACGTCAGCATGTGCAGTTGTATTCAGGATTTTTTGCTTAATATCGTTTTCACCGTTTCTTCTAATTGGGATGGTTTAACTATTCGGTCTGCCCTTGTTAAATATTCTTTTTCTAGCGTTGTTTCAACCGCTAAACAATATGCACCCGCTCGCTTTGCAGATTCAATTCCTAACGGAGCGTTTTCGATAACCAGCCACTCCGAAGAATCATATGAAAGCCCTCTTATTGCGTTTAAGTAAGGTTCTGGAGATGGCTTTCCTATTTTTACATCATCACCTGTAATAACTGAGTGGAACTTAACAGGAAGATTCCTGATTACTTCTTCAACAAACTCTTTTCGGCTTCCTGTTACTAATGAGATAGGGATTCCTTGAGAAAATAAATATTCTAAAAGTGAAACCGTTTCATTAATAAATGCATATTCAGCATTTTTCTTAAAATAATTTCTTTTATTTATATAAATATCTTCCATATCTTTTTCATCCACTTGCATTTGGTTTGACTGAAAAATATCTGAAATGGTTTTCCTTCCAGGCATTCCTTCTCTTAAATAAAACTCCAGATCTTCGTGTTTATATCCTTTTTCTTTAAACGCATACTGCCATGCTTCGACATGGTGAGGCATCGTATGAACGACAACTCCATCCATATCAAAGCACACTGCCTTGATATTCATCTATTTTACCCTGCCTTTAAATCAGAATTGTTAACTTCCTTATTATAAATCAAAAATTTTTAAATAAAAAAGCAGAAGCCGTTTAAGAAACCGGCTGCTGCTAATTAAGTTATTATTGTAGTCCTTCAATAACTGTTCTTGTGTTCCATTCCATCATTTTTTTATATGTGTCTCCATCTTCACCAGGTTTCCCTAAAGAGTCAGTAAAGACCTTGCCTTTTATAGAGACACCTGTTTCTTTTGAGACAGTTTCCATGCTACGAGGATCCACACTCGTTTCAACAAAAAGACCAGGAACATTTCCTTGTTTAATAAAGTCGACCAGCCTTTTGATTTGCTGTGGAGTACCTTGGTTTTCAGAGTTAATTTCCCAAACATAGGCTGTATTCATGTTATAAGCTTCACCAAAATACTTGAAAGCTCCTTCACTTGTTATGAGTACACGTTTTTCTTCTGGAATTTTTGCTAATTCTCCCAATGTATCGTCATGCAACTCTTTCAATTCAGAAATGTATTTTTCCGCATTCTTTTCATAATAATCTTTGTTTTCCGGATCCTCTTTGATGAGGGCGTCTCTTATATTTTCTACATATATAATACCATTGTTAATATCTAGCCATGCATGCGGATCTGGTTCTTTTTCCAGACCTTTTGATTCTAAATGAATGGGTTCTACCCCTTCACTTACGCGATAAACCGGAGCATCTTTCCCGTCTTTATCCGTTGTTTTCAACAGTTTCTTAAACCACGAATTACCTTCTTCCAGGTTCAGACCGTTATAGAATACAACATCAGCATCCGTTGTTTTCAGTACATCTTCCGGAAGCGGATCATATTCGTGCGGATTGGAACCAATCGGCACCATACTGTGAACTTCTACTTTATCCCCGCCGACATTTTGTACTAAATCATAAATTATTGAATAGGTAGCTACAACTTCTACTTTCTCGGATTCGTCTTTTCCTGAACTGCAGCCTGCAGCAGCCATTAGTAATGAGCCAACTAATAAAAGGCTCGCTGTTTTCTTAAACATGTGTAATCCTCCCCTTATCGCATCAGTTCTACTCTGTTTTTTCTCGCTTTAAGCGCCTTCCATACTAACCCTTGTGTTGGTGAAAAGAAAAATGCCGTTCCAAATAGTAATGCTGAAACTAAAACAATCGTTGCACCCGATGCAAGATTGTAAGTAAAGCTAAAATACAATCCAAATACAGATGCTATCACACCAAACAGTGCAGCAAGATAGATCATGACTGACAATCTATTTGTGAGCAAGTACGCCGTTGCTGCCGGGGTAATAAGCATGGCTACGACCAGTACGATCCCGACTGTTTGAAGAGAAGCAACCGTAACCATTGTCAGAACGACCATCAGTGCATAGTGAATCCATTTATTCGGCAATCCGTAGCTTTGTGCCATAGTGGGATCAAATGTAGAAACTAGCAATTCTTTATAAAAGAGAACCACGAGCCCTATCACTAAAACACCAATACCGAGCGTCATCCACATATCACTCATTCTTACAGCCAGAACATTCCCAAACAGAATATGATACAAATCAGCACTGCTCTTCATAAGAGTGATTATTACGATTCCAACTGCGAACATGCTCGTAAACATGATTCCAATCGCCATATCATGTTTGATCCGGCTATTTTGACTGACATAACCGATTCCAATCGCCGTTAAAACCCCTGTAATTACTGCACCAAAGAAGAAACTGATCCCGAGCATATAGCTGATTGCTACTCCTGGTAATACAGCGTGGGAAATGGCATCCCCCATTAAAGCCATACCTCTTAAGATGATGAAACACCCGACTATTCCACAAATGATGCCTACCATAACAGAAGTAAACAACGCTTTTTGAAGGAATTCATACTGAAATAACGCTTCAAAGAAATTTATAATATTCATGATGTAACGTTCACCCCTTTTGGCTGAAGAAATGAAAATTGATTTGCGTACGCTTTCGTGATCACCTCTGGCTGAAGAACTTCTTCTGATGCACCATATTGAATCATGTGCTGATTTAGTAAAAGCAGATGATCAAAATAGGATTCTGCTTTACTTAAATCATGGTGTACGACAAGAATCGTTTTTCCTTCTTTTTTTAAATTTCTAAGAATGTTAATAATGGTTTCTTCACTTGCAACATCAATACCAACAAAAGGCTCATCAAGAAAAAATAACTCTGCTTTCTGAGCAAGCGCTCTTGCCAGGAAAACTCTTTGCTGCTGTCCTCCCGATAATTCTCCAATTTGCCGGTTGCCAAAAAGTTCCATGCCTACCGTTTTAAGACATTCACGAGCCCACTCTTTGTCGTTTTTAGAAGGACGTTTGAATAAACCAAGTTTCGGATAAGTCCCCAGCAGCACAACATCTATGACGGTAATCGGAAAATCCCAGTCAATATCTGAACGCTGCGGTACATAAGCGATATTCTTTTTCCACTTTTTTAATGGCTCTCCAAAGATTCTAACGTCTCCTTTATCCTTTGAAATTAGGTTTAATGCAGCTTTCATCAAGGTTGATTTCCCAGCTCCATTCGGTCCGATGATTCCTACAAGACTCCCTTTTTTCACGGAAAATGTTATATCTTTTACAACTTGATTTCCTAAGTAAGAAACAAACAACCGCTCTATCTTCAATGCATGTTCCATGGAAAAAGACCTCCTTTTTCGCTCGGCAACTTCTTTTGCCCGAGCGCAACTTTTAATTAAAAAAATAATCCCATCACAATGTATGTTCTGATATGGATGAAAGTGACTAATGTGAATGAATGAAAATGTTTCCCTTAGGCAACTTTTTTACTTACGTCAAATTATATAGTGTGGATACAAATTTGTAAATGATTTTTTCTAGCCATATTTCTACATTTGCTATATAATCATCTCTGGCAGGCAACTGCTGGGTGGGAGAGGGTTTGTTTTATAGTTTTAAGAGAGGATCACATGAAACAAGACCAAGTTTCAATTAAAAAGGAAATACTCGCAGGTATCACCTCGTTTTTCACCATTGCTTATATCATAATTGTTAACCCATTGATATTAGCTGATGCGGGAATGCCATATGAAGGTGTAGTATTAGCGACAATCCTTACGTCTGTTGTCGGGTGTTTAATTATGGGGCTATATGCAAATGCTCCTATCGTCTTAACGCCAGGTATGGGTGTTAATGCATTTTTCACTTATACAATTGTTCAAGGCATGAATTTAAGCTGGCAAGAAGCACTAGCCGCTGTCGTATTGTCCGGCGTATTCTTCTTAATCGTTGCTTCTACGCCATTAAAAGACATACTTTCCAGAAGTATCCCTCAATCATTAAAGCATAGTATTACAGTTGGAATTGGTTTATTCTTAACGTTTATCGGACTTCAAAAAGGCGGAATTATCGAAGCTAGTTCTGCTACCTTTGTTAAGCTCGGACATCTGGACCGCCCGGATGCCATACTCACTATGGCTGGTCTGGCAATAACGCTGGCTTTATTCTTAAAGAACGTTAAAGGAAGTTTTCTGATTGGTATTGCTCTAACAACTTTTATAGGTTTCTTGATGGGACATACACAAGAAGTTAAAAGGATGTCTGAAGGCTTCTCATTTAAGCCTTTTGGGGAGATGCTTTTCGCCTTTGATTTCTCAGGAATGACGGAACTTTCATTCTGGATTGCAACATTTTCACTAACAATGATTATCACATTTGAAAATATGGGATTGTTATATGGATTGCTGCCTGATCAGAAAAAGTTTCCTAGAGCTTTTCAAGCAAATGCCGCTTCTTCGATCGTATCCGGGCTGTTTGGTACTAGTCCGACCATTTCCACTGTTGAAAGTGCATCTGGAATCCAAGAAGGCGGAAGAACAGGGATTATAAGTATTACGGTTGCAGTATTGTTTATAGGATCTATTTTTGCCGCACCGTTCATTGCTTTTATTCCAGATGGCGCGATTGCTCCTGTTTTAATTATCATTGGCGGTTTGATGGTACAGCAGATACAGCATATTCCGTTAGCGGACTTCACTGAAATGTTCCCATCATTCCTAATAATCGCATTGATTCCTTTGACATACAGCATCGTTGATGGTCTTGCTTTTGGTTTTATCGCGTATCCATTAATTAAATGGATTGCGGGACAAAGAAAGCAAGTTCCCGCTACTATGTATGTGATAGCATTCTTGTTCTTTATGAATTTTGTGCTTCACACTATAATTTAATAATTATTTAAAGACTTTGGAGAATTTCCAAAGTCTTTTTAGCACTTTCTCCGATTTTGACTCATACAATGAAAAAGTCAGGAGGGAGTTCTTTATGAATCCAATTATTGTGCATTTTGTTAACCAAAAATTAAATACAATAGGTCCTAATGAATTAATTTCTCTTGCAGCACAATATCAGCTTCCAATCTCACAGAGTGAAGCCGTCCAAATTGTAAACATATTACGCCGGCAGACGATCGATATTAAAAATCTGAGTCAGCGTAAACAAATTATTGCAACGATCGCAAAAGAAGTCAGCCCAGAAAAAGCAAACTATATCCAATACTTAATCCAAACGTACATTGATAGATAGCAACTAATAAAAGCCGCACAATATTGCGGCTTTTTTTAATGCATATAAAAAGGTGCCTCACTAAGAGACACCTTTTATCTTATAGAGCAAGAAGCTTGTTTTGTAGTTCAGAGTTAAATTCTTTTGCTTTAATCATTTCAATTTCTAACTGATAAGGCGGTTTTTTGTTATTCTTGTCAGTTCCAACATAAGGTGTTTCAAGTATTTTAGGGATACTAGTAAATTGATCATGGTGGACAATATAGTTCAATGCTTCAAATCCGATATGACCAAATCCAATGTTTTCATGCCTGTCTTTTGCTGCACCGCAAATATTTTTGCTGTCGTTAATATGAAATACTTTTATTCGGTCCATACCAATTATTTTATCAAACTGATTGATTACCCCATCAAAATCGTTAACGATATCATAACCCGCATCATGCGTATGGCATGTATCAAAGCAAACAGAAAGCTTCTCATTCAAGGTAACTCCATCAATAATCTGAGCCAGTTCTTCAAATGTTTTTCCGCATTCAGATCCTTTTCCGGCCATTGTCTCTAATGCGATTTGAACGTTCTGCTCTTTTGTTAATACTTCATTTAAACCTTCAATAATCTTTTTAATCCCTGTCTCAGGACCTTCCCCAACGTGCGCTCCAGGATGCAGTACGATCTGCTTTGCGCCTAAAGCTTCTGTTCGTTCGATTTCTCTTCTAAGGAAATCCACACCTAATTCAAAGGTTTCCGGTTTAACTGCATTTCCGATGTTAATGATATAAGGAGCATGCACCACTATATCAACGATTCCGTTTTCTATCATATGTTTTGTTCCAGCTTCAATATTGAGGTCTTCAATCTTTTTGCGTCTCGTGTTTTGAGGTGCTCCTGTATAGATCATAAATGTGTTTGCACCATACGAAACTGCCTCTTCACTTGCAGCCAATAACATCTTTTTACCGCTCATTGAGACATGAGAACCTATTTTAATCATACTTTCCCCTCTTCTCTCCGCATTTGTTTCTATCTTTGGTTTCTTCTCTTCTTCTTCATTAATTTTTTCTTTTGTTCATCCATTTTCTTTTTATAGCCAGGTTTAACCTTCCGAGGTTTAGGTACATAAACACCATCCTGCTCCTTGGAAGCTGCACTTTTCTCTCTTTGTTTTACAGCAATCCATTCACCGTTTTTATATTGTTCATATGTGAAAGTGATTTTTTTCTCTTTCAACTTCTGCACTGCATGCTGATCAGTTTGCTCAAAAAGGGACGCACACACTCCAGACATGCCTGCACGGCCTGTTCGCCCAGCTCTATGAATATAAAAATCAAGATCTTTTGGAAATTCATAATTAATAATATGGCTGACGCCTTTAATATCAATTCCGCGTGCTGCAAGATCAGTCGCTACTAGAAATTGAAATTCAGCTTTTTGCACCCGCTTCATGATGTTTTTTCTCGTACGAGGCGGTACATCGCCATGTAAACGCTCCACACTTAATCCTTCTGCAGCCATTGCATCAGCAATCTCATCTACCATTTTTTTTGTGTTGGCAAAAATAATCGCAAAGTATGGATTGAAATTCCTTGCCGTTTTGATAAGCATGGCAAGCTTATCATTATGTTTGGTTTGAAGAAGTACATGCTTGATGTCTTTTGCTGTGATATGCTGCGGCTCTACATGAACATGCTTTGGATTCTTCATATATTTCTTTAAAAATGGCTGCAGCTTTTCAGGAACGGTTGCCGAAAATACCATCATCTGCAGTTCATTAGCCATCCGAGATGCAATCTGGTCTACGTCTTCAATAAAACCCATGTCCAGCATCTGATCGGCCTCATCGACTACAAGCATATTCGCAGTATAGACAACAAGCTCCTGAGCCTTCACAAGGTCTTTAATACGTCCTGGTGTACCGATAACGAGCTGCGGAACAGTTTTAAGCTTTTCAGCCATTCTTTTTCTGTCAGTTCCACCGACGATCGCTTTAGCCTTGATCTGCTTTTCTTCTGGCATTTGCTCTGAAATTTTTAAGAATTCATTATAAATCTGCTGTGCTAATTCACGAGTAGGCGCTGTAATTACAGCTTGTACCTCTTCTTTTTGAATATCAATTCTGTGCATAAGAGGCAGCAAGAATGCAAATGTTTTACCTGATCCAGTCTGTGATTGACCGATCATGTCTTGCCCGTTGATGATTCCTGGAATGACACGTTCTTGAATTTCAGTTGGTTTTTCAAATCCAATACTACTTAATGCAGCTTGGAGCGATTCGTTTATTTTTAACCGTTCAAACGGAGATTTCATACGCTCACCTTTTCTTTTTCAAATATAAATCTATTCACTTTTAGTATTATAGAGTAAGTTTCGTTTTTCCGCCAATCATCCTTGATTTTGGTTAAGAAAACAGGGTTAAATATCACACATGTTTTCTTAAATTTCATATTCTGTTTATGAGCGTATTATTTTGGAAAGGAGGGGGAATTATGCAGCCTTTTTACAGATATCCAAATCAGCCTCAGCATCCTATGCAGCCATTTCAAGTAAATTCACATATGCAAAACATGAATGGAATGCATGAAATGCCGCGTCATCAAGGCTCTGTTGACCGATTCTTGGGGACCATCGGGAGCGGTGGAAACATAACTGGAGGAAACAATATTTTCACTATGCTCAACAACGTACAAAAGGTTTTAAAAGTTGCCGAAACAATGGGACCTATGATTAAACAGTACGGTCCGGCTATGAGAAACCTGCCCTCAATTATGACAGCTTTAAAAGATTTTCAAAACGGAGGTTCAAAGTCTAAAGCCGAGACCAATACTGAGGCAGAAACCTCCAAGAAAGCGGATGAAGCAGAAAACAAAACGAAAATAAAAGAACCTGAAGAAAAAAATAAGAAAGAAAAAAGAAAGAAAGATACAGAAGAAAAGGTAAACGCATCTGATTCTAAAGCTTCAAAATCAGCTAAAAAGCCCCAGGCCCTAAAAACAAAAAAACCACCAGCATCGACTAAATTAGTACCAGCAGCACCAAAAACGAATGTACCTAAAGGTTATCACCTCTCAGGACCTAAGCTATATGTATAAGTATTGTGTTTGAGTTCTTATGGCCGCTCCTTTATAATAAAATCATACAGAAGTAAATCTCCCAAGACAGCATAGACATCTGTGCTGTCTTTTATATGAATAAAGGAGAGATCCAATATGGAAATTGTTAAAATATCTCCGCGAGGGTATTGTTATGGTGTAGTAGATGCAATGGTAATGGCACGTCAAGCTGCAAATGATCCAACCTTGCCGAGACCGATTTATATTCTTGGCATGATCGTTCATAACAAACACGTAACAGATGCCTTTGAAGATGAAGGAATCATTACACTCGAT
This sequence comes from Fictibacillus nanhaiensis, assembly GCF_023715445.1. Classification (GTDB taxonomy): domain Bacteria; phylum Bacillota; class Bacilli; order Bacillales; family Fictibacillaceae; genus Fictibacillus; species Fictibacillus nanhaiensis_D. The sequence goes on from NZ_JAMBOD010000001.1 coordinate 662,939, forward strand.
GGAAACAACCGGTTAGATATTATTCGAAACATTGAGTCTGGTACTGTAATTTACACTGCACACGGTGTCTCCCCAGAAGTTAGACGCATTGCTCATGAAAAAGGACTCTATGAAATAGATGCGACTTGTCCGGACGTTACAAAAACGCATGACCTGATCAGAGAAAAAGAGAACGAAGGCTATGAGATTATTTACATCGGCAAAAAAGGGCATCCCGAACCTGAAGGAGCGATTGGAATTGCCCCCCACATCGTTCACCTTGTTGAAAATATGGATGACTTGGAATCACTGGATGTTAAAAGCGAAAAGATTCTTATTACAAATCAGACCACTATGAGCCAATGGGATGTTGCAGAACTTATTAAGCAGTTGTTGATGAGATATCCGAATGCTGAAGTTCATAAAGAGATTTGTTTAGCTACTCAAGTCCGTCAAGAAGCTGTAGCAAACCAAGCAGGTGAGTGTGATTTAGTTCTTGTAGTCGGGGATCCTAGAAGCAATAACTCAAACCGTCTTGCTCAAGTTTCAGAAGAAATCGCTGGTACTAAAGCTTATCGAATTTCGGATGTTTCAGAAATTGATTTAGCCTGGTTAGAAGGCGTTAATAAGGTTGGTGTAACCTCTGGTGCTTCTACACCAACTCCAATTACAAAAGAAGTAATTGATTTCCTTAAAAATTATGATGAAAAAAATGAGGAAACTTGGACAAAAGAACGTAAAGTTCAGTTAAATCGCATACTTCCAAAAGTAAAAGAGAAAAAATAACTAAAAAAGCAAAGCTGGCCATTTCGGCAGCTTTGCTTTTTTTACATGGCTGTTTTTGAAAATTGCAGCTAAGAGAAGTGGCTGATTTCCACTCCAGGTGCTCGCTTTCCAGGGATCTGGCGGTGAGCCACTTAAGTTCAGTCCTCGTTTTTAGTTACGTTGAGCGAAAAAAGGAGATTTTGAGCGAAACTAAAGGCAGTTTGAGCGTAGCTAGAAAATCTTGAGCGTAAATCGGCTTTTTTGAGCGAAACCTCGATGAGTCTGAGCGAACGTGTAATAAATCTAAGAACACGTACCGTAAAATAGCCGTAGTCTCGCACCTTCTGCTCCAATCAAACGAATTCAAAAGCAACATTCATTTAGAAAACAGCCTTTTACATAAACGTAAAAGGCTCTGTTTGTATAGTGGACTCTATAACAACTGTATCGTACTTTCTCTGTGAAAGTTCCTTTTCAAGCACAAGTTTGAGTTCCCTTTTCATTATTTCTTCTATATGATGGCCAGCATCAATGATCGTCAAACCCTCTGCTTGGGCATCGTGCGCATTATGATAATAGATATCTCCTGTCACTAGAACATCTGCCCCTTTTCTGACAGCAGGATAAATGTATTTGTTGCCATCTCCTCCAACTACCGCAACTTTTTTTATTGGATGATTATGCCCTTTAATCACCCGGACGCTGGAGATCCCAAAAACGTTTTTAACATGTTGAACAAATTCTTCAATTTCCATCTCTTTAATCAGTTTACCGATTTTTCCTATGCCAAGTTCATTTCCTTTATTAAGCAGCGGATAAAGGTCATAAGCTACTTCTTCGTAAGGATGAGCTTTTTTCATTGCTGATAATACTGCATTCTGAATGGAAACTGGAAAAATAGATTCGATTTTCACTTCTTCTGTTCGCTCAAGTTTTCCTTGTTCACCAATGTATGGGTTTGTTCCTTCTAGGGGTGTAAAAGTCCCCCATCCACTTGAAGAAAAACTGCAATGACTGTAGTTTCCGATATGCCCGGCACCCGCATCTCCCAGAGCTTGTCTGACAGCTTCCTCATGAGAGGATGGGACAAAAACAGAAAGCTTTATGAGCTGTTCCTCATATGTAGGTGCAAGCACTTCTGATTGACTAAGTTCTAAACGCTCAGAAAGCCATTCGTTTACGCCTGAAGCTGTTACATCGAGATTCGTATGAGCCGCATAAACTGTTATATCGTTCTTGATCAGCTTTTCAATAATTCTTCCTTTTGAAGTACTTGTATCTATCTTTTTTAATGGTCGGTACAATAAAGGATGATGAGCTATAATCAAATCCACTTCATTATCTATTGCTTCATCTACAACACTTTCAAGAACGTCCAATGCTATCATTACTTTTTTCACTGGACGGTTTAATGACCCAATCTGTAACCCGATTGGGTCATCTTCTACTGCCAGTTTTTTAGGGGCGAAGCTTTCTAAAAGTGAAATGACGAACTGCCCGTTTGCTGTTTTGCTCAATCGATCCACTCCTCAGCAAGATTAATATGATCTAAAAGTTCTTTCCTTTTGGTTTCTGCCGCTGTCCCTTGGCTATGTTCCATTTGAGCCAAAATTGCCTTCCATTGCTTGACTTCCCCAGCCCATTTTTCTTTAAACGCTTCATTTTGGTTTTTTAATAAGAATGGACCAAATAGCAGTTCAGCATCTATTTGATTTGAATAGGGCTGCTCACCGATTCGGTCCGCAACGAGAATTTCATAAATTTTACCGTCTTCTTTTATTATCTCTTCAGCAGAAAGTACCCAATTTTCTTTTAACAGCCAATTTCTTACGGTTTTCGCTCCTACATTAGGCTGCAGAACTAATCTTTTTGCGCTTCCAAGTTTCTCCTTACCTTTTTCAAGGATGGAAGTAATCAGGGAACCCCCCATGCCGCAAATTGTAACAACTTCTGCTTCATTTTCTTTGAGTACGGAAAGTCCGTCTCCTTTTCTAACTTCAATAATGTCTGTTAAACCATCAAGGACTACTTGCTCTTTAGCAGATAGATAAGGTCCTTCTGTAATCTCGCCCGCGATTCCTTTTTTAATTATTTTTTTTATTCCTAAATAACAAGGGAGGTAGGCGTGGTCTGAACCGATATCGGCCAGTACAGACCCCTGAAGTACATAACTTGAGACTTTCTCAAGCCTTTTAGATAGTTTTTCGGAATTCATTTTTTATCACCGCTTTAGTTTCATTATTATAGTATCTGTCTTTCTCAGTAAATTTTGCAAAGCTGCATGAAAAAAAGCTTCTTGTCCAATTTAACAAGAAGCCCTTTTTTATTTTATTTTTTTTCTGCGAGCCATTTTACCACTATTTTTGCTTCTTCTCCCTTAACAACACCGGCCGGCATTCCGCCTGGCTTACCGTTTTTCACGATATCAGCAATTTCCTCTTCTGAATACTCGCCGCCAATCTTATCAAGTGCAGGACCAGTTCCGCCTTCAAGATTTTGTCCGTGACAAGAAGAACAATTCTGTTTAAAAATTGCTTCTGGATCCATCGCAGCCTTTTCTTTATCCTGGCTTGCCTGATGGATCTTGTTGATACCATATCCGCCCATTGTAAGCATAAGAACAATTCCAATAACTCCTATAATGGCAAAAGGAATGAGTGGATTACGCTTCATTCATATTCCTCCTTCTTCTGTACAGCACATTTGTTGTAGTCTTTAAAACCTAATATGTATTGGCTAACAATCCATAACCTATTGTACTTTAAAAGCGTTTACTTGGGAAGGGCAAACTATATTTTTCCCAGTTTTGTCACAAGATATTACAGAATTTAATAAAGAAAACTTGGCTGACTCAAAGCCCTATCCGTCAGCCTAAGATGCACCCATACTTTATCCCCTAACCATGTTTGCTGCGTCGTTTATCAATCAGTTAAAAAAATATACCTTCTTAAAGTGAAAATAGCCACACGCTGGTGGCTATTCATGTGTAACAGATAAAGCCTCTAATGCTTGTTCTCTAAGTTTGTACTTTTGGATTTTACCTGAAGCTGTCATCGGGTACTCATCCACAAACAAGAAATATTCCGGTATTTTAAAATGAGCTATCTTACCTTTGCAATAGTCTTTTAGTTGATCTGCAGAAAGAGATTGACCTTCTTTTAACTGAATACAGGCAGCTACTTTTTCACCAAACTTTTTGTCAGGGACTCCAATAACCTGAACATCCAGAATGGCAGGATGAGAGTAAAGGAATTCTTCTACTTCCCTCGGATAAACATTTTCTCCTCCACGAATAATCATATCTTTCAATCTGCCTGTTATTCTGTAATAGCCCTCTTCGTCAACTGTTGCCAAATCTCCCGTATGAAGCCATCCTTCACTGTCAATTGCTTCTTTCGTAGCTTCGGGCATTTTATAGTAGCCTTTCATGACATGATAGCCTCTTGTACACAGCTCACCTTGTACTCCAGGTTTTACTTCTTTATGTGTAATCGGGTCGACCACTTTTGCCTCAACCTGGGAGTGCTTTTTTCCTACAGTTTCCACACGCCGCTCGATCGGGTCATCTGTTCTCGTTTGTGTAATAACAGGAGATGACTCAGTTTGTCCGTAAGCAATCGTAATCTCACTCATTCCCATTTTATCGATTACTTTTTTCATCACCTCAATTGGGCATGGCGAGCCAGCCATGATTCCAGTTCTCAAAGTGCTTAAATGATATGAATCAAAGTCAGGAAGATTAAGTTCGGCGATAAACATCGTAGGTACGCCATGCAATCCTGTACATTTTTCCTTTGCCACTGTCTCTAAAACTTCTTTCGGATCAAATTGAACAATAGGAACCATCGTCGCTCCAACGGAAACAGCAGCAAGCGTTCCTAGTACACAACCAAAACAATGGAAAAAGGGAACAGGTATACACAGCCTGTCGGCATTCGTAAGGTTCATACTGTCAGCAATCTGCCTTGCATTATTTACAATGTTATAGTGAGTCAGCATTACACCTTTAGGAAAACCTGTTGTACCTGATGTATATTGCATGTTAATTACTTCATCATAGTGCAAAGATTCTTCTCTTCTTTGCAGATCCTCATCCGTTATCACATCACCTGCAGCTAACATCTCCTGAAATGTGCTGTATGAGGAAGAGCTGTTGTTATCAATTTGTATAAAGTGCTTAAGCTCCGGAAATTCTTCTATTCTGTTTTTTACAGAGTCAACCATTTTTCTGTAAGATGTTGAGCGGAACTCCTCTATAAAAAATAAGGCTTTAGCATCCGATTGTTTCAACAGATAATCGAGTTCGGCACTTTGATAATTCGTGTTAACCGTCACTAAGACTGCCCCAGCTCTTGCCGATCCAAATTGCAATAAAAGCCATTCTGGAACATTTGTTGCCCAGACAGCGATGTGATCCCCTTTTTGAATCCCCATCGCCATTAGACCCTTAGCGACTTTTGACGTCAATTCATAAAATTCTTGATAGGTGTAGCGAATTCCAAGTTTACTGTAAACAATGGCTTCTTGTGCATTGTTTTTTTGCGCTTGTTTTTTTAAACAATCTCCAACAGTTACCTTCATTAACTCAGCCATAATTCACCCCATCATATAATATTATGAAAATCAGCAGCCAATTTCTCTGGCAATTACAATACGCTGAACCTCAGATGTTCCTTCTCCAATCTCAAGAAGTTTTGCATCCCGGAAGTAGCGTTCAACATGATAATCTCTCATGTAGCCGTTTCCGCCGTGAATTTGTACTGATTCTGAACAAATTTGCATGCATGCTTCAGAAGCATACAATTTAGCCATGGAAGCTTCTTTAGAAAATTTCTTTCCTTGATCTTTCAGCCATGCAGCTTTATATACCATCATTCTTGCAAGTTCGATTTTCATCGCCATATCTGCAAGCTTAAACTGAATAGCTTGAAACTTAGAAATCGATCTTCCAAATTGTTTACGCTCTTTTGCATAAGCCAGCGCCTTCTCATAAGCCGCTTGTGCAATTCCGACTGCCATGGCACCAATTCCTATACGTCCCCCATCAAGTGTCACCAGGAACTGTTTAAAGCCGTCACCGCGTTTACCTAACAAGTTTTCTTCTGGTACTCTAACATTTTCCATAAAAAGTTCTGTTGTGTTAGAGGAATGAAGACCCATCTTTTCATAGTTATCTATAACTTTGAAACCTTTTGCATCCGATGGAACGATAACTGCGGATATCTCTTTATCATTGCCGTTTCTATTCGTAATCGCAGTCAGTGCTAAATGCTTAGCATAGCTTGCATTTGTAATATAGCACTTGCTTCCGTTAATAACCCATTCCCCATTTTCCAAAACTGCCGTGGTTTCAGTTCCTCCGGCATCAGACCCTGCATTAGGCTCCGTCAACCCGAACGCTCCGAATGATTCTCCTGTACAAATTGGCGTTAAATATTTCTCTTTTTGTTCATGTGTACCAAATAAATTTAAAGGCGCTCCGCCTAATGAAACGTGAGCTGAATATGTAATACCAGTAGAACCGCATGCACGGCTCAGCTCTTCTACTGCAATCGCAAAACTGATCGTATCAGCTCCGCCACCGCCATATTCTTCAGGAAATGGCAAACCCATCATTCCAAGCTTCGAAAGCTTTTGGAAGATTTCTACTGGGAACTCTTTATTTTTGTCTCTTGTTTCAGCTCCCGGTGCTACAACTTCATCCGCAAATTCCTTCATCATTTTCTGAATCATCATTTGTTCTTCTGTTAATGTAAAATTCATGGCTGCATCCCACCCTTTAAAATTAATTTGCTCTCTTTTGTATACGCTTTCATTTAATATTATAGATATAAAGGCTGAATTTTTACAAGATTTAAACGATTTTAAATTTTAAATGATGCAGAATATATAAGGAAAATTAAGAATTTTTGAGTAAGAAGCTGTAAAAATTGAGTTTTTCGGCAGTTTGCATTGAAGTGGAATTATCAGTAAAATAAAAGCAATAAAAAAAGCCTGCCGCAGAGGGCAAGCTTTTTATTCAAGAAAGTCCTTTAAACGTTTACTTCTGCTAGGATGGCGAAGTTTACGGAGTGCTTTTGCTTCGATCTGACGAATACGTTCACGTGTTACTCCGAAGACTTTACCTACTTCTTCAAGAGTTCTTGTACGTCCGTCATCTAAACCAAAACGTAAACGAAGCACATTTTCTTCACGATCGGTCAGAGTGTCTAAAACATCCTCAAGCTGTTCTTTTAATAGCTCATATGCTGCAGCCTCTGATGGGGCTAATGCATCCTGATCCTCAATGAAGTCACCAAGATGAGAGTCATCCTCTTCACCAATCGGTGTTTCTAAGGAAACTGGCTCTTGCGCAATCTTTAAGATTTCACGAACCTTTTCAGGTGTGAGTTCCATTTCTGCTCCAATTTCCTCTGGAGATGGCTCTCGGCCTAAATCCTGAAGCAGCTGACGTTGAACACGGATTAATTTGTTGATTGTTTCAACCATGTGAACTGGAATACGGATTGTACGGGCTTGGTCAGCAATAGCACGTGTAATCGCCTGGCGAATCCACCAAGTTGCATACGTACTGAATTTAAACCCTTTATCATAATCAAATTTTTCAACAGCTTTGATTAATCCCATGTTTCCTTCTTGAATAAGGTCAAGGAACAGCATTCCCCGGCCGACATAACGTTTTGCAATACTTACAACAAGTCGTAAGTTAGCTTCTGCAAGACGGCGTTTTGCCTCTTCATCGCCATTTTCAATTCTTTTTGCGAGTTCGATTTCCTCATCTGCAGATAGAAGGTCTACCCGTCCGATTTCTTTTAAATACATACGGACCGGGTCATTGATTTTGACTCCAGGAGGCACACTTAAATCATTAAGGTCAAATTCTTCTTCTTCTTTTTCCATTTCAAATTTAGGATCATCTTCATCATCTGCATCCTCAGAGGCTTCCGCAACTTCTACCCCTTGCTCTTCTAGATAATGATAGAATTCATCCATTTGATCTGAATCTTGTTCGAACGGAGCAAGCTTCCCTGTGATTTCTGTATATGTCAGCCGTCCTCGCTTTTTACCGGCTTCAACTAATTGTTCTTTAACTTGATCGATGGTTAATTCGCCTTCCGTTTCTTGACGGTTTGGTTTCTCAGCCATTCGATCCCCTCCTTCCAAAACTTCAACCATCCTGTGTCCCGTTCATTTTAGAGATCTTTTCATTCTCATAATTTCTTGGGCAATTTGGGCTGCCAGTTTTATTTCATTCCTTCTTATTGCGTTTTCTTGCTGTTTCTCTTTTTCTTGTATCTCACGCAATAAAGGATAGCTAGAAATAATTCGAATATAATCTGCAAGCTCTACTTCGTTCATTACTTCACTAATAGTGAGCATTGCTAATTCTGATGCTAGTTTTCTTAATTTGTCATCATCGATCCGCTGCATGAACAACCCTACATTGGGTTTATTTCCTTCTTCATAAAAGGCATACAAGTATGCAGCGATTGCATTATGTTCCTCCACATTAAATCCTGATTCAAGCTTTTCCTGAATAAGAAAAGCAGTATCGTCGCTTTTAAGCATGTGTGCAAGAACAATTCTTTCAGCATTCAGATTTTTAGGTAATAAAGACTTCTGCAAAAGTGTTTGTATTCTAAAATTATTATCCCGCTTTTTAGGGCCGTTATCCTTTGACTTTTGCTGTTGCTTAAATGTCTGAATTTGCTGCTGTTTTAATGCGTCTAATGACAAATTAAATTCTGAAGCGATCTGACGGAGATAGTGATCTCTTTCAACCGCTTTTGGAAGACGGGCTATCTCATTGATAATCTCTTCGATATAGATCATCCGTTCTCCTTCATCCCGAAGGTTTTTACCGCGTCTATAATATTGTATTTTAAATGCCATAACCGTAAGACTAGCCCCTATTATATCCTTTTGAAACGATTCGCTTCCAAATATGGAAATATAGTCATCGGGGTCCATACCATCTGGCATTTGTGAAATTTTAACGGTGCAGCCCTGTTTCGTCAGTATTTCTGATGCTCGGAAGGCCGCTTCCACTCCGGCACGGTCAGAATCGTAACAGATTGTGACGGATTGAACATTTCTTCTCAAAATTGCAGCATGATCTTCTGTTAAGGAAGTTCCTAATGTCGCAACTCCATTTGTTACTCCAGCTCTGAAAGCTGCAATGGTATCTACATAGCCTTCAAATATCACAGCATGCTGTTTCTGCCTGATATCAGCTCGAGAGAGATTTAAGCCGTACAGCGTTTTGCCTTTTTGAAAAATCTTTGACTCTGGACTGTTTAAATATTTTGGCTCATCCTTCCCATCTAAAACTCTGCCGCCAAACGCTACTACTGTACCTGTGCGGTCCCAGATTGGAAACATGACCCTGTTTCGAAAACGGTCATAAGCTTTTCCGTCAGATTGACGTTTCCCGATCAAACCTGCTTTTTCCGCAAGCGTAATATCCAATCCTCGCTTCTGGATGAATTGTGAAGCAGTTTCCCATGAATCAGGAGCGAAGCCTATTTGAAAGCGTTCGATAGACTCTCTTGTAAAACCTCTGTTTTCGAGATAGTCCAATGCAGGTCTTCCCTGTTTTGTGTGGAGTAAACAATGATGGTACAGCTTAGCCAACAATTCATGAATCTCAGCCATTTTTCTTTTTTCGTCATTGCTTTTTCCGGAGAAATTTTGCTGATTAATTTGAGGCAGTTCAACTCCGCTTTTTTTTCCTAGTTGAGTTACAGCTTCAATAAATGAGTATCCCTCTATATTCATCAAAAAAGAAAAAACGTTTCCGCCTGCTCCGCATCCAAAACAGTGATAAATCTGCTTTTCAGGTGAGACAGAAAAAGAAGGTGATTTTTCTCCATGAAAAGGGCATAATCCAAAAAAATTGCGGCCTTGCTTTTTTAGAGGAACATAATCACTAATCACGTCTACTATGTCGTTTGCTGTCCTTACTTTTTCAATTAAATCTTCAGGTATGCGTTCCATATTACCACCACAGAATCTCTGTTTCTTTGACACTAGATATATATTCGTGCCTTGAATCTATTTTCCTTCAACATTCGACAGGATTTCACAAAAAACTGTAGCGAATCTTTCAGAGTCCTCCTTCGTGAATTTAGCAGGTCCTTTGGAATGTTTTCCCGAGCGCCTCGCTTTGGCAGACAAATAACGTTCATGAAGGACCCTTTCCATTTCATTCTCTTGAAAATGTTTCCCTCTTGGGGTAATAACATAAACCCCTTTTGGAATAAGCAAACTCGCGAGGGCATGATCTTGCGTAATGACAATATCATTTTTTTGAGAATGATTATGTATGTACATGTCAACTTCTTCAGGTCTGGCATCTACTAATATCCACCGGCCTGGCTGGTCAGTATTGCTTGCGTGTGCAAATGAAGTAACAAAAATAGGGTCAAAGTGAAATACTTTTGAATATTTATTAATCTCATCTTTTATCAATACAGGACAAGCATCTGCATCTACGTATATATTCCCTTTGAATTTTTCCATAATTTTATGTTCTACCTTTTAAGTGATTCTCCTTCATTTACTAGCATTTGTCGAAAAAAAGCATACTGAATGTATCACTATTCTAGTCAAACTTTTAAATTTTAATCACAATGTAATATTATAATAAAAACACATCAATATTACCAGTAAAAAGATTGAAAATAAAAAAGCGCAGTAATTTGCGCTTTATTTGTAAGATTTCCCTTGATACAGATTATAGATTACATTTGCAGATTCTTCTACAGCTTTGTTCGAAACCTCTACTACTCTGCATCCGATTTTATCAACAATTTTGTTAAAGTACACTAACTCTTGTTTAATCCGTTCCATGTTTGCGTAGTTGGCTTCTGAATTCAATCCCAAAGCCTTTAAGCGCTCTCTGCGTATATCGTTTAATTTTTCAGGAGTGATTTTCAGCCCGAAGCATTTATTCGGTGATACCTTAAATAACTCCTCAGGAGGCTCGACTTCCGGTACGATAGGTACATTAGCCACCTTTAAACGCTTATGAGCTAAATATTGTGACAGAGGTGTTTTTGAAGTTCTTGACACACCAATTAATACGACGTCAGCTTTCAAAATTCCCCGTGGATCCCTGCCATCATCATATTTTACTGCAAACTCAATAGCTTCAACTTTTCTGAAATAATCATCATCCAGTTTATGTACAACCCCCGGTTCGTATCTTGGCACTTGATTCAGCCGGGATTGAAGCTGATTCATTATAGGTCCCATAATATCGACTGTTGGTATTCCATTAGCTGCTGCCTGCTTGGCTACATATTCACTAATTTCAGGAACAACTAATGTATAAGCAATAATGCCTTTATGGTCTTTGGCTAAAGAAATCACTTCATCAATGGTTTCTTTATCTTCAACATAGGGAACCCTTTTTATCTCTATTCCTTTTGAATTAAATTGGCTTGCAGCCGCTTTTACAACCAATTCTGCCGTTTCTCCTACTGAATCAGAAACGACATATACGATTGGACGATCAGTCATATTGGCCTCCCCATTTATTAAAGTATTTCGTCGTGTGCGAGTTCAACAAAAGCTTTAGTAATATTGGTCTTCGTAATCCTTCCAACTACTTCAAGACCTGTTTCGTTCTGTGAATGTTTAACAACCGGCAGCCCGTCAATCTGTTTACCAATAAGAATATGGGCGATATCTAGTAAGAAGTCTTCCTTAAAACAATACGTTATATTAGGCATTCTTGTCATGATAATGTTAATTGGAATACTATTTATTTCTTGTTTCCCCATACTGGCTCTCAATAAATCTTTTCGTGAAACAACCCCTGCAAGGTGTCCGTTTTTATTTATGATGAACAGAGTCCCCACATCTTCTAAAAACATGGTGCAGATTGCCTCATAAACAGTTGCAGAGTCTTGAACGACCACCGGCATAGAAGTAAATTCGGCAACTTTAATCTTTTTAATTTTTTCCGTCAAAAGCTGTGAACCAGTTTTTCCTGTGTAAAAGTATCCAACCCTCGGACGGGCATCCAGATACCCTGCCATCGTTAAAATAGCAAGATCTGGTCTAAGGGTTGCACGTGTCAGGTCAAGCTGGTCGGCGATTTGTTCTCCTGTAATAGGTCCATTATCTTTTACAATCTCAATTATCTTCTGCTGCCTTTTGTTCAGTTCGATTTTGTACACCACCTTTTGCTGCATCAAATGTGTTATACTTATTTTCATTATTATAACTCAATTAGAAATAAATGCGAAACAAAAAAACTGTAAAGAAAATTCTTTACAGTTTTTTATCTAGGATAGATCATCTAATTGTCTTAAAAATTTCTTCGATTTTAAATATAAGCCTGAGTACTCATCCATGTACGCGTCAAACACCATCCTCAGTTCTATTTTTGTCTCTTTTTTTAACGAAACATTTCCAAGTCGGGCAAGATCCAGATGATAAAACATGTTTAACAGCCTTGCAGCTCCCTTAGATATATTGATTCGATAAGGATCTTTATAAGAGCATTTTTCACAAAGAAAACCGCCTTCTCCGATAGAAAAAGAAAAATTTCCTTCCGGAGTATGACAGGAGACACATCGGCTTAATTCCGGAACAATTCCTGCTGTTTTCATCATTTTTATTTCGAATAAAAAAGTGATAACTTCAGGATCAATCCCATGATTAATATATTCTAAAGCTTGTTTCAGCCAGCCAAACAAGTCAGGCTTCAGTTCATCCTCAGATGTATAACGGTCAAGCAGCTCTGCCAGATAAGCTGCATATGCAGTTTTTATCAGATCTTCGCGTATCTTTCTAAACGAAGAAAGCGCTTCACCTTGTTGCAGCGTACCTAATCCTCTGCCTCTTTGAAAAACAAATATTCCGTATGTAAAAAGCTGCGTAATGGAAGTAAAGCGGCTTTTAGGTTTTTTCGCTCCCCTTGCCATTACGCCGATCTTGCCAAGTTCCTTTGTATACAGTGTAATAATTATATTTGATTCACCATACGGAACGGTTTTAATGACTATTCCTTCCACTTTATAAAGCAAGGTATTCACCACCCTGAAGTAAGAAGGCCCCTTAGTTAATTAATGTAATGGAGGTTCCTCGAGAGACTCTTCGTAAGGAATAACTGCCGATAATGCTGTTATTTCATGGTCAAACTCTTTGTATAACAAATAGGTATCAATATTGCCCGTTTCACAGAATACTTTCCAAGTAAATTCTTTCATGCTTTGGACACACCTTTCTATTTGTTTTTTCTCCTGATATAACTAGGTTCACCTTAAACATTGTTTTCATGTGAAGGAAATATTAACAGTTTTTTACTGATTAATAATCGTCCTCATTAAAGCCAAATTCAACAAGCTGTTTCTGACGGTTTCTCCAGTCTGTTTGAACTTTTACATAAAGTTCCAAGAATACTTTTGAACCTAAAAGAGTCTCGATATCCGTTCTCGCTCTTTTTCCGATCTCTTTAAGCATCTTCCCTTGTTTTCCGATTATAATTCCTTTTTGAGATGAGCGTTCAACAATTATCGTAGCATTAACAAAAACGACGTTTTTTTCTTCTCGCACCTTCATTTCTTCAATAACTACAGCAACAGAATGAGGAATCTCTTCCCGTGTAAGATGGAGTACTTTTTCACGGATCAATTCTGCAGTAATAAAACGTTCCGGATGGTCCGTTACTTGATCTTCCGGATAGAACTGCGGTCCTTCTTCCATATATGAAACGATTTGACCCAAAAGTGTATCTACATTGTTTCCTTTTAATGCAGAGATCGGAACTACTTCTGCTACATCCAATTTATTGCGGTACATATCAATCAGTGGAAGCAGGTCATCAGGATGAACCTTATCGATTTTATTTACCACTAAGAATACCGGATTGCTGACATGCTGCAGCCGATCGATGATAAATTGATCACCGCGGCCATATCCTTCCTCAGCATTAATGACAAAGAGAATCAGATCGACTTCATTTAATGTCTGCTGGGCAGTCCTAGTCATAAAATCACCAAGCTTATGCTTAGGTTTATGAATACCCGGAGTATCAATAAAAATAACCTGAGCTTCATCAGTAGTATAAACAGCTTGGATTTTATTGCGTGTTGTTTGCGGCTTATCACTCATAATCGCTATTTTTTGACCGATAACCTGATTTAACAATGTGGATTTGCCGACATTAGGACGACCGATTATGGTTACAAATCCTGATTTAAAACCTTCCTTAGTCATTTAAATCCTCCGGAGAAAAAGCACCAGGCAACAGGTCTTTAACCGCTATTTCCTGAACATCCCCTTTTAGGTTTGTTAAATAAACAGGCATTTCAGGAGGGCATAACTCTGAAATCACCTGACGGCAAGCCCCGCATGGAGGTACTGGACGCTTTGTATCAGCAACAACTGCTATTGCACTGAATTTTGTATTACCTTCTGTATACGCTTTAAATAAAGCGGTTCTTTCAGCACAGCAAGTCAAGCTGTAAGCTGCATTTTCGATATTTGCACCGTGATATACTTTTCCATCTGAAGAAAGAAGGGCAGCACCTACCTGAAATTTTGAATAAGGTACATAAGCTTTTTCCCGTGCTTTCTTTGCTTGTTCCATTAATTGATCTTTGTTCATCATACATTCACCTTCTTAGCTTTCTATACTTTTTAATAGAGGTTCAATAAAGAGCAGTATACCGATTATAACAGCAAATATTGAAAAAACCAAAACTGCACCTGCAGCTGCATCTTTAGCCTGCTTAGCAAATGGATGGCTCTCCAATGTTATCAGGTCTACCGTTTTTTCAATTGCTGTATTTATAAGTTCCAATGCAAGGACAATTCCTATAACAATCAGCAAGATAATCATACGTAAATTTGAAAAATCAAGTGAAATCGCCGTCAAAATAACGATTATACTTATTATGCAGTGAACCCTGAAGTTTAGCTCACTTTTATATGTTGCGGTGATTCCTGAAAAAGCAAAACCAAAACTAGCGAAAAACTTTTTCCAGGCAATCATCTTTTTAATCCATACTGCTCCAAGATTTCTTCTTGTCTGCCAAACATTGCTTTCTCATCTTCCTCGTTCATGTGATCGTATCCCAGCAGGTGAAGAAAACCGTGGACAGCAAGAAAACCCATTTCACGTTCAATGGAATGTCCATATTCTTCTGCCTGCTCTTTCGCCACATCTAAACAGATAATAATATCTCCCAGGAACCTCGTTTCTTCCCCGCCGATAATCTCTGTTTCATCTTCACCCATTTCTTCCATAGCAAAAGAAATTACATCTGTCACACTGTCTTTTTGTCTGTACTCACTATTAATTTCTTGAATTCTTTCTTTAGTCACGATCGTTACGGATACTTCAGCAGGTCCTGTTTCTTCCATCTCAGCTGCTTTTTCCAGAACTTTTGTTAATAGCTCTTGGAATTCTGTATGGTTTTCATCAATTTCGTTTAAATACTCAACATGTAACCTCATTCTTTTTCCACCTTTTTCTCTTCAGGGTACTCAATTCTGGAGTGAAAAATCCCTTGAAGAGTTTCTGTTAATGTTTTTGCTACTGTATCCAGCTCTTTAAGCGTGATGTCACACTCATCAAACTGGCCATCTTCAAGTCTCTCATTAATTATTTTTCGAATGATCTGGTCTATTTTTACCGGTGTAGGCTTTGATAGAGATCTCACTGCCGCTTCAACCGCATCTGAAATTCCGATAATAGCAACTTCCTTTGTTTGAGCTTTTGGCCCTGGATAGCGGAAATCAGATTCGGAAACTTCTTTCTCTGTAAGCTTAGTAGCTTTGTGATAGAAAAATTTCAGCAGTGTTGTTCCATGATGCTGTTCTGCTATATCAATAATTTCTTTAGGTATCTTGTCTGCACGAAGCATGTCCGCTCCATCATAAGGATGGGCAGTAATGATTGTTTTACTTAACTGAGGCGCGATCTTATCATGCGGATTCTCCATGTTCATCTGATTCTCGATAAAGAAATGCGGTCTTTTTGTTTTACCGACATCATGATAGTAAGACCCTACTCTAGCAAGCAATCCGTTTGCACCGATCGATTCACAAGCAGCTTCTGAAAGGTTGGCCACCATGATGCTATGGTGATACGTCCCTGGAGCCTCCATTAGCACTTTTCGTAATATCGGATGGTTCGGATTCGACAATTCAATCAGCTTTGTTACTGACAATATATTAAATGATGATTCAATAACAGGAAGGAGCCCTAAAGTCAATACTGCAGAAATAAAACCAGACAATGCTGCACATCCAAGATCTAACCCGATCTGCCAGGAAGTGAATTTCCCATTCTGAAGCAAAAGGACACTCGCTACTGTTAGGATGGCTATAAAAGATACGAAAAATCCAGCTTGCAGAATTTTGGCCCTCTGCTGTGCTTTCCCAAGGAATACGATGCCTGCTACTCCATTGAACAGAACATAAAGACTCATAATAAAATTAAAGTTACCTGTTGTCTGTTCATTAAATATAAGAGCCGCGCTCAATGCAAAAATAACCGATGAAACAACGGCTAGTTCTTCATTAAACAGCATTTTAATCATCATAGCACCAGCTGCTACAGGTACGAGATACATTAAGCTGTTCAAACCAATCTCCGTGCTAATGCTAATTAATTTCATCACAACGAGAGTCAGTGTAAACAACAGTGCATAGATGGTCACATACTTTCTGAAATGCTCTTTCTCCCGTTCTTCTTTCATGAAATAATAGAGCCCAGCCATTACGACAACTACAAAGATAAACAGACCGTAATAAGGATAGGTTTTCATTTCTTGATCGAGCAAGCCGACAATTTTTAACCTGTCATAAATTTCAGGGGTAATTACAGCACCGCTCTTAACTAAAACTTCTCCTTCTCTTATGACAACTTCCTCAACTTTATCTCTGGCTTCTTTTCGTTTTTGCCTTGTTTTTTCAGTATCGAGAGTCCGGTTAGCAATAATAAAGGTTCTTGTTATTTCTTCTGTAGCGTTCCTGAGGGAGTAGGACAAATTTCCATTTTCCCGGATAAGTCTTACCGCTTCATCTCTTTTTCCATCTACCTCTTCAACCATGATCGGGGCTTCTAGTACACTGTTTACGACATCAGGGCCGAGGTTTTTTACACTTGTTAATTGAGTTTCGGTTGCTTGAAACAAAGTAATAAACGTCTCATTGGAAATTTCTGATGTATCTATGTAATCCTCGAGCTGATCGATCTTTTGCTTATCCGTTGAAAGTGGTTCATCATCCTTTTTCTTTTCTTCTGTTTTATTTATTGAAATGATTACATTTATTAATTCTCTCATTGCATCAGCCTGAGTAAATGCGATGTCTTTATTAAACGTGTATTCATTTTTTACGTTTTCTTCAGCAAGTCTTTTTCTTGCTTCTGTTTGTTCTTCTAGCGGTATCGTGATCGGGGACTGAATATCCCGTGGAGCACGCTCATAAATGGTAACATCCACGACATTTGGGGTAACATTGCTGACTAATATAGCAAATAAGATAATCCCCATAACAATAAATGATACGGTTGATACACTTAAACGAAAGTAATTTGAAAGGATGTGCCTCAAGTTGGCCAAACGCTACCACTCCTTAAACTGTGAATCCTATACTAATCTTAGCAAAAGTTGGACAAATATGGTACTTTATAAAACAAAAAGGGCTCCCCTAACAGAGGAGTCCTTAGTTTTCGTATGTTTCATATGCTTCAATAATCTTCTGTACTAGAGGATGTCTTACAACATCAAGCTGTTTTAAGTATATAAAATCAATTCCATTGACGCCTTCTAATCTTTTTTCAGTAACCTTCAATCCGGACTCTTTGCCTCTAGGAAGATCTATCTGTGTAAGGTCGCCTGTTATTACCATCTTTGAACCGAAACCTAGACGAGTCAGAAACATTTTCATTTGTTCCGGTGTCGTATTTTGGGCTTCGTCCAGAATCACAAAACTTTCATCAAGAGTACGACCTCTCATATAAGCTAGAGGAGCAATTTCAATCGTACCGCGCTCAATCAGCCTCTCTGTGTGTTCAGCACCAAGAAGGTCATGCAGCGCATCATAAAGAGGGCGCAGGTACGGATCGACTTTTTCTTTTAAATCACCTGGTAAAAACCCAAGGCTCTCTCCCGCTTCTACAGCTGGACGCGTAAGTACAATCTTTTTTATCTTCCCGTCTTTTAGGGCATTTACCGCCATTACTACTGCAAGATATGTTTTCCCAGTCCCAGCAGGACCGATGCCAAATACGAGGTCTCGTTTTCTCATGGCCTGTACATAATGCCTTTGACCCAGCGTTTTTACCCGAATGGGCTTTCCTTTTGCAGTTACTGCGATGTCTTCTTCATATAACTCACTTAATTCATCAAGCATATTCTTTTCTGCAAGCTGAACAGCATAAACAATATCCCTTTCAGAGATCTTTATGCCCTTGCGCACTAGTTTCAGAAGTACTGACAGAGTCTCTTCAACCATCTCGGATTTTGCGAGCTCTCCAGTAACTAAAATTTCTTCCCCACGTGTGACTATACCTACGTTGAGCTTGTGTTCGATGACCTTTAAAAAAGCATCGTTCGGCCCAAATAGAGAAGCGGCTTCTGTTGTATTTTCGAGTTGTAATGAATTAAGTCTTTTCGTTTCTGACAAACTACTCATTCTCCTTGTTGGATAGGTATAGGTTGTTCAGATGCAATATTTTCAATTACTTGGTAGAGCATCGTCAATTTAACTTTACCATTCGAGACCTTTTGTTGCCAAACTTTTTCACCTTTAATTTTTGCATCTTCAGGCAGTTTTTTCAGCAATTCTTTTTTAGCCATCTTTTTCCCCACTTCAATCGCCTCGGCTTTTGTATAGGAACGCTTTACACCGTCAGTTTCCCTAATTTCTTTCTTTAAATAGGAAACAGGCATCTTCCATTTGGCTAAATAAAGAGGTGTTTCATTTAGTGTTTCCGTTTTATCCTGAAATTCTCCATCAGAAATACCGTATATAGGAACATCCCAGCCAAAAAGGGAGATATAGTGTTTATTTTTAAATTTCCCTGTGTATGTCTGAAAGGAAGTATTTAAAGGGATTTCTACTTTTGTTTCATACCAGACTTCTCCTAAAATTTCCCCTTTGGCACTCACAAGTTCAGGTTTTTTTTCTTTGCCGATAAAGCCTGATACGAGCAAAGAACCTTTTTGCACATAGTCATTTACCGTAACGACGGGTTGTCCTTTTTCAACGAATAAGGAGTGGATAACTGCTTGTTTTGTTGCAACTAGATGCCTCGGGCCAGTAGTTGGGTTTGCCTTAGGAATTTCCTTTTCAACCACTTCAAACTGATAGGAAGTTCCATGCTGAGTAACACCTATCCACGTAACATTACCCATTTTTTCTGTCAGCTGCCGCTGGATCTCTCTTACGTTAGGAAGAAGAAATATAAATTTCCCCTTTGTAACACCTATTTCTAATGCTGCTTTTCTAAGTTCATATTCCGTTTTAGGATTAGCCCCTATAACGTTAATATTCCAAATCATGTTAGATAATAAGAAAAGAACAAAAATAAATGATGCCATGCCTAATATAAAGCCGTTTCTTTTCCACATTTTCTTTAGAAGAAATGGAGTCCCCATCTTTTCTTTGATTCTAATCTTTAATTTATTCTCCTTTAAAATCGCTTTTGCTTTCCGGATATCTGAAACAGAGATGGACACATGTACATGCTCACTGTCGAGGGGTTTAATATCCCATATTTTTATGCCTGACTGGATACAAGTATTGATGAATGAGCTTGTATCTTGTCCAATAATTTCCATTCTTACATAACCTTTAAGTTTATTGTTCCATTTGCTTTTCATCATGTCCCTCCATATCCAAGAAAGTGTTACACATCGTCAAAGTCAACTGAAGAAATTGTCCCTTCCAGTAAGATCTCTTCGGGGAGAATGGTCTTAATTACAAATTCTCTCCCCTTTATGACGAGCGTTCCTTGTTTTAATTTAAGTGTAAGCTGCTCATTGGAGAACGCTTTAACACCTCTGTGATTTTCTATATATATGTGCAGTTGTCCAATCATTGTTATCCGGGGTAGATCCATAACAACATCCGCTGGTAGTTCAAGGTTCTGCATCATCCATTTGCTTACTTGCTGCCGCAATTTGCCCATAAAAAAACCCCCTCTCTCCATTTTTATGAGAGAAGGGGTCAAACTATCACACTATTTCAATGCAGATTTACTTTTCATGCAATCGCTGCAAGGCCTTAGGTTTTGCAAGAATTTCTGACCAGATTACTGCTTTTTGGAGTTCTTTTTGATCTGCCTTAAAGGATCCCATTATAGCTTCCTCTTTATCCTGGTAGCGATGGGATGCATTTTTTTGTTTCATATTCTCATAACGCCTGTTTATAGTTTCAGTCCTTTGATCTTGCTTTTCGGTTGTTATAATACTTTTTGTATCAGAAAGATTTCCTGTTTCAGCTGCTGGAACGCCGAATGGGGATATCGTCTGTTTTGGCTGTTTACTTACCCGTTTTGTTTGAACAGGTCTGTTTGTGTTTTTTGTTTCAATCATTCTTTTGAAGAAACTGTATATACCACCAGCGATAAGGATGACAAAAAAGATATTTGCAATCAATAATTCAATAATCGCTTCAATGATATTCATGCTTATAGTTTCCGCCCTTTATCATCATTATCTTTCTCAGGGTTTGATGATTTGCTGATGGATTCACGCATTGTGGTATCTGCCATGATATTCTTCATATTCATATAATCCATAAAGCCCATATTGCCGGAACGGAGTGCTTCTGCTAATGCCATAGGCACTTCAGCCTCTGCTTCAACAACTTTCGCTCTCATTTCCTGGACTCTGGCTTTCATTTCTTGTTCATTCGCTACGGCCATCGCACGTCTTTCTTCTGCTTTTGCTTGTGCAATGTTCTTATCTGCCATCGCTTGGTCAGTTTGCAGCTCTGCACCGATATTTTTTCCGATATCAATATCTGCAATATCGATCGATAGAATTTCAAATGCTGTTCCTGCATCCAAACCTTTTGCAAGGACTGTCTGTGAAATCAAGTCCGGGTTTTCAAGTACTTTTTTATGTGTTTCTGATGAACCGATCGTACTAACGATCCCCTCACCAACACGCGCAATGATCGTCTCTTCTCCCGCACCACCAACAAGACGATCGATGTTTGCTCGAACCGTAATTCTTGCTTTCGCTTTTACTTCAATTCCATCTAATGCTACCCCGGCAATAAATGGTGTTTCAATCACTTTGGGGTTTACGCTCATCTGTACAGCTTCAAGAACATCACGGCCAGCCAGGTCGATCGCTGCCGCGCGCTCAAAGCTTAGTTCAATATTGGCACGATGAGCCGCAATAAGTGCATTAACTACACGGTCTACATTCCCTCCAGCCAGATAATGGCTTTCAAGCTGATTTGTGCTTAATTCTATTCCTGCTTTAACAGCTTTAATCAATGGGTTTACTACGCGATTAGGAATGACTCTTCTTAATCTCATCCCTACTAGCGTAAATATACCTACACGGACTCCTGCTGCAAGAGCTGAGATCCAAAGCATAACTGGTACAAACGTAAACAGTACGGCCAACGCAATAACGATTAGACCAATGGCCACAAAACTTGCAATCGAACTAAATTCTAACATTCCCAACACACTCCATTCATTCTTTATTTTCAGCAAGTCTGACTACTACCCGTCCTCCGCTGACTTTAACAATTTTAACTTTTTCATTTATCCCAATAAATGAACCTTCAGATACTACATCGAGATATTCATCATCAATTTTTACGCTGCCCGACGGCCGTAATGGGGTAGCTGTAATACCAATTCTCCCCGTTAACTCTACACGTTCCTGGTGGGACAGGTATCCCTTTTCTGAGCTGGTTGAATCAAATAGCACCAATCGCTTCAGTGGTCCGTTATAACCAAAAGAACGGATGAAGAAATATGAGCCAATGACGGTTACAACAATCGCTATTGCAATTGCAATCAGAATTCCTGATAATGATCCTCCAGCCAAAATCAGCCCCGTTAACATTGCGATCACCCCTATAATGCCCATAATTCCTCCTGGCAGGAATATCTCCATAATCATTAGCACCAGTCCTATCACGAACAATAGAATGGCTTCCCATCCTGCCAAGCCTGCAATCATATGGCCATAAAAAAATAATAATAATGACAGTAATCCAATGGATCCAGCTATTCCAAATCCTGGTGTGTATAATTCAAGAACAAGACCTAAACTGCCTAAAGAAAGTAAAATCGGTACGATTACGGGATTTGTTACAAATCGGGCGATTTTATCTGCGAATGTAGGTTCTGACTCTAACACTTTAGCATCATCCAGTTTTAAAAAAGCCAGCAGTTCCTGACGGTCTTCGGCAATTTTTTCGGCATAGCCTACCTTTAAAGCCTCGCTTGCTGTTAAAGTCAGCAAATCCCCTTTCTTTAAACCGAGATCGGGAATTTCAACATCAGGATCGACCATAGCTTCTGCATATAATGGATCACGCTTGTTTAATTCTGCTGCTGCCAGCATCTCAGCCTTCCATGCTGATTCTGCTTTTTGCCCGGCTGTATTTCCCTGACTGTCGATTACAGCTGCTGAGCCGATCGTTGTTGATGGCTTCATAACAATGTTATCAGCATTCAATGCGATATAAGCTCCCGCTGAAAAGGCATTCTTCACGACGTACGCCGTAATTGGTATGTCTGTTTCTCTCATCACTTTTGCTATATGTAATGCGGCGTCTACCCGTCCACCAGGTGTATAGATTTCAAGCACAATGTGGTCAGTACCATTTTCTTCAGCTTCATTTATATTTCTCTCTAAAAAAGCTTCAAGTCCCCTTTCAACTTCATGTTCAACTGGTATGAATGCTACTGTTTTTCCTTGGCCTGCTGAAAACACTTGGTGGGTCGCTAATATTCCGTAAATACCCCAAACAAGACATAAAGAGTAGATCAGCAAACGGGTCCATTTCACAAACATCCCCCCTTCTCTAGCTATTTTACGTTAATTTCCAAGAAAAGTTTCAAAAAATAAGAAAACGCCCTGTGTAAATACAGAGCGTTTGTCAATTTCAATTATGATAAATGTTGCTGCACAATACGGTTAACGAGTCCGCCATCAGCTTTCCCTTTAACTTTCGGCATAAGTGCCCCCATAACTTTGCCCATATCAGCTTTGGAAGCAGCTCCTGTTTCTGAAATTGTTTGAGCAACAATTTCATGCAGTTCTTCTTCTGTAAGCTGTTTTGGCAAATATGGCGTAAGAACAGCAATTTCATCTTGAAGACCAGCGACTAAATCTTCGCGGCCAGCTTTTTCGAATTCTTG
Source organism: Fictibacillus nanhaiensis (assembly GCF_023715445.1). Classification (GTDB taxonomy): domain Bacteria; phylum Bacillota; class Bacilli; order Bacillales; family Fictibacillaceae; genus Fictibacillus; species Fictibacillus nanhaiensis_D. The sequence goes on from NZ_JAMBOD010000001.1 coordinate 686,049, forward strand.
GAGGGAGTCTTTTCTTTGTTTCATCTCGCGTGCAAGCACAGTGAGCTCTTCTTCCTCATTCAATTCGTGTCCATGTTTGATGGCCTCATTTTGAAGAGATGCCTTCAACATACGAATTACAGAAAGCTTTTGCTTATCTTTGTTCTTCATCGCTTGCTTCATGTCTTGATTCAATGTATCAAGAAGACTCATATCTTACACCTCTCTTAGAACTTACGCTTTCTTGCTGCCTCAGCCTTCTTCTTTCGCTTTACGCTTGGCTTTTCATAATGCTTGCGCTTTTTAACTTCAGCCAATGTTCCATCTTTGGAAACGGATCTTTTAAAACGACGAAGAGCATCATCAATGGATTCGTTCTTGCGAACACGTGTTTCTGCCATTTGTATTTCCCTCCCTCCAGACCACCCTTACAAAAATCGTAAGAATGCGTCACATATCTTTTGCCATTATAATATATCCTTGTTATGTGGTCAACTTAATTTAAACAGGCTGGTTTAGGAGAGTAAATTTTACTTATTTACTTGATCAGCTTAATAATCTGAATCAGACTTTCCGCCTTCAACAATCGCAATTCCTGCACTTGCTCCAATACGTGTAGCACCAGCTTCGATCATTGCTAATGCTGTCTCACGGTCTCTAACAGCACCTGAAGCTTTTACACCTATATTTGGTCCAACTGTTTCACGCATTCGTTTAATATCTTCTACGGTTGCCCCGCCAGTTGAGAATCCAGTTGAAGTTTTAACAAAATCGATTCCGGCTTTAACTGCGATTTCACAAGCTTTCACTTTTTCTTCATCAGTTAATAGAGCGGTTTCAATAATCGCTTTAGTTAATGCTTTACCTTTTGCTGCTTCAACGACAGCACGAACATCTTGTTCAACTAGCTCATAGTTTCCGTCTTTTAAAGCACCAATGTTGATAACCATGTCAACTTCAGTTGCACCATTTTCAATCGCATTTTTTGTTTCGAATGCTTTTACTTCTGGAGTGTTTGCACCAAGAGGGAATCCGATAACAGTACAAACTGCTACATCAGAATCTTTAAGTTGTTCGAACGCAGTATATACCCATGTTGGATTTACGCATACAGAAAAGAAATTATATTTTTTAGCTTCTTCACAAAGAGTTAAAATCTCTTCCTTTGTAGTTTCTGCTTTTAAAGCCGTGTGATCAATCATTCTTGCAACATTTAAATTGCTCATAAAAACAATCCTTTCTAAACTGAAAAATTAAATACCGTAGTATCATACCAGATTTTTCGGCAGAAATCGAGCAGCGTTATACAGGACACCGTTAAAAAACATCCTGAAATGAATTCCAGGATGTTAGCTAGAAACAGCTTGCTTCAGGATTTCTTCCATTTCTTGTTTAACAAATATACCTTTATTATAAGGATACCCAGCTTCAGTGATTTTCACTTTCACTAATTTGCCAATCATGTCTTCATTTCCTTCAAAGACAACTTTCAAGTAGTTTGGAGTATATCCCACATATAAGTTTTTACCTGGCTCATCTTTAAATTCTTCTTCAGGTATAACTTCTACAACTGTATCTTCATAGTTAGAAGCGTATTCTTTTGCTAATTGGTCAGAGAGAGAAATCAATTTATGAACCCGTTCGTTTTTTACATCTTCAGGGACCTGATTTTCCATCTTGGCTGCTGGCGTTCCTGTACGTTTTGAATAGGGGAACACATGAAGTTCCATAAATTTATGGTGCTCAATAAAACGATAGGTCTCCATAAATTCTTCTTCTGTTTCTCCAGGAAACCCAACAATAACATCAGAAGTTATAGCAAGACCAGGAAGTGCTTCTTTTAAGCGATCCAGTCGTTCACCGAACATTTCCATCGAATACTTTCTGCGCATTCGTTGAAGAACTGTGTTTGAACCTGATTGCAATGGAATATGAAGATGAGGGACAATTTTATCGGAATTCCCCATAACTTCAATCACTTCATCTGAAATCTGGCTTGCTTCTATAGAAGAGATTCGGATTCGTTTTAAACCTGTAACTTGTTTATCCAGGTCTGAAAGCAATCTGGCAAAAGAATAATCTTTCATATCTTCACCATAGCCGGCTGTATGAATCCCTGTCAGAACAATTTCTTTATAACCTGAATCCACGAGCTGCTGAGCCTGGGATAATACATCCTCGGGTTTTCTTGAACGCAATAATCCCCTTGCCCAAGGAATAATACAGAATGTACAGAAATTGTTGCACCCTTCCTGAATCTTTAAAGATGCTCTTGTTCTGTCCGTGAAGGCTGGTACGTCGAGCTCTTCATAAACTCGCGCCTTCATAATATTAGATACCCCATTAATAGGCATTCTTTCTTCTTTATACTGCTGGATATACGTCAGCATTTTAGAACGATCTTGTGTTCCGACAACAACATCAACCCCGGGGATAGCCATAATCTCGGCAGGTGAGGTTTGAGCATAACAGCCTGTTACGCAGATTACAGCATCAGGGTTTTTACGAATCGCACGTCTGATTACCTGTCTGCTCTTTTTGTCACCTGTATTTGTCACGGTACATGTATTTATAACGTAAACATCAGCTGTACTGTCAAAGTCAGTTCTTTCATAGCCTTCTGACTGAAATAACTGCCAGATCGCTTCTGTTTCGTAATGATTTACTTTACAGCCTAAAGTATGAAAAGCAACGGATGGCATTTTCATCACCCCTTTAATTCAAAATGATAAGAAATAGCAGATAAAATATATAATGAGGCTGTTTCGGTTCTTAAGATTCTAGGACCAAGCCCGCATAGTTCAAATCCATGTTCTTTCAGAGCCGTTGCTTCTTTTTCGCTTAATCCGCCTTCAGGACCAATAACGCAAAGAAGAGTGTCTCCTTTTCCCGCTTTTTTTATTGCAGAAGAAAAACCGCTGTATTCTTGCTGTTTCGCTGTTTCTTCATATGCAACGATTTTTATATTAAACTGTTCCGCTAATTTTAGCAAATCAGAAAAAGACCTAGGGTTCATGATCTCTGGAATCTTGCTTCTGTGTGATTGTTCTGCAGCCTCTTTAGCGATTTTTTCTAAACGCTCTTTCTTCTTAGCGGCTTTTTTATCATCCCATTTCGCAACAGAACGATCAGCAGAAAAAGGAAAGAAAGAAAACGCCCCAAGCTCCGTCCCTTTCTGAACGATGTATTCAAGCTTATCTGCTTTTGGAAGGCCCTGTGCGATGCTTACCGAAACTGGAAGCTCAGGATCTGATTCAATGTCTTTAATCACTTGTGTTTCTACAGTACTTCCGCCAAGGTCAAGGATTTCACAAATAGAAGACCGATCGTTATTGTTACAGCAAATAATGTTGTCTCCCAGCTGCATTCTCATTACTTTAGCAATGTGTTTTGCATCTTCACCTTTTATAAAGACACGATCCTCTTTCCAGTTTTCCGGCGATACAAAGTACCTTTGCATTCAGAGCACTTCCTATTCTTATTTCTGATTTTGAGCGACGATTGCCACCCAATCTTCCATTTCTAATATTTCTACGATTGTAAAGCCCTGCTGTTCTAGCTTTGCTTTTACATCCCGCTTCTTTCCTTGAATAATACCTGAAGTAATAAAGTAACCGCCTGGTTTTAAAACTTTGCCGGCGTCCTCTACGAACAGCAGAATAATTTCAGCAAGAAGATTTCCTACAATAAGATCAACTGGTCCTGAGATTCCTTTTAATAAATCATTTTGATCAATATGAACTTTATTATGCACTTTATTAAGCTTTACATTTAATCTTGCACTGTTTACAGCTACTTCGTCCAGATCATAAGCATCCACTTTTTCTGCTCCTAACATAGCAGATGCAATGCTTAGAACACCAGATCCAGTACCAACATCAATTACAGTGTCGCCTTCTTTAATATACTTTTCAATGGCTTGTAAGCTCATAACAGTTGTTGGATGGGTACCTGTTCCAAATGCCATTCCCGGGTCGAGTTCAATAATTAATTCATCAGAATGGACAGGAACGTATTCTTCCCATGTTGGGGTTATTGTAATTCTCTTTGAGATTTTTACTGGCTTATAATACTTTTTCCAAGCAGTTGCCCATTCTTCTTCGTTCACTTCGGATATAGATATCGTGTTTGCACCAATATCTATATCGTATTTTACAAGGTTTGTAATGGCTTGCTTAATCTCATCAACGGTCTCCCCTAAAAAGCTGTTTACAGGAAGGTATGCTTTTAGAATAACACCTTCAGATGGATAGTCAGAGGGATTAAGCTGATAGATTTCACCAAACACAGATTGGCGTTCTTTAGAGAGGTCATCTACATCCTCTATCACAACTCCACTTGCTCCTGCCTCATGTAAAATATTCGATACTGGTTCAACAGCTTCCTGAGTAGTGTGGATGCTAATTTCTGACCATTTCATCATATCAACTCCGTTTATTAAGATTAAGAAGACTTGTTATTACTCACCTTTAAAGGCACGTTTCACTTTATCAAAAAATCCATCCTGCTGTTCATCAGGCAGACTTCCGCTAATTTCGGAAAAATCACGCAGCAGCTGTTTTTGTTTTTCTGTCAGGTTTTTCGGGGTAACTACTTTGACTTGAATATGCTGATCTCCCTGACCACGTCCATGAACATTTTTCACGCCTTTTCCTCTTAGCCTGAAATGAGTTCCTGTTTGTGTTCCGGCAGGTATTTTCAGTTTAACTTTACCGTAAAGAGTAGGGACTTCAATTTCATCACCTAAAGCAGCCTGAACAAATGTTAACGGCATCTCACAAAAGATGTCATCTCCGTCACGCTCGAAAAACTCATGATCTGCTACTTGGAAAACAACATATAGGTCACCTGCAGGACCTTCATTTGCACCCGGTTCACCATGCCCTGCCATACGGATCTGCTGGCCGTTATCCACACCTGCAGGAACTTTAACGGAAAGCTTTTTATTTTTACGTACTTTCCCTGCTCCATGACAAGTATTACATTTTTCTTTGATAATCTTCCCTTTGCCGCTGCAATGGTTACAAACTCTTCGGTTAACTATGCGTCCGAATGGAGTGTTTTGCTCAACATTCAGCTGACCGCTTCCCTTACAATGTGAACACGTTTCTGGTTTTGTGCCTGGTTTAGCACCAGAACCATGACATGTTCCGCATGTTTCTTCAGTTGGTATCTGAATCTCAGTTTCCTTACCGAATACCGCTTCTTCAAATGATAGGCGAAGTCCATATTGAAGGTCGTTTCCTTGTCGCGGTGCGTTTGGATTACGTCTTCCGCCGCCGCCTCCAAAGAACATATCAAATATATCACCGAACCCGCCAAAGTCGGCACCTGCTCCACCGAATCCCTGATTAGGGTCTGTGTGTCCAAACTGGTCGTAGTGTGCTTTTTTCTGTGGATCACTTAACGTTTCATATGCTTCTTTAACTTCTTTAAATTTCGACTCCGCATCTGCCTCTTTATTTACATCTGGGTGATACTGTCTGGCAAGCTTACGGTATGCTTTTTTAACCTCGTCATTGGAGGCGTTCTTATTTAATCCAAGTACTTCGTAATAATCTCTTTTACTCATAATAGGACACTCCCGAATTCTCACATAAAAGTTATCTTACCATTGAATACCACCTGACTCAAGACGTAACTGCAACTCTCTTCTTTGTCAAAAGTTGTTGTCAGCATTCTGTCTTGGTCAGAAAAAAAGTCAAAGTCAAGATAGCCTGACTTTGACTTTTTTACTGCTAAACATCATTTACTTATCGTCTTTTACTTCCTCGTAATCAGCATCTACAATGTTGTCATCGTTTTTGCCGGATTGTCCTTCAGCTCCACCTTGCTGAGCTTGTGCTTGCTGAGCAGCTTGCTCATAAAGCTTTACGGAAAGCTGCTGCACGATTTCACTTAAAGCGTCTTTTTCTTTCTTGATCGCTTCAATATCATTTCCTTCAAGTGCTTTTTTCAAGCTTTCTTTAGCTTCTTGTGCTTTTTTCACTTCTGCTTCGTCTACTTTGCCTTCAAGGTCTTTCAACGTTTTATCAACCGTAAATACAAGCTGGTCAGCTTCATTTCGTGTATCTACTTCTTCGCGCTTTTTCTTATCCGCTTCAGCATTTTCCTCAGCATCTTTTACCATGCGTTCGATCTCTTCATCAGATAGTCCAGTAGAAGATTTGATCGTGATGGATTGCTCTTTGTTCGTACCTAGATCTTTTGCACGTACGTTTACAATACCATTTGCATCGATGTCAAAGCTAACTTCGATTTGAGGTACACCGCGTGGTGCTGGCGGAATTTCAGACAACTGGAATCTTCCTAGTGTCTTATTGTGTGCAGCCATCTCACGCTCACCTTGAAGAACATGGATATCTACAGAAGTCTGATTATCAGCTGCTGTTGAGAACACTTGAGATTTTGATGTTGGGATCGTAGTGTTTCTGTCAATTAATCTTGTAAATACGCCACCCATTGTTTCAATACCTAATGAAAGTGGTGTTACGTCAAGAAGAACAACGTCTTTTACATCTCCAGCAAGTACGCCGCCTTGAATTGCTGCCCCAAGTGCAACAACTTCATCCGGGTTTACCCCTTTATGAGGCTCTTTGCCTGTAAATTTCTTAATTGCTTCTTGTACAGCTGGAATACGAGTTGAACCACCAACAAGAATAACTTTATCAATATCAGACGGAGACATGCCAGCATCGTTCAGCGCCTGGCGAGTAGGTCCCATAGTACGCTCAACTAAATCAGAAGATAACTCTTCAAATTTCGCACGAGATAAAGTTAACTCTAAGTGTTTTGGTCCTGAAGCGTCTGCTGTAATAAATGGTAATGAAATCTGTGTAGAAGTTACACCAGAAAGATCTTTCTTTGCTTTTTCAGCAGCATCTTTTAGACGCTGAAGAGCCATCTTGTCTTGAGAAAGGTCGATTCCGTTCTCTTTCTTAAACTCACTTACTAAATGGTTGATAATCACTTGGTCAAAGTCGTCTCCACCAAGTTTGTTGTCTCCAGATGTCGCTTTTACTTCGAAGAATCCATCGCCTAATTCCAGGATGGATACGTCAAATGTACCACCGCCAAGGTCAAATACAAGGATCGTTTGATCTTCATCCTTTTCTAATCCATAAGCTAATGCTGCTGCAGTTGGCTCGTTGACAATACGCTCAACTTGAAGCCCAGCGATCTGTCCAGCATCTTTAGTAGCTTGGCGCTGTGCATCGTTAAAATAAGCAGGTACTGTAATTACAGCTTTTTCAACTTTTTCTCCAAGGTAATCTTCAGCATGAGATTTTAATTTTTGCAAGATAATCGCTGAGATCTCTTGAGGAGTATAGTCTTTTCCTTCAACCGTTTCTTTATGGTCAGTACCCATATAACGCTTGATAGACATAATTGTGTTAGGGTTAGTAACTGCTTGACGCTTCGCTACTTCACCTACTGAACGGTCTCCGTCTTTAAATGCTACAACAGATGGTGTGGTACGGTTTCCTTCCGGGTTAGGAATAACAACCGCTTCTCCACCTTCCATAACAGCAATACAAGAGTTTGTTGTACCTAAGTCAATACCAATGATTTTACTCATGATTTTCCCTCCATAATCATATGTAGTTTTTTATGCGTTTACTTTTACCATTGCAGGGCGTATTACCCGATCCTTCAACATATATCCTTTTTGCAGTTCTTCAATGACAGTGTTTGACTCATATTCTGAATCTTCCACCTGCATAACGGCCTGGTGAAGATTTGGATCAAACTTTTCGCCAACTGCAGGAATTTCTGTTAAACCTTCTTGTTTTAAAGCATCAGATAACTGACGATATACCATTTCCATACCTTGAATAAGCGTTTTAGCCTGTTCATTTACAGCTTCTGTCTTCAAAGCACGCTCAAAGTTATCTAGAGCAGGTAATAATTGTTCTAGCAGACTCTGAGATTTATATTTAAGGCTGGCTGCCTGTTCTTCGCGCGTTCGGCGGCGGAAATTATCATAATCTGCCTGCAGGCGAAGATTTTTTTGACTCATTTCCTCCAGCTTTAATTCTAGTTCCTCAATTCGCTGCTGTTCTTCAGTAAGTTCTTCTCCTACAGATTCTTGGGAAGTATTTTCTTCAGAAATAATTTCTTCTTGAACTTCTTCCAGTGCTGTTGAGCTTACTGTTTCATCATTTACATCAGTCTGTGCTTGATTCTGTGTCATTTCTTCTTTGTTCATGCTTTCACCTCCCTAAAATCTTTTACTTAGAAAAATCGTTTAACCGGTTAGTCATTTCCTTAGATAAGGAGTCCAGCAATGAAATTACTTTTTTGTATTCCATTCTGGTAGGACCGATCAAAGAAATGGTTCCAATATGTTTACCATGCATCGTATAAGACGCATTGATTACGCTGCAGTTTTTCATAGCTTCATGTTCGTTCTCTGTGCCAATTTTCACAGTAACTCCCTTTTCAGTAGATGAAACTAGCTTTTCCATCAAGTCGCTCGTTTCCAAAAAGTCTAAAAGAGGTCTAACCTTATCCAGATCACGGAACTCAGGCTGAGAAAGCATATTCGTTTTCCCGCCGTAAAACAGCTTTTCCTTTTTACTCCATAATAGAAGCTGATCTAGAAAAACGCCCATATTTTGATAATCTCGTACATGTTTTTTAAATACAGACGATAATTCCTTTTGAATCCTGCTGTTTAAGTCGACTAGTCTTACACCTGCCAGTCTTTCATTCAGAATATTAACGAGCTTTTCTAAATCAGACGGTTCAATCGAGTTTGGCAAAACAATCTGCCTGTTCTCAACGTGGCCGGTATTCGTAACAAAGATTGCTACTGCCATCTGTGACGACAGAGGAATGATCTGCATGTGCCGGAGTTTCATGTCCAATGCATTAGGGCCTAGCACAACAGATGTGTAGTTCGTTATATCTGATAAAATTTTTGCAGACTGGTCAAACAGTGCTTCTGCTTCTTGAACTTTTTCTGTCGATAAAAGTTCAGTTCTATCTGTTACACTTGGTTGGACAGATAATGAAGGAAGCAGATGATCGACATAGAATCGATATCCTTTTTCAGAAGGAATTCTTCCGGAAGAAGTATGGGTTTTCTCTAAAAAACCGAGATCCTCAAGGTCTGCCAGTTCGTTTCGAATCGTGGCAGGACTGTAAGTGATGTCTTCTCTTTTAGAGATTGTTCGGGAACCTACAGGCTCAACATGCTTAATATAATCATCTATCAAAACACGTAAGATATAGAGTTGGCGTTCCGTTAACATCCCATCACCCCATTTGTTAGCACTCATTGAGAGCGAGTGCTAAATCTATAATATAAGTTACCAAAAGGTAGTCTTTGTTGTCAATCTAAAACTACACCTATAAATTCTTGGAACACTTCATTCCCTAACGGTCTGCCATCTTTTGTGAGAAAAAGCCTGCCATCTCGTTTCGCAAGCCAGCCTTTATGAATCATTCTTTCAATCGGTTCTTTATAAATATCAAACATAGATCTGCCATAACGGCTGAAGAATTCTTGATCCGATACTCCCTCCTGCTTACGAAGGCCCATAAACATCTCTTCTTCCATCTTTTCCGCAAGTGGCACTGGATGCTCTTCAACATAAGGGAATCTGTTTTCCTCTATCAAATTCATATACTGTTTTAAAGGTCCTGCGTTTCTTCTTCTTGTACCCTCTATATAACTGTGTGCGCCAGCTCCAATTCCGAAGTATTCGTTATTGTTCCAGTATTGGAGATTATGCTTGCTTTCATAACCCGGAACTGCAAAATTGCTGATCTCATATTGCCTGTACCCTTTTTTGTCTAAAGCCTCTATCAGATAATCATACATGGCCGCTTCAAGCTCATGTTCAGGAAGTACGAGTTTTCCTTTTTGTGCCAGGTTATAAAACACGGTTTTCTTTTCAATCTGCAAGGAATAAGACGAAATATGAGGAACATCAAGAGCTAAAGCCTCATCAACAGATTCCTTAAACATTTTCATCGTCTGACCTGGTAATCCAAACATAAGATCGATAGACATGTTAGGAATACCTGCTTTTTTAGCCTCAGAAACAGTTCTATAAACATCTTCCCTATTATGCGAACGGCCAAGTTTTTTTAACAGTGAGGATTGAAATGCCTGTACACCGATACTTAATCTGTTGACTCCATTGTTTTTCAAAACAGCGATCTTTTCTTTGGTCGTTTGTTCAGGATTTGCCTCAACTGTAAACTCTTGCAGAGAATTATTAAAAAAGATTCCGTTCACATCTTGTAAAAAAGTATCGAGCTGGCTTTCACTTAATGAAGTCGGTGTTCCTCCCCCAACGAATATTGTTTCCATTTTATAATTAGGGAAACGTTCTGCTGTATGAAGCATTTCTTTTTTCATAGAATTCAAATACTCATCAACCGGCTGCTGATGAATAAAGATTTTATTGAAGTCACAATAGTGGCAAATTTGAACGCAAAATGGTATGTGCAAATATAAAGCTTTCAGCATAATGTTCACCGCCTTCTACCAAAAAATAAGGAAAGACCGCATAATTGCCTTTGCGGTCTTTTTACTGCATTTCTATTTGTTATTATTCGTATCATCCATACGAAGAACTGCCATGAACGCTTCTTGCGGAACATCTACACGGCCGATCGTCTTCATACGTTTCTTACCTTCTTTTTGCTTATCTAACAACTTACGTTTTCGCGAAATATCTCCGCCATAACATTTTGCCAGAACGTTTTTCCTTAACGCTTTAATGTTTGAACGGGCAACGATCTTTTGACCGATCGCTGCTTGAATAGGTACTTCAAACTGCTGGCGCGGAATCAGTTCTTTTAATTTTTCTACAACTACTTTTCCACGTTCATAAGCAAAGTCTTTATGAACAATTACAGATAAAGCATCGATCTTCTCAGCATTTAGAAGTATTTCCATCTTAACCAGTTTTGAAGGCTTATAACCAATCAATTCATAGTCAAGTGATGCATACCCTTTTGTGCTTGACTTTAACTGATCGAAGAAATCATAAACGATTTCTGAAAGTGGGATCTCATATAGTACGTTAACACGGTTATTCTCAAGGTAATCCATTGTAAGGAAAATCCCGCGCTTCTTTTGGCAGATTTCCATAATCGCGCCTACATAATCGTTCGGTGTCATAATCGAAGCTTTTACATACGGCTCTTCTACAACACTGATCTTTTGTGCTTCGGGCATGTTAGCTGGATTATCAACAACAATCTTTTCTCCGTCAGTCATTGTAACATTATAGATAACACTTGGTGCTGTGGCGATAAGATCGATGTTAAACTCACGCTCGATACGTTCCTGGATAATCTCCATATGAAGAAGTCCAAGGAATCCGCAGCGGAAACCAAATCCTAAGGCCTGAGACGTTTCAGGCTCATATTGAAGAGCTGAATCATTTAAGACAAGTCTCTCTAATGCTTCTCGTAAATCATTGTATTTAGCGGTATCTACCGGGTAAAGACCGCAATATACCATCGGATTCATTTTTCTATAGCCAGGAAGCGGTTGTGATGCTCCTTTTACGGCATTAGTGATCGTATCACCTACTTGAGTGTCTCCGACGTTTTTGATCGAAGCAGTTAAATATCCAACGTCTCCAACTGTTAAAAAGTCTTTCTGTACTGCTTTAGGAGTGAATACTCCAAGTTCAAGTACTTCAAATTCTTTTCCAGTTGCCATCATTTTTATTTTATCACCGATTTTCACTGTTCCTTCAGCAATACGGATATAAGTTACTACCCCTCTGTAAGGATCATATAAGGAATCAAAAATCAACGCTTTAAGAGGTCCCTCTGGATCGCCTTTTGGAGCGGGAACCTTTTCAACAATTTGTTCCAGAATATCTTGAATGCCGATCCCGGCTTTTGCTGAAGCAAGGACTGCTTCAGAGGCATCAAGACCGATTACATCCTCAATTTCCTGCCGTACACGTTCAGGCTCTGCACTAGGCAAATCGATTTTATTGATAACCGGTAAGATCTCAAGGTCATTCTCTAAAGCTAAGTAAACGTTAGCTAATGTTTGGGCTTCAATACCCTGAGCAGCATCTACAATTAATAAAGCTCCCTCACAAGCAGCCAAGCTTCTGGAAACTTCATATGTAAAATCTACATGTCCAGGTGTATCAATAAGGTGGAAGATATAAGTCTCTCCATCTTTTGCTTTATATTGAAGCTGTACAGCATTTAATTTAATCGTGATTCCACGTTCACGTTCCAGATCCATTGAATCAAGCAGCTGTTCTTTCATTTCACGCTGAGTTAGCGCACTCGTCTCTTCTAAAATACGGTCTGCTAAAGTTGATTTTCCATGATCGATATGCGCAATAATGGAAAAGTTCCGTATTCTGGATCGTCTTTTTAATTTTTCTTCTCTGTTCATTTTACGTTCACTCCTACAATTTTAGGAAAAGTCACTAGCTTTGATTATAGCAATACAAGAAACCTCTTTCAATCACAACCTGTAAAAATAGGAATTTGCAGATATAATTTCATTTGTCCGGTTAACAAAAAAAGAACCTTAAAGGACCTGCCCCTTTAAGGTTCTTATGGAGAAAATACATCGAGCATCTCTTGTATGATGATACCTAGCACAGAGATCATGACACTGAACGCTGCTGATATCCAAGAAGTAAGCTTTTGGCCAAGTGCAGAAAACACGTTGAACGAATCAATCTTCTTTAATGTTTCTTGTTTTGCATTTATATCATGACTTGACACTTTATTTTCACCATTATTATTTAGACTGTTTATAGTTTCTACAGCCTCTTTATTGGATGTTCCTTTAAGTTCATTCATTTCAAAATGTGCTTTTTGTATTCCAAATAAAACGCCAAACAACAGCAAGGCTATAAGTCCTAAACACTTTAACATAAATTTCGCCATTCATTTTCCTCCTTATTTACGAGGATGTACGATTTAAATTTATGCAGCAGCTTGTCCAAACATGACTATTTCTTTAGTGAGTATAAGAAGATGTATTGTCTTGATTTATTTGTCCGTGCAAAGCGGTGTTTAATCCATTTGCCAAAACATTAGCCATATCTTCAATAAATACATCCACTTCTTTTGGTGTAACCATAAGATTATGTCCGATAGGGGCCAAAACTTCACGGATCAACCGCAGCTTTTCGTCTTCCTCCAACACCCCTACAATACCTAAAAAAGATTTTCGATGTTCTTCTTTCGGCATATCTTCATCCGTTAAGACTTTCTTTTCTCCAAATGTCATTCCAGCTGGAAGGAGTGATTTTGACGGCTTATCTTTTTCGAGCATCTCGCGCCCAAAGTGTTTTAAGATAAAATCGATTGTATCGCTGGTGATCGTAGCCGCATCAACAACTGTTGGAATACCAATTGAGATTACGGGAATACCCAGTGTTTCCTTACTTAGCTCTTTGCGTTTATTCCCAACCCCTGAACCTGGATGAATTCCTGTATTGGAAACTTGAATGGTTGCATTGACTCTTTCAATGGAGCGTGAAGCTAAAGCATCGATTGCGATTACAAAGTCGGGATTTACCCTCTTTACAATTCCATCGATAATATCACTTGTTTCAATGCCGGTAATCCCCATTACTCCCGGTGAAATAGCGCATACAGGCCGAAACCCTTCCTCTACATTCTCCGGCGCTAATTCAAATAGATGCTTTGTAATCGTTAAATTTTCTACTACAAGCGGGCCAAGTGAATCCGGTGTAACATTCCAGTTTCCCAGACCAACTACTAAACATGTATCATCCTGTTTAACACCTTGTTCTGTTAAAAATTGATGAAAGTCTCTTGCAAAAACTTCTTGAACCCTCTCTTGCAGCTTTGAGTCTTTTTCTCGAATTCCCTGCACTTCAAACGTTAAGTATAAACCTGCTTTTTTACCGGTAGTTTCGGCACCTTTTTCATCGATTTCTACCCTAACACACTTAATCCCATCCTTGTCTGTTTCATTTATAATGACACCTTCAAGCGTGCTTTTGTTAACAACTTCATCTTCCTTTAAGAGCATATCGTGTGCTTCAATAGCCAAATCAGTACGAACTGAATAAGCCTGAAGGTCTAAATTTTTACCCATAATCTGCCACCGTCCTTTATCAAGTATTTTTGCCGCAACTGTTCCTTTTCATTCTTGTATTGCATTTAAATCACGATTTTGATAGAATACTTTGTGTCCTATTTTTTGCAACGGATAGCAATTATGTAAGCAATTTTGTTGCATCATGGTTCATTTAGGGAGGTGAATGGATTGGCTAATATTAAATCAGCGATTAAACGTGTAAAAACAAACGAAAAGCGTCGTGCTCACAACGCTTCACTAAAGTCTGGCATGCGTACTGCGATCAAAAACTTTGAAGTACTAGCAGCTTCAAACAATGCAGAAGGTGCTCAAGCGGCATTTGTTACTGCTTCTAAGAAGATTGACAAAGCAGCAAACAAAGGACTTATCCACAAAAATGCAGCTTCTCGCCAAAAGTCTCGTCTAGCGAAGGCTTTAAACGGTGTTAACGCATAAATAAAAGGATGAAACCTGAAAAACGGCCTTACACCAATAGGTCGTTTTTTTATTTTCACCTATTCAGCTGCAGCAATTCCTTATTTTTACATATTTTCTGAATTTAGGATTGATTTTTGACTTTTCCTCCTTATTCTAACTGTCAACAAAAAACCAGCTCTATGAGCTGGTTTTTTGCGTCTGCGACAGCTTTATGATTTCCATTTCTACCAGTAATGTTTTCTCCATTTGGCCTGTTTTCATCTTATAATCTGTTTCTGCAAATTCGTTAAGACAGTGCCTTAAAAACGTTTCGTCAAATTGGCTGGCGTGTTTTGCTGCAAGCTTTACTGCATATGGATGAAGTTTAAGGATAGAAGAAATTTGCTTTTCTCCATATCCCTTCTTATGCAGCTCCTTTACTCCGTTAATCATTCGGAACTGCCGAGTGATAAGAGCATGAATTTGAATAGGTTCCTGATTTTGTTTCATCAGATCATAAAAACTTCTTAAAGCTTGTTCAGTCCGCTTATGAACGACATGATCTACGAGACCGAAAACATCGTCCTCCAGCGTCCTCGCTACTAATTCATCTACCGTTTCTTTTGTTATCGTTCCATTTTTCCCGACAAACAACGCCATCTTTTCGATCTCTTTTGCCAGAACAGCCATTTTTGTCCCTAATCTGGAAAGCAGGAGCTCTATTGCCTCCTTTTCAAGAGAAACATTTAAAGTTTCAGCTTCCTTCACAAGCCACTTTTCAGCTGTTTCATTGCTTAACTGGGAAACCTGAATAATCTCTGCCTGTGATTTTATTTGTTTAACAATCTTTTTGCGTTCATCAAGCTTTTCATACGGCACAACAATTACAAGTGTTGTATATTCAGCTGGATTCTGTATGTAATTTTCAAAAACCTTTAGATCGTGTTCTATTTTCGCCTTATCTTTAGCAGCAGTAAGAAAAACGGCGTTCTTCATTACAACAATCCGCCGATCGCCTAAGAATGGCATGGTTTCTGCATCTTCCATAACTTCCTGTACGGAAATCTCATCCAGGTTATGTATACTTAGATTAAAGTCTCTTTCATCAGGAGCCAGTAGAGAAGAAATCGTTCGAACGGCTTTTTCAGCTAAATAAAGTTCAGTCCCCCATATTAAATAGATAGGCGAAGTCTGTTTATTTTTTATATGTTTCTTTAAAGCATCAACTGTAAGCACCATTTTCACCCCTCTTTAATCCTATGGTGAACAGAAGTCTTTTGCAAGCAAAAGAAGGAACAGAGCAATGTCTGTTCCTTCATTTATGATAAACACTAACACATGAACCATATTGTTCACGAGTTAGCTTTAATTAGGATATCCTATGCTAAAAATTTTTATTGGTGACAACGTATAGCAACTCTGGTAAGTTTTTGCTAAAAGGGGTGAGAGAAAGCATTTTCAGTATGGATTTTTTGAAAATGATAACGTATACTAAGGATGGATTAGGAGGGTTGTCACATGAACCATTTCGAAAAAGATGTACAGAGCAAGCGTAACGACCTTATTGATTCCGGAGTTGGCTTTGTTGTATCATTTGGATTCTTTACCGTTATTTTTGCCATCGGAGTCATTCTTAAAGCTATTGCATAATACATAAAAAAGTGCCGGATATTCATATCCGGTTCTTTTTTATTGAACAGTATCTGCATGAATGCTACGTTTACTTACCACAAAGCGTATGTCACCATTTTTATCCGTACGGTATATGATGATTCCCTTACTTTTCAACCTATTGATTACATCCATATCAGGATGACCATATCTATTATTTTTCCCGGATGAGATAACAGCATATTCTAGTGCACTCTCTTTTAAAAACTTTTCTGTTGTAGAGGTTTTACTACCATGATGAGCCACTTTTAACACATCTGCTTCTAGCCGGGAATAATTGTTCATGATCTCGGTTTCCGTCTCTTTTTCGATGTCTCCTGTAAACAAAAAAGAAGTCTGATAGAGCTTCGCCCAAAGTACGATAGACCCATTATTAGAAGTGGAATTCTTTTGTCCTGGATGCATGATTAAAAAATGTGTATGTTCAGATCCCCACTGCATTCCTTTACTCAGGAGGTTTATATTTATTCCTAAATGCTTTGCAGATTTTATTATTTCTTTTTCCAGCTGATTGTGATTAATGCTTTTTGGCAAGTAAACATTTTTTACAGGAATGTGATTCATTAAATAATCTGCTCCACCGGCATGGTCCATATCACCATGGGTTAAGATCAGCCCATCGATTTTTCTGATACCTCTCCCTTTTAAATACGGAAGTACAACTTTTTTCGTTACATCGTATTCTTCATCAGGTTTTTCCCATTCTTCTTTTTCAAAAGCTACAGATCCTCCAGTATCTATTAGATAAACTGCTTCACGATTTGGCAGTTCAATTAAAATGCTGTCTCCTTGCCCCACATTAATAAACGAAACAGACGCCTTTTGATTCATAAATGGCATAACCGAATGCATCGCCATAATAACAAAAAATGGCAAAGTATACTTGGGATGGAAACGTCTTTTATTTTCCCATCTAAAAAACCAGTATAGGATTGCAAAAAAATAGAGGAACAACAGCCACCATGCTGGACGGCCTAGAAGTAATGTACCATTAAAGGTCTGGGTAAATTCCAACAGAGACGCAGATCCTTCAAACAGAAATTGGACAGGTAACTTAAATAAAAAAACAGCCTTTGGAAATAGAAGAACACAAAAGAACATTAAAAAAGAAACGGGAAATAGAACGAGAGACACAAATGGAATATAGATTATATTTAATGGAACCGACCAAAGAGAAAACTCATAAAAATGATAAATGATAATAGGAAACGAAAATAGAGAGCAGATTGAAGCGGTAATAATAAGTAATTCCAGATTTGATCTGGATCCAAGTAATGAAATAGATGTTATGAGAACGAAGGTCATTAAGAATGAAAGCTGAAAGCCCAGGTCAAATATTGATAGAGGATTCCAAATAAGCATTAAAATACATACAGCCGACAGCAGAATAGCAGGATTTAATTTTTTTTGAAAAACAATAAAACACAGGACAAGCATCCCCATTATTCCAGCACGGACTATAGAGCTTTCTCCCCCCGTAATTACGATGTACAGAGGCAGAAAAATAACGATTAATACATATGACAGTTCCTTTATAATCCCTGCCCTTACAAAAAATAAATATAAAAAATAGGAAACGATACCCACATTAAATCCAGAAACAGCCAACAGATGTGTCAAACCCAATTTTTGATAAGCTTCGAGTGTCTGAGGTTCGATTTTCTCTCTATACCCAAATATCAGAGCATTCATCAGGCCTGCTGTATTGGCTGAAAAATGATTTTCAATTTGTTTAATCCTTTTACTTCTCCATAATTTGATGTATGAAGACGGGGTAGTTCGAGTTGAACTGATACAGCTGCTTTCATCGAATTTAAAAGGTTCAAGAACCCAGTAAATTTTTTTGTTATGTAAATATTCAAGATAGTTCATTCCGTAAAAATGAGAGTGTGGTTCAGGCTTTTTCAGTATCCCATTCAGTTGGCACTTCATACTGATATCAATTTTTTCGAGTGCGTGTTTTTCAGCTTCTGATTTCATTTTATAACGAACAACGATCGTTTCTTCGAAAGTCTTATACTGAAAATTTATCATTTTGCCATTAATCTTTGGAATGGTTTCAACAGTGCCGTGAAAGGAAGTTTTTTGGAGAGGTATTAAAGATTTATTGTTCAATTCGTACCAATGGGAATAAAAAAAGAAGAGAGGCAACATTATGAGTACGAGGAATGCTTTACTATTTAATTGAAAAATGATGACGATAACCAGGAAAGCTATGAATACCGTCCCAGTTACCGAAAATTTCTCAGAAAGCCATATACCTGTTATCGCTGAAAGAGCACAAAGAACAGCCAGCCTCGGGTTCATATCTAGCTAGGAACAAAAGCTGAAGGCGGTAATTTCATCTCTACCTTCTCTACGGTTACTCCGGCTTCTTTAAATTGCTCAATACTATAAGGGTGATTTTTATAATCCTCACCGTAATAAATTTTCTTAATACCACTTTGTATGATGGATCTGCAGCAATGCAGACATGGAAAATGTGTCACATACATTTCTGCACCGTCTGTCGGCACACCAAACTTAGCACATTGTAGGAGAGCATTCATTTCGGCATGAATAGTTCTGACACAATGTCCTTCTATTACGTAACATCCCTCATCTATACAATGTACTCCCCCAGAAATTGAACCGTTGTAGCCTCCTGCAATTATCCGTTTATCTCTTACAATTGTTGCGCCAACTGCTAAACGGGTACATGTGCTGCGCAAGGCAAGCAGCTGGCTTTGTGCCATAAAATATTCATTCCAGGAAATGCGTTTCAAATCTATCGCCTCCTTATTCTATATTTTATAGTGTAGACTCACTAAAAAAGAGGGTCAATAAAAACTGCTAACGAAATTCTATTTTATCCTTCCAATCCTCAATTGTTTTTTCGCCAATTCCACGTACTTCCAAAAGCTGTTCGATAGAGGTAAATGGACCATTTTCTTCACGATATAGTATGATACTTTGGGCTTTAGACGGTCCAACACCGCTTAACGTCTGCAGTTCAGATACATCTGCAGAATTAATATTTAATTTATTATCATTTTCATTCTCTACGCTTTGAACGAGAGGATTAATTTGTTCGCCTTTGGCTGCAACGTATATGATCATTTCATCCTCAATTTTCTGAGCCTGGTTTACAGATCTTACTTCAGCCGAATCTAAGAAACCACCAGCTCTTTGTATCGCATGAATAACCCGGTCACCGCTCTTCATTTTATAAACTCCAGGATTTTTCACGCTGCCTTGAACATCAATCATAATGAGCTCTGCAGGACTCAAATCTTTCTGCTTTTCTTCGGAATCTGGGGTTACCTGTTCTTTGACTAATGGCATTTTTGGAGGCATTACGGATGTATTGGAATCATTTTTTAAACTCATGTAAAGAATCACTCCGGCAGTAATCAACACAAGTAAACCTGCTCCTAACAGCCAATGAATATGGCGTTTTAATAGCTCCATTTAATGCTCGCTCCTTATTTTAAAAAGGTGAATTCTATCCTAAATCATAAACAATATATCTGGTGCATAGATTTTAAGGTAGAGGAAGGAGGTTAAGGTATGAAGATCGGAATTATCGGGACCGGAAATATGGGAAGCGTTCTAGTAGCTTCTTTCATCGAATCTTCAGCCATTTCCCCATCACGGTTAATGGTAACTAACCGTACCCTGTCCAAAGCGGAAAGGCTGCAGCATGCCTATCCAAAAATAAAGATAGGGAACACACCAGAAGAGGTATTTCGGTTCGCTGATATTGTTTTTATCTGCGTAAAACCCCATGAATTTTATTCGTTGTTGACAACTAATAAACACAATATTTCTAAACACCAATTAATTGTATCGATTACTAGTCCTATTTCGTGTAAACAGCTGGAAGACTTGCTCGATTGCAATATTGCAAGAGCTATACCGAGTATTAACAACCGGGCTTTGTCCGGGTCTTCGTTAATATCATTCGGCAGCCGTTGTCATCCTGACTACAGAGAAAAACTGCTTACTCTGATGTCATTCATCTCAACCCCACTTATTATCGATGAGAACATCACACGGATCTCTTCAGATATTGCAAGTTGTGGGCCTGCATTTATCGGGTATGTTTTGCAATGTTTTATAAACAGTGCTGTTGACCAGACAGATATTTCAAAAGCACAAGCAACTCAGCTTGCAAGTGACATGATTATTGGGATGGCTAAGTTGCTTGAGAAAGAAGTATATACTTTGCCAACACTTATACAAAAAGTATGTGTGAAAGGCGGTATCACAGGAGAAGGTATAAAAATTTTAAGCAGCGAAATCGATGAGGTATTTGATCATGTCATACAGCGTACCCATGAGAAATACCACGAAGAGTGCGAAAAGGTAAATAAGCAATTTGAAGTGAGAGAAGAACTGAAGTAGCTTATACGTGTCATTATAAAAGATATAAAAGAAAAAAGCCGGAATGATTTCCCGGCTTTTTATAATTCATCAAACCCATTTTCATCAGATACCTTAGTATATTGTCTCGATTTTTGTTCGAAAAAGTCACTTTTTCCTGAATTCACATCCGAATATGCTTTTATCCATGGAAGCGGATTTTTCTTATATTCTGGATACAATTTTTCGAATCCAAGTTCGTTCAACCTTTTATTCGCCATAAACTTGATATAGGCTTCCAAATCCGTTTCATTAATACCTTCAAATGAATCCCCGATTATATATTTGCTCCATTTGACTTCTAGTTCAGCAGCTTTTTTAAACGTTTCCTTTGCAAATCTATGAAGATCTTCGTTATTCAGCTCTGGGTTATCCTGAAGAACCGCCTTAAATATCTGACAGAATAAATAAACGTGCAGCTGCTCATCCCTGTTTATATAATTTATCATCGTAGAAGTGGAAACCATCTTTTGATTTCTCGCCAAGTTGTAAAAGAAACTGAATCCAGAATAAAAATTTAACCCTTCTAAAATCACATCATAAATAATGGATTTTAAGAAAGTCTCAGGAACAGGGTTATCTATAAACTCATCATACCCTTTAACAATAAAATCATTTCGTTCCCGCAGCACTTCATCCGTTTTCCAGTATTCAAATATTTCATCTTGTTTCTGTTTTGGGACAAGGGATGATAATACATATGAATATGATTGATTATGAACCACTTCCTGAAACGATAATGTGGCCATAAGCGCTGACAGGCTGGAATCTGTTAAATACGCAGAGACCCTGCTGGAATAATCGGTTTGAATACTATCCAGGAAAGCGAGAAGTCCAATAATTTTATTAAACGTATCCTGTTCCTTTTCAGTTAAATGGACATATTGTTTACTATCGCTGGACATGTTGATTTCAAAGGGAGTCCAAAAGTTCGCCAGCATATTTTTATATAATGGATACGCCCATGAAAACCTTACATCATCCCAATTCAAAACATTTGAACTGCGTCCATTAATAATGCCTGTAGAAGCATTCGGTGCACTTGCGTCGTAAATTTTTCTTTCCCTTAAAATAGGGTCTTTAACTTTCACAGCTATCACATCCTTCAAGTTCAATCGATGTAGATCTCGTATAATAGGTTGTTTTTAATCCTTTTTTAAAACTAAGCAAGTGAAGGTCCAGCAGTTCCTTCGCTTTAATATTATGAGTGACATATAAATTGAACGAGATTGATTGATCCACATGACGCTGTCTTGCTGCATTCTGGAGAATACTCCAGCTTTGATCGATGTAAAATGCAGATTTGTAATACCATGCTGTTTCTGCATTCAAATCTGGAGCAGTGACTGGAATCTTATAATTTTTCTTTTCTTCTGAATAAAATTTCTTAAATATCGGATCTACACTAGGTGTAGAGTTAGCGATGATAGACGTTGACGAATTCGGAGCAACAGCTATCAGATAGCCGTTCCGCATACCATGTCTTCGTACCCTTTGTCTTAAATGCTGCCATTCTTCAGCATCATACCCCCTTTTTGAAAAATATTCCCCAGAATGCCATTCTGAGCCTGAGAAAACAGGGTACTCTCCTTTTTCCTTCGCTAAATCACTGCTGGCACTTATTACGTAATAATTAATGATTTCATAGAGTTTATCCGCATAGCTGACCGCTTGTTCACTTTCCCATTTGATTCCCTCTTTGGCAAGCAGGTGATGCCAGCCAAACGTCCCTACGCCAATCGCTCTATATTTTTTATTCGTAATAACAGCCTGAGGAACATCTATAGAATTAAGGTCTATCACGTTATCTAGCATTCTTACCTGTATGTCAATAACCCTTTTTAAAACGTTATCTCCTACTACTTTTGCTAGTGAAAGGGAAGATAGGTTACATACTACAAAGTCTCCTGGTGTTTTGCGGATAATGATTTCTCCATCTTCCGTCTCTTCAGAGTGGACCGTCGTCGCGGACATATTCTGCATAATTTCTGTACAAAGATTTGAGGCATATATCATGCCTTTATGATTGTTTGGGTTCAAACGATTAACAGTATCTCGATAGAACATAAAAGGAGTGCCTGTTTCAAGCTGAGACCTCATGATCCTTTTCATGATTTCGATAGCTGGTACACATTTTTTTGATAGCCTCTCATCATTTAAGCAGTCTGCATATTTTTCTCTGAAACTTCCTTTTCCTCTAGTTTCATCATAGAAGTCTTCCAGCGAGTAACCTTTAACTTGACGCACCTCATGGGGATCAAATAAATACCAATCATCCCGATTCTCAACCATTTCCATAAATACATCCGGGATACAGATTCCTGTAAAGAGATCATGTGTCCTCATACGTTCGTCGCCATTATTTAATTTGGCATCTAAAAATTCAAGTATGTCTTTATGCCATACATCCAGATAAACTGCAATTGCTCCTTGTCTCTGACCAAGCTGATCTACTGACACTGCAGTATTGTTCAATTGCTTCATCCATGGGATGACACCTGAAGAATTTCCTTTAAACCCTTTTATATCAGAACCTCTGGAACGAATCTTTCCCAGGTATATGCCGAGTCCACCTCCGCCTTTAGAAACAGTTGCCGCATCCGTATTTGAGTCAAATATACCCCGAAGGCTGTCGTCAATCGTATCTATAAAACAAGAACTTAGCTGTCCATAGCTTTTTCCAGCATTCGCCAGGGTAGGAGTAGCAACGGTCATGTATTGATTTGAAAGTGCCCAATATGCCTCTTTTACCAGCCCCATTCGCTGTGAACGATCCTCATCTTTCATCAAGAACAAAGCGATAAGCATCCATCGTTCCTGCGGCAATTCATAGAGCTCTCCATTAAATCCTTTCGCTAAATAGCGGTCCGCAAGTGTTTTTAAGCCGATATATGTAAAAAGTTTATCCTTTTCAGGTTCAATGCATTTCTCAGCTTCTTTTAGTTCACTTTTGCTGTAAGAAGATAAGATTGCAGGATTATAAATTTTTAAATTTACTAACTGTTCAATCAGCCCATACAGGTTGCTATATGGGGGGGCATCGATATTTCCCCTGTTTCTTTGTACAGTTTCATAAAGCTCTCTTAAATAAATACGTGCGGCAATAAAAGTCCATTGAGGTTCCTCAGCGCTTAAACAATTTAAAGATTCCATGGCTAATAGCTTGTATAGTACAGAATGATCGTTGTTTTTCGCTTCTAATTCTTCAGCTTTCTTTAAAAATGTTTCTCCCTGAATTTCAGGAAAAGACATTAAACAACCTCTCAGCCATTCCCCGAGAGAAGAGCTTGTTAAAACATTTTCCATAACTGTTCCACTCCTTCATAAAAATAAAAACCCTCTTCCATCAGGAAAAGGGAATGAACGTATAGAAAACAACAAGACTTCTGCTTGAGTTATTTACCGTTCTTTCTCCCAATCCCCGAGGAAAAGAAAACAGGAGGTTCAGGCAGGTCTACTGGCTCTTGCATCATCCTACTTTGGGCCTTCCCATACAGCAGCCATTTTCATAGCCTGTCTGTACAGTGGCAATTCCATTTCGTCCACAATTACAGTTGCGGGGACAGCTTCGGTTTTTCACCGAATTCCCTTTTAAGCCGGAACAAAACCGGCACCTGAAATCTCCATATATAGGTTTGTATCATTAACTTTGACACTAAATATAGTGATTGTCAATAAAAAAGTATGAGATAAAGACTCCTCTTATTGTGCCACATATCCTCCATCAATGACAATAGCTTGACCCGTAACGCCTTTCGCTTTTTCACTTGAAAGAAATATTGTATAATCAGCAATTTCCTGTACATCTAATAATCTTTTTTGCGGAACCAGCGGATAGATTACTTCCTCCAGCACCTTTTCAAGCTCTACACTGCGTGTCTTTGCTAGGTCTTCCAACTGTCCTCTGACAAGCGGTGTATCCACATAACCTGGGCAGACCGCATTTACAGTTATGCCATGTTCTGCCCCTTCTAATGCCGCTACCTTCGTTAAGCCTATTACACCATGTTTGGCACTGTTATAAGCTGCTTTTCCTGCGAATCCGACAAGACCATTTATGGAAGCCATATTTATGATACGTCCAAATCCTTGCTTTTTCATAATCGGAAATACATGCTTAATTGCCATAAATGGAGCTGTAAGCATTACACTTATCAGCTGCTGAAATTTTTCAGTCGGGAATTCCTCAAGAGGTGATACATATTGTAAACCTGCGTTATTAATAAGCACATCTATTCTATCAAATTGTTGAATTGTTTCATAAAGAGATTTCTTCAGATCGTCCTCATTTGTTACATTGCAGCCTAAACCAAGAACTTCGAATCCTTTGTCCTTCAGTTCCTTAGCAGATTGTTTTGCTTTTTCACCGTTGAGGTCGCTGATTACAACTTTTGCTCCGTTTTCAGCAAAGTTTCTCGCTATTTCAAGACCGATACCACTCGCTGCTCCTGTAATAAAAACCACTTTATCTTGAACGAATGAGTCCACAGAAAACCACTCCTTAATTCAATGAATTCTATATTATTCCAAACATATAGTACAATCCGATAATGACAAATACAGCTGTTGTTTTAATAAGAGTCATAGCAAAAATATCGATGTAAGCTTGCTTATGCGTTAAGCCCGTCACTGCTAATAGTGTTATAACCGCACCGTTATGGGGAAGTGTATCCATACCTCCACTGGCCATTGAGGCAACACGATGTAGAACTTCGGTATCAATGCCAAGCTTGTTTGCTTGTTCGATGTATGTCTCACTCATAGTCGCAAGTGCAATACTCATCCCACCGGAGGCTGAACCCGTAATACCCGCTAAAGTAGTTGTTGTAACGGCTTCGTTTACCAATGGATCTTTAATCGTATTGGACATGGCGTTATTAACAGCTGCAAACCCAGGCAATGCAGCGATAACTCCCCCAAAGCCATATTCTGAAGCTGTATTTAATGTAGCCAGCAATGCTCCTCCAATGGATAAATTAATCCCTTTATTAAAATTGTTTTTAATTCTTTTAAATGAAAACAGCAATACGGTAATAATTCCAATAATCAATGCACCTTCAACTGCCCAGACAGCTGCAAGTGCTGGAATCTGAATCTCCGGTACATTCTTCATCCCAATTGCTGAAAAGTCAAATGTTTTCCCATAATATTTAGGGATCAGCACAGTAAACCACTTATTAAAAACTCCGACTAAGATAAGAGGCAATATTGCAATAAAAGCATTTGGAAGCTTCTCTGATTCCAATTTTTCAGGCTCGTTGCTATGCCCTGTTCCATAGCCTTCTCCTTTAGCTGCCGCCTGTCTGCGTCTCCATTCCAGATACACCATTCCAAGGATAAATACAAACAAACCGCCGATAAACCCTAACCAAGGGGCTGCCCAAGTTGTTGTTCCGAAAAAAGAGGTCGGAATAATATTTTGTATTTGCGGGCTGCCAGGAAAAGCGTCCATCGTAAACGTGAAAGCACCAAGTGCGATGGTCCCCGGAATAAGCCGTTTAGGGATATCAGCCAGCTTAAACAGTTCAGCAGCAAACGGATAAAGCGCAAAGGCAACTACAAATAGCGATACCCCACCGTAAGTAAGGATAGCTCCAACTAGCACAATTGCGAGCATTGCTCTGGATGGGCCGATCAGCTTAATAACAAAGTGTGTAATCGATTTTGCAAATCCAGACATCTCGACTACTTTACCAAAGATCGCACCTAATAAGAAAACCGGGAAATACAGCTTAATAAAACCAACCATTTTCTCCATAAATACACCAGAGAAAAAAGGAAGTACATGTCCAGGTTCAGTTAATAATACTGCAAACAATGCTGCGATTGGCGCAAACAAAATGACACTGAACCCTTTGTATGCAACAAACATCAGGAAAAATAAAGCCAATAAAATAATAATAATGTCCAATTTAATCCCCCATTCCTTTAAATCCGCTAAGATTTAAATTCATATTATCAATATCTACTAGGTAAAGCGCTTACATTTTTTTCGTGGCATCTCCTTTCTACTGAGTTACTCCCAACTATAATTAATGCAAGTTTTGTGCCAAATTCAGAATAAACAGTATTATTGAGTTTTCTTTTTATACTTTCCGCAATTCCGGAAAAACTAAACAGCCAGGGAGGGGATATTATATTTTTCATACCGTGACAGTTTTTTTAAGTATTCATATGCTTACTTTTATTTAACCAAATAAAGAATTCCGAAAAAACGGAACCGCTTTCCGCTTTTTCGGAATACTGAATAATTATCGTATTTGATATTTTTTAATTTTATCGTACAGATTTGTTTTTCCAATCCCAAGTGCATTCGCAACGGCTTTAATATCTCCGTTCATCTTTTCAAGATAAGCAGATATTACTTTTCTTTCTGTTTCCTGCACATAGTCCTTTAAAGATTTTTGAGTTTGTTGAATTCCAAGCTTTTCTTTTAAAAAATCAGGGAACGCATCTAGTGAAATCTCATCACTTTGTGTAAGCTGAATAGCAGCTTCCACAAAATTTTTAAGTTCTCTCGTATTGCCTGGCCAGGTATATTGTAAGAAAGCTTCTTTAACATCCTTATCAATCTTAATGATCCTCTTGCCTGTTTCTGCACAAATAGAAGCAATAAAACCTTCAGCTAATGTCCATATATCCTCTTTTCGCTCTCTTAAAGGAGGAATCCGTATCTGTAATACATTGATCCGGTAAAATAAATCTTCTCTAAACTTATTCTCATTGATCAGCTGCTCTAATGGACGATTTGTCGCTGCAATTACTCTAACGTTCACTTTTTGAGATTTAACTGCACCGACCGGCTCTATTTCTTTTTCTTGAAGAACACGCAGAAGTTTAATCTGCATGTTTTGCGGAAGATCTCCAATCTCATCTAAAAAAAGTGTGCCTCCATCCGCTAGCTGAAATTTGCCTGGTTTACCTCCTTTTTTGGCACCCGTAAAAGCACCTTCTGAATAGCCAAACAGCTCAGATTCAAATAAATGCTCGGGAACGGCTCCGCAATTAATTTTTATAAAGGGTTTTGCACTTCTCTCACTTAACTGATGTATGCTGTGCGCTAGCAATTCTTTGCCCGTACCGCTCTCACCCCTGATTAGTACTGATAAATCACCGCTGGCAATGTTTTTTACTCGTTCTTTAATTTTTTGAACTTCAACTGATGTTCCTACAAAATCATTAAGTGTATAAGTTGCTCCGTTGATTTCATGCCATTCTTTTTTATAAAAACTAAGTTCATGCAAAAGAGCCTTTATGTGCGAATTCATTTTTTTCCACTGTTCTGTATCTCGAAATATGACCGTTCCTACTGCCCCGATCACTTTGCCTTCATGAAGAATCGGGATTCGGTTTGCGATCATATAATTACCTCTTATAAATTGAAGGTCTGCAATCTCAACTTTACCTTGAAGGACCTCTTTATGCATTCTTGTGTTTTCAATAACGTCAGTTACATGTTTTCCAATCACTTCTTTAGGGTTTTCACCTAAAAACTCGCAATAAGTCTTGTTCATATATTGGACGATCCCCTGATGATCTACTACAACAATCCATTCGTAAGCGCTGTCAATAATCGTTTCTAATATATTGTGTTTGAGCAATGGGTCATTACTTAACATATAATCAGCCTCTATCCCTAAAAGTGCATTAGATTCATATTGTTATTGTATCGTACAATGAATAAATCTTCATATGAAAAAAGACAGCACTAGGCTGTCTAAAATGTTCTTTATTTCTTTTTAGCTGTAAATAAGATTCTTTCGTTTGTTTCTTCTGGTTCTTTATTTTCAAAATCTGCTGTAATACTTATAATTTCGAACCCGGATTCTCCAAGCCATCTTGAATATTCTTCTATAGCAAAAGTCCTCTGAATATGCAATTCATCATAACGTTCGTAAATATCTTTGTTCAGAATAAAAAAGGATAAATCATGCTCGACGCTGTTTTCCTGTTCACCTTGATAGCAATGCCAAATATATGAAAGCTCTTCATCATTACTTCCAAACGTACTTCCAATAAAAATATGATTAATTTTATGTAAGGAATGAACATCGAACAAAATTAACCCGCCTCGTTCGAGGTGATTCCATGCCGAAAGAAACGTCTTTTTCACATCTTCTTCCGTTAATATATAATTCAGCGAATCACAAAGTATTGTTACACAATCATAGATGCCTAGACCTTCTAATTCCCTCATGTCCTGCTGAAAAAGTGATAGTGATACCTTTTCAGTGTCCGCTTTTTCTTTTGCAACCATAAGCATATCTGAAGACAGGTCTACACCAGTAACATCGAAGCCTTCTTTGGCAAGAAGAATTGGCATTGAGCCTGTACCACAGCCAATATCCAATAAGCGTGCTGTATCAGGTTTATGAGCAGCAATTGAAGATTTTATGAAAGAAAGCCATTTTGTATATGGGGCGTCTTCCATTAAATGATCATAAAGATAAGCGAATTGCTTGTAACTCATTATAAATTTTCTTGGGCTGCCAAAATCGCATCAACATCTACAGAATTTGCATCACCCCATAATTTTTCTAAATTATAATAGCTTCGTTCATCGCGGTGAAACACATGAACGACAACATTTCCTAAATCGATCAAAACCCAGCGTGCGTGATCGAACCCTTCCATTCTGCGAAGCTGTATGTCGTTTTCTAATGCAACATCCTTTAATTCTTTTGCAATTGCTTGGACCTGTTTTTCAGAGTTACCATGGCAAATGACAAAATAATCTGCTACAAGAGAAATTCCTTCCATGTCTAAAACAGCAATGTTCTCAGCTCTTTTATCATCTGCTGTTTTTACAACTAATTCCATAAGATTTTTTACATTCATCCAATGCACTCCTCCTATTTATTCTTTTTTACTTCCTCGATCAAACCATTATAGGTCTCTAGCGTAAGCGGATAAATTTTTTGATTTTGCTTCATTAAAAACTGTATTGTATTTCGGACAGCCATTAAACAAGCTTCGTTTATATCCTTTTCAGCTGTATTCCTTACGTCATCAACCCCTGGGAATTGACGGTTCGGTTCAATATAGTCGGCTAAAAAAATGACCTTTTCTAAAATGGTCATATTACCATTACCCGTCGTATGATAATAAATCGCATTTAAAACTTCTTTATCCTGTATACCACATTCTTCTTTCACTAAATAGGCCCCTACAGGCGCATGCAGTACTTCATTACTATAAAGTAAAAGATCTCCTGGCAATCCTTCTCTGATAACAATTTGTCTCATCTCATCTTTTGGACGGAATTTTGCATAATCATGAAATATCGCAGCGATCTCAGCTTTTACAGGATCAGCACCATATTGATTTGCTAAAATCAAACTGGTTTCCAGCACCCCTAACGTGTGAATATAACGATGTTCCGTTAACTGTTTTTTTACGATGCTAAGAGCTTCTTTTTTTTCCATAAAGCTGATGCTCCTCAATGTATTTCCATACATCATCCGCTACAAAATAACGAATGTTTTCTCCTGCCTCATACCTGGAACGGATAAAGGTAGAAGATATAGCGATATAGGGTACTTCTACATGTTTTACCTTATACCTTTCCCAATGATGATCTACAGGGAATCCTTCACGTCCTACACCTGCAAATTGGACCAGTTTATTAAGCTGATCAATCTCGTGCCAGCTGCTTAAAGAATGAACCATATCTCCGCCCATAATAAAAGTAAAATTGGTTCCGGGATATCTTTGTTTTAAAAGACGGATTGTATCAATAGTATATGAAGGACCGCTTCTCTCAAACTCAAGTAAAGAAAGGGAAAACTGATTATTGTTGCCAATCGTATTTTTAACCATCTCAATTCGGTGTTCATCCAATACATCTTCAACCTTTTTCTTATGAGGGGGCTGGGACGCGGGCATCCACCATACTTCATCTAAGTTCAGCTGTTTTAATGCTTCCTGGGCAATAATTAAATGTCCGATATGCGGAGGGTTAAAAGTACCTCCAAAAAGCCCGATGTGTTTGTCCAAGGTATCCACTCCTTAAGGGAGTTCAATGCGTTTTTGATTGATGGATTCTTTATAAAGTACGATTGTACTTCCGATAACTTGCACCAGCTCAGCTTTAGAACCTTTTGATAATTCTGCTGCTACAGTTTCTTTATCCTCATCACAGTTTTGCAGAACACTTACTTTAATTAATTCTCTTGCCTCAAGTGCTTCTTCTACTTGTTTCACTAAATTTGAATTCACCCCGCCTTTTCCTACTTGAAAAATAGGCTGAATATGATGTGCTTTAGAACGCAAAAAGCGTTTTTGTTTTCCTGTTAACATAATTACCTCCTGAGTTGCTCAGTTACTGTTTTCTTCATTCTGTTTGTATCCGGAAAAACGCCCGTCCATTTTTCAAAAGCCATTGCGCCCTGCATAACGAGCATTGTTACGCCATTATCAATTACAGCGCCTTTATTTTTAGCAGTTTCAAGCCACTTCGTTTGAAGGGGGTTATAGACAATATCACAAACAACAGCATTATTTTTTAACTGATCTAATTGTAATGGCATTGTATCTATATACGGGTGCATTCCTGCATTTGTAGTATTTATTACTACATCAAACCTGTGCAGATTCTCTTCTGCCTCCCTTAATGACATCTTCTCAACATGATGATTGTTTATATTGTTTAAATCCTCTGCTAAGTGAGCCAGCCGCTCTTCTGAACGATTGGCTAAAGCAAGATGTTTGGGATGTTCTTTTAATAATGCATAAGCGATAGACCTTGCAGCTCCTCCAGCTCCAATCAAAAGTACATTCAGCTCGTTAAGCGGTTTGCTGATTTTTTCCTTTAAGCCTAATAAAAAACCTATCCCATCTGTGTTATACCCAGTTAATTTCCCATTTTTATTAACAATCGTGTTAACCGCTCCGATACGTTTTGCTTCCTGATCAATTTCATCTAATAAGGGTATGACAGCAACCTTATGCGGAATCGTAACGTTGCATCCTGTATAATCGCTTTCTCTAAGGGCATGTATAAAAGATTGCAACTGATCAGGCGCCACTCTCTTTTTACCATAAGATCCCGGTATGCCAGTTTGTTTAAAAGCCTCATTATGCATGGCCGGGGACAATGAATGTTCGATTGGGTCACCAATAACAAGTGATTTTATCATCTAAAAAACCCTCCTTAAATTAAGGATTTTCGAATTGTTACAGCCACACCCTCTGGGGCGTAAAATGCAACTTTCGCTCCTGCTTCAGGGAATGTAACCCATCCAAGACCTGAGATAACGATATCTGTTTTACTTTCTTTTATCATCCATTCATATCGTTTCATCTTAGGAAAGTTTGCAGTGTCTTCGGGAGGAGCAAGCATCTCTCCAAGATGTTTATTATATAGTTCATCTGCTTTTTCAGTCTTTGTCCGGTGGATATTTAAATGGTTCGAAAAATGACAGACAAAGGATTGTTTGCCGCCTTTTAAATAATCCATCCTTGCCAGGCCGCCAAAAAATAAAGTTTGCATTTCATTTAACTGAAATACCATTGGCTTAATCTCTTTTTTTGGCATTATTATATTCAACTCTTTTTTGGATACATAATGCGCCATTTGGTGATGATTAATGATTCCCGGTGTGTCATACAAATGACTTCTTCCATCTAGTGGAATATCGATTAAATCCAGCGTTGTTCCGGGAAACTGCGAAGTTGTAATAAAATCTGAAGTTTCCTCTCCAAACTGCTTTATCAGTCTGTTTATAAACGTAGATTTCCCTGTATTTGTACAGCCTACCACATAAACATCTTTTCCTTGACGGTAATGGTCAATGCTTTCAGCGAGCTCTTCAATCCCATACCCTTTTTCGGCAGAGATAAGCTGAACATCGACCGGTTTTAGCCCTAACTCTTTTGCTTCTTTCTTCATCCAATGAATAACTTTGTTAGGATTTACTGACTTCGGCAGCAGATCAAGCTTATTACCGACAAGTAAAATAGGATTATTCCCGGCATATCGGTGCAGGCCGGGCAGCCAGCTTCCGTTAAAATCGAAAATGTCTACTATTTTCACCACAAGGGCATCCTGATCCCCAATGCTGGAGACAATTTTACGATAATCGTCATCTGACAGACTCACATCATGTATTTCATTATAGTGTTTTAAACGAAAACAGCGCTGGCAAATAGGCAGCTCCTTCGTTAATGCCGAAGGAGGTGCATATCCGAGCGCTTCTTTTTCCTCTGTTTGTATGGAGATACCACAGCCCACACATCTGATTTGTTCCAAACTTATTCCTCCCAATGAATCATGCCTTTTCTTTTCATCCAAGACAATATTATACGTTCAATTTTCCGATTAAATCTTGTCCAAAATCCGTCACTGCTAGCTACAGGAACTACAAGAATTGTATGTAAACCTATTCTGTTTCCGCCAAGCACATCTGTCAGCAATTGATCGCCGATAACAACTACCTCTTCGTTTTTCAGCTTCATATCCTTTAATGCTCTTCTGAACGCCTTAGTCATAGGCTTTCTTGCACTATAAATAAATGGTATCCCAACAGGATCTGAAAAACTTTTCACTCTGTATTGAGTATTATTTGAAACAATCGTTATTAAAATGCCTTTTTCTTTAATAGAAGTAAACCATTTAATTAATTCCGGAGTTGCTTCTGGTCTATCCCATTCCACTAGCGTATTATCCAGATCTGTAATAATTCCTTTTACTCCGCGTTCAACTAACATTTCCGGTGTAATGTCCAATATATTTTGAACATGCTGATCCGGTAAAAAATGTTTTAACATTCTAGCACCTCTTCACATTTCCTAATGAACGTTTCTATTTTACCAGTAATGTAAGGAAGAACAAACGGTTTTTCAACTTAATTAGACAAAAGAATATGTTTTTCTCCATTGTTAAAAAAGTTTTCGACAAATTGTTCCCCTACTCAACAATGTGGATAAAATTATACACATTATCCACCTAGAGTCTAGCTACCTTTTAAAAAGATGTTAACATTTTACCCACAACTTATCCACCAAACACTGTGGATAAACGAACGATTGTTCTATTTTACAATACATGGTAAGCTTCAAAGTACATAAAACATTAACATATCATTTTATGACTTCCATAGCATTTTAGAATACTTAATTTGAATGATGAATAAAAAAACAGGAGGTGACCAAGCCGCTTTAAAAAACGGCTCTATTATGGAAAAACTTTCGGACGACCTGTTAATTGAATCTTACCTGAAAGCAAGAGAACTTAAACTTAGCAAGGATTTTATTTTACTTATAAAAAAGGAAATTGACAGAAGATCACTGCATGTACGATTGCAGCAGGTCCTCATGTAGAGCGTATAACCAGAGAGCGTTATTACGCTCTTTTTTTTGTCTTTAAGTGTATTTTCTCCGCTTTTCTATAATCCCTTGGTGTAAATGTTACTTCGACCGGGATCTTCCATTTCATTTCCCAGTATTCTTTGTATTGTTTGCTTAGTGCTTCCGCCTTTTTCAGATGATAGGCTTTTATATTGATAGCAACAAGATATTTATTTTCTTGTTTGATTACAATAGCACGTTTGACTATATCTTCATTTGTAATTTCATTTTTCATTTCCTCAGCAAGTGAAGAAGCTGAAAATACCCCTGCTTCAGAATAGCTAAGATGCTTTCTGTAATATTCTCTCGGCTGAAAAACGGGACTGTTTTCTCCTTTTTTATAAACTGAGTCATTAAAACAGCCTGTTAATTGAAACATAATGAAAAGTAATCCGTATATTTTTAGTAGCCTCATTTACAATCACCTCTCAAATAGGTTAGGTATTTTTTGGGAAGGATATTCAAGAGTTCAATAAAACAGCATTTTGAGAGATTTTATTTACAGTAAATGATTTGCTAAATCGGAAAGGTTTTGCTTACAATGTAAAGGACAATTACGAATATTTCTAGGTTTTAAGGAGGTTTCCCGGTTTTTATGCTGCATTTTTACATACTGCTTCCTTTTTTAGCGGCATTGCTTATAGGCATGTTTGCAAAAAAAGTGAACCGGATACATACGGGCTGGCTTGTACTTCCCATCCCAGTGGTTCTATTTATTATTTTTTGTTTGAAGTTACCTGTATTGGCTGAAGGGAAAATCGTTCAAAGCACTGCTGATTGGATTCCATCATTAGATATTCAGCTAAGTTTTTATCTGGACGGGCTTAGCATGCTATTTTCCCTTTTAATCACAGGAATCGGCTCTTTGGTAGTTCTTTATTCCATTTTTTATTTGTCTCGTAAAGAACAGCTGACCCATTTTTATGTTTATCTTCTTCTGTTCATGGGGTCCATGCTGGGAGTAGTACTTTCTGACAACGTTTTTGTACTGTATACCTTTTGGGAATTTACGAGTATATCATCTTTTCTGTTAATCGGTTTTTGGTTTTACCGCGACCGTTCAACTTACGGCGCACAGAAATCAATGCTTGTTACAGTTTTCGGCGGATTGTCCATGCTTGGGGCTCTAATTCTTTTATCTATTACAGCGGAGACTAACAGCATTCGAATGATGATAGCTAATCGATCAGACATATTAGAAAGTGATCTATTTATCCCCATTCTAATTCTGTTATTGCTCGGAGCCTTTACTAAATCAGCACAATTTCCCTTTCACAGCTGGCTTCCGGATGCTATGGAAGCGCCAACACCTGTAAGTGCTTATCTACATTCGGCAACAATGGTTAAAGCAGGGTTATATTTAGTAGCCCGATTTTCATTAATATTCAGCGGAACGGATACGTTCTTCATTATTGTTTCAGGAATTGGTCTTATAACGCTTTGTTTGGGTTCATTTCTGGCTTCAAGACAAACCGACTTAAAGGGTATATTGGCATACTCCACGATCAGTCAGCTTGGAATGATTATGGCGATGCTTGGCTTTGGAACAGGCACAGCTATTCTTGCTGCCATTTTTCATATTTTTAACCACGCAACCTTTAAAGGCAGTCTCTTTATGATTGCAGGTATTGTGGATCATGAAACAGGTACGAGAGATATTCGAAGATTAGGCGGACTGTATACCTTTATGCCGATTTCTGCAACACTGGCATTCATCGGAGCCTTTTCTATGGCGGGTGTTCCGCTGCCAATCTTTAATGGTTTCTTAAGTAAAGAAATGTTCTTTGACTCATCATTGAAGTTAGAGCAAACTGCTGGACTGGCCGGAACATTTGCAGAATGGATCCCAATTCTAGCAGTCGTAGGCAGCATTTTTACGTTTGTTTATTCCATGTATTTAGTATTTGGAACGTTCCTGGGCAAACAAAACACAGATCAGTTAGAGAAAAAACCTCATGAGGCACCAATTGGTATGTTATTATCACCAATCGTTCTAATTGTTTTTGTTGTTGTTGTTGGTCTACTTCCAAACCTTATTAATGAACCATTACTCGCTCCGGCAACTGCTGCAGTAACTGGAGATCTGCCACATATACACCTGGCTTTTTGGCATAGTCTGAATACACCGTTCTATATGTCATTAACAGTAGTAGGAATTGGTACATTACTCGCATTTACATTAAAGAAATGGCAGCCGCTCTATAATAGAATACCAGGTAAATTTTCATCTGATCATTGGTATCAGACAATCGTTAATGGGTTATTAAGATCTTCCAAATCCATTACTGAGTTTTATATGACAGGTTCATTACGTCTGTATTTCTCTATCATTTTAGTTTTTTTGGTCGTTTCGACTTCAATTTTTATGTATTTTACAGAAGGATTTACAATTTCGGTCGATGATCTTGCACCAATTACATGGCCAGAAGTACTTGTAGGCTTTGTGATGGCTGTAGCTGCAATTGCTACCATTTGGATGAATCAGAGAATTGCGGCGATTATTGTTATTGGAGTGGTAGGTTACGGACTTTCCCTGTTATTTGTTTTCTTCAGAGCGCCTGATCTTGCATTAACTCAGCTTATCGTTGAAACGATAACTGTAGCCTTATTCTTATTATGCTTTGCTCATTTGCCTAAACTAAAGACATCAGATAAAGCTATTTCTGAAAAACTAATAGATTTCATCATTGCAGTTTCAACAGGTGCATTGCTTACGATTGTAGCTATAGCTTCACATAGCTCAAAATCGTTTGAGAGCATCGCAAAGTATTTTGTAGATAATTCTTATAAGCTTGGCGGCGGAGATAACATCGTAAACGTTATCCTTGTTGACTTCCGCGGATTGGATACACTTTTTGAAATTGCAGTACTTGGACTAGCTGCACTTGGCATTTTTGCCATGATAAAATACCGGGATAAAGGAGACATGAATCAGTAATGGAAATTGTTATGTCTATACTTGCCGGAACTTTATTTGCGGCCGGCGTCTATCTTTTGCTTCAAAAACAGCTTTTGAAAATTGTTCTGGGAACAGCGCTTCTTTCTCATGGTGCACATCTATTTATATTAACAATGGGGAAATTAAACCGAGGTGCTCCGCCTATTTTGGAAAAAGGAATCAAAATTTACACGGACCCTCTTCCTCAAGCGCTTATTTTGACTTCAATCGTAATCAGTTTCGGTGTTACCAGCTTCTTGCTGGTGCTTGCATACCGGACATACCAGAGCAATAAGACTGACATGATGGATCAACTAAGGGGAACGGATGATGAGTAATTTCGTATTTTTACCAATCTTTATTCCATTGTTTGTTGGTGCGATTCTTGTTTTCTTAAATAAAAAGCATCAGCTGACAATGAAAATTTCTTATTTAACAGTATTTCTAAGTTTAGGTGTATCCATCTACTTAAGTTATTATGTGTTTAAAAATAATCCGCTGATTCTTGAAACAGGGGCATGGAAAGCTCCCTATGGCATCATCCTTGTAGCAGATAAGCTTTCTGTTATTATGATCCTGTCTGTTAATGTGATCGCATTAGCAGCAGTGATCTTTGCAGCCTCTTCAGTTAACAGTAAGATGGTACAGCATTATTTTTATCCCCTTTTCTTTCTATTAATCGCTGGGGTGAGCGGAGCCTTTTTAACAGGTGACTTATTTAACCTGTTTGTATTTTTCGAAGTTCTATTGATGGCCTCCTATGGGTTAATCATAATTGGAGGTTCTAAGGTTCAATTTCGCGAATCTGTAAAGTATATATTGTTAAACTTATTTTCTTCCATACTATTTGTTACAACTGTTGCTTTTCTTTATTCAGTAACTGGTACTGTTAACATGGCACAGCTTGGTGAACGAGTAGCAGAGGTTGAGCAGCAAGGTATATTAACAGGGATAGCCATATTGTTATTTGTCGTATTTGCAACTAAAGGGGCTTTGTTCCCGCTGTACTTTTGGCTGCCGAAGTCATACATTGTTCCATCCCCTGTTGTCTCGGCTTTGTTTGGAGCACTGCTGACCAAAGTTGGCGTTTATTCTATGCTTAGAGTTTATACGCTTATTTTTTCTCACAAACTTGAGCTGACGCATACCTTCTTCATATGGGTAGCGACTATTACAATGCTGATTGGGGTTATAGGAGCCTTATCCACCTCAAATGTAAAGCTGATTATCGCCTACAACATTATGCCTGCTATTGGTTTCATGCTGCTTGGGATCGGTACTTTCTCAGCTGAATCACTTGCGGGGACAATTTATTATCTTGTCCATGATATGGCAATTAAAGCTGCCCTTTTCTTTCTTGCAGGTTTGCTTGTATGGCATGCAGGTACTTCCAACCTGAATAAGATGGGCGGATTTATTAAAACTTCTCCGCTTTTAGGATGGATGTTTTTCATTGCTGCTCTTGTACTTGCAGGAATACCTCCTTTTAGCGGCTTTATAGGGAAGTACCTACTTTTAAGAGGTGCTTTTGATGAAGAACATTATATAGCTGCTGGTATCGGACTCTTATCCAGTCTATTAATTTTGTTCTCAGTACTCCGAATCTTTATCGGTGCCTTCTGGGGCGAGGTAAAAGAGGAACCTAAGGAAAAAGTCCGAAGCTCTGGGTTAGCCGCTTCTGGATTATTGATCGCCATCTCAATCCTGCTTGGTGTTGGAGCTGAATGGTTCTATCCATATATCCAATCTGCAGCTGACAGTCTTATCGATCCTCAAATCTATATTGATTTTGTATTAAAGGAGTAGTTCGATGACATTTCAACTTATCTTAAATTTGCTGATCGGCGTCATTTGGATGTTCTTATCTGAGAGCTACTCATTCGCAAGTTTTTTGGTAGGATTTGTGATTGGGGCAGCACTGCTGTTTTTGCTTAACCGCTTTATACCTGATTCGTACTACTTTAAACAAGTTAAAGCTATCGGGTACTTGATCTTTCTTTTTATAAAAGAATTAATTATGGCAAATCTAGAAGTTTTAAAATGGGTATACAAGCCCAAACTGGATTTTCAGCCCGGAATAATTGCATTGCCGATTGATGTTAAAAAGAATTGGGAAATTACCCTGCTCGCAAATTTAATTACACTTACTCCTGGAACACTTTCTGTAGATGTTTCAAGAGACCAGCGATATATTTACATTCATGCCATAGATCTGCCTGATGTGAATCAAACGATCGTTGGGATTAAAGATACTTTTGAAAAGGCAATAAGGGAGGTAACACGATGACAGATTGGTTCTCTATGGTTGTCTATATTTGTTTATTCGTGATAACCATCTCAATACTTCTTCTTTTATACAGAGCAGTTGTCGGCCCTTCGAACCCTGACCGTGTTGTTGCACTTGATACGATTGGGATTAATCTGATTGCTATCACTGGATTAATGGCTATCCTATTAGATACGGTTCAATTGAACGATATTATACTGCTGATCGGAATATTGACTTTTATTGCAACCGTCGCTGTTGCAAAATTCTTGGAAAAGGGTGTTATTATTGATCAAGATCGTGATTAGCTTTTTCCTTATCATCGGCACCTTTTTTATCTTATCCGGCACGTTAGGTGTACTTCGTTTTCCTGATGTATATTCGAGGCTTCATGCGGCAACCAAAAGTTCTACATTAGGTGTGTCTGGAGTCCTTATCGGCTCTGCTATTTATGTATATTCAGATATGAATGTTTTCAGCGGAAAACTTATTTTAGGAATTCTGTTTGTCCTGCTGACAGCACCCGTAGCAGGTCATATGATATCTAGAGCTGCCTACCGGACAGGAGTGCCACTATCCGAAAAAACGGTTTATAATCATTTGGAAGAAAATCACAAAATCAATGAATCATAAACATTTTGCTACTTTCAAAGAGTGCCTAATTGGCATATAATGAATAAAATGGTTATATACTTTTAAGCAACCAACCTTAGCAGGATGAGTTCAGTCTCCTGCTTGTGTACCATTTGAGGAGTGATCGAATGTTTATGATCGAAAGAGAGCGCATTGATTCGACTGTTAAGAAAGTGAAGGGACAAACTGCAAACTTCTTAACGCTGATCAACTTGTCACTTGGCGCCTTAGCTTTGTTATTTATGATGAATGGTGATTTGAAAATCGGATTTATTTTAATCTTTTTGGCTGGATTGTTTGATCGTTTTGACGGAATGGTTGCCAGAATGCTAAATATTGAATCAGAGTTTGGTAAACAATTGGATTCACTATGTGATTTAATTTCTTTTGGTATTGCACCTGCATTTTTGATCTATCAAGCTGTACTTCATCAGTTTGGTGTTCCCGGCATTATATTTACGATCATCTTTATCGTATGCGGAGCAATCCGTCTTGCACGCTTTAATATCACAGAATTTACAGGATCTTTTGTAGGAGTGCCCATTACAGTTGCCGGGTGTTTAATGGCTGCCGGGTATCTGGCAATTAACATTTTCCCGGGATTCTTCTACATGTTTCTTACGATTGGTTTGGCCATATTAATGATCAGTACGATATCAATTGAAAAAAGATAAAAAAAACCGCAGAATCTGAATCTGCGGTTTTTTTATTAGGCTTATTTCTAAAAGATTGTTGCTACTGAAAGATTTTCAAAAGTTCTTCCTTGAATAGTTAATTGGAGCGGAAGGGCGAGACTCCTGCAGGACGAGCGGGGCAGGTGAGACCACTCAATGTACGAAGTACGGAGGGGGCTCACCGCACGCCCTGCGGAAAGCGAGCCACTGCAGCGGAAATTAACCACATTCATAAACACCAATGTTTACGAAAATAGCCTCTTATTATTATTTTTGAGTCAATTCAAGGAATTCTTCTACATCTGCAGCTGCCAATTCGATTCCTTTTAACCAAAAATCTTGTTTCGTAATATCGATTCCTAAATGTTTTTGTGCCAATTCTTCTACTTCCATCTTTCCAGTATCTTGTAAAAGTGCAATGTATTTCTCTTCGAATGAAGGTCCCTCTTCTTTCGCTTTTGCATAAATACCTGCCGAGAATAAGTACCCAAATGTATACGGGAAGTTATAGAATGGAACATCTGTAATGTAGAAGTGAAGTTTAGATGCCCAGAAATAAGGATGATACTCAGCAAGAGCCCCGTTAAATGCTTCTTTTTGTGCTTCCTCCATTAATTCACATAAACGTTCTACAGACAATTGACCGTTCTTTCTTTCTTCATACATTCTTGTTTCAAATAAGAAACGGGCATGAATATTCATAAAGAAAGCTACAGAACGCTGTGCTTTGTCTTCTAATAAAGCAATCTTTTCTTCCTTTGATTTCGCGTTTGTTACAGCAGCATCTGCTACGATCATCTCTGCAAAAGTAGATGCTGTTTCAGCCACATTCATCGCATAATTTGTTGCATAATAAGGCAATTCTTTCAACACATCTGAATGGAATGCGTGGCCCAGCTCATGGGCAAGGGTAGAAACATTGCTTGGGGTACCAGAGAACGTCATAAAAATACGAGTTTCATTCTTAGTCGGGAACCCTGTACAAAAGCCGCCTGGTCTTTTTCCAGAACGGTCTTCCGCTTCAATCCATCCGTTAAGGAAAGCTTTCTCTGAGAAATCAGCCATTTTTGGAGCCAGTGAACGGAAATGTTCCACTATAAATTGTGCAGCCTCATCATAACTCATTTTGCTGTTTGCAGATGAAAGCGGAGCATCAACATCATACCAGCTCAGCCTATCCAACCCTAGAAGTTCAGCTTTACGATCTAGATACTTTACGAAAATATCTTTTTGAGAAGAAATAGCGCCCCACATTGCTGTAAGTGTTTCTTCCTTCATACGGTTGATCGCAAGAGGTTCTTTTAAAGTTTCATTCCATCCTCTATGCTTATATATCTCATTTCTAAAACCAGCAATGTGATTAAGAGAAGCTGCGCAAAATTCTCCTTCTTTATCCCATGCATCAACGAACTTTTCAAAAGTATCTTTTCTTACTTTACGATCTGGATTTGAAAATTTATTTTCTGCTTGACCAACTGATAATTCTTCTTCTTTTCCATCAATCTCAACTTGAATGTTAATTCTTCCAACAACCATATCATATAAGGTGGACCATGCATGATATCCATCAACAGCAAGGTCATTAATTAAAGATTCTTCGGAAATACCCAATTTCTCTTTCGCTTGCATTCTTCTTTCATTAAGGGTAAACGCGATATCCTTATATTCAGGCAAGCTGATAAGACCTTTCCAAGCGTCTTCAGAGATCTCCATCAATTGTTCATCAAGTGCAGAACCCACGTTAGAAAACGAAGCATATACCGATTCCAATCTTCCGCGAAGCGCCATCGCCTTTTTATCTTTAACATCCTGCGCGATTAAACACCCTACAAATGATCCAGTAGTGGATAATCTTTCAGAAAAACTTTGCATTTCTGAAATTAGGTTTAAAAAACTTTCACTTGAAAATGTAAATTCATCTGTTTTTTTTGCAAGGACCTTTACTTCCTCTTCCGTCCATTTTATTTCTGCCAATAGCTCTTTTGAATCACTGCCGCCAGGAAAAACAGAATCAAGTTCCCATGTTTGCCTTAAGTCTTGTAATAGCATAATCTTCCCCCTATTATGTACGTATTTATACTCTTTTCTTATTATAAAAAATATTCAAACAAAAATCGACTAAGAAGTTTATTTTTAATCATTTTTATTTTTTACACTCAAAAAAACTCTCCTTATTTCGGAGAGTTCTTCTTATTATTCAGCTATTGCTGCATAAATAAAATAGGCTAGCATTACTACGAACGATCCATATAATACGGCTTCTTGCAATACAAACGCCTCCTGGTTTTTTACCTATTCTATTCCCTGTTTATATATTTTAAACACATTTATTTTTTTCTTTTAACGGGCCTGTTTCCCAAGGTTGGCTTTAGCCTGCTGAATTAGTTCCTTAACCATCCTGCCGCCAATTTGCCCCCCTACACGTCCCGCATCTTTTGAAGTAATCTTTCCATTGTAGCCCTTTTCTAAAGATACACCCATATCTTTCGCTACCTCATACTTTACATCGTCCGGAGACTTTTCAGAAACATTGTAACCTGCTTCCCTCATTACTTTAGCTTTTAATTTATCTAATCCTTCACGTGCTTCTGGAACGATTGGCTGTCTTTTTCTTCTTGCCATTTTAAAAACTCCTTTTTTCTTTAGTTTGCCCGAACATAAAAATAAAAAGGCTGTAAATGTTACCAGCCTTTTAAAAATGCTATTTGTTCGTATTTGAATTTTTATCTGGAGCTAATTCATCTGCAAACTCAGTAAAACCTGCCATATTGGGTTTCTGCGCCCTACCCAATCGGAAATTGTTCATTATATTTTCCATCGGACGCATCATGTTACCGTTTTGATTTCTTCTGACACCATACGCAGCTAAGCTAACAGCCAAACTTAATAAAGTTCCCCACATCCACCCTCTGCCGTTTCTTCTTCGTCCTCTATTCATGTTAAAAAGTGCAGTTTTCCAGTTGTTCAACGTAAGCACTCCCCTTTTAGAAATTAGAAAGCAATATTCTCACTTTCGTTAGTACTTTTTGCTTTAAGGGGTTTAGATATGCTGCCATATTAAGGGCAATAGCAAAATAAGGCACTCCGCCGGTTCTGATATGACCGTAATGATTTGCTTAGCTGGGATTCCACAGGATTTCCTTGTAAAAAGACCACCGCATGCCCCGCGGAAAAGTGAGCATCCACAGTTAGGAGCAGCAGAACAGATGAAAAACGATGTTTTACGGTACGTGTTCTTATATTTATTACACGTTCGCTCAAACTTATGGAGGTTTCGCTCAAAAACGCCGAGTTACGCTCAGAATTCTCTAGCTACGCTCAAACTACCTCTCGTTTCGCTCAAAATATCCTTTTTTCGCTCAAATTACCTCTCTACTTCATCTAAAGAAAGCGTAGTAACAGATGTAGAGTCTCCCTTTTTTATTTTTTCTCTTCCTAATTCAAATTTTCGGCATCGCATTTCCGGAGCAATTCATTTACTGCTAAATAAAATAAAAAGGCTGTAAGTGGTTACCAGCCTTTTCGTTCAGTATATATCCTTTTGACCTTGCTGACGGCTTCTATAGAACTCATGAAAAAGCTTCATAAGCGCTCTTTTTTCAATACGAGAGACATAACTCCTTGAGATGCCAAGCTGCTTTGCGATTTCTCTTTGTGTTTTTTCTTTTTGAAGATCCAGGCCAAATCGTCCTACTATCACTTCTTTTTCCCTGTCATCCAACACATGAATATAATCGTAAATCTTCTTCTTCTGCATTTTTAACTGTATCGCATCAACAACATCTTCAGTTTCAGCTTTTAAGACATCGATCAGTGTAATTTCATTCCCTTCTTTGTCCGTCCCGATCGGATCATGAAGGGAGACATCTTTTTTTGTTTTCTTCAACGCACGCAAATGCATCAGAATTTCGATTCTAAAGTCATTAGTATAGTAAGGAAATGAAATCTAAGGATTACTTAGCTGGGGTCAACCTCATCCCACGAAAGCGTAGTGACTGATGTGTATTCCCCTTCTTTAATTTCATGTTCCGTAGCATCCTGCATAAGTTCTTCCTTATCATCCATACCTGGAGCGATCGTGGGTTCATCTTTCTTTTTCTTTTCGTTCATTTTTATCCATCTCCTTTCTTGCATACTTTTTCCTCAAAAGAAATTTGTATTCGAAGAAAAAAATATCGCCATAAATCAAATGTGTACAATAGTTGTAAATCAGTTGTGGATATTTTATTACGATAAAAACGCAATATGATGAAAACCGCTTCACTCAATAGGAACGTTCCGTATCAATTAAGAAAAGTCGTCATAATCCGATTCCCCCTAATATATTTGAATATGTTCTTCAAATACTTTTATCTCTCTTATAACATGACTAATAAGCGATTTTTCCTCTTTACCTTTTAAAAAGTGAAAATTTGGCTGCCTCTTCGAGTAATCCCTTTCCATATATATGTTGTTCACTGTAATTCTTTCTTGCCTCGAACTCGTCCAGATTCTTTATTACGTTCTTCTATATTTTTTAATTCCCTCAATGAATGTTTTATT
Source organism: Fictibacillus nanhaiensis (assembly GCF_023715445.1). GTDB lineage: Bacteria > Bacillota > Bacilli > Bacillales > Fictibacillaceae > Fictibacillus > Fictibacillus nanhaiensis_D. The sequence goes on from NZ_JAMBOD010000001.1 coordinate 730,979, forward strand.
TCTCTTCTGATATTCATCTTCATAAAAATTTACCGATCCCCTAAAAACAATAAAAAGGCTCTTGATTACAAGAGCCGATTTCTTCTATTATTATGCGTTCATATCCCTTAAACCTGGAGCATGTTCATTAGGTCTTTCAGGACGTTCAGGCACGGGATAACCTTGTGGTGGTTCTACAACTTGCAGCGTACCTTCATTTCTGCTTGGAGATTGTCCCTGGAATATCTCACTGATCGTAGTATCGTCCAATCTAAAATTAAACTGTGCATTATGGAAACCCATATCTACATATTTTTTACACTCAGGATATTTATTAATATCATAATTTGGAACAGGGAAAACTTTACCCCATTCAACACCTAATGTTTCTAGTGCTTTAGCAAATGCGTTTTGGTGTGCATTATCCCTAACAATTAAGAATGCTAGCGTTTCTCGAAACGCTTTATTGGTACTCATCTCATAAATTCTTGATTTCTGAAGAACTCCAGTTGACTCAAGTACAAGATTATCAAGTAAATCACCAATTAGGTTGCCATGGCTGTACACCCAAGATCCATTCCATGGAAGACCGGCAGCGTCAACGGGAAGAGAAGATTGTGCACCAATAATAAAATGATGGGGGTTTGAATTAGTATTTTTAACTGGGTCATCTAATGGCGCACCATCTATACTGGAATTTCCAACACCAGGTTCACCCGAGCCATCTAACAGTTGATTAATCGTATGCTGAACGAGTTCGACATGACTAATTTCTTCGAGAAAAACACCACGGAGTAAATCACGATATTTTCTTTCCTTACCTCTAAAATTGTTGCTTTGGAAGAAATATTGCATCATGGTACGCATTTCTCCAAAATGCCCGCCTAATATTTCCTGCAACACTCTGGCTGCTGCAGGATCTGGCTTATCAGGTGTAATGACGTTTATTAAATCTTCTTTGTAAAAATACACAGGATAACCTCTTTTCATTCAATTAATTATATAACCATGGATAGGTTTAGCGCGGGATATAAATAATATTCAAGTTATTAAATGAATTGATGTCCGGCATGGGGTTTTATCCTCTCACGTAATGAACCTTTATCCTTAGAATTGCTTTTCCAGCAGGGGTGAATATATGTAAGTTTCCACTGGTGATGCTTAAATAGTTTATGCTTGAGAAAATGGCGTCCTCCGTATGGGATGGTATTGATCATGATGGAGCAGTAGATTAAAAGTCCCGTAAGACATTTTATACGGACAATTTTAGTTCTGAAAAAAAACTGCCAAAATTGGCAACTGGTCTGTTAGATCACCTTGTTATTTTAAAAAACAAAGCTTACTTATTTTTAAAAACTAACTTATTCCTCTATTCGTCCTTTCCTATTATTCTTTAATCCCTTCTAACCACTCCAAGTAACAATCTGTACATAAAAGTTCATCTTTTTCGCTACCATCTCTAAAAAAGGTTACTAAATATTGTTTTCCTTCTTCAATTTGATAATTACAATAAAAACAAAGCTCTTCCATATTCAAAATTCTCCTGTTAGTTTAATTTTATATTTAAAACAATAGCTTGGTTTTATTGGTCCAAATAGTTTTGACTATTTTTTTACTCATAATTAAGTCTCTCCTCTAAGCCTCAGCATTTATTATGTATTTTTATTTAATAATTATTATGAAAGTTTGCGACTTCTTTGTACTTCCTGATGAAGCATTATTCACATTAGATGATTATGCCTTTTGAATAAATTAACAAAGACTGGATAGGCTAATTTCAACCTTATTAATATGTAAAAACATTTATGTAAAATACAGATAAAAAAATAACCTATCAACCTAATTCGAAAAGTTATTTCAATTAAAAAATGTTAATTTGGCTTCCCCATACTGAATAAAAAAAGCTACTTCAAGAACGAAGTAGCAAATTTAATCTAAGTACTCAGGTTAGCGAGCTTGTCCACCACCAAGTTGTGCTTGAGCTTGAGCTACAAGACGTTTTGTGATTTCGCCACCTACTGATCCGTTTGCACGTGAAACTGTGTCAGCTCCTAGTTGAACACCAAATTCAGTTGCGATTTCATACTTCATTTGTTGTAGAGCTTGTTCTGCACCTGCAACAAGAATCTGATTACGATTTCCACCACTACGATTTGCCATATTTGTCACCTCCTTTAAATATAACATCTCTCGCAAAACAAATTTTATGCAAAAAAATTAATAAATTTCAGGGTATATTCTTCCATAATCTGTTTATCATATTAAATGTGGTCGGGATAACACATTGTGTATACAACAGTGCCATGCTTGTATACACCTCCTTTTGGGTTATCCCTCCCCAAAATAAGAACTGGAACTTACATATATAATATAAAAGGCTACCTACAAGAAGTAGGTAGCCATAGCCATGTTATTTAGTTATTTAGATTGACCAAATCCAGATAATTGTCCTTGAGCTTGAGCCACAAGACGTTTAGTGATTTCACCACCTACAGACCCGTTTGCACGAGATGTAGAGTCAGCTCCAAGTTGTACACCAAATTCAGTAGCGATCTCGTACTTCATTTGTTCAACTGCTTGTTGAGCACCAGGTACTAATAATTGGTTTCTGTTTCCGCTGTTGTTGTTCGGCATTATGTTTCACCTCCTCCCTTATTGGTATTAGAATCCCGCAAATAAAACAAAGTATGTTATGTAAAAAATGGGTGTGATAAGGAATTGTACTTGCAAAAAAAGAGAGGACTAAAAACATGAATGTTTTAGTCCAGTGAAACATATTGGCTAGCAACCAATTAGATTTTTTAAAAGGTATTCAACTGTTTCCACAAAAGGTTTTTTTAATAACATTATTGTGATCGGACCGATCTTTTTTTATCCAAAAAATAAACACTCACAAAGATTGTACATCAGATGATTTGATCAAAAAGGTCGGTCGCGGCAAGAGATGAAATCCATTATTACTGCAAGTTTATAAAGCTGGAACTGCTCATTTTATAAAACGTCATTGATCATATTTTCTATTTAAGTGGTCAGGTTATTTTTGGCATAAAAAAGAGACTACCTACAAAGAGATAGCCTCGAGTGTTCTAAGTATTAACGAGAGAATGCTCCACCTGAAAGTTGTGATTGAGCTTGGGCTACAAGACGTTTAGTAATCTCGCCACCTACTGACCCGTTTGCACGAGATGTAGTATCAGCTCCTAGTTGAACACCAAACTCAGTTGCGATCTCATACTTCATTTGTTGTAAAGCTTGTTCAGCACCTTGAACAAGGATTTGGTTACGGTTTCCACCACCACTACGATTTGCCATTGTATTCACCTCCTTTTTTTTAATATCTCACTCACTTTAATTTATTATGCATTGTTTCAAAATTTTTTTTATAAGTTTGTTCTTAAAAAGGAAATCTCATTGAAAGTTAGGTTCTAAAGGGTTACTTCGTTTTTAATTTTTTGTTACTTCGAAACCAAAGCCTGATATATCCTGAAGCTTATGATCTCAAACAGAACCTAATGAATTTTTCGTAACATGTAGATATAAATTAAAAAACAAAAAAGGCTGCCAATTAAGGCAGCCATAGCCATGTTATTTAGTTATTTAGATTGAAATCCTGATACTTGTGATTGAGCTTGCGCTACAAGACGTTTTGTAATTTCACCACCTACAGACCCGTTTGCACGAGATGTAGAGTCAGCTCCAAGTTGTACACCAAATTCAGTAGCGATTTCGTACTTCATTTGATCAACTGCTTGTTGTGCACCTGGCACTAGTAATTGGTTTCTGTTTGAGTTGTTGTTTGGCATGTGGTTCACCTCCCTTATAAGTATAGAATCCCGCATTCAAATTAAAGTATGTCATGAAAAAAATGGGTACATTTGAATAAACACTGGGACATTATGTTTACTCAGGTGTCTAAACGTTATTTTTTCATTTTGTATTAAAGATAACGGAATTGGAGGATCAAATTTATCCACGATATTAAATAGTTGAACTATTTAAATGTTGTTTGAATATCTTGAAAAACGTTCAGAGGCCATCCAAAAAGGATAGCCTCTGAATATTTATTGTTCTAAGTATTATCGCGGGAACGCTCCACCTGAAAGTTGTGACTGAGCCTGAGCTACAAGACGTTTTGTAATCTCACCACCTACAGACCCGTTTGCACGAGAAGTAGTATCAGCTCCTAATTGAACACCAAATTCAGAAGCGATTTCATATTTCATTTGTTGTAAGGCTTGTTCAGCACCTTGAACTAAAATCTCGTTACGATTTCCACCACTACGGTTAGCCATATTACTCACCCCCTTTTCAATAAAATCCCCTAACCATTTCACAATTATGCATTATTTGTAAATTGTTTTTTAAGTAAGAAGTAAACGTGGGTTCCCTACTTTAAATTTTAGTGTTTTGATATCTCAAAGAGCAAAAAAACGGAAAAGTACAGAAGAATTACTTTTAGTTAATTGTTTTGAACTGCAACCTGCTCACACAAAAATTTTATTTTATTAATCAAAAAATACCCATTTGAAAAATGGGTACATAACCATTCAATATAAGCTAAGATTAGTCTTTTCGATCATCTCTTCTTCTTCTACCTAACAAACCAGCCAGACCAATTAAACCTAGCCATCCCCAATCCATATCATTATCGTCATCGTCATTCGTGGCGGCAACATCTCTTGTCATATTTGTATCAGTCAAATTGTCATTATTATCTGCTGCATTATTCCCGTTGTTATTACAACCGAACAAAAGACCAATTGATAGAACAATGGATGTAATAACCAATAATTGTTTTCTTATCATTAGAATTCTCCTTTATTGTTTTTACACTTCAGGATTATTCTTTCATTCATACACATTTTTTATACATAATTATGATTTAGTCCAAAAATGATTTATTGATTTCATCCATTAAGAAATGATGTCTGACCTTTTATTTTTGGACAATTAGCAATGAATAAGTTCAATTTTGAACTAATAATATTCTCTGTGTTCTATATCCTTTTAAAGGAGTAAATCATGAATATCCCGAACAAAATAAGGAGTGTAGTTATGGGAATTTAAGTGGTAATCCGTAAGATGAACCAATGTATTATGGTGAATATTGGAACATGGACAAACCTTTTAACAAACAACGGCTTAATTGCTGGCTACCAAGTTTAACCCAAAAAGGCAATCGAAGCGGCTGAAAATGCACATATTCCACAATTAAACCTGCAATAGCCGGACCTAAACCTAGAAGATTTGGGGATAGATGCCCAGAAAATCCACCATGTCTTTTTTATTCGTTCACTTTTTATATTAATCGGACGATGTTTTTAGATATCCTTCATTTTGGATGTTGATATGAAATTTAATATCCATTTTTAAATGAGGATAGTACTTTGATCTCCAAAATTTCAACTGTGATCTGGAAATTTGGGTCCGATAAAACTGTCCCAATCCTAAAATGTCCGCTTTGCTCGTTTGAAATTTCGTAAACATTAGATTAAATCGATTGGTAAGAAGGTGTTCTAGTTCTTTTTTTATTACCTTGGTTGACGGGTCTCCCCTTGTTTCCAAAAGCACCACCTTTATATTAATCTGACTTTGCAGGTACGGCTTTTGCTCGATAAGCTTACTTTTATGCTCCATTCTATCGCTGATGATCAAAACACTCGCATGATCCATCACTTCAATTCTCCCCTGAATACCTTCTCCATTAAAAGCATTAACTAATAAGGTCTCGTCAGAATTGATTTCCCCGACCATTTTCCCATTCTTAATAACCGCTGATCCGATTTGTTCTACCATCGTACTCTTTCCTGACTTCACAAGAGGGATAGCCACGTCATGCGTATAGGAATGGATGCTGCGGTAAACCATCCAGATCCTTGTTAATGCGATTTGCGGATTCCACCCAGCATTTTTTTCAAAAAAATCGAATAAGGTCGTTCCTTCTGGTCCAGTTGTTTTTTTTATTTTAGAGAAAAACTCATCAAGGTCTTCATCGCATATGACAACTAATGCTTTTGCAGAAACATCTCGGGCACGCATAAACCCAGAAATAATATCTTTTACTCCTTGCTCAGCCGTTTCTCTTTCAATGATAATGACTTTCACATGAAGCAAGTCGACGCTGCTCTCCATATTCATACTGATTTTATCTACAACTTGGGTTATTGTTGTGCCTGTTGCTGATACTATTTTGATTTGGGTAGTGCCTTGATGAGGTTCAGGTATCTTAAGAATCACTTTATATTCTTTGTCTTGTTTGGAAATTCCCATTGCAACCGGCAATACACGGTGATTTATATCTTTGTTGTTCCAGCAGCCGCTTAATATAAATAACAAACAAAAATGAAGTAATGCTATAGCTGCAAGCTTATATGTTTTCATGCTGATTTTTCCTCTTTGAATGAATTCCAATCAAATAAATGGATATTGGTATGGCAATTAATACATAGAAGCGTAAGATTGTATTCCACCAGAATAATTTTTCAACATCTTTCCAGTCGGGGACACTAAGACAAAACAAAAAGATGATCACTGATAGTGAGATCAGCATGTACACAGGTTTAATAGATGGGATAAATTGTTCAATGATGCGAATCGTTTTCCAAGATACCAATGATAGAAAAAGCATAACAAATGCAATAAGACTTATTATAAAAAACATCGTAACCCTATCAAACATGAGCCAGTTAATGTTTATTGCATCCACTGCTACCACAAAAGGAAGGAAAAAAGTAGAAGCCGTTGCCTGTCCAAAAGTAAGGATCGGAATGTAGACGGAAAAGAAAAAAAAGGGAATCAAAACTGCTGCTGCAATGAGAACATTTTTTCTATTGTATGAGAAAAAAGGCTGCACGAAACCAAGAAACAAATAACCTCCCGAGAAAGCAAAGAAGCTTTCTAAATAATCACGTTTCTTGATAAACTGAAAATTGCCATCAATAGGAATAGCATAACGCCAGTCTACGTTTTGAAAAGAAACGAAAAATATAAATAATATTAGTGGGAGAAAAAGAATAGCCAATAGAATTCCAGTACGAAATATTGTCTCTAGCCCACATGAAGCAATATAAGTAGAGATAAACAATAATAACGCCATGATCGCCCATAAAGGTGTATTTGATAAAAAAACAATGGTAATGATTTCTGAATAGGCTCTAACTGTAATAATAATTACCATCAAAAAATACAGCAATACGGGAATCAGAAAAAAAAGGGCAGTCCCTTTTCCAACCGATGAGTAAATTCCAATAATATTCCTATTGGGGAAAAAGCTCAAACCTTTCATATAGACCGATATTACGACAAAATGTATGATTACCCCCAACAAGATCGCAAGCCAATGACCTTCAGACGTACTGGCAATTATGTTTTCGGGATACATAAAAAAGATGAGTCCCAAATGACTTAAAACATATATCAAAACAACATGCAAACTTTTATCCACTCTTGATCCCATCCTTAGCAAATTTTAAGTTCAAATAAGGGATGCCAAAGGACTTTATCTTAGCAAGATATGCACTAACTAATACCATACCTGCTACAATTCCCAATATGCCGTATATCGATGCTAAGATTACTATAATATATTTAAATAACCTGATAGTAAGTGAATTCTGAAAGCCAACAACCGTTGAATTTGCAATCGTTGTAGCGGCAAGGATAATAATCAGCAGATTACTTACTAATTTTGCCTCTACAACAGCTTGTCCAAGAATTATACCGCCAACCATTGTAATTGTCGGGCCAATGCTTCTGGGCAGCCTTATACTAGCTTCTAAGATTAATTCAAGAATTACGAGCATCATGAGAATCTCGACAAGTGCCGGATAGGGAACTCCTTCCCGGCTTTGGGCTATGGATAAGGCTAGCTCAATTCGTAAAACCTCAGGATTAACCGCAACAAGAGCCACGTATAAACCTGGGATGAGTAACGTCATTAATAATCCTATGATACGTACTCCACGTATAGCGATCGTTAAAGGAAGAGGATAATTCCGATCATTTTCAAGAGTGAATATATCCCATAACAGACTAGGAAGAACGAGTGCAAATGGCAGTCGATCTTGAAATAGAATGACCCTCCCTTTTTTTAAAAATTGAACCGCTTCTAAAGGGAGCTCTGTTGTATGATATTTCGAAATGGCTACCCAGGGGGAAAAGCCCAAGATTTTTGATAGATCTTGTAAATGATTCAATTCCTTATCCTGATTCTTTTTAATTTGATCAATGAGTTTGTGGACGAAATCTATATTAGTAAGGTCTTTTAAATAAAGGAGTGATAGTGATTTTTTTTGATCATTGCCTACTGCTAGGGATATGACTTGGATATTATCCGAGTTCATTTGCCGACGTACAATTCCAATATTGGTATCTTTATCTTCAGTAAAGGAGTTCAATGGACCTTGTAGAACATTCTCATTAACCGGCTGTTCAATGGCGCGGTTTAGTATTTTCGAAACAGGTTCCACAATGACAAATTTAGGGATATTCTCCAAATATACGATTAACTTCCCCTCCATAATTGAGGAGATCGCTTCTTTTGAATCTTGTTCTTTCACCTCGCCAATCCCTGTCAGGAACTCATCCAATGTTTTATTTATTGTAAACGGATTATTTATGTTAGTTTGTAGCATTTTTTTTGTTTTGGGTAAATCAATTAATGTCTTAAAAGCCATTAAGACAACTGGAAATTCTCCGAGATAATCCCGTTGAAAAAAAAAATCATCATTGTTCCCAATCTTGTCTTTTATTTCTTGTAAAGACGAGTTCATATTCTGCGTCCTTTCGACTTAAAAGTTATTCCATTACAATTTTATCCTGTTATTAAACATTTATACCTTTTTAAATAGGAGACAAAAGGAAGACTTTCTATACTTTTCATAGAACTCTAAAGGCTTTATTACTTTTACGAAAAAAGGGTGCAATGCTCCCTTTTAGAGAAATACACTATTTACAGTGTCATTTTTCTCGATAAAAGATTGTGAGTGATACTTAAACAAAACCAGCTAATAGTTTGTCAACATTTTTCATTAATAGCCTAAAATAACCTTCTGACTCTCGTAATCTCTACTAAGAATTCTAATAAGGTGTTTAAACCACCAAGATTCTTTAGATGCGACGCTTGCTGGATATCGGTTTTTTAAGCCTCTAAAGTCCGTTGAATATTAACGAATATTAAAAACTCATGCTAAATCTATCTTATAGATGTAGAACAGTAGGTAATTATTTTCCAAAATTAACAGCAGTACTAATGACATTAGAATCTCAGGATTATTCTTTCATTCATACACATTTTTTATACAAAATTATGATTTAGTCCAAAAATGATTTATTTGATATACCAATAAAAATAAGCCATCTAATTCATATGCGAATTAGGCGGCTATTTGCATTACTTTTTTCTGTATTGTACTCCAAAAGAGAACCTGTTACCGGTAGTGTGCTTTTTCTTTTTTTGTTTCATTTTTATTTTCATCTAAAATTATCCTTATTGATCGCATAACTCAATTTACTAGAAGGTGTAAATCTGTATATGTTCATCATATACCTTAATTTCTCTTACTACATGACGTATTAAAGACTTTTTATCTTCAAAGGTCAGCTCTTCTTTTCCTTTTGAGAAATAGAATAAAGCTGCTTCTTCAATTAACTTTTTTCCGTAAATATGCTGCTCACTGTTTTTCTTTTTTGCTTCTAGTTCGTCTAAATTCTTTTGTAATCGTTCTTCTTTTTCTTTTAATTCTCTCAATGATTGTTTAATTTCTTCTTCTGATAGATCAATCCCTTGCGAAAATAAGCTAAGTAATTTCTTTCTTCCAGATTTAACTTTATTTATCTCGCTCTTTAGCCTGTCTATCTCGATATTTTCAAAATTCATTGATATATCTTCCTGATCTTTTTCAGTAGCTGCCGCTATTTCATCTGGCGCATTTAACCATTCAAGGATTGTGCTCCATACTTCTTCATCTAATTTTTCAACAGAAATTCTACACCCGCATCCTGGGTGTTTTGCTCCTGAATAATTTTTCTTATCCGAATAGTTATAGACTGTTTTTCCCCAATCTGTTCCTGTTACACCAACCATAGTATTATTGCAATTTGCACATCGAACTAAACCACTTAATAAGTATTCTCTTTTCCCTTTTTTAGCCCATCTGCGTCTTGATTCACTTAAAAGTTTTTGAGCATGGTTAAACATCTCTTCATCAATAATGGGAGGGCATTCAATTTTAATCCATTCCTCTTTTGGTCGCTCAGTCATAGGCACTCTGTCTTCTTTCGGCTTATATTTATTACCGAGCATACCTTCTGTGTTCCAACGATTCTGAAAAAATTCACCCATATAGACTCGATTGAGTAACAACTGCCGAACTACTTGTCGGTGCCAAACTTTAGCTCCTCGTTTAGTAGGAACTCCTTTTCTTGTTAAGTACTTCGCAATTCCATTAACCCCTTCAACCAAATGATTGGGTTTTGTGAACAACTCATAAATTAGCCTGACAATTTTAGCTTCATCTTCATTTATGATAATTTTTCCCAACTCTTTATCATAATCATATCCATAGATTTGAAAATTTCGAAGCACTTTTCCTTGTCTTGCTTTTTCTTTTCTTCCACGACTCATGCGTTCATTAATCTTTGCCTTTTCAAATTCTGCAATCGCGCCGCGCATGCTGTAAAAAAGATTTCCTTCAGGTGTCTTTGTATATTCACCATTTACAAAAACAAGCTGCACACCGCGTTTTTCAATTTCATCAGTTATAATGAGCTGATTCATCAGCTTTCTCGAAAGCCGATCAGGATCTAAACATATTACTTTCGTAACCAGTCCATTACGTACATCGTTTCGTAATTTAGTCAATGCAAGACGATCAAGGATTTCACCAGAAACTCCTCGGTCTACATATTCAATCACTTCATCACTCTGCGCTTTCTTCCGACATTCCTTGATTTGATCTTCTAGGCTGAATCCCTTCTTCGCTTGTTCCTCTGTACTCACCCTTGCATAGATCGCAATCATTAAGCTTCTCCCTTCTATATTTTTCCTTAAGATAAGAGTAGCAAGAATACCGAATCTTGTCAGTAGAATTACCTTCATTGATTTTGATATGCATCCCGCATCACCTCTTTAGAAGGTATGCAGATAGAGCTTGACCACTTTCTATTTTTCGCATCGTAAAACGCATCTTTAACCTTTTTTTGCAAATATTGTTTGTTTTGCACAGGTTGTTTTTCTAGAACAGCTTTGATAACAATACTTCGAAAAGTGTTGTTATCCAAAACAACAAAAACAAATTAAGCAATTATCACACATAAAAATGAGCAGCCGAAAAGGTACGGCTGCTTTTTAAATATACGAAATTCCAACACAAATATATCAAAGGTTTTGTTAAGTTTCCCAAGGGTTAAATGTCAATTCCAAAGAAACAAAAACGCCTACATACACATGCAGAGCCTTTCGTCCCCTCCTTGTAAGGTGATACAAATATTATTTCATGATGTATTTTATACAATATGAGAATGTGATATAAGAAAAAGTTGCACCTACTATTATAAGTGCAACCGCCTTTTTTTATTTAAGAGTCTATTTAACTTATCTTATCAATTATTATGCTTTAATAATCGCCAAGTTATCCTAATGTTACTGCTTACATAAAGGCGGCAATGTTTATAGTTATTTTACAGTAAAATCTGCAGATGCTCGAAACTATAGGTTAAGAGCTACATGTCACGACACTTCCACTTCAGAATAGAAACCTCAACTGGTCGCAGGTTAGTCTAATCATCCTCCTAGATTCCCGAAAAATATTTTTACCAAAAAACACTACCAATTTTATACAAGTTTGGTATATAATCAAATCTGTACTAATAATAATAATACAGTAGATACAGTGGATCAGCATGCTAAGAAGGGAGTGTGTGGATGTTTGATTTAGATGTTCGTAGCAGAAAGCCAATATATGAACAGCTTGTTGAAAAGCTAAAGGAGCTTATTATGAACGATGTATTGAAAGTGGACGATCAGCTGCCTTCGGTCAGAACATTAGCACAGCAGTTGACTATCAATCCGAATACCATACAAAAAGCCTATAGAGAACTTGAGACACAAGGTTATATCTATTCCCTAAAAGGAAAAGGAAGCTTTGTAAATGCGACGGTAAAATCGGTAAATATAGAAAAACTCGAAAAGGTAAAAAAGGAACTGGTACGGCTATTAACGGAAGCGATGTATCTTGGGGTGTCTTCTCAAGAACTAGAGAGGTTAATCGCTGACATTGAATCGTCTTTAGGGGGAGGTCGATCAAATGATTAAAGTAGTTAACATGGAAAAGAGTTATGAAAACCAACTTGTATTAAAAGGGGTCAACTTCACGGTTCAAAAAGGTTCCATCTACGGGCTGCTCGGGTCGAATGGGGCAGGAAAAACGACACTTCTTAAAACGGTAAGCGGTATCCTTACTCAGGATAAGGGGCATGTGTTCATTGATGATAGTCCGCTGTTTGAACAAGTACAGATCAAAGATAGAGTTGTTTTTATTCCAGACACGCTTTACTTTTTTCCTCAGTACACGATCAGACAGACGGCTCAATTCTATAAGAATATTTATTCTTGTTGGGATGAGAGTCGATTTCTAAAACTAAACGAAGTGTTTGAGATCGATATAGATAAAAAGATTCATAAGTTCTCAAAAGGAATGCAAAGGCAAGTGGCATTTTGGCTTGCTATGTCTGCCATGCCGAAAATCCTCGTCTTGGATGAACCGTTGGATGGACTAGACCCCGTAATGAGAAAGAAAGTGAAAAACTTGATTGTTCAAGATGTAGCAGAACGAGAGATGACGGTGCTGATCTCCTCTCACAACTTGCGTGAAGTTGAAGACATATGCGACCATATCGGCATCTTGCATAAAGGGACCATTATTCTTGAAAAAGAATTGGACGACCTGAAATCAGACGTTCACAAAGTACAGGTAGCGTTTAAAAAGGATGTGCCATCCAACCTTTTTGAGGACCTTAACGTTTTATATAAAGAAGAACGAGGCAGTGTTCTGCTTTGCATCGTAAGAGGCAACAATACTGATATTATGTCTCATTTTAAGACGTTTGAACCTGATATTTTCGACATGCTGCCATTAACACTTGAAGAGATCTTTATCTATGAAATGGGGGATGCGGGATATGCCATCAAGAACATCTTGGTTTAATAAAGAGATTGTCGCTCAGAGTTTAAGAAACACAGGCTGGGTAGGTATCGTTTACTTATTTGGCTTAGTATTTGCCATACCTTTAAGAATTCTGATGGACTACACGAGACCGGATGGAAGCTACAATCAGACTTATTTAAATCTATTCTCAATCCAGCTGGAGATTCAGGTTTTTCTCATGTTCGGTATCCCTATCCTGCTCGCCATATTTTTATTCCGTTATATGCATGTGAAAAACGCTTCAGACTTTATGCACAGCTTACCGATTAAGCGTTCTAGCATCTATAACCACTATGTGAGCATGGGGATCATATTGTTAGTACTCCCTATCTTAATAGTTGGTCTTATTCTCTTCATCATGCACAGTACGATGAACATAGAATACTATTTTACTTCGGTAGAGTTACGTGAATGGTTGTTGACGACAGTTATCGTAGCAGTTTTCATATTCTTCACGACGGTGTTTGCAGGAATGTTAACTGGGATCTCAGCGATGCAAGGTATCTTTTCATTCGTATTATTGATCTTCCCTTTAGCAATAAGTATTCTAACGGCATTTAACTTATCTTTTTTATTAAAAGGATTCCCGCATAATTATTATATAGATAGTCAGTTTCAGAAATACTCACCCATTACGATAGTGGACCGATTGATCAACGACAAGATGGGATCTACAGAACTCGTAATCTATCTGATCCTAAGTGCGGTTCTTTATGTACTAGCTCTACAGATCTATAAGATTCGAAAGACAGAGATGGTTTCGCAAGCTGTAGGGTTTCCGCAGTTAAAACCAGTGTTTATCTATGGTGTCACCTTCTGCATGATGCTTTTCGGAGGACTATATTTTGGTGAGACACAAAAGAGCTCATTCTGGATCGTCTTTGGCTATATCGTAGGATCCTTGATCGGATATTTGATCGCTCAGATGATCGTAGAGAAAACATGGAGGGTGTTTACAAAGATAAAAGGCTATACCGTATATGTTGTGATAATTGCTGCCCTGTTCTTCCTGTTTCAGTTCGATGTTACGGGTTACGAAAAAAGAGTTCCAGAAGTTCAGGACATCAAGGGTGTTTATGTTGGTGACGGCTACTATGATTTCAAGGAAATAGAGGACCCTGTATTCATCAACGATCAAAAGAAACTTTATTCAGATCCCGAGAACATAGGGGCGGTGAATGCCCTTCATAAACAGCTGATCCAAGAAAGTGAGACGAACGGCGCAAAGGATCAGATCTTTATTCTCTATGAACTTAAAGATGGAAGCAGGCTCACCCGCGAATATAAAATACCATCAAAGAAGCAATATGCTTCTTACTTGAAGCCGGTATATGAATCACTCGAATATAAAGAAGCGAATTATCCCCTCTTAACCGTAGATCCAACAAAAGTGGACCGTATTCGCTTTAGTGCATCTGGACCTGTTTCCAAGAACCTCTCTGTTTCTGATCCAACGGAAATTTCACAAATCTTAGAAGCTCTAAAAGAGGATATTCAAAACGAGACCTTCGAGGAAGTGACGACAGACCGCGCATCTCTCTCTTATGTAGAATTGGCACTAGATAATAACAAGAGGATAAACTTGGATTTTAAGTCAGGGTACGACGAGCTGAGTGACCTCCTGGAATCTAAAAAGAAGCTTAAGGATGTGGTAGTTACGCCAGATGACATTGAATATGCCGTTGTGTTTAAGGATGTAGAGGTCAAAAGAGATCCTCAGATGCAAGAGGTTGATGAAGGATGGGTCAAGGAGATGATCCAAGAGGGAAAAGCCATAAAGGTCACCGAAAAGGATAACCTCGAAGAGGCATTGCGTAATTTCAGCTACGGAGAAAGAGGAGAATACCTGATCGCCTTTTATTATAAAGATCATCCATATACAGAGGTACACACGTTCGCAGAACAGTTGGTTCCAAGTTTTATCAAGGAACACTTTGAGTAAACAGAGAGGAGATCATTCGTGTCGACCATCAGCAATCATTTAGATCCGTTGGATTTTACGGCGATCTATCAAAAATTTTATAAGAGAGTTTATGCGATCGCGATCAAGATCAGCAGAGACGTGTTTTTGGCAGAAGATATCATTCAAGAGACATTCATGAAAGCCTTTAAAAAGATGGATACGATAATGGATTCTTCAAAGATTGGACCTTGGCTTTCAAAGATTGCTTCAAACACAGCCATTGATTTTATGAGAAGAGACAAGAAGACGAACGAAACACTTACAGATTACAACGACTTCAACAAGATAGAGAATGAATGGCTAAAAGCAGTCTATCGAGCAAAAGAGATAACACAGTTCGATGAGCAGGAAATTTCTGAAGAGATAATGAACTTAAACCCAAAAGAACGCAGTATATTTAACCTGAAGTATCAGGATGGCCTAAAAGAAGAAGAGATTGCTCATAAGCTCAACATATCACGTGCAGCTGTAAAATCAAGGTTGTATAGAGCAAGACAAAATATAAAAACTGGATTGATGAATTCCCACTTCAAATAGAAGTGGGTTTTATTTTAAGCTGTTAAGAATAAAGCATAGTGATGCTGCTTTATCGATCGGTTCATGTTCGAGGATGATGTCTTTCCGCTTACTCTCTAATCCCTCAACTTGCCCCACGATATCAAACACCCGGTAGACCGAAGATAAGGTATCTTCTCTTTCTTTCCATTCTCAGCATTTTCTTTTTCCAGCCATGTCCAAAACACAATGATATGGGACTTTGCTCCTTTTTTCACCTTTCCGCCTGCCTCGGTGATCTGCTTGAACGTCGCATACTCTCCACCTGGAAGTAAGAAGGCATTGATGCCCCGGTATGGTCTTTGTGTCTTCCAATTCACGCCTCCACCGTTCATCCAATGCCTTTGCCATGGTACTACGCCTTTTTCAAGCTCTTCGATGATCCTCTGTGTCACCATCTCGTAAACACTTTTTTTCATGTCTTTCTCCTCCTCATCAATTTTTGTCTTCCGAAGCGGATTCCTATTCCCTAAGGGAAGGATTTTCGCCCCTTTGACATGGAGATGAAAACGAGAATAGACAGAGGTCAAGGGTCCCAGCAAAAAAAATTTTAGGTGTGAGCAAAAGCGAATGAAAAGTTTTTTGCCCCTTGAACGTATGGCGAAACGGCTTATCTTGCTGCAGGTAAGGTTCGGGTGTCCTTCCTGCTGCAAGGTTAGTCCGGTTTTTCCGTTTTACGATTCGGAAGACAAAGGGCGAAATACAAAAAGGCAGCCGCACGGGCTGCCCTCCTCTATAAATTACTCCTTTTAACAGTAGAAGCATTCAATGTTCTGTAGTTATTCTTTATCTCCAACCGCCTAAGATTAACCCCATTATTGTAAATGTGATGACATGATAGCCGGCATTAATCATAAACAGTCTTATTGTTTTTCGTTCAAACAAATAGGTGATTCCCATTGCGGCCGCTACCCAAAAAAGTCCAGCCATGAACCCTGCTGAAGCACCCGTCATAGCATCTCTCTCTGGTCCTAAAAACAAAACCAAAACAAAAGATATGATTAAGGATAATATAAAGGCAACACCAAAAATTTTCGTCATATTGTTATTTTTTAGAGTTTTATCATCAAAGCCGTTTTCCGCCATCCAGACTTTTCCGCATATAACAGAATACCATAGATAGACCACCTATAAAAAATGCCGAGAGTGCTGAGACTATTACTGCTAAGTAATTAATAGATTCTATTGATTGATTTAAATCCATTCGTTTCCACCCGTTCTAATAATTTTGATAACTGCAACACTATGAATTGTGAAGAAAAAGAAAGTGTATTGTAAAGAATGGACGATCTTAACGGGATGATCTTTCCGCATTATCTTTTAATATAGTCATTTGTTTCTTCAATGTCCGTTTAATAATTCCGCGAAAAAGAATATTCATGAATTTACCAAATAAAGTTTTACTTTCTATATCCTGCACTTTTCTTTCTTGAGTAATGGCCGTCGCCTTATACAGCAATAGCACCCGTTTGCTGTATAAGAAGATGTAGGACTATCTAATCAAAATTAGCAGATAATTCCAAATTTTAATTTGAAATAAAAAAAGGTACCCAATTAGGCACCTTTTTGTTTTCAAATTTCACAGGTGTTTGTTCGTTTATATATCATCTTTTCTTTCTCTTTTTATGACTGCAATCTCCAAATCCATGGCCAGACCCATTGTCTGAACTATTGTCTGAAGCACTGTTTCTAGCTCCTGAAACCACTTGAACTCTTTCTAACCTGTTTCTACAACGTCTTCGCCATTCGTTATCATTTCGATGTTTATTCCAACTACATTTGTCACACTTATTTCTTTTTTCATGGCAGTCACACTTGTGATGTTTATGATCGTCTTTTTTGTGACAGCCACAATCATGATGTTTACAATCATCTTTCTTATGGCAACCACAAGAATGGTTGCTCGAAGAACTTTCCTTCCAACTCATAACTAAAACCCCCTTTAGTTCTCGAAGGTAAACCTTCGATTATAATATTTTATGAGATAAATTAGAAAGTGCTTGTACATATTGAATACCAGCACCCTGATAATGCTGAGTGCTGTTGCAATACTGAATATAAATGTTGAAATCATTCGTTTCCTCTGTACTTTAGTAATTTAAAATGCACTTCTTCTTTCTGAAGAAATATACCCGTTGAACAGTCTTAATTAGAAGATTGCTTAGCTTTTCTGGTGTGATAAGCAAGAACAAAAGGAATTAAGGGGAGTAGTACAAGCATTCTTAACCAATTCTCTGCCCCACCAAAATATAGACACGGTAGTTTATTTACTTGTTATCAATTTTTTCAAAAAAAAAAAGCGACTGAAATATGCCGCAACCACCGTTTTAAACTCTGTAGGTACTAATTAAGCCTATAAAATTAAAATCCTTTACTCTGCTTGTAATTCGATAAATGCTTGGTTGAAGATTCCCTTCATTTTTTCCATCTAGGTTCGTTCTTAATTAAACCATGGTTTGTGTTAAGTAAGCATAACAACATAGATGTGGATCAATATTCTTTTTGGGTATTAGAAACTTATTTTATTAAAAGAGTAGGCAGCTACCTACTCTTTTAATTACTCTGTAATACCGGTTCGAATGAGTTTGAAATCGACTGAAATACCATATTTCATGGTTCTATATTTTTGATGCCATTCCTTTCTTGTCAAGTTCGCAAATCGGACAGAACTTCTGTAAGTCTCCCCGAATCCAAAAACATCAGAATTACGCTCCTGGCAATAGGCGATTACCTTTTGTGCTTCTAGTTTTAACTTAAGACCAATAGCTTTTTCTAGCAATTGGATGTTCTTAGGGTTTTTTAGGTCGAGTTCTCCCTGTAGTTCTAATAATCTTCCTTTTACATCCAAATCGATATCAAACCGAGGTTGTGTTTTATCAACAAGTTTTACTTTTTTCGAACTCTTAATGGTATCGATGACTGTTGTTACTTTGTGTTTCTTACCTCGTATATCTTTTACTGGGAATGTGAGTTCAATACTTCCCGTACGGTACTCATCACGAATTAATTTTACAAAAAAGCTTTCATCGGGTGAGAGTTTACCGACCATCTTATCATTTCTCATGATCGCGTTGCCAGTTACGATTATAGAATTACCGCTTCGTTTGATCAACGGTAGGACCGGATCAATTCCTATGGAGTAATAACTTTGTCGAACTTCCTGGAGTGTCGAGTTTGAGATCTGTTCCCTATCCGTCAGCTGCCCGATCAGATTGAACAAATGTTGCCCGATATCAGGAATGTTTTTATAATCATGTTTTAGGAGATCTTCGGTAGCTCCTTCGACTACTCCAATATAGATAAGATCACTGATAGAAGGATCTCTAGCCAAAGTATCAGCGTAAGGTTTTATCCCTTTTTTAGAAATCTCCTCATTGTAAAGGGCTACACGTAACTGCCCTGATTGAAGCTTTTTTGATGCTTTAAGATTCGCATCTAAACGGGAACCTTTGCTGGTTTGGGCCTTACTTGCAATAACGTCAATATTCCTTGCAGCTTCGGGGTTGATCTGTAGAACAACTAAGGTCGCTTTAACCTTGTTGTCTTTTTCTAAATCATAACCTACTGTCGTGATCAGACCGATTTCTTCTAGGATTTTTTTTTCAGCACAACCACTCAGTAAAATTAAGCAAACAATCCATGGAAAAAATGATGTACACCACCTTTTCATATTAACTTGCCCCTTTTTTCAAAAGTTTCCGTTTTACCAATGCAAAAAGATATAGAATGACAGGATAGACAGTGACTACAAAGAAAGCAAACTTAGCAAAGACTCCGTTTAAAGTGTTTACTTGGTTCCGTGTAACAAAGAACTGTATACCTATTATCGTGAGTATAGAAATGCCCCAGATTGTATTTTTACTCTTGATGTTGAAAATACGTTCTATCCCCCTGCTAGCAGACCACATGTATAAAATTAAGTTTGGCAGGATGATTAACATCCAGTAAGTAATTGCAACATATTCAAATCTTTCGATAAAAGGGAGCCTGACTACTTTAAACAAAGACAAAGTCGCCCATATTGTTCTTTCCAACTGTTCACCACTAAAATAAACAGTTGAAACGACCATAAGAGACGTATAGATTAAAGTTGTAAAGACCACCCCTAGTTGAGCGAATTTTTGTACCTTCTTCTTTTCCTTCACATAGGGATAGATCGTGTATAGGATTTCATAGCCTAATACCGTGAACGTCATATGATAAGCACCTTTTAACAAACTAATCATATCCGCCTCAAACATTGGCAGCATCTGTTTCCAATTAGCATATTTCATAGGATATGCGATAAAGATTAGGAGCCATAGTGATAGGGTCACGCTAAAAAAAGCGATTCCTACGATACTTCGGATTCCTGAATTTATACCGTAAATGACAAGTAACAACATAGATGAAGATAAAAACCATAAAGGAAGTTCCGGGAAGATCCATGCTTGTATAACTTCTATATAGTTCCGCAGTACAACAAAAAAACTCATGATTAAGTAGAAAATGTAACTAACATTTAAGAGCTTTCCTATTATGAGACCAAAGAGGTCATGATGGATTCCGTATATGTCAGTTGAACTGTATAATTCTAGCGTCTTAATAATCATAAAGACGAGCAGGTTAGTCGCAACACCTGAGATGATTACTGAAATCCAAGCATCCTGATGGGCATTTTGAAAGATGATCCTTTGAAACCCTTGCACACCAACACCTATTTGAGTCGCATGAACTACAAAGAATATTAAGAATGCGTTGAAAAGATAGTGTGACTTTATTTTAAGTACCACCTCCATTATTTACACCGCCCTATTTTGTTTCATCTGGATCATATTTTTGTTCGTCCCTTGGACGCGTTAATGCAGGTCGCTTGTAAGTTAAATTAAAGGGCAAACGGACCACACTATCTGACCAATCCTTTAATCGAGGTGGATAGAATGGTGCCATGTAAGGACTCTCTAACGTAGAAAGTCGTAATAAATGGATTAATGTTAGACAGAAACCGAACATGATTCCATAAAACCCCCAAAATCCCGCTAAGAAGAGGATAGGGAACCGAATGATCCTGATCAGACTACCCATCGTATAACTTGGAGTCGTAAAAGAAGCTAACGCACCAAGAGCAACGATTATAATGAGGATGTTACTTGTAAAGCCTGCTTGAACCGCTGCAGTCCCAATAACGATACCTCCAACAATACCCATTGTCTGACCTACTTTAGTCGGCAACCTGGCACCAGCTTCTCGAAGAAGTTCAATGATAAACTCTAATAGTACAGCTTCAAAGAGTGGCGGGAAAGGAACTCTTGACCTTGATTCACCTAAGGGGACCAAAAGGGCTTGCGGGATTATTTCGTAATGAAACGTTAACGCCGCCACATATAATGCGGTAAAGAACACCGAAAGAAACATAGCCATAATTCTAAGCAATCTTACAAAGGTAGCTATTGGCCAGCGTACATTATAATCCTCTCTACTATGAAAGAACTCAAGAAAAGACATTGGACACAAGATAGCCATTGTACTCCCATCGACAATCAGGGCTATCTTCCCATTTAATAAACCATCACTAATCCGATCTGGTCTTTCTGTTAATAACATCTGGGGAAATATCGATAAATAATCATCATTGATTAATTGATTGAGTACCGCGCTGTCCAGCATACCATCGATTTTTATTTTCCTTAACTTCTTACGTAGCCGGGATATAAGTTCCTCAGAGGCTACTCCTTTTATGTATAACAATGATACGGGTGTATTCGTTCGAGTTCCGAATAAGAACAGCTCGTTACAAAGGTCAGGTGTTTTAATATATTTTCTGATAATTGATACGTTCGTTGAAAGGTTCTCATTAAACCCGATTTGTGGACCAATTACTTGAGATTCATTCTCCGGCTTGGTTATAGACCGGCTATTTTCTGAAGGAATCTTGGCTAGTATGATCTTTTTTTCCCCTTCAATGTAAACCCCTGCACTCCCCTTTAGAATGGAAAGGACCACAAATTGTATTTCATTTGACTCTTCCAAATCGCTGACGGCTAAGTTTGATACAATTTCAGGTATTGTGTATGTACGTTCTTTCTGTAACTTACCTATTATATTCTTATTTAATTCATGCTTATCAATTTGATTATCAATATAAACTAGAGTTAGATTTGAGAATTTTATAAACTTCAAATCAGAGGTGTTGTGAAATATTTGAATAAGTAATTCTTTTAACTTGATAGAATTTAGGGGAATATCGGATATGATCTGTTGTACTTTTTCAACCGGAACGTCTTTGTTAAGAAGCTTTTTGATTTCGCGCTTTTTCAATAATCCCACCTCTAAAGTTAGTTTGAACATAAAAGGTTTGATTATTCTTGTTTCAATATGATTAACTTTAGAATATTGCTTAAACACTAAAAAAATTTATGTCCTTTCAATTGGAGCATTTAAAGAAGAATGTGAAATAATTTCTTTACAACCCCGGTTTTTCTGGGAAAGCTTTTTGATGAAGAAGTATCCATTATAGGTAAGTAAGTTGAAATTGATTTAAATAACAACCCTATATAACAAAAAGTGCACTTCTCCTTATTGGAGAAATGCACCTGTTCGTTGAATACAACTATATTAGTTCATAACAGGAATACTGTCCTTTAGCCAATAAGAAAAGCTGCCTGATTTGGCAGCTGGATCACTAAGTAATACAACAGTTAATGAATAATTGTAATATAGATTATTGTTTTTCAACTGGATACCGCACTCAAAGTCTTTCTAAAAATGAACAGCACCTATCGAAGGGAAGTGACCGAGTATGGTCACTTTTCTTTTTGGTAAAATCGTCGTGCTTTGGCACGATTGCCGCAATCGGCCATTGAACACCAGCGGCGGCTCCGGTTCCGGCTCGTATCGAAGAATAACCATCCACAAGGGTCTCCCTCACATTGTTTGACTCGTTCTAGGTCGTTTTTAGAAACGAGTAAATCTACAGCAGATTGCAAAATCGGAGAGAGCATAGTGTCCAAGTTTTTCTCGGTATGCTTGAACTTCAAAGTGTAATAATCCTTTTCATGGATTACTTGCAAAGTTTGATAAAAGTGGCTCACAGATTCATTGAAACGTTCTAGGTCTGGCGGGTGGGGCGATGTTTCCTTTGAAATGGACTTAAAGATTCGATACATGACTTCCCGCATTTCGATTGCCTGCTTCAGAACAACTTCCGCTTCAGACGGTTTCTCCTCCGCTTCTAAAAGAAGAGCTTTTGCTTGTTGTCCGGTCAAAACTTCAGCATGGATGCACCAGTCGACCAATTTGACGTAACTCGTAAACCAATCCCGCCTTTTCTCACCACTTTCCCGCCAACTGACAGTATTGATGAAATCCATACACAAACGTTCTCCGACCATCATATAAGGGTTCGTTTCCGACATGATCAAAACTCCTTTACTATAACCATCATAATACATATTGACAGTTAGAAACAACTAGGTTAATCTATAACCATCTAAAGTATTTTTGATGGTTAAAAACAAATTCAGGAGGTACTGAGATGGACAATCCGATGTTGGTAGCTGTTAGAACATTGTTGAAGGAAACATTTGATGGACCTGAAGAAAACGCAAGCTGGTACACAGAAGCGAAGCCTGGTAGTGGTTTATTCGGAACGCTTGGAAAATTATCGGCAGAAGATGCTTCGATACCTGTCAATGGTACGACAACCGCCGCACAAACGGATCATACCCGTTATTACTTATGGGTTGCGAATTCCTACTTAAATGGAGAAGAACCAAGTAAGGACTGGGAAGCATCTTGGAAAATCACAAACGTTGATAAAATCACATGGGCACAATTTAATGAAGAACTTCAACAAGAATACACAACACTACTTAAAAAGATTGATTCACTTGACTCCTTAGATGAACAGACATCGAATGGTCTATTGGGAGCGATCGCTCACTCCGCCTACCATCTCGGTTCAATTCGACAGATGATCAAAGCGATCAAAGTCCCAAGCCAAACATAAGCAGTTAAAAAGCTCCAAGGAATCATCCCTTAGAGCTTTTAGCTTGCAGAGAAACCCCTTGTTTTTCTAACGGGTTTTCTTTTGGAGTACAAAGTAAAAAAACAGTATAAATCACATACTAATTAGCAGATAAAATACACTGTAATTAGATATGTGTAAAAAAAATCAAAACGACCAGATTTATTTCAGGTCGTTTTCTTATATACTTATTCCATTAAAACACCCGATTGTTGAATATTTATAATGACTAAAATGTGTTGTAATAACCTAGTATTTAATTGTTTTTTCTCTCTCGAACCAATTCTTTTAAAATACCATTCTGTTCTTTCAACTGTTCAGTAATATCTACAAGTGTCGAAAAAATTAGCCATACAAATATCCCGAAATAAACCAATGATATAACGGATATAAAGATACTCATTATTTATTCCTCTTCCTATAATAATTTTAAGTAATCTTTACTTCAATAAAAAAGTGCACTTCTCCTTCTTGAAGAAGTCGAGTAGAACGGAGCCTTTCTACCTTACGGTAATTGTACTCCATCCCCTCACAGAACCGTGCTTGCACTATTAATGCACACGGCTCCTCCTAGTCATCATTCACAGAATGTAGCTAATCTCTTTTCTTAATTCATATATATTCACTTTAATTCTTGGTGAAGGTAGTGGATGTTTATCAAGAAATAGTTTGAATTTATCCCATGTAAAGGATTTCCTTTGACTTCTTCTATTGAGCCATTTAAACAGTAAGTTCTCGATTTTGTCTTTGAAGTTGCTAACATTTAGGATATTATCAGTGATGCAATAATAGTTGTAATAACCTATAAGCGAGCGTCTAAATCTATCCATGATCATATGAATATCTTTATTCCTATTCTTCTTCAGCCATTCTTTAGACTCTTTTAATTTACCTTGGACTTTCTTTCTGCTCGATTTCCGTTTCACCCGAAATTTCCCTTGTTTACTTTTCCCACAATAGTGTGTAAAGCCTAGAAAATCAAAGGTTGCTGGTTTACTATTTCCCTTTTGCTTTTCATATTTTTCGGCAAACCGCCCGAAGGGAATAATTTTGGTTTTATCCTCGGCTATTTCCAAGTTAAATTTCTTTAATCTACATTTTAATGATTGGAAGAATTCCTGAGCTTCGTTCTGATGTTGAAAACAGCACACAAAATCATCTGCATACCTTACTATATATGCCTGTCCCTTGCATTGTTTCTTGACCTTTTTCTCAAACCATAAGTCAAGGACATAATGGAGATACACATTGGCTAATACGGGAGATATTACTCCACCTTGCGGTGTGCCATTGTCTGTTTTGTATTTCTTACCTTCCTCCATGTATCCACCTTTAAGAAACCTACCAATTATTCTTAGTAGGTTAGGGTCAGTGATTCGCAGTTTTAAGAACTCCATCATCCACTTGTGGTCAACGTTGTCAAAGAATCCTTTAATATCGACATCTACTACATAATTTACTGACCTCTTTTCAATATAGAAGTTCAGTATTTTCAAAGCATCATGGCAACTACGGTTTGGGCGGAATCCAAAGGAACAGTCTAGAAAATCATTTTCATAGATGGTATTCATTATCTTCGTAATGCCTTTTTGAACAACCTTGTCTTCATGTTCCGGTATTCCTAGTGGTCTTTTCTTGTTTGAATTGAGCTTTGGAATATACATTCTCCTTACTGGAACAGGACGATAGCTTTTGCTTTTAAGTCTTCTTACTAATTCCTCTATATTTTCTTCTAAACTTTCACTGTATTGCTCTTTAGTCGTACCTTTAATCCCGGTTGCCTTCTTGTTGGGTAATTCGTGATGACATTGAGTTAGTGCTCCATTGTTTAATAAATGTGCAAGAGATGTAAATTTCATTTTAGGATCAGACTTTGCTAATTCTGCTATCCTTAGTAGTTTTGTTTCCATTTAGTATACCTACCTCTGTGTGTAGTAAATGTGTCCCTAGTAAGGGTGATAACTGGTAGCAGCCTTTCCTCCATCGGCATTACCCAACTTCATTGGTACTACGCTGCTATCCGACTCCCTACATCGACATTTGGTTTCCTTGCTTATTATCGCTTGTACACCATACTCTTCTAAAAAAAAAAGAAAAGACCGGTAGGGTCTCCCGAGTTGCCGTATCATATCAATGTATAACGTGCCAAGGTCTCTGACTCCAGAGAGGTTTTACCCTTCTTGCCTTTAACGAAAGTTAAAATGTAGCTTTCTGCTGTGCATAAAGCATCAGCCCTCTCGACTTACAATCATTATGGAGCTCAATCCCTTCAACCAGTTGGCTTTCGGCCCGCTACCTAACTGTCTACGCTTAAAAACTAAAGTTACCTTTAGTCCTCCAAGACTCGCTACGAGCGAATGGCTAGTTCTTACTCGACGGGAATCCCACCCGTTATATGATACGACCTAGGCTCGGCCGCACATGCACCCGATTGTTTAATAAGAAATCTTATAAAATCACGCTCATAGACATAATGTATTCATAAAAGGGAATCATAAAATTGCATGCTTCGCAATAACTTCCCAGGAGGTTTACATTATGAATGAAAATAAAATTTATTTAACCTCAGCTGAAATAGCTTGTCTTTGGACTTCGTATATGAATAATTCTATGTCTACATTAATCTTAAGATTTATGCTGAAACACATTGAAGATTTAGAAATAAAAGCTGCTGTAAAATCTGCATATGATATAGCATCAAATCAGTTAGATCAATTACTTAGCATATTTGAACAGGAACAGTATGCAGTCCCTAACGGTTTTTCTGAACAAGACGTGAATATGGATGCTCCTTTTCTTTTTTCTAATGTATTCTGTTTGACATATGTAAATCATATGGCAAAAGTTGGTTTATTAGCATCTAGTGGTTTTATCTCTATGTGTATAAGAGAAGACATAAGTCATTTCTTTACCCAAGGATTAATTGATACATCCACTCTTCATAATCAAACTAATAAAATTGCCCTTTCAAAAGGTATACTTGCCAGATTTCCTTATATAGAGGTTCCTAAAGAAACCGATTATGTGGATAGTAAAAAATATTTAAGTGGATTGAATCCATTTACTAACAAACGACCATTAAACGCATTGGAAATATCTCATTTGTATATGAATATTTTAACAAATGCGATAGGTGTTAATTTATGTCTTAGTTTTGCTCAAACCTCACCATCAAAAGAAATTCAAAATTTCATGTTAAGGGGAAAGGAAATTTCCAATAAACATATAAAAATCTTTTCTTCTATTTTGCTTGAAAACGATATCGTAACACCCCGTTTACCTGATGCATGTGTTAGTAATTCAACTACCAAAACATTCTCAGATAAATTAATAATGTTCCATATAGCATTATTAAGTTCTGCTGGTACTGGGAATTATGCAACTGCTGCTGCTGCTAGCCAACGTAATGATTTAGCACTGAATTATGAACGATTATCATTCGAGATTGCCCAATACGCCAAAAGTGGAGCAGATATTATGATAAAACATCATTGGCTTGAACAGCCACCTGGAACTAAAGATAGGGAGAAGCTAGCAAAGGAGAAGAAAGGCTAACCAAAAGCTTTTCTTCTTTCTTTTTTCAACATTCTGATCCAAGTTATTAATAAAGGGCACATTTCTTATTATAGAAAGCACCCGATCGTAATATAAGGTTGCCAGAATTTCTGGTTGACCTTTTTATTGTATAATTATGGGTTTGTAATGTTATTTAGTTATTTCTTTTTTTATCCTCAGAAGAAAACCAACTGATGCTAATATTAAAAATATACCGACTATCAAAAATACATATCCTGCATTCATGGCATGTGGCCAATGGATACCTTCTTCATTTAATGAAACTCCTAAAAAATCTAATGCGATATGGTCTCCATCAAGAAGTCGGAAGCCATTTTCACGGCTTTTAAACCATAGAATAAAGTCTTTCAATACTAAAAAATTCAAAAACCGCCGCTACACCAATAACAAGAAATACATTTTGAATTAAAACCATTTTTAGATTCATTATTATTTCCTCCCTTTTTAGTTAAGAAGTCGGCTTTTTCAAAAGCATTCTCCTTCCTGAATTTGTATATAATTATAAAAATTTTAGCAATGCACTATAAATTTACAATGATATACGTATGTAATTTTTTTGACGATTAATTTATTCTGTTTCTTTTAACTAATTACTTTTTCTTATAAATGAACAAATTCAGATGTTAAAAATATATTTTTAGTTACTCCACAATCTGGCCCGTTCGTATTATAAGGTTAACCAGTTCCATCTGGTTAGCCTATTTATAGGTTATTCTTTAGGTAGCCGGGGGAGGACGTTCTGGCCCGGGGGAGCAAGATCCCGTCCGCAATACTGTCCACCCCTACTTGTAGAAACATGTTTGAGGCTGGTTGGGACCGTGATCCCTTATAAAAAGCGAAGCTATGAAACTACAAGTTATAACAGGGGCTGCCGGCTAAAACAAAAGAGGAGATGTGATAATGAATGGATCCGGTCATTGGCCTGGATGTCGCAAAAGGAAAAACCCAAGTACAAGCCTTTTTACAAAAGAAGAATCCTTACAGAAAAGCTTTACGTTTGAGCATAATGTTTTGGGGCTACACGATTTTTATCGCTTTTATCAAGAAGTTGAAAAAGTTGCAGGTCTACCTCCGGCAGTCGTTTTTGAATCGACGGGGCATTACCATGAACCTGTCTTACAGTTTTTAGAGGATAAGCAGATCATTTATTATCTCGTCAATCCGGTTCTTTCATATGAAGCAAAAAAGGCTAGTTTAAGAAAAGTCAAAACTGATGCGATTGATGCCTTTCACTTAGGTGAGCTTTATTACAAAAACGAGGACCTAAAACCTTTCCAGAAAAAGAGTATTAGGATAATGAACTTGCGAAATTTAACACGTCAACACGACTCTTTGACAGGAACCTACGTACAAACAAAGCTTCAATTTCTAACAATATTAGATCAAGTTTTTCCTGAATATAAAAAGGTTTTCGGAGCCCTATATTCGCCCACCTCATTAGCAACGTTACTCCAATATCAAACACCACAAGGTGTGAAGGAGGAAACAGTGGATCAAATCGCTGAAGTGATTCTGAAACAAGGAGCTAAACGCTCTTATAAGTGGGCAGAAGAGAAAGCCTATAAGCTAAAGGAAGCAGCCGAGAGAGACCCCTTTAAACGTAACTTATATACGAGTCATATCACTAGTCTCACCATGTACATTCAAATTCTTCTTCAATACCAAAGGCACCTATCCCAACTAATTGAAGAGATAGATGCCCTGGCAGAAGAATTTGAGGAATATGAGATTATCCGATCAATCCCCGGTATTGGTGGAAAGATTGCCGCCACAATCATCTCCGAAATTGGGGAAATCGATCAGTTCAATCACCCAAAGAAGTTGGTTGCTTACGCAGGAATTGACCCAAGCGTTTTTGAGTCAGGTAAGTTTAAGGCAACCATCAACAAAATCACAAAAAGAGGATCTACACGCCTTCGGCAAACCCTCTATACAGCTGTGCAGTGTGGAATAACGAAGAATCGCAATCCAAAACTAAGAGCTTATTACGATAAAAAGCGCGAAGAAGGAAAACCGCATAAAGTGGCTATCATTGCTTGTGCAAACAAGCTTATCCATTGGATTTATGCATTATTAAATCGTAAAGAGGTATTTAAGGTTTAAATACAGACCAATAAAATACTTTAATTACAATAACTTCAAATTCATGTTTTTGAAGTTTATTTAGTATGTTCATTATTATTGTAACATGTCGTTTTAAACTTTTTTAGGCTTATCTATTGACCTTCTATTAGCTGGTATTGTGGAATAACTTAATATGTAAGATTTGAAAATGATAAAAGTTTTTATGTGATATAATTATTTTAAGAAAAAACATAACTCCTCATCTTTTCTTCTTCCAAATTTAAACGCACTACTAATGACATTAGAATCTCGTTCTCGATACAGCGCGCAGCATAAGTTGCAAGCTTTGTACCCTTACCTCTGGAGTAACTCTCGATTGCCTTAATAAGCCCTATTGTACCAATGGAGATAAGATCTTCGGTATCTTCCCCGGTATTTTCAAACTTTTTCACGATATGAGCCACAAGCCGTAAGTTATGTTCAATCAAAAGACCTCTTGCATGTTCATCACCGTTTGCCATATCTTTTAAGTACTGCTTTTCTTCATTCTCAGACAGTGGCTGGGGAAAAGCGTTGTTTTTTACATATGATACAAAGAGCATAACTTCTTTAAAAAAATAGGCCAACACACCTACTAATGACATAACAGCACCTCCAAGACATACTTACTCCTATATCTTTATGCGAAGCTGGGCTTGGGTGTGTCTGTACATCAAAAATGACACGAAACCTTTTTATTTAATAGAACATAATAGAAATAAATGGTTTTCAAGACTTCGTATTGCAACTATAATTAGGCTTGAATGGGGTGAAAACATGAATAAAACGAAAAAACTTATTGCAGGTGTTTCATCTGCTTCTGTAGCTGTTATGCTTTCAGGCTGTAATGACAACCAGGCTCAAGAGCTTCCTCCTGAACCAACAGACACTGAGTGCCAGGATTGGGAATGGGATGAAGATGACGGTGTCTATGAATGTGATGATACAAATTCCCGTTTTTTTGGATATTATTTTTTTGGCGGAAGATATTTCAGCGGAACAAGCAGCTTATTGAAAAACTCTAAATATAAAGCTTACAAAAACAGCTCCAGCTTTAAAGGCGGAAGTACTGGATTTGGGAGCAACAAAGGTTTTGGCGGATAAAAATTAAGGAGTTGTAAAGATGAACTTATTTTTAAATTTTGCGTTATATGCGGCTACAGGCCTCGGACTTTTATTTGCAGGATTTATAATCTTTGAACTATCGACAAAAACAAAAGAACTCAAGTTGATCGGAAAAGGGAATACAGCTGCTGCGCTATCGCTTGGAGGACGGTTGTTTGGTCTTGCTTTTGTAATCGGGTCTTCAATCGCTAACTCACTGAGCATAATCGATCTTCTTATTTGGGGAGCAGTAGGAATCATCGCACAAATCCTAGCATTATTTATTGCTGAGCACTTGGCGATTCGTTCCAGTATATCGAAAGCCATTGATGCAGATAACAAAGCAGTCGGACTGTTGGTTATGTTCCTTAGCCTTTCTGTTGGATGGGTTATCGCACAATGTCTTACCTATTAAAATAAAAAGCATGCGGTTTTTGCCGCATGCTTATATTTTTTCTCCGACATACATAACGTAAACTGAACGGTCTTCATCAATTTCTGCTGAATCTCTTAAGAATTGACCTTGTCTTGGTATCTCTACTACATCTTTTAAAAGATATCTCATAACATCCCAATGGCTGTTCAATGCCTGTACATGTAATAGAGGCATATCACCTGTACTGTTGTATTGCCTGAACTCTAAAAATATACCTCGTCCCTTATAACTGGGCTCATCAGAAAAACGTCTAGCAGGACCTTTTTCTTTTACGATTAAGATCTCTTCGCTTCCTTTCATTTCATTTGATTGGAGTTCATATTCTTTGTGTCCAGTAACAAAAAATTCACATAACTGTCTCGCATATTTTTCATCATTGTGCATGTTCTCAGGTATTTTATAGGTTAAGAAAGGTTCATATCCAGCCGTTTTTTCTATGTAATAGGTTAATTCCAATATTCTCATCCCTTTTATATTTTGTTATGTTTATGATATCAGTTTACATGAATGTATGTATCGCCGGAGGTTTTTTATTATTATGAACTATAATGAAGAAAGAAAAAAATTCTATCAGCAGATCCCTGAATTTTGGGCAGATATGTACGGGCAAGAATATGCGCTGTATGAGCCATACTTTATTGATAAAGAAAAAGTAGATTCCGTTAAGGAATTTGGTTCTAGAGCGAGTCATATTCTTTTTAAAACAACCGCACTTCTTCAAAATCTTGAAGATGATACTTTAAGGCTTTTAGGTTTTCCTGATTCACTTTTTCCGTTCCTCCGGTTTCAAACACCGCTACCCAAAACAGTGATCGGCAGAATAGACTCTATCGAAACTCTTGAAGGACACAAAGTAATGGAGTTTAACAGTGATACACCTACTTTTATATATGAATGTTTTAAGGTAAACGGTCTTATTTCAAAACATTTTGAGAGTAATAATCCTAATGCTGGAAAGGAAGATGAATTAAAACGTGCTGTTCGTTCAGCCATTCTTACTTCTTACCGGGGATTAAAAACCTCACATTCTCCAAACATTGTTTTTACATCTCATGATGAAAATATAGAAGATAAGCAAACAGTCCTTTATTTGAAAAAGTTATCAGGTTTTCCGTCTCAATATATCCCTTTGGATCAGCTTATTATCCGAAAAAATGAAGGCCTCTATGATGCAGAAGGTAAAAAGATCGATGTTTTGTACCGGCAAACTTTTCCAATTGAATTGCTTATTCAGGATAGAGATGTTGTGACAGATGAAGAAATCGGTTTGCACCTGACTGATCTTGTTATTCAAAATAAGCTTGCAATAATAAATCCGCCTTCAGCATTTTTATTACAGAGCAAAGCTGTATTAGCAGTCATCTGGGGATTACACGAGGAACGAGCGCTTTATTTTACAGAAGAAGAACATGAATGGATCGCTCGATATTTTCTGCCTACCTATTTAGAACCTGATCTTTTCCTAGAAAATAATGAGATGTTTGTGCAAAAGCCGGTTTTTGGACGTGAAGGTGATACGGTCCGGATATTTGATGAAAAAGGCAGGCTGCTGGATCAAGACAAACATACAACATATGAACAATATACAAGTGTTTATCAGAAATATGTTCCTCTGCCAACAATGAAATTCCAATCGCAAAAGGGAACGATTGAGGGACACAGGATGACCGGGACCTTTATCATTAACGGACAACCAAGTGCTTTCGGATATCGTGTAGGAAATCGCATCACGGATAACCTTTCTTACTTTCTTCCTTCAGCATTAAAATAAAAGCGCCGATCCACTTATTGCGGAGGGCGCTTATCTTTTTTTTAAAGCATTGAAGAAATATTATATGATGCCTTTTCTTTAGCCCGATCATATAGAGATTTTACTCTCTTATCATAAACGTATTGTTCTTCTGATCTATGGTTTCTTTTGATTGAAAAGGTAATCGTTATAAAAAACAAATGTAATGTAAACATAAAGTTATTCACTCCTAAATAGTTAATTTATTTTTTCGGTTAGGTCGAGTCTTTCTCCGTTACCAGCCAAGTCAGCAGTGTAATTCCTATCATTATCATTGCAATCTCCTCCTTTACATTTTTAATATAAAAAACACCGCAGATTAATACCTGCGGTGCAAAAATGGTTATAAAAAAACCGCAGGCATTCGACCCGCGGTGTCTTTTAAACAAATTAAATAGACATACTGCTCCAAAGGGCGGTCGAACGTAAATTTTTATTTAGTTGGTTTGTTTTGCGTAGTTTTAAAATCATTGTGTTCAACCTCCTTTTTGTTCATTTACTTTCCTTAGCAAATTATACACAATTTACCAAGTATTGTAAAGAATTATTTTAAAGCCTTTAAAAGGATATTCAATTCTCTTAAAAAGTTTCCTTCTTTTTTTAAAATTGGGGTTTATTTTCTAAAGTTATTTATGTGTACAGTTTCACAAACTTTTATTATAATAATAATCGTAAAGGGGGAAACACAAATGGTTCATCCTAAGGTCATTTTCGCTTCTACAAGACCTTTTTCATTAACGGCGTCTGTCATACCAGTTCTATTTGGAACGATTTTAGCTTTACAGTGGACAAGCATCAATTGGACTGCTTTCTTACTTACACTTTTAGGAGCTGTATGTTTACAATGCGGCACAAACCTTGTAAATGATTATTTTGATCATATGAAAGGAGCAGATATTCCTGGTTCTTTAAGTCCGTCCGGTGTAATAGACCGAAAAGAAATGACACCTCGCCAAGTATATATAACAGGACTTATATTCTTTAGCCTGAGTATTATGATTGGATTAATTTTAACAGCAATAACTGGACCTGTTGTTCTTTTTATTGGTATTCCTTCACTATTGGTAGGATATTTTTATACAGCTACACGTTATGCATTAGCATATAACGGATTAGGTGAGGTAGCTTCAGGAAGTACACTGGGAATTTTAGCGGTCGTCGGTTCTTTTTATACACAAACACTTAATCTGAATATGGAAATCTTTTTGGCAGCAATACCCAATGCTATGCTTGTAATGGCCATTCTACATGCAAATAATTTAAGAGACTTTGATACAGATAAACAGATCGGAAAAACAACAATTGCCGGATTGATCGGCAGAAAAGCTTCCCGGATTGAGTACTATATTTTGATGCTTGGTACGTACGTTAGTTTAATTGCATTAGTTCTTTTAAATATTTTACCCGTTTGGAGTCTGATTGCAGCTATAACGCTCCCTATTGCAATAAAAGGACTGCAGATTGCAGTCTCCACTTGGGAAGCAAAGCAGCTGAACAAAGCTCTCGGATTAACTGCCATGCTTCATATGGCTTTTGGAATTCTTTTATGTATTGGAACACTGACAGGCATTCTGTTATAAAGAAAACTTGGCTGATGTTTCGCGTCAGCCTTAGTTGCACTTATACTTTCGACCTAAACTTGTTGCCACGTCGAATATCATCGTGCTAACAAGTTATACTTTCTGATAGTGTAACAAAAACACGTCCTCCTGAATAAGAGGACGTGTTTTTTTCAGCCTTTTCCTGCCTGAAACCCTGGGTAAAGCGTCATTCCGCCATCAGCAATCAATGTTAGTCCTGTTACATAACTTGCCTGGGTTGATGCGAGCCATACGGCTGTTGCTGCAATCTCCTCGGGTTCTCCTATGTACCCCATCGGAATTAGCTTCAATACTCCTTCTTTTAACTTTGGATCTGAAAACTTCTCTGCATTTATCGGTGTATTGATTGCACCTGGGGCGATGCTGTTAATACGTATTTTTTTGGGAGCGTATTCTAATGCAAGTGTTTGTGTCATTAGCTTTATTCCACCTTTGCTGGCAGCATAATGGACAAAGTGAGGCCAAGGTATGATTTCATGCACACTTGACATGTTAACGATCGAGCCTTGAATATCATTTTCAAGAAAATAGTCGAGAGCTTCACGGCATCCTAAAAATTGACCTGTCAGGTTGGTAGAAATGACTTTGTTCCAATCTTCTAAAGTCAGTTCATGGGAAGGTACTTCATTTTCAATTCCTGCATTATTGATCATGATATCAAGTGAGCCAAACGTTTCTACGGCTGAACGAATAAGATTTTTAATATCTTCTTCCTTTGTTACATCCCCTTGAACGGCAACTGCATTTCCGCCGCTATGTTTAATTTCCTCAATAATCTTTTCAGTTTCCTTAACTTGCTTATCTGAATGGTAGTTAATGACTACATTTGCTGATTCTTGACCAAATCGTATCGCACATGCTTTTCCAATACCTGTTGCTGCTCCTGTTATAATTACTGTTTTTCCATTTAAATCTGGATACATTCTAAACCACTCCTTTTACGATTTTGTAAACCCAAGCATCACACCGCCTAAAATGATAAGAACACATCCTGATATAACCCAAATAATTTCTTTTTTACTCCGTTTTTCACCGAGAATAAATATTCCGCCAAGTGTCGAAATAATAATGCCTGTTTGAGATAAAGAAAAGCTAGTTGCAATACCGATCAGCGGCAAGGCAAGAAGCAAAGTCAGGTTTCCAGTGCTCCAGATAAGACCAGTTAAGATATTCCGCACCGAATATTTATTAAAGGGTTTATGTTTAAGTGATAAAACAAGGGCTCCGAGAAACATCCCGATTGCTTGTGGCAATATTGCCTGCCATCCGTTCACTTCAAACCATCTAATAATAACGACGTAAGTAACATATCCAACCGTTGATATTAAAAGGATCGTTAGACCTTTTTTGAAATTTTGATTATCCTTTTCGTTCCCCTTTTTACTGCGGCGTGATGTTAACAATGCTCCTGCTATAATTGCACAGATAGCTAATATCCCTATAATAATTTCTGTTGTGGTTTTCCATTCTTGAAAAACCAAGACTCCAAAAAGAGTAGTTCCAAACAATTGCATTCCCGTTGATAACGGCACGATTTTAGAAACACCTAAGTAGTCAACACTTGCAAATTGATTCCGCTGTCCGATCACCCAAAAAATTCCTGAAACAACTCCAATTGCAATCACAGCCATATTAAGATCAGGCTGTACAATAAAAAATGCGACGATTGAAAATAGCAATGCTCCTAGTGTCATTCCAAAGGTCTGGCTGTGGAAATCACCTCCAAGCTTTTCACTCACTAATACGATACTTCCCCAGCATACAGCTGTAATAAGTGCCCATATAATACCCAAAAAACCACTTCTTTCTCTCTCTAGATTGTTAAAACTTATTATGACCGGGAATGGTTATTCCGTATTCATACCCCTATTTCCATTCTGTAAAAACAAAAATACCGCCCCTATTTTAGGGACGGTATGTGAAATTAATTGTTATTTAGTAAGTTCTTGTAATTGCACCTTGCACTTTCTCACAACATTGTACATAAGTGCGGTAAAACCTAAACAAGTTAGTGATGCGATTCCTAGTGTAATGGATTGGATTAAGTTTTTATCTTCGACTGGAAGAACTAATCCTAAATAGAAGAATGTGCTTACTGCCAACAAAATAAAACCAAAACGCTGGTAGTCAGCCATCTTTTTTTGTAATTGTTCAGCTTTGTTTTTCATAGCAGTTACTACCTCCTAACCTCTATTAACAGAATAACATAGGTAAGAGAGCGACCCGCCAAGCACTTTTTGACAATATCGTGAAAAAACTATGGCTAAATAGTGATCAAAAAAGAACAAGCGCATAGGCGCCTGTTCATAAGGGAATTAATGATTTAATGCGTTTTTAAGATCTTCAATAAGATCTTCAGCATCTTCAATTCCAACAGAAATTCGAATCAGCCCATCTGTTATTCCCAGTTCTGCTCTTCGTTCTGCCGGAATAGAAGCATGTGTCATTCTTGCAGGTACAGAGATCAGACTTTCAACAGCTCCTAAGCTTTCAGCGAGTGTAAAATACTTCACCTTTTTCAGAACTGCATCTGCATTTTTTTCACTGCCCACATCAAAAGATACCATACCACCAAAACCTCGTGATTGTTTTTTCGCTATATCATGCTGCGGATGATCTTCTAGTCCAGGATAATAGATTTTTTCTACAGAAGGATGTTCTTTTAAAAACTCAATGATTTTCTTCGTGCTGCTCTCATGAGCTTCCATGCGCAGTCCTAATGTTTTAATACCGCGGATTAAGAGCCATGAATCCTGAGGACCCAGAACGCCCCCTGTTGAGTTTTGTACAAAATGCAAATCTTCGCCCAGCTTATCATCGTTAACCACGACAAGACCCGCTACAACGTCACTGTGGCCTCCAATATACTTCGTCGCTGAGTGTAATACGATATCGGCACCTAATTCGATCGGATTTTGCCAATAAGGCGTGTTAAACGTGTTATCAACCATGAATAAAAGATTTTTTGATTTTGCCCATTTAGCAGCAGCTTCAATATCTGTAACTTTTAATAATGGGTTTGTTGGTGTTTCCACATAGAGTGCTCTCGTGTTTGGCTTTAAAGCTGCTTCGATCTGTTCGATATCCGTTGTATCTACAAAAGTAGACTCGATGCCGAGGCGGTTTAATACTTTTGACATAACTCGGTAAGTCCCGCCGTATACATCATCCGTTAAAATTACGTGATCTCCTGAATCAAATAGCATCATAACTGCAGTTATAGCTGCCATACCTGAGCCAAAAGCAAATCCTCGTTTTCCGCCTTCTAGATCTTTAATCAGTTCTTCAAGAGCATGACGTGTCGGATTTCCGGTTCTGGAATACTCAAAACCTTTATGAACCCCTACATCATCCTGCTTGTATGTGCTTACCTGATAAATCGGATAGACAACAGCTCCTGTATTTTTATCAGAAGGAATGCCTCCGTGGATTAATTGTGTTTTTCTTTTCATATCAGATGCCACCTTCATAAATTTTTTTGCTTAAATAACGCTCTGAGCTGTCTGCAAAAACCGTTACGATCACATCGCCGCTTCTAGCATCCTTTGCTTCTATTAAGGATGCATGCAATGCCGCTCCTGAGGAACTTCCTACAAGAAGCCCCTCCTTTTTGGCAAGCTCTGCTACACGGTTAAAAGCATCTTCATCTGTTACCGTGTGAATGCTGTTAAAATAGGATACATCCATATAGTCCGGAAGAAATTCCATGCCGATGCCTTCTGTTTTATGAGGACCGGACTCCCCGCCGTTTAATATAGATCCCTCAGGCTCAACAATAACTGTTTTAACATGCGGATTCTTTTCCTTCAGATATCGAGCTGTTCCCATAAACGTTCCGCCGGTGCCAGCTCCTGCAACAAATACGTCTACTTTACCGTCAAGGTCTTTCCAGATTTCAGGACCCAGCGTTTTATAATACGTATTAGGGTTGTCTGGATTTGAGAATTGAGATGGAGAAAATGAGTTTGGCAGCTCCGTTAAGAGTTCCTTGGTTTTCTTGATCGCACCTTTCATACCCTCCGAAGTCGGAGTATGAATTATTTTTGCGCCAAGGGCTTTCATAAGCTCTTGTTTCTCCATACTGAACTTTTCAGGTATAACAAAACAGACGTTGATCCCTTTGTTGATTGCAGCAAGTGCAAGACCTATCCCTGTATTTCCTGCCGTTGGTTCAATGACAGTCCCTCCCGGTTTAAGCTTTCCGGAAGACAGGGCACATTCTAATAGTTCCATCCCCAGACGGTCTTTTACACTTCCGCCTGGATTCATGAACTCAAGTTTTGCAAAAAGGCGCACTCCTATTGGGAGTGAAAACTGCGTGATCTCCATTAACGGGGTATTACCGATTAATTCATGCACATTTTTATAGTACTTCATGATGTCTAGCCTCTATTCAGCGAAAACTATATGCCACTCATCTTTTTTAGAAAGCATCTTACGGGCAATCTCTTTTGCACCCTCAAGGCTGTGGTTTGCTGCCCAGCCGCATTGTACTTCATTACAAGCAGGTACCTCAGTAGCTTCTAATACATCATTAAGTGTTTTTTCAAGTACTTCTAGAATTTCATCATAATTATCATGGTTGATAACTGAGAGATAAAAACCAGTCTGGCAACCCATTGGGCTGATATCTACTACAGTAGAATGATGATTGCGGATATTTTCTGCCATTAAGTGTTCAATTGAGTGAAGACCTTCCATTGGCATGTGGTCTTTATTCGGCTGGCAAAAACGAATGTCATACTTATGAATGACGTCTCCGTTTGCCCCTGAAGTTGTACCCGCCAAGCGGATGTATGGTGCAACTACTTTAGTATGGTCCAAGTTAAAGCTTTCTACGTTCATTTTTTTAGTCATGTGTTTTTAGCTCCTCTACAATTTTTTGTACAAGTTCTGCGGAATTTTTTGATGCTGTTTTTAAAAACTGATCATACGATACTCGGGCATCTTTCCCTGCTATATCCGATAATGAACGGATAATAACAAAAGGGACATCAAATTGATAGCATGTTTGGGCAATTGCTGCTGCTTCCATCTCAGCAGCGTAAAGAGCTGGAAATTTAGTCCGTATGTCTTCAACCCTTTCATGGTCGCTCATGAACGAGTCTCCAGAAGCTATCAAACCTTTTGCAACTTGAATATTTTCTACACGTGCACTTGCTTTTTCAGCCGCTTCCACTAGAGTTTGATCAGGCAGATAATTGGCAGGCATCTGAGGCACCTGACCGTATTCATATCCAAAAATGGTAGCGTCTACGTCATGATGGCGAACCTCTGTGGAGATGACAACATCCCCTACGTTCAGATCCGTATGAAATCCGCCTGCAGAACCAGTATTTAAAATAACATCCGGTTTATACAGCTGAATCATAAGTGTTGTACCAATCGCAGCATTTACTTTTCCAATCCCTGATTTCAAAAGAACGACTTCCTGATCATTTAAAAACCCTGTATAAAACTCACAGCCTGCAAGTTCATTTTTCTTAAGCTCTGTCAGCTGCTCTCTTAAAAGAACAACCTCCTCCTCCATAGCACCAATTATTCCAATTCTCATTTTGTTAATTCTCCAATTTCTATTTTTTTACCGCTTCCATGAGCCACACATACTCATTAAGTTTTTCAAAGGAAATATCAAAATCATGTTTTTTGAAAATCTCTTCCAAAACTCCAAGTGTCGTATAATATTCTGTCTGAAGATCATTCAAAAGATTGAGAAAACCTTGCTTCTTAACTTTTTCATGTCTTTCTTGTTTATCGGCTTCATGAAGAAATGCGGTATCTGCAAAAACAATTTTACCATCTTTTTTGAGCAGCTGGCTATAGTGTCCGATCGCTGCATCTTTCTCATCATCTGTTAAATGGTGAAAAGCATATGTGCTGACAATCGTATCAATTTCCTGATCTAATTTTGGAAATGATAAAAAATCTCCATCATGAAGTGTTAGTCCCGGATTTCTTTTTAAAGCTTTTTCACGCATTCCCTTGGAAGGTTCAATTCCGATAACAGTCTTTCCTTTTAAAAGCAGCTTTTCACTCAAATTCCCTGTGCCCACCCCAAATTCTAGCACTGTACTGCCTGATTTATTCGCAACTGTTTCTAGAATATGATCATACTTATGGAAGACTTCTTTGTATTCTTGATCCACACCTGCAACTGTATCATCGTATGATGAAGACCACTCGTCAAACAACTCAATAAATTCTCGTCCCATTTTTTTCACTCCAAAGTTAAAATATATAATTCCTATCAATATACTATGAATTAAACGATTAC
Source organism: Fictibacillus nanhaiensis (assembly GCF_023715445.1). Lineage (GTDB taxonomy): Bacteria > Bacillota > Bacilli > Bacillales > Fictibacillaceae > Fictibacillus > Fictibacillus nanhaiensis_D. Next base: position 771,569 of record NZ_JAMBOD010000001.1, read on the forward strand.
AGGTTCCAAATTACCACATTTTCTAGTCATTTTCAACATTTTCAAATGTTTGAATCTTTATTTCAATTACTTTCTTCTATAAAAAATAAAGGCTGTTTTTGTAATCTTTGTTGCAATTGAGTGGTTGATTTCCCCTTCAGCTTGCTCGCTTTCCGCGGGGTGGTGCGGTGAGCCTCCTCTGCGCTTTGAACCTGTGGTATCTCACCTGGCCCTCTGCACCCGCAGGAGTCTCGCACCTTCCGCTCTAATCAACTTTTTTATCAACGGTTCTCTTTCGCATATTAAAACAACAACTATCTTTTAGGAAACAGCCAAAAAAGACTCTGAAATGATTTTCAGAGTCTTTTAACCGGATCTTTTTAAAAATATGGAACTTATCGTTAATAAAACAAAGGAAAAGAGTGTAAGAAATAAGGATAATATCAGAGCTGATTTTTCGTCTCCCAAAAGAACATGATCATATATAGCGAGAGGCGCAGTTTGTGTTGCACCTGGAATATTTCCTGCAATCATAAGAGTTGCTCCGAATTCTCCCATCGCTCTTAAAAAAGCAAGCATCACGGCTGCAATGATCCCGTGTTTTGCCAGGGGAACGCTGACTTTCCAAAATATATTTATTGGTGATCCATCTAAACGCGCAGCATCTATAATGCTAACATCTAAATTTTCAAAAGCCGCTTTGGCTGTACGGAAAAACAGAGGAAATGCAACAATTGCTGCAGCTAATACAGCAGCTTTCCAGGTAAATATCCATTGGATTCCAAGTCTTCCTAATCCATCTTTGCCTAATAGCAGCAATAAAATGTATCCTACTACAGAAGGCGGCAAGATTAAGGGGAGGCTGAACAATGTCTCCATGATTATTTTCCCTTTGAACGAAAAACGTGCGAACAGATAGGATAACGGCAAACCAGCTGCCAGTACAAAAAATGTTGCAATCAAAGCTGTTTCTAAAGATAGTACTAATGAATGCATCAATTATTTACACTCTCTCTAAAATTATATTTCTTTAAAATTTGCTGTCCTACATTTGATCTAACATATTTCAAAAATTGTTCCGCCTCATCCTTACCAGTCTGCATTGAATATACGGGATAAACAATGGCAGGATACCAATTCTGTGGAATACTCTCAATGATCGAGATCCGTTTATTCTCTAAGGCATCTGTTCGATACATAATGGCATAATCTACAGCACCGGTTTCCACTAAGCCCTTTAAATGTACGGCATTTTGGCTGTATACAATTTTAGCTTTAATTTGTTTAACGTTTTTTAGCGCCTTTTCTGCATAATATCCTGCTGGTACAAGTTCGGGATCACCGATTCCGAGCTTACTAGATGCAGGAATGTCTTCTAAAGAACGAACAGGTGAATCTAGCTTTTTCCCTGCCACAAATACCAGTTCATTAGAAGCGATAATTCCTTTTTTATCCATTTCGATCTGATCTTCACTTGAGATAAATCGTTGAAGAGACTGAGCCGAAAATATTAAATCAGCAGGTGCACCCTTCTTTATTTGATTTATTAATACTCCAGAAGCACCAAAGTTTACTTTGATATCAATAGACGGATGATTCTTTTCAAACTGCTTCTTCCATTCGGTAACTGGCCCTTTCAGACTTGACGCAGCGGATATGTATAATACCTTCTCAGGCTGATTCGTTTTGGAACAAGAAGTTAATAAGAGTGCTAGGATTATCAGTGTTGTGATATAGTTTACTTTTTTCATATTTACTCCTATTTGTTTCATATCCTTATTGAAGCATTAACAAATAAAAAATAAAAGAAAAAAGACAACCGGCCTAGCAGCAGATTGTCTTTTGTTTCCTTATTGAACGGGTGTTACACTTATTGGCTGCCATCCTTTTTCAGGAATCCACTGCAGTTCAACATCATACTTGACCTTTTCGACTTTGGATTGAACTGTGCCTTTGGAGAGATCAGGTCCTCCGCCGTTTCCTAACCAAAAGATAGTCATCTCGTCCTCTGGGATATTTGTAGCATAGGAGATGGCCTGGACCATCTCTTTCCAGTCTTGAGATTGATCATCATATGATTTTTGATGAGGCTCAGTCTGCGATGTTCCAATCGGTTCCCAAGGACCTTCTGGACCTCCGCCTTCTGGAGTTTCAGACTGTGCTTCCTCTTCTTCATTTGTTTCTGTTTCTTCTTTATCAGGTTCCTCAGAAACATCATTATTTTCCTCTTTGTCAGATTCCATTTCAATAGCGGAATCATCTTTTGTTTCATTGCTGCTCTCTGTTTGTTCATTTACCGATGTTGACGCCTTCTCGTTATCATCACCAGAGAAAAGATTGAACGCAACAACAACAATTAACAAAAACACTAAGCCAATTGCTATGTTTAAAAAACGATTTTGCTTTCGCTTTTCTAATCTCGTTTCATAACGTTGATTTCGTTTCATAGTATCCTCCCCAGTAAAATAAACTCAATCTATTTTACCACGACCATGGTGTCTGGGAATACTCTTTCCTTCTTTCTCTGCCATTATTTATCTTTTACACTAGAGATCTGCATGACTTCTTTTGCTATATCAGCATAAACTGCAGTGGCCCTATTTGTTGAATCATGCTTCAAATCGACGATTACTAATGCGAATCTTGGGCTGTCTGCGGGAAAATATCCTGCAAACCACTTATTATTAAAGCTCTTCCCATCTCCTTTTTGAGCAGTTCCTGTTTTCCCGGCTACTTGAAAAGGCAGCGATTGCAAAGCATGGCCTGTCCCCTTTTCATTTTTAACTGCGTTTACTAAAAGAGACTGCAGCCTCATCATTGTATAAGGGGATAACGAATGTTCCTTGGCCTTATGATCCTCGAATTCGACTAATTCTGTTCCATTTGCAAAATTTACGGACTTGGCAGCTTTTACTTCTGACCAAGAGCCCCCTCTTGCGATTGCAGCCATCATATTGGCTGCTGCCAACGGAGTAATTTTCACATCCAGCTGGCCGATTGCTGTTTGTGAAATCGCTAGTTGTGATTCATAATCTTGTGTTTTTTTATTCGGGTTTCTAATTTGTCCTTTTTCTTCTTGATAGAAATGTGAAAAATTCTTAAAATGATAGACTTGTCCTCTCCATCCATTGAATTCGAGAAGTCCTAACTTTAAAGCGTATTCCTCAATAATGTTTTTATGCTCTGCAGTCAGTTCGTTCGCTAGATCTCCAAATGTTTTGTTGCAGCTTTGAGCAAAGCTATCCTCAAAATTAAGCATCCCTAATTGTCTTTCGTCTTCTTCGCCGTAAATATTCATATCACAGTTATAAAAACGATCATCCTGTATTTTGTTTTCTTCAATGGCAGCTGCTGCGGTAACAATCTTAAAGACTGAACCAGGGATTTGATGAGTTGTCATCTTATTTTCGTGTTCATATAGAGTATTACTCGTAAACACTGGCCGGCTCGCTAAAGCTAGTAGTTCATTGGTTTCCACATCCAGCAGTACCGCTCCGCCGTCTTCCAGATGATGAGCATTTAAAGATTTTTCTACAGCTTCCTGCATCTGTTTATCAATCGTTGTTTTAACATAGAGAGGATATAACGGGTTCGCTTGTGAACGGTATTTAACATCAAGACCGAATAACGGATTTCCCTGCCTGTCCACATGATAGATAAACTGAGTTTCTCCTTCAGATATTAAAAAAGGATCAAACGTATATTGCATGCCATTTTTTCCGGTTTTAGTCGTTATACTTACAGTACCTTTATCCAATTTGTCTTTATATTTTCGTTTTATTAAATTTGGGTCTTCACCAACAGCACCAATAATATGATTTGCGAATGGAAGCGGCTTTCTCCTTGTAACAAGCTGTGCGTACAAACCAGGAATCTCTAATTCATTGATCTCGTTCATTTGCTCCAGCGTCAGTTCTCTCGGTATTGAAAGAGCTGAAGGTTTTTTTAATGTGTTTATCATATCTACAATCTTATCTGAAGGCATCTGAAGGATATTTGAAATCCTGGTTATCGGCCAGTCCTCATTATAAAGATTGGGGAATACAACAATTTGAGGTATTACATCTGTTGATAAAAGCTCTCCATTTCGATCCAGGAAGTAGCCTCTGCCATCATTTATCGTAAATCGGTGTGTTCGCTGATTCACACTTTCCTCAATGAGATTAACGTTATTTTTTGAAAAAGACTTAGTGGAGATCAGCTGTATATCTGCTAAACGGTACATTAAAAATAAAATGACTGATAAAAAACAAACCCCTGCCGTTATTACTCTTTTTCGGGATAACATTGTGGTCACCACCCTAACCACATTTTCGCCTCAACTAAATCATCTTAAACAAAAAAGAAGGCTTGCAGATGCAAGCCTTCTTTGGAACTTATTTTACTTCTAAAATAACAACACTGATTTCTCCGCCTGGTGTTTGAACAGAAACCTTATCTCCAGGTTTCTTTCCTAATAGGCTTTTTGCCATCGGAGAATCGTTTGATATCTTTCCTTCAAACGGATCGGCTTCTGCACTTCCGACGATTACGTATGTTTCTTCATCACCATCAGGAAGCTCCTGGAACTTTACTGTTTTCCCAATGGAAACGTTATCAGATTGATCTTTATTATCTTCAATAATAACCGAATCACGGATCATTTTTTCTAATTGAACGATACGCGCTTCAACAAAAGCCTGCTCGTCTTTTGCTGCATCATACTCAGAGTTCTCAGAAAGATCTCCGAAACTGCGCGCTACTTTAATTCTTTCTACAACTTCTTTTCTTCGCTCTGTTTTTAAATATTCCAACTCATTTTCAAGCTTTTGCTTACCCTCTTGGGTCATATAGTGTTTTTTCTCGTCTGCCATGTTTTTCACTCCTTCAATAATCAGTACCCTTGTTACGTTATATGTTAATTCCGGCAGGGTATGTATAAAAAAATAGGACAATAGTTGAATGCCAAATCTTTAAAAGCAAAGATTGTCCATGTATACCGAAAAAATGAGGATTTGGTTCCTCATTTTTTCAATAATGCTTTGTCTTCTAAAATGGTTTTAATTTTTGTCACCATTAAATCAATTGCAACACGGTTTTGCCCGCCCTCTGGAATGATAATATCTGCGTACCTTTTTGTCGGTTCAATAAACTGATTGTGCATAGGCCGCACCACAGAAGTATATTGATCGATTACTGATTCTAATGTTCTGCCGCGGTCACGAATATCGCGAACCATTCTTCTGATGATTCGTACGTCAGCATCAGTATCTACGAATAACTTAATATCCATTAAATCACGTAAACGTTCATCTTCGAGGATAAGAATACCTTCCAGTATAATGACATCTTTAGCATCAACTGGGATAATTTTATCACTTCTTGTATGCGCTGTATAGTCGTACACAGGTTTTTCAACAGATTCATATGCTTGAAGTGACATGATGTGCTGGATTAACAATTCATTATCAAAAGCTAGCGGATGATCATAATTTGTTTTTAATCGCTCTTCCATTGATTTTTCAGATTGATCTTTATAATAAGCATCTTGCTCAATGATCAGAATGGACTGATTTGCAAACTGACGATAGATTTCTTTAGCTACCGTTGTTTTTCCTGATCCAGAACCACCTGCAACCCCAATTACGATAGGTTTTTTCACCATTCTTACTCCTCCAAACTGCAGTACCTTAAGACTTTCGCACGCTCACCATCATACCATCTCCAACCGGTAAGATTGAAGAATAATAGTCAGGATGCTGCATGATATACTCATTAAAACTTCTGATTTTTTTCACAAGAGAACGGAGTCTTCTGCTCTCCAGACCTTTTTCCTCAGCAACATATCCTCTAAAGAGAACATTATCTGTAATAATGATGCCATCTTTTGACAGCATAGTGGAATAATGATCAAAAAAGTGTTGATATTGCCCTTTAGCTGCATCTATAAACATAAAGTCATATGGGGCATAGTGTTCTACCTGACTCTGTAATTCATTCGCATCGCCAAGCAATAATGTAATCCTATTAGTTAGATCAAGAACATTTACATTTTCTTTTGCTATATTGTACCGTTCTTCATCTCTTTCAATACTAACAATTTCAGAAGCCTCACTTGCAAGAGCCATCCGTATTGCAGAATATCCAATCGCTGTTCCAACCTCTAGAATACGGGCGGGTTTTTTTAGTCTGACATAGGTCAAAAGCGTTTCCATCCCCGATAATTCCATGATTGGCACATCGTGCTGCTTTGCGTATTGTTCCATTTTTAGAACATGTTCAGAGCGCGCTGGAATTAATTTTTCGATATACTGGTTTACTTCATTTGAGACCAAAGTAACACGCCTCCTTCACATCAACCGGTATATTGTAACATAATCTTTTTATGAAGGCGAGAGTCGAGTGATTTCAGCCTTTTAAGAAAGTTTCATTAAACTAAAGAAACATGATGAAAAAAGGATACTTATAGAAAGTATCCTTAAAAAATATTATTGTTGTTCTTGCCATACTTTCCATTCATCTCTGTATTTTTTATATACAGCATTATGTTCTTGAAGCGTTTTTGTATAAATGACTTCTCCGTTTGGTCTAGCATAAAAGAACAATTCGTCCATCTTTTCTGGCTGTAATGCAGCTTTGATTGATTTTTCACCTGGTGATGCGATTGGTCCTATCGGTATTCCTTTATAACGGTAGGTGTTATACGGAGAATCCACTTCAAGATGCTCATATAATACCTGTACATCAAAATCTTTTCTGGCATATTTGACCGTTGGATCTGAGTCGAGTTTCATGTCTTTTTCCAGTCTGTTATAAAATACACCAGAGATTTTTTGACGGTCTTCATCACGCTGAGATTCTTCTTCAATAAGGGATGCCAGTGTAATCATCTCAAACATAGAATAACCGCTCTTTTTAAAATCTTTTTCATATTTTGCTATGACATCTGATGATTGTTCTACCATCTTATCAATCATTTCTGTGAGTTCAGGCTTCTTTTTATCAAACTCGTAAGTAGCAGGGAAAAGAAATCCTTCAAGCGGGTAATAAAGTCCCTCCTTGTATATATCGTCCGGGATATTTTTATATTTGCTCTGAAGTTCTTTTAAATATGCTTCTTCAGTCATTTTATTAATTATTTCTTCTTTTTTATATCCTGTATTTTCACTGATTAGTCCAGCAATCTGAGGAACATTAAATCCTTCTGGAATGGTTAGAACAAGCTCTGGTTTTTTAAACAGCTTTCCTTCTTTAAGAGCAGCTATGATTTCAGAAAGTTTCATGGATGGGGATAATTCATATATTCCCGCCTGAAAATCTCCTTCTCCTTTAACCCTTGTATAAAGTTTAAAAAACTGGCCGCTATTGATGATTCCTTTTTCTTCTAGCTCCTTTCCGATATGAGCAGTTGAAGAACCAATCGGAATTTCTACAGTAATGTTTTCCTGATTTTTAGAATCAAACGCTCCGATATTTTTATTAAAATAAAAATATAAAATGCCTGCTATTAAGACAATTACAGTAAAAAATAGAGCGATTATGGATAAAATGATGGATTTTGTACGTTTCTTTTTTTTATTTTCGTTTATGTAATTCCCAGATGACTGGAGTTGTAACATCTCATTTCCCCCTTCCAACTGTTTAATTATACTTTTGCTAGCAGAAATTGTCGAGAATAGCAGTAATATGAAATACAAAAAAGAAGATGGACAAATCCATCTTCTTTAAAAATTGATTATTCAGTTTCGTACTCATCATCTTGGAATGTATTTAACATTTCCTCGATCATATCCCACTCTTCATCTGTTTCAAGAGGGAACAATGCCAGATCATCGTCTGCGTCTCCCTTTTCTTCATAACGGAAAGGGAATACTTCGACTTCATCCGTATCATCATCTTCAGAATCATCAGCTACAGGGATTGTCACCATGTAGGATTTTCCCGTTTGGTCAACATCAAATTTGAAAAGGACTTCAAATAAATTTTCGTCACCGTTCTCATCTGGAATAATAATGCGTTCGCGTTCTTCTTTCGCCATAATCGGCTCACCTCAATTTTAATTTTTTTGGCTGTCCATATACCCTTGCAGAATGATCGTTGCAGCAAGTTTATCAATAACTTGTTTACGTTTCTTTCTGCTCACGTCAGCGGATATAAGTGTGCGTTCAGCTGCCATAGTGGTCAGCCTCTCATCCCATAGGATAACCGAAAGGCCTGTAATACTTTCAAGTTCTTTTGCAAAGTTTTGACAAGCCTCCCCGCTGGGGCCAATTGATCCGTTCATGTTTTTTGGCAGACCGACAACAACCTCACCAATCTCATATTGCGAAATCAGCTCTTTAATTCTGTTAAAATCTTCTTCAGGGTGGTTAGGACGCCTTCTGATTGTTTCAACGCCTTGAGCTGTCCAGCCTAACAAATCTGAAACAGCAACACCGATCGTTTTAGTTCCGACGTCCAATCCAAGTATTCTTGTCATTAACGACTTCCTTCTTTTTGATTTTGAAGATATGATTTTACGAGCTCTTCTATAAGCTCGTCCCGCTCAAGCTTACGGATCATACTTCTTGCATCATTGTGGCGAGGTATATATGCTGGGTCACCCGAGAGCAAATAACCAACAATCTGGTTGATCGGATTGTAACCTTTATCCTGCAGGGCGTCATAAACAGAAAACAGGACGGTTTCAACATTCGTTTTATAAGCATCATCTTCGTTAAAGTTAAATTTCATCGTCTTGTCCATAGAACTCACTTGCGAACACCTCTTTCTGAAGATCTCCCTTAAGGGACAAATTAGTTATTTTCTCTATTGTACATGATAGATGATCGCTTAGGAAACCGTTTTAATCAATTCTACTGCAGAATCTATACCTTCTTCTAACTTTTCAGGGTCTTTTCCGCCTGCCTGAGCCATGTCCGGTCGGCCTCCGCCACCCCCGCCGCAGCGAACCGCAACTTCTTTAACTAGCTTACCCGCATGGTATCCTTTTGACACTAAATCTTTCGTAACACCTGCCACAATATTCACTTTGCCTTGATTTTCAGCACCCAAAATAACAATGCCGCTCTGAAGCTTATTCTTTAAATCATCTACAATGGAGCGCAAACCGTTCATATCCATGTCGTTCACTTTTTTAGCAATGACAGAAACGCCGTTAATCATTTGCACATCATCAACGAGACTTCCTGCTTCCATGTTTCCAAGCTTTGCAGCAAGGGACTCTTTTTCTTTTTGAAGCTCACGGATCTGATCGCTCAATGCGTCAATTCGCTGTGGAACATCTTTTATATTTGTTTTTAATTTAGCAGCTGTCTCTTTTAACAGCTGTAGTTGGCCGTTCATTAAACGGTAAGCATTCTCGCCTGTAACAGCCTCGATACGGCGTGTACCTGCTCCAATTCCTGACTCTGAAACAATTTTAAATAAACCTATTTCAGCCGTATTGTTTACGTGGCAGCCCCCGCAAAGCTCTAAACTGTAGTCACCTACTTTTACAACACGGACAGTCTCGCCGTACTTTTCACCGAAAAGAGCCATTGCTCCCATTGCTTTTGCTTCGTTTATGTTCTTGACCATTTTTTCAACAGGAATGTTTGCCCATACCTTTTCGTTTACAATTTCTTCAATTTTCTCAAGTTCTTCAGAAGAAATACTTCCAAAATGTGTAAAGTCAAAGCGCAGGCGTCCTCCTTGAACAAGTGATCCTGCCTGATTTACATGTGTTCCCAAAACATCTTTTAATGCCTGGTGAAGCAAATGTGTAGCCGTATGGTTCTTAACGACTTTTGCACGTGTTTCCGGATCAACTTGTACAGAAACTGCCATATTGTTTTCTAACACACCTTTTTCAACGATAACAGTGTGCAGATTTTGTCCGTTAGGTGCTTTTTGAACATCTTTCACGTGGAGCAATAATCCATTACCTGAAATTGTTCCTTGGTCCGCGATCTGTCCCCCGCTTTCTGCATAAAAGGGTGTTACATCAAGGATGATCTGAGCTTCCTCTCCAGCGCCAGCCATAGAAACACGTTCTCCATTTTGAAGTACTTCCAAAATGGTTGCTTCACCTGTTAAATGATCATAACCAGAGAACTCGCTCTTAACGGTAATATCCGAAAGGACTCCTCCTTGTACCTGCATGCTGTCCACTTCTTGTCTTGCAGCACGTGCACGTTCACGCTGTGCCTTCATTTCGTTTTCAAAACCTTCAAGATCAACTTCCATCCCATTTTCAGCAGCGTATTCTTGTGTTAATTCAAATGGAAAACCAAATGTATCGTATAATTTGAAAGCATCTTTTCCAGAGATAACTGATTTGCCTTCTGCTTTTTCTTTTGCTATTACATCTTCTAAGATAGCAAGGCCATCGTTGATCGTTTCATGAAATCTTTCTTCTTCTGTCTTCACGACTTTTTGGATAAATGGCACTTTTTCTTTTACTTCTGGATAAAAGTCCACCATGATCTCAGCAACAGTCGGAACAAGTTCATACATAAAAGGCTTGTTAATGTTAATCTTTTTCGCGAAACGAATTGCTCTTCTTATCAATCTTCTAAGGATGTAGCCTCTTCCTTCATTCGAAGGAAGCGCACTGTCACCGATCGCAAAACTTACAGTACGTACATGGTCTGCAATTACTTTAAAAGCCGTATCAGTCTCTGTACTTACTCCGTATGAAGTATCTGCAAGCTTTTCAGTTTCCCTAATGATTGGGAGGAATAAATCAGTTTCAAAATTTGTTTTTGTATCTTGAATGACAGAGACCATTCTTTCAAGCCCCATGCCCGTATCAATGTTTTTCTTTGGCAGAGGTGTGTACGTACCATCCGGATTGTGGTTGAACTGAGAAAATACAAGGTTCCATACTTCTAGATAGCGCTCGTTCTCACCGCCTGGATAAAGTTCAGGGTCAGAAGGGTCGTCCCCATAAGATTCTCCACGATCATAGAAAATCTCTGTATTCGGACCGCTTGGACCTTCCCCAATATCCCAGAAGTTACCCTCTAGACGAATGATTCTTTCTTCAGGGAGTCCAACTTGTTTTGTCCAGATGTCAAATGCTTCATCATCTTCTGGATGGATCGTTACAGAAAGTTTTTCTGGATCAAATCCAATCCAGTCTTTGCTGGTTAAAAACTCCCAAGCCCAAAGGATTGCTTCCACTTTAAAATAATCTCCGATCGAGAAGTTACCCAGCATTTCAAAAAAAGTATGATGTCTTGCTGTTATCCCAACGTTCTCAATATCATTTGTGCGGATAGATTTTTGAGCATTTGTTATACGCGGATTCTCCGGAATCACTCGGCCGTCAAAGTATTTTTTTAGGGTTGCCACACCGCTGTTGATCCAAAGCAAAGTTGGATCTTCATGCGGAACAAGTGATGCACTAGGCTCCACGCGGTGGCCTTTTTCTTTGAAAAAATCGAGAAACATTTGTCTGACTTGAGCTGAAGTCAACGTTTTCATTGTTTTCATTCTCCTTTTTACTTTAGGCTTTTTCCGTAAACCATTGGAGTAGTTGATTTCCACTGCAGGATGCTCGCTTTCCGCGGTGCGTACGGTGAGCCTCCTCGGCTTTTTAAGCCTGCGGAGTCTCACCTGTCCCGCTACTCCCGCAGGAGTCTCGCACCATACGCTCCAATCAACTATCACCGAAGTTTTTTACAACAGTCTTTTAGAAATGAGCCTTTTTTAGATAAAATAAAAAACTCCCATCCCTAATAAAACAGGGACGAGAGTTTGAATTCACGCGGTACCACCCTGGTTATATGCAAAATAAAGCATATCACCTTGATTTAAGCCTTAACGCGGCATAACGGCAGATTTTCCTTCTGCTCTCCAGAGGAGCTTTCCGTTTTCCTTCTTCCTGAAACACCTTTCAGCCGGTGGATGTTTCTCTCTTTTGGAAGGTCTAAAACGTACTTATCTCTTTCAACGATTTTTGTTCTTCTAGCGATAGTATACGTTTATTTATTCTGACTTGTCAATCGGATGTCTTAAACGGTGGTCACGAATATGAATAACAATAACTTTTATAACACTAAAAACCGGAACTGCTAAGATCATTCCAGGCACTCCTGCAAGCTCCCCTCCTAGAAGAAGAGAAAAGATGATAAAAACAGGATGGATGTGAAGGTTTTTCCCGACAATAAAAGGTCCAAGTATATTTCCTTCAATAAACTGCAGTACAAGCATGATGGCAATTGTGATCCAAACCATCTTCCAAGAGATTGTTAAAGCAATTAGAATCACAGGGATTGCCCCTAAAATCGGACCAAAATAAGGAATAATATCAGTTATGGCAATCACAATTCCTAAAAGAATCGGGTATGGCATCCCAACTACCCAGAGAGCAATCATAGCCGCAGCCCCAAGTATAGCCCCTACAAATAACTGCCCTCTAATATAGCCACCCAATGATTTATCAATATCTTCAATAAGATGCTTTCCTTCATGACGGAACCTTCGCGGTGTAATATACCAAAATGCTTTTTTTATTTTTTCGAAATCGTTCAGAAAATAAAAAACTAAAAATGGAACTACGATAATGACAAAAAAATAATCAACAATTTTTTTTAAGGAAAATATTGCGTTTGTAAGGGTATTTTGTGCGCTTATTTCCATTTTAACGATATATTGTTCAATTTTAGAATGAACGGAATATGGCAGAGCAGATGTTCCTTTATCGACCTTATACAATAGTTCTTTATAGTCTTTTGCAAGTGCAGGTACATTTTCAAGCAATTCCTTCAATTGAACAACAAAATATGGGAAACCTTTAACAACCGCATAGCCAACGCCTCCGAAGAACAGCAGGTAGATCGTTAAAATCGCCACAAATCTTGGTACCCCTTTTTCATGCACAAACTCTACCAAGGGATGAAGCAGATATGTAATAAGAGCAGCGAGAAAGAAAGGTAAAAAAACACCCTGTAACGCTTTTAACAGTGGATGGTATAAAGGATTCAGCTTCATAAGAAGAAATAAACACAAAAAAAGCAATAAAAGAAGCGCTAGACGGTAGATCCACTTCATTCGATTATCCTTTGTCATCTTTCTCACCCTTTTTTAAAAAACCCCGTCTTAAATAGACGGGGAATACGTTTAATAAATGGCTTTTGCGATTCTTTTTCGGATTCTCTTTGCACGCCTCGATGTCCAAAGGTCACCGATATCCGAAAAATTGATGTTCATTCTGGACATTCTAGACATCCTTCTGTTTCTTATCGCAAATGTTGCCGCTCCAATACCAAGTGCGAAAAGAGAACTCATCGTCCTATTCATGCTTTATCACCTCGACATTAGAGTTATCAAGCTTATGAAGTGCTTTCTCTGTATGTCAGGTCATGATCTTCAAATAAATCGTCGAGTGATGTCAGTGAGCCGTCTTCTTCCACTTGATGAAGGGACAGTCTTCCTTTTTCAATGGAAAGCTCAATAAAACAATTCCAGCAATAATACTGGTTAACTCCGATTTTCCCAATATCTTTACGGCCGCAGTTCGGACATTCCACTTGCTTTCTCTCCTTTAAAATTTACTTTTACAAGGGTGTCCCGAAACGGTAAAAATTATACGCAAATATTGGCTTTGAAGGATGACCTGTTTAGAAAAGAAAAAAGAAATGTCCGATAAGATGACAATCGTTCATCCTCCGAACATTTCTAGTTTGTTTCGTTAAAGAGTGTATCATTCATAAAATCTTTTTCCAATACGGTCTCTTGCAGGCGAAGTTTCAGGCCTGAATATCTTTCTGATTCATCAGAACGCTGAACTGCCCAGGAAAAAGCCTCATGTTCACCGCATAAAATTAAATATTCCTTGCTTCTCGTTATAGCCGTATAAATTAAATTCCGCTTAAGCATCCTGTAATAGCTTTTTACGATTGGAAGGATTACAATGGGATACTCACTGCCCTGAGATTTATGTATGGAACAGCAAAATGCGTGTGTAAAATGATGAAATTCACTTCTCTTATAGGTCACTTCAATTTCATCAAAGCTGATCACGATCTGATCTTCTTTATCCGTATTTTCCTTCGCATAGATGATGGAAACAATCTCACCTATATCACCGTTAAACACATTATCTTCAGGCTGATTTACAAGCTGAAGCACCTTGTCTCCCTTCCTGTAAAAGACATTAGCGATTTGAAGCTGCCGCTGTTTTTGTTTTTCAGGATTAAACAAACGCTGAAGTTCTACATTTAAACGGTCTATGCCAACTGGACCTTTATACATCGGAGCAAGCACTTGTATATCTCTGGAAGTGTACCCTTTTTTAATAGCATTTTCACACACTTGCATAATCGCTTGAAAAACCTGCTCACCTGAACATGAAAAAAACCTTCTGTCACTTTGTGGCGTAAGCAAATCATCCGGTACTAGCCCGTTTTTCATTTCATGAGCGAGACGAATGATGGATGAACCTTCAGACTGCCTGTATATATCCGTTAATCTTGTTTGTGGGATATGCTCTGTTTCAAGAAGATCTTTTAATACCTGACCGGGTCCAACAGACGGAAGCTGATCTTCATCTCCAACAAAAATAATCTGAATATGATCAGGGAGCGCCTTTGAAAGTGAGTATGCAAGCCAAATATCGACCATAGACATCTCATCAACGATTAAAAGTTTTCCTTCAATCGGCTCGTCCTCATTTTTTTCAAAATGTCCAGCACCTCTCCAGCCCAGGAACCTGTGAATCGTATGAGCAGGAATACCTGTTGATTCTGTCATACGTTTAGCCGCACGTCCTGTGGGCGCAACAAGGAGAACAGGAAAGGGTTCTTTCTTACCGCGGTAATCTTCTATGTTCAAGCTTACTCCATGAATCTCACTGTAAAGTTCAACAATACCTTTTATAACAGTTGTTTTTCCGGTCCCCGGTCCCCCAGTCAAAACCATTACAGATGAAGTTAATGCTTTTTTTATGGCTTCTTTTTGACTTTTAGCATATGTAATGTTAAGCCGTTTTTCCAAGTTAGTTAGTTCAGTTTCAATTTGTTCATCAGGTATATCATAGTCGTTCTGCTGGCTTTGTAATAAATGATTAATTTTTTTGGCAAATCCTCTTTCAGCAAAATAAAGAGATGGTAAATATACAACATCTTCTATTAAGATCAGACGCTTCTCCGTTTCCATGTCTTGAATTTCCCTGAAAATACTCATCTCGTCGACTGTGTTTTTACCATCAGCCAAAAGTTTTCTTACCCCTTCTAAAAGTTCTCCAACAGGAAGATAAGAATGTCCAAGATCAGTACCTTGATCTCTTAATAGAAATTGACATGCGGCTTGAATCCGTTCAGGATGGTTAACTTGCATACCATTCCCTTTTGCTATTTCATCTGCCCGATGAAATCCTATTCCAGGTACATCCTCAATCAGCCGGTACGGCTCGTTCTTAACTACAGAAACGGCTTCATCCTGGTAAGTTTGAAAGATTTTCATTGCAAGCTGAGGACCTATTCCATATGGCTGTACAGTCATCATGACTTGATCGAGTCCTCTGTTTTGAAGGAGAGCCTCGTGAAGATTTTTAGCCTGCTCTTCTGTCAGCTTTGGAATCTGGCTAATATACTCGGGAGATTCAAGCAGCTTTGTGATTGCATCGTCACCCATGACTTCCACAATATGCTCTGCAGTTTTTTTGCCAATTCCTTTAAACAGATCACTGGATAAGTATTGGATCATCGCTTCCCTGGACTGCGGAATTTCTTTTTTGAAGAAATCCACTTCATATTGCTTCCCATATTTCGGATGATCTTTAAATTTTCCGTAAAAGACATAAAGTTCATCTTCTCTTAGCGGCGGAAGAATTCCGGTAACCATGACTTCTTTCTCATTATAATTTTCATTTGTCTCTTTCACTCTAACCCTTGCAACCGTATAAAGGCTTTCCGATTGATGATATACAGTGACGATTAATGTTCCTTTTATATACCGGGAAGTTTGAGACGTTTCATCCTCTAAATGAAAGGAAGGCTGCTGTGCCATAAAGCATCCCCTTTTATTGTTTTGTATTCTTATTTTCGATATTTCTCTTTCCATTCCCTGCCAAATAATGATCTGGCTGGATAACTAATGCTTTTTCAAATGCTGCTAATGCCTCGGCGTCGCGGTCAAAGAAGCTAAGCGAAACACCTAAGTTATACCATGCATCAGCATGCTCCTCGTCTTGCTGTGTCACTTTTTCAAATGAATTCAAGGCTGATTTAACATCACCTATTCTTCCTTGGCACAATCCAAACTGAAAGAGCGCTTCATTGTCGTTTTTATTTAATTCCACTGCTCTCATTAAAAAAGGGAATGCAAGTCTGTTTTCCCCTAGTGATACGAACGAAATGCCTGCCATAAAATACGTATCTGAGTCCTGGAGTCCGCCTTTGATCGCCTCTTGAAAAAGCTTGGCCGCTTTCGAAAATTGTTCAAGATGATAACAGGCTATTCCAGCGCCATACAATGCTGCTGCGGCATTCTCATCAAGAGTCAGTGCTTTATCGAAAAAATGGATCGCTGTTTCATGCTCATGTACGGCAGAAAGGAGATTTCCAAAATTAATATAATGAACGGGATTTTGAGGATCACTCTCTATCATTGCTTCAAGACTCTTAGCTGCTTCCTCAAACTTCCCTTTTTTTAAATATTCAAGACCTTTTGAAGGTTCCATCGTTATACCCCCATCCTTATTTCCTACCAAAGTATATCAAATAAGGGTGAAAATCGCACAACGTTTCTGTCCTGTTCATTGGATTGCGCTCATAAATCTTGCCGGGCGATCATAAATCAGATCATTTCCTTTTCAAAACTCTTCAATTCACAAAAAAAACTGGCTCTTACAAGGTTATCTAACCTTGAAAGCCAGTTTTTTGTTCTTTCCTTACAAATATGTGATCGCTTCATCGTTTTTATAGACAGTATCAATGGTTGCTCCGCCTAAACATACATCACCATCGTAAAATACAACAGCTTGTCCCGGTGTAATCGCTCTTTGCGGTTCATCAAACACAACCTGAAGTGTTACTTCATCCATCACGCGAACCGTTACTACCATGTCAGGCTGGCGGTATCTGAACTTCGCTGTACATTTAAATTCAGAAGGAACAGGTTTGTCTGAAACAAAACTTGGTTTTACTGCCTTCAAGCTGTCGGAATATAGCTTTTCATTATGGAAACCTTGTTCAACGTACAGCACATTGTCTTTTAAATTCTTTCCGACAACAAACCATGGATCTCCGCTTCCGCCGATTCCTAACCCGTGGCGCTGACCGATCGTGTGATACATCAATCCGTCATGCTTTCCTTTAACTTCTCCGTCCAGTGTTTGCATCTCGCCTGGTTTTGCAGGCAAGTATTGGCTTAAGAACTCTTTAAAGTCTTTTTCACCAATAAAACAAATACCAGTGGAGTCTTTTTTCTTTGCGGTTGCAAGACCTGCTTCCTCAGCAATTTTTCGAATCTCCGGTTTCTTTAATTCACCGATTGGGAACATGACTCTTTTGAGCTGCTCTTGGGAAAGCTGGTTCAGAAAATAAGTTTGATCCTTATTTTCATCTACTCCGCGAAGCATTTTTACTTCTCCATCTATTTCAGCCACTCGTGCATAGTGACCTGTTGCTACATAATCTGCACCCAAATTCATGGCATGCTCAAGAAAAGCTTTGAACTTGATCTCCTTGTTGCACATCACATCAGGATTAGGTGTTCTTCCTGCTTTATATTCTTCCAAAAAGTACGTGAATACTTTATCCCAGTATTCTTTTTCAAAATTCACCGCGTAATATGGAATACCGATCTGGTTGCAGACCGCAATCACATCGTTGTAATCTTCTGTTGCTGTGCAGACGCCATTTTCATCGGTATCATCCCAGTTTTTCATAAAGATCCCGATTACGTCATAACCTTGCTCTTTTAGTAAAAGTGCGGCAACTGAAGAGTCCACACCGCCGCTCATTCCAATGACTACTCGTGTATCTTGAGGTGCCTTTTTGTTTGATTCAGTTTGCATGCTGTCCACCTCTTTTCTTTCATATGACAAACATTGTAACTTATTTTGATAAACGTTTCACGATTTTTGCTGTCTCAATAGCAGCATACCCAATATTTTCCAGATTATTGCCAAGACCAAAGCTGAATCGAACGGACGATTTTGTCCGCTCATCTTCTCCGAACATTGCCGTCAATACATGTGAGGGCTCCAGAGATCCAGCCGTACAAGCAGACCCGCTCGAAGCGGCAATTCCTGCTAGGTCGAGATTTACTAAGAGCACTTCAGTTTTTACTCCAGGAAAACTGACATTTAGAATATGAGGCAAAAAGAATTCATCACTGCCATTCTCTAAATATTCTATGCTTTCTTCATCCCATATTTTTTTCATCGTTTCCCGATATTTCATATATTGAGCGAAACGTTCCTCACGCTCTTTGTTTGCAATTGCCGCGGCCTTATTCAAAGCTGCGATGCCTGCTACATTCTCTGTACCTGCCCGTCTTTTTCGTTCTTGTTCCCCGCCGAAGCCTTGAGGAAGAAAAGGAACTCCTTCTTTTACATATAGAAAGCCTGTCCCTTTTGGACTGTTAATCTTATGCCCGGATGCGCTCAACAAATCGATGTTTAGATCTTCAGCATCTATCGAAATTAATCCATATGCTTGTACAGCATCAGTATGAAATAATATATCTTTCTCTTTTAATAAGCTTCCGATCTCTTTAATATCTTGTGTTGTCCCTGTTTCGTTGTTGCAGTACATAATAGAGACGAGAATCGTATCTTCTCTCAGTGACTGCTTTAATTCGTCAAGGGAGATACGGCCGTATTCATCAACCGCTAGATAAGTCACTTCAAACCCTCTTTTTTCAAGCTCATGAAAGGTATGAAGAACGGCGTGATGCTCCACTTTTGTTGTAATGACATGTTTGCCTTTTTCCATTAGAGAGGAGACTGTGCCCAGAATGGCCAGGTTATCACTTTCTGTACCTCCGCTTGTAAAGATAATTTCATTTCGGGAAGCACCAATAGAAGCGGCAATAGCTGTGCGGGCATCGTCGAGCACCTTGCGTGCACGTCTGCCGTATTGATGAATGCTAGAAGGATTTCCAAAATGTTCCTTTAAATAGGGGATCATCTCTTCGATCACTTCAGGATGGACAGGTGATGTTGCAGCGTGATCCAAATAAACGTTTTTCATCATCAGATTCCTTCCTATATATAAAACATATAGGCGTCCTGCGCGCCTTCGTCTTCATAGTTTGCTAAATCTTCTAAAGTTGTTGAGTCAAGAACATCTTTTACAGCATCACGAATTTTTATCCACAGATTTCGTTTCGCCGGCTCCTCATCATCCATAACTTCAACTGGTGAGATGGGTCCTTCAAGAACACGAATAATATCGCCAGCTGTAATTGTTGATGCCTCTTTAGCTAAAATATAACCTCCGTAAGCACCTCTTATACTTTTAACCAAACCTGCATTTCTTAGTGGTGCTATAAGCTGTTCCAGGTAATGTTCTGATAAACTGTGCTCTTTTGCAATCAGTTTTAATGCGATCGGACCTTCACCCGATCTCTTTGCTAATGCCATCATGATGGTTAATCCGTATCGGCCCTTTGTTGATATTTTCAAATTGTTCACTCCGTTCTAAAACAAACTTTACTGATCTTTGGCAAAAAGGCAGTGTTTTTCCAACTATTCCGCCAATCATAATACAAAACAAAATCGTTCCAAAAGAAATAGGTCCCTGAAGAACCCAGCCAAAAAAGAGAACAAAAAGCTCCATGTAAAGCCTGATTCTTGAAACTTTTAATCCGGACTTTTCTGTTAAAGCCAGCATTAAACTGTCTCTTGGTCCTGCCCCGCAATCCGAGGAAATATATAGACCGATTCCAAACCCTAAAATTAGTATTCCGATAAGAAGGTAAATCCATTTTCCAGCAATAGTCACTGGGTCTTGGAAAAAAGGCAGCCATAAATAGAAGTCAATAAACAGTCCAACACACACCATATTCAGAAAAGCACCTGACTGCGGAAACTTCTTTGTTAATAATGATGTTGCTAAAATCACGAAAAAGCCCATAATGATCGACCATGTTCCAATCGTTAATCCGAACTGTGAAAAGAGGCCGATGTGAAGTACATCCCAAGGAGCACTTCCCATTTCAGCTTTTATCATAAGAGCAATTCCGAAGGCCATGATAAACAAGCCCACAAAAAAAACAGACCACTGAAACAAAAATTTGCTCACCCGTGATTGCTTTTGGTCTCTCATCCTGCAAAATCCTTCCTATAGAAGCTTGTAAAAGCAACCTTATCAATAAATCTAAAGCTTATTATAGCACGAAATAGTTTAACCTTGCATGAAGGACTGATGTATAGTATTGTCATATGACAATTAAGAACAAGTGTACGGAAGGATGAACAGAAATGGACTTGTTTTCCTATAAAGAAGAAAACTCTGACTCATTAAAAAGACCTCTTGCCAACCGAATGCGTCCGCGAAACATACAAGAGTTTATCGGGCAGGAACACATCGCAGGAGAAGGAAAGCTGCTAAGAAGAGCGATTGAAGCTGACCAGCTAACACCCATGATATTTTTTGGGCCCCCAGGTACCGGGAAGACAACCTTAGCCAGGATCATCGCAAACTCTACATCTGCCTGGTTTGACCAATTAAACGCAGTAACATCCGGTGTAGCTGATTTAAAAGCTATTATGGGCTCTGCAAAAGAAAGGTTATTATTAGAAGATAAAAAAACGGTATTATTTATTGATGAGATCCATCGGTTTAACAAAAACCAGCAAGATGCACTTTTGCCTTATGTTGAAGATGGTACTGTAATATTGATCGGTGCAACGACCGAAAGTCCGATGTTCGAGATCAACCCTGCCCTTTTATCACGATCTAGGCTGTTCCGTTTTGAACCTTTAACGGATAATCATATCGCTAAAATTATTGAACAAGCTTTACAAGATAAAGAGAGAGGCTATGGTAAACACCCAGTCCAAATGGAAAAAGGAGCAAAGGACCATATCGTTTCAATTGCCAATGGAGATGCACGAACTGCACTGAATGCCGTAGAACTTGCTGTACTTACAACAAAGCCGGATAAAAACGGGGATATCCATATCACACTTGAGATTGCGGAAGAATCTATTCAGCAAAGAGTCCTACAATATGATAAAAAAGGAGACAATCATTATGATACCGTCTCTGCATTTATAAAAAGCATCCGTGGATCAGATCCTGATGCAGCTCTATATTGGCTGGCGAAAATGATATATGCAGGGGAAGACCCGCGTTTTATTGCACGGCGTTTAATGGTTCATGCCGCAGAAGATGTTGGCCTCGCTGATCCTAACGCTTTGCTCGTTGCACAGGCTGCCAGCTATGCTGCTGATTTTATCGGAATGCCTGAAGCAAGAATTCCGCTTGCAGAAGCAACACTCTACTTAGCCACCGCTCCCAAAAGCAATAAAGTGATTTTAGGAATTGATAAAGCCCTGGATGCTGTAAAAAAAGAAAAAACAGGTCTCGTGCCGATTCATCTGCGCGATGCACATTATAAAGGCGCTAAGGAACTAAAACATGGAGTTGATTATAAATATCCGCATAATTTTGAAGACGCCTATGTTCCGCAGGAATATTTGCCGCAGCATTTGATTGGAAAATCATTTTATGAGCCAACAGAACGCGGATATGAAAAAAATATTAAAAGAAGATTGGATTATTTCAACGAAAGAAAGAAAAAAGGTGAGTAAATCTATCATTCTTTTAACTTCATTTATTGTCCAGCACTAATCTAAACGGTTCTTTTTAGCTTTTAACTTTATCAAACTAGCAAAATTTTTGTTCCTGAGTGTATAGGATTTTCTCTCTTTGGTAAACATGAAAATATAAAATGATATTTTTAATAGCTAAGGAGAGGATTTACGTGTCAAAAATCAGACAGGACGCCTGGTCAGAAGAAGACGATCTGCTTTTGGCAGAAACAGTACTGCGCCATGTCCGTGAAGGAAGTACACAGCTTCATGCCTTTGAAGAGGTTGGAGATAAATTAGAACGGACGAGTGCCGCTGTGGGTTTTCGATGGAATGCAATCGTAAGAAAAAAATACGAGCAAGCTTTAAAGATTGCTAAAAAGCAAAGAAAAGAACGTCAGCGGGCTCAAGCAAAATCTCAACAGCAGCCGCAGTCTAAACCTGTATCGAAGCCTGCTGTTCAGCCCGTTCAAACGCCACAAATGCATGATGATGAAACCTATCATCCTGAGGAATTCTTTAAAACTCCTTATACGTATGATAGAGGAGCGCCATCTTCAAATGCATACGATAAACAGCCTGCTCCTGCTCCTGCTCCTGCTCCTGCTCCAATAAACAATATTCCTGCAGCAGCTGTCAATTCTACTTATCAGCAGCCTCAAGCTAGTAAACATGAAGAACTTACACTGGATGACGTAATAGACTTCCTTACCGGATTAAAAAGAAACGGAATGTCCAGCGGTAAGCTTGTTCAGGAAAATATGGAGCTCCGCCTGCAGATGAACGAAATGCTTCAGCAGAATAAGGTTATGAAAGAACAGCTTGCTGTCCTTGAAAAAGAATATCAAACCGTTCAAGAAGATTATCAAGCTCTTATTCAGATCATGGATCGTGCGAGAAAGATGGTTCTGTTCCAGGATGAGGATACCAACCCTAATCAAAGCTTCCGAATGGATAAGAACGGGAACTTAGAGAAGCTGGCAAAGTAATGAAAGGTTAAACTCAAAAGAAATAAATCTTTTGGGTCTAGCCCTTTTTTTTGCGTTTTACGGTACATGTTCTTTCATTTATTACACGTTCGCTCAGTGCCATCGGGTTTTCGCCCCATCGAGTACCCGTTTCGCTCCAACTACTTGAAGTTTCGCCCAATGACCACTTATTTTTGCTCCGTGAAGTTTTTTCTAGCTTAAAATCCAAGTAAAAATGAGTGCAGATATACAAAATTCCATAAAAAAAGAAAAGCTAACACCAATAAGGGATATTTTTTGCCCTTTTGTGTCAGCTTCTTTCTTCATTTAACGAATTCTTTCAACTTTAATGTTGTTTTTCTCAATAATTTTATTAATTACATATCCAGCCATATATAATCCTGATACAGATGGCACGAACGCATTAGAAGATGGCGGCATTTTCGCTTTTCGAATACCAGGTGCATTCTCAGGAACAATTTCCTGACGGATTTCTTCGCGGATTTGTATAGGTTTTTCATCTGAAAATACGACCGGAATTCCTTTTGTAATTCCTTCTTTTCTTAAACGCTGTCTGATTACCTTTGCGATTGGGTCGTAGCTAGTCTTAGAGATATCAGCAATTTGGAGCCTTGTTGGATCCAGTTTATTGGCTACACCCATGCTTGAGATGATCGGAATCTTACGGTTAAGACATTCCTTCATTAAATGGATTTTATAAGAGATCGTATCAGAAGCATCAACTACAAAATCAAGGCCATATTCAAAAATTTGTTCATACGTTTCTTCTGTATAGAACATCTTTAATGCGATAACCTCGCATTCAGGATTAATTAAGGCAATTCTTTCTTTCATCAGGTCAACTTTTGGCTGGCCTACCGTTGTAACAAGAGCATGTATTTGACGATTGACATTCGTGATGTCCACATCGTCTTTATCTATAAGAATTAAACGTCCAACACCTGATCTTGCAAGAGCTTCTGCTGAAAAAGAACCTACTCCTCCGATGCCCAGTACAGCTACAGTTGTATTTTTCAGAACGTTTATCCCATCTTTTCCGATTGCCAGTTCATTTCTTGAGAATTGATATAGCATAGAGATCTCCTTTCAAGTGCATATGAATAAAGAAAATGCATCTTTATCAGCATATCCACTTTTCAAAACAAAATCAATATGGTTACTTGGTTTAAATGCACAAAAAAAATGAGCCCCAAAAATGCCGTCTTCCCTTAGTTTTGAACCTGCTCTCGCAGGTGGGTGTCCTGTTCCCCATTTTGTCCGTCCCCTATCTTTCAGGGCATGGACGCTGTGAGAAAACACAAACTCCCTAATACTTAATGTTGGCTCAAAACTTTCGGGTTGTTAACGGTCACCATAGGACCCATCGTTTAACTAAATACTATCACACAGTTCCTCCAAATACAAGACAAAATGTGTCTTTGTAATAAACAATTCTTATTTTTCTAAATTTTCATTATTTTGTCTCTTGCTTTACTTTTAAAGCAAGGTGCAGCTCATCCAACTGCTTTTCATTAACAGGTGAAGGTGCATTTGTCAGCAGACATGATGCTGATGCTGTCTTAGGGAAAGCAATTGTATCTCTTAAATTAGTTCTGCCTGCTAATAGCATTACCATTCGGTCTAATCCAAGCGCTATTCCGCCGTGTGGAGGTGTTCCATATTCGAATGCATCCAGAAGGAAACCAAACTCCTTGCGGGCGCCTTCTTCACTAAATCCTAATGTCTTAAACATTTTTTCCTGGACATCACGTTCGTAAATACGCTGCGATCCTCCGCCTAACTCATATCCATTAAGAACTAAGTCATATGCCTGAGCTCTTACTTCAGATGGATTTGAGTCCATTAAGTGAAGGTCTTCTGTTTTTGGCATTGTAAACGGATGATGCAAGGCTACGAAACGGTCTGCCTCTTCATCATACTCAACAAGAGGGAAATCTACGATCCATAGGAAGTTAAACTTTGATTGATCGATCAAATCCAGGTCTTTACCCAGCTTTTGACGAAGTGCACCAAGGCTGTCAGCCACTACTGTTGGTTTGTCTGCCACAAAAAGGAGTAAATCTCCTTCTTCAGCATTCAATACTTTTGAAAGAGCAGCGGCATCTTCTTCATTAAAGAACTTAGAGATCGGACCTTTTAAGCCGTCTGCTTCAACCTTCATCCATGCAAGACCCTTTGCTCCATATCGTGCTGTAAATTCAGTGAGGCCATCGATATCTTTTCTGGAATAGTTGGCAGCTTTTCCTTTTACGTTTATCGCTTTTACTTCTCCGCCGTTTTCAACTGCTGCAGCAAACACTTTAAAACCAGTTTGTTTAACCACATCCGAAACATTGATTAGCTCAAGGCCAAAACGAGTATCAGGCTTATCAGAACCGTAGCGGTCCATTGCTTCTTTATAAGTCATTCTTGGGAATGGCTTTGGAACCTCTATTCCTTTTACTTTGCTCACTAATCCAGTCATCATCTCTTCCATCATTGAGAGAAGAGCTTCCTGACCCATGAATGATGTTTCAATATCGACCTGGGTAAATTCAGGCTGACGGTCAGCTCGCAGATCCTCATCTCTAAAACAGCGGACGATTTGATAATATTTTTCAAATCCTGATACCATTAACAGCTGTTTAAATAATTGAGGTGATTGCGGGAGTGCATAAAACTCACCTGGATGTACACGGCTCGGAACAAGATAGTCACGCGCGCCTTCAGGAGTACTTTTCGTGAGCATCGGTGTTTCCATTTCCATAAACTCTTCTGTTTCCAAGAAGTTTCGAATATAGCGGGTAACTTCATGTCTCATCTTCAATGTTTCCTGCATGATCGGACGGCGAAGATCTAAATAACGGTATTTTAAACGAATATCTTCCGTAATTTCAATATCTTCACTAATGGAAAAGGGAGGTGTCTTTGCACTGTTTAAGATTTTGATTTCTTCCCCTGAAATTTCAATCTTGCCTGTATTCATTGCCGGATTAACCGTACTCTGATCTCTTTCTATAACCGTTCCTGTAATAGTTAGTACATACTCGCTTCTCACTTTTTCAGCTGTTTCCAGAGCTGTTGCTGAAACTTCAGGTGAAAATACGATTTGTACGATTCCTGAACGATCTCTAAGGTCGATAAAGATAAGCCCGCCAAGATCACGTCTTTTTTGTACCCAGCCTGTTATTGTTACTTTTTCACCGATATATTGTTCGGTAATTTTCCCGCATTGATGTGTGCGATATTCCATAAGATGTCTCCTCCTTATTGTCCTTGCTTAATAAAAGAACTCAATTCCTCTATGCGTACTTCTGTTTGTTCACCGGATTGCATGTTCTTCACATTGATTATTCCTTTTGAAAGCTCTTCTTCTCCTAAGATAGCAACAAATTTAGCTTTTAAGCGGTCAGCTGCTTTAAATTGCGCTTTCATCTTTTTATCCAGGTAATCTTTGTCACTTTTAATGCCGGATTGGCGAAGCTGACTTAGTATGGAAACAGACTTTTTCTTTGCTTCATCACCAAGTGCCACAACATAGCAATCCAGATCTTCTTCTGTTTCAAGTGTTACTCCTTCAGCTTCCAGTGCCAATAAAAGGCGCTCCAGACTCATTGCAAAACCAATACTTGGTGTAGCAGGACCGCCAAGATCTTCAACAAGTCCATTGTATCTGCCTCCGCCGCTAAGCGTCGTGATTGCACCAAAACCTTCAGCCTCACTCATAATTTCAAATGCAGTGTGATTATAATAATCCAGGCCTCTTACTAAAGTCGGATCAATTACATATTCAATGTTCATCGCTTCTAAGCTTGCTTTAACTTCCTCAAAGTATGATTTGGAATCTTCATTTAAGTGTTCAAGAATAGAAGGAGCGTTCTTCATAAGCTCGTGATCACGGTCTTTCTTACAATCCAAGATCCGAAGCGGATTTTTTATTAAACGATTTTGACAATCAGAACAAAACTCTTCAATCCTAGGTTCAAAATGAGCGATCAGCGCTTCCTTATGAGACTTTCGGCTTTGAGCATCTCCTAATGTATTAAGAACAAGGCGCAGTTTTTTTAATCCCAGCTCTTTATAGACAGTCATAGCTAGAGAGATAACCTCTGCATCAATCGCCGGATCAGCTGAGCCCATCGCCTCAATTCCGAATTGGACGAACTGGCGGTAGCGCCCTGCCTGAGGTCTTTCATAGCGGAACATAGGCTGAATGTAATAAAGCTTTACAGGCTGGCCAGGAAGTCCGAACATCTTATTTTCAACATAAGAACGTGTTACAGGTGCAGTTCCTTCTGGACGGAGTGTCAAACTTCTGTCTCCTCTGTCCGTGAAAGTGTACATTTCTTTTTGAACGATATCCGTTGAATCTCCTACTCCTCTTTGAAACAGATCAGTATGTTCAAAGATAGGAGTCCGGATTTCTTTATAATTGAATTTTGCAGATACCTCTTTTACTTTTTCCTCAATAATCTGCCACTTTTCCACTTCTCCTGGGAGAATATCTTTCGTTCCCCTTGGAATATTAATACTCATTTCGCTTCATCCTCCCGAATGTCTATTATTCATAAAATAAATAAAAAACTCCCGTCTCTCATGAAATTAATAATTTCATAAGGGACGGGAGTTCCCGCGGTGCCACCCTGCTTCGAAGCATTAATAAGCTTCCTTCATTTATGCAAGTAACGATTGCCCACGTGTAACTCTACTGAGGTTTAAAAACCGTTCGAATTAAAACCTGTGAAGTGTCTTTCACTTTATCATCAGGGAGAAATGCTTCCAGCCAAGGCATTTCCTCTCTAACCCTGTGGGGTAAAGATACTTTTCTTCGTCATCGGTTTTTTCATTTTGGAATTGTAGATTATCATACTTTTCTACGGGGTATTGTGTCAATAGTTTTCTCGTTTTATTTTTTTCTTTAATTGATTAACCTGATACAAATCCAGTCCAAACTCTTCAGCAAGCTCAATGTCGTTAGCAGATTTTTCTAAAGCAAGAAAATCATGAAAGCTTAAATGTTTCCATTGCGGAATACCTTCAATGCCTTTACGGTTCTGTCTCATAAAAAAACTCCTCCGCCTTTTTTGGTTAGTCTGTCCATCAAGGCGAAGGTTTCATTCATTCGTTTTTTAAACTCTTGAATCTAAAATTAATGTTACGGGACCATCGTTCGTAAATGACACATCCATCATTGCACCAAAAACCCCAGTCTGGACATTGATACCAAGAGCTTTCAGTCTATCGTTAAAATAATTATACATCTTGTTTGCATGATCCGGCTTAGCAGCTTCCATAAAGTTCGGTCTTCTGCCCTTTTTTGTATCTCCAAATAACGTAAACTGTGAGATAGAAAGAATACTCCCTTCCGTATCTTTTAAAGATAAATTCATTTTTCCATTTTCATCTTCAAAAATTCGCAAGTTAACAATTTTTTCAGCTAAATAGTCAGCGTCTTTTTCTGTATCCTCATGCGTGACACCAACTAAAAGCATCAGTCCTCTGTCTATTTGACCTTTAATTTCTGAATCTACAGAGACAGCTGCATTCTTTGCACGCTGCAATACTACTTTCATAAAAAGTCACTTCCCTTAAAGCTTATTGCATGATACGCCGTACGGCATATATATCTGGGATACGTTTAATACGTTCAACAACTTTTTGCAGATGACTTACGTTGTGGATGGAAATTGACATACTGATTGTTGCCATCTTATTTCTATCGGACTTGCCGCTTACAGCTGTGATATTTGTTTTCGTTTCTGCAACTGCATGCAGAACTTCATTAAGCAGTCCGCGTCTGTCAAACCCATTAATTTCAATATCGACATTATAGTTCTTCGGCTGTTCCAGGTTACCTTCCCACTCCACAGGAAGCAATCGTACTTGTGCATCTTCATTATGCACATTCACGCAATCTTCACGATGAACCGAAACACCACGGCCTTTTGTAATATATCCTACAATGTCATCACCAGGAACAGGGTTGCAGCACTTCGACAGACGGATAAGCATGTTATCGATGCCTTTTACAACAATTCCTGAGTCAGTGCGGCGTTTTGCTGGCGGTTTTTCAGCTGAATCCCTTATTGCATCCAGCAGTTCAGAATTATCTGGATCCTGCTCTTTTTTACGGCGGACTTTATCAGTTAAGCGCGTGGCAATCTGTGCTGCAGTAATACCGTTATAGCCGACTGCTGCATACATATCTTCCTCGCCTGCAAAGTTATATTTTTGAGCGACATATTGCAGATTTTCACTTGTGAAAATATCTTTTAGATCATAACCGCGATTCTTGATTTCTTTTTCAACAAGCTCTTTTCCTTTAGCTACGTTTTCTTCTCTTCGTTCCCTTTTGAACCATTGGCGGATCTTGTTCTTCGCATGAGAACTCTGGGTGATCTTAAGCCAATCCTGACTCGGCCCATAAGAATGTTTACTCGTTAGAATTTCAACAATATCCCCAGTTTTCAGACGGTAATCAAGTGTAACCATCTTGCCGTTCACTTTTGCGCCAATACATCTGTTTCCGATTTCGGTATGAATCCGATAAGCGAAGTCAATCGGAACAGAACCAGATGGCAGCTCATAAACATCACCTTTTGGAGTGAAAACAAAGACCATATCAGAAAAGAGATCTACCTTTAACGATTCCATGAATTCTTCGGCGTCAACAACATCATTTTGCCATTCTAAAATTTCACGGAACCAAGTAAGTTTATTTTCAAACGAACTTACTGGTGCTTTTGCTGCACCTTCTTTATAAGCCCAGTGAGCAGCAATCCCGTACTCCGCTACACGGTGCATATCTGCTGTACGAATTTGAACCTCAAGGGGATCTCCTTTTGGTCCGATAACTGTCGTGTGCAAAGATTGATACATGTTTGCTTTAGGCATGGCAATATAGTCTTTAAAACGGCCTGGCATCGGCTTATAGCACGTATGAATAATACCAAGAGCCGCATAGCAGTCTTTAATGTTCTGAACGATAATACGCACAGCCAGCAGGTCGTAGATTTCATTAAACTGCTTGCCTTGCTTTGCCATTTTCCGATAGATGCTGTATATATGCTTTGGACGTCCAGAAATATCTACGGTAATCTGAACTTCTTTCAGCTTGCTTTTCATCTCATCCATTACTTGCTGAACATATTCTTCACGTTCAGCACGTTTTTGCTGCATCAAGTTTACAATACGGTAATATTGCTGCGGATTCAGGTATCTCAAAGAAACATCTTCAAGCTCCCACTTAATCGTCGAAATACCTAAACGATGAGCAAGCGGTGCGAAAATTTCCAATGTTTCGTTTGCTTTTTGTATTTGTTTTTCTTTAGGCATATGTTTTAGCGTACGCATGTTGTGAAGCCTGTCAGCGAGCTTGATGAGGATACAGCGGATATCCTGTGCCATCGCAACAAACATTTTCCGGTGGTTTTCTGCCTGCTGCTCTTCTTTTGACTTAAACTTAATCTTTTTAAGTTTTGTTACGCCGTCAACCAGCATCGCTACTTCTTCGTTGAATTGATTAGATATGTCCTTTAGTGTAATGGACGTATCTTCAACGACATCATGAAGAAACCCTGCAGCTACAGTTACAGGATCCATCTGCAGGTTCACCAGAATGCCTGCTACCTCAACAGGGTGGTGGATATACGGCTCCCCGGATTTACGGAATTGTCCTTCGTGCGCACTTTTTGCATATTCATAAGCCTTTGTTATAAAAGCGATATCGTCTTTAGGCAGATAGCTTTCCGCTTTTTGCAACACTTGCTCAATCGTCATGGAATCACCTTACGTTGTCATTGTATATTGCTTCTATTATCGTTAAATTGAACCCTCATGTAAAGCGAAAAACGAAATTTGTCGAATGAATGGGTAATATTTGTGACAGGAATGTTAATAAACGTTGTCTGTGGACAAGACTTATCTGTCAGCCTTAGTTGAATTTATACTTTATCCCCAAATTTTTAACTTCGTCGCTTACGCGTCAGTTAAAAAGTGATACTTTATAAAAGTATAAAAAAGAGCACTAGCTGAGTGCTCTTTTATCTTCAATCCTAGTATTGGGTTAAAGTGAAAATATCATAACCAGAAAGCTTTTGACGTCCATCTAGATATGTGAGTTCGATCATGAATGCAATTCCTGCAACAATTCCGCCAAGTTGTTCTACAAGTTTAATCGTTGCTTCGATCGTTCCTCCAGTAGCCAGCAAATCGTCTGTGATTAATACCTTTTGTCCTGGCTTAATAGCATCTTTATGCATCGTAAGAACATCTTTTCCGTACTCAAGACCATAATCTACTTTGATTACTTCACGCGGAAGCTTGCCTTCTTTACGAACCGGAACAAATCCCAGTCCTAGTGTGTATGCAACTGGACAGCCCACAATAAACCCTCGTGCTTCAGGTCCAACAATTACATCAACATCTCTTTCTTTTGCGTATTCCGCAATATCGTCCATCGCTTTTTTGTAGATTGCTCCGTCTGACATAAGAGATGTTATATCTTTAAAGCGAATGCCTTCGATCGGAAAATCATTTACTACTGAAATATACGGCTTATAATCCATGAATCTTTGCCTCCCGAAAATTACAAACTGGCTTTTGACCTTGTTTGCTCTATAAACCAACTTTTTAAAGAATGATAAGATGAATAAACGAGCTGATTTTCAATGTCCGCCTGTTCAAACTTTTTCTGGTACGTTATTGAACTCTCCAGTTCTCTTTTACCTGGTTTACTGTTTATTGTAATTACACCATCGTCTATTGTAACAAAATCCAGCTCAAAAAACACCTGTGACATAAAATCTATTGTTTCTTTTGACCAGCCTTTCCATTTTGCAAGTTCTGTTCCATCTTTCCTAACATCAAACTTCTTCCTTTTGGCCAAAAATCCGTAATACCATTTAAAGTGGTCTCTTGTTGGCAAGGTTGTAAAAAAGTGGTCTGTATTTTGGTGAAATACGGCATAGATCCTTGCGGGTTCACCTTTTGTTTCAAGAATTTCTCTAAATTCCGATATGGAAGGCGGAACATCTAGAAATACAATATACTTATCCCGAAATGAATTTTCTGGTAGTTCTGCCAGATCTTCTCCCCTTAATGTTTGCGAAGATAATGACTTCAAGCCTAAATCTGTTAATGTCTGCACGCTATATACAATAAATTGTGTTTTTGCTTTTGGCAGATCAAGTAATCTATTGCCTGCATCTTTTAAACCGCGATAATCAAAAAGCTGAAAATGAGAAATCGCTAAATCTTCAAGAAGCATTTGAGGTTTTCTGTATCCGTTCCATTCATTCAGCTGAATTTGGCCGACAATTGAGAGAATAGAGTAGGGTGTCATCTCAGCCAGCAGACTGCCTTTTTGAAAACCGATGCAGTCAAGAACAGACATCTCTCCATTTCCTACTTGTAATTTTAAATGGTTTGACTGGCTGCCTATTTTTTTCATCTCCCGGATAGGCACCTGATCAATCAATACCCTAGGGTGTGGATTTCCTACTCCAAACGGAGCAAGAGTACTAAGCAATTCTACAGTATCCAATGATATCTCATCCAACGATGCTGTAAGATCAACCATTGTCACAGGCAGAAAATCTTCTGGCTTTAAAACTTTTTTAGCCTGTCTGATCAACCGTTCTCTTAACTCATCAACGTCATGCAGTGACAAAGTCATGCCTGCAGCCATTGGATGACCCCCAAAATGAGGTAAGATATCACGTGATTCAGACAGATTTTCAAACATATCGAAACCTTGTATGCTTCGCGCAGAACCTTTCGCAATTCCTTTTTCTGGGTCTAAGCATAAAACAATCGTCGGACGGTAAAATTTCTCGACTAGCCGTGAAGCAACGATTCCAATCACTCCAGGGTTCCAGCCCTCTTTCGCAAGAAGCAGTACCTCATTCTCTTCAGGCGGGAAATTTTCTTCCACCATCGCGATCGCTTCTTTCGTAATATCGTTTACGATTGCTTGCCGTTCCTTATTAACAGAATCTATTTCTTCGGCAAGCATAGCTGACTGCTCCCGGTCATGTGTTGTGAACAATTCCACAACCGGCATTGCTGATCCTAGCCTTCCGGCTGCGTTCACGCGCGGGCCAATAGCAAAACCGACATCTTCTGCAGTTAATTCTTTTTCATATAGACCTGATATTTTTAAAAGTTCCTGTAAACCAATCTTATCTGTTTTTGATAGAGCCTCTATTCCTAGCTTGGCTATCATTCTATTTTCATCTACTAAAGGAACAAGATCTGCAATCGTTCCTATACATGCAAAATCAAGTAGATGAAGCGGCGGGTTTCCGTGGAGTGCATGGGCCACTTTAAAAGCAACACCAACACCAGCAAGACCTGAAAAAGGGTATGTACATCCAGGCTTCTTCGGATTAATAATGCTATATGCGTCAGGAAGAACAGGTGGCGCTTCATGGTGGTCAGTAATAATGAAATCAAGCCCAATCTCCTTCGCAACAGCTGCTTCATGAACAGCAGAAATCCCGGTATCAACTGTAACTACAAGGGTGTACCCGTCTTCCTTTGCTTTCCTTAAGGCTGGCTCATTTGGTCCATATCCTTCTGTAAACCGGTTTGGAATATAATAATCGAAATTTGCTCCTAGTTCTTTAAGTGCATAATACATGACAGTAGTACTGCTTACACCGTCAGCATCATAATCCCCAAAGATAAGGATTTTTTCATTTGATTCAACCGCTTTATGTATCCGTTCAACACTTTCTTTCATACCATCTAACAAAAATGGATCATGAAATTGATTAGAATCTATTTTCAAAAAAGCTTGAGCTTTCTCTATAGAATCTATTCCTCTTATTATTAATAGATTTGCAATCAATAGTGGAATATTCAATTCTTGTGACAACCAATTCGCCTTTTCTTCCGAAGTTTCTTGAATCTTCCACCTCGTTCTTGGCTCCAGCATAAAAATCACCTCTTAACCTATTCATTATACAAAACAGGATAAGAGGTGACAATTTATGAATCGATATTTCGTTTAGATTTCAGGTTCTGCTTCGACAGGACGTGCCTTTTTATTTTTTAATTGGCGTGACTTAAGTACATACCAGAGTTGTGAAGCAATAAAGATGGAGGAATAAGCTCCAAATGCTAACCCGATCAAAAGGGCAATAGAGAAATTACGGATTGAATCAGCACCAAAAATCAACAAAGCTACCGCTGCAATAATAACTGTAAGAACTGTGTTAATGGAACGGCCGAGCGTTTCATGGATACTTCTGTTTACAATCTCAGCCAGTTTTTCTTGTGTTTTAACTTTTTCATGCTTCATGTTCTCACGAATACGGTCGAACGTTACAATCGTATCGTTAATGGAATAACCGACAATTGTGAGTATAGCCGCAATAAACGGAAGATCCACCTCGATGCGTAGAATACTGAATACCGCAATAATCATAAAAGCGTCATGAAGCAATGCAGTAACGGCTGATAATGCCATCGACCATTCAAATCGGAAAGCCACGTAGATTATAATACCTACAGAAGCTATCAAAACTGCGATCAGTGCATTTTGAGCAAGTTCACGCCCTACTGTTGGCGTTACCGTACTTACACTTGGCGGCTCACCGTATTTATCTTGAAAGTGTGTATTCAATTTCGCGATTTCTACTTTTGAAAGAACGCCTTTAAAAGCTACGTTAGCTTGGTTATTATTTTTCCCTGCAAGCACAACAGATTCAGGTTCCAAACCTAATGACTTAAATTCTTCTTCCACTTGTTCATTCGTCAGTGTCTCGTTCGCTTGAATATTCACGCGTGATCCGCTTTCGAAATCTATGCCTAGCTTTAAGCCAATCGTTAGCAAGAAGATGATTCCCGCAACAGTCAGGAGAGCAGAGATAATAAAGTAAAGGTTTCTGTTTTTTACAAAGTCGTAATTAAAGCTCACGGATGTCACTCTCCTTTACACCGAACAAACCTGGCTTTTTATCCATTAGACGAGATTGTACCCATAAGCCCAGGAATAGTCTTGATCCAAATACAGCAGTAATAAAACTTGCCAGTACTGAAATAATTAAAACTAACGCAAATCCTTTTACAGAACTTGTCCCATATGCAAATAAAACGGCTGCTGCAAGAATGGTTGTAATGTTTGCATCGAAAATTGTTGTAAACGAGCGGCGGTTACCAGCCTTAAATGCACTTAATACAGATTTTCCGCTTCGCAGTTCTTCCTTAATTCGTTCATATGTGATGATGTTAGCATCAACAGCCATACCTACTCCTAAAATAAGGGCAGCAATACCAGGCAATGTTAAAACGCCGTTCATCAAATAGAAGATGGCCAAAATCAACCAAATATAGATGGTTAAAGTTAAAACTGCGATAATTCCTGGTACACGATAGAAGATCAGCATGAATAAGAAGATTGCAGCTATACCAATAAAGCCTGCTAGAATCGTTTCATCCAACGCTTTTTCTCCAAATTTGGCACCAACTGATGTGGAATAGATCTCATCTAGTTTTACAGGAAGTGCTCCTGCGTTTAAGATCTTCGCCAGACTTTGTGCTTCCTCTACTGAAAACTGACCCGTTATCGTAACGTCACTCTGTGTAAGAACTTCATTTACATAAGGAGCAGAAATATATTTAGGTTCTTTGCCTGCCATCTCTTTTTTTACTTCTTCTTTAAAAGAATCCCCTTTTTCATAATCGAGCCAGATGACAAGGCGGTTTTCACCTTGCGGCTTACGCTTAAGGATCTCTTCTGTTACTTTTGCAAACTTATCCGCATCTTTCAGCTTTAAGGAAACGATCGGTTTATTGCTATTAGGTTCAAACGTTTGCTTTGCTCCGTTCCCTTTTAAGTCAGAACCATCTAGAAGCACTTTATCGTCTACATCACGAAACGTTAATTCTGCTTGAGTAGACAATAATTCACGGGCTTTGTTTTGGTCAGATACCCCAGCCAGCTGAACACGGATCCGGTTATCACCTTCAATTTGTATTTCAGGTTCAGAAACACCAAGTACGTTGATACGGCTATTTAATGCTTCTACTGTACTTTTTAACGTTTCTTCTGTAACCTTTTGACCCTTCTTGACTGGTTTTACTTCATAGAGTACTTCAAAACCACCTTGAAGGTCGAGTCCAAGCTTTGTCCCTTTTACAATCTTTTCTGTTGTAAGCCCTATAAGAGCGGCAAACATAAGAAGCACCACAAAAAAGATAACGATCTTACTTCTTTTTATCACTTCAAGAAACCTCCTTCATGCTGCATCAAAAAACAACATAACTATGTATGAGTACAAATACTAATCCTTCCCATTATAGCGATTGTTGTTTTTTTCTGTCAATTTGTCCTGGAAATATTCATAAATAAAACATAAAAATAAAAGTGGCGCATAGTCCACTTTTACTTTTTAACGTCCTCTGTATACGATTGGATAGTCAGCCAAGTCATAAAATCATTAAGTGATAGAGACAAAATGTAATCAACCAGTGTGTGCAGACGAGGATCCTCTTTCTTTTTCTTTAACCTGGCCAAAACACACTTCCATATTTCTTCTTCAGTTACACTTTCATACCCCATATAATGAAATTCTTCTTTTTTACTCTTTACCGCCGGCTGAACTTCGTCTTTCCATTCTGTAAAATGAATGTTTTCCATGTTCGCTCTCCCCTTTCGATATGAAACAAGCTGTCATGACGGTTCATGTATCGTGCATATAGTGAAGTATGAGATTGTCCCAGGAAAGGACAGGTTAATATGACTAAACAAACACTCGTACAAGGTACGTTATTGCTCATTTTAGCAGGACTCATCACCCGGATTCTTGGATTCGTAAACCGAATTGTTATGGCCAGGGTTATGGGACACGAAGGTGTAGGGCTCTACATGATGGCAGTCCCGACATTTTTGCTTGCTGTAACTTTAACCCGGTTAGGTCTTCCTATCGCTATTTCGAAGCTTGTAGCAGAAGCTGATGCTACGGGAGACCGGTCAAAGGTTAAAAAAATATTAATTGTGTCCTTAGCGGTTACAGGAGTTTTAAGTCTCGTCATAACAATAGGGTTATTTATTGCCGCACCTTTGTTAGCAAAACACTTCTTTACTGACGATCGGACGATATGGCCATTACTAGCAATTGCACCCGTTGTTCCGGTTATTGCAGTTTCCTCCGTTTTGCGCGGTTATTTTCAAGGCCTTCAAAATATGAGGCCATCTGCTTATTCACAAGTAATTGAACAAGTTGTGAGAATTGCACTTGTTGCCTTGCTCACAGGATTATTTCTTCCTTATGGTGTGCATTTTGCTGCAGCGGGCGCCATGATTTCCGTAATTATAGGGGAACTGGCATCCCTTTTATACATGTTTTCCATGTTTAAAGTTAAGAAAACGATGCGGATTCGCAAAGGGTTCTTCAAACAGCTAAAACAAGGGCATCAAACATTAAAGGATTTATTGAATATTGCACTTCCTACAACAGGAAGTCAACTGATTGGCTCTGTATCTTACTTTTTTGAACCGATCGTAGTCGCTAACAGTTTAGCCATTGCAGGAGTTACAACTGCAGTTGCAACCGCTCAATATGGAGAACTGGCAGGTTACGTCATACCTTTATTATTTTTACCCACATTTATTACCTATTCGCTTTCTGTTTCTTTAGTCCCTGCCATCAGCGAGGCCAATGCACAAAAAAAATACCATCTTATTGAGCATAGATTAAACCAAGCATTAAAACTGTCCATGCTATCAGGCGGCATTGCTGTTATTATTCTATACGTTTTTGCTGTGCCTATCATGGATTTAATGTACAATTCTCCTGCATCAGCTTCTTATGTAAAAATCATGACACCTTTTTTCTTTTTTCTTTATTTCCAAGGACCGCTACAAGCTGTACTTCAGGCGTTAGATCTTGCAAGATCTGCTATGATTAACAGCTTAATTGGAGCAGTAGTAAAATTGGCAGCCATTTTTGCGCTCGCAACTCGTTCAGAATTCGGCATCATGGGTGCTGCACTCGCTATCGTAATAAGTATTGTTGTTGTAACACTACTCCATTTTGCTACTGTTATTAAAGCCATAAGTTACACAATAGTAGTAAAGGATTTTGCTTTTTGTTTGTTCTCAATCTTTATTACAGGAGCAGGAGCGGTTTACCTTTACCGATTTATGATGCCGCAGTTCCCGCCCATTCAGGGACTTATTTTTTGTGTTTCCGCTACTTGCGCCATTTATTTATTCACACTGATCTTCTTTAAACTTCTTGGAAAAGAAGATCTTAAACATATCCCTATCATAAAACGATGGGTTTAAAGCAGCCATGTTGGCTGTTTTATTTTTTTTCATTTTTTTCGTCCACATACAATGAACCATCCTCATTCAGTGTACAAAATGATATCCCTTTAATATCTTTAAATCCCGCTTTTTTTAGTTCCTGTCTAAGCCAAAATCCAGTTTTATTAACTTTTTCTAAATTATCTTCAAGTACTTTTCCGTCGAGAACGAGTGGCAGTATCATCTGTAGCGGGCTATTGTCTGTATCTTCATGCCTCTTAATAACTGACAGTTTTCCTGTTGTCTCCAAAACACCAAATTCCACTTCATTCAGGCTTCTAATATTATTTTCCCTTAATTGCGTTAGCAGGTCATCAAAGTTATAACGCTGTTTTCGCATTTCTTGTTCGTCAACTTTTCCTTCTTTTATAATGATCGAAGGC
Organism: Fictibacillus nanhaiensis; assembly: GCF_023715445.1. Taxonomy (GTDB): domain Bacteria; phylum Bacillota; class Bacilli; order Bacillales; family Fictibacillaceae; genus Fictibacillus; species Fictibacillus nanhaiensis_D. The sequence continues at coordinate 809,948 of NZ_JAMBOD010000001.1, forward strand.
TTTCCGTCAACCAGCTCTCTCATTTTTCTGCTCTTTAAAGAAATGATTGCCAGAATAAGCTGTATTCCCAGCAAGACAAATATGGAAACAAGGGAATTTACCATTGGGATTTTGGGGTCCTCAATTGAGATAACGGCTAGTTCAGCAATCATAATAGATATTACAAAGTCAATAACTGATAATTTCCCTATTTCTCGTTTACCCATCATACGAAAAACAACAACAATTAAAAAATATATAAAAAGCGTTCTAAAGATGATCGTATATAACTCCATAAATTCCCCTCCTTCCATATTATTTTCTTTGTTAGTGTGGCACAGATATGAAAAATAATAATACGAAGGTTTTGCCAAGTATTGAAATTATGGAAAGTAGAGGGAAAAATCCATTGCTTGTACTTCTATTTTTAATTACGGATGAATAAAGTATATAGAAAGCTTGCAGGATAAGGAGGATTAAAATGGGGATTAAGCATATGTTTTCTTCAATGGGACGCGGTTTGGCAGCCATTCTTCTTATGATTATGGTTTGCAGTTTAGTTCTTTCACTTTTATTGCGATTTACTGGCCTGACAGAGCCCTCTCTAAAATGGGTAACAATTGGATTATCCTTTTTATCTTTATTTATCGGGGGACTTATATCAGGGAAAAAGGGACAAAGCAAGGGCTGGCTGCTGGGTGGTGGAACAAGTCTTCTGTTTTCATTTCTTGTTTTTCTTATACAATATTTAGGCTATCAAAGCACATTTAACTCATCGCAATATATGTATCATGGTCTGTTCCTGGTATTAGCGATGATTGGAGGAATTATGGGTGTTAATTTAAGCAGCCACAAACAATCATATAAATAAGACCCGTCTAAGGACGGGTCTTACTTTTTCATTATAGTGCAGCTTCTTCTTTTACTTCACGAATAGCATTACGGTCAAATGTTAATTTAGCTCCATCATTTGAACGAATAACTGCAATCGTATCATCAATACTTTCCAATGTACCGTGCATACCGCCAATTGTTACAACCTTGTCGCCTTTTTTCAGATTTGACTGCATATCTCTAACCGCCTTTTGTCTCTTTTGCTGTGGACGGATAAGCAGGAAATAAAAAATAGCAAACATAAAGATAATCGGTAATAAACTTTTAATTGCATCCATTTTTTCTTCACCCCTTTCAATTAGTTAAAAATTACGTGCGTTCGGTTTATTAAAACCATACATTTCAAAGAATTCATTTCTAAAATCAAGAAGCTTGTCTTCCATGATTGCTTGTCTGACTTGCTTCATTAAGTTTACCAAAAAATATAGATTATGGTAACTTGTTAATCTAAAACCAAATGTTTCGTTTGCCTTCACAAGATGACGGATATAAGCTCTTGAATAAGTACGGCACACATGACAGTCACACTTCTCATCGATCGGACGGAAATCACGTGCATATTTTGCATTCCGAACCACAAGTCTTCCTTCACTTGTCATACAAGTCCCATTTCTAGCAATACGTGTAGGGAGTACGCAGTCAAACATGTCTATGCCGCGGATAGCACCGTCGATCAAAGAATCAGGTGAACCTACACCCATCAGATAACGCGGTTTATTTTCAGGCAAGTAGGGTGTGGTAAAATCCAGAACCCGGTTCATCACATCTTTTGGTTCTCCGACAGATAACCCTCCTACCGCATAACCAGGAAAATCTAAGGAAACTAGATCACGGGCACTTTGCTTTCGAAGCTCTTCATATTCTCCGCCTTGAACAATTCCAAACAATGCTTGATCTTCAGGACGAGCATGACCTTTTAAGCAACGTTCTGCCCATCGGCTTGTCCGTTCTACAGATGCCTTCATATATTCATATTCTGCAGGATACGGCGGGCATTCGTCAAAAGCCATCATTATATCAGAACCAAGAGCATTTTGAATTTCCATTGCCCCCTCAGGACTTAAGAATAACTTTTCACCGCTCAAATGATTTCTAAAGTGAACCCCTTCTTCTTTTATCTCTCTTAGATCACTTAATGAAAAGACCTGAAAACCACCCGAATCAGTAAGAATAGGCCGATCCCAATTCATAAAGGAATGCAATCCGCCTGCTTCTTTTACGATATCATGTCCTGGTCTTAACCATAAATGATACGTGTTGCTTAATATAATCTCTGCGCCTAGTTCCTTTAACTCTTCGGGACTCATCGTTTTAACCGTCGCCAGGGTCCCTACAGGCATAAAAATAGGAGTTTCAAATGACCCATGAGGTGTATGAACCTTCCCTAGCCTTGCACCTGACTGTTTGCATGTTTTTATTAATTCATAGGTTACAGCTGGTTTCATTTAAGAAAATCCCCCTTAAAGTATAAGCATCGCATCACCGAAACTGAAAAAACGATACTTTTCTTTAACGGCTTCATTGTATGCTTCCATCACAAACTCTTTAGTTGCGAATGCACTTACCAACATAATTAACGTTGATTTTGGCAAATGAAAATTAGTAATTAGTCCATCGATAGCTTTAAATTCATAACCTGGATAAATAAATATATCTGTCCAGCCGGAATCTTCTTCAAACCTTCCGTTAAAATTATTTGCGACGGTCTCAAGTGTACGGGTGCTTGTTGTTCCAACAGTAATAATCCGTCCACCTGACTTTTTTACATGGTTTAAAAGTTCCGCAGTCCCTTTACTAACCTGGTAAAACTCCGTATGCATATCATGCTCAAAAATATTATCAACGCTAACAGGCCTGAACGTTCCTAAACCTACGTGCAGAGTTATAAAAGTCACATGAACACCTGACTCTTTAATCTCTTCGATCATTTCGGACGTAAAATGCAACCCTGCCGTTGGCGCTGCGGCTGATCCTTGATGTACAGCATATACAGTCTGATAGCGGTCTTTTTCTTCAAGCTGTTCTTTTATATACGGGGGAAGCGGCATCTGCCCGAGTTCATCAAGCAGCTCATAAAAAATTCCTGAGTAGATAAATTTCAAATGTCTCCCGCCATGTTCACTTTCACCCACACAAACTGCTTTTAACCTTCCATCTCCAAAAGTGATCTCAGTTCCATTTTTTATTCGTTTAGCGGGTTTTACAAGTGTTTCCCAGGTATCTTGACCTTCTTCTTTTAAAAGCAGAATTTCAACTTTTGCACCAGTATCCGTTTTTTGGCCAAAAAGTCTGGCAGGAAGAACGCGTGTATCATTCAAAACGAGGCAGTCTCCCTTTTTTAAGTGATTCCTCAAATCATAAAAATGCTCATGAGATATTTTCTTTTGTTCTTTATTCAATACCATCAGCCTGGAGGAAGCTCTGTTTTCCAGTGGTGTCTGTGCAATTAATTCTTCAGGCAGATAGAAATCAAAATCATTTACTTTCATTGATATTATTCCTGCTTTCTATTTAAATCGTCCAATAATCATAAAGATGAGAGAAAGAACAACACTGATGATGATGGAAGTCATTATCGGAAAATACACAGTTGTATTTCCTTTTTTAAATACCATATCGCCAGGTAGCTTTCCGATAAACGTACCTATTAATCCTATAATAATAAGGACAATTCCTGCAATAATAAAAAGCCGGTTCATTCAGTGGAAGCCTCCAGTCCAAAATAATGATAGGCCTGTTCAGTTACCATTCTCCCTCTGGGTGTCCGCTGCAAAAAACCAATCTGAAGAAGATATGGCTCATAAACATCTTCAATCGTCATAGACTCTTCCCCAATAGTTGCTGAAATGGTCTCAAGACCTACAGGACCACCTTTGTATGTATGAATGATCCCTAGTAATAATTTATGGTCAATATGATCCAAACCTAAACGGTCAACTTGAAGAAGCTCCAATGCTTTTTGACAAATAGGCAGTGAAATCATATCTTTGCCTTCTACCTGGACAAAATCACGCACTCTTCTTAACAGCCTATTTGCTATCCTGGGTGTTCCTCTTGATCTTCTTGCAATTTCTTCAGCAGACATATCATCAACCCTGATACCAAACACATCACCTGTCCGTCTTACGATTTCCCCAAGTTCATCAGGTTTATAATACTCCAGTCTAGCCATAACCCCAAATCGGTCTCTAAGCGGTGCAGACAGTGAACCTGCTCTTGTTGTCGCGCCTATAAGGGTAAAAGGAGGAAGATCTAACCGTACAGATCTAGCTACTTCTCCCTTTCCGATCACTATGTCTAAACAGAAATCTTCCATAGCTGAATACAATATCTCTTCAATTGCACGTGAAAGCCGGTGAATCTCATCGATAAACAGTACGTCTCCTGGCTCAAGTGATGTCAGGATCGCAGCCAGATCCCCTGGACGCTCTATGGCAGGTCCGCTAGTCGTACGCAAATTAACTTCCATTTCATTTGCTATTATCGACGCAAGTGTTGTCTTCCCAAGACCTGGAGGACCATAGAGCAGTACATGGTCAAGGGGTTCATTACGCAGTTTTGCTGCTTTAATAAACACACGCAGGTTATCCTTTACTGATGATTGACCAATATATTCATCTAATGCTTCCGGCCGCAGACTTAATTCCATAACCGCTTCATCCTGACGTTCTTCTGAAGAAACAATTCTCTCTTCCATACAATTCACGTCCTTATGAATTCATTAACTTCTTAAGAGCTGCTTTTACATACTCATTTGCAGACATTTTTTCTTTCTTAAGTTCTGGAAGCACTTTTTGAATTTCCTTTCTCCCATAACCCAGAACGGTAAGAGCCTCTATCGCTTCATCTAGCTCATCACCGCTTGTCTGAACTTCTGCAAAGAGACCTTCTGTTATTTCTGCGTCAGCAAAAATAGAAAGTTTTCCTTTTAAATCCAAAATGATCTGACGTGCTGTTTTTTTACCAACACCAGGAAACTTGGTTAAAAACTTTTCATCCTCATGCTCAATCGCATTAACAACTTGTATTGGCTGACCGAATGCAACAATAGCCAGTGCTCCTTTAGGACCAATTCCTGATACATTTAATAGCTTTAAAAATAAATCCCGTTCTTTACGGTTAATAAACCCATACAATGCAAGAACATCTTCTCTTACATAATGATACGTGTACACACTTCTTTGTTCGTTTAACTTATATATAAATGGGTTCGGACAAATCACTTTATATCCAATACCGTTATTATTAATGACAACGTATTCCGCAGTTATGTAATCTACATTCCCCGTAATGCTTTCTATCAACTTTTTCTCTCCTTAGACGCTTAAACCGAGCGTATGTTTCTATCTCATATTGTAACACAGCATATCCTCTAATTCCTTATAAAAAGCGAAAATGAAACATCGTTGAATCCATAAAGAATTACGACGATTAATCTAATAGCAGAACGGTCGAAGGATTAGCCGGTTATCAATGAACAAAAAAGAGAACAGTTTAACCTGTTCTCTCATATCTAACGATTATTTTCGAAAGGACGTTTTATCGCATTACCAAGATTGCTGCCTGCATCTACAATGTCGTCCATGATTCCACGTACATCGGTTTCTACTTCCGTGTAGGCACGGCCATCACGCAAGTCATTATCAACATTTTCAATGCGGTCTACGATCTTTTGATCTGAAACAACCTTTACTTCACGGTCTGGTGCGATCTTAGCTGTGGTTTCCCTGACTTTTTTGGTCAGTTGTTCCTTTTTATTTTCATCCGTGTCTACTCCTACAATGACGGTGTTATCCTCAAGAATAACGTGAACATCGTCTACACCACGGATGTCATTCACTTTTTTTGCGATACGTTCAGCAAGTGCACCGTTATAATCCTCATGGTAAGTTGAGGTATGATCATTAACATCTCGATCTGCCATATCTGAGATGAATCCGCTTCCTCTGTCAAGATCACCACGATTATCTCCCTCATTCGTGTAGTATCCTATAGGGCGAACATCATTGTCATACTTGTCTTGGGATTCATTAACTCCGTTACAGCCTGCAAGACCTCCCGCGAGTATTGTAAAGGCGAGTGTTTTCACTATCGTTTTCAATGGAAAAACCTCCTTTCACCTATAGGTTGGCAAGAGGAGGCTTTAATTAATCTGTTAAATGTAGGATAGAATCATTCGATCTTTTTTATTATTCGATCCACAAATTTTTTTCTGTGGGAAAAATCACGCAGCGTAAACTTTGTAACACCTTCGATCATGTCCTGATCCCCGGATTTTAACGCTCGATTCCATTCCCGATATAAATCTGTCGGAAAAACTAAACAAATAACAAACCATTTTTTCCCAAACCATTTAAGGTAATCCTGGTTACCTATTTCCTCCATTTTCGAATAAGACCAATAATAAAATGGCAGAATACGGTTTGCATACTGCAGCCAATCATAAGCTTGAGGAACTGCAGCAAATAAATCAAAATCAATTAGATAAGCTTCTCTTGACTTTTCTTTATTCAGGACAAAATTATGCGGAGCAACATCGCCATGGGTTATTTCTTTTCTTTTATATGCTTTTCGCTCCAGGGATTCAACGGCAGAGTGATCAAAATGTTCCAAGCTCCACTTTCCCCACATAAGAATATCAGCAAGCAATGGCTGCATATCTCTGCTCCATTTAGCATTTCGGGCATAATATTTAAACGTTTCATATCGTTCACTCCACTTTTTATAGAGTGAATATGAAGAAAGGTTATTGTAAATATTCGATGGGATATTTTTAGAAAATGAATGAAATCTGCTTATGGCATTCATTCCAGCTATTACATCTTTTGGATTTCCAAAATGAAGCTCTTCTCCTTTATAAAAAGGCATGATTGCCCAATAGTATTTACCAAATTCAACATAACGTTTGTTATTCGGAAAAACTGTGTAAGTGCCCATAATTCTAGGTTTTTCGCCTTTATATAATTTTGAAAGCTTCAGTTGCTTTTGACATGTTTCCAGACGGTGAAATCCTTTAAGAACGTATTTGCCCTGGGGTGTCTTAATCCAGATTACATTTTCACGAAAAAATCCAAAGTCAATAATATCAAGACCTGACTCTTTCATTTTTTTTAAAAAAAGACGATCTCCTTGGAAACCGTCTTTATTCTCCCTATTCATTCTCTTCCGGTTCCTCCGCATGATCTTGTTCAGAGTTGCGAGATTGTGCCTGTGAATAAGGATTTGGCATATTATACATATCATGGCCTTGTGGCATCATGCCCATCTGACCCATCTGAGGGATCCCTGGCATCATACCCATCTGGCCCATCTGAGGGATCCCTGGCATCATACCCATCTGGCCCATTTGCGGTGCTCCGCCATTTTGAGGCATCATGCCCAATTGTGGAGTTCCTCCATTTTGAGGGATTCCCATTTGGCCTAATTGTGTCATGTCCGGCATCATGCCCATCTGACCCATCTGAGGCATGACTGGCATCATGCCCATCTGGCCCATTTGGCCCATTTGCGGCATGCCTGGCATCATACCCATCTGACCCATTTGCGGCATGCCCGGCATCATACCCATCTGACCCATTTGCGGCTGGCCAGGCATCATACCCATCTGACCCATTTCCGGCTGGCCAGGCATCATACCCATCTGACCTATTTGCAGCTGGCCCGGCATCATACCCATCTGACCCATTTCCGGCTGGCCAGGCATCATACCCATCTGACCCATTTCCGGCTGGCCAGGCATCATACCCATCTGGCCCATTTGCGGCATTCCTTGCATGATACCCGTTTCACCAGTTTGCATGCCCATCGGTTGGAATCCTTGTAGAGACTGCTGTCCAGGAGTATACTCACCTGCAGGCATCATATCCATGTCGGAATCAGGAAATTCACCAAACGGCATTCCGCCTTGCTGCATTCCTGAAACACCTTGTTGACCGCTTTGAGGATAACCTCCTCCATATAACTGCGGCATTCCGCTAAATCCCTGCGGCGGCATCATTCCATAACCTTGCGGGATAGGTGAATATGTTTGCGGTTTAGGAAACATTGGCGGCATTGAACCATACATATTTTGCATCATTCCAGAGGATTCTTCCATCAGGAATGGATGCTCATTTGGCGGATAGTTGTCTTTTCCTGAAGGATATAATCCGTGCTTACCAGGAACATTAGGCTGATTAGCTATGTTTGGCAGATTTCCTATGTTTGGCTGATTAGCTATGTTTGGCAAATTGGCTTTGTTGGGCTGATTAGCAGTATTTGGTAGGTTCGCCATGTTGGGCTGGTTTGCTCCGCTTGGATAACCCATTGGAATATACTGACCAAGATTAGAAGATTCCATCATACCTGCAAAATCTTTACCATGTAATGGTGCCATTGGCTGTTTCATTGGGGTTATCATTGGTGCCTGATACGAATCTTTTTTCATTGGGGTTATCATTGGTGCCTGATACGAATCTTTTTTCATTGGTGCATCTTTATGATCCATTTTTGGCGGTGAAGGCTTCATCGGTGCAGGCTTCATATCCTTCTTTGCTGGCGATGGCTTCATATCCTTCTTTGCTGGTGCTGGCTTCATTTCCTTCTTTGCTGGTGCTGGCTTCATTGGTGCCGGTTTCATCGGCGCTGGCTTCATTTCCTTTTTTACAGGTGCGGGTTTCATCGGTGCAGGCTTCATCGGCGCTGGTTTCGGCACCGGTTTTGGTGCTTCTTGAACCGGAGCTACCGGCTTTGGCTGCTCTTTCTTAATCGGTGCTTCTTTTTTCATACCTGGCATTTTAATAGGGATCTTTATTTTTTCCCCCCGCTCAATTACGTCTGTTCTAGAAAAACCAGGATTTGCTTTTCTTAGTTCATTTACTGGAACATCATATTTTTCAGCTATTTTGTCAAGTGTGTCCCCTTTTTGCACAATGTGAATTCTCACGCTGCAAAACTCCCTCCTGCCAAATTTCCTTACAGTATATGAACATTTGGGCATATTGCTACATCTTATTGAAATGTCATTATTCCTTTATCACTTTATGCCTGTTAAAAGGAGTATATGACAGAAGGGGTTGGCACTACATCATGCGGTTTAAGGCTAAAAGAGCGTACTTTTTTGTTTCCTCATCTACAGAAATAATATTCTCTATTCTGCCTTGTACGATATTTTCAAGTGACCATAATAAATGTGGAAGATCAATTCGATTCATCGTTAAACACGGGCAAAGATTTGGATTTAAAGAAACAATCTCTCTATCAGTATATTGATCTGCAAGCCGGTTCACTAAGTTCATCTCTGTTCCAACCGCCCATTTTGTACCAGGTTCAGCATTCTTTATTGTTTCAATAATGAAATGAGTAGAGCCGTTTAGATCACTGGCTCTTACAACCTCGTGAGTACATTCTGGATGCACAATGATTTTAAATTCAGGCTGATTTTTTCTGAAGTCATCTATTTGTTCAACTGTAAATTTTTCATGTACCGAACAATGGCCTTTCCATAAGATTACTTTTATTTGTTCAAGATTTTCTCCATCATAAATTAATTTGTTCTGAATAGGATCCCAAACAGCCATATCCTCCAGGGATATACCAAGATCGAATGCTGTATTTCTTCCGAGGTGCTGGTCGGGCAAAAATAATAATCTTTCTTTTTGTTTAAATGCCCAACTCACCATAGCTTTTGCATTTGAAGAGGTAACCGTAGCCCCGCCGTGTTTGCCGCAAAACGCTTTTATGCCAGCTGTTGAGTTTACATACGTTAACGGCAAAATGGAATCTCCAAAAATATCGGAAAGTTCCTTCCATGCTCTTTCTGTTTGATGGATATCCGCCATATCTGCCATAGAACATCCTGCTTTTAGATCTGGCAAAATTACCGTTTGATTTGTACCACTCAGCATATCAGCCGTTTCGGCCATAAAGTGCACACCACAAAATACAATATAGTCCGCTTCATGATTCTCTGCTGATATTTTAGCAAGCTGCAAAGAGTCTCCTGTAACATCAGCAAATTGAACGACCTCATCTTTTTGATAATGATGAGCTGGTAAAAATAATCTATTTTTTAATTGATGCTTGATTTCAAGTATTCTTAACTCCATTTCAGATGAAGTCATTTTAAAATAACGGTCAGGAATAACTGTTGTTTTATTAAATGTTTCTAGAATAGTCATGTTTAACTGCTCCTTTTACAATCAGACTAATATCAAGAGCTTGGTAGGAATGGGTTAAAAATCCTAACGACAAATATTGAACTCCTGTCCTGCTGTACTCATCTATTGTTTCTAACGTTATACCACCAGAAGCTTCAGTAATGATTGCTGGCGGTACATGAGTGAGTCGATGCTTGATTTCTTCAGGCGTACAGTTATCAAACATAATAATATCTGCACCTGCGTTTGCAGCTTCTATTACCTGCTCTTCTGTTTCGGTTTCAATTTCAATTTTTATGGTATGGCCAAATTTTTCACGGGCTTTACTTAAAGCTTCCGTAATAGAAGAAAAACCTGCTAGGTGATTTTCTTTTAACATAACGGAGTCATACAATCCAAAACGGTGATTATACCCGCCTCCACAATGAACAGCATACTTTTCAAGCATCCTTAAACCAGGTGTTGTTTTCCTTGTATCACAAATCCTCGTTCTCCCTTCGGCAAGTTTAACCGCTTTATTTGTTATTGTGGCAATTCCGGAGAGACGCTGCAGCAAGTTCAAAATGACCCTCTCTCCTGATAGGATACTTTTTCTTTTCCCTTGAATTTCGGCTAATTTCATACCAGCTTCGATTAAGTCACCATCTTTCACGAAGATCTCTGTTTTTATATCTATATCAATTAATTCATATCCAAGATGTAGAACCTGTTGTCCTGCAAATACACCATTTTCTTTAGCTATAATTGCAGCAGTAACTTCTGTTTCATCATCGAAAAAAGACACTGATAAATCCCCTGTTCCAATATCCTCAATTAAAAACTCTTGCAGCTGCTTTTTTAGCAATAAGTGATTCATCTTGGAAAACACTCCTTTTAATCCTTTTTTGTTCCCATTCTTTTTTACTATCAGGGAAATCTGTTCGATAATGACTGCCTCTGCTTTCTTTCCTTTTCATACAGCTAGTTACAGTCAGCCAAGCCATTGTCTGCATATTAAATCTCTTTACCGCAGAAAATGGCTGATTAAGTAAGAATGGTCTTAATGTTCTAGGCTGTAAAGCATCTTCTGCCGTTTTCAAACCGTTCACCTGTCTGCAAATTCCTGCATGCTTATCCATTAATGATTGAATGGTTTTTACTTCAAGCAACTCATCTTCGTATATACAGTTTTCTGATGAGAACCATTCAAAAGAAGGCATCGAGGAGCTCTCAGTCCTTTTTTTATCGGTACTTAAGATGTAATCTGCTGTTTCTTTAGCAAACACAGCACCTTCAAGTAGCGAATTGCTTGCCAGCCTGTTCGCTCCATGTACCCCTGTATTTGCACATTCCCCAATTGCGTATAGACATTGAAGTGATGTCCTGCCAAATTGATCCGTTATAATCCCTCCCATCGTAAAGTGGGCTCCTGGCGAAACAGGAATCAGACCTGTTTCTATAGAGATTCCGGCTTTTTGACACAGTGAAGTAACACCTGGAAATTTTCTTTTAAAATGACTGATGCCTCTGATATCCAAATAAACCTTTTCGTTGTTGTTATGAATCTCTTCGAATAACCTTCGCGATACAATATCTCTTGGTGCCAGGTCTTTCAATGGATGAACACCGTCCATTATTAAAGCTCCGTTTGATTTTGATAAAATCCCTCCTTCACCCCTTACAGCTTCAGTAATCAATGCAGACTCATTTTTATCTTTCATGATTGTCGGGTGAAATTGCACAAACTCTAAATCTGAAAGTTCTACACCCGCCCGGTAAGCCATACAAATGGCACTGCCATCTGAACCATACTTATTGGATGAAGCAGCATAGATGCCCGCATATCCTCCTCCAGCCAAAATCGTGTGCCTTGCTTTATAGATTTTGAGACTTCCATCCTCATCTTTACAAAAAGCACCATAGCAGATGCCGCTTTCTACTAGTAAGTCGATAGCATATTGACCTGTTTCAACCCTTACTCGATTTATGACCCGATGAATTAAAGCTTCCATCACCTTCCTGCCTGTCTGGTCTCCTCCAGCATGAACGATACGGTTTCGGTGATGACCTCCTTCTTTTCCAAGCAAAAGCCGGCCATTATCATCCCGGTCAAAAGAAACACCCCATTCAGATAGGGTGTTTATTACATTGTGGCCTTCTCTTACAAGCTTTTCAGTCTTTCTTCGATCATTATGAAATTGGCCTGCTAGAAGCGTATCTGATAAATGTGCCTGCCACGAATCTTCCTTAGTAATCACGGCAGAAATCCCGCCTTGTGCCATAAAAGAGTTTGAATGTTCAATTTTCGACTTTGTGATAACTATCACATTCTTATGCGAACTTAAATATTCAGCAGCCATCAACCCAGCGATCCCACTGCCAATTATTAATACTTCAGTTTCAATAATCTCCATTTAACAAAACACCTCGACTTTACATGTGTCTTGACACCTATATTTACATAGAATTACACTTGTTACAAGTAGATTTTTAAAAAATTTGAGGTGATGACCTTGTTATATATGGATTATGCCGCAACTACACCTATGTCTGATAAAGCGATGAACGCCTATCTAGATACGGCAAAAAATTTTTATGAAAATACAGAAAGTCTTCATGACAGCGGACAGGATGCCCATGATCTTCTGGAGCATGCAAGGTCTGCTTTAGGGAAATTAACAGGAAGAGACCCAAGAGGAATCTATTTTACAGGGGGAGGATCGGATGGCAATTTTTTAGCCATCACTTCTTTAGCTCTTGGATCGAAAGAAAAAGGTAAGCATATCATCTCTTCGAACGTTGAGCATCCATCTGTTGATTACGCTCTTATATATTTGGAAACACAGGGATTTGAGGTTACTCGTATTCCTGTAGATGAAACAGGAAAAGTGACAAACAGGCAAATAGAAAATTATCTCCGTCGAGATACCATTCTTGCGACCATCCAGCATGTTAACAGTGAAACAGGGATTATTCAGGATCTCGAAGAACTTAAGCTTATTTTTAAGAAGAACGATATTTTATTTCACAGTGACTGTGTTCAATCATTTTTAAAACTGGATCCTGAACATTTTAATTCAATCTGTCTAGACTCTTATACAGTTTCTGCTCATAAAATACATGGTCCAAAAGGGACAGGTTCCGTCTATATATCACCTCAGGCACACATTTCACCCATTATTTCTGGCGTCACCCATGAACGAGGTTTTCGGCCTGGGACAATTGATCTCCCATCTATCGTTTCATTTGTGACGGCAGCTGAAGAAACGCTGCAGCTTCAGCAGGAAAATTATCAGCACGCAGCAGAAATGCGAAAAGAATTTATTTCGCTTATACTAATGAATAAAGATATCATATTTGAAGGCAGTTCAGAGGGATCCCCCTATATATTGCCGGTTAGGATAAAAGGATTAGAGGGTCAATTGGTTATGCAGGAGCTCAACCGAAGAAACATTGCTGTATCGACTGGATCAGCCTGCAAGAACGGCATGCAGTCACCTTCTAAAACCTTGCTTGCAATGGGCCGGAATATGAGCGAAGCGCATGGTCTTGTACGCGTATCTTTGAGCCGATATACAACCAAAGAACACATATATACCCTTTGCCATGCATTGAATGAGATCACAAAACAATTTTTATCAGATAGAGAGGTAGCTTTAAGATGAATTCAGCGGAAAAATTAAAAGGTGATGACAGAAGGCTGCAGCTTATAAAGTGGCTAAAAGAAGCTTCAGAGCCTCTTAGCGGATCATTGCTTGCGTCAAAAACGAATGTGAGCAGACAAGTAATTGTACAGGATATGTCACTTTTAAAAGCCAGCGGTGAGCCAATAATGGCCACTGCTCAAGGGTATATTTTTTTGAAACCCGCAAAAGAAAAATCTTTTTCTTGTGTGATAGCAGCAAATCATTCTCCTGACCAGACAATCGATGAATTAAATACGATTGTGGATCACGGAGTTACCGTCGATGATGTAACAGTTGAACACCCTGTTTATGGAGATATTAAAGCTTCACTCAAGCTGTCCAGCCGCAAAGATGTTGAGGATTTCATAAAACGTTTAAAAGAAACCCAGGCTTCTCTTTTAAGTGAGCTTACGGAAGGTGTACACATGCACACCTTGTCCTCTGATTCAAAAGAAAAAATTGACAATGCTTGCCATGCATTGCGTCAAAAAGGTTATTTATTATAGAAAAACAAAACCAGCAGATCCATTCTGCTGGTTTCTTATTTTTAAGCTCCTGTACCTACAACTTCTACTTTTTCAACGGTTTCCATTCTATTTAATGTTGCCAATAATTCTTTCATATCACCTTGCAGCATGTTTGTTTCAATGGTAAGCGTTATATGTGCGCGTCCTTGCAGCGGAATGGTTTGATTTATCGTCAGTACATTGCATCCTTGTGAGGCAACGACTGTTAGAAGACTTGAAAGAGCACCGGATCTGTCTTCAAGATGTATGGAAAGTGTAATAATCTTTTCTTTCACCATCGTATGAAACGGAAAAATTCCATCGCGGTACTTATAAAATGCGCTGCGGCTTAAACCTACTTTTTCCGCGGCTTCAGCTACAGTTTTAACTTTTCCGCGGTCTAATAATGATTTTGCTTCCAGCGCCTTTTGCATTGATTCTGACAGGACATCTTCTCTTACCATATAGTATTGTTTATCGTTTTTCATAAGAATTTCCTCCGGTGTAAATCTTACACTTATTATAATAAATCCAAAGGAAAATGTCTATTCCACATGGACACATTCACAAAAAATGGCTCTTTTTTAAGTGATTGTTTTTTAGTCACTTCGTTCACAAGTTTATTGGAGCTTAAGTAAGCATCCTGGAGCGGAAATCAACCCAAAGAGCTACAATGCTTATGAAAATTGCCTAAAACCCATAATGTAGGTTTGGTGCATAGAATAACTATTTTGGTGCATAGTGCGTCAAAATCAGCGCATAGAAAATGAAATTGCGCATAGATGTTTTTTTAGGAGCATAGAAAGGCAAATTCAGTTCATAGACCCTTATTATCGGTGAATAGAATGATCGACTTGGTGTATAGACTTCCACAAAATAAGAAAGGCCGACACCAAAAGATCACGTTACGTGCCCTTTTGGGTCAGCCCCTTGTTTAATCAATAAATTCAAATTCATACTTTAGAATTCTTACAACGTCTCCATGTTCTGCACCGCGGTCTCTCAACGCCTGGTCAACACCAAGTGTACGCATTTGGCGTGCAAACCTTTTTGTTGATTCTTCCCTTGAGAAATCTGTCATCTTGAACAATTTCTCAATTTTAGGACCATTAATAACAAACGTTCCATCTGAATCACGTGTAATGTAAAATCCTGCTTCTTCTTTTTCATGTTTATAAAGAACACGCTGCTGTTCCACCCCATCATCATGGATAAGAGGGAATTCCGGTGTTACCTCAAGAATATCAGCTGTCGCAAATAATACTTCTCGAATCCCTTGACGAGTAATAGCTGAAATAGGGAATACCTGAACGTCTTTCCCAACTTTTTCTTTAAACTCCGCCAGATTTTCTTCCGCTCCAGGAATATCCATCTTATTTGCAATAACAATTTGAGGGCGTTCCATCAATCTCATGTTGTACTGATTGAGTTCATCGTTGATTTTTATAAAATCATCATACGGATCGCGGCCTTCCATACCTGACATATCAATAACGTGAAGAATAACACGCGTTCTTTCAATATGACGCAGGAATTGATGTCCAAGCCCTACACCTTCATGGGCACCTTCAATCAATCCAGGCAAGTCAGCCATCACAAAGCTTCTGCCATCCTCAACAGCTACAACCCCCAAGTTAGGTGTAATTGTAGTGAAGTGGTAAGCTGCAATCTTAGGTTTAGCAGCTGATACGATAGATAAGAATGTTGATTTTCCTACGCTTGGAAACCCAACAAGTCCAACATCAGCTAATACTTTTAATTCTAATGTTACCTCACGCTCTTCACCTGGCTCGCCATTTTCTGCAATTTCAGGTGCAGGGTTTGCTGGTGTAGCAAAACGAATATTACCACGGCCGCCGCGGCCGCCCTTAGCGATAATCGCTTGCTGTTTATGGTGAACCAAATCTGCAATCGTTTCTCCAGTATTTGCGTCTGTTACAACAGTACCAGGAGGAACTTTTACGATCATATCTTCAGCCTTTTTACCATGCATGCCTTTAGACATACCATGTTCGCCTCGCGGAGCTTTAAAATGGCGATTATAACGGAAATCCATTAGTGTACGAAGTCCTTCTTCCACTTCAAAGATAACGTTTGCGCCCTTTCCTCCATCACCGCCGGCTGGACCGCCGTCCGGAACATATTTTTCACGACGGAACGCTACCATTCCGTTACCGCCGTCACCGGCTTTTAAATAAATTTTGACTTGATCGACAAACATTTAATTCTCCTCCTTTCATTAGGAAGTTAACTGAAATTCAAAATAACACTTATTCTCCTGAATATAGCTTTCGATGAGTACCATGCTTTTATGTGTTGAAAAAATTTTCTTCATTTTTTCGAGTGTATTCTCCTGATCGGAGAGATTACCCACAAATGTATAACTAACGATAAGATCTTCAGGTTCAAATGTAACAGTAAGTGAGTATTCCTCATATCCCGAAATTGAATTGTTCAGCACATCGCATAACTCATCCGTTGTATGTAACAATTCCTCTTCAAATAAACTAAAATCTCCGCTTTCACCCTTAACTTTTCCAAACAATTTTACCGGGTGCTTCAGCCAATTATAGGTTAGTAAGTACTCTGGTAAATTCGGGGTTTTCAGGTTAGAGATTCTGGATTCTTCCCGGGATAATTCAATCACTTCATTCATTATCTCCTTTGCCCGCTCCGTGCGGTTAAGGGACAGGTTTGCTTTAATAAGCTGAAGCTGGTTCAGCCAGTCATGCCTGGCATGGCGCAAAAGATCGACAGTCGTCCATTTTTTTGACATCATCGCACTCCTAGCCTTTCCTTTTAATAGGGCTATACCTTACACCAACAAATTTAGCGCAGTACTTAAACTTTGTCTACGACAAAAAGAAAATTTGGCTGACGCCAATCTTTATCCGCCAGCCTCAGTTGCCACTCATACTAAATTTTCCTAAAATCACTTTCCTATAGTACAAAGAAAAAACCCTAACCAATCTGGTTAGAGTTTTTATCTCCCTCTTACGCCTCTTGCGCGATTGGGTAAACACTTACCTTTTTGCGGTCACGGCCATAACGCTCGAAACGAACGATTCCGTCTACCTTAGCAAATAGAGTGTCATCTCCGCCTTTACCAACGTTTGTACCAGGATAGATCTTAGTACCGCGTTGACGGTAAAGAATTGAACCACCAGAAACGAATTGTCCGTCAGCACGCTTAGCGCCTAAACGCTTAGACTGTGAATCACGACCATTCTTTGTGCTACCTACCCCTTTTTTAGAGGCAAAGTATTGAAGGTTTAATTTAAGCATTCGTTGCACCTCCTTCATGTTCAGTCAATTTTATATACTCACTGTATCCTTCTTCAATCGAAGCAAGAGATACAATCATGCCTTCCAAAAGCAATTGCGTTTTTTGATAGGTTGAATCATTTAGATTATTCGGTACTTTGCACTTTAGAAATCCACCATCTTCATGAGTGGTCACTTCAGGCTCATAGCCGCAAAGCTTTTCAATAGCATTAATTGTACCGAACGACACGGCGGTTGCGGCTGCACAAACCAAATCTTGGCCATGTGGAGCAAAATCAGCGTGTCCTTCCATCGTAAACGAAAGTATGTTTTGATCGCTGTTTCTGAAAATAGAAACTGAAATCATGAGAATTACCCGTTAATCTTGTCAATCACAACTTTTGTGTATGGTTGACGGTGTCCTTGCTTACGACGATAGTTCTTCTTCGCCTTAAACTTGTAGACAACGACCTTCTCGCCACGACCGTGTTTTTCAACTTTTGCCGTAACTGTAGCACCTTCAACTAAAGGAGCTCCTACTTTCAAGCTGTCTCCACCGACCATCAATACATCTTCAAATGTAACTGTTTCACCAGCTTCAACATCTAGTTTTTCAACATAGATTGCTTGACCTTCTTCAACTCGAACTTGCTTACCACCAGTTTGAATAATTGCGTACATCAACGTGCACCTCCTCTTATACTCAGACTCGCCATCCTAGGTGTATATAAAATACTTAAAAACCTAGTCTGTGCGGTTGGAGCGGGTGCTCCAAACACTAACGAAAAAAGGATACCATGTTTGGCACCCTTGTGTCAATCTGAATCTTTTAGCATTCGCTTTTTTAAGTCAGTATTTGTACCTGTCTGCCTGACGGTAATTTCACGATTTGATGGGCCAGGTGT
Source organism: Fictibacillus nanhaiensis (assembly GCF_023715445.1). GTDB lineage: Bacteria > Bacillota > Bacilli > Bacillales > Fictibacillaceae > Fictibacillus > Fictibacillus nanhaiensis_D. Next base: position 828,298 of record NZ_JAMBOD010000001.1, read on the forward strand.
TATCAGTAAAGTAATATCATATCTTTTCTCAATAACAGAAAGCTTTTCCGAATCTTTGTTGAGCCAGTCTGCAAAATATGACGGCGCTTCGATCCATAGCGCTTCATCAACATGATACTTATACTCCATAGCTATTCGTTCAAGCTCATAATAAAATGTTTCCGGACGAAGCAGGCGGCCGTCCATTATGTCGCCTTGTTGTTTAACGGCAAGAGTCTCTAATAATGAAGGACGTTCTTTTTTTCTTGTCAGCTCAAACAAACCCATTTTTGTGAAACCATATAGGATGATGGTTGAGGAATCTTTTTTTGTTTCTTCTTTCATGGCTTCCAGAACCTTTTCTTTATCTGCATTTGACTGCATGGTAATAAAATCGATAACGATCATTCCGGCAAAATTACGCAATCGGAGCTGTCTCATAATTTCTTTTGCGGCTAAAAGGTTTGTCTCGAGTACAGTTTTAGAACGGTCTTTTTTTCCCGTAAACTTTCCGGTATTCACATCAATAACTGTTAAAGCTTCTGTTGCATTAATAAAAAGAGAAGCACTATTTTTCAGCCATACATGGGGTGATAAGCTTTTTTGAATCTCTATATCAACTCCATACTTTTTGAATATCGGTTCTTTCTCATTATAAAGTCTAATGTTATATGTTACGGGGTACGTAGATGCGTACTCTTTAATTTGTGAATAAACGTCAGGATCATCCACAATAATCTCATCAATAGCGGGATTAAGCCACCTTTCTAAAGATGTGTAATAAAAAGGAGGGCGGATAATTAAACTGGGAGTTTTTTTCCCCGCGGCCATTTTCTCAACATTTATAAATTGTTTTTTTAAGCCGTTTAATTCCAGAGCCATTTCATTTTCAGGAAAGGTTTCACAGCCTGTTCGAATAATCATTCCATCCTGACCATCTGATTGTTCATAGCCCCATTTTAATAAAACATCCCGCTCTGATTCTTTTATTTTTTTTGAAACACCCACATGCGGAGTATATGGAAAATATACGAGAAGATGTCCTGTAAATGACAGCAGGGCAGTTAATTTCGCACCTTTATCGCCACTTTCCTCTTTCGCAACTTGTACCAGTACAGATTCTCCCTCTTTTATAAGATTAGATATGGATGTCTGTCTTTTGTTTTCGTTCGATAACCGCTGAAATGCAGGCAGGTCATCTTTATGAAGAAACCCATTCTTATTCGTGCCAATATCTACAAAGACAGCCTGCATTCCCGGAAGAACTTTTTGTACTCTTCCTTTATATATACTTCCTGCCGAAGGTTTATCACTTGGTCTTTGATACACGCATTCTACAAGCTTACCATTATTAAGGAGCGCCGTTCTTTTTTCCATTCCTGCTGCATTAATTACTATTTGTTGCATCCTGAAATTCACATCTCCCTGTACATCTATCGTTTCTTTATTTTAACGAAAAACGTGACCAATTGCACATTCAGGAGAATGCTTATTAAAATAGGCTTCTAATAGGTCCTTTTCATTCAACGTTAGTGGCTTCTGATCTTTTACAACAATAGTGTGCGAGAATCCTTTTATAAAATGGTGGGTAACTTTTGATAAAGACATTGCCGGGGATACGATCAGTGTGCGAGTCCGATAGGAAGGCTGTTGCTGCATCTTACTTAACAAAAAGCGCATAAAAACATAGTGTCTTCTTCTCCATTCAAGGATATGGGCGGCTGCCAGGAAGACACATATTACCCATAGATTTAAATGTTTAGGCTGCATGTATAGCTGCCAAGCTCCCCCTGCTAACATAAAGGAACCAGACCATAGTAAAAATTGGCGCTGTGCTAATTTAAATGGGACCCATCTGGTAAATAATGCAAAAGCGATCTTCCCGCCATCCAAAGGCCAGATAGGCAATAAATTGAATGTGAATAAAGTGAGATTTAAAAACAAGAACCAGGAAAAATCAGCTGGAGATATCACCTCCAAACTGTTAAGCATAGCTGCCAGTCCAGTCATCCATACATGCTGCAACGGACCAAGGACAGCTACCCAAATCTCTTCATGAAATGGCCGTGTGCCGTGTTCCTCTACCACTGCTGCACCTCCAAAAGGAAGCAGGTCAATTCTGGATATTCTCCATTTAAAAAGATGGGCCCCGGCAAAATGACCCATCTCATGTATAAGCACAACGAAAAACCATATAATAATTTCTCTAAAATGACCAGTAAAAACTGCACCGAAGATAACGATCCAGAAAGCCGGATTCACTTTTATTTTTCGGATAAATTGATAGATCAAGTTAATCAATATCAATCACCTTGCTAGGATCGATAAAGCTTTTGTCTTTTTTGATCGCAAAATAAAATTTCCCGGTTTTTCCGCCGTCATTTTCTGATACTTTACCTAAACGTGTTCCGCTCTCTACATAATTATAAAGTTTTATGGATTTATCGATTTCTTTTAGATCACCGTACCAAGACTCCTGTTCATCAGAATGCTGAATAATAACGGTGTACCCAAGATCCTCTTTTTTTCCTGCAAAAACAATGTATCCATCTTTTGCAGTTTCTACAAACTCTTCCTTGTTTCCGGTTTCTATCCAGATTCCTTTTCCATTTGTACTGAAAGTCTCATATACCTTTCCATCAGCAGGAACGGCAAATACCTCACTAGCTTCCTCTGGCTGTTTCTTGACCACTTTATCTTTTGGAAGCAAAGCAAGAGGCTTTCCGAATTGTTCTTCATACCAATCTTTTGCTGCAGCAAACTGGAACTCATCTTGATAAATCTGTTTAATAAAATTTTGCGCTTTAGCCGTTTGCTCACCAGTATTTTTAAAGATAATGCCTACGATTAAAAATAGAATGATTGAAAACATGACCTGCATTAATATGGCATGACGGTTAAATAGAGGATGATTCTTTTCCGACCCGTCTCTTGCAAGAGGTGTTCCTTTTTCTTTAAAACTTCCCTTTTTTGATATGTTCCCATATTTCTTTCGGATTTCATCTGCTCTATTTTTCATACCCGTTCCCCCATTTTTATCATATATGTACATCCTATGACTTGTCCGGAGCAGATATGAGTAAAATGAGAGCCAGGCTTAGAGGAACAACAAAAACAAAAAAACATTGGCCCATAGCCAATGTTTTATTTCATTCCTAATAATGTTTTGATCTTGCCAAAGAAGCCTTTTTCTTCTTCTAATGACAATAGAGGAACTGATTCTCCCAAAATTCTTCTTGCTATATTCCGGTAAGCAATGGAGGCTTTAGAATCCGGCTGTATAGCAACAGGTTCACCTTTATTAGCTGCCTTAATTACGTTTTCGTCATCTACGACTACTCCTAGCAGTTCAATCGAGAGTACAGAAACAATCTCGTCAACATCCAGCATATCACCGCTTTTTGCAAGGTGGTTCCGCAGTCTGTTTACGATTAGTTTAGGTGCTTCTACATCTTCTTGCTCAAGCAAACCGATAATCCGATCAGCATCACGAACCGATGATATTTCAGGATTAGTTACAACAATCGATTTATCTGCACCAGCAACAGCATTTTTGAAGCCTTGTTCAATACCAGCAGGACAGTCAATGATCACATAGTCATAATCTTGTTTTAATTCCTGCACAATTTTCTTTACTTGCTCTGGCTGGATTGAAGATTTGTCTTTTGTTTGAGCTGCAGGAAGCAGATACAAACATTCAAAACGTTTATCTTTGATCAAAGCCTGGTTTAATTTACAGCGTTCATCTGCAACATCTACTAGATCATAAATGATTCTGTTTTCGAGTCCCATTAATACGTCAAGGTTACGCAATCCAATATCGGTATCCACGAGACATACTTTTTTCCCAGAAAGAGCTAGAGCAGTCCCAATATTGGCAGAAGTCGTCGTTTTACCGACTCCACCTTTCCCAGACGTAATGACAATCGCTTCTCCCATGCTTCATTCCCCTTTCTATACCAAGCTGTTCAACGCCGGTCTAAGTCGATGAACAGCACTGATCCGATCAATCCGGATCTGTTGTTCTTCTTTGGATATGTAAGCAAACTCCATCTCATTTCCTAAATCCGGATAAGAGTCGGGTGCTCTATTAATATGGTGTGCAATCCTTAGCTGAGAAGGTTTCATGACAGAGGCAGCAATTATTGCTTCTTCATTCCCTTTACTTCCGGAATGTGCAATTCCTTTTAAAGCACCCATAATATAAATGTTACCGGTGGCCATTACGGTTCCCCCGGGATTAACATCCCCTATTAATAAAAGGTCTCCTTGTATATCTAAAACCTGTCCTGACCTTATAATTTTTGAAACGGTTACAACTTGTGCATCTTTTCTCATTTCCTCAGCATCTGCTTTGGTGATAACGTCTGATTCTATTTTTTCTAAGATCAGATTCTCTTTTTGTTTTAAAACTTCCCGCAATTTCTCTTCCTGCTCAGCAGAAATGTATCTCTTTCCTGCTTTCACTTTTACAGAAATAACTGGACCGTTCAGCAATTGTCCACTGTTTGCAGTTAATTTATCATAGAGTTCCTCTATAATATTATCAAAGGAACATTTATCATCCAACAACAAAATGAGGCCGTCTTTTGTACCTTTAATCGTTACGTTGTGCTGCAGTTTCTGTACCATTGCCATTGTTCACCTCAACGTACTAACATTCGACAGCTAGGTCTAAATTCCTCTTTGCTGCTGTTAGTTTTCTTTTAGAGTATCCTTCAGCAGATTTAACTGCTTATCATATGGATAATAAATGAGTATCGCAAAGAAACCGTTTAAGATGAGGGTAGGCAACAATCTTTTATAAAGAAACAGGTCGATCATTTGATTGCTGATCCCGATCAGGCTGTTTAAACCGTAAACAAAAAACTCCAGGATAGACACGCCAACAATGGAAAGAAGCAATGTAACAATCAGATTTCCGAAAAGATATCTTGAGAATACCGAAGTAATATAAGCCGTTGCAGCCATTGAGAATAAATAAACTCCGATTATATCCGTATAGAGCAAATCAGTAAGAAGCCCAAACGCTAATCCATAGACAAGTCCATAAGTTGTATTTAGGTACATTGCAATAAATAGGATCATCACCATAGAAAAGCGAGGAATAAATTGCCATTCCATACTGTTTTCTTGAGGCAGTAAAGCTTGCATTAATGAACTTTCACTTATGAAAGCTAAATAGATAAGAAAAGGAAGAAGGATCTTTTTCATCATTCTTCCTCCTTTTCTTTTAAACTTTCATCTACTGCTGGCATCTCTCTTTCGAGCACCATCACATGATCCAAATCATACAGGTCAGCTGAAGGTTTTAAGTAAGCCGTTTGGGTTAAACCAACTTCATCTGGTTCGATATCAACCACTTCTCCAATAAGCAGGTTAGGAGGAAAGACATCACCGAGACCAGATGTAATGACCTTTTGGCCTTTCTTAATCTTTGCGTCTACTGGAATCTTTTTAAAAAGCAAAGCCTGTCGTTTAGGGTCGTATCCTTCTATCGTTCCAAAAATATTTCGTTCCCCTTGGACAATAGCAGAAAAACGGTTTGTCCGATCGTTGTCGCTAATGAGCTGAACCGTTGATTGAAACAAGGAAACGTTCGTCACCTTACCAATAAATCCCTGTGGAGATATAACTGCCATCTTTGGCTTGATCCCGTCTTTTTCCCCTTTATTGATATAAATGAATTGGTTCCATTGATCAGGCGAACGGCCAATAACAGTTGCTTCTCTCACCTTGAAATCAGTAAGATCTTCTTCTTTATCCAGCTGTGCTTTTAAAGTTTCATTTGTTTTCTTTACTTCCTCGTACTGTACATATAATTTTGCGTACTCATCTAACCTTGCTTTTAACATTTGATTCTCTTTGTAAAGCTGTTTCATTTCAGCTAAATTCTCAAAGAAACCCGCTATTGTATTAGCGGGTTTATAGAAAATCGTTTGTGTTAGTCCTGCAGAATCTTTTAAAAACTGTTCAGGTAAGGTTAGGCTTTCCCTTTTTTTCATCGAAAAACCAATCAAAGCTACTAGAATAATAATACTTACTAGCAGAATGATAAGGCGTTTATTCGAAAAAAAATGTGGCATGAAAATACACCTACTTACTTGGATTTAGATCTAGAAGTTATACCAGCTTTGGATTTGAAAAGGTGCAGATTTTCAAGCGCACGGCCAGTTCCTACGGCTACACAATCCAATGCGTTTTCCGCCACGATAACAGGCATTTTTGTCTCTTCACTAATCACTTTATCCAAGTTTCTCAATAAAGCTCCTCCACCTGTTAGAACGATGCCGCGATCCATAATATCAGCAGCAAGCTCCGGCGGGGTTTTTTCAAGAGTTACCTTTACAGCATCCATAATACTGTTGACCGTATCACGCAACGCGCTGGAAACTTCTTCCGCCGTTATCGTAATCGTTTTTGGAAGACCTGTCAACAAATCACGCCCACGGATATCCATATCTTCAATGCCATCTGGCGTCCCAGCTGAACCTATATCAAGTTTAAGAGTTTCTGCTGTTCTCTCACCGATCATTAAGTTGTAAGTCTTCTTAATGTACGCGATAATTGCGTCATCCATTTCATCACCAGCAATACGAATAGACTGGCTGGTTACAATTCCTCCAAGAGAGATAATCGCAACTTCTGTTGTACCTCCGCCGATATCAACAACCATACTTCCAGTCGGCTCCCAAACAGGCAGATCCGCACCGATTGCTGCAGCAAACGGCTCTTCAATCGTATATGCTTCCCGTGCACCCGCTTGCTTTGTAGCATCTTCAACAGCACGTTTTTCAACTGCTGTAATTCCAGAAGGAACACAAACCATTACATAAGGCTTACGAGCAAATACAGAACGGTTCTTTTGTGCCTGCTGAATAAAATACTTCATCATTGTTGCCGTTGTTTCAAAGTCGGCAATTACCCCGTCCTTCATCGGTCTAACAGCAACGATATTCCCTGGGGTACGGCCAATCATATTTTTAGCAGCATTACCTACTGCTTCAATTGAACCTGTGTCAGTACGCAAAGCAACAACGGAAGGTTCACGCACAACAACACCCTTGCCCTTCACGTAAACAAGTGTGTTTGCAGTTCCTAAATCAATTCCTAAATCTCTTGAAAATCCACCAAACATTTATGTAAACTCCTTTCATCAAGCAAAACTCATACGTTTGATTATACGCTATAAAAGATTCAAAAGACAATGTTAAACATATCCTTTTTCTTTTAAACTTACGTATTTTTGATCACCAATAATAATGTGATCCAGCACTTCAATTCCAAGCATCTTTCCACACTCTACTAACCTTTTAGTAACTTCAATATCTTCCCTGCTGGGAGCCGGGTCCCCACTCGGATGATTGTGAAAGCATATGATAGAAGCACTTGATCGTTTCAAACCTTCTTTGAATACTTCCCTTGGATGAACGATTGATGTATTCAGACTTCCGATAAAAACTGTCTTTTTATGCAGCACTTGGTTTTTAGTGTTCAGATAGAGACAGACAAAATGTTCCTGATGCAAAAAACGCAGTTCATCCATCAAATATCTTGCTCCATCCTCCGGAGACCGGATCGTATACCTTTCTTCAAATTGAAGACGGCTGATCCTTTTGCCAATTTCGATTGCCGCAAGGAGTTCCACCGCTTTGGCAGGTCCGATACCATTAATTTCTTTCAATTCACCAATCGTTGCATCTTTTAAATGTCTTAAACCTTCAAAATGCTGAATGATATGGTGTGAAAGTTGTATAGCAGACATCTGCTTTGTCCCTGTACGCAAAAGTATAGCTAACAATTCATAGTTGGAGAGGGAATCAGGGCCATCTTGCAACAGCCTTTCCCTGGGTCTTTCCTGCAATGGAAAATCTTTAATCATAAGCGGTTTTATTGCCACTTACGTTCCTCCCTCGATTTTTCAGTCTATCTGACTGACCCGGTGAAAGAAAATCCGAAATCCATGAGTGTTCTAGCTACTTTTGATACTGGTAAACCTACTACACTAAAGTAATCTCCATGAATTTTTTCTACGAGTAAAGAACCTGAACCTTGAATACCATAACTTCCTGCTTTGTCAAAAGGCTCACCTGTGCTGATATACCAGGTAATCGTTTCCTCTTCAAGCGGATAAAAAGTCACGCTCGTTTTAACCGAGAATATACGTTTTTTTTCTTTATCCATAATACACACACCTGTGTATACATCATGAGTTTGACCGGACAGCATCCTTAGCGTTTCAGCTGCTTCCTGTTCATTTTGAGGTTTCCCAAGACGCATATCTTTGAAAGCGACGATTGTATCTGCACCGAGAATAACGTCATTTGGATTATATGTAAGAACGTCAGCAGCTTTTTGTTCAGCTAGTGACTCCACCAATTGACCAGGAGTAAGAGTGATATCCATTTTTTCTTCAATGGTACTTGGGTATGTTTCAAATGGAAGAAGCGTTAATGACAGAAGTTCATTTCTCCGAGGTGAAGAAGAGGCTAAAATGAGGCGTTTCATGTAATCACCTTTCATCTAGTTCGTTGATGTTAATTATGTACAGTTTTACAATAACAAACTTGTAAAAAATAGACAAACGATGTCAAAAACTCACTTCTATTAGTTTTTCGGCAAATCCCTTATTTTTATGTGGGCAAATGCAAAGATTCATAGACGATTTTTGACAAATTTCCCGAAAGATTATTAAATCACTTATGTTTATGTTTTATTAAAATTATAAAAGCAGAGAAAGGGGAGGTTTCTCTGCCTGCTAAAGAATTTTCTATTTTAGTGTTTCTAGCAACTTGTTATATGATTGAAGACTGTCCATCGCTTTTTGTTGAAATGCCCAGTTCAGCTCACCTTTTTTTGTATCCTTTAATGCAAGAAAGGCACCTTCAAGCTGTTTTTCAAAATCAGATGCAGAATTAGCGGTTTTTTCTTTCCAATTTTCCTTTTGTTTCTTACCGTATTCCTTCCATTTATTGAAATCTGTTAATGTTTGATCAAGTCCAGAATCTTTGGTTCCTGGCATTTGGGAAAGAGTTAAGACATTCTGCAGTAGAATCTTGCCATTTGTAAAATAAGTTTCATCTAGATTGCTTGGAGTATTTAATCCTTCATATGAAAAGGAAAGTGTTTTCACAAGAGGTTTTTCCATTTCCTTTTGGTAGCTTTCAGCATAGCTGTTTAATTGATGTTTTTCATTTGCTATACCTACGATCACAGCAAATTTTTTATCATCTGCAGCTAATATTGCTGCTGAAAAACCTTTTTCTTCAATTGTTTTTACAGCATCTTTTGCTCTTTCTTCAGATGAAAAAACCCCAGCCTGCAGGGCTGAAAAATCCAGTTTAATTGGAGGTAATGCGGCAAGCTTGCCGGCTGACGGAGATTCTTCTTTTTGAACCGGCGCACTATCTGCTTGTTGGTTTCCGGCTTCTGTAACGTCAGTTGAAAAAACCATTAAAACAAGGAGACCTAAAACCGTTCCTGTGACTACAGCCGCCATAATCGCTGCCACGATTTGCTTTGGCAGCGCCCTACTTTTTTTAGGTAGATAAAAGCTTGTCCTTTTTTTAGAAAACAAACTTATTTTCTTTCTTTTAAAAGCAAGCTCATTCTTCTTTAATGGTTCCGCCAACAAAATAAAATTCTGCTCATTTCCCGCTTCCATTGACGCTGCTACTTCTTTATTAGCATGGCCAGGTTCAACTTTTTGTTTACCTTCTCTATATTTAGGTTCTTTGCCATTTATTAAAATTGAAATATCCTGTTTCATATCATCCGCTCCTCTCTAGCATCTACTAAATCATATGCAGATTCTCATTTAATAGAACTGGAATTGAGGGCTAAAAAAGACCTCGGATATCTCATCCAAAGTCTTTTTATTCATCCAATATATGCTGCCACTTTATTACGGCCTTTCTGTTTCGCACCCGTATACATTGCTCTATCTGCGTTTCTTACAAGTGTTAAAGGATCTTCCCCTTGAAGAGGAGCCGTTGCAACCCCTATACTCGCGGTTATGAATATTTTATGTTTACACTGATCGGTTAGATCGTTATGTATTTCAAAACCATTATCAGAAATGACAGATCGGAGCTGTTCAGCAATATCCAAACATTTCTTTTGACCAGCTTCCGGAAGAAGAATAATAAATTCTTCACCGCCATACCGCGCAACAGTTCCGCGGCCTCCAATAAATGACTCAAGTCTTCTGGCAAGAAGTATAAGTACATCATTGCCGCTTTGATGACCATAAGAATCATTTACAGCTTTAAAATGATCAATATCCAGCAAAATGACGGAGAATTGCTTCCGGAAGTATTCGTAATTATTGTACATACTAGTCAAAAGATCTTCAAAGTAACGGTAGTTATACAACCCTGTCAGCGGACACTGCTCACTTTTAAGCTTTGTGGATTCATAGTTTCTGGCATTATCGATGGCTACCGCTAAATAGTTGGCTAAGATCTCTAATATAATGAGATGATGCTTTTGATATGCGTGCTTTTCTTTTGAAGCAAATGTGATGATCCCGACAATTTTCTGATTACGAATCATAGGAACGGCTACAACGGACTCAGCTTTACTTTGAAAAAAGGTCTCTGATATGTCCCGCCACGCTTTTAATTTGCTGAATCTAATACTCTTTCCAGTAGACCATACTCTGCCACTGATCGCTTCATGCTTTTTAATAGGAACAGAAGTCAGTATACCTTCTTCACTTTCATATTTCCTAATAATTTTCAAATGTTCACCTGCATCAGCGTCATATATAAAGGCAAAGTCAACCGGCATAAAAGCAACAAGTTTTTCTATAAAGACATCTAAGATATGATGAACTTTTAAATGCTCTGAAAGCTGCTGACCAATTTCACTTGCTTTTTGTAAAGAATCGTTAATATGTTCACTAGAATGATAGAGGTTAATAATAATGGACAGTGATAAAAATGGAAGCCCTACATAAAAGATAGCAGGCTGTCCCAATTGTGAATATAAAACATAAAGCATTAGTCCAACAGGGATTGCCAGTACTTCTGACACTAAATCCCATAATGCATCCCGCTCGATAAAAGGAATGTCTTCTTCGTATAGGACAGTAATTATAAAATACAGACCTACATGATTCAATATTAATCCTGTAAACACATACCCCAGTATAGGGATTAGATTGACGGATTCATTTATATCAAAAGCTCCTGTTTCTCCTCCGAGAAAATAAAAAATAGCGGCTTCAAAGATAATGATCCAGGAGAACATGAGGGTGTTGGCCATGTATCTGTAATATTCTTTAAATACGTTTGCTTTAATAGAGATAAACATAGTTATCAAAGATAATAGAGTCATATATAAAGCAACTGTAAGCCCGTAGTATAGAAAGACAGCTAAATTAATACCAGACATAAAAGATATATTCCGGTCCAGAACTCTAATAGGAAATAAAGAGACGATAATAGCCAAGAGTGAAATGATTCCCAGATCGATAAAATTGAGATCGGGCTGATTTTTTGTCATTTGAACGGCAGTCCAAATAGCAAGGGGAAATAATATCACCCATGCCGCCACGAGAGAAACACGCTTTTTCTTACTATTCATCCGTGTATCCATCAGCTCGTCTCCTTTCCACCTGTAATATTTCTTATACACATCTTTTTTACTAGTACAATTCTATTATCTTTCTTATTTTATCAAAAGTTCTAAAAATTACAATAAATGTTATTCTGATTTTTGAAATGTTTTTCTGACTTCTGAAATAAAGTAAAGTGAGCCTGTAATAACAAGTACATCATCTGATTTCAATCTGTTTTTTATTTCATTTAGCGCTTTGTCCCAAGGAGAAATTGAAAAGGATTTTTCAAATGGACTTTCATCCAGCAGCTGTTCTGCTGAAGCCGCTCGCGGAAAATCAAAGCTAGTGAAATATGCCTCATCGACTGTCGGCTCTAGTTCTTTCATCATATTTCCGTATGCTTTATCATGCAGCGCTGCGAATAATAAATATATTCTTCTGCCCCTATAATGCTGTTCGATCGTTTGTTTAAGAGCTTGAACACCTTGAAGGTTATGTGCACCGTCTAGGATTATATCGGGTAAAGAAGAAACTTTTTCAAATCTTCCGGCCCAATGTGCACGAAATAATCCTGACCTTACTTTTTCAGGTTCGATTATGTATAAACCCCTTTCTCTTATATAATCGACAGCAGCTAAAGCGAGTGCTGCATTCTTTATTTGATGCTGGCCTTTCATAGATATTTGAGCTCTGACAGTAATGCTGTTAAATCCTTTAAAATAAAATGATTCTCCAGAATATGTACTCTCTTTATGCTGGACAGAAAAGTTTCTTCCAAGAAGATAAGTTTTGGAGTTCATCGCTTTAGCTCTTTCCTCTATTACCCTTATCGCTTCTTGTTGTTCCACTGTTGAAATAAGTGGAATCCCCTTTTTTATGATTCCTGCTTTTTGGAAGGCAATTTCTTCGAGTGTATCTCCTAAGATCCCCATATGATCATAGCCAATATTAGTAATAAGACTTAAAAAGGGTGTGATCACATTCGTTGAATCAAATAGCCCGCCTAATCCAGTTTCATAAATAACAAGGTCTGGCTTCTTGTCTGCAAAATACAGCAGAGATATAACAGTGATCACCTCAAACTCTGTCGGACTTCCTAATTCTGATTGAGAAAGATCATCTACTAATGGCTTAAGCATTTTAGCATAATAGAGAAGCTCATCATTTTTAATAGGTTTTCCGTTAATCGAAACTCTCTCATTAAAAGTAATAAGGTAAGGGGAAGTAAAAGTACCTACACTATATCCCCCTTCGTTAAAAATACTCCGGAGATATTCAACGGTAGAGCCTTTTCCATTCGTTCCAGCAATGTGTATGCATTTAATCTTTTCTTCGGGATTGCCATTTCTTTTTAAAAGCCATTCCACCCTTTTTAACCCTGGTTTTATACCAAACTTTAATAAACTATGGATCCATGCTAATGCTTCTTCATAAGAATTCAAATTAAAGCCCGCCTTTCATAACGTAAAAAGAAGGCGAATCCTGCATAAAAAGGATCCGCCTCGTAATCGTAATACTGCTGTTAGCTTTGAAGCTCTTTAATACGTGCCTGAACGTTATCATACTTTTCTTGATAATCACTTTCTTTTGCACGTTCTTCAGCAATAACCTTCTCAGGTGCTTTTTTCATGAAACCTTCATTGCTTAATTTTTTCTGTACACGCTCAACTTCTTTAGCGTATTTTTCTGCTTCTTTTTCAAGACGCTTAATCTCTTCATCAATATTCAGCAATCCTTCAAGAGGGAGATACATTTCAAGTCCTGTTAAAACCGTGCTCATGCTTTTTTCTGGTGCAGAAATCTCATCAGAAATCACAAGCTCACTTGGGTTGCAGAAACGGACTAAATAATGACGGTTATTATCTAAAGCTGAAAGAATTTCTTTGTTTTTCGGTTTAATCTGCAGTTCGATCGGCTTACTAGGAGCTACATTCATTTCTGAGCGGATGTTACGAACAGATCGGATTACTTCGGTAACAAGTGCGAATTCTTTTGCTGCCTCAGGGAAATGAAGATCTTCCTGCTTTACAGGCCAAGATGAAACTGTGATGGACTCACCTTCATGCGGAAGGTGCTGCCAGATTTCTTCTGTAATAAACGGCATAAACGGATGCAGCAATCGCAATGTTTGATCCAGAACATAAGCTAATACAGAACGAGTTGTTTTCTTTGCTTCTTCATCTTCACCGTATAAAGGAAGCTTCGCCATCTCAATATACCAGTCACAAAGATCGTCCCAGATAAAGTTGTACAGAAGACGGCCTACTTCTCCAAACTCATAAGCATCGATTAGTCTTGTGATATCTTCAGCAGTTTCGTTTAAACGTGTTAAAATCCATTGGTCTGCAAGTGATTTTTTGCCTGTCAGGTCAATCTCATCATATTTCATGCCATCCATGTTCATTAAAGCAAATCGGGATGCATTCCAGATCTTATTGGCAAAGTTCCAAGTAGATTCAACTTTTTCCCAGTAGAAACGCAAGTCGTTACCTGGAGAACTTCCGGTTGTTAAAAAGAATCTTAGTGCGTCTGCACCATATTTTTCAATAACATCCATCGGATCTACACCATTTCCGAGAGACTTACTCATCTTACGCCCTTCAGAATCACGAACAAGTCCATGGATCAAAACATCATTAAACGGCTTTTGATCTGTGAATTCCAATGATTGAAAAATCATTCTTGAAACCCAGAATGAAATAATATCATATCCCGTTACAAGCACATTTCCAGGGAAGTAGCGTTTTAAATCAGCTGATTCTTCATCCGGCCAGCCCATTGTAGAAAACGGCCAAAGAGCTGAAGAGAACCACGTATCAAGAACATCTGTATCCTGCTCCCAATTTTCAGGGTCTTTAGGTTCTGATTTCCCAACATAGATTTCACCTGTTTCCTTATGGAACCACGCAGGAATCCGGTGTCCCCACCAAAGCTGACGTGAAATACACCAGTCGCGGATATTCTCTATCCAGCGCATATAAGTGTTTTCAAAACGATCAGGTACAAAGTTAACTTTATTATCACTGTGTTGAAGCTTGATTGCTTCTTCAGCAAGTGGCTTCATTTTTACGAACCATTGTGTGGATAAGTATGGCTCAACTACTGCCCCGCTTCTTTCAGAATGACCTACAGCATGCATGTGCTCTTCAATTTTAAAGAGAACGCCTTGTTCCTCAAGATCTTTTACGATTTGTTTTCGGCATTCAAAACGATCCATACCTTGGTACTTTCCGGCATTATCGTTCATCTTGCCGCCTTCATCCATTACAAGGATACGTTCAAGGTTATGTCTGTTTCCGATTTCAAAGTCATTCGGATCATGAGCAGGTGTGATTTTTACTGCACCTGAACCAAATTCCATATCTACATAATCATCGCCTACGATTTCAATCTCACGCCCAACAATCGGCAGTATTGCTTTTTTGCCGATAAGATGCTTATAACGCTCATCTTTCGGATGGACCGCAATTGCTGTATCCCCGAGCATTGTTTCTGGACGGGTTGTCGCTACTTCAATATGCCCGGAGCCATCAGCAAGCGGATATTTCATATGATAGAACGCGCCTTGAACATCTTGGTGGATAACTTCTATATCAGAGAGGGCTGTCTTTGTCTGTGGATCCCAGTTGATAATATATTCACCGCGATAGATCAGTCCTTTTTCATAAAGCGTTACAAAAACTTCTTTGACCGCATCTGAAAGACCTTCATCTAATGTAAAACGTTCACGGGAATAGTCTAATCCGAGGCCAAGTTTAGCCCATTGCTGACGAATAAATTCAGCATATTCCTCTTTCCATTCCCATGATTTTTCTAAAAACTTTTCACGCCCCAGATCATATCGGGAAATCCCCTCTTCCTTAAGCTTTCCTTCAACCTTTGCCTGAGTAGCAATACCAGCATGGTCCATTCCAGGAAGCCATAAAACATCATAGCCCTGCATACGTTTTGTCCGAGTGAGGATATCCTGCAGAGCTGTATCCCAAGCATGGCCTAAATGCAGTTTACCTGTTACATTTGGAGGCGGTATTACAATTGTGTATGGCTCCTTCTCTTTATCACCTTTTGCTTCAAAGAATTTGCCTTTAAGCCAGAAGTCATAACGGTTCTCTTCTGTAGCCTTAGGATCATATTTAGTCGGCATCGTCAGTTCTTTCTGTTCGTTTGTCATCAAGTCTCCTCCTTTATTTCTTAAAAACAAAAAAGCCCTATCGTCTAAAAAGGACGAAAGGACTGTTCCGCGGTACCACCTTAATTTACGGCAAGTCTAAACAAACCTGCTGTACACTTCATCGGTAACGGATGGACCGTCTTCTTCTACCACTGTTCAAAGAAGATGCTCAAGGACGACTTCCAATCAACTTTCCTTAAGGATTCTTTCAGCTGATGAATCCTCTCTCTAAAAGGCGTTGAATTGTACTACTCCCTTTCTACGCAACAATATAGAATCTGTTTATATTTTATACAAGAGTGCTAATTTTAGTCAATAGGATAACCGTATCTTGTAAAAGTTATTCTATGCAAAAATGGGAAATATGGTGAAGCCCGTCTTTCACGTCTTATTTTTTCAAGCATAAGGTATAAAAAAGGGCGAATGGGGGGCTTCTTCTTGTCACGCAGATATTTTAGGAAAGCCCGCTTTCCTGGCTGGCTACTGACTGTAAAAAATGCAATCGGACAATTAACAGTGCCGCTTATCATCTTTCAGCTGATCCGGACTCTGCTATTTCCTTCTGCGGTAGATTTTTTCATTATACTGATCCTTCTCGTATTGCATTTCGGTTTCGCAAACGAACTATTTTAATCAAGCGGGTGAACAGCAGCTGCATAACCGCATGGCGATTGTTTTATAAAGCGTCTACTTATGGTTATATGCTAATTAACATGGGATTCATTCAATTTAACGTATTGTTTACAGTGGACAAATTTACGATTACCGTGGAATTAATAATATTTATATCTAGCTTGGTATAATATTAAAGGCTAATTCCGCCTGCCGAAACTGCCTCTAGCAATCAAAAAGATCACATATATGATGCTATATGTGATCTTCTTCATTATTTATATGAATTTTATTTGGTTCATTTTCTATAGGTGCGGGTGGAGGAGCTTGCATAATAGCATCACAAAATTCACGGATTTTTTTCATCGCTCTTATTCGGCTCTCAAGTCTGTGCACCAACTCGATTTGAGAATATTGATGTTTTTTGCTGCAGTATAAATCCACTGTATTAAACACAGGTTCAGGATAAGATAAATAACTGATTAATAATCCTCGTTCTTCATTTAAAAGCGGTACATGCTTTTCGTATAAATCTAATAATAACTTCCCTTCTTCTATTGCCCAATCTCTCTGATGTGCAGCTCTCCGGAAATAAATGGCCAAATCTCTGACAGGCGTATCAAGCACAGCTTTTTCAAAGTTAAGCAGATGTCCTTCCCCAGAAGGATTAAAAATCAAATGATTCCGGGAAACCTTACCATGGCACAAAACACTTCTGTACCTTTTTTCACGCTGACAAGTATCATACCATTCTTTTAATCTTCTTTTCGCTTCTTCAGTCATTCTCATTATTTGATGAAAATGGCTTAAATACGTCAATTCAAAAGGAGACATATACGTTTTTTGTTCGGATTCCTCTGTAAACCTCTCCATCTCAAACTGTCTGTTTTCCCATCGGTTCATCAGATATTGATAAGAATGTTCGACCACTTCATTAGAGAAATCCTGTTCTTTGATCGTTAACGCATGCACTTTGCCAATGTGGTCAAGAAGTACTTCATCCTTCGCTCTTTCATTTCTTTCATCTGATGCAAACCATGGCATAAGGTAATAAGTTTTCGGTCCTAGCTGTACGGTATAGTCACCAAACTTTGTAGGATACAATGGAACAACTTGATGGAAACCAATCTCTGAAAGTCTTTGAATGACATGTGTAAACCAGCTTCGTTCATCTTCGTTCATCTCTGCTTCTTTAAGTGCAAAAGTACCCCTTTTCGTTATGACCTTCTTTACTTTTCCATGACGTTCAAGCTTTTCAGGAAAAAGATCATAGTGAAAAAGGACGGGCCCGTAATTCAATGTTTCTTTTTCCGTTGTCATAGGGCCACCTTCCTTCTTTTTTCATCAAACCACTCCGTTACCGTTTTAAGTAATAAGCGGTTCGCATTCCAAATGCTTTCATACTTGTTCATTCCTTCTACCATCTTCTCTAAATTGCTGTTATCTAACTGGTTAAGACATTCAATCAATTCCCATGGTAGTGTGATCTCAGCTAATAATAACAATCCTTGATCACTGTTTAGGGGGAAGATCTTATCAATTTCAGTCAGGAGCATCTTTAGAGATAATGGAGAATTCTGTTTCAGCCATTCGAATAAGAAATTCCGTATAGGCAAATAACCTTTTACCGGCCAGGTATCACCACCTTGATAAAATAAAAAGTGAAAGATCCTTTTTCCGTTTGAAATGCTTATTTCATTTTCTAAGAGCGGAATAACCGATTTTTTAACTTTTTTCTTTAATGCTTCCGCATATTGAAGCCGTTTTTCAGCTTCATAAATACTTTTATTTAAAATGTCAAAATCGCCTTCCAAGTATTTTCTGGACACTTCCATGCAGTGTTGAAAATCGAATACAGGTTTATCAACTCTTAAGTCTTTCTCCATGTTTTTGTGAATTGAAGCCTCTAACAGCTGACCAATAAATTGCCCCCACTTCTCTACTTCTTCACATCCAAAGGGTGTATCTGCGTAATCATGGAGCGTGACCCAGTACTTGCCGTCAAACACGGCAACTTTTCCATCTCTTGTTCGGATCATTCTGTCAGGCACGGCGCCAGAGCCTTTTGAAGACTCATCGCGCCATTTAACATGCCATTTTAATTTACTTTCATCTGTCCAATACCGTAATTGTTTCTCTCCAAAATCTGTCAGGATAATATGAGGCTCTTGTTTCCATCTCACCCCATATAAGTCATACTCATTCTCTAAGAGGTTAATAAGCCCCATGGCAGCACCTCATTTTAACGTGAACTTACAGGGATATAGATTATTTGCCCTTCAGAAACTTCACCTTGCTGTAATTGATTCATACGCATCAGTGTATTTAACGATATATCATACCTTTCACAAATATGTTCTAATGAGTCTCCGCGCTGAAGAATATACATTCTCATTTTTGAGAATCGTTCTTCTTTTCCAGAAAGCATCTTTGTTAGATATAGCGCATTTTCATCCCTAGGCTCTTCTTCACGTCCTCCCTGAGGCGATTCTTGAACTTCATAACTTTCTGCTTCACTTTCAGCCTCTTTGCTATAGGACTCATGTTCTTCTGCATGATAATTTTGATCGTCATATTCTTGCTCGTCTTGATAGGTTTGTTCACCGTACTCCTCTGCCTCATATGGTCTGTCTCCATACTGAGACTGATATTCTGGATAACTATTTCCTTGAGGAGGGTATGCTTGCTGCTGATAGGAATGGTCTGGATAAGGTCTGTCTTGCTGCTGATAGGATTGATCTGGATAAGGTCTGTCTTGCTGCTGATAGGATTGATCTGGATAAGGTCTGTCTTGCTGCTGATAGGATTGATCCGGATAAGGTCTGTCTTGCTGCTGATAGGATTGATCCGGATAAGGTCTGTCTTGCTGCTGATAGGATTGATCCGGATAAGGTCTGTCTTGCTGCTGATAAGATTGATCCGGATAGGGTCTGTCTTGCTGCTGATAAGATTGATCCGGATAGGGTCTGTCTTGCTGCTGATAGGATTGATCTAGATAAGGTCTGTCTTGCTGCTGATAGGATGGCTGATCTTGATAAGTGTTCTGCTGATCATTATTGGAATCCTGAGTCTGATAATCCTGCTGGGCATATGGCTGTTCATAACTCTCGTATTCAACGTATTCCTGCTCTTGAGCTGGTTCTTCATCATAATCGGACTGCACTTGCGGCTCTTCAGCTTCTGCCAGATACTGCTCTTCAGTTTCCGCTTCCTCATCACTTTGTTCAATGCTTGGATTCCTCATATCATCATTTGAAAAAGCAATAGATTTTAATGAATCAAACGTTGCTTCCATTGTTCGATCATCTGCAGCTTCAAAATAAGGTTTAAATTCATAAGATGTTTTCTTTTCTGGGCGGACTTCGGCTGCTTCCTCTCTGAAACTGTTTTGAAACTCATTCTGTAAAGGCTGAGAAGGAACACCTCCGCTTTGACGTGCTTCAAATTGAAACGGGGTAAAAATCTCTGATCTTTCCTCTTTTTGATCAAACGGTTCTTCAGTGGCTGCAGAACGCACCGTTTCTATTGGTTCTTCGTATGAGTGACTTTCCTGACGCTGCTGCTTTTCATCCTTTATTCCGTAAATACAAATAGATGCTGAGAGTTCAAAGCAAGTCGAATTTGGGAGTTCGTATTCAAAAGATTCTACTTCCACTTTCACCTGATTTGAATCTTCAACACGATATGACGGAATGGTAATATCAACAGGGAAACGATGAACCAGTTCTGTAACCCCGTCCTCTGCAGTATTCAACTGGGTAAGTGATCGATATGAGACACCTTCAGATAAAGGATTCTCATCAAATTTTGACCTTTCGTTATCATCCTGTTTTTCTGCACAATATTTCCCGTTTAAAACAAGAGCTCCCTTGATATAAACCTGCCCGGCTTCCTCACTGATACTGATTTCAGGATTAAGTGACATCGACAAAACTTCAGCTACTTCCTGTCCTTTCTTAAGCCAAACAGACTCCTCAATGGAGAAACGCAGCTTCGATTGACTCATGCCCTTCTCCTCCTTTCAGTTTGCATATAGTTATACAATATAGGTGTATGAGAGAAGAGGACGAAATATGAATGAAATAAAAATAGCGTCCGCTTTTATAAGCGGACGCTCCTCGGATGTATTATTTTAATTGTGAAAATGCTTTTCTAAATGCATGAATCGTCTTGCTGATATCTTCTTCCGTATGGGCAGTTGATAAGAACAAGCCTTCGAATTGTGAAGGAGGAAGAGATATTCCTTCATGAAGCATCGTACGGAAACATGAATTAAAATGATCTAAGTTTGATAACTTAGCTGTTTCATAATTGATGACATCCTCTTTAGTGAAAAAGAAACCAATCATGCTTCCAGCACGGTTTATCGTGTGGTCGATCCCATAATGTTCAGCAGCTTCAGAAATTCCAGAAGCGAGCATGTCACCGAGCTTTTTGAAATATTCATAGCTATCTTTTGTAAGCTGAGAAAGAGTTGCATAACCTGCAGCCATCGCCAGTGGATTACCTGACAAAGTTCCAGCCTGATATATAGGTCCGCTTGGTGCGATCTGCTGCATGATTTCACGTTTTCCGCCATATGCACCTACTGGGAGGCCTCCCCCGATTACTTTACCTAGACATGTAAGATCAGGTGTTACTCCGAAATAACCTTGTGCACATTCATAATCCACACGGAATCCTGTCATTACTTCATCAAAGATTAATAGAGAACCATGCTGTTCCGTCATTTTGCGGACACCCTCAAGGAACCCTTTTTGAGGAGGAACAACTCCCATGTTACCCGCAACAGGCTCGACGATTACACAGGCAATATCTTCTCCAAACTGATCAAATGCAACTTGCAGGCTTTCCAA
Organism: Fictibacillus nanhaiensis; assembly: GCF_023715445.1. Taxonomy (GTDB): domain Bacteria; phylum Bacillota; class Bacilli; order Bacillales; family Fictibacillaceae; genus Fictibacillus; species Fictibacillus nanhaiensis_D. The sequence continues at coordinate 849,479 of NZ_JAMBOD010000001.1, forward strand.
ATCATTGTATGGAACTGTAATCGTATTCTGTGCTATTCCTTCTGGAACTCCTGGTGAATCTGGCAGACCAAGGGTAGCAACACCTGAACCAGCTTTTATCAATAAGGAGTCACCATGTCCATGATAACATCCTTCGAATTTAACAATCTTGCTTCTTCCGGTATATCCCCGAGCAAGGCGAAGTGCACTCATCGTTGCTTCAGTTCCCGAGTTTACCATCCGGACAACTTCTATAGAGGGAACTCTTTCGATTACCAGTTTAGCCAGCTCTGTTTCCATTTCATTTGGAGCACCAAAGCTTGTTCCGCGTTCTGCAGTTTCTTTTAAAGCTCTAACAACAGCTTCATCTGCATGACCTAAGATTAATGGTCCCCAGGATAAAACGTAATCGATATATTCATTTCCGTCTATATCATAAATCTTTGAACCTTTTCCGCGTTCCATAAACACAGGATCCATATTTACTGATTTAAAAGCACGTACAGGACTATTTACGCCGCCAGGCATATACTCCGTTGCTTCTTTAAATGCTGCGATCGATTTTTCAAAGCTTCTCATATTTGCACCCTCCTTTTTTACTCACTCTCACCATTTAGCCATTTTGCCGCATCTTTAGCAAAATACGTAATAATTAAGTCTGCTCCTGCTCTCTTCATCGAAATTAATTTTTCAAGAACAATACTTTTTTCATCCACCCAGCCATTAAGAGCTGCTGCTTTAATCATGGAGTATTCACCGCTTACATTATAAGCAACAAGCGGAAGAGTATATCTATCTTTTAGTTCCCGGATTATATCTAAATATGAAAGAGCCGGTTTTACCATTAGGAAGTCTGCACCTTCTGCAATGTCTGACTCTGCTTCACGAAGGGCTTCTAAACGGTTTGCCGGATCCATCTGATAGGTTTTTCTGTCACCAAATTGCGGAGTACTGTGAGCAGCATCACGGAATGGCCCGTAAAATGATGAAGCATATTTCACAGCGTACGACATAATCGGAATATCCGAAAACCCGGCTTCATCCAAACCTTCTCTGATTGCTGCAACAAAACCATCCATCATGTTTGAAGGCGCAATAATATCAGCTCCTGCGTCTGCTTGAGAAACTGCTGTTTTCGCCAATAATTTAAGTGTTTCGTCGTTAAGTACATAACCGTTTTCAATAACACCGCAATGACCGTGATCTGTAAACTGACATAGACAAGTATCCGCAATCACGGTTAAAGAAGGTGCAATTTCTTTAATTTGACGGATTGCCTTTTGTACAATGCCATTATGATCGTAGGCAGAGCTTCCGCAGTCATCCTTTTCATTCGGTACACCAAAAACAATGACAGACTGGATGCCTAAACTCTCAATCTCTTTAATTTCTTCATTTAATAAGTCCAGTGAAAGATGATAAACTCCTGGCATCGATGGTACTTCTTCTTTAACGTTCTCACCTTCAACAAAAAATAACGGATATATGAAATCTGAAACGTGAAGATGTGTTTCACGAACAAGTGAACGCATAGATGCCGTTTTTCTTAAACGGCGGTGTCTCTGAAAATTCATGTTAGCTTCCTCCTTGAAAATAAGATACAGCACGTTTCACCATGTCCTCAGCTGTAAAGCGTTCTGGCATAAAAACATGTTGAAACCCTTTCTCGATAGCTGCTTGTTTAGTTGTTGGCCCAATACAAAAAGCAGGGGTGTTCATGATCCTGCTGTTTTGGCTGTTTTCATAATGTTTTGTCATAAAATAGACCGCTGATGGGCTTAAATAAAAGAAACAATCTGCTTTATGAACTACGCTCCAATCGAGGTTTTCAGACGGTTTAGTCTCATAAACAACCAGTTCTTCAACATCGGCAATACCTTCTAATTTCTCTTTAATATAAGAAGGAGCAAGATTTCCTTTAGGGAATAATACTTTGTCACCAGAGTTAACCTGCTCTCTCAAAAGCTCAGTAAGTGCTGCAGCATCAAAACGATCAGGAATTAAAACGGAATCGATTCCCCAGCTAATTAAGGCTTGTGCAGTTTTTTCGCCGACTGCAGCAAATTTGTGATTGCTTGGCTTCATTATTTCTTCTTTAAACATCTGAAAGAAATAATCAACACCATTTTTGCTCGTAAATATTATCCAATCAAATTGTGAAAATTCTTTTATAGGTTTTATTCTAGACGTACCTGTAATTGTTACAACCGGAAAAGGGAGCGGGATGCCCCCTTCATTTTTTATTAATGAAAAAAGGGAACTTGATTGCTCTTTAGGCCGGGTAACAAGTATGGTTTTACCTGCTAATGGACCTTCTAGTGCTCTCATTAGATATCAAGATCCTTTTTTACATCATCAAGGATCGTCTTTGCTCCTAGTTCTTTTAATTCTTGAGCAAGTTCAACACCAACTGCTATAGGATCTCGGCCAGTTTTACTTTTCTTTAAAACTGTTTCTCCAGATGGATCCGCTACAAGACCAGTTAACGAAACTTCACTATTGTTCATGGTTGCATACGCTGCGATAGGAACCTGGCATCCGCCTTCTAGGGTATTTAAGAATGATCGTTCTGCTTCAACCGTCGTGAAAGTATAGTCATCATTAAGAGTAGCTAAGAGCTCTTTTACTTCTAAATCATCACTGCGGCATTCAATAGCCAATGAACCTTGCCCAACTGCCGGAAGACAAACATCTGTCTCTAAAAATTCGGTTACAACATCCTTTGACCATCCCATTCTTTCTAAACCCGCTGCAGCAAGAATGATCGCATCAAATTCACCAGATTTAAGCTTTTCCAATCTTGTATCGATATTTCCTCGAATGGACTTGATCGTTAAATCAGGCCGTGTATAGAGAAGCTGGGCAGCTCTTCTTAAAGAACTTGTTCCAACAACAGCACCATCTGGCAATGCGTTTAAAGAGGAATATTTCTCTGAAATTAAAGCGTCTCGCGGATCTACACGTTCAGGTGTACAGGCGATCTCCAACCCCTCAGGCAGTGCTGCCGGCATATCCTTCATACTATGAACAGCTATATCAATCTCTTTATCTAACATAGCCTGCTCAATCTCTTTAACAAACAGCCCTTTTCCGCCTACTTTTGATAATGTAACGTTTAAGATGACATCACCTTTCGTGACAATCTCTTTAACTTCAAACTCAAAAGGAAGGTCTGCCTGCTTTAATTGTTCTATGACCCAGTTTGTCTGTGTAAGGGCAAGCTTGCTTCTTCTTGAACCTACTATAATTTTTCTCATATTAATAATCTCCTGTCTCTTTACTTATACCAAAGGTGGAACTCTGTAAATGTAGAGGCTAAAAAGTAATTTATAAGGACAACAAGGAATGCTGCGGTATTCCAGAGAGCCAATGTTTTGCCTTGCACACCTCTAGCTACTTTCTGATATAAGTAAGTGCTGTAAACCAAAAGAACGATAAACGATGAGATTACTTTCACATCGAGTAGTGTAAAGTTATTTATCTTCCAGAATGCCCATATAACGCCTAGGATTAAACTTAGCAGCAACAGAGGTACACCGATTGTATTTAAACGGAACGAAAGCTTTTCCAGGTAGGAAAGACTTCCAAAACGCTGCAGCCGTTTGTTCCATTTTTTCTTTTTCAGCATACCGTGTTGAATTAAATACATGAATGAAAAGATAAAAGATAACGAGAATGCTCCATACGATATAAATGCCATCGTTATATGAATAATCAATAGTTCTGAGATCAGCTGCTTTTCAATAACCGCACTAGCTTGACCCGTTGGTGCAAATAAATGTATGGAAACGAGCAGAAAACCGAGTACGTTCGTAAAGAATACGAGGAAATCCACTCTAAAAAATCTACTCATTACGACTGAAAACGTAACGAGAATCCAGGCATAAAAAAACAAGCCTTCTGATGGTGTTAAGATTGGAAACCGCCGATCTTCCAGCATCCGTAACACAAAAAAGACCGTTTGCAATACCCAGACAATAGAAAGCAACCAGAAAGCAAATTGATTCGCTTTCCGGTTGTTTTGAAGAAAATCTATAAAATAGCCCGTGATGCTTAATGCATATAAGACGATTGTCAGATCATATATCCAATTCATTTTGCTCACACTCCATGAGCTCGAGGGAAACAAAGATTTTATGTTCTTGCTGTAAAAGGACTGACAGCTTCATTGGATAATGAAGATTTGTCTTCTCTGTTCGCAGCAAATCCTGTTTCCAACTGCTTCTGTTTATCCAAGTATTCTTCCAATGCGAAAATCTCTGTAAATAACTGAAGCTGTTCCTCTGCGTCAGCTTGTCCAGCCATTTCTTTTGCTCTTGTTACAGGGTCCCGCAAAAGTTGGTTTACGATACTTTTCGTATGTTTGCTTAAGATTTTTTTCTCGCGCTCTGTTAAATCAGGAAGCTTCCGTTCAATGCTTTGCATGGTTTCAGCCTGAATCGTTAATGCTTTATCGCGAAGTGCAGAAATCAGCGGCACAACACCAAGCATGGAAATCCATGACTGGAAGGCAACAATTTCTGATTCAATTAAAATCTCGATCTTTTCAGCTTCTTTTTTACGCTCCGCCAGATTGGTTTCTACGATTCCTTCCAGGTCATCAATATCATATAAGAAAACGCTGTCCAAATCATGTAATGCAGGATCTAAATCTCTTGGAACTGCAATATCTACCATGAACAATGGCAGCCCTTTTCTTTTCTTAATTGCAGGTGCAGCCATCTCTTTTGTTATGACAAAATCACTTGCTCCTGTCGAGGAGATAACAATATCTGCTTTCACGAGTAATTGATCTAAGTGTTCAAACGGGTGAGCGATGCCATGAAACTTTTCAGCAACTTCTTTTGCTTTTTCAAACGTACGGTTTATCACTAAAACTTCATTTCCGTCGCTGGCATGAAGATGTTTTGCAGTTAACTCTCCCATTTTTCCTGCACCGACGATTAATATCGTCTTGTTCTGCAGTCCGCCGAAAATTTTCTTTGCAAGCTCAACAGCAGCATAGCTGACAGAAACTGCATTTTCGCCGATATCTGTTTCAGAGTGGCATTTTTTCGCAAAAGTAATCGCCTGTTTCATAAGCTTATTAAAAATGGTTCCCGTAGCTGAAAGTTTCTGCGATTCAAGAAAACTGTCTTTTACCTGGCCAAGGATTTGAGTCTCTCCGATCACCATGGAGTCCAAACCTGCTGCTACCCGGAAAAGATGCTCAACAGCCGCTTCACCGTCTCTTATACTTAAAAATGGAGAAATTTCTTCTTTATCGATATTAAACCAGCTCGCCAAAAACGATTTGATGTAATATCTGCCTGTATGAAGCTGATCCGCAACCGCGTAAATTTCAGTACGGTTACATGTTGAAACGATTACACATTCGAGTATACTTTTTTGCTTACGAAGCAGTGAGATCGCATCAGACATTTCGGCAGGCTGAAACGATACTTTTTCACGTATTTCTACGGGTGCCGTTTTGTAATTAAGTCCTACCACCAATATATGCATGCGCTCACCTCCCTTTATGTATGTTCGTGTTCCTATTATAACATGGTCAAAAATTCAAATTGCCGGTATATTGTGAACAGAATTTAAACGTTTATGCTATGATAGGGTTATTCAATTTTAAGACGATGTAACTGTATTAGGATTTCCTGAATTTCTAAAACTTAGCACCATTAATTAAAATAACAAATTTCGACCAAATTAGCAAAGGTTAAACGCAATAATGGAGGACTTATGAAACAGAGCAAATTCAGCGGTTTTATATTACTGGGTATCGGATTATTTTTTTTCGCAATACGAATGAATTTTGATCTCATCCAGCCTTATTTAACATGGCCAACTCTAATCATCATCATTGGACTCGCTCTACTATTACAAGCAGGTTCCGGAAAGGATTCTGCGAGCATATTCTCCGGTGTCTTTCTTACCGGACTCGGCATCCATTTTCATGCTGTGTCAAAGATTGCTTCTTGGCCGCAGCCATTGCAGATGATCACTCTTTTAACCGGTATTGCTTTTTTGATTCAGTACAAAAAAGCAAAAGAGGGACTCATACCTGGGCTTCTCTTAACGATATTGTCACTATGGTTCATCTTTTTTAACAATAATACCCCTTCTGTACAAAATATATTTGCAAGAGCAGAAAATTTGTGGCCAATCGTTCTGATGATAGTAGGAGCCTATTTCATTTTCTTTAGAAAAAAATAGACTGTTTAGCTGAAAAAGAAGTGGGTGATCTCCTCTTCAGGATGCTCGCTTTCCGCGAGGGGTAAGGTGAGCTTTGGTGGAAGATGGATAAAGAGATTCATATTCAAGGAAGTATGTGTGCTCCTGCGTCTGCAAGCCTATTCTGCCGAAACGGGCTTCCTCGTCGTATGCCTTGCAAGAAGAATAGTCAGGTAGATGGCACGCTGCTCCCGCAGGAGGTTCGCACCTTCCGTTCTAATCAACTTGTCAATGAAGAGTATTCATAAAAGCAAACCTAAAACAACAAGCTTATAGAAAGAAAAAAAATAAAGCAGCGTTCAAAAATGAACGCTGCTTTTTTATTTCGTTAAATAAGAGTTTAAAACACCCCATGCTTCATCTTTTCCATGGCCTGTTTCCGATGAGAAAAGGACGATCTTGTCAGATGGATCCATGTTTAATGTTTCTTTCACGACTTTCTTATGCTTATCCCATTTTCCTTTTGGTATCTTATCGCTTTTAGTAGCCACAACGATAACCGGAAGTTCGTGATGTTTAAGCCAGTCATACATTAAACAATCTTCCTTTGAAGGAGGATGTCTAAGATCAACTAGCTGAACAACAGCTTTTAGCTGTTCCCGCTCAACAAGATATTGTTCGATCATTTTCCCCCAAGCTTCTCTTTCAGTTTTAGAAACTTTTGCGAAACCATATCCTGGTACATCCACAAAATAGAAGCTCTCATTCAAAATATAGAAGTTTAGTGTTTGTGTTTTTCCTGGTTTAGAAGATGTACGCGCTAAATTCTTTCGGTGGATCATTTTATTGATAAAAGAAGATTTTCCTACGTTTGACCGGCCTGCCAGAGCAATTTCCGGGAGATTTCCTTCCGGATACTGTTTTGGCCCTACGGCTGATATGACGATCTCTGCTGTATTTACTTTCACTTTACATCACCTGCTAATGCAACTTTTAACACCTCATCTAAGTGAGAAACAAGAATAAATGAAAGACCCTCTTTTACTGTTTCCGGAATTTCTTCAATATCCTTTTCATTCTCTTTTGGAAGAATGATTGTCTTGATCCCCGCCCGATGTGCGCTTAATGACTTTTCTTTTAAACCGCCTATTGGCAATACACGGCCTCTTAATGTAATTTCACCTGTCATGCCTACATCTCTTTTTACCGGTCTTTTTGTAAGAGCCGAGACTAGGGCTGTAGCTATTGTAATTCCTGCAGATGGCCCGTCTTTTGGAGTGGCACCTTCAGGAACATGAATATGAATATCTGTTTTTTCGTAAAAATCTGGAGCAATACCTAAGTCTTCTACTTTTGTACGAACATAGCTCAGAGCAGCCTGCGCTGATTCTTTCATAACATCGCCCAGTTTACCCGTTAAGATCAGCTTCCCTTTTCCAGGAGATAATGCAACCTCAATGGACAGTGTATCACCGCCTGCCGTTGTGTATGCAAGGCCTGTAGCAGCTCCAATCTGATCTTCAAGTTCTGCCTGACCAAAACGAAAACGCGGCTTGCCAAGGTAATCTTCAAGGTTTTTAGCCGATAAAATTACCTTTTTCTTTTCAGATGAAACAATCTGTTTGGCAGCTTTTCTGCATAATCCGGCAATTTGGCGTTCCAGGTTACGTACTCCCGCTTCACGAGTATAATTTCGGACAAGCTTAAGGATACAATCATCCTTGAACTGAATTTGGCTTTTCTTCAGACCATGTTCTTTCAGCTGCTTTGGAATTAAGTGGTTTTTCGAGATATGAAGTTTTTCTACTTCTGTATATCCTGCAATCGAAATAACTTCCATTCTGTCTAAAAGAGGTCCTGGAATTGTAGAGAGCGTATTTGCGGTCGTTACAAACATGACTTTTGATAAATCATATGGTTCCTCAATATAATGGTCGCTGAACGTACTATTCTGTTCCGGATCTAATACCTCAAGCATCGCAGAAGATGGGTCTCCTCTAAAGTCACTCGACATCTTATCTATTTCATCAAGCAAAAATACAGGATTAACCGTTCCAGCTTTCTTCATGCCCTGAATTAAACGGCCTGGCATTGCACCTACATATGTTCTGCGGTGACCTCTGATCTCGGCTTCATCTCTTACTCCGCCTAAAGAAATTCTAACAAAATTTCTGCCTATTGCACGTGCAATAGAACGTGCTAAAGAAGTTTTACCTACTCCCGGAGGTCCGACTAAACAAAGTATAGGGCCTTTTAAAGAATTTGTGAGTTTTTGAACCGCTAAGTATTCTAAGACACGTTCTTTTACTTTTTCAAGTCCGTAGTGGTCTTCATTTAACACTGTTTCTGCATGAGGAATATCAAGATTATCGATCGTTTCCTGCTTCCACGGCAAGTTAACAAGCCATTCAATATACGTCCGGATTACAGAACTTTCTGCTGAAGAGTTCGGCATTTTTTCATAGCGGTCCAGCTCTTTCTTCGCTAATTCCATAACATGCTCAGGCATATCAGACGCTTCAATTCGCTCTTTTAATGAACTGACTTCACCAATTTTTCCTTCTTTATCGCCCAGTTCCTTCTGAATGGCTTTCATTTGTTCACGCAAATAGTATTCTTTTTGCGTTTTTTCCATCGCCTTTTTTACACGCTGACCAATTTTCTTCTCAAGTCCCAACACTTCTTTTTCGTTATTTAAAAGGGCTAGTAAATGCTCAAGTCTTTCCTTCACATTAAAAATTTCTAAGATTTTTTGCTTTTCTTTAATTTTAAGTGAAAGATGGGAAGAAATAACGTCAGCAAGTCTGCCAGGTTCAGTTATATCCTGTACAGACGCAAGGGTTTCAGGAGTAACTTTTTTAGAGAGATTTATGTATTGTTCGAATTGAGCCAAAACCGCTCTCATTAAAGCTTCTGTTTCAGCTTCTTTTTCCTCTACATCATCTGTCAGTTCTATTTCTACTTCAACGTGTGTCTGTTCATCCATAAAAGATGTGATTTTACCACGCTGAATTCCTTCTACGAGTACCCTGATTGTGCCGTTTGGCAGCTTGAGCATTTGATTAACTTTTGATAAAGTTCCTACATTGTAGATTTCCTCTTTAGCCGGATCTTCGATAGAAACTTCCTTCTGAGTTGAAAGAAAAATCACCTGATCATCAAGCATCACTTTTTCAAGTGCTTGAATGGACTTTTCTCTTCCAACATCCAAATGAAGCACCATTGTCGGATAGACCAACAATCCGCGTAGAGGGAGGAGCGGAAGAACTCGTTTTTCCCCCATTAAAAACACCTCCGAAAACTGCTGTGTAATCATTAATTATATGCATAGTCTTTGTACAATTCTACCGATAATGCTTAACTTTGTCTAATGTTAGCATCCAATAAACTTTAATTAAACAAAAAAGAAACCCCTTCTACTCCTTAAACTGAAGAAGGAGGGGAGTTTAGAGCTGCTGACGCAGGAATAGATTCTTCCTTGCTCTCATCTAAAAATGCATATTGAAATACTTCTGAGAGTTTTTTAACCGGGATGATTTCTACATCCTCAATGCTTTCGAATATTTTCTGGTTATTCTCAAAAGGAATTAGCACCCGCTTTGCACCAGCATCTTTTGCTGCTAAAATCTTTGCCATAACGCCTCCGACAGGTTTCACCTTTCCGTGAATACTTATTTCTCCTGTCATCGCCACTTCATGGTCAACACGCACTTTATGGATGGCTGAGTAAATGGATGATGCGATTGCTATCCCCGCTGAAGGTCCATCTACTGGTCCCCCGCCTGGGAAGTTAACATGAATATCGTACATAGATGCATCAACACCCATAAAACGAAGTACAGTTATGACATTTTCAACTGATCCTTTTGCCATACTTTTTCTGCGAATGGACTTGGATTGATTACCGATGCTCTCTTCCTCAGCTATACCTGTAATGATAATTGATCCTTGTTTTTTAGCAGGAAGAACTGTCGTTTCAATTTCAAGAAGAGCACCGCTTGTTGGACCATATACAGCAAGTCCATTAACTAACCCGATTTTTGGTTTGCTTCCGATTTTTCTTTCCGGTCTTGGTGCCATTCTGCTTGAATGAGTGACCCATTCAACATCACCTTTTGTAATGCTCTTTCGTTCTTCTGTAATAGCCAGCCCCGCTGCGATTTGGATCATATTAACTGCTTCACGTCCGTTTTTTGCATATTGGGCCATATATTTTAAAGATTCTTCTTCAATGCCCAGCTGAATCTTATCAGCAGCTCGTTTAGCGATCTGCTCAATTTCAGCAGGCTGAAGTTCTCTGAAAAACACCTCAAGACATCTCGATCGGATAGCTGGCGGAATCTCATCCGGCATACGTGTTGTTGCACCTATCATCCGGAAGTCTGCAGGCAGGCCATTTTGGAAAATATCATGGATATGATGCGGTATATTCGCATTTTCTTCCGAATAATAAGCACTCTCGAGAAATACTTTCCGATCTTCTAATACTTTTAACAGCTTGTTCATTTGAATCGGATGAAGTTCACCAATCTCATCAATAAATAGAACACCGCCGTGTGCATTTGTAACTGCCCCTTGTTTTGGCTGAGGGATACCTGCCTGTCCCATTGCTCCTGCTCCCTGATAGATAGGATCATGTACAGAACCAATTAGAGGATCAGCGATACCACGCTCATCAAAACGTGCTGTTGTAGCGTCAAGTTCCACGAAAACAGCCATAGAACGGAATGGGGAAGTTTTATTTTTTTTTGCTTCTTCAAGCACTAATCGAGCAGCGGCAGTTTTACCTACTCCTGGAGGGCCATATACAATTACATGCTGCGGATTAGGACCGCAAAGGGCAGCTTTTAATGCTTTAATACCATCCTCTTGACCAATAATATCTTCAAATTTCCCTGGGCGGACCCGTTCAGACAACGGTTCAGATAGAGAGATGGAGCGCAGCCTTCTTAATTGCTCCATTTCTTTTCTTGATTCTTTATCTACACTTACTTTTTGAGACCGCTGGCTTCTGAGTAAGTTCCAAAAATACAGACCGATTACAATCCCAAAAAATAATTGAATGATTAACGCTATCCCTGTCCAATTCATTGTTTTCCTCCCGATACGTATGTATTGATAAGCATAGTATCTCCGAGGATTTAAGGACCTAAACGGTAATCATGCTAAAAAGAAATTTGTTACGTTTCATGTAGAGCGGATAAAGATCTTTCCGAAAATTTCTTATCAGATTTAATGATATAGGAGAAATTTTTAAAAAAAATATCCTTCTTCCTACTTAAACCGTTCTTTTTTTATAAAAAATTGTGATGCTGCCCAAGTTTCCAGGCAGTATCCCTTTTAGTCTGTTTAAAAATAAGGGGATATACGATGAACTAACCGTTTATGACCTATACCTTATCAGGTATACGTTTAAAGAATCCCACGTTAGATGGGATTAATCCCACGTTAATTGATTTTTTCCCACGAAAAATCAGTTAATTCTCACGTTAAATAGAATATAACCACGAGTCGACACATGACGACAAATCTCACAGCGCCTATACCTCCCATAACACACCACACACTACACCCAAAAAAACTGGCTCAATCAGCCGTTAATCATAACAGCCAATGAGCCAGTCTTTATTATGCACTCTCTTTAGGAGTTTCTTTTGATTGTTCAATTACAGTACCATCTTCAAGTTCTAGTGTAGGCGGTACTTTATCAGAAATTGTTTCTTTTGTAACGATACATTTGACTACATCTTCACGTGAAGGCAGCTCAAACATCACATCTAGCATAACACCTTCAATGATAGAACGAAGTCCGCGCGCACCCGTTTTGCGTTCGATCGCTTGTGCAGAAATTTCTCGAAGTGCTTCATCTGTAAATTCAAGCTCTACTCCATCAATATCTAAAAGTTTTTGATATTGTTTTACCAATGCATTTTTAGGTTTTGTCAGGATCTCGATCAGCGCGTCCTCATCCAATGAATTTAAGTTAGAGATTACTGGCAAGCGCCCAATAAACTCTGGGATTAATCCGAAACGAAGTAAATCTTCAGGAAGTACTTTAGATAAATATTCGCCAGCTTTTAAATCAGCTTGTTTCGAATCTGAGCTGAATCCGATAACCTTTTTGCCTAGACGGCGTTTAATTATCTGCTCGATACCATCAAATGCACCGCCGCAAATAAACAAAATATTCGTAGTGTCGATCTGAATGAATTCTTGATGAGGGTGTTTTCTTCCGCCTTGAGGAGGAACACTCGCAACTGTACCTTCTAAAATTTTCAGAAGGGCTTGCTGAACACCTTCACCGGAAACATCACGTGTAATCGATGGGTTTTCAGATTTTCGTGCAATTTTATCGATCTCATCAATATAAATGATCCCTTTTTCTGCTTTTTCCACATCATAATCAGCAGACTGAATCAATTTCAGGAGGATATTTTCTACGTCCTCACCTACATATCCAGCTTCTGTTAAAGATGTAGCATCCGCAATAGCAAAAGGTACATTCAAGATTCTGGCCAGAGTTTGCGCAAGGAGCGTTTTACCGCTTCCTGTGGGTCCGATCATCGCGATATTACTTTTTGCAAGTTCTACTTCATCTGATTTTTGCGATGAATTAATACGCTTATAATGATTGTAAACGGCCACAGAAAGGGATTTCTTAGCCTGATCCTGACCAATAACATACTCATCAAGAATTTTACGGATTTCAACTGGTTTTGGTACTTCTTTTAGTTCTACATCCTCTTCTGTACCTAGTTCTTCTTCCACGATTTCAGTACAAAGTTCGATACATTCATCACAAATATATACACCTGGTCCAGCAACCAGTTTTCTAACTTGATCCTGTGTTTTGCCACAGAAAGAACACTTTAATTGCCCTTTTTCATCATTAAATTTAAACAATGATATCACCCCTAAAACAATAATATGGATGAAACGCTTGACCCGTATTTTACGATTTCTATAGTGCAGGTCTGAATTTATTTCTACTACTTAAGCATTCCGTTGATTATAATGGATTGTATCACACTTCCATAATAAAACGGAAATAAAAACCCTTACTAAATATGTATGGTATGGCTCTATATAAGTATGAACAATCCTGCGTGTTTTAAAACCTATTTTTCAAATAGCAGGATATATTGCCTAAATAATGTTATGTATTGCAAAACAAGGCACGATAAATAAGGATCGCGCCTTGTTTTTTCATGCATTTATTCTATTGATTAAGCAGTTTTGCTGTTTTCAACTAGGAAATCGATCGCTTTACGAACCTTCAAGTCAGCTGCAACTGCATCGTTTCCGCCTTGCATTGCAAGCATTTGCTTAATTTGTTCAACTTCCATCTTGTACATTTCAGCCATCTTGTTAAGTTCTGCATCGATTTCTTCTTCAGAAACTTCGATGTTTTCTGCTTCAACGATTGCTTCTAGTACTAGATTTGTGCGAACACGTTTTCCAGCATCTTCTTTCATTTGCTCACGAAGTGCTTCTTCGCTAGTTCCAGAGAACTGGTAGTAAAGATCAAGGTTCATACCTTGCATTTGAAGACGTTGACCAAATTCTTGCACCATACGGTCAAGCTCAGTGTTTACCATTGCTTCTGGAATTTCGATTTCTGCATTTTCAGAAGCTTTTTCGATAACTGTTTCACGAGTTTTGTTTTCAGCTTCTTGCTTTTTGCTTTCTTCTAGCTTTGTACGAAGTTCTTTTTTAAGATCTTCTAAAGTTTCAGCATCGCCTTCAGCTTCTTTAGCAAACTCATCGTTAAGCTCTGGAAGCTGTTTTGATTTGATGTCGTGAATTTTAACCTTGAATACTGCAGGCTTACCAGCTAATTCTTCAGCATGGTACTCTTCAGGGAAAGTAACGTTAACGTCTTTTTCCGTTCCGGCTTTTTCACCAACTAATTGTTCTTCAAAACCTGGAATGAACGAACCAGAACCAATTTCAAGTGAATAGTTCTCAGCTTTTCCGCCTTCGAATGCTTCTCCATCAACAAATCCTTCGAAATCGATGTTAACAGTGTCACCATTCTCAATAGCGCCTTCTTCTTTAACAACTAGTTCAGCTTGTTGTTCTTGTAGACGAGTAAGTTCGTTTTGAACATCCTCATCAGTTACTTCTGTTTCAGTCTTTTCAACTTCAAGACCTTTGTATTCACCAAGTTTTACTTCAGGCTTAACGATTACTTTTGCAGTGAATACAAGGTTGCTTCCTTGTTCCATTTTTTCGATATCAACTTCTGGGCGATCTACAGGCTCGATACCTGTTTCTTCAACTGCGTCACCATAAGCTTTTGGCAATAAGATATCTAAAGCATCTTGGTAAAGAGACTCTACACCAAAACGTTGTTCAAAAAGTCTGCGCGGCATTTTCCCTTTACGGAAGCCTGGTACGTTTACCTTTTTAACCACTTTTTTAAACGCTTGGTCTAGCGCTGTATCTACTTCAGAAGCCTCAACTTCAACTGTTAAGACACCTTGATTGCCTTCTAACTTTTCCCATTTAGCACTCATTAATATGTTCCCTCCAACATCGGTATTTCCATAAGTATCATATAGATTACAACCATTCCATTATAGCATAGACGTTGTGTATTTCAACAAGTTACATCACTTTATCATTAAGTCTGCAAATAAAATCTTTCCAGCTCCACTAGATGCTTTACTGCTTTTTGCAATTCGGGCTCTTCATTTTCAAGCTCTTCTTCTAACCCGCATAACAATGAGGCTGCCATAACAGACGCTTCAAACCATAACAGTTTATTTTCAGGTTTTGGAGTGAAAGGATATAATGCCAGCGTGTAATCCTTCCAAACTGCCAATGCAATATCAAGCAGTGACGGGTTTTCTTGTTCTAACTCGTCCTGTATTAATCTTTTTACTTCCTTATAAAAGGGGTGTTCGTTTAACTCTGTCAGATTTGCAATGTCAACTTCTTCTGTTTGCCCGTATTTTTCTAGTTTAACGACTTTATTAATTTGGTTTTCTTTTAAATATTGCAGAATCAAGCTTTTTACAGCAGGATGTTTTTTCTCATCAACCAAGAAGGTTTCAAAAAGAGGCACTGTCATTTCTGTTCCCAGTCTCTTTAACTGTTGGACAGCTATCCATTGTGAATCTGCCCTGTCACTGGAAAGCATCTCTTTTAATGTAAGAAAATCAGGATTATCACTTGGTTTTGCTTCCGGATCTCTTTTTACCTCCGGAACCCCCTCTTGCTCAATCACCTTCCTGCTGAATTGAAGAAGCTGATAAAACGTTTCGGCTTTATCTGCAGGTATCTTTTGTTCTTCTAAAACCGCTTCAATTACTGAAACGACAGTTATGTATTCTGATAATTGAACAAGAATGCTTAAATAGATTTGAAGAACATCGTAATATTCACCGATTCCTTCTTTAAGCATCTTGTCACATCGCATTTTCGCTTCCTGGAGTCTACCTAGCTCAACGAGACTTAAAACAAGTCCCAAATTTCCTTGTGAATGCATGGGATCTGAATGAAGCAGCTGTTCAAAACAAGCCAGTGATTCATCATATTGCTTATTTTTTAAAGAATCCATTCCTTTTTCTAAAAGACGCCCTGTTAAATTTGGAAACCGAATTATATTGTTCTTGTTTTCCTTGTCGTTTGTCATCACAATTCTCCGCTTCCGTTTATATTTGTCTAAAGAATAGCAGTTTCAACTTCGGAACTCAAGGAACCGTGTGCAGGTAATGTTGAATCAGAAACAAAGTAAGACGTTTTTCTGAGAGCTACACGATCATGGATATTGAACTTTAATCACATAAAAATACTTTTTACGTAAAAGACACATCCGCATGAGAGAGACACCCAAGCCTATTTATTTCAAAAAAAAACTCTTAAAGAAGTAAGTTCTCCTTTAAGAGTTTTTCATGATCAGCTAATCCGTTTCATGTTTAATTTGTCAGCCATCCCTTTATATCGTGACCATTTCTGGGGATCGACGTTACCGCCGCTTATGATCAGTCCTACTTTTCGATCTAACGCGAGGTGACTGTGGAAAAGTACAGCTGCCAGACTTGCTGCTCCCGCTCCTTCAACAACAACTTTTTCGCGTTCCAGCATGAACATCATCGCGAATGCAATTTGTTCTTCTGTTACAGTTACCATTTCATCTACATATTTAGAAATCATGGGAACCGTCAGCTCTCCCGGCTTTTTTACCGCAATTCCGTCTGCAATCGAAGAGCTGGACAATGTTTTTACTTTCGCACCTGTGAATATTTGATAGACGGCACTAGCATTTGCAGATTGTACTCCTACGACACGGACGTCCGGTCTCAACCTTTTAACTGCTAGACTGATGCCAGCCAGAAGACCACCTCCTCCAACAGGCACAACAATCGTTTTTAATTCAGGCTTCTGCTGCAGCATTTCGAGTGCCACCGTACTCTGTCCTGCAATGACATCATAATCATCAAAAGCATGAACAAAAACTGATCCATTCTTCTGCTCTTCCCTTTTAGCCGCTTCAAAGGCCGTTTGGTAGTTTTCACCCTGCAATACGATTTCTGCCCCATAAGACTTTACAGCTTCCACCTTGGAAAGCGGGGCGTTTTCCGGCATAAAAATTCTTGATTTTATCCCCCGCTTCGAACATGACAGTGCCAAACCTTGAGCATGATTTCCTGCAGAGGCTGCAATAACACCTCTAGCTGCTTCGAAATCATTCAGTGTAGAAACTTTATAATAAGCGCCTCTTAGTTTAAACGATCCTGTTTTTTGAAGGTTTTCTAACTTCATATAAACTTTTCCGCCAGTCCACTTGTTTAAAGTAGAAGATTGCTTTAGCGGTGTCCGGTGTGCAATTTTTGAAACTTCCTCCATCGCGTGAAATAATTTTTCATTCGTGACTCTTAAATCCCCATGTCAATTCACAATCCTTTCCGTTTCGAATCTTTTTATTTTATCTTCATATTGAAGTGTTACTGAAATTTCGTCCCAGCCATTCAAGAGCATTTTCTTCCAATACGGATCAAATTCAAAGTAAAAATGTTCTCCGCTCCCATTCACGACATGCTGGTTTTCGAGATCTACAATCAGATGGCTGATCACATCCGGTGATTCTTCAGAATATAAACGCTGTATTTCTTTTTTTGGAAGCCGGATAGGCAATATCCCATTTTTTACACAATTATTAAAAAAGATATCCGCAAAACTCTCCGCAATAATAACTTGAAAACCATAATCTTTTAAAGCCCAGGGAGCATGTTCTCTGGAAGAACCACAACCAAAGTTATTACCGGTTATAAGAATTGAAGAATCTTTTGTGTTTAATTGATTTAGTTCAAAATCCGGGTTTTCCTGTCCGTCAGACTGATATCTCCAATCATAGAACAAAAATTCTCCATAACCCGCTTTATCAATTTTCTTCAAAAATTGTTTAGGAATGATTTGGTCGGTATCCACATGATCCCTTTTTAGAGAAGCGGCTTTTCCCGTATGTGTTTTAAATCCCGACATAACGGTCCACCTCCAGATTTTTTGTTTGCATAATGGAACGCACATCTGTAAATCTTCCATTTATAGCAGCGGCTGCAGCCATAATAGGACTTACAAGATGCGTTCTCGCTCCTTTACCTTGTCTTCCAGCAAAGTTCCTGTTTGATGTGGATGCGCATCTTTCCCCTTCAGGAACAATGTCATCATTCATCCCTAAGCACATGGAACACCCAGAATCCCGCCATTCAAAACCGGCATGAAGGAAAATCTTATGAATTCCCAGACTTTCAGCTTCACGTTTTACGGATTGTGATCCCGGTACAACGATGGCCCTCACACCTGGATGTACCTTTTCGCCTTCAACGACAGCTGAGGCTTCTACTAAATCACTTAATCTGGAGTTTGTGCATGAACCTATAAATACATGCTGAACGTCAACATCTTTTAGTCGTTCATTGCCTTGAAAGCCCATATAGGTAAGAGCACTCTCTATCGATTGCTTTTCTTCTATTGATAATGAAGATTCTGCTGCGGGAATTTGTCCGCTTATCGGCAGGCACATGGACGGATTAGTCCCCCATGTAACCATCGGTTCAATATCAGAAGCATTAATTTCTATTACTTTATCAAATACTGCATCATTATCTGACACAAGCTTTTTCCACGCTTCGCAGCGCGCGTTAAACTCACTTTCTTTTGGTGCATAAGGTTTACCCTGAATATAACTGAACGTTTTTTCGTCTGGGGCAATAACAGACGCTTTTGCACCTGCTTCGATCGACATGTTACAAAGGGTCATTCTTTCTTCCATCGTAAAACCTCGTACTGCACTTCCTGAAAATTCAATGATATAGCCTGTTCCTGCATTTGTTCCGTAATTGGCGATAAACCACAAAATTACATCTTTTGCTGTAACACCAAAGCCCAGCTCTCCTTCAATCTTTACATTCATTTGCTTTGGTTTGTTCTGCCAAAGAGTTTGCGTTGCCAATACATGCTCTACTTCACTGGTTCCGATTCCAAAAGCAAGTGCTCCGAATGCTCCATGTGTTGAAGTATGACTGTCTCCGCAAACAATCGTTTTTCCCGGCAGCGTCAAACCAAGTTCTGGTCCGATTACATGAACAATTCCTTGCTGCAGAGAATCCAACCCTTCTAGCCGGATTCCGAATTCTTCACAATTTTTCTCCAATGTCTGAACTTGAAGTCGTGATGTTTCGTCTTTAATATTGAACCGGTCTGCCGTAGGTATATTATGGTCCATCGTCGCGAAACACAGATCAGGTCTTCTTACTTTTCTGTTCTTTTCTCTTAAACCAGCAAATGCTTGCGGTGAAGTTACTTCATGAATCAAATGGAGATCGATATATAAGAGGTCGGGTTTATTTTTTTCTTCTGCTACAACATGATTTTTCCATAATTTATCTATTATTGTTTTACCCATTTACTGCATCCCCCTTCTTACACATATACCTCAAGCAATGTTGCGCTTGTTGAATCTTCAAGCATTCTAAAATGGATCTGGTTAACCATCTCTTTCGTGGAAACAAGATTTCCTTTTCCATCATAAATATCCCGCGTCCGGTAGCCGGCTTGTAGTGTTTCAAAAACTGCCAACTCAACTGCAGCAGCTTCCTTTTCAAGGTGGAATGAATGGCGAAGCATCATTGCAGCACTTAAAATCATCCCGATAGGATTTGCTTTTCCGCTTCCAGCAATATCTGGAGCGGAGCCATGTATCGGTTCATAAAGCCCTGGTCCGCTTTGACTAAGAGAAGCAGAAGGCATCATTCCAAGTGAACCGGGAATTACAGAAGCTTCATCGGATAAAATGTCACCGAACATGTTCTCAGTTACAACAACATCGAAACTGGAAGGTTCACTGATGATCCTCATCGCAGCATAATCAACAAGTAAATGCTCCGTTTCAACATCACTGTATTTTTTAGCCGTTTCTTCAACAATTTCTCTCCACAGTTTGCTTGTTTCCAGCACATTGGCTTTATCAACTGATGTAACTTTCTTTCTTCTCAGTCTGGCTAAGTCATAAGCTTTTTCAATAATTCTTGTGATTTCCTCCCGTGTATAGGAAAGGGTATCAACAGCGAGTTTTTCATCTCTTGTTTTCGGTTCTGAAAAGTAGATGCCGCCCGTCAATTCTCTAACGAAAACAAAATCTGCACCTTTTACTTTGCTTGATTTGAGAGGGGATAGATTTTCAAGACCAGGAAACACTTGAACAGGTCTTAAATTTGCAAACACATTCAATTCTTTTCTTAATGCTAAAAGCCCTTGTTCAGGTCTAACAGTTTGACCGTCCCACTTAGGTCCTCCAACTGCTCCAAGCAGAACAGCATCACTATTTTTACAAGCTTCTAAAGTATCTTCCGGCAGGGGTGTGCCTCCTTGATCAATCGCTGTACCTCCAAACCGTTTTTCTGTTGTTTGAAATTCATGACCGAACCTTGCAGCAACACCGTCTAATACCTGCAGAGCACCTCTCATTACTTCAGGACCGATTCCGTCTCCAGGTAAAACTGTTATTTTCTTTTTCATCTAACATCCCTCCCTAAATTAAATGCTCATTTTCTCATAACTTGTTTTATCTGACTGAAGCTGCAGCTTGTTGAACGCATGAACATAGGCTTTCGCTGATGCTTCCAAAACGTCCTGTGCCGTTCCGCTTCCGTTAATTTCGTATCCGTCACAGACAATCTGCACAAATACTTGAGCTAGTGCATCCCTGCCAGCTCCAACAGATTGAATACGGTAATCATTTAGTTTCAGTGAGGATGGAAGCATTTTTCCAAGTGTATTATAAATGGCTTCAACACTTCCAGAACCTGTAGCAGCATCTTGGATTTCCTTGCCTTCTGGTGTAATAAGCCTTAATGTAGCAGTTGGAATTTGGTTTGTTCCATAATTGACTTGTATATCTTTTAATTGATAAAGCGGCACTTCCGGCTGGATTCTATGATCGATTAACAGGGCAAAAATATCTTCTTCTGTCATTTCTTTTTTCCGGTCAGCGAGTAATTTAAAATCTTCAAACAAAACTTTTATTTTGCTTTCTTCTGGATGAAAGCCTAATTTGGATAAATAATCTCTGAATGCATGACGGCCGGAATGTTTGCCAAGCACTAACTGGTTAGAAGGCACCCCGACAAGCTCGGGTGTAATAATTTCATAAGTTGATTTTTCTTTTAAGACCCCGTCCTGATGAATGCCTGATTCATGGGCAAAAGCATTTTTTCCCACTATCGCTTTATTAGGAGGGACCGCAATTCCCGTTAAACGGCTTACAAGCTGACTTGTACGGCTGATCTCATTTAACTTCAGATTGGTCTTAGCTTTATAAAAATCTTCACGAATGGCTAATGCTACTGCAATCTCTTCTAATGAAGCATTCCCCGCTCTTTCTCCGATTCCATTAATCGTACACTCTATCTGATTTGCTCCGTTCTCAACAGCTGAAAGTGAATTTGCCACGGCCATCCCGAGATCATCATGACAGTGAGCAGATAATACAGCTTTTTGTATGTTTGGAACATTGTTTAAAAGATAACGGAAGATCTTCCCATACTCTTCAGGGTTTGTAAAACCAACCGTATCAGGAATGTTTATAATACTCGCTCCGGCATCAATGACTTTTTCAACAATTCGTGCTAAAAATACCAAATCCGAACGGCATGCATCTTCTGCAGACCATTGAACAACCGGAAATTTCTTTTTCGAATATTTAACAGCCTCAACTGCCGCCTCAACGACTTGGTCTGGTGTTTTTTTCAATTTATAAGTCATATGAATCGGAGAAGTGGCAATAAATACATGAAGCCTTGGTTCTGCAGAATCTTTTAGTGCTTCCCATGCATAATCGATATCAGATTGATTCGACCTTGCTAATCCCGTTACAGCAGAATCCTTTATGATTGATGCGACTTTTTTAACTGCTTCTAAGTCTCCTTTAGAGGCTGCAGGAAAGCCAGCCTCCATAACATCTACTCCTAATCTTTCAAGTCGTTTTGCAATTTCTATTTTTTCTTCCGTATTTAAATTTACACCTGCTGTTTGCTCTCCATCCCGCAAAGTTGTATCAAAGATTTCAATTGTTCGCACTGGCGACAGCCTCCTTCTTTTGTTTTGCCTTAACAAACGGCATCATCGCACGCAATTCCCTCCCCACTTTTTCGATCGGGTGATTTTTTTCCTGATAGTTTACAACATGGAACACAGGACGATTTGCTTGATTTTCCAAAATCCAGTTTTTTGCAAATTCACCGGACTGAACATCTTTTAATACTTCCTTCATTGATTCTTTTACTCTGCCATCAATTACACGCGGGCCTGACTGGAAATCTCCCCATTGAGCCGTGTCAGAGATAGAATGCCGCATTCCTTCTAATCCGCCTTCATACATCAGATCAACGATGAGCTTTAACTCATGTAAACATTCAAAGTAAGCAACTTCAGGCTGATATCCTGCTTCCGTAAGTGTTTCAAAACCAGCCTTAACGAGTGAAGTTAATCCGCCGCACAGGACCGCCTGTTCCCCAAATAAATCCGTTTCGGTTTCTTCTTGAAAGCTTGTTTCCAGTACACCCGCTCGAGCGGAACCGATGCCTTTTGCATAAGAAAGAGCAGTTTCTCTCGCGGAACCAGTAGCATCTTGGTAAACCGCAAACAATGCAGGTACCCCTTCACCAGCTTCAAAAGTCCTGCGTACTAAATGGCCCGGACCTTTAGGGGCAACCAAGAACACATCCACATTTTCAGGTGGTACAACCTGGTGATAATGAACATTGAATCCATGTGCAAATACGAGAGCATTTCCTGGGGAAAGCTCTGGTAATATTTCATTTTTATATACCTCAGGCTGCCTTTCATCCGGAAGCAATACCATAACAACATCTGCAAGACGAGCAGCCTCGCGAACGGGATAAACCTCGAATCCATCTTTAACTGCTTCGTCAAAAGATCTCCCTTCACGGACACCCACCACAACATCATAGCCGCTGTCTTTTAAATTCAGTGCATGTGCATGCCCTTGTGAACCGTAACCAACTACTGCTACCTTCTTATTTTTTAATACGTCGTTTGATAATTCATTTTCGTAATATACTTTAGCCATTTTTAATAGTCTCCTTTACATAATAGAATAGGGGTGAAGCTCAAGGACTTTCTTTTGTGTTCCTCTTGGGATTGCCGTAATGCCTGTTCTGGAAATCTCTTTAATTCCATAAGGACGCAGCAGTTCTATCAAAGCGTCTACCTTTTCACTGTCACCTGTTACCTCCAGCGTTACGCTCTCCAATGAAACATCGAGAACTGTAGCCCTAAAAGGCTCGATCAGCATTTTTATTTCACTTCGTGTATCCGGAGTGGTTAATACTTTAATAAGTGCCAGCTCTCTTGAAACAAGAGCCATATTTGTCAGATCACGGACTTTTAATATATTGATCTGCTTATGAAGCTGTTTAACAAGCTGTTCCGCTTTTCTGTCATCCTCTACCCAAACTGTCAGAGTCACTTTTGAAATTGCAGGGTCTTCCGTATGTCCGACTGTAATGTTTTCAATGTTAAATTGCCTTTTTGTAAGCAAGCCGGTTAAACGATTCAGAACACCGCTTTCGTTTAACACGGTTGCAGAAATGATACGTCTCATCCTCTCACTCCAATCATTTCATGAAGTCCTTTTCCTGGAGCAATCATTGGATACACATTTTCATCCGATGTTACTGCACAATCCAAAACAAAAGGTTTATTTGAAGATAGAGCTGCCGTTAACGCCTCCCTCACTTCGACTTCGTTTTCGGCACGCTTTCCATCAATTCCATATGCTGCTGCAAGTTTTACAAAATCCGGCTGAATTTCAAGGAGAGAATGTGAGTATCGTTTTTCGTAAAAAATCTCCTGCCACTGCCGCACCATACCCAGGGATTTATTATTTACAATCACTATGATTACCGGAAGTTCCCAATCCTGCAGAACACCTAGTTCCTGCAGCGTCATTTGGAACCCTCCATCTCCTACGACTGCGACTACTGGAAGATCTGGTCTTCCTACTTTCGCTCCTATGGCAGCCGGAAATCCAAATCCCATTGTTCCGAGCCCTCCGGATGTAATCCATCTGTTTGAAGTTGAAAACGTATAATATTGCGCTGCCCACATTTGATGCTGACCCACATCTGTCGAAACAATAGCAGCACCTTTTGTAACTTCGTGCAAGATTTCCATTAATTTTTGCGGCTTTAATTCTTTATCATTAGACTTATAAGTGAGCGGCAGCTCGCTTCTATATTTTGAAAGCTGAATCATCCACTCGTTTGAGTCGCCTTTTTCACCGCGTGTCTGGTTTAAAGCTGCCAGGGTCTCTCTGGCACATCCTACTATAGGTATTTCTGTCGGAACATTTTTTCCTATCTCAGCAGGGTCAATATCAATGTGTGCAACGACCGCTTTTTTAGCAAAATGCTCTAGATTTCCAGTTAACCGGTCATCAAATCTTGCTCCTACGCCAATTAAGAGATCACAATCATAGAGCGCCATGTTCGCTGCATAGGTGCCATGCATACCGGCCATTCCGTAGCATAAAGGGTGATCTGCCGGGAACCCTCCAAGTCCAAGCAATGTTTGGGCTACCGGAATCTGATAATATTCCGCAAAGGCTAAGAGCTCTTCCTCGGCATTAGCAGCAAGCACCCCCGCTCCTGTAAGGAGAACAGGTCTCTTTGCCTGCTGCAAAGCTTCATTCAACCTTTTTACTTGAAGGATATTAGGCTTTAAAGTCGGCTGATAACCAGGCAGATGGATGTTTGATACTTCTTTTAAGGGCGCTGTGTTTACTGCGATGTCTTTTGGAATATCTATTAAAACAGGTCCTTTTCTGCCAGTGTTCGCAATATGAAAGGCTTCTTTCATGATCCGGGGCAGATCCTCAGCTTTTTGCACTTGATAGTTGTGCTTAGTAATCGGCATCGTGATCCCTACTATATCTGCTTCTTGGAATGCATCAGTTCCAATTACTTTTGTAGCTACTTGCCCGGTAAAAATAACAAGAGGGATGGAATCAATCATGGCATCTGCAATACCTGTTACGAGATTGGTAGCACCTGGTCCAGAAGTCGCAAGCACTACACCTGGTTTTCCGGTAACTCTCGCATAGCCTTGAGCTGCGTGAATCGCACCCTGTTCGTGCCTTGTTAGCACGTGCTTCATTTCTGCTTTGTAAAGAGCATCGTATATCGGAAGAACTGCACCTCCTGGATACCCGAATACAACCTCTACTTTTTCTTTCTGCAAACCTTGAATAAATAGTTCAGCGCCAGAGACTAATGAAGATTTCACCGTTTTTTGATCAGCCACCCAACTGGCCTTCATTTTCATTCCTCCTTCATCTTTTGAACCCATTTATTTGTAGAAGGCTCTTCTCTCAAAGACTTCGTTGACAAGTTGATTGGAGCGCAAGGTGCGAGACTCCTGCGGGAGTAGTGGGACAGGTGAGACTCCGTAGCGCAAAGCGCTAAGGAGGCTCACCGCACACCCCGCGGAAAGCGAGCAACCTGGAGCGGAAATCAACCGTTTCTAAAGCATCAATCTTTTAGAAAACAGCCATTAAAAAAACTTTCCCACCCAAATGGA
Source organism: Fictibacillus nanhaiensis (assembly GCF_023715445.1). Classification (GTDB taxonomy): domain Bacteria; phylum Bacillota; class Bacilli; order Bacillales; family Fictibacillaceae; genus Fictibacillus; species Fictibacillus nanhaiensis_D. The sequence continues at coordinate 874,730 of NZ_JAMBOD010000001.1, forward strand.
CAGGAAAATCCTATCCAAAGGGGTGAAAAAGTTTCATTTTCACGGTACCACCCTTTTTCACGGTATCTTCATTAAAAGAAACCGTCTCGTGACGAACATGCCGTCATTTGATAACAAGCGGTTTAAAAATGGAAATAACCGCTTGGCCCTTCCTACTCATGTTACTTTCAAAAGGACACTCAGGAGGGATGTCCTGGTATTAGGAATAACCGGCTCACAGCAACCCGGCTCTCTGTGTATTCCACATCTACCATTGTTCTCCGTCATCGTTTTAGGGTTTTAAATTTTTAAGATTCCACCAGTGTTTGCTGAAGTTACTAAAGCAGCATAACGGGCTAGATAGCCTTTTTTAATCTTAGGCTCTGGTTTCACCCAGTTTTCTTTTCTTTCTTTCAATTCATCTTCTGTCAGCATTACTTGAATCGTTCTATTTACTAAATTGATTAAGATCGGATCTCCATTTTTAATAAATGCAATCGGACCTCCTTGAGCAGCTTCCGGCGAAATGTGACCGATCGAAATACCTCTGGATGCCCCTGAAAATCGGCCATCTGTTATAAGTGCCACTTTTGTGCTTAATCCCATTCCTGCAATCGCAGATGTCGGGGAAAGCATCTCAGGCATTCCGGGTCCGCCTTTTGGCCCCTCATATCGAATAACTACAACATGGCCTTCTCTTACTTCACTATTGTTGATTCCCTTAATCGCGTCATCTTGAGATTCATAAACGATAGCTTCTCCTTGGAATGTCTTGATCGAAGGGTCTACCGCTCCTACTTTAATAACACAGCCATCTGGTGCGATGTTGCCATATAGAATAGATAAGCCTCCGACCGGTGAATAAGCGTTATCCTTCCGTCGAATGACATCATCATCTAAAATATCAGCATTACAAACCCGTTCTTGAAGAGTTTCACCGGATATTGTAATACGGTCATTATGGATCGCACCTTCCATTTTGCAGAGTTCGTTGATGATGGCACTGACACCGCCTGCTCGATGAACGTCCTGCATGGAATAGTCTGAAGCAGGACTGATTTTAGACAAGTAAGGGATTCTTTCTGCAATTTCATTAATTCGTGTCAGATCATATTCGATCTCAGCTTCATTGGCTATAGCAAGCATATGGAGGACTGTATTTGTAGATCCCCCCATTGCCATATCCAGTGCAAAAGCATCATCAATCGCCGCTTTTGTAATAATATCTCTTGGGCGTACATCCTCTTTAACAAGTCTCATAAGAGAATTTGCCGCATCACGTATAAGCTGTCTCCGCTCATCGGATGTTGCAACAATTGTACCGTTTCCCGGCAATGTGATTCCTAGCATTTCCATGATTGAGTTCATACTATTTGCAGTAAACATTCCTGAACATGAACCGCAAGTTGGACAAGCGCTCGTTTCAAGCTCCAGGAGCTCTTCCCGAGTCATTTTCCCTGCAAGGTGAGAACCCACTCCTTCAAAAACCGAGGCAAGTGAAAGTGATTTGCCTGCCATAGATTTTCCGGCTTCCATCGGCCCTCCGGAAACGAATACTGCCGGTACATTGGTCCTGACTGCTGCCATCAGCATGCCAGGAGTGATCTTGTCGCAGTTAGGAATATAAAAAACGCCGTCAAACCAATGGGCATTGATTACAGTTTCTGCTGCATCTGCAATAACTTCTCTGCTTGGAAGCGAGTAACGCATCCCGATATGCCCCATCGCAATTCCGTCATCAACACCGATTGTATTAAATTCGAAAGGAATTCCGCCTGCTTCTCTAATGGCTTCCTTGACCCATTCACCAACCTTATTTAAATGCATATGTCCCGGAATAATGTCAACATAGGAATTACAAACACCGATAAAAGGTTTATCCATATCTTCTGGTGCAACACCCGCTGCATGGAGAAGACTTCTGTGCGGGGCTCTATCAATTCCTTGTTTGATCATATTGCTGCGCATGTTTGAAACACTCCTATACAACTATTATCCTGCTTGAACGGTTTGGCCCGAATAAACCTTTACACCTTCTTCAACAACTTTTTTTCTAAAGGCTTCCAAAAGTTTATTTGTATGTTCCCCAGGTGCACCGTTGCCGATCACTCTGCCATCCACCTTAACAACTGCAATGACTTCTGCAGCTGTTCCAGTCAGGAATACTTCATCAGCTACATAAACATCATGTCTTGTGAACGGCTCTTCCTTCATTTTGTATCCGAGATCATTGGCAATTTCAACAATTGCATTTCTCGTTATACCTTCTAGAGCTCCTAAATATCCAGGCGGGGTTTTAATCGTATTGCCTTTTACAATAAATACATTGTCTGCAGAACCCTCTGCCACGTACCCCTGATCGTTCAGCATTAACGCTTCGCTAACTCCTGCAAGACTTGCCTCGATTTTAACTAAAATATTATTTAAATAATTCAGGGATTTTACTTTAGGACTTAATACATCCGGCCGGTTTCTTCTGCTTGCGACAGTGATGATTTCCAGTCCTGTTTCATAAAGTTTTTTTGGAAATAGAGCGAGCTGCTCTGCAATTACAATGACTCCAGGTTTTCCGCAAGTAAACGGATCAAGACCTAAATTACCTTTTCCTCGTGAAACAACTAAACGAATATAGGCATCACGATATTTGTTTTTCTGGAGCGTTTCGACAATGATGTCTGTTAACTCTTCTTTAGTGTGTGGAATGTTTAGCATAATGGATTGAGCCGATTCGTATAAGCGCTGAAGGTGTTCGTTTAAACGATATACGTTACCATTGTAGACACGAATGCCTTCAAACACCCCATCTCCATATAAAAAACCATGATCATAAACTGAAACCTTAGCATCGTCTTTTAATACGTACTCACCATTTACATAAACCCATTGCTCCTGCATCGTGATCCTCCTTTTCTTAACGAATTGAATTATTAGAATTTTTTAAAAACAATTTATAATTGTTGACAATATTACGCCCATATCACGGCAGGGTCAACCATGAATTTTATTAAAAATATTTAATTCTGATTTTTCTGATATTTTGTACGCGCTTTCATTCCCATGGTTGAGGGAAAAACCAGAACAAAACAGCCAAATGTAAACATTTTTAAAGCGCTTTCAAAAACGCGTTATTAAATATAAAAAAAACACGCTTTATATCCTTTAATAGAGGATATAAAGCGTGTTTGATTATGTAATAAAAGATAGTTATATGGCGTCCCAGGAGAGATTCGAACTCCCGACCGTACGCTTAGAAGGCGTATGCTCTATCCAGCTGAGCTACTGGGACATATGTATTTTGAGCCCATTTCGCATAGCAATGCGCTTTCCGCAATTACCATGCGCTGCGGGCACACAGTGATTTGTTCCACCTGTCGACCGTGGATACAAATATGTTTTTATAACATGCATTTTAAATGTAAGATCTGTTAAACTTCAGATGTAACTCTTTTGTGCCATTTGAACGTGAGAAAAACAAATGGAGCGGGTGATGAGAATCGAACTCACGACCAGAGCTTGGAAGGCTCTTGTTTTACCACTAAACTACACCCGCAGACATATTAGATCTTGTCGCGACGACATAACTTAATATACATGATATTCACAAAAGAGTCAACCCATTTCTTAAATTTTTTCATACTTTCTAAATTAATTTACTTTAAACTCTTTTGATAAGGAATCGATCTGTTTTCCTTCCACTGAATAAAAAACCACTGAAATATTAGATTGATTCACTTCCAAAATGGCATACGTTTTTTTAAAAGTTCCTCTTGGCAATCTGATGCTTCCCGGATTTATAAATACCATACCTTCACGTTCATATGCTTCAGCAACATGCGAATGACCGAAACAAGCAATAGATGCTCCCGTTTCTTCTGCTCTGAAAGCCAGCGAAAGATGCGACATCTTTACATCATACAAATGACCGTGAGTTATATATATACATTTATTCCCGAGCATTTCAATCGCTTCATTCGGAAAATCTTTTCCTAAAAAATCCATATTCCCCCGGACAGCAACAAAACCTGACAGTTCTTTTGCATTTGTTTGAAGTTCAGAATCCCCGCAATGTATCCATAGATCAATTTTATCCTCATGGCGCCTTTTAATCGTAATTAATTCTTCCTTTAATCCATGACTGTCACTAACAATCAAGGCTTTTGCCATAGCATGTCCTCCTCGCTGATAAATTCTTTTAATTTACGCAGTGCGACAGCTCTGTGGCTGATTTTATTCTTTTCTTCTTTTGACAGCTCTGCCATCGAACGTTCTAATGACGGAAGATAGAAAATCGGATCATACCCGAATCCTTTATTTCCTCGTCTTTCAGTTAATATTTCACCTTCACATGTACCTCTAACTACAAAAGTTTTTTTGTCTGGTCTTGCAAAAGCAAGAGCACAAACAAAACGTGCTGTCCGGTTTTGTCGAGACACATCTTTCAGTTCACTTAGTACTTTATCCATGTTATCTTCATCACTCTTTTGGCTTCCCGCATATCTTGCAGAATAAACGCCTGGTCTCCCCTCTAGAGCGTCTATTTCAAGACCGGAATCATCGGCAATAACCGGAATATTCATTTGTGAACTGATCGTTTCTGCCTTAAGAATAGCATTTTCCTCAAAGGTTGTTCCTGTTTCTTCGACATCTGGGCTTTTCTTAATATCTAGCAGTGATACGACCTCAATACCCATCTCCTTAAACATGGCTTCAAATTCTTTTACTTTGCCTGTGTTTTTTGTTGCTATTAATATTTTCATTATGTATCCTCCAACTTTCCTCGTATAAAAATAAATCTTGGCTGACGCCAAGGTCTTCTAGTCAGTCTGAGTTGAACTTGAACGAAATACCTTAACTAATTCGGTTATCGAGCAGTTCACAAGTTATACTTCCTTATCGCAAAAAAGAGACGATTTCTCGTCTCTTTACTGTATCACAACACTTGCTGATTTAAAATTCACCGGTATTTACTTCTTTAGGGCGTGAAACAGGAGCTGTAAGCTCTTTACCTTTTTCCGTGAAAATTTTAGACTTTCCGTCTACTTTAATAGCGACCTTTTTAACCTCGGAGAGCTCTGTTAATGAAAGTACGATAGAATTAAGCACTTCATCTGCAATCATACTCTCTTCCTTGTTATCTAATACTGCACCGTTGAAATTCAGGGTGACCACCCCGTCTTTTACAACAGGTGTACTCAATAATTTAACATCTGTTCTAAAATCAGTCAGAAGGTTGCTTTCTGCAGACGGCCCATCAATTAGATGTTCAATGGTTGCTGTAACTCTGTCAGTTCCTTCTTTAGCTACACGCCGTGTAACAGGAACATAATACGTTTGATCCTGGGTTTGTGCTAAAAAGTAGAGTGTCACAAGTTCACTGTTTGTTATATCTGCCACATTTCCGTTCTCAAGGTTAATTCCATCCACTCTGCTGACGCCTTCCCCAACAGGTGTGTTATTTACAGGCATTGAATTTTGGTTTTTGCCTTCAATCTGTATTTTGACCTTCTTAATATTATCAAACTGTGTAAGTGTAAACGTAATGGCCTGCAAGATTTTCATTTCATCTTTAGCATTATACTCTGTAAATTCTTTTGAAAAGTTTGCAGTAGCAGTTCCCTTTTTTATGTTAACAGATAAGACTTCTGTATCTGCCGGCAGAACAGCTTGAAAGCCATTTGGAATGATATTGCTTACCGGTCCATCTTTTACAAGATACTCTAAAACTTGTTTAGCTGTTTCATCGTTCTTTGGAAGAGCTAAAACTTGAGGTACAACCATACCATTACTGTCGAATAAAAACAGCTGCCTTTTCTGAGTACTTTCGGCATTGGCTGCTTTATCTTTTTTATCAAGTGACTTTCCTTCCTTAACGTAATTCACCTTCGGGGGATCAAGCTCAGTTCCTGCTTTCTCTCCCCCTAATCCGCAACCTGTTACCAGTAATGACACTGACAACAAAAGCAGCGGAGCTCCTGACCTCATTGTTTTGCGCATACTTTCCCTCCTCAAGTGGTTTGTACTATTATGTATACGAGCTATATTCTTCTGATAGACCACTTGTACAAAAATAAAAAAGCAGAATCACAAGAAACGATTCTGCTTTGATCATTAATTAAAGCCTTACACATTCTACTTTATCTATTTTTCTATCCAGCCAATGGTTGGCGATTTGTAAAAATTGAGCGCTCTCGGCTGTAGCTAAAAAACGGTGAACCGGTTTTTTCTCTTCAGTGTTCAAAAGTCCGCTATGATCCAGTATAACAGAAACCTCCCGGGCAGTTTCTGCACCTGAACACAATATTTTAATATGGTCACCCATTACTTGCTGAATCACTGGCCGTAACAAAGGGTAATGTGTGCAGCCTAAAATCAGCGTATCAATCGAGACGTCCTTTAAAGGGTATAATGTTTCCGATACAGCATTCAGTGTTTCTTCTCCTGAAAGCTTTCCTTGTTCAACCAGCGGAACGAACGAAGGACAAGCTAAGCTTTCCACTATAACATCACTGCGAATCTGCTGCAGCGCCTGTTTGTAGGCACCGCTGTTTATTGTTCCAATCGTACCAATTACACCTACGTGGTTATTTTTGGTTGCTTTTAATGCAGAACGTGCCCCAGGGTGAATAACACCAATTACAGGGATATCAAGCTTCTTTTTTGCTTCGTCTAACACAGCCGCCGTAGCTGTATTACATGCGATTACAAGCATTTTAATTTCTTGCTCTAAAAGGAAATCGATCAATTCCCACGTATATGTTCTAACTTCTTCAAACGGCCTAGGTCCATAAGGGCATCGCTTCGTATCCCCTAAATAGATGATTTCTTCTTTTGGGAGCTGTTTCATAATTTCTCTTGCTACGGTTAATCCGCCAACCCCCGAATCTATTACTCCTATCGGTCTGTTCAACGTATCCATCGCCCCATCTCTCTATTAACATGATGTAAACAAAAGGCGTTTATCATTGTTATCTATTCTGCTAATATTTTTATTAAAATGCAATAAAAATCGTTCGAAATGTACGGAAAAGGACTATGGAAACATCCCATAGCCCTTTTTTTAAAAATTAACACCAACTAGAGTAAAAACTTTTATTTAAAATTCTTCTCTACAAATTCCACAACATCTTTCATTGTATCCATTTGGAGAATTTCATCAATGTGTGCACTGATCTTTTCTTTTGATAGCCCTCTGATCTGACTTCTAGCTGGCAGTACAGAAGTTGCACTCATAGAGAACTCGTCCAGTCCTAACCCTAAAAGGATAGGGATTGCGATCGGATCTCCTGCCATCTCTCCACACATTCCAGTCCATTTTCCTTCTTTATGAGCCGCATCGATCACCATTTTTACAAGTCTTAAAATAGCAGGACTGTAAGGCTGATATAAGTAAGATACTTGCTCATTCATTCTGTCTGCAGCCATCGTATACTGAATCAGGTCATTTGTTCCGATACTGAAGAAATCTACTTCTTTTGCAAAAGTGTCTGCCATAACAGCTGTTGATGGAATTTCAACCATGATTCCTACTTCGATGTTCTCTGAAACTTCTGTTCCTTCTTTAACAAGCTTTTCTTTTTCTTCGATAAGAATGCTTTTTGCTGAACGGAACTCTTCTAGAGTCGCGATCATCGGGAACATAATCTTCAAGTTGCCGAAAGTGCTTGCACGAAGAAGTGCTCTTAACTGTGTTCGGAACATATCTTGTTCTTCCAGACATAGACGGATCGCACGGAATCCTAAGAATGGGTTTAATTCTTTCGGAAGGTTCAAGTATGGAAGTTCTTTGTCGCCCCCAATATCCAATGTACGGATAACGACAGGCTTCCCTTCCATTTTTTCAAGAACTTCTTTATATGCAGTATATTGCTCTTCTTCAGTTGGAAGCTGATCGCGTCCCATATACAAGAATTCTGTACGATATAAACCAACGCCTTCAGCGCCATTTTCCAGAACTCCTTTTACATCTGCCGGCGTACCAATGTTCGCTGCCAGCTCAACCTGAACCTTATCAGAAGAGATTGTTTTTTCGTTTACAAGCTTCGCCCATTCTTCTTTTTGATTCTGATATTGCTTTTGCTTCTCTTCATATGTGGCAATTTCATCTTGAGTCGGATCAATGATAACTTGACCATCCAATCCGTCGATGATGATCATTACGCCATTCTCTACTTTTTCTGTAATCGTCTTTGTTCCTACAACTGCAGGAATCTCCATTGAGCGGGACATGATAGCAGAGTGAGAAGTTCTTCCTCCGATATCAGTTGCAAAACCTTTTACGAATTTACGGTTCAATTGCGCCGTATCAGAAGGAGTCAGATCTTCAGCCAAAATTACAACTTCCTCAGAAATACTCGCAGGCGTAGCAAATTGAACATCTAATAAATGTGCTAAAACACGCTTTGAAACGTCACGAATATCTGCTGCACGCTCTTTCATATATTCGTTATCCATCTGGTCAAACATGTCAATAAACATGGAAGAAACATCATTCATCGCTGATTCAGCATTTACTTTTTCACTTTCAATCTTTTGTTTTACAGCATCAACCAGCTCTGGATCACTAAGGACAAGAAGATGGGCAGCAAAAATCGCTGCCTTGTCTTCACCAAGTTCTTTATTAGCTTTATCTTTAATAACAGTCAGTTCTTCCTTCGACTTTTCAAGAGCTGCTTGGAAACGGTCAATTTCCTGAGCAGAATCCTCAACTGATTTTTTCTCAATTGTCAATTCCGGATTTTGAAGTACAAAAGCTTTTGCGATCGCTATGCCGGCTGATGCTGCAATACCTGAAATTTTTTCAGACATTACTCACCAAGCCCTTCCTTTTTCATTACATCTTCTAAAGCAGCAATAGCTTCTTCTGCATCTGAACCTTCAGCTTTAATAGTAATTTCAGCTCCAGATTGAATACCTAAGCTCATTACGCCCATAATTGACTTTAAGTTAACGCTCTTTCCGTTATAGTCAAGCGTAATATCAGAGCTGAACTGACCAGCTTGGTTTACCAATGTTGTTGCTGGACGAGCATGGATTCCTGATTCACTAGTTACTTTAAATGTTTTTTCTGCCATTTTAATTACCCCTTTATTTTTTGAATGTAATAATATTTTCTTCTTCAATATCCACTGTTCCTGTTTTTTCGACTGAAACAGTTTCTCCCGATAAGTTAGTAAAAACAATCGGCGTAACGATGGAAGGTGCATTCTCTGTTACAAAGTTTAGGTCAACTTTTAGAAGCTTCTGCCCAGCTGTTACCTTATCTCCTTCAGAAACAAAGCTTTCGAAACCTTCACCTTTTAATTTGACGGTATCAATTCCGAAATGAATCAAAATTTCCTTTCCGTTATCTGATTCAATACCAATCGCATGTTTTGTAGGGAAGACATTGATTATCTTACCATTAACCGGTGATACAACCAAACCTTCTGCTGGTTCAATCGCAAATCCGTCACCCATCATTTTTCCGGAGAAAACCTGATCCGGTACTTCTGTGATCGGAATTATTTTCCCTTTAATCGGAGATACGAAACGTTCCTCTGTTGAGGTTGATGAAGTTGGGTTTACTGCATCTTTTTCAGTTGTATCAGCTAACTCGCCTTGCTCAGCTGTTTTTTCGCTGTTTTTCGGCTTAGCAACTGTTTTTCCATTTATAATATCCTGAATTTCACTCTTTATAGTGTCTGAACGGGTTCCGAAAATCGCTTGGATACTGTTACCCATTTCAAGAACACCAGAAGCACCAAGTTTTTTCAAACGTGCTTTGTCAACTTCTTTTGGATCACGAACAGAAACACGAAGGCGTGTGATACATGCATCCAGGTTAGCAATATTAGACTCTCCACCCAAGCCTTCTAAAATATTCGCAGCTAAAGAATCTTTATTGGACGGTCCAACATTTGTTTCAACTTCATCATCAACGATTTCACGCCCTGGAGTTTTCAGGTTCCACTTTTGAATCGCAAAACGAAAACCAAAGTAATAGATGACTGAGAAAACTAAACCAACCGGAATAACCAGCCACCAGTCTGTGCGGTTTGGAAGAACTCCGAATAGTAAATAGTCAATGACTCCACCAGAGAAAGTCATACCAATTTTAACATTTAACAAATGCATAACCATGAATGAAAGCCCTGCAAAAATCGCATGAATTCCAAATAGAACCGGTGCTACAAAGAGGAATGTAAATTCAATTGGTTCTGTGATCCCTGTTAAGAATGAAGTTAAGGCAGCGGAACCCATGATCCCTGCGACAACTTTCTTTTGCTCTGGACGAGCTGCATGATACATAGCAAGTGCTGCAGCAGGAAGTCCAAACATCATGAATGGGAATTTACCTGTCATGAAAGTACCTGCTGTCAGTTCCACATTATCCTTTAATTGTGCAAAGAAAATTGCCTGATCACCGCGTACGAGACCTTCTGCAGCTGATTTATATGAACCAAATTCAAACCAGAACGGTGAATAGAAAATGTGATGAAGACCAAAAGGAATCAGTGATCTTTCAATTACACCAAAGATAAAGGCTGCTAAAGTAAGATTAGAATTAATCATGCTTTCTGAGAAAGTATTAAGTCCATTCTGTACAGGCGGCCATATAAACGTCATTAAAATACCAAGCCCTAATGCTGATACAGCTGTAATAATCGGTACAAAACGTTTACCTGCAAAGAAACCTAAGTATTGAGGAAGTTCTATGTTATAAAAACGTTTATATAGATACGATGCAAGAATCCCGACAATAATACCGCCGAATACACCCGTTTGCAGTGTCGGAATACCAAGCACGTTAGCAAATGACGGATCTTTTCCGATCATATCAGGCGTTACACCCTCAATGACGCTCATCGTAACGTTCATAATTAAGTAACCGATAATGGCAGCAAGACCTGCAACCCCTTCACCGCCAGCAAGACCAACGGCAACCCCTACTGCAAATAATAATGACAAGTTCGCAAATACGATGTCTCCGGATTTCTCCATTACATCTGCAACAAGCTGAAACCATGCTGCATCTAAGGCTGGTATTACTTTAATCAACGCGGGATTTTTAAACGCATTACCAAACGCAAGTAATAGACCTGCTGCTGGCAGAATAGCTACTGGAAGCATTAATGCTTTACCTACACGCTGAAGTACACCAAAAAGCTTTTTCCACATAGGAAGTCCTCCTTTTTTTTATTATGATAACCCTTCCATTTACTTCCGCTAAAAACAAAAAAGACATAAATAAAGAACATAAGCAAATTTACCTAATCAGATTTAATATATCCTAATTAAGTATTTGCTACACTTTTGTTCTTTACTTATGCCTGATCGAATCAGTAACACGTAAAAACGCTTATATATATTCAATTACTCATTACGTTTTGCTAATTGTCATGTCGCGAAAGCCTTTGCAAATGCATGGTTAAGTAAACTGCTTCTGCATGTGGCACGGGCTTATTCAAGGTATTTTGCATAACCTTGATCAACTTCCAAGCCAAATTGTAGCACACAGGATATTCTTCTTTCAACACTTTTGCTAACTTTTCTTGTTCTTCCATAATATCTCCCATCGAGATCCGCTCAATAGCATGTCTTAAGTGCCTTACTAACCGAAGATAGTTAATGCTTTTTGTATCAATCTCCATATCCAGTGAATGTCGAATCATCTGCATAAGTGTATTGATAAGCTGGGAATGTTTTTTAATATCTGTAACACTTTTATTTGTAATCGCACTATGAATATGAAGAGCAACAAAACCGATTTCGCCTTCAGGAAGATGAATTTTCAAGGATCTATTGATCACTTCTATTACTTCCTCAGCAACTGTGTATTCTTTAGGATACAAAGTCTGTGTTTCAGTAAGAAATGGGTTTTTAATATCCAATCCTTGCTGCAGCCTTTTAATGGCAAAAGCAATATGATCTGTTAAGGCTACATGAATGTGCTCATTCAAGTCATTTTCGAATCTTGTTCTGATATGAACGATAACATCGTTTATTACTTCAACAGTTTCTTCATCTATATAGGTTAACAGTGTTTTATATTGCTCTTGTTCATTTTCATTTTTCAGCACAAACAGCTTGTCTACTTGTTCGGAAAGAATCGGTTCGCCTTGTTTTTTGGCAAATCCTATTCCTTTTCCAATCACTATTTGTTCTTTATTTGACGAATCTGTTACGATCACGACATTGTTATTTAATACTTTTTTTACTTGCAGGCTTTTATTCATGATTTTCACCTTTTTCATTAACTGGCCAAAAACACTAACATCTTAGTCATCATATCTGAAAAAGAACTAAAAAATCAATTGCAACTTTTACCTGTATAGAAAACTTAGCTGACCCTGAGCGGTAGTTGAACTTATTTTATTCCTCATCTTGTTTACTTGTTTTTCCATCTATCAGTTAACAAATTATCCTCTAAAATGCAAACTGAAAACGGCTTTCACGTGAAAGCCGCTTCCTGACTAAATCTCGAGTTCTCCAAGCCTCAATAACTCTACAACGGCTTGAGAGCGTCCTTTAACCCCAAGCTTTTGCATGGTATTCGAAATATGGTTTCGAACTGTTTTCTCGCTGATAAATAATTGTTCTGCGATCTCTTTTGTGGTTTTATCCTGGACTAATAGTTCGAAAACTTCTCTCTCTCTTTTTGTAAGTAGAGGCTTCGGTCGGTAGTGTTTATCTTTCAATGAATTCACCCCTCCTTGCTAGGGTTTAGGAACCGCCAACGAATATTGGAAGTATTTAGTCAACATATAGTATGTAAAACCAGCGATGTGAGTGACTTGGTTCAGGTAAAAAGTCCACAAAATATTCCAGTTCCAATAAAAAAAAAGCCCATTTTTTATTTGAAGGCTTTTTGTAAAAAATGATCCAATTGTTTTCTTAGTTCTTCATTCCATTTTAAAGGGCGTCCGCTTTCTCTTGAAATCTGAACAATGGTGCCTCTTCCGGTAAAAACTGCTCTTTCTTTTTCATTTGTTCCCAAATAATGCAAGTCTATGGACGAAGAGCCTATTTCACTTATTTTCACATAAATTTTTAATTTTTCATCATACAAGATTTGTGCCAGATAATCACATTGCAGATCGGCAACTACCGGTATTTCACGTGAATCAGGTGCGCCCCATGCACTCATCAAACCTAATTCTTTAAATAAAGCAATCCTTGCTTCTTCCATATAGATAAATACATTCGTGTTATTTACATGTCCAAAGCCGTCTATTTCCCCAAAGCGAACGTTCAATTCATGAAAAAAGTGAAATCCTTTTCTCCAATCTTCCATATTTGAAATATAATCCTGTTTCGCCATTGTTTCTTTCCACCTTTGTTAAAAAAAGCTTCTCCCTATCGAGAGAAGCTTTTCTTCTGTAATTATCGATCACTGCCAAAAAAGTTCTTGAAAGCTTGGAATGTTGTATCACGGTTAAGTGCAGCAATGGAAGTTGTTAAAGGAATTCCTTTCGGGCAAGACTGAACACAGTTTTGAGAGTTACCGCATTCTGCTAAACCTCCGTCATCCATAATTGCATTTAAACGTTCTTCTTTGTTCATTTCACCTGTCGGATGCGCGTTGAACAATCGAACTTGAGAAAGTGGAGCTGGTCCGATAAAGTCAGAATTTGAGTTTACGTTTGGACAAGCTTCCAAGCAAACACCGCATGTCATACATTTTGATAATTCATACGCCCATTGACGTTTTGTTTCAGGCATACGTGGTCCAGGACCCAGATCATACGTGCCATCGATCGGGATCCATGCTTTAACTCGCTTAAGAGCATCAAACATTCTGCTTCTGTCGATTGACAAGTCGCGAACAACAGGGAATGTTTTCATTGGCTCTAAGCGAATCGGCTGTTCTAATTGATCAACAAGTGCGGTACAAGATTGTCTAGGCTTTCCGTTGATTACCATTGAACATGCACCACAAACTTCTTCTAAACAGTTCATTTCCCATGTTACTGGAGTCGTAGCTTCACCTTTTGCGTTTACAGGATTTCTTCGGATTTCCATTAGAGCAGAAATAACGTTCATGTTTGGGCGGTGCGGAATTTCAAATTCTTCAGTATACGGGGCAGTCTCTGGATTATCCTGTCTCGTGATGACGAATTTAACCATTTTAGCGGTCATGCTTACACCCCTGCTTTCTTCTTGGAATAGTCGCGTTTTCGCGGTTGGATAAGCGAAACATCTACTTCTTCATATTCAAACTCAGGTCCGTTCGTTGCTGGATTAAATTTCGCTTTTGTTGTTTTTAGCCATTGCTCATCATTACGTTCAGGAAAATCTGGCTTATAATGCGCTCCACGGCTTTCATCACGGTTAAGTGCACCGAGTGTAATAACACGGGCAAGCTGCAGCATGTGCCAAAGCTGACGAGTAAATGAAGCTCCCTGGTTGCTCCATTTAGAAGTATCGTTAATGTTGATATTCTTGTAGCGCTGCATTAATTCTTGTATTTTTTCATCTGTTTGCTTCAATTTATCATTGTATCTAACAACTGTTACATTATCAGTCATCCATTCTCCCAATTCTTTATGGATCACATATGCATTTTCAGTTCCATCCATAGAAAGGATGTTGTTATATACTTCTTGATCTTTCTTCACTTGGTTTTCAAAGACAGAAGAAGAAACATCTTCAACCGTTTTTTCCAATCCTTTAATATATTTAACTGCAGATGGTCCCGCTTGCATACCGCCAAAAATAGCAGATAATAGAGAGTTAGCTCCTAATCTGTTAGCCCCATGGTATTGGTACTCACACTCACCTGCAGCAAATAGACCAGGGATATTAGTCATCTGATCATAATCTACCCACATGCCGCCCATTGAATAGTGAACCGCAGGGAAGATTTTCATTGGAACTTTACGAGGGTCATCTCCCATGAACTTTTCATAGATTTCAATGATTCCGCCAAGTTTGATATCAAGTTCCTTAGGATCTTTATGTGAAAGATCCAGGTATACCATGTTTTCTCCGTTAATCCCTAGCTTAAGGTCTACACAAACATGGAAGATCTCACGAGTTGCGATATCACGAGGAACAAGGTTTCCATATGCAGGATACTTCTCTTCAAGGAAATACCATGGCTTTCCATCTTTATAAGTCCAAACACGTCCGCCTTCACCACGTGCTGACTCACTCATTAAACGTAGTTTGTCGTCACCAGGAATAGCCGTAGGGTGAATTTGGATAAACTCACCATTTGCATAATAAACGCCTTGCTGATAAAGAGAAGATGCAGCCCCACCAGTATTAATAACTGAGTTCGTAGATTTTCCAAAGATAATACCAGGTCCTCCTGTTGCCATGATGACAGCATCAGCAGCAAATCTGGCAATTTCCATAGTTTTTAAGTTTTGAGCTGTTATACCGCGGCACTGGCCTTCATCATCAATAATTGCTGATAAAAATTCCCAGCCTTCATACTTCGTAACAAGTCCTGCAACTTCATGACGTCGAACTTGCTCGTCAAGTGCATATAAAAGCTGCTGGCCTGTAGTAGCACCGGCAAACGCCGTACGATGATGCTGAGTACCACCAAAGCGACGGAAATCAAGCAATCCTTCTGGTGTTCTGTTGAACATTACACCCATACGGTCCATTAAATGGATGATCCCAGGTGCAGCATCACACATTGCTTTAACAGGAGGCTGATTCGCTAAAAAGTCCCCGCCGTAAACTGAATCATCAAAGTGTTCCCAAGGTGAATCTCCCTCACCCTTTGTATTAACAGCTCCGTTTATACCGCCTTGAGCACAAACAGAATGCGAACGTTTTACTGGTACAACTGAAAAGAGGTCGACATTTACACCAGCTTCAGCAGCTTTAATGGTAGCCATTAATCCGGCGAGACCTCCGCCAACAACAATAATTTTTTGATTACTCAATTTGTCTCACCCCTTTTAAATGAATGCAAAAATAGTACGCACGCTAACGATAGCTAAAAGAACAAACACACCCATCGTTACGTAAGTTGAAATCTTCTGTGAACGAGGCGAAACAGTAAGGCCCCAGCTGACAAAGAACGACCATAGTCCGTTAGCAAAATGAAATACTGCAGATAAAACTCCGATTAAGTAGAACGCGATCATAAATGGAGAACTTAAAATATCGGCCATCATAGAGAAGTTTACTTCATGTCCGAACGCAGCTTGTACACGTGTTTCCCAAACATGCCATGCAATAAAAATCAGTGTAATAACGCCTGTTACACGCTGAACGAGGAACATTGTATTGCGGAAATATCCATAGCGGCTAACGTTATTTTTAGCCTGGAATGTAATATAAAGTCCATAAACCGCATGAAATAAAATTGGTAAGTAAATTACGAACGTTTCTAGGAAAATACGAAATGGCAGATTTTCCATAAAATGCGCTGCGGCGTTAAATGCATCAGCATCCTTTGTTGCAAAATGGTTTACAACTAAATGCTGAACTAGAAAAAGCCCGATAGGAATAACTCCTAAAAGTGAATGAATCCTTCTGTTAACAAAATCCTTACTGCCAGCCATTTTCTTGCCCCCTTCAAATTTAGCCTCTCTCTGGCTGCTAATCTTTTGTTCCTCTCCACATGTAAGCGTTTTAAGTTTCCCCATTAAGAGGAAAAGTGTTAAACAATTAGTTTAATCAACTAGCAACATGTCCATTTTACTCCCATCGTTTGACACCGTCAAGAAAACGCTAACAACTAAATTAGGAGATTTTATTGATACATCAGCGTTTTTTCATTCTTAACAATTTCGACAAATACTGATTGTTGCTATAGAGTTTGATCCCTTTACCCGTTATAATAAAAATTAGAAAGAAGGGATGCAGAATGTTTAAACAAAAAACAAAGGACGAGACCACCCCTGCCGAAAAGCCTTCTGTTTCAGCTTTTGGGTACGAGATCCTTCGCAGCGATTTGTTACCTGAACTTCTTGGTAAACAAGAAAGAAATATTCTATATTGGGCCGGCAGACACCTTGCCAGAAAATACCCTTTACATACGATGGAAGAAGTCACCGCTTTTTTCTATGAAGCGGGCTGGGGTAACCTTGAAATGATAGAAGCATCAAAAACTGAAATGGTGTTTTCACTTCATTCCATGATTATTGAACAGCGTATTCAAAATTTCCAGCATCAAACTTTCAGCTTAGAAGCTGGTTTTTTAGCAGAACAAATTCAACTGCAAAAGAAATGTACAACTGAAGCACTTGAGTCAATGAAACGCAATAAAGTTTCCATTACGGTCCAATGGGATAAAAAAGATATCATCGAATAAGCAAAAGCCGGCATAAGCCGGCTTTTTTCAATTGTAAGACTCTTCTCTAAAGGCTTATTTCTAAATGATTGTTGCATTTGAATTTTTAACGAGTACGCTTCGTTGAAAGTGGATAGAAGCTTAAAGTGCGAGACTACTGCGGGAGCAGCGTGCCAGCCACCTGAGAAATTTCTTGCAAGGTATGCGACGAAGAAGCCCGTTTCGGCAGAATAGGCTTGCAGACGCAGGAGCACACATACTTCCTTGAATATGAATCTCTCTATCCATCTCCACCAAAGCTCAACTTACCCCTCGCGGAAAGCGAGCATCCTGAAGCGGAATTCAACTGCTTCTACTAGTACCCGTTCACGAAAAAAGCCAATTGCAAAGAATGCTTATTTTTGAACAGGAACACGTGCATCCAGTTCAAATGTGTCATGAAGTGTTTCAATTGATTTAATCATATCTTCTTGTTTAACAACCGTTGATACTTTAATCTCGGAAGTACTGACCATTTTAATCATTACACCTTGGTCAGATAACGCTTTAAACATTTTTGCTGCGACTCCAGGGTTGGAGATCATTCCTGATCCAATGATAGAAACTTTAGCAAGACTGCCTTCATGACTGATAGATTCAAAACCTAATTTTTCCTGATGAGCAGCAAGTACTTCCTGTGTTTCGGACAATAGGCTTGAGTCAATAGAGAATGAGATATTGGTCTTTTCTTCGTTCATCACATTTTGAATAATAATATCTACATTTATTCCATTGCTTGCTAAAATCGTGAACAAATCAGACAATGTATTAATTTCGTTAGGCATGTTAGTAACCGTAATCTTTGTTATGTTACCTTCAAATGCTAAACCTCTAACCATTAAGTTTTGTTCCATTGTTGCTTCCTCCTCTACTAACGTTCCTCTTTCATCACTCATGCTTGACCGGACTTCCAGTTTAATGGAATAATTCTTTGCAAATTCAACAGCGCGCGGATGCAGAACACCTGCACCAAGATTAGCCATCTCTAGCATTTCATCGTATGAAATGGATGGGATTTTTCTTGCTGTTTTGACAGCCCGGGGATCAGTCGTATATACACCCGTTACGTCTGTATAAATGTCACAGCGATCTGCTTGAAGTGCAGCCGCCAATGCAACAGCTGTTGTATCAGAACCGCCTCTTCCAAGAGTAGCAATATCATTTGTCTCCGGAATCAAGCCTTGGAAACCTGCAACGACCACAATATTTCCATCTTTTATAAGCCCATTTATTCGTTCTGAATCAATATTTAGAATTCTGGCATTTGAATAATTGTTCTCCGTTTGGATTCCTGCTTGCCATCCAGTTAATGAAACTGCTTTATACCCTTCCTGATGTAAAGCCATCGTTAACAGGGCGATCGTCACTTGTTCTCCTGTAGTGAGAAGCATATCCATTTCTCTTTTAGAAGGATTTTTGCTGATCTGTGCGGCAAGCCCTACAAGTTCATCTGTCGTTTTCCCCATTGCAGATACTACCACGACCACTTCATTGCCTTTGTTGACTTCGTTAATGATTCTTTTTGCAGCGTTTTGGATCCGTTCAACTGAACCTACACTTGTACCGCCAAATTTTTGTACGATTCTCCCCATCTTCTCCAAATCCTTTCCTGTTGTAATTTCTATCGCTTTTATTAGAAAACTTTGTAGACGCTTAAATTTGAACGTCTGCTTAGTTGCACTTTACTTTCAACTTAAACTTTTAACCCCATGATACTCATCATGTAGAAAAATTATATTTTTCTGAAAGTAAAATCAAAAAAGCAACAATAAGGAAAAACCCTATTGTTGCTATATCCGCAGCAAGCCAAGTTTGTTTCCCCCTAGTGAGATAGTCCTCCACACAATTCCTGGGGGGAATGGTGTGACAGCTCTGTATTTATTCAATACAGGTCCAGCATAAAAGGCTAGAAGTCCTTTTACACTTCGGCAAGAATCCCCTTTCCACCATCTTCATAAGAGCTTCTACTCTTCAGATGGGCTACTATTGGTTCCTGCTCCTCTACCATCACTTCATTCGAAGCATGGCATTTTTATAAAGTTGGATTCATTTTAACAAAGTTATAATGTGACTGCAACTAGTCTTTTGAAGAAAATGCTTTATTAATTTCTTCTGCTACTCCTCTTGGGACTCCCGCTTCCTGAATCTCTTCGACTGTTGCCTCTTTCATTTTTTTCATTGAACCGAAATGACGAAGCAGCATCTTCTTTCTTTTTTCTCCTATACCCGCAATTCCGTCCAAAGTAGACTCAAACATACTTTTAGAACGAACTTTTCTGTGAAATGAAATGGCAAACCTGTGAACTTCATCTTGTACTCTTTGAAGCAAGTAAAATTCCTGGCTATTTCTTGGAAGATGAATCATCTCAGGGGGATCGCCAAGCCATAACTGGGATGTACGGTGCTTCTCGTCTTTTGAAAGCCCAGCAACAGGGATAAATAAATTAAGTTCGTTCTCAAGTACATCTTGGGCAGCAGAAATCTGGCCTTTTCCCCCATCAATAAGGATCAAACTAGGCAATTCCCCTTCTTCTCTCAGCAATCTGGAGTATCTTCTGCGTACCACTTCTTTCATGGAGGCATAATCATCAGGACCTTCTACAGATTTTATCTTATACTTTCGATAATCTTTCTTATAAGGTTTCCCGTCTACAAAAACGACCATAGCTGAAACCGGATCTGTACCGTGAATGTTGGAGTTATCGAACGCTTCAATGCGGTACGGCGGGGCTATCCCCATTCTTTCGCCTAAGTTTTCAACAGCTTTAATGGTCCGGGCTTCATCCTGCTCAATGAGAGCAAACTTTTCATTAAGCGCAAGGGTCGCATTCTTCGTGGCTAATTCAACAAGTTCCTTCTTCTGCCCTTTTTTTGGCTGAAGTACTTTTACCTGGAGGAGCTGCTGAATCATATCAGCATCAACCCGTTGAGGCAAGAGGATCTCTTTTGGAAGCAAATGATTTTTTTGCAGATAAAACTGGCCGATAAATGTAAGCAAGTCTTCATGTGCTTCACCATAGAAAGGAAAAACAGATATATCCCGTGCTATGACTTTCCCTTGCCGTATAAAAAAGACCTGTACACACATCCAGCCTTTATCAAAATGATATCCGAACACGTCTCTGTCTACTAAATCAGAAGTCATCATCTTCTGCTTTTCCATTACAGCTTCAATATGCTGGATCTGATCACGAAGCTCTTTGGCACGTTCGAAGTTTAAAGCCTCAGATGCCTCAAGCATTTTTTCTGCCAGCTGATTTTTCACATCCTGATAACCGCCATTAAGGAACTTGATAATGCCTTCTACCATCTGTTTATTGTGTTCATCTGTAATGTCATACACACAAGGACCCAAGCACTGGCCAATATGGTAATAAAGACAAACTCTTTTCGGCATCGTATCACATTTTCTTAGCGGGAAAATTCGATCAAGGAGCTTTTTCGTTTCTTGTGCAGCATACGCATTTACAAAGGGGCCGAAATACTTCCCCCCATCTTTTTTTATCTTCCGTGTGTATAAAAGACGAGGCTGTTTTTCAGAAGTTACTTTTAAGTAAGGATAGCTTTTGTCATCTTTCAGCATGACGTTATATCGGGGATCATGCTTTTTGATCAAGTTCATCTCAAGAACAAGAGCTTCCATTTCCGTTGAAGTAACAATATATTCAAAGTCTCTGATCTCACTGACTAAACGCTGTGTTTTTCCGTCATGCGAACCAGAAAAATAAGATTTTACCCTGTTCTTTAATACTTTTGCTTTTCCTACATAGATTACTTTTCCAAATTCATTCTTCATTAAGTAGCAGCCGGGCTGATCTGGAAGCAGCATCAATTTTTGTTTAATCGAGGTCAATTATTATCCACCCCCCTGTTCATTCACTGTTATTTATACATAATATCATAGAAATGGACTTTTTTAGTTTATGCAGCTTATCCATTATACCTTTTAATTTTTAAAAAAAGACCTGCAGGAGCAGGCCAATTTGCATCATGACTCATTTTGTATCATTGGAAGGATACTCTGATGTTTTTTGACAGGTCTCCTCCTTACAGAGCACATTCCCGAAATCACATTGCCAAATAAAAAAAGCCCGAGTACCGGGCTTTCCGTAACTTACTTATGTTTGTTCAGAAGTTCAACTAGCGCTTCTTTTGGCTGGAATCCTACAACTTGATCAACCACTTGACCGTCTTTGAATACTAGCAGTGTAGGAATACTCATTACACCATATTTTCCTGCTGTTTCTTGATTCTCATCAACATCCAGCTTAACTACTTTCAGTTCTTCCATTTCTTGATCAACTTCTTCAAGAACTGGCGCAATCATTTTACAAGGTCCGCACCATGGTGCCCAGAAATCAGCAAGTACTAAACCTTCGTTCGTTTCTGTATTAAATGTTTGATCTGATGCATTAACAATAGCCATTTATTTGGCCCTCCTTTTGAATTAACAAAGTGTAAACAAAGTATATCACCACAAATTACACAGTTGCTAATAGTTTGCTCAACATTATGGTACCCAAGTTTTAAAAATGACAAACGTTAAATGGTCTGTGTCTCTTCCAAGTGTTTTTGACAATTAAATAATTCACAAGACCAACTTTGATCATCAAGTTTAAATATTGAGAGGGACGTGTTATTCAATCCATACCATTTATCTGTTTTATCCTGGAGAAGATATTTGTAGATCCGTACTAATAATGCACCGTGAGTCACAATCAGCACTTTTTGATTTTTATGATTTAGCACAATCTCTTCTAGTACTGCTTTCCAGCGTTCATCCGCTTGTTCATTTGTTTCTCTTCCCAGATCCAATGTCTTCCAATCTTCGCCCCAGCGTTCTATTCTTTCAGCTTCTGTTGTTCCTTCTGTTTCCCCAAAAGAGATTTCTCGCAGTCTTTCGTCCAATACTACTTTTAAGCCTGATAACTCACTGATGGCTTCAGCTGTTTTAAAAGCTCTTGATAACGGACTGGCATAAATAACATCCCAGATATCATTACGAAAACGTTCTGCAAGAGCTTTTGCCTGCTTTTGTCCTTGATTATTAAGTGGAATATCCATGCAGCCTTGAGCTCTTCTTTCTATGTTCCAATCTGTTTCCCCATGACGGATAAAAGCAATCGTCGTCACCCGATATTCCCCCTTACTTGTTTCCTGTATCGTTTAACAAAAAAACGTCCAGCGAAGACCGGACGTTTTTCATTCTTACTTCTATACTAACACTTTCTTGAACTCTTCTGTTAATAAAGGAACGACTTCAAACAGATCTCCAACGATCCCATAATCAGCTACTGAAAAGATGCTTGCTTCTGGATCCTTATTGATCGCCACGATTACTTTTGAGTTGGACATACCAGCTAAGTGCTGAATTGCTCCGGAGATTCCGCAAGCGATATATAAATCAGGAGTTACAACTTTACCTGTTTGGCCAATCTGCAGCGAGTAGTCACAATAGTCAGCATCACAAGCTCCGCGGGAAGCACCAACTGCTGCACCAAGAACATCAGCAAGCTCTTGAAGAGGCTTGAAGCCATCTTCGGACTTTACTCCTCGTCCGCCAGCAACAATAATTTTTGCTTCTGAAAGATCAACCCCAGTAGTAGCCTTGCGGACAACTTCTTTCACTATAGTTCTTAAATCCTTGATTTCTACTGATACTGATTTTACTTCTCCGGAACGTGACTCGTCTTTTTCAAGTGGTGCAATGTTATTCGGACGGATTGTAACAAATACAAGTCCATCATTGATTAATTTCTTTTCAAATGCTTTTCCAGAGTATACAGGACGTGTAAATACAGTGTTTTCACCTGCTTGTTCCAATCCTGTAACGTCTGAAATAAGACCTGATTCTAATCGTGCTGCCAGTCTCGGTGATAAGTCTTTTCCTAATGATGTATGCCCGAATACGATTGCTTCCGGTTTTTCATCATCAATGATTTGTTTCAAAGCTTGATAGTAGCCATCTGTGGTATAGTTTGCGAGCTTTTCATTTTCAGCTACGAGAACACGGTCAGCACCGTAATGGATCAAGTCATTCGCAAGGGATTGAACAGATTCTCCACACAATACAGCGAACACTTCTCCTCCTCCTGAAATTTCTTTTGCTGCTGCAATTGCTTCAAATGATACGTTACGCAATGAGCCGTCACGAGATTCTGCAAGTACTAAAACTTTTTTTGCCATGATGTCTCCTCCTTATATTACCTTTGCTTCGTTTCTTAACAGAGATACAAGTTCTTTTACTTGATCCGCTGTATCACCAGATAAGATTTTTCCAGCTTCCTTTTTAGGAGGAAGATAAATTTCTACCGTTTTTGTTTTTGCTTCTACATCATCTTCATCGATATCAAGGTCATCCAGCTCCAAAGTCTCCAGCGGTTTCTTCTTTGCTTTCATAATCCCTGGGAGAGACGGATAGCGAGGCTCATTTAATCCTTGCTGAGCAGTCACTAATAGAGGAAGTGAAGTTTCAATCTTTTCAAGATCTCCTTCTACATCTCGTTCAATATTTACCGTTGTACCGTTAATTTCAATTTTCGTAATCGTTGTAACATGCGGTATATCAAGAAGCTCTGCTAAACGAGGACCTACTTGGCCTGTTCCATTATCGATTGCCACATTTCCGCCTAAAATAATGTCAAATTCTTTATCTTTAAAATAAGCAGCTAAAACAGATGATGTTGTGAATGGATCCTGGCTGTCCAAATCTTCATTTGAAATGAGGACTGCTTGATCAGCGCCCATTGCTAGTGCTGTACGAAGTTCTTTTTCAGAATCTTCATCGCCTACTGTTACAACTGTAACTGTACCGCCATGCGCATCCTTTAGGGTGATTGCTTCTTCAATCGCATACTCATCATAAGGATTGATGATAAATTCTGCACTGTCTTCAGAGATTTTGTTGTTAGAAACTGAAATTTTTTCTTCTGTATCGAAGGTACGTTTTAAAATAACATAAATGTTCATTATTACCCCTCCTAAAATTATCGGTCCTGAAATACAGGCTTTCTTTTTTCAATAAATGCTTGGATGCCCTCTTGACCGTCATGGCTCTTAAAAGCTTTTCCAAACAGTTCCTGTTCTCTTTCTGCTCCCTTTTCATAGAAACCATGTTTTGCATAATTCAATAACTCTAAGGTGTATTTAATGGAAACAGCACTTTTATCTGAGAAACTTTCTGCCATTTTGTAAGCCTTTTCAAAAAGTTCTTCAACAAGAAATGAGTCATTGGCTAAACCAAATGATACTGCTTCTTTTCCTGTAATCGGCTGACTGGATAAGAGCATCTCACATGCTTTAGGGACCCCGACCAGCTGAGGAAGTCTTTGGGTACCTGCAAAACCGGGAATGAGTCCTAAAGTGAGCTCAGGAAGACCTAGCTTTGCATCTTCTGCTACAAGACGCACATGACAGCTCATCGCAAGTTCCAAGCCGCCTCCAAGTGCTGCACCATGAATCGCTGCAATAACCGGCTTCGAAAATTGCTCGATACGGTTAAAAACGTCCTGACCTTTTTTTCCCAGCTCTGCAAAACCTTTTTCATCAGGGACTTCAGTAAATTCCTTAATATCCGCTCCTGCTGAAAAGAAACGTCCTTCTCCAAGGATAACAACTGTTTTCACCGAGTTATCTTTCTCTATTTGATCCAGCGCTAAGTCAATTTCCTGTATAACACCGGTAGAAAGTGCGTTTGCAGGTGCCCGATTAAGTTTTATAGTAGCCACTTTGCCTTGTTTTTCAATTTGTAGATAGTCCACTTTATCAATCCTCCTCCAAAATGAATTAATTCTTATGCACAGATCGGGCCGCCAAACCATTAACTAGCATTTGATGAACTGGACCGGCTAGTGCCGGCAAATCATATCGATGATCATTCATCACCCAGTTTGTAGCCGTTTCATCAATCGTTCCGAAGATCATCTGTCTGGCCAGCCTGTAATCCAAATCTTTTACAAACACACCTTCATTCATGCCGTCAGTCAGTATGGTGTCTATTAAATTCAGATACCCTTTTAATACCTCACCTATTTTGGCCCGAAGCTGCCTGTTTGTCTGGCGCAGTTCTAATTGAGTTACGATTGATAATTCGTAATCTGCAGTTAATTGCTTGAAATGCATCTCGACGAGTGTCCGAAGTTTTTCGATCGCCGTATCGTTATTCTTTAGCTCGTTTTCTGTTTTTTCGATAAAGGTCCCCATCTTTTCATTAAAAACAGAAACAAGCAGATCTTCTTTATTCTTGAAGTAAAGATATATGGTGCCATCAGCGACACCTGCTTCTTTCGCAATCTTCGAAACTTGGGATTGATGGTAACCGTGTTCTGCAATAACGTTAACGGCAGCATCAATAATTTTTTCGTATTTTGGACCTTTACGCTTCATAACTATCGCCTCATTTGTTTATAACACAATCAATAAAAAATGAATGATTGTTCATTCATAATTGTAAAACAAATCTTTCTTTTCTGTCAATTTCATTATGTCATTTTTTTATAAACGTTGACAAGCAGGAAGATATATTTTCTTTTTAAAAGATAAAAACCGCACGATGGCGGTTTTTAGGTGTTTGATCAGTTGTTTTGTTTTGCTTTTTCACGTTCTTCTTCCAGCAGTACTCTGCGGAGGATCTTTCCAACCATTGTTTTTGGAAGCTCATCCCTAAATTCATACAGTCTTGGCACTTTAAACGATGCAAGATGCTCTCGACAATACTTATTCAGTTCTTCTTCATTACATTCAGCGCCCTCTTTTAGAACAATAAATGCTTTAACCGTTTCACCCCGATATTCATCTGGCACACCGACGACTACTGCTTCTTTTACACTTTCATGCTCGTATAAAACCTCTTCTACTTCTCTTGGATAAATGTTAAAGCCACCGGCTATGATGAGATCTTTTTTACGGTCAACAATGTAAAAATAGCCTCTTTCGTCCATATATCCCATATCGCCTGTGATCAGCCAGTCATCCCGGAATACAGAAGCAGTCTCTTCCGGCTGGTTCCAATACCCTTTCATGACTTGCGGGCCCTTTACAGCGAGTTCACCGATTTCACCGGGTTCTGCCCATTCGCCGGTTTCAGCAGATATAATAGCTGCTTCCGTGTTTGGCCATGGTAAACCAATACTTCCTTTAACCTGCTCTCCGTAAATTAGATTGGCATGTGTTACAGGAGAAGCTTCTGTTAGACCATAGCCTTCAACTAATGAACCTGAAATAATAGCCTGAAACTTTTCCTGAACATCGAGCGGCAAAGCGGCGGAACCGCTTATGCATGCCTGAATTGAAGAAAGGTCATACTTCTTTAAATCCGGATGGTTAAGCAGCGCAATATACATAGTAGGAGCGCCCGGAAAAAGGGTAGGACGTTCTTTATGAATCGTTTTGAGTACTTGAGCCGGGTCGAATTTCGGAAGGATGATCATCTGTGCTTTTGTCATGATCCCTAAATTCATCACACAAGTCATGCCATACACATGGAAAAAAGGAAGTGCTCCCAATATTTTTTCTTTTCCATCTCGATTCTTGTACATCCAGGCATTACATTGCAAAGCATTAACTACCAGGTTCTTATGTGTGAGCATAACCCCTTTTGCTGGTCCCGTTGTGCCGCCCGTATATTGCAATAAAGCCAAATCCTCATCTGGAGTGATATTTACTTGCGGTTTAACGGGTTTTGAACGTTTTAGCAGATCTGTAAAAGAATGAACTTCATGATTATACGAAATGTTGACTACCACCGTAGGATTTTGCCTTTTTTGTACAAACGGGTAAAAAAGATTTTTTGGAAAAGGCAAGTAATCCTTGATAGACGTCATTATTACGTGCTCGATACTCGTATCATTCCGTACAGCAGAAATTCTTCCAAACAGCAAATCCAAACCGACTATTACCTTTGCTCCACTGTCCGAAAGCTGGTGGCGCAGCTCTCTTTCGGTGTAAAGAGGGTTCGTCTGAACCACAATCCCGCCTAAAAGCAAAGTTCCGTAATAAGCGATAACTGCCTGCGGACAGTTTGGCAGCATGATAGCTACACGGTCACCTTTTTTCACTCCCAATGTTGAAAGTGAATGAGCAAATCGCAGGCTGCTTTCATACAGTTCACCGAACGATAAAGTCTTGCCTAAAAAATGTACAGCAGTATTGTCTTTTTTCTGTTCTGCTGCTTCTTCTAAATACGCGAATAAAGGTTTGCTGTCGTAATCAAGATGTCCCGGAATTTCACTTGGGTAACTGTTAAGCCACCTTCTTTCCACTTGCATCTCCTCCTTTAATTCACGCCTTCCTTCAAAATTTCTATATCTTTATTCTTATTATATTGAAAACGCATACAATTTTATATACTTTTTTAAAAATTAAAAATAATCGGTAAAATTACATCCAAAAAAAACCAGATCTCGTAGGCAGAGATCTGGTTTTCATCATGCGAAAAATAATAAATAAATAAAGCCTGCAGTGATAAATACACCACTAAGTACAAAAAGCACTTTAAATAAAGTTTCCATATTTTATCCCTTCAACTATTCAATTCCTTCACCAATAACAAATGACAACCCGATCGATATGACCATCGAAATAAAACCAACTGCCCTGTTGTCATTTTCTATTTCTTTGTCAATCTGAAATTTTGGTGTTAAAAATTCATAAATAAAGTAACCGATAAGAAGCAGGATAAAGCCATATATTCCCCACATGACCATCAAGATCAAAGAATCATTCTGTGAAATTGAGTAACGGAATATATTTGCGATCCCAAAGATTTTTCCGCCTGTTGCCATTGCTACTGACAGATTTCCATTCTTAATTTCAACCCAGTTCTTATATCGTGTTACGAGCTCAAATACAGCCAAAAACAAAACAAGGCAAAGAACAACAACGCTGTAGTTTGCTGCTGTTTTAACAAATGCGTTACTCATAAAATCCATCCGCACAACCCCTTTACGTGGCTTTGTTGGTTTTTACTAATTTGCTCCGGCTCATCTCCGTATAAGACCTTCAATATAGCAGAAAGACAGTGAAACCACTGATAAACACGAGTGAGCCACATAGAAATTTTGAAAACCGAACTTTCAGCACCAACCCCTGATTATTTTAACACAGCCACTGTGACTCCGCCTCCACCTTCGCCTGCAGCACCCATTCTTGTAGACTTTACATTACGATGTGATTTTAACAGTTCCTGCACGCCTTTACGAAGAGCACCTGTGCCTTTGCCGTGAATAATATATACCTGGTTAAAGCCAGCCAT
Source organism: Fictibacillus nanhaiensis (assembly GCF_023715445.1). Lineage (GTDB taxonomy): Bacteria > Bacillota > Bacilli > Bacillales > Fictibacillaceae > Fictibacillus > Fictibacillus nanhaiensis_D. Next base: position 903,235 of record NZ_JAMBOD010000001.1, read on the forward strand.
TAATGCATCATCTAAATAACGGTCAACTTCCAGCATTGCATCTTCGTATCTCTTGCCTCGAAGGTCGAGTTCCGGACGTGTTGAATCTGAAGTACCAGTCACTTTAACAAAGGCACGAGGTTCGGGTTTTGGCTTTGATTCTTTTACCCATTCCAGATCCCGCTCTGAAACATTCATCTTTAATATCCCAATCTGAACTTGGTATTCATTGCTGCTGACTTTTTCAACGATGTGTCCCTTTTGTCCGACGCTTAATACCCTTACTTCGTCACCTGGAACATATTCTTTCTTAGTGGAAGTGGTTTTTGGGTTCTTATTCTTTGCCTTAGATTTCGGTACTGCTTCTTCTAATCTCTTTTTAGCTTCAATCAGTTTATGTTCTTTGATTTGTCCGCCTGCTTTTTGAAGCTCACGGATTTCCCAGATGATTTCTTCAGCCGTTTCCCTTGCTTTTTCAACAGCTTTTTCAGCTTCTTCTTTTGCCTTTTGATACAATCGTTCTTTCTCATTCTGATAAAGTTCAAGCTCACGTTCAAGATCAGCCTTTATCGCTTCTGCTTCTTTTCTCTTAGCCTCAGCTTCATGCATTTCTTTCTCTGCTTGTTTACGATTGTCTTCCAGAGACCTGATCATATTGTCAATCTTATTTTCATCTTCACTTATTTGAGAACGTGCTGCATCGATAATATCTTGACGCAATCCAAGCCGTTTTGATATTTCAAATGCATTGCTTCGTCCCGGAACCCCTACTAACAGCCTGTAAGTAGGACGTAAAGTCTGCACATCGAATTCAACTGAAGCATTCATAACGCCCTCACGGTTGTATGCATATGCTTTAAGTTCACTATAATGGGTAGTTGCCACTACACGTGCACCTCTTGCAAATACAAAATCAAGTATGGAAATCGCAAGCGCTGCACCTTCTTGGGGATCTGTTCCAGCTCCAAGTTCATCAAAAAGTACGAGTGACTCATAATCGAGCTTGTTGAGAATCTCAACAATATTCACCATATGGGAAGAAAAGGTACTCAGCGATTGCTCAATGGACTGCTCATCTCCAATGTCAGCAAAAATACTTTTAAACACTGCCATTTCAGACTCTTCCTGAGCTGGAATCTGCAAACCACATTGCGCCATTAGTGTGAGAAGTCCAATTGTCTTTAAAGTAACCGTCTTCCCCCCTGTATTTGGACCCGTGATAACAAGGGATTGATACTCCCCGCCAAGCTTGACGCTCGTTGGGACGACCGTCGTTTGATCAAGAAGCGGGTGCCGCCCATTATTCAATGCAATGTATCCTTTGTCATTCATAATAGGCCTTGTGCATTTAAGTTCTGCTGCAAATCTTGCTTTAGCTAAAATAAAGTCAACCTCTGCCAAAACATTCACGTTTAACAGAATATCATCAGCCACTTCTGCAACTTGTGCAGTCAGCTCCCTTAAGATCTTTTCAATTTCCCGGGCTTCTTTCGCTTTTGTCTCTTTTACCTGATTGTTAACGGTTACGACGGATTGAGGTTCAATAAATAAAGTGGCTCCGCTGGCAGATTGATCATGAACCATGCCGCCAAAGTTTCCTCTGTACTCTTGTTTAACAGGAATAACAAATCTATCATTTCGAATCGTAATGATGGAGTCAGAAAGCATCTTTTGATAGTTTGAAGACCTTACGATTGATTCAAGCTTTTCTCTTACTCTTGCTTCAAATGTACGAAGCTGCTGGCGTATGGCTCTAAGCTCGCCGCTTGCACTATCCATCATATTTCCATGATCATCAATACAGTTTTTAATAGATTGTTCCACATCATGCAATGGAATGATCTGTTCTGCTGCATTCTTCAGGATGCGAAGTTCGATGCCATCTTCAGTCAATCCTTCAATAAAACGTTTAAATCTTCTGCCCCCATACAGTGTAGAAGCAATATCCATCAGATCTTCTTCGTTAAGAAGACTTCCTATTTTAGATCTTTTCACGTTCGAACGAATGTCAAAAATACCGCCAAAAGGAACCTGTCCTTTTAACCGGAGAACCTTAACTCCTTCATCAGTTGCCTCTTGAGCTTCGTTCACTTCTTGTAGATCAGTTAAAGGAACAAGGGCTTCAATCTTATTTATTCCAAGTGAACAGCTTGCATGTTTTTTTAGTCTCTCAATCACTTTTTTTAATTCTAAAACTCGCAACATTTTTTCTTGCATGTTCTTTTTCCTCCTGCTCCGAGGATATTGAGCTATTTTTTACGGTTTAAATAGGCTTGAAATTCTTCTGCATTCATTGTATTGATAACAGAACTCTTTTTAATAAAACCTTTTCGTGCTACCGCTGCCCCAATCTCCATATGTTTCATCGTTTCTTTATAATGTGCATCTGTATTTATAGCGATCTTTACACCAAGTTCCTGCGCTTTTCTTAACCAGTCCGGAGATAGATCCAAACGGTTCGGGTTCGCATTTAGCTCTATTGCAGTATCTGTTTCATACGCCAGCTGCAGCAGCATTTCCACATCAACGTCATAACCCTTTCGCCGCCCGATCAGACGGCCTGTAGGATGAGCGATTAAATCTACTCTTTTATGCTGTAAGGCTGTTTTTAGACGATTCATGATCTTGCTCTTATCTTGGGAAAAAGCGGAGTGGATACTGGCAATGACAAAATCCAATTCATCCAGAAGATCATCATCATAATCAAGTGTACCATCTGGGAGTATATCCATCTCTATTCCAGCAAATATTTTAAAATTTTTATACTTTTTATTCAGCTTATCAATCTCTTTGCGCTGCATGCGGATTCGCTCTGGCGTAAGTCCATTTGCAACCCGGAGATATTGTGAATGATCCGTAATAGCCATGTATTTGTATCCGCGGCTTCTCGCCTCTTCAGCCATCTCTTCAATTGAGAATGCTCCGTCACTCCATGTGGAATGCAGATGCAGGTCACCTTTAATATCAGACAACTGAATAAAATTATATTCTTCCTTTAGAAGCTCGATTTCTTCACCCGTTTCCCTTGCTTCTGGTGGAATCCAATTCAATCCGAAATATTCGTAAAATTCTTCTTCCGTATTAAAGGTTTTCATTTCACCTGTTTCTGTATTCTCTACGCCATATTCACTGATTTTTTCTCCTCTGCTTTTTGCAAGCTGCCGCATTTTTACGTTATGTTCCATGGAACCTGTAAAATGATGAAGCGTGGTTGCAAATTGCTCGGGCTCAACAATTCTAAAATCTACAGAAACAGCTATTTTCTCTCCTATAACGAGAGAAACCTTTGTGTCACCGCTGGCGATGACATCGGTAACTTCCGGCAAGTTTAATAGCTGCTCTTTCACTTTGTGGGGATTATTTGATGAAATAATAAAATCAAGATCCTTAATCGTCTCCCGATAGCGCCTTAAACTTCCGGCTCTCGAATATTTATCAATGTGTTTCATCTTTTCAAGCTGTCCTTCAATCCTTTCAGCAATCGGAAGCATATATGCAATCGGAAGTCTATCCGGACGTTTGCCAATATCGGCTAGAGAAGTTAATATCTTCTCTTCTGTTTTTGCTCCAAATCCGGCAAGCTCTCTGACTTTCCCTGAAGTACAAGCTTCTTTTAATGATGCTATATTCGTTATGCCGAGTTCTGAATATAGTTTCGCAATCTTTTTACCGCCTAAGTTCGGGACTTGCAATAATGTAATAAGTTCTGATGGCACTTTTTCCTGAAGCTCTATTAAAAGTTCAGATTCACCTTTATCCATCATTTCGATAATAACCGCTGCTGTTCCTTTACCAATACCTTTTATTTTGGAAACATCTTTTATTTGATCCATCGTACGCTCATCACTTTCAAGAGCATTTGCTGCTTTTCGATAAGCCGAAACTTTAAATGAATTTTCTCCTAAAATTTCGAGATAAAGAGCAATTTGCTCCAGCGTACGTACAATCTCTTTTTTATTTGCCATAACGTACTTCCTTTCTATTAATCTCGATGTGAAAAAAACTTCTCCAGAAAGGGAGAAGTTTTACGCCATATGTTTCATCCACATATCTTTAACAGATTCTGAAAATACGGGGGTGTTTTTAACCATTCCCTGTGCGATCCAAGAATTATCATAATACGCCTGGAAGGATTCAATCGGGACTAATGTAGCAATATAGAGCAGGATAAAAACAATCAGATAAACTTCTACAAAACCTAAAAGTCCTCCAAGCCATCTGTTCGCAGTGTGCAAAATCGGCAAATGTGCCAGAAAATCAAGCATAGAACCTAAGATCTGCAGAATAATTTTAGTTGCAAAGAATAAGATTGCAAAAGCGATCGCATTATAATAGGCCTGTTCGAGTGAAATACTGTTCAGCAGAAACGATACTGAACTATCATTTGATGAAGGATACGGAACCCATAACTCCAGCTTCGGAGCTAAATCATCATAATACAGATAAGCAACGATATAAGCTGCTATAAATCCGATCAAGTGCACAAGCTGCATAATAAAACCACGTTTTAAACCGATTAAAAAGCCACCTAATAATACGATAAACAGAATTAAATCCAGCATATTAACTTTCCTCTTTTCCAATTCTTTGTTGCAATTTTTTCAGCTCTTCTTTAATCTTTAAATATTCACTCATTGTATTTACTGCTGTTAGTACAGCGAGTTGTTTAGTATCAAGAAAACGGTTATGAGACTGAATTTCTCTCATTTTTAAATCTACTTTATCAGCTACTAAATGAATGTGGCTGGAAGTTTCGGTCCCTGCAATTACATAGCGCTGTCCATAGATCTCGACCGTCGTACGGTTTTTATTTTTGTCTTCCGCCACGAAAAAACCTCCTTCTCATAAAAAGGATCAAACAGTTTAGGATGCTTACTCTAATCTACATCTTATCAAATATCGTACATACTTGAAAATATTTCTGTTCATTTCTAGAGATTTTTTGATATATTTGGAAATTCAATAACTTTGGGAGGCATTAATAATGGCTCATGTTGTAAAAAAGATGACGAACACTGAAATTTTAGCAATGAAAAAAGAACTGGCTCATGCTGTACAGGATAAAACTCCACCTGGTGCTGTATTTACTGCGAAACTTAACGAGTGCACAGTGACAGCCTACCAATCAGGGAAAGTCTTGTTTCAGGGTAAACGCGCGGAAGAAGCTTCAAAAGAATTTTCCGGCCAAATCGCTCCTGCTAAAGATAAAACCAAAACAGCTAAACCGGCGCATAGGTTTGCACCGCCAGAAAATGCAGCAGAACTGTCCATGATCGGAAGCGATGAAGTTGGCACTGGGGATTATTTTGGTCCGATGACAGTGGCAGCAGCCTATGTATCAGCTTCACAGCTCGAACTAGTGAAAGAGCTTGGAGTAAGAGACTCCAAACATTTAAATGATAAACAAATAATACAGATTGCAAAAGAGCTCATTCACACTGTTCCTTATAGTCTGCTCGTATTGCCAAACGAAAAATATAATGACCTCCAGCAAAAAGGCATGTCGCAAGGTAAAATAAAAGCGATTCTTCATAACCGTGCGCTTCAAAATGTAAAAGCTAAAATTGAAGGCGAAAAACTTGATGGCATCTTAGTTGATCAATTCTGTGAACCTGGTGTTTACTTCAATTATTTAACGAAGGAAAAAAATCTTTTGAAAGAGGGACTGTATTTTGCGACTAAAGGAGAATCGGTCCATCTGGCTGTAGCAGCTGCCTCTATTTTGGCAAGGTACAGTTTTTTAAAGGAAATGGATAAGCTCGGAGCAAGATTTAACACTGTTATCCCAAAAGGTGCCGGACCTCATGTTGATGTAAAAGCCGCGGAGCTTGTAGAGAAATTCGGTGAAACCGTGTTTGATACAGCAACAAAAAAACATTTCGCTAACACCCAGAAAGCGTTGAATCTGTTAAAGAAAAAGCGAACATGATCTGTATTTTAGGCATAAAACACTGCTTTGAGCGTAACTCGGTATGGTTTGAGCGTAACTGCAAGATTTTGAGCGTAGCACAGCTGGTTTGAGCGTAGCTCCATAGTTCTGAGCGAAAAGGGGTATCTTTTGAGCGGACGTGTAACAGATTAAAGAACACGTACCGTAAAATCCTAAGATTAATACTAAATCTAAAGAAAACTTGGCTGACGCCAAGCCTTTCTCGTCAGCTCAAGTTGGGCTTATACTATCTACTTTGACTTGTTGCTGCGTCGAAAATCATCGTGCAAACAAGTTATACTTTACTGATAGTGTAATAAAAACTGGCTTGCTAACCTGCAAGCCAGTTTCTTTTTACCTTTATTTTCTTAATTGCGCTCCAAAGTGTTCTTCTAAACTTTTTAAAACGCGATTGTGTGCTGTTACAACTTCTTCATCTGTAAGAGTACGTTCTGGATCGAAATATTTCAAAGAGAAAGCAAGTGATTTCTTTCCTTCTTCCATCTTCTCTCCTTCATATAAGTCAAACAGATTTACTTCTTTCAGCAGCTCACCGCCAGCAGCTTGAATCACTGTGAACAGATCGCCAGCTGGCAATTCTTGATCAACGACTAATGCGATGTCGCGTGTGATCGAAGGGTAGCGCGGCAATGCTTGATATACCATCTGTTCTGTTTCTGCTTCTACCAGACTAGTGGCATTTAATTCAAATACATACGAATCTTTTAAATCCAAATCCTTTTGTAGGGCTGGGTGGAGCTGACCAACAAATCCAACTGGAATCCCGTCAAGTTTTACAATGGCTGTTCTTCCAGGGTGCATGTTTTCAATTGCTCCGGATTCATACGTTATACGTTCAGAAAGATTCAGTTCACTCATTAATCCTTCTAAGATTCCTTTTAGTACAAAGAAATCAACTGTTTTTCTTTCTCCTTGCCATAAATGTTCGTTAAACACGCCAGTTACCGCTCCTGAAACAAACACATACTCTTCAGGAAGATCATTCAATACTTCCTGGCGGTTGATAAAAACTGAGCCCATCTCATACACTGCTAAATCTTCCATTGAGCGGTTGCGGTTATACTGAAGCACTTCAAGAAGCTGCGGCAATAAACTCATACGCAATGTACTGCGCTCTTCACTCATTGGATGAGCAACTGAGATTGGATAAACAGCATCACCATTATATGAAAAGTGTGTTGATTTTTCTGGAGTAGTTAAAGCGTATGTTACCGCCTGGTAAAGTCCGGCTCCTTCTAAATAATTGCGAATTCCCCTGCGTTTTGCCTGGCTCTCTGTTAGACCGCCAGGGCGCGCTTCTGATAAAAGGTACGTTGTCGGAATACGATCGTATCCATAAATTCGTCCTGCTTCTTCAATAAGATCAGCTTCAATCGTAATATCTGGTCTTCGAGAAGGTACAACAACTTCAAAAATTCCGTCTGATTCTTTATACGAGAATCCTAAACGGTCAAAAATAGCTGCTGTTTGTTCAGATGTGATTGATGTCCCAAGCAGACCATTCATTCTGGACACATCCATGTTTACTGTGTACGTGTTAACTTCACGTTTTCCAGCTTCAACAATGCCCTCTGCCACTCTCCCGCCAGCGATTTCAGCCATTAAAGCGGCCGCTCTTTTTGCCGCTGCATAAACTCGGTTCCGGTCAATTCCTTTTTCATATCTGGAGCTCGCTTCACTGCGAAGACCAAGATCTTTTGAAGCAGCCCGAACACGTCCAGAAGCAAAATAAGCAGCTTCCAGCAGCACGTTCGTTGTATCAGGCTGAACCTCACTTGTTGCTCCACCCATAACACCAGCAACCGCAATCGGCTCTTTTCCGTTTGTAATGACTAAGTGAGTGTCTTTAAGTGTACGGTCCTGGTCATCCAACGTTTGAATGTGCTCACCTTCTGCAGCACGGCGTACAACGATTTCCTTTGAACCAAGTCGGTTATAGTCGAATGCATGCAGCGGCTGTCCGTATTCAAGAAGTACATAGTTCGTAATATCAACAATATTATTGATTGGACGAATACCTGAAGCCATTAGACGATTTTGCATCCATAACGGTGAAGGACCGATCTTTACATCACGAATGATCATTGCTCCGTAATAAGGATTATCCTCAAGAGATTCAATGTTTACAGAGATAAAATCTTCTGCTTTCTCTTCAGAAGCTGTGTAAGATGTGTCTGGAAGTTTTACGTCTTGTTCTAAAATTGCTGCGACCTCATAGGCAACACCTAGAACATTGAGACAATCTGCACGGTTTGGTGTAAGACCTAGCTCAAGCACGTGATCATTCAGATTTAAGTATTCTAACGCATCACTTCCTGGCTCTGCATCAGATGGCATTACAAAAATACCTGTTGCATATTCTTTCAGAACTAGCTTTGTATCAACTCCAAGTTCTTGAAGAGAACAAATCATTCCGTGTGATTCTTCACCGCGAAGCTTTGCTTTTTTGATTTTAAAGTTGCCAGGCAATACAGCTCCAGGAACAGCTACAGCCACCTTCTGTCCTTGTGCAACATTCGGTGCGCCGCAAACGATCTGGGACACTTCGCCTTGTCCGATATCAACTTTACAGACTCTCAGCTTATCTGCGTTTGGATGCTGAATACACTCTTGGACATATCCTACAACAACTCCGCTGATTCCTTTATTTAAGGATTCAACCATTTCAACTTCAATACCGCTCTTTGTAATTTTATCCGCTAGTTCAGACGGACTGATCTCTATATTTACATACTCTTTTAGCCAGTTATAAGAAATTAGCATCTATTTTCCCCTCCTTAATTATGCTTTTTTGAATTGTTTCAAGAACCGGATATCATTCGCATAAAAATGGCGGATGTCATCTATTCCGTATTTAAGCATCGCAATACGCTCAGGTCCCATACCAAAGGCAAAGCCTGTGTACTTTTTAGAATCAAAACCAGCCATCTCAAGAACATTCGGATGTACCATACCTGCTCCTAATATTTCAATCCAGCCTGTTTGTTTACAGATCGAGCAACCTTTTCCGCTGCATTTAAAACAAGAAATATCCATTTCGACAGAAGGTTCTGTAAATGGGAAGAAGCTAGGACGCAAACGAATTTTGCGGTCTTCACCAAACATTTTCTTTGCGAAGGTTTCAAGTACACCTTTCAAGTCGCTTAAACGAACATTCTGATCAACAACGAGTCCTTCAATCTGCATGAATTGATGTGAATGCGTTGCGTCATCGTTATCTCTGCGGTAAACCTTCCCTGGCGAGATAATTTTCACAGGACCTTGGCCTTCATGCTTTTCCATCGTGCGGGCCTGAACTGGTGATGTTTGTGTACGAAGTAAAATGTCTTCTGTAATAAAGAAAGAATCTTGCATGTCTCGAGCCGGATGGCCTTTTGGCAGGTTTAACGCCTCGAAATTATAATAATCCGTTTCCACTTCAGGACCTTCTGCAATCGTAAAGCCCATGCTAAGGAACAGATCTTCAATTTCTGTAACCACTGCTGTTAATGGATGCGAATTTCCTTTCTTAACAGGTCTGCCTGGTAAAGAAACATCCAAAGTTTCTTTTGCAAGCTTTTCAGAAATTGCTGCATTTTCCAGTTCAACCTGCTTATTATCCAGCTCCTGCTGAATACTGTCACGTACTTCATTCGCATAAGCTCCAATAACCGGTCTTTCTTCAGCAGATAATTTTCCCATGCCCTTTAGAACTTCCGTTATGGGTCCTTTTTTTCCTAAATACGCAACTTTAACAGCTTGCAGATCTTTTAAATCCTGGCTTTCATTGATTTTGCCGATCGCTTCTACTTTTAGAGCTTCTAAACGGTCTTTCACCGTGCAACCCCTCCTTAATATGTGGCTCTGATAACTTTACTGCTGATCTTCCAAAAGAAGCCAGGAAACCCACTCCCTTTCCGCGGACGAACAGCCAAGCCTCCTCGCTCGTACCTCCCTGCGGGGTCTCGGCAGCCCGTTTTTCCGCTGGAGTGTCGCAGATTTCCTTACAGCACAATTTACAGAGCTAATAAAAAATATAAAAACTCCTCATCCAATAAGGGACGAGGAGTTCGCGGTACCACCCAATTTAACAATGATAAAAAATACACTGTTCACTTCATTTTAATAACGGCTCTTCACCGGCCATCCCTACTAAAAAATTGTTCAAGTGGCAACTCAGGAGTGAATTCAATAATACCTACCAAAGAAATGCTCGCAGTCCAGGACATTTCCTCCCTTCTTGGCGGAATCATTACCTACTTTTCTCCATCTTTGTTTTTTCATTTATTCATTTTCATCTTTCTACATTATATATGAAAAAAATCAGTAATTGCAACGTATCTCAATCAAAAACTCAATAAACTTTTATCTTTTTCGCTGCAGTTCATATAAAAGAATACCTGTTGCAACGGATACATTGAGGGATTCCGCCTGACCAAAAATGGGGATCTTCACATTCATTTCCGATTCATCTTGAAGCATTTGCTGTACGCCTTGACCCTCATTGCCTACAATCAGCGCAAATCCGCTCATTTCTGGAATTTCTCTCATGTCGAGAGCATCTTGCAGGGATGTAGAAATTACAGGCACAGCTGCATCCTTACATTCAGCAATTACTTCTATTAAATCCGCTTTTACAATTGGCAGGTGGAAAAGTGAACCTTGAGTAGAACGAACCGTTTTCCCATTATAAAGGTCAGCTGTCCCTTCTCCTAAAAATACCCCATCGAGCCCTGCACTGTCAGCCGTTCGTATGATCGTCCCAAGATTCCCTGGATCTTGAACACCATCAATCAGCAGATAACGTCCTTTATTTTTAATAAGCTCATCGGTCTGATCCATCATTTCACACACAGCAATGATACCTTGTGGTTTCTCCGTTTCAGAAAGTTGTTTCATTAGCTTTGAAGGAACAGACCACAATGTGAATTTTTGGTTTAGCCAATCATCTTTAATTTGAAAGTTCTCTTCAATGATTACATGCTGAAGTTTAACCCCTGAAGAAATGGCCTCTTCGATCAAATGCGGACCTTCCAATAAAAATGTACGCGTTTTTTCTCTTTCTTTTTTTGTATGCAGTTTTTTCCATTGCTTTAAGGAAGCATTGGACTCGGATTCGATGTGCTTCATACTTAGTACTCCTTTAAATCATAAAAATTTATTATTTTTTTCATAAAACACGTTCAGAACGTACACAATAAAAAAAGAAAACAATTAATAGAGGTGCTTATCTAATGAATCTTGATCTAAGAAAAGCTGTATTGCATAACGTTACTGGCAACAACAAAGAACAATTGCAAGATACGATTGTAGATGCTATCGAAAGCGGAGAAGAAAAAATGCTCCCTGGTCTTGGTGTCCTTTTTGAAGTAATCTGGAAAAATTCAGACGAGCAAAAGAAAGAAGAAATCCTAACAACCTTATCAAACGGCTTAAAATAAAACCCGGTTATTTTCTGGGTTTTATTTTTTATTAATATCCAATGTCTTGACGCTCATGGTTTACGGCGTTTTTATCTAGATATGCCGTTTCAATCTCATCAAATGAAAACGCGAGCTTCACACCTAAACATAAGAACTCTTCAAAAAATAATGTAAACTCTTCTGCTGATAAAGGCTTAGCACCCAATTGATATAGTGAAAGAAATAATTCATTTATTTCTAGCTTGTCCATTTTTTGCTGCAGTTTAACCTCGTCAAGTATTTTCACTTCAGTAAATGACAATTCAAGGCCAATCGACAGGACAAAATGCAACCCGTCGACATATTCTTCTAAAATGATTTCTTTTTCAGATGCCGGACGTTTGCTCCAATATTTAAAGCATCTTGTTTCATTGGCAAGTTCCCCAAGCTCAACAAGAAATGCCAGTCTTCTCTGCTTGGATAAGTTTACATCTTCTAGTCTATGTTCTTTTACAATTCGTGTGTTTAGATCATTTTGCATTGCAAAAAGTCTTTTTATATTCATCCTTGATCCCCTGCCTTTCATTCCTTAGCTATTATAACGCATTTCATAAAATAAGGCTGATTTGTTTGCTATTATAAGCAGTTGATTCCCGCTCCAGGTTGCTCGCTTTCCGCGAGGGGTAAGGTGAGCCTCGGTGAAAGATATAAAGTGCTGCTCCTGCGTCTACAAGAAAATTCTGCCGAAGTCAGCTTCCTCGTCGCATGTTTGTCGAGAAGAATAATCAGGAGTAGCTGGTGCTCCTGCGTCTACAAGAAAAACACAGCGAAGCGAGCTTCCTCGTCGTATGCCTTTCGAGAAGAATATTCAGGTAGCAGGCACGCTGCTCCCGCAGGACAAGGAAAGCTTCGACAGCGTTACATCGCACGAAGAAAATGTGATTTTTCATTTTCGAGGAGTCTCACACTTTAAGCTTCTATCAACTTTTCAACGAAGGGCAAACAAAAAACGAATCAAAAACAACATTCTTTTAGAAAAGAACCTAAAAAAAGCATGCCTTATGCAGGCATGCGCTGCTTTTCTCTTTTTCCTGGCTCATCCTCAAAGAATTCACTCCATTTTATTACCCATTCTTTCCTTCTTAATAAATAGAACAATACGGATAGTACAGTTAATAGGATGACGGATGTCAATAAAGATAAAGAGAGTATGATCGATCCAAATGAAGAGTAGAAAATGGCAATGGGTATATTCGATATCACACTTGCCTTTGTGTATTCTCTGAAGTTTGAAGACATCTCAATTAAACAAAGACTTAACAGATGAAAATGCATAAAGGGTATTAATTTTAAAATAGCAATCTGTCCTACTGAAAAAGGCATTCTTTTTCCGATCCACTTTTTTTGAATTTTTTTTATTTTCCTCATAAGCTTCGGCATACTTTTTATTCCCCAATAAAAGAGAACACTCGACATTGTGATTCCGATTACAGAATAGAAAGCACCAGCCACCGCTCCAAACAATACCCCTCCTGCTAGACAAATCAAACCGACTGGCAGAAAGAAAAACTGTCTGAACGCATGCAATAAGATAAACAGTAAAGGGGCAAAAATACCGGTAAACTTTAGTACTTCAATGTAAACACTAGTATCCTCTAACACGCTGCACTCCCCCTTTAAGTCAACATATGACATAAGACGAGCACTGTATGACAATTTTATCAGCGTGAATAAACCCTTATTCTTTTTGACACCTTAAACATAGATTGTTTGTTTACATAGTTGTATTTTTTAGGAGGAATCGGCATGGACACAGTTATACTTGCGAGAGCGTTTTTTGGCACATCACTCGGTTTTCATATTATTTTTGCTACACTCGGTGTTGGTCTTCCTTTAATGATTGTAATCGCAGAAATCATCCACCAGGTAAAAGGAGATAATGATTATGCCATTATGGCAAAACGCTGGACAAAGGCGTTTGCTGTGCTATTAGGTGTTGCCATTCCCTCCGGAACAATTGTCGGTGTCCAGCTTTCCTTGCTATGGCCAGGATTTATGGAGATTGTCGGAAAAGTAATCTCGCTTCCTTTCCAGATTGAAATCTTTGCTTTTTTCTTAGAAGCACTTTTTATGTCAATCTATGTTTATGCCGCTGACAGACTCCCCAGGTATTTCCGTCTAATTTCGGTATTTTTTGTTGCATTTGGAGCCGTAGCCTCCGCCATTCTTATTACAGCGGTAAACACGTGGATGAATACGCCCGACGGATTTAAGATTAAGCCGGATGGAACGATTTATGATGTCCATCCCTGGGATGCTTTTTTCAACCCGAGCTTTGTTTCTTCTGCCTTCCACGTAGCGATTACCGCTTACATGACAGGTGCGTTCGCTGTAGCTTCAGTAGCGGCATTTAAACTATTAAAAAAGCGGTCAGACAGAGAACGTTCCTATCATCTGAAGAGTTTGTTCATGTCACTTGCCGTTGCATTTGTTATGAGTTTCGTTTCTGCCTTATCAGGTCATCACTCAGCGCAGATTCTGCACCAGTATTCTCCGGAGAAACTTGCAGCTGCCGAAGGATTATTTGAAACACAGAGATATGCACCTCTTGCCATAGGGGGCTACACAGATCCGGAAACTGAAGAAGTGAAGTATGGCATAGAGATTCCATGGGCTTTAAGCTGGCTTGCAGCCGGAAAGTTTGATACTGAAGTAAAAGGTTTATACGAGTTTCCGCGTGAAACATGGCCCCCTTTTTACGTGCATACTTTATTTAATTTAATGGTTGGAATCGGAACCCTATTATTAGGGCTTGCCGGAATCACATTGCTATATTGGTGGTTCTTTATTAAGAAAAGAGGCAAGCCTTTCCCGAAATGGCTGCTCTGGTCTCTTGTCTTATCGGGACCGCTTTCGATGCTTGGAATTGAGTTCGGCTGGGTTTTCAGCTGCAGCGGCAGACAGCCCTGGACCATTTATAGAGTACAGACTACCGCAGAAGCTGCCACTAGGAATGAAAATCTCGGAATACTTTTCCTCATGTTTTTACTTTTGTATGCTCTATTGAGTGTTCTGACGATTTTAATATTGACCGCTTATTTCAAACGCAATCCTGTGTCTAAAGATATGGATAAAATCTATGGATAGGAAGGGGGAAACAGAGTATGAGTGAAGAGGTACTTGCCATTTTAATCATGTGGAGTTTCATTTTTGTCTATAGTATTTTTGGCTCGATTGATTTCGGCGCAGGGTTTTGGGCTATGGTTTTTAACAATCACAAAACAATGGCAGGAAAGATTGCGAACCGGTTTCTTTCCCCGACATGGGAAATAACAAATACGTTCCTCGTTCTGCTAGTTGTTGCATTCGTAGGGTTTTTTCCAAAAGGGGCTTATACACTTGGTACAGTTATGCTTGTCCCTGTTTCGCTGATCTTGTTTTTCCTGGCTATACGAAGTGCTTTTATGGTGTTTTCTTATTCTGTGCAAGGGTACAGGAAGACGATGTTTTTTATTTCAGGAATATCAGGATTATTAATTCCGTCCTTGCTGATTGCTGTCCTGCCTATTTCTCAAGGGGGATTTATCAGTATTGATGGTGAAACCCAAAACCTTTTATTAGGAAAGCTTTTTTCTAGCCCTACTTTATATCTGTATGTGTTATTCGGACTGACTTCTGAGCTGTACCTTTCTTCCCTTTTTTTAGCAGACTATTCTCGTGTTTCAAAAAAAGAAGATGCCTTTCGTCTCTATCGCAGCAATGCCATAATACTTGGACCGCTTACATTGTTATCCGCTTTGCTCACTCTTTTATTTATGGCGCCAGAAGCTGCCTGGCTGGTAGATAATCTTTTAGACCAGAAGATATGGTTCATATTGTCTATCTTAGCGTTTGGTTTCGCTTATGGATCACTCTGGTGGCCAAAACAAAACCGCCCAGGTCATGGACGGCCAAGATTCACCTTGCTTTTGACAGTATTACAATATGGACTGGCAAGTGTAGGATATGGATTGGCCCACCTGCCATATATCGTCTATCCCGATCTAACCATCTATGAGGCGTTCACTGCGACTGAAACTTTTTATTCATTGATGATTATGTATATAATAGGTCTCGCCATATTAGCACCAGGGTTCTATATTTTCTGGAGACTCTTTTTAAAAGACAAACGATATTTGCAGCAGGATTAATGAACTTACAAAAACCACCCTGTCAAAATCGTAATAAAAATACTCAATACAGGCAATCCGTTGCGAAATGACGGGTGCTTTGTTTTGTGGCGGAATCTCTTCATTGCGAGCCACATACCAGGAGCTCCTCCAATGAAAGCAAGCATCCATAACCTAGACTCAGGCGTTCGCCACTTTCCTTCTTTTGCATAGAACTTGTCTTTTTTCATGACGAAGTAAGCAACAGTATTCATAATGATTAAATATAAAATTAACACCTTTTTCCTTTTCCTTTCAAAATGTAAAAAAGATCATCTCCATCAAATGAGGAAATGATCTTTTCTTTTAGTCAAATTTACGCTTTTAGGCTTTCTTTTGCTTTTGAAGCCAATTCAGCGAAAGCATTTTCGTCTGTAATTGCGATTTCAGAAAGCATCTTACGGTTGATGTCGATACCCGCAAGTTTAAGACCGTGCATTAAACGGCTGTAAGAAAGACCATTTGTGCGTGCAGCAGCGTTGATACGAGTGATCCAAAGCTTACGGAAGTCACGCTTCTTTTGACGACGGTCACGGTAAGCATACATTAAAGATTTGAATACTTGTTGTTGTGCTACTTTAAATAATTTATGTTTAGAACCGAAATAGCCTTTAGCTAGCTTAAGAACTTTTTTACGACGACGACGTGTTACATAGCCACCTTTTACTCTTGGCATATTAAAAACCTCCTATTTTTAAATCAACTTTTCGTATGATTAACGTTTTTTGTAAGTTAACAATGTGCGGATACGCTTGTAGTCACCACTGTGAACAAGTTTAGCTTTACGAAGCTTACGCTTAGCTTTTGTAGACTTGTTAGCAAACAAGTGACTTGTATAAGCGCGTGCACGCTTTAATTTACCTGTTCCAGTTTTTCTAAAGCGCTTTGCAGCACCTTTATGAGTTTTCATTTTAGGCATAATGGTTTCCTCCCTGGTAAAAATTATTTTTCGGCTTTAGGTGCTAGGATAAGAAACATGCTACGACCTTCCATTTTAGGGTGAGTTTCCACCGTAGAAAGATCTTCACATTCTTTCGCTAATTTCTCCAATACCGTTTTTCCGATTTGAGAATGAGTGATTGCACGTCCACGGAAACGAATACTTGCCTTTACTTTGTCGCCTTTTTCAAGGAACTTACGGGCATTTTTAAGCTTCGTATTGAAGTCGTTTTCCTCAATTGTTGGACTAAGACGAATTTCTTTAGTCGTAATGACTTTTTGATTTTTTCGTGCTTCTCGATCTTTACGCTGTTGCTCGTATTTAAACTTACCGTAGTCCATAATACGACATACTGGCGGTTTAGCAGTTGCAGCAACGAGTACAAGGTCAAGATTTGCGTTTGCCGCAAGGTCTAAAGCTTCCTGTCTTGTTTTAATGCCAAGCTGGCTTCCATCAGGACCGATTAAGCGTACCTCACGTGCACGAATGCCTTCATTGACAGACATGTCCTTACTAATAGTAAGTCACCTCCAAATTTTTTCAGTGAGTGTTAAAAACACCCAACTTGTTATTTCTGCAAATAAAAAAGCGTCGGTGCATAAATCACCCACACGTAAACCGGCTATGTACTTAATGACATGCCTGAATTCCATCTACCCATCAACAGCCAGTCCGGCGTCGAATCAGGTGAGAAGCGGGTGCTCCTGCTTGTTTGATGCTT
Organism: Fictibacillus nanhaiensis; assembly: GCF_023715445.1. Taxonomy (GTDB): domain Bacteria; phylum Bacillota; class Bacilli; order Bacillales; family Fictibacillaceae; genus Fictibacillus; species Fictibacillus nanhaiensis_D. Next base: position 920,414 of record NZ_JAMBOD010000001.1, read on the forward strand.
AAGCTTATTTTATTAACCTTACATACTATAACATATTGGCGTGAAATGTGTCAAACAACGAATGTAATAAGCAACGAAATTAATTTTACTTCGTTCTTAGAGGTAATGCAAGAGTTTTTTATCAGAAATTTAGTTGCCAGTTTGTACCGTTATGTAATCTGTTAACTTTCACAATTAAACTTTCCACTTTTCAATTTAATCTGTCCACTTCTGCTTTTTCCAAATGGTTTCATTCAAAAAAAAGAGCGGCCAGCTTTCGCCCAGTCCGCTCTCCTGCTATTTATCTCTTCTCGTTAATCTGAGCTAAAATCTTGTCTCTGAAGTCTTCATAAGAAACAGTTTCTGATTTTTGCTCACCATATTTACGAACGTTTACTGCATTATCTTCGATCTCTTTATCACCGAGAACAAGCATGTAAGGAATCTTCTTCATTTGAGCTTCACGGATCTTATAACCCATCTTCTCGTTTCTAGTATCGATTTCAACACGTACTGCGTGTTCTTTCAAGTCTTCTTGAAGCTTAAACGCATATTCGTTATGAACATCAGATACAGGGATTAGCTTCACTTGAACTGGAGCCAGCCAAGTTGGGAATGCGCCAGCAAAGTGTTCTACTAAGATTCCTAAGAAACGGTCAATCGAGCCGTATATTGCACGGTGAATAACAACTGGACGAACCTTTTGGTTGTTTTCATCTACATAAGTAAGATCGAATTTCTCTGGCATTTGGAAATCAAGCTGAATTGTTGCACACTGATGGCTTCTCTTAAGCGCATCTTTAATGTGGAAGTCAATCTTCGGACCATAGAATGCTCCATCTCCTTCGTTAAGGTGATAGTTCATGCCTAGATCTTCCAATACATTCTTCAGTGCCCCTTCAGCTTGCTCCCATAGACGATCATCACCCATAGAATCCTCTGGACGAGTTGATAGCTCTACAGAATATTCGAAACCAAATGTGCTGTAGATCTTATCAACTAATTTAAATACGTTCTTAATTTCACTTTCAATTTGCTGAGGTGTTACAAAAATATGTGCATCATCCTGACAGAATGTACGTACACGGATCATACCGTTCAGCGCGCCGCTGTACTCATGACGGTGAACCTGACCAAACTCAGCCATACGGACAGGAAGGTCTCTATATGAGTGAAGCTTATTTTTAAAGATAAGCATGTGACCTGGGCAGTTCATCGGTTTCATCGCGAACTTTGTATCATCTACTTCAGAGAAATACATGTTTTCGTGATAGTGATCCCAGTGGCCTGATTGCTCCCAAAGACGCTGGTTCATCATAAATGGTGTACGCACTTCATCATAGTCAACTTGACGCTGCAGTTCGCGAGAGAAGTTCTCAAGCTCTGTACGAATTGTTTGGCCGTTTGGAAGATAAAAAGGCATACCTGGCGCTTCTTCAGAGAACATGAATAGCTCTAATTCTTTTCCTAGTTTACGGTGGTCGCGTTTTTGTGCTTCTTCAATGAAGTGCAGGTACTCATCTAAATCTTTTTGGCTTAAGAACGCAGCACCATAAATACGCTGAAGCATTTGGTTATCGCTGTCTCCGCGCCAGTAAGCACCTGAGATGCTCATAAGTTTATATGCTTTGATCTTCCCAGTAGATGGAACGTGCGGTCCGCGGCAGAGGTCAAAAAACTCGCCTTGCTCATAGATCGTGATTTTCTCTCCTTCTGGAAGGTCGCGGATCAGTTCAAGCTTCAGGTGATCGTTTAATTTGTCATAAATTTCAAGAGCTTCTTCTCTAGTTACTTCTTTGCGAACGATCGGAAGATTCTCATTTACAATCTTTTTCATTTCTTTTTCGATCGCGGGAAGGTCTTCTGGAGTTAGATTGTGAGACATATCCACATCGTAATAAAAACCGTTATCGATCACTGGACCGATTCCAAGCTTCACATCTGGATACAAACGCTTTAGGGCTTGAGCAAGCAAGTGAGCGTTTGAGTGTCTTGTCATCTCCAGACCTTCTTGTGAATCCTGCATCACGATTTCGATAGATGCATCTTCTTCAATTGGACGTGAAAAATCATACAATTGACCGTTAACTTTACCTGCAACAGCCTTTTTCTTTAAGCTTGGGCTGATACTTTCAGCAACTTGTTCTGAAGTAATGCCTTTTGGAAATTCCTTTACCGATCCGTCTGGGAATGTAATTGAAACTGACATAAAAACATCTCCTTTTAGTAATATAAAACAAAAAACACCCGTCCCTAAAGAAGGGACGAGTGATAATCTCGTGGTTCCACCCTTGTTCCGCAAATACAAATAAATACTTTGCGGCACTCGGACAGGATAACGGACTGCTGCCGTCAGCGATTACTCATTATTTTTCACCGCTGAAGTTCCAAGGTGGTAAAGCAATTTTCCGTGTTAGGAAGTTTTCAGCCGTGACTTCCCTCTCTAAAAACCGTAAAAGCTGCTTCATGTCCTTATCAATACTGTTGAATCATAAAATTATAAACTTATTATATGCAGTCCCTTTTCAAAAAGCAAGGGGGCCGATGACAGTTTATGACTTTTTTTTATGCGGATATCGATTGTCTTTAAAAGACATTTTTTCAATAGGTGCAATCGAAACCTTTTCCTGGAATATATTTTTAACAGTCTGAATAAGAGGATGATCAACATCATACGAATAAATTTGAACTGATGAAGGCGCTAATCCGATCAGTGGGCCCAGCAGCCGTTCATCAAGATTTACCGCATTTGTCAGCTTCATTGCTTTTTCATGCATATTCCTTATTTCGCTTTTTGATAGCTGATTTTGGTTTTCATCAAAAATAACTACATTCTCATAATCAAAGATAACAACAATTTCATTTTTCAAAATAGATTTTTGTTTTGATAAACAAGTACGGAGCCGTTCAACAAACATTTGATATTCAAGCTCTAATTTATATTCGTCAATTGCACATTCAACAACTTTTAATAAAGCTGCCAAGTATTCTTTAAGCCGAAACTTTAAAAATGCTTCAAATTCTAAGAAGTCTGTCTTATCTAAAAAAATGGAACGCCACTGGGTGCGTATAAGTTCATTCAGTTTCGGTAGATGTTTAACCTCTGGTATTCCTTCAATCTCTCCTGAAATAATACTTTTTGATATAGAAAATATTTCTTTTTGTTCAGTGGAATCACTATAAAAAAACGCATGTTCAATCATTTCCTTTAAACAAATATCTTCTACCTTATTCCTTGTAAACTCTGTTAGCACATCCAGAATGAATTCTTTATCTTCTTGTATGTGCAGTTCAAGAATTTTTGAAGAAGCGTCAGATAATTTGGCAAAGGAAGGGTTTATTTTATATTTTACTGCCGTCTTGATCATATTTTTTAGGACGGCGATTCCGTCAGACGGGTGTGAAAAAACAATCGTGACCAAGCAAGTCCCCCCCATATAAAATCTCAATGATACAATATATGGGACCAGGTAATAAAAAATGTTACTTATACAGTGAAAAAACAACCCGGAAAATACCGGGTTGTTTAATCATAAACAAATTTCCGTTCGATTTTAGAAAGAATGTAAGCCATGCCCAGAGTCAGGATTAAATACATTAAAGCTGCTGTCATATATGGTTCCCATGGACGATAATACTGTCCCATCATTGCACGGGCATAATACATCAACTCAGGTGTAGCAATGATTGAAACGAGTGAAGAATCTTTTATCAATACTATAAATTCGTTTCCAAGCGGTGGAATCATTCTTCTTGAAGCTTGAGGAAGAATAACATGTTTCATAGCTTGTACATGATTCATCCCTAATGACCTTGCAGCTTCCATCTGCCCTTTATCAATAGATTGGATTCCAGCCCGAAATATTTCTGCAATGTATGCTGCAGCATTTAAAGACAATGCTAGAACACTGGAAATAAAAACATTTGGCGGTTTCATTATCAGCGGCATTAGAGCTGAATGGATCAATAATATCTGCACGAGTAAAGGAGTTCCCCGGAAGAAACTGATATACCAGTTACAAGGCAAGTTAATGAGCGGATTTTTAACCATTTTTCCTAATCCGATAAACAACCCCAATATCGTTCCAAACAATATGGCAAGAAGTGAGAGCTGAATCGTTACCCATGTCCCTTTTAAAAACAGGGGCATGTAATTCCCTATGATTTGTAAAGAATAATCCATGCAGGCCTCCAGAGAGTATTATTGTTTCAATGTTTCTACATTCGGTTCTTCACCAAACCATTTTTTATAGATTTCAGCATACTTGCCGTCTTCAATCACTTTTTTCAGAGCTTTATTGATTTCTTCTTGGTGCTCACCATCTTTTGGAAAAATAATCCCATAGAACTCACTTTCGAAATTCTCTTTATCAGTAATCGCAACTAGCTTTTTGTCAGGGTTGTTCTTTGCATACTCCTGAACAACTGCATTATCAGCAACGACAGCTTCTACTTCGCCATTTAATAAAGCCTGTATGGCTAATGTATTATTATCGAACTTCTTAATATTTTCACTGGCTCCAAACATTTTCTCTAGAGCTTCCTGACCAGTCGTACCATTTTGTACACTGACTTTTTTGCCTTCTAGATCTTTTGCACTTTTAATGGACGTACCTTCTTTAGCAAGGATCATATTAATAGATTCAAAATACGGTGATGAGAAGTCATACGTTTTCTTTCTCTCATCATTTATTGTAATGGCAGAGATTCCTGCATCCACCTCTTCATTTTGAAGAGCAATAAATAACGGCTCCCAGCCTGTGTTCTTCATTTCATACTCAAGACCCGCTTCCTTCAACACCGCATCTAGCAGATCCACATCAAATCCAACGATCTTGTCCCCATCCAAAGACTCAAAAGGGGCGTATGCAGCATCTGTTCCGATAGTCAGTTTTTCTTTAGACCCCGATCCGGAATCTGTACTTCCGCAAGCTACAAGGAACGCTGCAGAAAGTCCAATCATTCCTACTTTTAATTTTTGTTTTAAATTCATTGTTTGTTTCCCCCTTATTCTAAATACTCTTATATTATACACAAATTTTTTAATTTAAGGAAAATTCAAAAAATATTTTTTATAGAAAAAGATCCCAAAAAACGGGATCTCAGTTTATTAAAACGATTAAATTCTGCAGATTTCCAATGGGCAACCTTCACAGCTGCAAGCTGTTTTTCAATACTCTAAGTCTGTAATCTTTATATTTCCTTGCCTGGTCGTTTATCAATGGTTAAAAGGCTATATTTTCTTAAAGCGTAAAAAAACCTGACACACATTTACTTGTTGGTGTCAGGTAGTCATCATCAATTTTGCATTACAAAATCTTTTTCCGCGTTTTCTTTATCCTGGAAAACCCGAAGAATCTCATACTTCGTATTACGCTGTGCGGGGATTTTTCCAGCTTCTCGAATAAGACGCAATGTTAAATTGGTATTTACTTTATGTGTTGTTCCTGCGGCTGATACTACATTCTCTTCCATCATCGTGCTTCCAAAATCATTGCATCCATAATGAAGTGATTTTTTACCGACTTCTGGTCCCATTGTAACCCAGGAGGATTGGAAGTTTGGAATATTGTCTAAGAATATACGTGATATCGCTACGTTCTTCAAATATTCTCGCGGTGTTGTTTTTTCCGCTTTCATATTTGTGTTATCCGGCTGGAATGTCCATGAAATAAAAGCAAGGAAACAATTGGTTTCATCTTGAGCATCACGAACTCTTTGCAAGTGCAATGCTCTTTCTTCAAATGTTTCACCAAAGCCAATTACCATTGTAGCCGTAGAATGCAAGCCGACTTTTTTTGCGGTTTTCATACATTCAATCCACTCAGTCCATGAACCTTTTAATCTGCTTATCTTCTTACGTGTACGATCATCAAGAATCTCTGCCCCTCCACCAGGAAGTGAGTCAAGACCCGCTTCTTTTAACTCGCGAAGCACTTCTTCAAGAGATAAGCCGGATACCTCAACCATTTTCCATATTTCTGCCGGTGAGAAAGAATGCATGGTAATATCAAACCGCTTTTTAATCTCTCTCAAAAGGTCTGTATAGTAGCTGAACGGCAGATTAGGGTTTGTTCCGCCTTGCATTAAAATTTCTGTACCGCCCACGTCTACAGTTTCTTGGATCTTCTGGAAAATCACTTCATCATCCAGTACATATCCTTCTTCACTTCCCGGCGGGCGATAAAAGGCACAAAATCTGCAGTATGTATCACAGAAATTTGTATAGTTTACATTTCGTCCAATAACAAAAGTGGTAACAGGTTCTGGATGCCACCTTTTCATGATGATGTCTGCCACTTCTCCCATGCGTTCTACTTCATTACTTTCATAAAGTTTAACGGCATCTTCTACCGATAAACGTTCGCCATCCAATGCTTTTTGTAAAATAGATTCAATACTCATCGGTAACCTCCGAATCGAATTTCTTATGTACTTATCCTATCATATTTTGAAACAAGACACAGCTTTGTACAAGAAAGAAAGAGAATAAACCCTAAAAAAAAGATCCTGCCCCGTTTTAGGAGCAGAACTCACTTAGAATTCTTCTCTGAAATTCTTATTGCCGCCCATAAACACAGGAGAACTTAAGTGCTTAATACGCTCCATAATTCTTAGAGCCTTTACTTCATCAACTCCGCCCTTTTGTGAATAAGATAAATGCTGCTGCAGCATATCATAGTCACAATTTGAGGTGTAAAGAGTCGGAAGCTTTTCCATCATTCTGTATTGAAGGATGACTCCAAGAATCTCATCTCGAACCCAGTTTGTCATGTTTTCTGCGCCGACATCATCAAGCATTAGTACAGGAACTGTTTTTAATAGTTCCATTTTAGAATCAAAACTCCCATCAGAAAGGGATTGTTTCATCTCTCTTAAAAATTCAGGAGTATGAACCATGAGTGAGTGAATACCCTTTTCAGCTAGCCCATTTGCGATTGCTCCAAGCAGATAAGTTTTGCCTACACCGAATTTCCCATAAAAGTAAATACCTTTTACTTGTTGGTTCGTTCCTGCCATCTGTACAAATTCATACGCTTTTGAAATGGCATTGCGTCTTGTATCATCGATGCTATGTTTATAAAGACGGTCAAATGTAGCGCCAAGTATTTCTTTTGGAATAAAATAGCTCTTAATAAGGGATGCCATCGATTTTTTCTGTTCATCATGTACTTTCAGTTCACATGGCTTATACCTTAATTCAACAGTCTGTCTGACTCGTGTAAGTTCAGATCGATACCCTTGCATCAAGTTGGGACACTTTTCTAATCCAGGACAGCGGCTGCATGCCTGCTGTTCATTTTTAAACGTATAAAAACTCGATAGCAGCTTTTCTGCATGGGTATCTGAAATGTCAGGGTTCTCTCTTAAAAAACGCATCACGTTTGGATCTGTAAGGACTTGCTGTTTCATTAAATCATATTTTTCCTGAAATTTTTCAAATCCCGGCATCTGCTTAACAGATTCCTTTATTGATTCCACGTTCATCCCCCCTTATTTCGAATTATTTAATAGGCTCTCCAGCCATTTGCGGTTTTCATCTTCACTTGCATTCGTTTCTTGATTGCCATTAGCATTGTTTGTTTCCGGCCTTAGCCACTCCGGAACAGATACATTGGGCTTTGGTTTACCGTTATAGTATCCTGCCTTTGATGTCTTTTTCTCTTGCCATTCTTTTGATTTTCTTTTTTCTTCACGAGCAAGAGCCATTGCCTCAGGCACTGTTTGAACTTTTTTACGTGCCCAATGGGAAGATATACGCTCTATCAAACCTTTAGCTAGCTTCATATCATTACCGGACAAAACATAATCCAATAGAACATTAGTTACACCCGGTGTTAGATTCTGATCAAGTATACAATAGGCAACAAGCTTCAAATCTACTTCTGAAGGGATTGTGCCGCTGTAATCCTCTAATAACTGGTACGGTGAAACCTCTTCAAAATATTTAATCAGTTCTTCTTCTTTGGATTGAGGAGTCATTCCCTGAAGCGCCTTTAGGTGAACAGGCTGTGTTCTTAAGGCAAGCACAGGAAGACCTTCTTCGTGTTCAAAACGATACCATTTTTGTATTTCTCGGCGCAAATTTTCTTCGTTTATTTCTCCTGTTGAATAATAAACGTTCTGAATTTGCCTGCTCATATCCATTGGTTCAAGCTGATAAATGTAAGCAAGTTTATAAATTGATTCCTTCAGTTTAGGAGTCAGCACTTCCTTAGGTACTACAAATGTTGATATTTGGTTTACCATCGCTTCGAAATCAAATGAAGCCTCACTTAATGTTACTTTGCCTTGCACTCCTTTATCCATAAGAGACAGGTTATCGGACAAGACATTCTCATTAATTTCCGAATAGCTTTTTGATGACATTTCAGATGGGTGCAATGAAGTAAAAACATCGCTAAAAGAAGCGGTAACCTCTGTAAAGCCTGATAAATCTGCTTGCTGAACAAAAAATGATTCTCTTATTTCATTGAACTTGGCTTGTCCAAGGCGGTTAAACAAGTATATACTTAAAAATCCATCTGTAAAAAATGCTTTGGGAGACAGGGGCAATTGAAGTTCATAAATATATTCCCTTGAACTTTCCCCATCTTTTTTGAGCGTTTTTAATAAACCGATTGCTTCAAGCTTTTTTCTTCCTGATAAGATATCCTTTAAAGAAAATTGTGTCAGGTTCATAAGATGCTGATGCTTCTTAGATTGTGTGTTCATTTTAGCTTCGCACCATAAAGTCATATACAAGCTGTGCGCAAAGGCTCCTATTAATGGCTGATAAAGCAAAGTCAGCACGTTTTGATCTACTTCATGCAATAGACCTTTGCACTGGACGGAATACGTATCAACGGGCACTACTTCCTGAAAATGTACCGTCATCGTTTTCACCCTTTATATATAAAAAATTCTCTAAAACTTCTAATGGAACTAATGGAACAAAAAGAGCGTTATAGCTGTTCAACTGACGCTTTAACGCTCATCTTTGTTAATCAGTTCTTTTAATTCCTGAATAAAAACGTTAATATCTTTAAATTGACGATATACTGAAGCAAATCTAACATAGGCAACTTCGTCTGTTTTTGAGAGGTGTTCCATTACCTGCTCGCCAACAGCTGTACTTGATACCTCGGAAGCTCCGCTGTTTCGCAATTCTTTTTCAATATTATCTACTATATTTTCAAGTGTCTCTAAGGGGACAGGTCTTTTTTCACAAGCTTTGATAAGCCCTCTAAGAATCTTTTCGCGACTGAATTCTTCTCTTTCTCCGCCCTTTTTAACAATGATAAGCGGTGTTTGTTCTACCGTTTCAAATGTAGTAAATCTATAACTGCAATCTTCACATTCCCGTCTTCGGCGAATAGACCGGCCGCTATGTACAGGTCTGGAATCAAGCACTTTTGTTCCATTATGCTGGCAAGAAGGACACCTCATTGTAATCATCCCCAAAAAATTTTCTATTCTATTTCTATCTTAAAGAAAAGGGAGGTGTGTGACAAGCTATTCCTATAATTTTTCAGCCATGGATGTCCCTATAAAAGGGAGTCTTTGTTTTAAAATTTCATAAATGCTGCTTATTAGCCGCTGATTGTTTCCAAAATTGAATGGCAGTGCCGACTCAGTTGAAACATTTAGATCTACCGCTGTATGGTTGGGTCTTACAGTTACTGCAGTTATTACAATAAATGCATTTTTAGGCTGCCTTACCTCAAAAGTAGCCTCTCCCCTTTCTTCAGAAAATCCCAGCTCTCTAAAGTTAGTGTCTTCATCCAGAATTTGTTTGATAGCCTTCATAACTTCTGCTTTATTAACTTTAAAATAATGGGTTCTAAGTCTTTCGTCCAGATGTTGTTCACTCGTTTCCGCATGATTTTCCATTAGATTTTGCAGCTTTCTAAACATAACAAACCTCCAAAACGAGATAATTTGTATCGTATTATTCCCTATTTCAATGAAAATAAAAAAGAGGTGTGAATTCTCACACCCCGCTTACATTCTGTTTTTAATTATTGAGCAGTAACTTTAGATTTGGCAACGGAAATCGGACCCATTCCACGAGGAACTTCCAGATTTTCGCGTTTTTTAGCGCCTAATGCTTCTGAAATATAATCAGCAGCTACGTTAGGATCAATGCGATCTCCACACGTATAGACATCAATACTTGCATAACCATGCTCAGGAAAGCTGTGAATAGTAAGATGAGATTCAGAAATGATGACTACTCCACTTACACCGTGCGGAGCAAATTTATGAAAAGCAACCTCACGAATTTCTGCACCTGCTTTTAATGCAGCATCTACGAAAGTCTCTTCAATAAATTTCATATCATTTAGTTTTTTAGAATCACAACCCCATAACTCAGCAATAACGTGTCTTCCCATTGTATCCATTAGCATAGTCCCCCTTTTAAAAATAATCATGCCTTCAAGCATGCGGTATCGAACATCTACCACGGGGGCAAGTTAGTCCAAAGAGGTCCTAACCCTTTAAGTAGCATTCAATGCCTTAATTTGCTTTATTTGAAGTTCACGAAACATAGTATACTTCTTTTAAAATTGATTTGCAATAATTCTTGGCAAATTTTTTTTCATTGTTTTTCAGAAAATTAAGCATAAATCTTTTCATATAAAAAAGCCGGAAATCTCCCGGCTTTAACAATTTCTATTTATGATTAAGATACAGAAGCGTTCTTTTCTACCTGAACAGTGCTGTTAATGGCAAACGCAACATGCTTCGCCAGATCAACAACTCTGCAAGAATAACCCCACTCATTGTCATACCAAGCAAGCACCTTAACTTTATTGCCATCCATCACCATTGTAGAAAGACCATCTACTATAGAAGAATTTTCATTTCCATTATAGTCGATTGAGACTAAAGGAAGATCACTGTAGCCTAAAACTCCCTGCATGGAACCTTCAGCTGCCGATTGGAAAGCGTGGTTTACTTGATCTTTTGATACAGGTGTCTTCAGTTCCACAACAACATCTACTAAAGATACATTAGGAGTAGGAACTCGAAGCGCCATTCCATTTAGTTTGCCTTCTAGATGTGGAAGAACTTTAGCAATCGCTTTTGCTGCACCTGTTGAAGTAGGAATAATGGAAGTTCCGCAGGCTCGGGCACGTCTTAAATCTTTATGCGGATTATCGATATTTTTTTGATCGTTTGTATAAGCATGAACCGTTGTCATCATACCAGATTGTACACCGAACTGGTCATCGAGCACTTTAATTACAGGTGCTAAACAATTTGTTGTACAAGAAGCATTTGAAATAATATGATGTTCTGATGGAATGTAATCGCTGTCATTTACGCCCATAACAATAGTAATATCCTCATTTTTACCTGGGGCTGTAATGATTACCTTCTTAGCGCCTGCTTCAATATGAAGACCGGCAGTTTCCTGAGATACAAATTTACCTGTTGCTTCAATTACTATATCTATACCGAGTGCACCCCAAGGAAGTACTCTCGGATCACGTGAATTAACTAAAACAACTTTTTTCCCATTAACAAAAAGGGCATCTTCTCCAGCTGCAACATCTCCAGGAAAAGTTCCATGTATGGAATCGTATTTTACCATATGAGCAAGTGTATCTGCCGGATAGCTGGCATTAACAGCTACAACCTCGAAATCATCATTCTCCATCATTTTGCGGAAGACCATTCTTCCGATTCTCCCCAAGCCATTAATTGCAATTTTTGCTTTCATGAAGCTGCTCCTTCCAATGTGTTATACTCTTTAAGGTTTCTATCTGTAATTAGTATATCATAATAGACCGCCAAAAGAACATACTTTTATTGAAATTAGGCAAAAAAGAGGCATTTATTCGTAATCAAAAAAACAGACCCTATTTAATAGAATCTGTTTTCCTGGTTTTTGTTAGAAGACTCATCAAATTTTCATATAATTGAGCTTTCGTGCCATTGTTTTCAATAACTATATCAGCTAACTTCTTTTTTTCATCGATTGGCATTTGAGATTGAATTCTTGATAAAGCCTGCTTTTCTGAATAGCCATCACGTTCCATCAATCGTTTAAGCTGTATATCTGGTTTCGTATAGATAAGCCAAGTTTGATCTACCATATGAGTTAGCTTGCTTTCAAACAATAAAGGAATATCCATAATTACAAAAGGATGACCAGCATTCAGGTATTGTTCTGCCTGCTTTTTCATTTCCAGACGAACGGCAGGATGCACAATCTTGTTTAGCATTAATCTTTTTTCGGTATCGTTAAAAATAATCTCGCCAAGCTGTACCCGATTCAATGTTTTGTCCGCATGAAGAATTTCAGTTCCAAAAAAAGCAACGATCTTTTCATATGCTTCTTTCCCAGGCATAACTACTTCTCTTGCAATAATATCTGCATCAATTACAGGTATGCCGTGTTCGCTAAAAAATAGGCTGGCAGTAGTTTTTCCAGTAGCAATTCCGCCTGTTAATCCAATAATCAATGGTTTTCCTCCTGTTACATTCTTAATAAGCCCATCACAATCAATAATATACCCGGAAGAATGGATAAGCGTTTCATCCAATTCGTTTTATTGAAAAAATATAACCCAAGAACCATCCCGCCCCATAAAAAGAGAGCACTCATAACCGCTATTGATGCTGTCGTCAACAGAGGAGACAGATCGATTAATGCAGCTCCTATTCCTGCGCCAAAAGCATCAAGAGCAAGAGCGATCCCAAGCAATACTGCTTCCCATCCGGTTATCGAACCAGACTTATCAATATCAGCCATTACTGGTTTTTTAAGAATATGAATAACGATCCCTAAAGATTTAATTTCAAATAGCACGATATTCTTTGGTTCTTTTTCAATGTTTTCTTTATCTGGTAAAAAAACCTGCCATAGAGAGTAGACTCCGATTCCTAGAAGAATCAATCCGCCTAATACTTCACCTGTTTTTTTCGTTATAAACTGTTCTAATGTAAATCCGAGCAGCATCGAAAGCAAAAATGTAACAGCTGAACATATTGCGATAATCATGATGGAGCGAAAAGGAATTTTAATGGATTTCATTCCATACGTTAATCCGGCTCCAAAACTGTCCAGGCTGACGGCCAGTGCCAGTAAAACAAATGAGTAAGCCACCATATCCCAGTACTCCTTTCAGTTAACGGTAAAAGCAGTATATGAAAGGAGTATAAAATTGGTTTATTTTTGACAGCTCCTACAAATGTGAGTTCCTCTGCCTGCAACGACCATTCTCTCAATTTCTGTTCCGCATATCCGGCAGGCTTCACTCTTTCGGCCATAAACAAATAATTTGAGCTGAAATCCTCCAGCCTCACCCATCGAATTTGTATAGGAACGAATCGTGCTTCCTCCGTGTTTTACTGATTCAGATAAGATCTCTGTAATGGCTGTTTTTAATTTTTTCAGCCTATGCAAAGAGAGTTCATTAGCAGATGTTTCCGGATGGATTTTAGCCTGAAACAACACTTCATCAACATAGATATTTCCTAAACCTGCAATGATAGTCTGATCAAGCAATACCGCTTTAACATTGCGTTTTGTTTTAGCGAATAACGTTTTTAAAAGTCCAGCTGTAAGCGAATCGGATAAAGGTTCAACTCCTAGTGTGCTTAGTGGGGGATGACTTTCTTCTGTTCCTTTCGGAAACACATGCATCGTACCGAATTTTCTTACATCCCGGTACCTGAGTTCTGTCCCATCTGTGAAAGAAAAGATAACATGATTATGTTTATCCGCAGGTTCTCCTGCATCGAACAATCCGTATTTGCCCTCCATTCTTAAGTGCGAAACAAGAGCATCCTCATTTAAATAAAAAATTAAAAATTTACCTCTGCGATACACTTGTTCAAATTTCTGGCCGTTTAATCTTAAAATAAATTCTTCTGTTTCAGGATACTTTATGATATTTTCCCAATAAATTTTTACATCTTTAATCACTTTTCCTGGCAAAAATTGATTGAGTGTATTTTTCACATTTTCTACTTCAGGTAATTCGGGCACTATTTTCACCACTCTTTAGTATGAAAAACAGCACCCCGTTCAGGGGAGCTGTTCATATATTTATTTTGCTTCAAACCATGAATCGCCCCAGCTAACGTCCACTTTTAATGGAACATCAAGCTGTACAGCCTGTTCCATTACCTCACATACAATTTCCTTCAGCTTATCAATTTCATTTTCAGGAGCTTCAAAAATCAGTTCATCATGTACCGTTAATAGCATCTTCGCTTCAAGATTTTCATCTATCAGGCGCTTGTCCATATCCACCATTGCTTTCTTGATAATATCAGCAGCTGTACCTTGAATTGGTGTATTCATAGCAGTCCGTTCAGCAAAGCTTCGAAGGTTGAAGTTTCTGCTGTTGATTTCCGGAAGGTAACGGCGTCTGTGAAGCAGCGTAGATACATATCCGTTTTGTTTGGCTTCAGCAATGCTGTCTTTCATATATGCTTGTACACCAGGAAAACTTTCTAAATAAGTTTTTATGAATTCTCCTGCTTCTTTTCTCGTTATTCCTAAGCTTTGAGATAAGCCATAATCACTGATACCATAGACGATTCCAAAATTTACAGCCTTAGCATGTCTTCGCATTTCAGAAGTAACTTCATTCTCCCCGACATTGAAAACATCCATCGCCGTTTTGGTATGAACATCCATTTCACTTTGGAAAGCTTCCATCAGATTTTCATCTTTAGAAATATGGGCTAATACCCGGAGCTCGATCTGCGAATAATCAGCAGCGAGTATTTTCCACTCAGGCTGAGAAGCAACAAATGCATGTCTGATTTTTCTTCCTGCCTCAAGACGGATCGGGATGTTCTGCAGATTAGGGTCTATCGAACTTAAACGGCCTGTCTGTGCAAGGACCTGGTTAAAACGGGTATGAATTTTTCCTGTATCCTCATGCACAACCTTTAACAAGCCTTCAATATAAGTTGATCTTAATTTACCTAACTGGCGGTAAATCAATATTTTATTGATGATTTCGTGTTTACCTTCTAATTTTTCTAATACATCAACTGAGGTTGAGTATCCTGTTTTCGTCTTCTTAATAGCAGGCAGGTTTAATTTTTCAAAAAGTATTTCACCCAGCTGTTTTGGAGAATTAATATTAAACGAAACGCCTGCAAGTTCATGAATTTCTTTTTCCAGTATAGAAAGCTGCGCTTCTAAGTCAGTACCCATTTCTCTCAGAGTGTCTGCTTTTACTTTTACGCCGATCTCTTCCATCTTCGCAAGGACGAGTGATAATGGCATCTCTAAATCATAGAAAAGATTGCTTTGTTCATTCTCTTCTAATTTCTCCGCTAATACATCACTTAACGTGTAGATTGCATGTGCTTTTCTGCTAAGGTGCTCTGCAAGAATGTCTTCTTCCGGAAGCTTTTTCTTTGCGCCCTTTCCATAAACTTTCTCATTAACGTCTACTGTTATTTTTCCATATTGCTTAGCTACATCTGCCACCTCATCTAATGATTCTGACGGGTTAAGCAGATAAGATGCTAGCTGAATGTCAAATTCAATGCCCTTTAAATCGATTCCTTGTCCTTTTAAAGCAACGTGAGCTCTTTTTGCATCAAACATTCTTTTCTTTTGGTTTTCATCTTGGAGCCAGTTTGTAAACTCTTTCGATCCTTCTGCAAGACCAGAAGAAATATAATACGTTCCGTTTTCGTTGCTGATCGCGTAGCCTTGAATATCCGCTCTGTGGTAATCTTCAGTCAGCGTTTCTACAACGAGTGAGGACGGGCTTTGCAGTATTTTTTCCTCAATGGAAGAAACGGTTTGAAAGTTCAGCTCTTCTTTTTCAGTATCCGGAAGTATGTCTTCATCTCCTCCCAGGCGTTCCAGAAGAGATTGGAAACCGAGTTCTTTGAATAACGGAAATACAGAAGAGTTTTCATATCCTTCATAGTTTGTATCCTCTAAACTTAGTTCGATAGGAGCTTCTTTAGTGATCGTAGCAAGCTCTTTACTCATTAGTGCCTGATCTTTATTTTCACTCAATCGCTCTTTTAACTTAGCTCCTGAAATGTGATCGATGGAATCCAGAACTTTTTCAATAGATCCATACTCCTTAATGAGTTTAATTGCAGTTTTTTCGCCAACACCCGGCACTCCTGGGATATTATCCGATGGATCTCCCATCAGTCCTTTCATATCGATGATTTGATCCGGGGTGATTCCATAACGCTCGTTTACTTGTTCAACCGTATAGGCTTCAACTTCAGTTATGCCTTTTCTAGTTAAAACAACTTCCACATCAGGCGTTACAAGCTGCAATAAATCTTTATCTCCCGTAAACACTTTTACGTCCCAGTCACCATCAGCAGCATGCGAGGCGAGTGTTCCGATAATATCATCTGCTTCATAATTTTCAAGCTCGTATCTTTTAATCTTAAAAGCATCTAGCAGCTGTCTGATAAAAGGAAACTGCTCAGAAAGCTCAGGCGGTGTCTTTTGACGTCCGCCTTTATATTCACCGAACGTTTTATGGCGAAAAGTAGTTTTTCCTGCATCAAACGCAACTAGCATATGTGTCGGTTTTTCATCTTCTAAAATCCTAAGAAGCATTTGAGTAAAACCATATACAGCATTTGTGTAAACACCTTTATCATTGTTTAAAAGCGGCAAGGCAAAAAACGCTCTGTATGCAATACTATTCCCATCAACCAAAACTAATTTATTTGTTTTTTTTCCCAAGTCCGTTACCTCCTGAAGGCTATTTCTCTACACTCTATTGTATCATGATGGCTAAAAGAAACAAAAATAGAAAGGACACACATAAAGGTTCAGAAGAGATTCAATCATTTAACAAGTTATATTTAAAGTGCAAAAAAAAGGCGAGAATCCAAGAAGGACTCTCGCTAAGGGGGTACTGAAAAAGGATACTTTTATAGTACGGCATCTCTATTAACTATTGAAAACAGAGGTGTAAAGGAATTGTAAATCTTATATCTCTATTTTTTTAGGAAACAGGATAATGAATTCAGATCCTTCACCAAGTTTACTTTGTACATTTATCGTACCGTGATGTGCTTCTACTAAGTGTTTAACAATTGCAAGCCCGAGCCCAGTACCGCCTGAGTTTCTGCTTCTTGCTTTATCAACTCGGTAAAAGCGCTCGAATATGCGGGGAATTTCACTTTCTTTAATACCGATCCCTGTATCTTTTATAGTCAGCTTCACGTGTTCATTCTTCTCTTCTACATTTACTTTTACAGAACCATTTGCTGGTGTATAAGTTAGACTATTCGAAACAAGGTTGATTATTATTTGCTTCAAACGGGGAGGGTCCCCATCCATCATCGGAGATCCGGCAACAGTTAATGAAAGGTCAATGTTTTTCTTTTCTGCCTTTGGAAGCAATATCTCTACCGTTTCTTGAACTAAAGATTTAAGATTAACTGGTTGTATGTCCAGATGAAACCCTTGCTCACTTTTTGAAAGATCAAGGAGATCTTGAATTAAATCTTGCAAACGGTCACTTTCATTAAGAATGATAGTCAGAAACTTATTACGGAATTCTTCGTTTTCTCCTGCCCCATCTAAAAGGGTTTCAGCAAAACCTTTTAAAGAAGTGATCGGCGTCTTCAGTTCATGAGAAACGTTTGCTACAAAATCTTTTCTCACCTGTTCCAGTTTCTTTAATTCTGTTATGTCATGGAATACTAGGACAATCCCTCTAAGTTTTCCTTTAACATCGAGTACAGGAGCACTGTATACATCAAAATGCTTTCTTTCAATGTGTATCGGAATGACTACATTCTTTCTGACATTTTTTTCTGTAAGATATGTTTCTTTTACGATATCTTTGATTTCAGCGTGGGGAAATACTTCATAGAACAAGTGACCAGTCCAGAAGTCTGCATGTTCTTTAAATAACTCTTTAAACGCTTTATTCACTAAGTTAATATATCCGTTGGAATCTATTAAAATCAATCCGCTCCCCATGTTTTCAATCAACGTGATTAATCTGTCATGCTGAGACTCTTGTGATTTCGTCATTTTTTCAAGATTACGCGCCAGCACATTCAGTGAATAATTTAGCTCCCCAATATCTTCTCCATAATATTCGTAGGTTCTGGCTTTAAAATTTCCTTTAGCCAGTTCTTTAGCTGTTTGAGTAGCTTCCTCTACAGGACGTACAATTTTATGTATAACCTTTATTGAGACATATAAAATAATGATAAAACAGACTAGAAATCCAATGGACATCATAATCCAGATTGTTCTCTCATCTGCTTCTGCAGCACCTTCTGGAACGGCTAACTGTATATAGCCCGGATTATCTTTTTGCAACCTTTCAAGCGTATAATATATAATTCCATCTTCATTTTTTTGGACAAGCTCCTGGTCAGAAGATTGATTTTTCGGATAAAAAGCTGACATATTTCGAGGACTGTTTCCATCTGATGTGTATTTAACGTTCCAGTCAGAATCAAGAACATAAATTTCACCTTTTAAATCATCGGAAGCATATCTTAATAACTTTTTTATCGTTGAAGGCTGGTCTTCTGTACTTAATACTTGTTCGAGCAAACCAAGTTCTCCAGCGTAAAACTGCATTCTTTTTTCTTTAACACTGTGATGAACGATATTGCTCATAATTAATGCAAGAAGGATAAAAACAAGTAAAATCCCGAGTAAAAAAAGCGTAAGTACCCGGTTTTTAAATTCGTTCATTATTGAGGCTCCTCTAATTTGTAACCTAACCCTCTAATTGTTTTAATATATATCGGTTTCCTTGTATTCGCTTCGATTTTTTCCCGGAGATGGCTGATATGAACATCTACAATCCTCGTATCTCCTACAAAATCATAGTTCCAGACCGCTGATAATAACTGCTCTCTTGATAGGACACGGCCCTTATGCCTTGCAAGGTAAACGAGCAATTCAAATTCTTTCGGTGTTAATTCCAATGCTTTTTCCTTAAAGTAGGCTTCATAATTCTCAGGATAAATATCCACTTCACCAATTCGCAAATGCTCAACTTCTTCTTTTTGTTTTTCAAATTCCGTGCCAGCTGCAGCAGTTCTGCGCAGAATTGCTTTTACTCTGGCAACTACTTCTCTTGGGCTGAAAGGTTTCGTCATATAATCATCCGCACCTAATTCAAGACCCAGCACTTTATCGAATTCATCATCTTTAGCCGTAAGCATGAGAATTGGAATATTCAGCTTCTTTAAACGAAGCTCTTTGCAGACTTCCAAACCATCCATTTCTGGAAGCATTAGATCTAATATGATCAGGTCAGGAACTACACTTTCTGCTTTTTTTAATCCGCTTTTGCCGTCCATTGCCGTTACTACTTGAAATCCTGCTTGTTCTAGATTGAATTGCAACAATGTTGAGATTGAAATTTCGTCTTCTACAACGAGTAACTTTTGGCTCATTCAAATTCCCACCTTTATAGCGACTTGTACAGATTCATCATACTATTTTTTTATTAGTGTGTACAAAAAACGTTAAATTTTCACACTGGGTTAACAATTCCTTTACACAACATTTACATGTTACGAAAAAATAAACCCTTTCATAAGAAAGGGTTTAAAAGTTTTCCATTGTATGAGAAGTAATCGGCTTCGGAGGATATGGCGGACAAACTTGGAGTTCGGCGTGAAGCACATCCGTACCCTCTTCATTTTTTGCTATCACATTCATAGCAACTAGATGTCTATCCCGGTCTACTTCAGTAATTTCAAACAAGAATGTAAGTTTTGAATAATGATATACAGGTTTAAGAAAATTAAATTGAGATTTGGTAATAGAGCTCCCTGGGCCGGGAAGATATTTTGAAATTGCGGAAGTTACCATACCCATCAGCATAATTTGCGGTACAATTGGTTTTTTAAAAGGTGTAAGTGTTGCATAATCATGCTGGATAAAAAGAGGATTATTATCATTAGTTAAGCCAAGATACAGCAACAGATCTTTATCCTCAATCGTTTCTTGCATTTCCAGCTTCTCGCCAGCTTGGATTTCATGAATTTTCCGTCCAAGTTTTCTCTTTTTTCCAATCAGCATCTTATTTCCCCCTTTTATGATAACGCTTTCATTCTATATAGGAGAAAAGATTCGGGAAAGCTCCCGAATCTTCCTTTTACTTATGCTAGAACTTTCATAACAGACTTTACAGATTCTGCAGATTGATCAAGAGCAGATTTTTCTTCAGCGGTTAGTTCTAATTCAATGATTTCTTCCAGACCGTTTCCACCAAGAATGGTCGGAACCCCAAGACAGATACCTTCATATCCATACTCACCTTCAAGATATGCGATAGAAGGAAGTACTCGGCGCTGATCTTTCACGATCGCTTCTACCATCTCAACTAAAGAAGCAGCTGGTGCATAGTAAGCTGAACCGTTGCCTAATAAGTTAACAATTTCCCCGCCGCCTTTACGCGTACGTTCTACAATTGCATCCAGACGATCTTTTGAGATTAGTTTTTCTAATGGAATTCCCCCTGCATAGGAGTAACGTACCAACGGAACCATATCATCACCGTGTCCGCCAAGAACGAAACCCGTCACGTCTTTTACAGAAAGATTTAGTTCCATTGCAACGAATGTACGGAAACGAGCTGTATCCAGAATACCAGATTGTCCGATTACACGGTTTTTAGGGAGACCTGATTCTTTTAATACAGTGTAAGTCATAGCATCTACCGGGTTGGTCAATACGATAATCGTACATTCAGGAGAATGCTTAACGATTTCCTTCGTAACACTCTTCATGATGCCTGCGTTTGTATTCACAAGATCATCACGGCTCATGCCAGGCTTACGGGCAATACCGGCAGTAATGACTACTACATCAGATCCAGCAGTATCTGCATAATCGCTTGTACCTGTGATTGTTGCATCAAACCCTTGCACGGGACTTGCTTCCATCATATCAAGAGCCTTACCTTTTGTAGGATTTTCCATTTGAGGAATATCAACTAGCACGACATCCCCGATTTCTTTTTGTCCTAAAATAAATGCTGTTGTCGCTCCGGTAAATCCTCCACCAATAACTGAAATCTTTTTACGTTTGTTTGCCATGTTATTCCCTCCAGGAACATTATAAAAAACGTTTTCATTTCACGTCTTAGAGAAGACCCCTTTGGAAAGGGGCCGAAAGCTTACATATTCTTGATAAGTTCGTCTGCAAACTCTGAACATTTAACTTCTGTTGCACCGTCCATTAAACGAGCAAAGTCATATGTTACTACTTTACTTGCAATTGTATTTTCCATAGATGAAAGAACAAGCTTAGCTGCTTCTCCCCAGCCTAAGTGTTCAAGCATCAAAACACCTGAAAGTATTACAGATGATGGATTTACTTTATCAAGACCTGCATATTTTGGTGCAGTGCCATGAGTTGCTTCGAAAATAGCATGTCCAGTTTCATAGTTGATGTTTGCTCCAGGAGCAATACCGATTCCGCCAACTTGAGCAGCCAATGCATCAGAAATGTAGTCACCGTTCAGGTTCATTGTTGCTACTACATCAAACTCGGCTGGACGAGTCAGAATTTGCTGCAAGAAGATATCGGCGATCGAATCCTTCACGATGATTTTACCAGCAGCCTCAGCATCAGCTTGTGCTTTGTTAGCCGCATCTTTGCCACTCTCTTCAGCAATACGGTCGTATTGAGCCCAAGTGAATACTTTATCTCCGAATTCAGCTTCTGCCAGCTCATAACCCCAGTTCTTGAAAGCTCCCTCAGTGTATTTCATGATGTTTCCTTTATGAACCAATGTTACGCTCTTACGGCCTTCATTGATCGCATATTGAATGGCAGCACGCACTAAGCGCTGAGTACCCTCGGAAGAAACAGGCTTAATTCCGATACCAGAAGTTTCAGGGAAACGGATCTTGTTTACTCCCATCTCATCCTTCAAGAATTGAATCAATTTCTTCACTTCATCAGATCCGCTTGCATATTCGATACCTGCGTAAATATCTTCTGTGTTTTCACGGAAGATAACCATGTTTGTATCCTCAGGACGCTTAACAGGTGAAGGAACACCTTTAAAGTATTGAACAGGACGCAGGCATGTAAACAAGTCAAGCTCTTGTCTTAATGCTACGTTTAATGAACGGATTCCTCCACCAACTGGAGTTGTAAGAGGTCCTTTGATCGCAATTATGTAATCGCGAATAACATCTAATGTTTCTGCAGGCAGCCACTCACCTGTTTGGTTGAAAGCTTTTTCACCTGCAAGTACTTCTTTCCATACAATCTTTTTCTCCCCATTGTATGCTTTTTCTACAGCAGCTTCTAAAACTCGGGAAGCAGCAGCCCAAATATCTGGTCCAGTTCCGTCACCTTCGATGAAAGGGATGATCGGCTGGTTTGGTACATTCAACACTCCGTTGTCAACTGTAATACGTTCTCCGTTAGACATTCTAAATTCCTCCTATTTCTGCAATTACATCTACCATACTAGTCTACTAAAAAACATAGGGAAAAGAGAAGAAGAATCCCTTCTCTTTTTAAAATTGTGATATTTTTTTAAAGATTATCTTTGTTCTAAAGTAATATATTGCTGTTTATCAGGACCTATATACTCTGCACGCGGACGGATCAGACGGTTGTTATCGTACTGTTCCAGAATGTGAGCGATCCAGCCGGAAACACGGCTGATAGCAAAGATTGGTGTAAATAGATCATGGTCGATTCCCAAGCTATGATAAACACTAGCAGAATAGAAATCCACGTTAGGAAGCAATCCTTTTTTCTGCTTTAACGTATCTTCAATCTTCACGCTCATTGTGTACCACTTTTCTTCGCCTGTAATCGAAGTAAGCTGCTTGGACATCTCACGCAAATGTTTCGCGCGCGGATCGCCATTTTTGTATACACGGTGGCCGAAGCCCATAATTTTTTGCTTGTTTTCAATCGCATTATCCAAGTATGATTCAACGTTTGCTTCCTCTCCGATTTCAGAAAGCATCTTCATAACTTGCTCATTTGCTCCACCGTGAAGAGGTCCTTTAAGAGCCCCAATGGCTGCTGTAATTCCTGAATAAATATCAGAAAGTGTCGCAACACATACACGCGCAGTAAATGTAGAAGCGTTCAGTTCATGGTCTGCATGCAATACAAGTGCTTTATTAAAAGCAGTTTCAGAAATTTCATCAGGCTCCTTGCCTGTCAGCATATATAAGAAATTAGCAGCATAGCTTAGATCTTTTTTAGGAGATATAGGATCTTTTCCTTCTCTAATACGTGCAAATGCCGTCACTAGCGAAGACATCTGTGCCTGAAGACGGATGGCTTTTTTGTAGTTTCCTTCCACAGACATATCCTCTGCATCCTTATCATACATCGCTAATGTAGATACGATTGTACGCAGAACTGTCATTGGATGTGCATTTTTCAAAGGAAGCGATTTCATTTGTTCCAACAATTCTGCAGGAAGTTCGCTCGCTTCTGCAAGCTCCGTTTTAAACTGATCTAATTCAGATTGGTTAGGCAGTTTACCATTCCAAAGCAAGTATACAACTTCCTCAAAAGTCGCATATTCAGCTAAGTCATCAATGCTGTATCCTCTATAGGTTAATACATCGTCAATGATAGAGCTGACAGAAGATGTTGTTGCAACAATTCCTTCTAATCCTCTTGTAGCTGTCATGGCTATCTCTCCTTTTTTTCTGTTATTCTCTCTTCTCCTTTAATTGTTTCATTTTTTAAAAAATAGAAAGAGCTTACATTTTTCTCCTAAAAAAAGAGGCAAGAAAAATGAAAGACTATTTAAAGGAAATGGGACATACACATCAATTATAAACAATAATCTGATTTTTGTGAACGGATATCGCTTAATTCATGCGTTTTATGGTTGTTACGCTGAAAATAAGCCTACTATTTTCATCGCTAAATAGGCAATTCCTGCACCGATTAATGGACCTACCGCAACTCCTTTAAATAAGGCGACGGCAAGAATTGTTCCAAACACTAATGCTGCAGTAATATGCGGATCGTCTTGAAGTAAATGCAGTCCCCTGCTGGCAATAACGGCAACGAAAATTCCGGATAATAGGGCGATCCACGCATAGGTAGACCGCAGTGATTCCAGCAGCTGTTTAAAACCGATCTCACCAGTAGCAATAGGTATTAACACTGCTATAGTGATTATCGTAACTCCCCAGTTTATGCCTTTTTGCTGTAAGACAGAAAACCATTTTCCACCCAAACCTGTAAATTTCAGCACTAATAAAAATACTACTGCAATCATGAGGGACTGGTTCTTAGCAGCAACCCCAATGATTAATAAACCAACTAAAAAAATTAAAGGCTCCATAAAAATTTCCTCTCTACATTTTCTAAGAAAGCAGGTGTTGAACCTTGCAGCCAGAACTGACTCAGCGGATTATACGTTTGAGCTATATTATTTTTATTGCTGCCGCTCTTATTCTCACCGGGTATTATGTTTCAGGTATTCTTTATCCTTTTATTGCAGGCGCAGTTATTGCACTTATCATAAATCCATTAGTAGGTATTTTAGAGCAGCGTTTTAAGATGAACAGAGCACTAGCCGTTATTATCTCTATATTTGCTCTTTTAGGATTCCTAATATTAATCCTGACTTTGCTTATTCAGGAAATGATGACTGGATTTGCTTATATTGCGCATGAACTGCCCTCTTATATTCAAGAGCTCGTCTTTTATTTTGAGCACTATTTTAAAACCAACATTCTGCCACTTTATCACGACTTACTTTCTATTTACAGCAAATTAGGAACCGATCAGCAAGAAACTGTAATGGATAATATCGAAAAAATTGGTACAGGCATCACTACGAATGTAACAGGCATTACCCAAGCTATTATTAATAGTGTGTCATTAATGATTGTCAGTTTGCCAACCTTTTTAACTGTTTTTATATTTTCATTGCTTGCGGCGTTTTTTATCAGCAAGGACTGGTACAGATTAACGGGATTTTTAACAGCTATATTTCCTGAGAAACTTACTTACACGGTAAAAACAGTGTATATTGAGCTTCGGAAAGCCTTGTTTGGTTTTTTGAAAGCACAGCTGACTTTAATTTCTATTACAGCATGCATCGTATTAATCGGACTTCTTATCCTTAGAATTGATTACGCCGTAACCATTTCAGTTTTGATAGGCGCGATCGATCTGCTTCCTTACCTTGGGACAGGAGCTGTTTTTTTGCCATGGATCGCTTATTGTTTCTTAACCGGTAACTATACTCTGACAATCGGACTATCTATCCTATATGGGGTTGTCGTTATTCAGAGGCAGATTATGGAGCCGAAGTTATTGTCTCAAACGATTGGATTAGATCCTCTTGCGACTCTTGCTGCATTGTTTGCAGGGTTCCAGCTGTTTGGATTTGTCGGTTTAATTATCGGTCCTGTTTTTCTCGTTGTGATCAGGGCGTTATATGAAGCAAAGTTCTTCCATGAAATTTACCAATTTATAACGAAGCCAGTGAAATAAACTTAAAAAAGAACGTCTGCTATTTGCAGCGTTCTTTTTTTCTAGTCACTTTTTCCATTCTTTTTTTATGGTCTTCTTATAAAATAAAACTGACCAGATTTTATTTTATTATATAGTTTAGCTTTCAGCCAAATCTTAACCCCTTTTCTGATAGGCGGAAACAGCAAAGAAAATCCTGCTATATCTGTAAGAAAGCCGGGTGTTAACAGCAGTGCGCCTCCAACTAAAATACACGCTCCATCCAGAACGGCATCTCCCGGCATCTGACCGCTTTCAAGCTGAAGCTTTACCCTTTTTATCGTTTCTGTTCCTTCTCTTTTTGCCAGATACGCACCTATAATTCCTGTGAGAAAAATACATGCAATTGTAGCTGGAATACCGATATATCTTCCTGCAAAAATGAAAGTTCCTACTTCAATGGCAGGTACAAGAATAAATATGAGCAATAACACTCTGAACAAATTAACCACCGCTTTCACTCAACAAAGAATAAGAGGCGAAACTCTTTCCTCTATCCTATTTACGTATAAAAAAAGAGAAGGTTTCGTCCCCTTCTCTTTTTCATTTATTAGATTACATTTTTTCTTCCATCATAAATGTATCCAACTGATGCATCAATTGTAATTTCCTGTCCGTCTGTAAAGATGTCTGTTGCATTCTGAAGACCGACAATTACCGGTATGCTTAAAGATACACCGCAAACAGCAGCATGGCTCGTTAGACCGCCTTCTTCTGTTATTACAGCAGCAGCTTTTTCAAATGCAGGCATCATATCACGGTCTGTGCCAACCGTTACTAGGATGGCACCTTCTATCATCTTCTCCATAGCTTCTTGCGCTGTTTTAGCCACAATAACTCTACCTGAAGCAGATGATTGTCCAATGCCTTGAGCTTTAGCAAGTACATCACCAATGATATGAACTTTCATTAAGTTGGTTGAACCTGATTCACCAACTGGAACTCCTGCAGTAATAACAACTAGATTGCCATGGTGAACAGCATCTGCTTTTAGGGCAGAATCAATTGCCACTTGGAACATTTCATCAGTTGTCTTTGCTTTTTCACCCAAGACTGGTGTAACTCCCCAAACCAGTGCAAGCTTGCGGCAAACATCTTCATTGCTAGTAACAGCAATGATCGGTGCTTTCGGACGATACTTTGAAATCATACGAGCCGTTTGGCCTTTTTCAGTCGCCGTGATCACTGCATCTGCATCGAGGTTTAAAGCAGTAAAGGAAACAGACTGTGAAATTGCATCTGTAATGGTCGTCTTACTTTCCTTGCTCTTTGATGATAAAAGATTTTTATAATTAAGGGAGCTCTCAGCACGGCTTGCAATTTTATGCATAGTTAAAACTGCTTCTACAGGATAGTTACCTGCAGCTGTTTCACCAGATAGCATGATTGCGTCAGTTCCGTCGAAGATTGCGTTGGCAACGTCACTCGCTTCCGCACGTGTAGGACGTGGATTGCGCTGCATGGAATCTAACATTTGTGTTGCTGTAATAACTGGTTTCCCAAGCTCGTTGCATTTCTTAATCAACATTTTTTGAACAAGAGGTACTTCTTCAGCTGGGATTTCCACACCCAAGTCACCGCGAGCTACCATTAAGCCGTCAGATACAGCAAGGATTTCATCGATGTTATCGACACCTTCCTGGTTCTCAATCTTAGGGATGATTTGAATATGGTTTGCCTGGTTTCGGTCCAAAATTTCACGGATTTCAAGCACATCTGTCGCACGGCGTACAAAAGATGCTGCGATAAAATCAACACCTTGCTGAATTCCAAACTCGATATCTTTTGCATCTTTATCTGTGATTCCCGGAAGCTTCACACTTACGTTTGGTACGTTAACACCTTTTTTGTTCTTTAACGTTCCTGAATTTAAAATTTTAGTAATTAATTCGTTGCTTTTGATTTCAACAACCTCTAGTTCAATGAGACCGTCATCAAGCAGGATTTTTGAACCTACTTCCACATCCTCAACAAGTCCGGGATATGTAACTGAAATCTTTTTATCGTTACCAACTACTTCTTCCATGGAAATGATCAATTCATTTCCTGCTACAAGTTCAGCTACGCCGCCTTCAAGGGTTTGAGTACGGATTTCAGGACCTTTTGTATCCAAGAGAATAGCAACCGTTCTTCCGAGTTCTTTAGAAGCTTCTCGTATATTTTTGATTCGCTGTCCATGCTCATCAAAATCACCGTGTGAGAAATTTAGACGGGAAACGTTCATCCCGGCATTCATCAATTCTTTTAATTTATCAATGCTTTCGCTTGCAGGACCTATTGTACAAACGATTTTTGTTTTGCGCATCATGTAAATGGCCTCCTGATTTTCATATTCGCAAGAAGGCATCGTACGGACTGAAGCAAGACTGCAGCCATACGATGCATTAAGCGGTTTATATGGATAATTCCTGAGATAATCTGTACATATCTTTATCTATCGAATGTTTTCTAGATAAAACCTCTGTAATGTCATAATCCACAAGTTTGTTATTTTCAATACCTACAGTTCGTCCAGCTTTTCCTTGTAAAAGCAGCTCAACGGCTTGAGCCCCTAAACGGCTCGCTAAGACACGGTCAAATGCAGTTGGGGAACCTCCGCGCTGGATATGTCCCAGAACGGTAACTCTAGTTTCAAATCCTGTAAGAGATTCGATTTCCTTGGCAACATCTACACCACTTCCACAGCCTTCAGCAACGATAATAATACTATGCTTCTTACCGCGTTCGTGTCCTCTTTGAAGCTTTTGAACAACTTGTTCCATTTTATGTTCTGCTTCTGGAATGAGAATGGTCTCAGCTCCATCAGCCAGTCCTGCCCAAAGAGCAAGGTCTCCTGCATCGCGTCCCATCACTTCAATGATATAAGTGCGTTCATGAGAAGTAGCCGTATCGCGGATCTTATCAATCGCATCGATAATTGTATTCAATGCTGTGTCAAAACCAATTGTGAAATCAGTTCCAGGAATGTCATTATCGATCGTTCCAGGTACCCCGATTGTAGGGTATCCTTGTTCAGATAATTTCTTTGCGCCTTGGAAGGATCCGTCTCCACCAATTACAACTAATCCTTCAATTCCAAATCTCTTTAACTGCTCAATACCTTTTTGCTGGCCTTCCGGGGTTTTAAACTCCAGGCAGCGGGCAGAATGAAGCATTGTTCCGCCTCGATGAATAATATCTCCAACAGAACCTAGCTCCAGTTTCTTTATATTCCCTGAGATCAGTCCTGCATAACCATTGTATATCCCATAAACTTCTAATTCGTGGTAGATCCCTTTTCGAACAACTGCACGAATCGCAGCATTCATACCAGGAGAGTCGCCTCCACTTGTTAGAACTCCTATCCGTTTCATGAAACATTTCACCTCTCTAGTTCTCTCGTCTTATTAAAATATCATGTTCAAATGTTGAACACAATAGACAACAATAGGCAAAAAAATGCGCCTTTCCTATGGCGGAAAGGCACATTCCCTATTTAACAACAATGGAATCGTTTACAAACCCAAATTGTCCGATTTTTTTATATTTTTCATAACGCTGATTAATGAGCTCTTCTTGAGACATTGACAGTAAAGCATCTAAAGAAGTTTCTAAAACTTCATCCATAAGTTCAGCTTGGCGTTTTGCATCTTTATGCGCTCCACCTTTTACTTCTTCAATAATCTCATCTATAATTCCTAGTTCCTTCAAATCAGGTGCTGTAATTCTCATAGATTCTGCAGCCTTTTTAGCAAGAGATGCATCTTTCCAGAGAATAGCAGCTGCACCTTCTGGAGAAATAACCGAATAAGTGGAATTCTCCAGCATGTGTACATAATTACCTACACCCAATGCTAGAGCGCCGCCGCTTCCGCCTTCTCCTATTACAACACAAATAACAGGAACGGTTAATCCTGCCATCTCTACCAGATTGCGGGCAATCGCTTCGCTTTGCCCTCTTTCTTCTGCAGCTTTTCCTGGGAATGCTCCCTTTGTATCAATAAAACAAATGATAGGTCTATTAAACTTCTCAGCTTGCTTCATTAATCGTAAAGCTTTTCTGTATCCTTCTGGATGAGGCATACCAAAGTTACGGCGCAGGTTTTCCTTCGTATCTTTCCCTCTTTGGTGGCCGATAACGGTAACTGGAAGGTCTTTATAAAAAGCGACTCCTCCTACGATCGCTTCATCATCGCCAAAAAGACGGTCTCCGTGCAATTCAATGAAATCCGTAAACAGGTAGTTTATATAATCAAGGGTTGTAGGACGTTCAGCATGTCTGGCGATTTGAACACGATCCCATGGTTTCATTTCAGAATACGTGCTGTTTTCCAATCTTGAAAGCTTCTCTTCAAGTCTTTTAATTTCATCTGTAAGATCAATATCTTTCTCATCCATAAAAGACTTTAATTCCGCTATTTTTTTCTCGAGCTCGTGAATCGGCTTTTCAAATTCGAGTTCTGCCGCCATGCTTAAGCCTCCCTTCTGTATGGATCTTTAATAATGTACCGAGCGTTTTCTTCATGTCGCTGCGGTGAATTACACCGTCTAGCTGACCATGTTTCAATAAGAATTCTGCTGTCTGAAAATCTTCAGGAAGCTCCTGGCGGATTGTTTGTTCGATTATTCTTCTTCCTGCAAAACCGATCAGTGCTCTTGGTTCAGCAAAATTATAATCACCTACTGAAGCAAAGCTAGCCGAAACTCCGCCAGTAGTAGGATGTGTCATAACTGAAATGAACAATAACCCTTTATCACTCAGCCTTTTTAGAGCCACGCTCGTCTTGGCCATCTGCATAAGACTAAGAACACCTTCTTGCATCCGTGCACCGCCTGATGCAGTAAAAATGATGAAAGGTGTTTGATTCTCGATAGCTTTCTCAATAGCACGGGTAATTTTTTCTCCTACCACCGATCCCATGCTTCCCATTCGAAAACGAGAATCCATTACTGCAAGTGTGACATCCATACCGTTAATTTGGCCTTTACCGGTCACTACAGCTTCGTTTATTTTTGTTTTCTTACGGTCACTCTCAAGTTTTTCCAAATAATCAGGAAATTCCAATGGATTTTCTGAGATCATATTTGCGTCGTATTCAGAAAAGGTACCCTCATCGATCAAACTCGCAATTCTTTCTTGCGAAGACATTGAATAATGATACTGACAGCCTTGGCAAACAAGCAGATTTTTTCTTAGCTCTTTCGTTACCATAATGTGTTTGCATTCAGGGCATTTTGTCATAATTCCTTCAGGTACATCCTGCTTTACTTTACCAGTAGGTATTGTGGCATATTTTTTCTTTTTTACGAACAATCCTTTAATCATGAATGAATAACACCACCTATTCGATTGCGTTTAGGGCATCGTTTTGTTTTGATAACAAATCCGTTAGCTTCTGTGCATCTTTATCTTTTAGAAGTGTTAAAACTTCTATGCACATTTCTGGAGACCAATTCGAGTCTTTCCGTTGTAACGATGACCCATAACCCGTTAATTCTACATATAAACGATAAAGAAGATGATTGCCGCACGACTGAATGACATTTTTTTCGAATCTTCTACAGATTTCATTTACTTTTTCTTTAGAGCTTTGCTCAAATTGCTGTATTAACTTTTTCAAGTGGTTTAACTCTAAGGGGGTGACTCTCATTACTATAAGCTCTACACAGTCTTTAATCACGATGTAACGTGTTTCTTGCAAATCCTGCCGGGCTTTTTCATCATTAAGGATAAAAGAAGCGAGCACTTCTACCAGCCTGTGACCTGTTGCCTCGCGTATGAAAGTACCCTCTCCCCGTCTCGTTTCAATTAAACCAAGCAATTCAAGAGCTCTTAACGCCTCCCGCACAGATGACCTTCCAGCATTTAAGCGGTCACTGAGTTCCCGCTCTGATGGAAGTTTGTCACCTGCCTGAAGGCGATCTTCTACAATTATTGCTTTTATTTTTTTTAAAATTTCAACATATACTTTTTCGGTAGGCTGGACAGACATTCCTCTCTCCTTTACCGGTTTCATTCATCTTTTCCGATGATGGCAAGTCTCTTTGTCTTTTCAGCGATGTCTGCTGGATTCATACGGATTCTAGCTACTCCAGTTTCCATAGCGGCAGTGGCTACAGCCGCAGCAACCGCTGGAGCCACTCTTGGATCAAACGGCGCAGGAATAACATATTCTGCACTTAATTCCATTGGATTTACTAGACTTGCAATCGCATGAACAGCTGCAATCTTCATTTCTTCGTTAATATGTGTTGCTCTTACATCTAATGCTCCACGGAAAATTCCCGGGAAAGCCAATACGTTATTTACTTGGTTAGGAAAATCTGAACGCCCTGTACCAATGACCATTGCTCCTGCTTCACGTGCTTCATGAGGCATGATCTCAGGGTTAGGGTTAGCCATAGCAAAAATGATAGGCTCTGAATTCATAGATTCGACCATCGCTTTTGTTAGAGCTCCTTCTACAGAAACACCAACAAAAACATCAGTACCACTGATAACATCAGCAAGAGTACCCTCTTGTTTTGTGCGGTTTGTAAAAGAGGCTACTTCTGTTTTTACCGAATTCATGCCAAATGGACGGCCTTCATATATAGCACCTTTCGTGTCACACATGATGATATCTTTTACCCCGAAGCGGTCTAACAATTTAATAATTGCAATACCGGCAGCACCCGCACCATTTACGACAACTTTAATCTTAGACATTTCACGTCCAGTTAACTTCAAAGCATTCACAAGTCCAGCCAGGGTCACAATAGCTGTTCCATGCTGATCGTCATGAAAGATCGGAATGTTCGTTTCTTTTTTCAAACGTTCTTCAACTACGAAACAATTAGGTGCGGCGATATCTTCTAAGTTAACACCGCCAAATGTCGGTTCAAGAAGTTTAACTGTTTCAACAATCTTATCCACATCCGTAGTGTTTAAACAGATTGGAAAAGCGTCAACACCTGCGAAACTTTTAAACAATACAGCTTTACCTTCCATAACAGGAAGTGCTGCTTCTGGCCCAATATTACCTAGACCTAATACCGCTGTTCCATCGGAGACAACAGCTACAGTATTACCTTTCATCGTATAATCATAAACTTTCGATTTGTCATCATAAATATCCTTACATGGTTCTGCAACACCAGGAGAATAAGCAAGGCTTAGGTCCTTAGCATTTCGTACTGGCACCTTAGATTTTGATTCCAGTTTTCCTTGATGAGTTCTGTGCATGTGTAGTGCTTCTTCTCGTAAAGTAGACATCATTTCATCTCCTAATGTTTTTATATTTAAGATTGATGAGTCAAATTAGGAGGTGGTCAGACCACTGTTATTGACTCATTCATTATATCAAATGTAAACAAGCTGTAAAGTTATTAATTTCTTTTAAAAACGACATTCCCTTCACCTGTAATAGATTGAAGTTCCAAGAGCAAGTCTTCTGTTGCCTCTATTTTTTGGAAAATCTGTACTTTTTGTCTTGTTTCTTCATAAATCAATACAACAGGAACGGTTCCTTTGGATGAATCTAATATTGTCTTGATCGCATTCAAATGTTCAGGTGAACGGTGCTGTTTATCAATTTTGATAAATACAGCTGATTGGTCTTTTAATTTAAGTTCTTGTAATGGCTTTACTTTATTAATTAAAACCTGCAAAGCATCATTACGCTGTTCAACACTTCCTTCCAAGAACAATTGCTGCCCTTTTTGCAGAAGTCCATGATATTGCTCGTACACTTTTGGAAAAACTACAGCTTCTGTCTCACCTGTTTCATCACTTATCGAAAGAAAGGCCATAAGTTCTCCTTTTTTCGTTTTTATGACACGCACTTTATCTATTAAAACGCCAAGGCGTATAGACGAATCTTTCCCTTTTATTCCTGCTATGTTTGCTGCCGCCCAGCTTTTAAGCACAGAACGGAACCTTTCCAAAGGATGAGATGAAAAGAAAAATCCTAATGATTCTTTTTCAAATTTCAGTTTCTCGCTATCTTGAAACGGCTGGACACTTACGTAAGATGGCTTAGGAAGGTTAATATCGTCATCAAATAAATACATCTGATTTTTTCTTGATATCTCCTGAAACTCTTCACCATATTCTATAGCAGTTTCAAGTGAGGCTAACAAAACGGCTCTGTCTTCACCTAAATCATCTAAAGCACCTGCAAAGATCAGCGATTCAAGTGTTCGTTTGTTCACTGCTTTTTGCGGACACCGGGCACATATTTCAAATAAATCCTGAAACGGCTCTTTTTTGTTTTCTTCCATTAACGTCCTGATGGCATTCAGACCGACATTTTTTACTGCCAGCAGCCCAAAGCGTATTCCAGATTGTTCTGGTGTAAATATGGGAGTGCTTTTTTTAATTGATGGAGAAAAAATGTGAATTCCTTTTTGCTTAGACTCTTTAATATACTGGTTTACTTTATCATGATTGCCAATAACACTTGAAAGTAATGCAGCCATAAAATGAATAGGATAATTTGCTTTTAAAAAGGCGAGCTGATAGGCAATAACGCTATATGCTACAGCATGGCTTCTTGGAAACCCATAATCAGCAAACCGGACGATCAGATCATATAGAGCATCTGCAGACTTTTCATCATAGCCTTGTTTTAAGCAGCCTGCAACAAAATGTTCGCGTTCTCTCATCAAAATTTCCCGTTTTTTCTTTCCAACTGCTCTCCTTAACAAATCTGCCTCACCGAGTGTAAAGCCTGCTGCTTTTGTAGCGATCTGCATGATCTGTTCCTGATATACAATAACTCCGTAAGTACTTTTTAAGATGGGCTCAAGATCAGGGTGCATGTACTCAACCTTTTTTTGTCCGTTTTTTCCTGCGATATAATCAGGAATATTCTGCATCGGACCAGGTCTGTAAAGTGCATTAACAGCAACAATGTCTTCAAACTCAGTAGGCTTTAGCTGCTGCAGAACTTTTCTCATCCCATCTGACTCTAACTGGAAAACACCAGTTGTATCCCCTTGCGAAAGAAGCTGAAAAGTCTTTGGGTCAGTGAATGGAATCTCATTAAGTTCGATCCTGATATGTTCATTTTTTTCAATGGAAAGCAAAATATTTTCAATTAATGAAAGATTGCGCAGACCAAGAAAATCCATCTTCAAAAGACCAGCAGCTTCCAGCCATTCCATACTATATTGTGTAAGAGGAATTCCATCATGCCCTGATTGCAGGGGTACCGTATTAACAAGTGGAGCACCAGAAAGGACAACACCTGCTGCATGTGTAGAAGCATGCCTCGGAAGCCCTTCAAGCGTCATCGCAATTTCAATCAGCTTTTTAACACTTGGGTCTGAATTGAATGCCTGCTGCAAGCCAGGCGATTCTTTCAATGCATTTGTTAAAGAAATCCCTGGTCTTGAGGGAATGTTTTTTGCCGTTTGATCAATAAGCGAAGGAGAGAAATCCATTACTCTTCCCGCATCTCTTACAGCAGCTCTTGCAGCAAGTGTTCCAAATGTAATTATTTGAGCCACATTGTCTGTCCCATATTTTTTTGCTACATATCTTAAAACTTCATCGCGCCTATTATCTGGAAAATCTATATCAATATCCGGCATTGTAATACGTTCCGGATTAAGAAAACGTTCAAAAATAAGATTATGGCGAATAGGATCTACATTTGTAATCTCGAGCACATAAGCGACTAATGATCCCGCAGCAGACCCCCTTCCAGGTCCTGTAATCATTTTTACGTCATGTGCATATTTCATAAAGTCCCACACGATTAGAAAATAGTCTTCAAATTTCATGCTCTGTATAATTTCAAGTTCATATTGAAGACGTTTTTCAATTTTAGTAGTTATCGTCTGATATCTATTTTCAACCCCTGCATGGCATAGCTCCTTCAAGTATTCAAAACTATCTCTGCCATTAGGAACAGGATATTTTGGTAGAGCGATTTCTCCTAATTTAATCTCAAGACTGCACATGTCAGCAAGCCTTTTTGTTTCTGCTAATTCCTCAGAAGAAAACAAGTTTTCCATTTCACTTTGAGATTTAAAATAATACTCTCCAGTCGGCAGTTTATAACGGTCAGTATTATTCAGTTTCTCTCCTTGCTTAATGCATATTAGAATATCATGTGCATTTGCATCCTCTGCTTTCAGATAATACGTTTCATGTGCACAAAGGAGTGGAATATGAAACTCTCTGGAGAGGGATTGCAGTTGAAGATTAATCGTTTTATCCAGACCTGTCCCATGATCTTCGAGACCCAGAAAAAAACGGTCGGGAAACAATTGCAGATAATTCTGAAGCTTTTTTTTCAAAGATGCATTGTTCCTTGCTTCATTTGCAAGATGCTCCTGAATAACCCCTTCCGGACCTGAAGATAGTGCAACCAAACCTTTTGAGTGTTGTGATAATTCCTCATATGTAATGGGAGTGATATCACCATCCCGCTTCGTTTGCATCAAGGTTGAAAGCTTCAATAAATTCTTATAGCCCTCTATGTTTTGTGCATATAAAAGGATTTTACTCCATTGATTTCTTTGTGGATCACCTTGCAGATCCTGTTCAACAATATCTGCTTCCAGACCTAAAATTGGTTTTATTCCCGCTTTCTTGCAGGCTGTATAAAATTTCAGCGCACCGTACATATTGGCTTTATCTGTTAAGGCCAATGCTGAAAAACCAAATGCAGAAGCCTGTGCTACAAGTGCATCTATACGACAAGAGCTTTCGAGAAGAGAATACTCGCTATGTATATGCAGAGGAACAAATCCCATATCTTCACTTCCTTTTTTGCACCTATTTCCAACTCCATTATAGTACAGAAGTCAGAACATGTTAATGAAACAGGTTAACCCATGTCCCGTTAACTCTTTATCGGTAAAACGAGCATACTCTTCTTTTGTTGTCCATACATTGAATAATAGAGGAGGGTTCTCATGGTACGCGATTTTTTTGCAAACATAATTCTGGATTTTGCAATTGCATTCGGTGTGCTTCTAGGAGGAGCACTAATTGGCGGACTCGCAGCATTTCTTGTTGGAAAAGCCCCTATTCTCGAAATGATGGAACTGGCTAAAAAGCTTAAAATCTGGGCAATCGTTGCAGCAATCGGAGGTACATTTGATACCATCTCAAACTTTGAAAGAAGTTTTGAAAATGGAGCTACGTTTGAGATTTTCAAACAACTAACTTATATCTTTGTTGCAATCGCAGGTGCTAATACGGCTATTATATTAATTCAATGGCTCAGCCAGGAGCATATGAACTAATGAGGATTCCGCCGCTATATCAACGAAAAGGCTACCAGCGTTTTTTTGCAGGAGTCGCAATCGGTTTTATCATCGGCTGGGCATTTTTCCTATTTCAGGGCGGGTTAGCACATGAACGTCTTGTAAATAAATTGAAAGAAAAGAATTCTATTATTATAGATCTTGAGAAGAAAAATGAAATTCTGACTTCTGATGATAAAAGAGCAAACGAAGAACTAGCCAAAAAGTTTAAACTGCATGAAATTAATGCCCGTTTTTCAAACACCTCATCAGATAAATTATCTAACCTCACAAAACTGCATTTAACTAAAGCGGTTGAGGATGACCTTGAGCATTTAATAGGAGAAGATACTGAGACAATCGCTAAAAGCCATGTTTTGCTCGTACAAGCTATTGAAAATAAACCTTTTCAGCTAGATGATGATCAAAAGTATGCAGTTAAAATCGACCACCTTTATCTGTACACTGGGGTACTCCGAATCTATGTTTCTGCTCGTCTGATTGAATGATTATGCATAAATAATGGGCTATATATTACATTTTTATGAATCTTTGGGCAGCAGAATGGCATTTACCCCATTCTTTGTATACAATATTAACAAAAGAGTGAATAATGGGGGGAAACTAAATGATTATTAATCGAAAAGAACTAGCACGTGAAAAGGTTAAAGAATTACAAAATGGTTTCTCTGCTTTCGCAGAAACGAAAGAAGTAGCAGATTTAATTAAAAGAGAGCTTGTAAAATTAAACTTAAAAGTTCACGAAGATGTTACTGATCTTGGCTCTTGGTTCATCCCTGAAAAAAATTAATACACTTTTAAAATTCTTCAAAAGTGTAAAAAGGCCCCCCATGAGGCCTTTTTATTTTGTCTTATATTCGATACATGCTTTTCTTAATTCTAAAAGTACAGCCTCAGTATCTTCCTTTGTATATACAGTGGCTCCAGAGGCTCTTGGGTGTCCACCTCCATTAAACTTGGCAGCGATCTTATTTACAACCGGTCCTTTAGAACGGAGTCTGACCCGTATTTGATCTGGTTCATCCACAAAGAAAACCCATGCTAATAATCCTTCAACATGTGAAAATGAATTAACCAGAAGCGACGCTTCACTCGCATTCGTATTAAAAGTTTTCAAAGTGTCTTCTGTGAGATGAATATAACCTACACATTCATCTAAAATGACAAAATGCTGAAGTACATAGCCATTTAACCTTACAAGTTTTTCAGAAATCTTATAAAGATTTTCATGAATCTCTGAAGGTGAAAAGCCTGTTTTCAATAATAGGGCGGCATACCTGTGTGTCTTTTCCGTTGTATTGGAGAATAAGAAACGTCCTGTGTCACCTATAATACCCGAATAGAGAAGCCTCGCCGCTTGAGCATTCAATTTCAGCCCTTTTTCTGCACCAAAAAGATAAAAGTCCATAATCATTTCACTGGTGGAACTAGCTGTTGTATCTACCCATACTAGATCACCATAAGGATCCTCATTTGGGTGATGATCAATCTTGATGACTGTATCACCCAAAGAATAGCGCGAATCACTAATTCTCGGTGAGTTTGCTGTGTCGCATATAATGACCAATGCTCCACTGTATATATCATCTTCAATTGAATCCATCGTGTTCAAAAAGGTAAGATTTTCATCCTCTTCGCCTACTAAGAAGACTTCCTTCTCTGGGAAACTCGCTTTTATAATAGCTGCAAGTCCGCCCTGTGAACCTAAAGCATCTGGATCTGGCCTTACATGCCTGTGAATTATGATTCGTTCAGATCGTTTGATTTGATTTAAAATTTCCTCTTTCATAATGAACTCCTTTTAGACCTTGTTGTGGCAATTCTTGTTTTAAACGTTTACAATATAATGGAGTAACTACTTGGGGGAATTTTTAATGCCGATTTTTATTATCCTAATTATACTTTCTTTTGCTCTGTATGTGTTTTATAAAGTTCGGGAAGTACGTGCAAAAGAGCCTTTTTATAAACAATGGACAGGAACAAAAGCAAAAATGGCACTCGGAGCATTCTTGGCTTCCTTCGGATTAAACGAGTTAACCGCCGTCGAAGGACGTGTACAGCTTTGGGTTGCTCTGATTTTCCTGGCGTACGGAATTGTTCTATTATTAATGGGCTGGAAAATGTACAAGCATTTCTTAACCCTTGCTCGAGAAGAAGCTAAAGAAACAAACTGAAGATAGTAGTAAAAGTCCCTCCGAAGGGGACTTTTTTTATGTTTATGAACGGTGGTCGATCAATTGAGCCATCATCATAGCCTTTCCTGCAATCTTACCGTCATGATATATCTCAACATCTACTTTTCCAAATTTCCTGCTTACCTCTAAGACTCTTGGAATGAATTGTATCTCGCTCTCGATCTGAACGGGCTTGATATAATAGAACGTTACATTTTCAACAACAAGATCACCTTTTTTAATTCTACGTAAAGCCTTGCGGGCTGTTTCTGTTACGAGGGTCATCAGTACACCGTATGAAACGGTTCCTAAATGATTCGTCATCTGCGGTGTGATCTCACAGGAGAAGGATATTTCATTTTCTGACTTATGTTCTTTTAATTCTGTCGTGATCAGATCATCGAAGGTAGCCCCAACTTGAGGCTGTTTTTGCATCATCTGCATCGCTTTTAACACATCTTGACGAGTGAGAATACCAATTAATTTATGGGAGGAACCTGTTACAGGGAGTAACTCAATTCCTTCCCAGATCATCATATGTGCACAGGCTGCTACTGACGTTTTCTCAGTTACAGTTAGAGGCGAACGAGTCATAACTTTTTCAATGGTAATCTCCTCGGGTACCCCAATGATATCTTTAGATGTAACCACTCCGGTTACCCGGTTTGATTGATCCACTACTGGATAACGGCTGTGCATGGTTTCACGGTTTAGTTCGTGCCACCTCTCGACCTTATCATGCTGAAAAAGATAGTGCGTTTCATCGATTGGAATTAGAATATCTGAAGCTAGTACGATATCTTTTTTAATTAACCGGTCATGAATCGCTTTATTTATCATTGTCGCTACAGTAAACGTATCATAACTCGTAGAAATAACCGGGAGTTCCAATTCGTCAGCAAGTCTTTTCACTTCTTCTACTGTGTCAAATCCGCCGGTGATCAAGATCGCGCTGCCGGCTTTCAATCCTAGCTCATGGGCATTGACACGGTTACCGACAATCAATAAACTTCCCGCATCAACATAGCGCATCATCGCTTCAAGTTTCATTGCACCGATTACAAATTTGTGCAAGGTTTTATGAAGTCCAGCTCGTCCTCCAAGTACTTGCCCTTCAACAATATTAACCACTTCGGCAAATGTTAATTTTTCAATATTGCTTTTAGCTTGCCGTTCAATCCGGATGGTTCCTACACGTTCAATCGTGCTGACAATCCCTTGGTTTTCAGCTTCTTTAATCGCTCGATATGCCGTTCCTTCACTAACTGTTAAATCTTTTGCGATTTGCCGAACGGAGATTTTCGATCCAACATCAAGCTCAATAATATGCTGCAATATTTGTTCATGCTTTGTTAGCATTACATTCACCGTTCCTTTTACCTGTATCTATCTGTTTCAGTTGTTTGACTAATACAGATTATACAGGCAATGAAACAGAAACTCAACTTTCCATGTGCACCCTTTTACGTGACTTTTGATTAGAGAAAGCCTGCTTCTTAACTGTTCTTTTTCTGGCTTCATTTTTATTAAACAGCAAACTTAAGAACAGCATCCCGGCAAATCCTGTCCAGGCAATCGAAAAAAAGGTTTTCATCGTAAGTTCTTCAAATGATAGAACAGGTAATCCCACGTAAATCAAAACGACAAGCATAAGTAACTTTGCTATTTTTTCCTGACTCATAAGTAAAACAACCTCCCTTACTATCATTGGTATGCATAGAAAGAGAGGTTAGAATCATTTATATATTCAAGCTTTCACCGCTTTGAAGTGCTTTCCCTTTTGTGCCAAGCTTTGCAGCAAATGAGCTTTCAGGATCCTGTTGGATCACAGGAAACGTATTATAATGAATAGGAATCGTTATCGGAGCTCCGATCCATTTAGCAGCGATTAAGGCATCTTCTGGTCCCATCGTAAAATTATCACCAATAGGCAGGAAAGCAGCATCAGGTTTCTCCAGCTCTCCGATCATTTTCATATCTGAAAAGAGAGCAGTGTCCCCAGCGTGATAGATTGTTTTATTATTATCAGAAAACAAGATTCCTGCCGGCATACCGGTGTAAACGACTTTTCCATCCTCTTCTTCATAGCTAGAGCCATGAAAAGCTTGTGTGAATTTCACTTTTCCCCAAGAAAATTTGCGGCTTCCTCCGATATGCATCGGATGAACTTCAACACCTAATGAACCGATATAGTTTGCTAGTTCAAACGGTGCTACCACCAAACTGTTGTTTTTTTTCGCAATTTCAACTGTGTCACCAACATGATCATTATGACCATGTGTTAGAAGGATTACATCCGCTTTTACATCTTCTACTTTGATCTTACATTGACCATTTCCATTGATAAAAGGGTCTATCCAAACAGAATGTTCGCCCGTTTGAATTTCAAGTACTGAATGTCCGTGATACGTTACTTTCATTTAATATATTCCCTCCTTCAAATAATAGGATTCGTTATTGCATCCTACTTTCCTTTCATACCCTATTATAGGACATAAAAAAAGTCCGATTCCAGGAAGAAGTACTTCTTTTCTGAAATGGACTTTTAGTAGTTGGATTCATTGCTTATGTGCGAGTATAGAGCCTGCATCTTTATAATCTAATTGATGTGCTTCTGCGACAGCTTTATAAGTGACAAATCCATCGAGTGTGTTTATCCCTTTTAACAATGCTGCATTATCGAGACAAGCTCTTACGTATCCCTTGTTAGCAATCTGCAGTGCATAAGGAACCGTAACATTTGTCAGACCGATTGTAGATGTCCGCGGAACTGCCCCTGGCATGTTGGCAACTGCATAATGCAGCACTCCATGCTTTTCATAAGTAGGATTATCATGTGTAGTAATGCGGTCAACCGTTTCAAAAATCCCGCCTTGATCTATAGCGACATCAACGATAACCGATCCAGGCTGCATGCCTTTAATCATCTCTTCCGTTACCAGTTTTGGTGCTCTTGCTCCTGGAATAAGAACCGCTCCTATCACGAGAGCTGATTCTTGAACAGCAAGTGCTATGTTTAGCGGGTTTGATATAAGTGTATTGATTTCAACACCAAAGATATCATCGAGCTGACGAAGCCGTTCAGGGTTCAAATCGATAATGGTAACATCTGCGCCAAGTCCCATAGCGATTTTAGCTGCATTCGTACCTACAACTCCACCGCCGATTACGGTTACCTTACTGCGCCTTACACCTGGGATGCCGCTTAAAAGAATCCCAAGACCGCCTTTTGGCTTCTCTAGAAATTGTGCTCCAATTTGTGCTGCCATTCTTCCAGCGACTTCACTCATTGGGGTTAACAGCGGCAGCGTTCCGTTTGGAAGCTGAACAGTTTCATAGGCGATTCCGATTACTTTATTTTCCGTTAATGCTTTTGTCAATTCCGGTTCAGGAGCTAGATGTAAATAAGTAAATAAAATTAAACCTTCACGAAAAAAACAGTATTCTTCTGGTAATGGTTCTTTAACTTTCATAACCATTTCCATCGACCAGGCTTGAGTTGGTGTCTCTACCATTACTCCGCCTGCACTTTCATATTCTTCATCTGTGAAGCCCGACCCGATGCCGGCACCTCTTTGTATAAATACTTCATGACCGGATGCCACTAGGTTTAATACTCCAGCAGGCGTCATGGCTACCCGGTTTTCGTTATTTTTAATTTCAGTCGGTATACCTATTTTCATTGCTGTCCCTCCCTGAAAATGAATGGAAATTTTTTCTTCATTTCTATAGTTACCATACCACCAAAAAACCAAAATAAAAAGGCAGATTTAATTCTATAAACAAGACAGGTTTTAATGTGCCCTATTAAAAAAGAAGCATTCATGGAAAGTGACTGAAGAGGGAACGCGTGTGTCGAATCGAGTCGAAAATCGTGTATATTTTAACTAACGTGGGATTAATCCAATTATTGTGGGATTATTTAAATTAATGTGGGATTATTGAAAATAACGTGGGATTACGATTTTCTTGATATATCATCCTAGTAAACAAAGTGCTATAAAGTGTAAAATTACTCACATTTTTTCATATTCGTAATATTTAAAACTAAAACAAACCTAAAAACAAAAAAAAGGTGACTCACTTCGAGTCATCCTTTCTTATTCTTATTGGAGGTTTTCTTCTTCATCTAACTTTGTACGTTCCTGACCTTGATCAACTAAATCGACTACTCCACTTTGATAAGCTTCTGTAATCTGCTGATGAACAGTCATTTCTCCTTCTTGATCATACTCAAGCTGCTGATTCGGGCGTTTTTCCTTTTCCATTTAACTTCCTCCTTTTAAGATGAAACTTATGTTTAGTTTCCTTCTTGAGAAGAAAGTTATCGCGGTTAATTATTGGAAATATATACAGCAGATTTAGCGGCATCAAGCTGCTGACGTACAGCTTGAAATCCAGTACCGCCTTCTGAGTTTCTTTTTTCCACTGCAGTCTTTGGAGACAGCGCGTCAAATAGATCATCAGCAACCGCTGGACACCATTCTTTATATTCAGCCAGACTTACATCTAGCAGATAGCATCCTTTTTGAATGCATTGAAGAACCATCTGACCTACTAATTCATGCGCTTCTCTAAAAGGAATACCTTTTTTAGCTAGATAGTCTGCAAGTTCTGTTGCA
Organism: Fictibacillus nanhaiensis; assembly: GCF_023715445.1. Taxonomy (GTDB): domain Bacteria; phylum Bacillota; class Bacilli; order Bacillales; family Fictibacillaceae; genus Fictibacillus; species Fictibacillus nanhaiensis_D. The sequence continues at coordinate 963,883 of NZ_JAMBOD010000001.1, forward strand.
TTAGAAAAATCTTGATGAACGGCTTTGTTCATACGTTCTTCATTAATCTTTATTTCATTCATCATCCCTGTCATTATGCTTAAGCAGCCTTTGACTGTTTTTACAGCATCAAATACAGGTTCTTTGTCTTCCTGCATATCTTTGTTGTAAGCAAGAGGAAGTCCCTTCATTAATGTAAGCAGTGAAAGGAGTGATCCATAGACTCTTCCGCTTTTTCCTCGAATGAGCTCTGCCATATCTGGGTTCTTCTTTTGCGGCATCATGCTGCTGCCAGTTGTGAAACTGTCACTGATCTCGATAAAACCAAACTCTTCTGAAGACCAGATGATCAGTTCCTCACAAAACCGGGATAAATGCATCATGATCATAGAGGCATTGCTGCAGAATTCAATCGCAAAATCTCTGTCGCTAACAGCATCTAAACTGTTTAAATACTTTTTTGAAAACCCTAGTTCATTCATTGTTATATTTCGATCGATAGGAAAAGTTGTTCCTGCTAATGCACCCGCTCCTAACGGCATAACATCTGTTCTTTTTAAGCTGTCCTGCAGCCTTTCTTTGTCACGGTCAAGCATCCAAAAATATGCTAATAGATGGTGAGCGAAAGACACAGGCTGTGCACGCTGAAGATGTGTATATCCAGGGATAATGGTTTCAACATGCTCCTCAGCCAGGTTAAGCAAGGATTTTTGAAGTTCATCAATATAATCCATGATCAACTGTGTTTCTTCTTTTACATAAAGATGAAAATCGGTTGCTACCTGGTCATTCCTGCTTCGTGCCGTATGAAGCTTGCCGCCGTCTGGACCAATTTGATCAGTGAGCAGTTTTTCAAGATTTAAATGTATATCTTCATATTTTACTGAATAGTCGAGCTCTCCAGCTTGTTCCTGTAATTCAAGTTTCAGCAGGCCGCTTTTAATATTTTCATAAGCACTTTCTTCAATAATACCGGATTGAAACAACATTTTTGCATGGGCCAGGCTTCCCTTAATATCTTGGCTTGCCAATTGTTTATCAAAAGAAATGGAAGCTCCAAATTCATCTACCCATTCTTCCGGCTGTTTTGAAAAACGGCCTCCCCATAATTTTTTCACATTTTCACCTCATTTTTTTGAACCATGCTGCTTACTTTTGTCGGAAGTCCCCATAATGAGATAAATCCTTTAGCAGCACCGTGATCAAACATGTCATCAGATGTATAAGTTGCAAGTTTTTCATCATAAAGGGAGAATGGTGATTTTCTTCCTTCGACAATCGCGTGCCCTTTAAAGAATTTGACACGTACAGTCCCCGTCACATGTGTTTGTGTTTCATCTAAAAAGGCTTTTAATGATGCATTCAGTGGAGAGAACCAAAGGCCATCATATATCAATTCTGTCATTTTCTTTTCAATAACCGGTTTGAAATGGGCTACTTCTTTAACAAGCGTCAAATCTTCCAGTTCTTTATGTGCCTTGATCAATGTTGTAGCAGCAGGACATTCATATACTTCACGTGATTTAATTCCTACTAGGCGGTTTTCAACATGGTCGATACGTCCAACTCCATGAGCGCCTCCCCATTCATTAAGCAGATGAATAAGAGTGTCAAGTGGAAGACTCTTGCCGTTAAGGGAAACTGGGACACCTTTTTCAAAACCGATTTCAACGATCTGAGGCTCATTTGGTGTATTCTCCAAAGAAGCAGTCATTTCATACGCTTCCTCTGGCGGTGCAGCCCATGGATCTTCTAAAATTCCGCACTCATTGCTTCTTCCCCATAAATTTTGGTCAATCGAAAAAGGATTTTCTTTTTTTATTGGAACAGGTATGTCATGCTGTTTTGCATATTGAATTTCTTCTTCACGTGACCAGCTCCACTCGCGAACAGGTGCTAGTACTTCTAGATCTGGTGCCAGGGCTGCAACGGAAACCTCAAATCGAACTTGGTCGTTTCCTTTTCCTGTACATCCATGTGCAACGGCTGTAGCTCCATATTTTTTAGCTGTTTCCACTAATTTTTTGGCGATTAATGGTCTGCTCAATGCAGAAATGAGCGGGTATTTTCCTTCATATAATGCATGAGACTGCAAAGCAACTAATGCATATTCTTCTGCGTATTCTTTTTGTACATCTAATACGATGGATTCAGAAGCTCCAATTGATAAAGCTTTTGATTGTATAAAAGGAAGGTCCTTGCCTTCACCAACATCAAGGCATAATGCAATAACTTCATACCCCTTTTCTACCAGCCAAGGAATAGCCACCGATGTATCAAGTCCCCCAGAGTAAGCCAAAACTACCTTTTTTCCCATATGAAATCTCTCCTCCTGAAGTTCGAATAATGTATTTTTTATTTATTTTTATGCATAATTGTTTATAAAAATACCATTTATGATATTTCATACTATAACAAAAAGAAGGAGGAAATTGCAAGGTTATTCTTTAAAATGAATAAAAATAATAATGATTTATTTATCTGGCTTCACAACAGCACCTTTTGTACAATGAAGGCAGAGGTGATGATCGGATGGATAACCATTTTGTTTGGGACGAAAAGCTCGGGATTTCCATACCTAAATTATATAAGTCATGGGAAGCTTACGATAAAAATGAACAAGCAACTATCCTCCTGCGATGGGAGAAGATAAGAGGAGCAATTCCAGACCGGATCGCAGAAATTGAAAAACAAATAAATAAACTTCAGGATCAGCTGTCTGTAGAAGAAAACTTTAAGGTGTCCTGTGAATTAAATGAAAGAATTGCTAGCCAGGCAGCAGTCATTAATGACCTCTGGCTATGGTACAGATTAAATCAGCAGGTAACATCGAAAATACACGGGTAGCATACATCAAAAAAGAGGATGCGGATGCACCCTCTTTTATTTAGGCTCTTTTCTAAAAGATTGTTGTTTTTTAAGTAATTTTGTTCCATTCCCTTCTTTGACACGTTGATTCTAGCGTAAGGTGCGTGCCAACCACCTGAGTATGCTTCTCGGAAGGCATGCGACGAGGAAGCCCGCTTCGGTATGGATTAGCTTGTAGACGCAGGAGCACAATTACACCATTGATAGGATCCTTCCTTGTGCCAAGGGGGCTCACCGTACGCCCCGCGGAAAGCGAGGCATCCTGAAGCGGAAACAACTACTTTCAAGAGCAACAAAGTTTGCGAAAACAGCCTTTATTTATAAAGCTGTTGTACGATATGCGTAAGTTCAGGCAAGATTAACTTTTCCATACCGAGTTTTACTGCTCCCGACGATCCAGGAAGAGCAAAAATTGCCGTTTTCCCATGTACGCCAGCGACAGCACGGCTTAACATAGCCGCTGAACCTATATCTTCTGTGTAACTTAACATACGAAAAAGCTCACCGAATCCAGTGATTTCTTTTTCAAAAAATGAAGTTAAGGATTCAATGGTTACATCCCTGAAGGCAATTCCAGTTCCCCCATTAAATATGACAACATCAATATCTTCCTTATCTATGGCAAACTGGACAGCTTCTTGAATTTGGCCTTTATCATCACTAACAATTCTATATTCCTGAATATCATGCTTATGAACAGACAGAAAGGAATGGATGAGCCTACCGCTTTTGTCTGTTTCTTCATTCCTTGTATCGCTTACGGTTACAATCATGCATCTAGCCATTTTTGGAGCTAAATCTTTATGTTCTTGAACACTCATAAAAAACACCTATCCGTTATATTTTTCAAAAAGATATCTTTTTTGATAAAACTTATGTGCGATTTCAGTGATTTTCCTTGATTGCTGATAGTTCATTACAGCGCCTAATGCCATACCGAATATCGGAAGACCTTGTGTCAGCTTTTTTCTGAGAAGCATGATCGCCATCATCTTAACGATTTGTTGAATAGGATGAGACATCCAGGAAACGTCTGCTATTACGTCTTTACCTGCATAAAAAATAGGGTCTTCTTCTTCACGAAGTTCTTCCATTAACTCATCCCATTTTTCCTGCTGATACCGTTTCGGCATCGTAGCTGCATGATACACTTTAAGGGAACGCATCATTTCAGACGGTCTTTGGATATCATAGCCGTAATGCATTGCGATCGATTGGACAGACCGAATTCCTAAAGCGACCATTGCAGGGAAATCTGTTCCTAAAAAAAGAAGTCCGCCTGTCCCTGCCAGCCCTCCCTGTGAGAAGGATAATAAACGGTTGCGCGCAATTTGCTGATCAGCCATATACGATAATTGATCAATGGAGCATTTTTTCAGATCTTCAATTTCAAAAATATCTTCCCTAAAAACCCGGGCTTCGGAGAGAAGTCGTTGTTTCATATCCAGCTGAAATTGAGAATTTTGTATAAGCGCATGAATATGAAACAGGACAGAATCTACGTATTCTCCAATTGTCTCCTGCATTTCTTCCGACAGCATATCCATTTGTCTCGTTGCCCATTTTTCATAAGTACGGCCAAAATCTGTAGGTTCGTATGTAAAAAAGTTTTCTTCCCAGTTTTTTATTTCTTGCCAGATTTGTTCTTCACGCTCTGTTAATGGCATACCGTTCCTCCTTTAACCTTTTTTATAGTTTATAATAACCGTGGATTTAAGTAAAAATAATATCTACTGTTAGTCTAGCAGCTAATGAGAAGAATGAAATGGGTTTTTCCATTCCATCAGCAAGCCATAGTGACACGATTCCTCATCCTCCAAATATCCAGGAACGAGAACAAGAGGGGTTCGGCCGCATCGCAGCAAAAATGAAATAACAGGGTCGCGCAATTCTCCTTTCACTACTTTTTCTATATATACATCAGGCTTCATTTCTTCGGAAAACTTATGGTATCCTGGCATCCTTCCCCCGCCTAAGAGCCTGCTAAGCTTCAACTGAATAACGGTTTCATACATAGATTGCATGAGGAGTTTTCCAAGATCAAGTTTTCTATATGAGGGACGTATACATATATCAACTATATAAAGTGTATTCCCGTTCTTTTTATGAGTTTTAATATAACCGTTATCTGTAATCTCTTCCCAAGTATGTTTTGGATGCTCCGGGTCAAAGTCCACCAGCAATCCGGTAATTGATCCAGCAAGAACTCCGTTAATTTCTGCACATAAAGCCCCTTCAGAAAAAAGGGTTACATGATTTGTAAGCTGTTCCTCGTTCCACCATAGATCGGAAGGGAATGGCGGCGGGAAACTTTCTTTTTGAATTTGTATGAGCTCCTTAAAATCTTTCTTCTCATAATTTCTAATAATAACTTTAACGTTTTTTTCGTTTGTGTATAAGTATTGTTCCTTTTTGTACATGAAAAACCCTCTCCCTTGATGGTTTGAGTCACTCCTGTTAAAGGTACATAAAAGAATTTACGCTTTTTTCATTCATTTTCCTTCATATAAATAAACAAATACCCACTTAAACACAAAAACAACCTTTTCTCATGCAATAAATACATGATAAAAGGTTGTTTATCAAGCTTACATCGCTATACGCATAGTATCTCTAGCGATCATAACTTCTTCGTTTGTAGGAATTACAATTACTTTTACAGGTGAATGAGGGTAGCTGATGAATGCTTCTTTACCGCGAACCTGATTTAATGCAGGATCCCAATACACGCCCATAAATTCTAAACCGCGAAGTACTCTTTCACGGACAGCTGTACTATTTTCACCGATACCTGCTGTAAAGATAATAGCATCAATACCTGCCATTCGTGCTGCATAAGAACCAATGTACTTATGGATACGACTAGCAAATACTTCTAGAGCAAGTTCAGCACGTTCATTCCCCTTCTCTGCTTCACTTTCAATATCTCGAAGATCTGAGGAGAAACCAGAAACACCGAGCATACCACTCTTATTGTTTAACACATTCAACACTTCTTCAGCACTTTGACCAGTCTTTTGCATGATATAAGGAATTAATGAAGGGTCAATGTTTCCTGAACGAGTCCCCATTGTTACACCAGCTAAAGGAGTGAACCCCATAGAAGTATCGATGGATTTACCGCCTTCAATTGCAGCAATACTTGCTCCGTTTCCAAGGTGGCAAGAAAGAAGACGAAGCTGTTCTACCGGACGGCCAAGCAGTTCAGCCGCTCTTTCAGAAACATACTTATGGCTTGTACCATGGAAACCATATTTACGAATTCCATATTGCTCATAATACTCATACGGAAGGCTGTACAAGAATGATTTTTCCGGCATTGACTGATGGAAAGCTGTATCAAATACGGCAACAGCCGGTACATTCGGCAATACTTTTTGGAATGCTTTAATCCCTACAACGTTTGCAGGATTGTGGAGCGGAGCTAGATATGAAATTTCTTCAATCCTTTTTAAGATTTCATCTGTAATTAAAACAGAATCGTTAAACTTTTCTCCTCCGTGAACGACACGATGGCCAATTCCTTCAATCTCATCAAGAGAGGATATGATGCCGTGATTGATCAATTTATCTAAAAGCATAGAAACTGCTTCAGAGTGGTCCTGAATATCTTTTACTTCTTTAACTTTTTCACCATTAACTTCGATTGTGAAAATAGAATCATTTAATCCGATACGTTCAACAAGTCCTTTTGTCAGTACTTCTTCCTCGGGCATTTGTAGAAGCTGAAACTTTAAGGACGAGCTTCCGGCATTAATTGCAATAATTTTAGCCAAAATAGCCATCTCCTTCAATTCAAGAAAAAGAAGAGCGCTTTGCTGCACACTTCTATCTCATTAATACTATAATCCTTCCTTATTTAAACATTGCACATCGTTATTATCAAGGTTGTAAAACGCTTACACCTTATATTCATGCAATTCAGATTTGAATGCGTTTGCAACTGTACAAAAAAAACAGCATGAGTGATCCCACGCTGTTATTTTTCACGTTCCCATTCAGTTTTAAACCACTCATTCATCTGGTCCATCACATTTGCCAATCCGGTTTTGTTTGAAAAAGAAGGCAGCTGCGCAAGAATTGCTTGTTTTGGCTTAATAGCCCCTTCACCATTCTTTTGCAGAATCAGGATGCTTTTCGCATGAACCGATGATTTGAAAAGTGTTTCCGGGAGCTGAAGCAAACCTAAGATGGTTACATTTTCTTTAATCCAGGCTTGCAATAAAGCTGATTGTTCACTTTCAAAAAGGTTGTTTGGAACAATAAAAATACCAATTCCAGCTTCTTTTAAATGATTGACTGACTGTTCGATGATTAAGTGATGTGCATAAGTGTGACCGTTTTTTTCTCTTACTTTATACACTTTAGCAGTATCGTCATCTGGGTAATATCCGACAGGCAGGTCCGCTATAACAACATCAACCGGATCTGCATAGAGAGGTTTAATCACATCTTGATGGAACAGCTCTGCTTTATGTTTTTGTATGTTTGCGTTTACCCAGGCTAAACGCAGCAGCGTTTCATCTACTTCAACACCAAACGCTTCACATTCTTTATCTTTTAGCTGATTTAATACAGCAGTCAATAAATTTCCAGAACCGATTACTGGGTCTAATAGGGTAAGATGCTCCGCTTTTTTCATGAATTTCTGTACAAGGTAGCCTGTGAATAAAGCTACAGCATCCGGAGTCATTGCATGATGGGGCTGAACAGCTTCCTTCATTCCTTTTAATACAGCCAGCTGAAAAGCTTTACGTAATTCTTCCTTGCCGTATTCAGTCAAGTTAACCTTTTTATACTCCCCCGTTAAAACACTGATCAATTCTTTTGGATACTCTTTAGGAATCTCCTGAAAAAACAAATTTTCGCCTGTTTCAACGAGAGCATCTAAATATGGTATTTCTAATTTTTCCTTTATGGCTGTTGTTGTATTATCTAATACTATAAATAGTTTCTCCACATCTTTAAAAGTACTCATTATTTCCTCCTAAGTTTTCACAGGAAACATTTTATCAAATGACATGCACCATACACAATGCTAAACCATTTATAAATGCTGTTTCATAAAAAAACTCCAGCAGAGAGCACTGCCGGAGATGGGTGGTTACTGTTATTTCGCAGCTTTTGCAGCTTCAATCGCTGCTTCATAATTTGGATGGTTCGTAACTTCGTCTACATATTCAACATATGTAACTTTGTCAGAGCTATCGATAACGAATACGGAGCGTGCTAAAAGGCGCAATTCCTCAATCGCTACACCATAAGCTTTTCCAAAAGAAAGATCACGGTGATCAGATAGCGTTTGAACGTTTTCAATACCTGCTGCTGCACACCATCTCTTTTGTGCAAAAGGCAAGTCCACTGAGATCGTCAACACCTTAACATGATCAAGCTTAGAAGCTTCCTCGTTAAAACGGCGGACCTCAGCATCGCAGACACCTGTATCCACTGACGGTACAGCTGCTATCAGTCTTACACTTCCTTTTGAATCTGCTAAAGTAACCTCAGACAAATCATTTGCAAGAACTTTAAAATCTGGAGCTTGATCTCCTGCTTTTACCTGGTTTCCTAATAAAGTGACCGGTTTTTCTTTAAATGTAACGCTCATGATCTATAACTCCTCCTTCAAATTTATGTACTTCCCTATTCATCTTAAAACATCACAGAAGAAAAAGCTAACAAGATGTTAGCTTCCTTTTAAAACTCATTTGGTTGTGTAGTTGAAGATCCTTTTGTTTTATTTTTATTCATTAAATGCTGCAGTTTATCGATGACACCAGGCGCTAAGTCTAAAATTCTTTCATAAAGATGTGTACTGTTATCTAAATGAATTGTTTTTATCCCCGTATTGCTAACAACCAGGAATGCGATTGGAGTAATTGAAACTCCGCCCCCGCTTCCTCCTCCAAAAGGCATCTCTTTAGAATCACTTGAAGATCCTTGATGTGATTGCTGTGACCCTTGGGAAGAATTTTGAGATTGCTGCTGATTTCCGAATTCACTTCCTCCGGCTGCAAAACCAAAACCAACTTTTGAAACAGTAAGGATTACACTGCCATCAGGTGTTTCGACAGGGTCTCCAATAATCGTATTAACATCGATCATTTCTTTTAGATTTTCCATTGCGGTTTTCATTAAACCCTGGATTGGATGTTCACTCATTTTTTACACTCCTCCAGTCATATATTCAGAATTTACCTGAGATGAACTCCTTGACTTTCGCCAAGATTTCAATATTTTTAACATAACGACAATAGCATGCCCGATTTTAAAAGAAACCATACAAGAAAGCCTCGTTTCACTATGCATTCCTTGAAAAACAGGAACAACAGAAATAGACGGTGTTCCTTTTAATTGAAAAAATGTATTAATGAGCTGGAGTACGATACCTTTTATCCCCCAGACTGTTCCAGCTGCCACCGCTGATGAAGAGGCTTCTCCTAGACCGATTGCACTGTGCCACTCAACATTAGAAACTTTTATTTTCTTTAAAAATTGCGCAATAATGCGATAAAAGTTTTGGACATGCTTCAATGTTTTTTGAAACATGATATATTGGTGCTTGAGCTGTTTAAACGATTTCCTTTTCTTTTTTTCTTTCTTTTGTCCCATACTTGCCTGCGTTTCTTCTTTTATTTTCACCGCATGGTCTTTTGTATCGACCTTGACAAGAGGAATATGAAGTGTGTACTTTATAATGCGATACATACGCAAAGTGATTTTAATATCGCTGTTATCGTTGCGATGCACAAAGTTTAGTGCAACATTAAGCGTGGAAATCATTAAGAGTAAAAATAGAATGATAAAAATAGATAAAATGATTAAAATCCATTCCATAAATGTTCTTCCCTTCTATTTTTTCAGTATAGGCAAGGGATTGTTAATCTAAACGTATATAGAATGTCTGCTACAATATAGCCAGGGAATCAATATTGACAGTCCGAACAAAATAACTGTGGAGTATAATTTTTAAGGGAGGTAGGAAAGATGACTGAAAGAAATAAGATTTTCTTTTTCTATAAAAAAGAAGAATCCATACTTAAAAAAGCAGATGGACTTAAATCTTTAGCAGAAAGAGAAGGGTTCGCGGTCACAGAGAATGAAAAAGAAGCCAACATCATTGCAAGCATCGGCGGTGACGGAGCATTCTTACAGGCTGTTCGAAAGACAGGATTTAGAGAAGATTGTCTTTATGTCGGGGTAAGTACATTAGATTCGGAATTTTATTGTGATTTTCATATTGATGATCAAGCAGGCATGATTGAAGCCATGAAGAACGAACAGATCGAAGTCAGGAAGTATCCAGCTCTATCCGTAACGATTGATGGACAAGGATTGTTTTATTGTCTGAATGAATGTTCACTTCGTTCTTCCATTATAAGAACGCTTGAAATTGATGTTTTTATTGATGATCTTTATTTTGAGACTTTCCGCGGCGACGGATTGATCATTTCAACTCCAACTGGCAGTACAGCATATAACAAATCCGTTAACGGCGCTGTAGTAGATCCAATGCTTGCCTGTTATCAGATCAGTGAGCTTGCTTCATTAAATAACAATCGGTACCGTACACTTGGTTCATCATTTTTATTGAGTGATAACAGAAAAATGTCGTTAAAAATCAAACATGATAACAGCCATTATCCGATAATCGGAATGGATAATGAGGCAATGAGTGTAAAGCATTGTGAAAGCTTAAGTTTTGAGCTGACAAATAAACGGATAAAAACGGTTAAGTTAAAAGATAACTCGTTTTGGCATAAAGTGAAAAGAAGTTTTCTATAGCTGATAAAAACAGCCTGCGTTTGCAGGCTGTTTCTTGTATTAACTATGGGAATGTGTATTTTTTGCTGAAGATAATTCGTATGCAATCTCACCCTCAACGATCGTGTATTTCACTTTAGCTTCAAGTATTTCATCTATAGTTATCTTGAATAAATCACGGTCGTATACCGTGAAATCCGCAGCATAACCATCTTTAATATATCCTCTTATATGTTCTTGTCCAATGGCCGCAGCACTGCCAAAAGTATAAAGCCCAATCGCTTCATGTCTTGTAAGTTTTTGTTCCAGTACGTATCCCTCGTGTTTTTCACGTGGTTTTCTGCGGGCAACAGCTGCATAGATACCTAATAAGGGATTAACAGGTTCTATTGGGGCATCTGATCCGCCTGCACAAATGATACCTTCATCCAGCAAGGTTCGGAAAGCATAAGCATAAGGAATCCGTTCCGTACCGAGACGTTCAATTAGCCACGGAAAATCGGATGCAACAAAACCAGGCTGAACATCTAGGATAACGGACAGCTGTTTCAACTCATTGATCAAAGACTCTGATACTAAACCTGCATGAATAAGCCGGTCCGCACCACCATGGGGGGGACATTTTTTTATCACTTCAATCGTTTTCTGAAGAGCCATATCGCCAATGGTATGAACAGCAATATTCATGTTTTCTTTTCTGGCTTTTTGAATCAGTTTTAACAATTCATCGTCCTCGTGAATATAAACACCCGATGTTTCAGGAGCATCATTATAAGGATGAGAAAGCCATGCTGTTCGTCCTCCAAAAGCTCCATCACAGAATATTTTCATAGCACCATATTCAACAAACGGCAGCTGATAATTTTTTTTGATCTTTTTAAAATCATCAAGGGCCTCATGATGTACGAGTAAATGGGCTTTGAATTTTAAATGATCATCTTCAAAAACCTTTTTATAAGCATTTAAAGGTCTTTCAACATTTCCATAATAACTAAGGTCCTCTGAATGCCCACCGGTTAATCCTAACGAAAGCAAGTATTCTACAGATGTTTTTAAAGCTTTGTTCAAATATTCCTGCGAAACTTCCGGAACTACTTTTTTTACGAGGTCAGCTGCACTATCATGCAATAATCCAGTAGGATCTCCGTCAGCATCCCGTTTAATGATACCTCCTGCTGGATCTGGCGTTTCATTCATTATTCCTGCTAGTTCAAGTGCTTTTGAATTTGCTAAAAAAGCATGACGGCATACTCTTGATAATAAAACAGGACGGCCCTCAGAAATCACATCTAATTCGTTCTTGTGAAAAATTTTTCGGTCTATAAAATTGTTCTCATTCCATCCTTCCCCAAGGAGCCACTCATTTTCATCCAAAGTTTTCGCTTTTTTTCTTAAGGCCTTTTCCATTTCTTCTGCAGAAGTCATTTCTGAAAGATCCAATCTAATGAGCTTCTCACCATGCCCGATCAAATGCAAGTGACTGTCAACAAAACCAGGAAACATAACATTTCCTTCTAAATCTACAGTCTGTGTAATTTCTTGGCTAAAAATAGGATAGAGTTCTTCTTTCTTTCCTGTTTTCACAATAGTACCATCTTTCACATATACCGCTTCACATTGATCGCCTTCATTAATCATTGTATAAATCGTGCCATTATGAAACAAAGTTCCCACTTTCTTACCACCTTTTGTACATAACATTTTAATCGTATTATAACGGTTTTCAGAACAAAAAGCAGACATCAGCCTGCTTTTCATTACCCTTATCTTGTTTTGGTTGCTTCTAGCTGACGAAGCTCTATTCGCCGGATCTTACCTGAAGTTGTTTTTGGCAGATCGTTCACATATTCGATAGAACGAGGGTATTTATATGGTGCTGTCAGTTGCTTAACATGTTCTTGTAATTCGGATGTAAGTGCTTCCTTATTGTTTGCTGTATTTTCTCTCAATACCACAAACGCCTTTACGATATGTCCTCTGATCTCATCGGGACTTGCTACAACAGCACACTCCTTAACAGCTGGATGCTTCACAAGTGCATCTTCGACCTCGAACGGCCCAATGGTATATCCTGAGGAAATAATGATGTCATCCCCTCTGCCTTCAAACCAAAAATATCCCTCATCATCTTTCTTTGCCTTATCGCCAGTAATGTAATAATCCCCTCTATAGGCCATTAACGTACGGTCTTGATCTTTATAATATTCTTTAAAAAGTGCGGGGCAGTTTTTATGAACGGCAATATCACCAACTTCTCCTGGTCTTACAGGTATTCCATTCTCATCAATGATATCCACATCATTTCCAGGTGTAGGTTTCCCCATGGACCCTGGCTTGATTTCCATACCTTCCATAGTACCTACCAGCAATGTATTCTCTGTTTGCCCATAACCATCACGAACTTTAATATGGAAGTACTTATTAAACGTATCGATTACTTCCCTATTCAATGGTTCACCTGCTGAAACAGCACTTCTTAAATGAGGTAAGCGATATTGATCTAAATTATCTACTTTTGCCATTAATCTGTACTCAGTAGGCGTGCAGCATAATACGGAAATTTGCTGATCTTCTAAAAGAGACAAATATTGCTGAGGATCAAATTTACCTTGATATACAAAGCCTGTTGCCCCAGTCCCTAATACAGAAACAAATGGACTCCAGATCCACTTTTGCCAGCCTGGTCCTGCCGTAGCCCAGACTTTATCGTTTTCAGAGATACTCAGCCAGCTTTTTGCAGCAGTTCGAATATGTGCATATCCCCATCCATGTGTATGGACAACTCCTTTAGGCTGACCAGTTGTACCGGATGTATAGGAAAGAAAAGCCATATCATCTCTTGAGGTTTCAGGAGCCTTATAAGAATCGCTCACATTTTCTGTTATTGCTTTTAAGCTTAGCCAGTTTTCCGTTTCTCCATTAGCGCTTATTTTGTATGTAAGAGTAGGAAGATGTTCTTTTATTTCGCTTACTTGTTCTGTGAATTGATAATCTGCAATGATCGCTTTTGCTTCACTATGCTGAACACGATAACTCAGATCTTTAGCTCTTAGCATCTCGGAACATGGTATAACGGTAATACCTGCTTTTAAGCAAGCGATATACACAGCGTATGTTTCAATTAAGCGAGGCATGATAATAAGGACTCGATCACCTTTAATCAATCCTAATTCTTCAAGTGAATTAGCGATTTGATTTGCTCGTTCCATCAAGTTTTTATAAGTTATGGTTTGTGTTTCATTTTTTTCGTTCATCCAAATCAATGCTTTTTTATCCGGGTTCTCTGCGAATTTTTCAATTTCTTCTGTTAAGTTGTAGATACTAGGAGCGACTAAATTCATTTTCAACATCCACCCTTTCGTTTTCATCATGTCGATTACACACTTATTCTCATTATAATATATTTTTGAAAATTTTTAAAATTTAGTCATCGTTTAAGACAAAATAAAAAGGAGCGGGGAAAGCCCGCTCCGTTAGCCATTTATTATTTAATTTTTGGAATCCATCTAGAGCTTGAGCTACTAGATGCTTAGTAATTTCGCCACCTGCAGACCCGCTAGCACAAGGTGCAGGTTTTAAAACAGATCTTCAAATGTATTATCAGTAGTTTTGCCTTCTTCAAGGATGAGGGTTTCAACCTCTTGAACAGCTTCCTCTATTAGTTCTTCCAAATTCTCAATATTTTTTTCAAACAGAATTGCTTTCTCGCGTTTCGGTTTAGTTTTAGGAGCTGATGGCAAGAAAATAGTGCAACAGTCTTCATAAGGACGAATTGAGATATCATATGTTCCTATTTTATGTGAGATATTCATGATTTCCTGCTTGTCCATCGTTATAACCGGACGAAGGATCGGCATGTTTGTGACTTCGTTAATTGCATACATGCTGTGCATCGTCTGGCTCGCAACCTGCCCGAGATTCTCACCATTCGCAATAGCCATTGCATGGTTATTTTCTGCTAATTTTTCTGTAATTCTAAGCATTACACGCCGCATGATCGTCATACTGTAGCTTGAGGGGATCTTATCTTTTATGGTTTGCTGAATCTTTGTGAACGGGACCACATGAAGCTTGATTTTACCTCCGCTATAACGTGTAAGTTCCTGTGTTAAATCTACAACTTTTTGCTTTGCGCGTTCACTTGTGAAAGGGGGGCTATGAAAATGTACTCCTTCGATGCGGACTCCCCGTTTCATTGTTAAATAACCGGCAACGGGACTGTCAATTCCTCCAGAAAGCATAAGCATTGCTTTACCGCCAACCCCAATAGGCAAACCGCCTGCACCTTTAAATGTCTGACAGCTGATGTAAGTACCTGTATCTTTAACTTCAACTTTCACATCTACATCCGGATTATGAACATCAACTTTTAGGTCTTCTGTATGCTGTAAAAGATATCCTCCCACTTCCCGGTTAAGCTGCATGGAATTAACCGGAAAGGATTTTAAAGAACGTTTTCCAGTAACTTTAAAGGTTCCTTTTTTAACCATTGCCTCATTAAGTGCAAGCAAAGCAGCTTTTTGAATTTCTTGTAAATCATTTTCAGCTCTTAGTGCCAAGCTGATTGAATGGATACCAAAAATATCCTGAAGTGATTTCACAACAGGCTCAAATGGCTGTCCGTTTAATTCGACAACGATCCGGTCAAATAATTTTGCCATTTTAAGATTGTCGTATTGACGAAGTTTTCTTTTAACAGTTTCGAACAGTTGAGACTCAAAGTGCCTTCTGTTTTTTCCTTTTAGGGATAATTCTCCGTAACGTACTACTAAATGATCATAAAGCATTTATATTACCTCATTACCTTTTTAAAGTTTAAAATCTCTTCTTCCAATACTTTTAATGCCGTCTTCACTTCATCTTCCGTACTATCATACGAAGTACTTATGCGGATTGCCGTAGATGCCCTTTTTTCATCAAGACCCATCTCCAGCAGTATTCGGCTTGCTCCTCCCTGTTTTGAAGAACATGCAGACCGTGTCGAAACAAAGATATCTCTTTTATCAAGAGCATGAATCAAGACTTCTGGTTTAATACCTTCAACAGAAAAATTTATGATATGAGGAGCAGAATTTTCTTCAGGGGTATTAATTTCAATTCCGTTAATATTCTTTAATCCATTTAAAATAAAATGTTTTACAGCAAGCATGTTTTCTTTCTTTACTTGCATCTCTTCTAGATTTAGACGTAAAGCCTTTGCCATGGAAACTATTCCTGCAACATTTTCTGTCCCCGCACGCCTGCGATATTCCTGTTCTCCTCCAGTAAATAAAGCAGACAGGGTGACTCCGTTTTTCACATATAGCAATCCGGTACCTTTTAATCCGTGGATCTTATGTGCTGAGATTGTGCAAAGATCAATTCCCCATTCATTTAACATCAGAGGAACTTTACCGATACCCTGAACATTATCGACATGAAAAAAGATTTTTTTATGTTTCTTTAAGGTTTCACCGACTTCTTTAATCGGCTGGATGGTACCTGTCTCATTATTGACATGGAGCATCGAAACAAGAACCGTATCCGGACGTATCGCCTGCTTCAGATTATCTAATGAAATCATCCCTGTCTGATCCACTGGCAAATAAGTTACTTCAAATCCCTGGCTTTCTAAAAATTGAAAGGATTCATAGGAAGAGGCATGTTCTATAGCAGTAGTAATTAAATGCTTGCCGCGGTTCTGATGCTGATAGGCAATACCCTTTATTGCTATGTTATTGCCTTCGGTCCCTCCTGAAGTAAATACAATTTCAGAAGGTGAAGCATCCAATAAATGACCAATCGATTTTCTTGCTGCTGTCAACAGATTTTCTGCTTCTCCTCCTTTGGAATGGAGGGAAGATGGATTGGCAAAATATTTTTCAGACACGGTAACAAATGTTTCAAGAACTTCCTTATATGGCTTTGTAGTTGCACTATTATCCAGATAAATCATCTTTCCAATCCTCCAATTATACGTTCCGTCCATAAATGCACATTTCAATATCATACCATAATTTAAAATCCGTGACATCATAACAATATTACTTCATAGTCTTTGCAAAGTGGCGAAATTCAATCTTTTTCAAACAGTAAAAAACTGCAGGATATTTATCCTTGCAGTTTTTATACATGTGATTTCATATTGATTTCCATCTCTTTTAAAATCCCAGGCTGGACACTTTCAATCGCGGAAGCTGCAATTTGAAGTGCATCTTCATACTGATAGTTGCGGAAAGCAATTTCAGCCTCAATCAATCGTATAGAAACAGATTGATATGAACTTCTGAACCTGTTTCCATATTGGATAAGTTTTTCAGCAAGGAAGGCATTCTCAATCATTTGAGACGTTTCTGCATAACCTTCGTTAACAGCTTCATGTGCTTTGTTGAGTACATAAGAAACATCAGACATCTCTAAAGGCTTTTCATCCAGCTTTTTTGAAACTTCGATGATGTATTCCTCTGCTTTTCCGATGGTAATCAGATAATGTTCGGGCAGACCAGGAAGGTTGCTTTTTTGAACCATCCGTCTTGCTTCCAAAAGCTTTCTTCTTAGTTCTTTAAGACTTTGTTTTGTATCTAACTCGTCTTTTCTTAAATTGTGAAGCATCTCTTCATATACTTTTTGGGAGCGCTGAAGTTCTTCCATTTGTTTCTGCATCTCTTCCATCATTTCACGGATTACAGAAAATGATTCTCTTTTTTCATCGATTGATTCCTGAATGATGATAAATCTGCTTTGAAGCTTGTGGAAAAGTTTTTCAATTTTCTTTTGCATGTCTGCTTCATTTTGTTCAATTAAATAGCTGGAAGAAACAGCTTCGGTCTCAGCTTTTAGATTCTCAATGCGTTCCTGAAGGTTTTGGATAGTGGAAGAAAATACTTCCTTCTCTTTGATTACAAACTGTTTGGAATGTACCTCGTTCTCAAGCATTTCATAGAGCTGATCCATTTTTTGAATAAGCTCATCCATGTCTTTTTGAGCATATTCTAGTTCCAGTTCGAAAACTTTATTTAATGCTTCTTCATTTAATTCTTTTAACGAGGAGATCTCTTTTTCGATCCCAATGTGATGCAGTACATAGCCTTGCTCTTCCATTTCAGTGAATCCTGCGCTCAGCTCTTTTAATGATCCTGGGACATCTGATTGTAAAATAACCAGAAGCTCCGGAACACCTTGCATTTTTGTTTTACATTCAGAAATACGGTTCAAACTTTCCACGAGCTTTTGTCTCGCTTCAAGATGGCTGCCCTGAACAGTGAGTGCTTCAAACGTTTCAAACAAAGCTTTAATCTCATCTAATTCTTTATCAAAAAGAGCAGCTGTTTGTCCAAGTGCCCGAATATGAGTTAAGTAGTATTTCTTCGTTTCCTGCAGCTTTTCTTTTGCCTCAACGATTTCTTCACGGTTAAGCTCTTCACTCGTTACCAGTTCATTAATTTCAGAGGTTATTTCTTTCATTCTTGCATCCATTGCATCTAAAGCTTTATTAACCCCTGTTAAAATTGTACGCGCTTTTTTAAAACGGTATTTGTCTGTATACTCTTCTGCATCAAACAGGTCTTCTTCAAGATTAGGAAGATGGGTCGTAACCATTTCATCCCACTCTTGTCGCCACATTTCAAACTTTTCTTCCGTTTCTCCGATCATCGCCATTCCTTTAACTTTTGATATCTCTTCAGTTAATGGACGATTCATAATCTGCATTTTCCATGCTTCCAAGCGGTCAATTTCTTTATATATTCTTCGGCGTGACATGGCACCGTAAAGGATTAATGCTAGGAATGTAACTATGGCAATGAGTATGTATATCATTGGAGGCACCCCTTCTACTTGTTCTATTTCTTCATTTCCTTGTATTATGTATAAGAATATAATTTTACTCATTTAAATGAAAAAAGGTTTTTCTACGTATAAAATTGCAGTTTAATGCTTTTATGATAACATGTAAACACACATTTGACGTAAAAAAAATGCATAATTTGATAAATTTTTTCCAAATTAATGAAGATTTTGTCGAAAGGAGGAGGATAAAAGATGTATTACGATGGACACGTTCATACTCCGTTTTGCCCGCACGGTTCTAATGACACATTTGAAATGTATATTGAAAAAGCTATTTCCCTTGGAATAAAAGGCATTACATTTACAGAACATGCCCCATTGCCTAAGAATTTCACGGATCCTGCTCCTGCAAAGGACAGTGCAATGTTATATGGAGACTTAAATAACTACTTTCATAAGCTTCAAGAGATAAAAAAATTCTATAGAAAATATATCGATGTGAGAACAGGTCTGGAAATTGATTTTATAGAAGGGTTTGAACAAGAGACAGAAGATTTTCTTCGTGAAGTCGGTCCAGAGCTTGAAGATGCTATACTCTCTGTCCACTTTTTGAATGTCGGGGAGACATTTTATTGCATGGATTATGACGAGAACGTTTTTAACGATATGATCAGGGAATCCGGTGCGCTGAATTCTGTTTATAAAAATTATTTTACTGCTGTAAAAAAATCAATCAAACACTCATTTATGAGTTACCAGCCGCTTAGAATCGGCCATATTACGCTCGTTAATAAGTTCCAAAAGCTGTTTCCAGCAGATTTCAGTATCACTGAAGATATTCATGATATTTTGAAAGAAGTTTCTGAACGAGGAATGTCCTTGGATTACAATGGTGCCGGTGCTGTCAAGCCCTTTTGTGGGGATACTTATCCATCTGCATGGATTGTAAAAGAAGCACACAAAAGAAAAATCCCTCTCGTTTACGGGTCTGACGCCCATAGCGCTAAGGGACTTGGTCAAGGGTATGAAAAACTGGAACCATATGCAAAATTAACTTCCCCACTTCTCCTGGATTGAGCCAAACAAAGGCGCTTGAACAGCAGATAGGAGGGGATTTTTTCTTTCTGTTTGACATACGCATTTATCAAACCAGTTAACCATCCACTTTTTGTACGGTTTGATGAACGTTTCGGTCTCAGCTGTAATCTGGTAGACTTCGGATAAATATAACGGATGCAAAAAGGGCAGCATCATCATATCTTTAAATTGAATGGTCAAAAAATCAATTGGCTGTCTTCTGAACTCCTTTTTCTTCATGCCTTTTTCAAACATGGTTTGAAGAAAATATTTCTCTTTCACAAGATAGGTTGACATTAACTCCCTTACAAGAGTAGAATCCAGCGTCATTTCACGATAAACGAAACGTGCAAGCGGAAGATTCTTCTGCTGATAGATCAACAGTGACTCAACGAGTTCTATAAAATTCCCCTTAACAGATGAAGAGTTTGAGGTATGATAGACGATTTCAATCCTTCTAATATAACCTTCAAAAAATAAAGTGATCAGTTCTTCAAGCAGCCCTTTTTTTCCGCCGAAGTGGTATGAAATCAACGCGAGATTAACACCTGCTTTTTTAGCAATCTGCCTCACAGTTGTACCTTTAAATCCTTGGCTTGTAAAAAGAGAGATGGCTGCTTCAGCTATTTTGATCTTTGTTTCTGCTTTATCTGCCTTCATTTTGTTCACCGTCCTTCCTTAATGTATAAAATTCTTGGACGGCAGACATAAACCTTTAATAATCGCTCGACAAATAAGGGCTTTTGAGTGTATTGTTCAACATTATTTGATAGGATAGAGTAAACAATTTATCAGGTTTGGAGGAATCTTGATGTTTACCGTTCAACAATACAGCACTGATAGAAACAAAGCATATGATCTTCTATGTAAACAGCTTCAGGCACTACTTGAAGGAGAAACAAATGCAACGGCAAATCTTGCTAATGCATCAGCTTTATTGAATCAATTTTTGGACAGAGTGAATTGGGTGGGATTTTATTCATTTGAAGAAGAATCAAACCAGCTTGTCTTAGGGCCGTTTCAAGGACTTCCTGCGTGTGTAAGAATACCGTTAGGAAAAGGTGTCTGTGGAACATCGGCTGAAAAACGGGAAACGCTGGTTGTAAAAGATGTACACGAATTCCCGGGACATATAGCATGTGATGCCGCTTCCCAATCGGAAATTGTCGTTCCGCTTGTCAAAAATGGAAAGCTTGTCGGTGTTCTGGATATCGACAGTCCTGAAAAAGAACGATTTGATGAAGTAGATCGTGAAAATTTAGAGAAATTCTCAGCTATTTTACTCCAATATATTTAATGGTTGAGGGATGGTCGAAGAGGGGATTTATTCCTTATTTCAGACTTTTATTCCTTGTATCTGTGATTTATTCCTAATTCGTTTTTTCACCACAAGTAACCAGAAAACAAATTAAAAAAGCACTGTGCAAACTCTTTTGCGCAGTGCTTTTTGATTATACTTGATTCAATGCTTGTTGAAGATCACTCCAAATATCTTCCCATGCTTCCAAACCAACTGATAAGCGAAGCAGCTGATCCGTAATTCCCATCTTCATTCTGTTTTCTTCAGGAACTACGGCATGTGTCATCGTTGCTGGATGCTGAATCAATGTTTCAGCGTCTCCTAGGCTTACTGCTATTTTGGTGAGCTTCAAGGAATTCATAAACTTTTGAGCAGCAGCCTTGTCTCCTTTAATTTCGAAACTGATCAGTCCGCCCGCATTCCTCATTTGTTTATTTGCAAGTTCATATTGAGGAAAATCAGTATCTCCCGGGAATAACACTTTTTCTACAGCAGGATGTTCTTTTATGAGATCAGCAAGCTTTTTGGCATTCTCGCAATGGCGGTCCATACGAACTGGCAGAGTTTTTATCCCTCTCAACAGAAGCCAAGCATCAAACGGAGACATAACTCCACCAATATCTTTTTGCGTTGTCATTGCAAGATGGCTCATAAGTTCCTTGCTTCCTACAGCAAGCCCGCCTATAACATCTCCATGCCCGCAAAGATATTTCGTAGCGCTATGGATAACAACATCACAGCCTAAATCCAATGGGCGCTGCAAATATGGAGAGGAAAAAGTATTATCTACAACCACCGGAATTCCATATTCTTTTGCAACACCAGCTACCATCTCCAGGTCAACAAGCTTCATCGTTGGGTTAATAGGAGACTCTATATAGATTACGGTTGTGTGATCTGTTATTGCTGCTCTTATTGATTCCTCGTTATGCATCGGATGAAAATCATGCGTTATATGAAATTTTTCTTCCATAAGCTGTAAAAGTCCAAAAGTGCAGCCATAAACACCTTCAGAACAAAGAACGTGGTCACCTGTTTTTGTTAGACCAATTAAAATGGCTGATACAGCAGCCATGCCTGAACCAAAAGCCAGACCTTTTTCACCATTTTCCATTGAAGCAATTCTCTCTTCAAGCATCGCTACAGTTGGATTGCTTAACCTTGAATAAATGTATCCTTCTTGTTCACCAGCAAAACGGCTGGCTCCTGTTTCCGCAGTATCAAAAACAAACGTTGAAGTTTGAAAGATAGGCGGAGATAGACTACCGTGGTGCTGAAGTGCATGATACCCCTTATGAATGACTTCTGTCTCAAAGCGTTTTGTTTCCATTTAAAGTTCTCCTTTTAGGACGATTTAAAATGTAAGCGCTTTCTTTATTATTATCATATATGATTCAGACTTATTTTACAAATTGTCCTAAAAAATTTATGATGGATACCAGAATAAAGTTGACATATTGGTTCAAAAAAGATTATACTGTTCTTTGTGTAAAATAAGTAGCACTGTGCCCATCAACAGTTATTATTTTGTACCTTAATTCTTTAATGATTAAGGAACACCGTGTAGCTTCATGGCTGCTGAAGTGAAAGTGTTTTTCATACAAAATAAGCTTTTGAAAAGGTCATAGTCACTGTATTGTTTTAACACAAAACAAACAAGTGAAGGAGGAGTCAATAATGGCTCGTTATACAGGTTCAACATGGAAAGTTTCCCGTCGTCTTGGAATTTCTCTAAGCGGAACAGGAAAAGAATTATCAAAGCGTCCTTACGCTCCAGGACAACATGGTCCTACTCAACGTAAAAAAATCTCTGAATATGGTTTACAACTACAAGAGAAGCAAAAGCTTCGTTTCATGTACGGTGTAAATGAGCGTCAATTCCGCCGCATTTTCAATGATGCTGGAAAAATGCCTGGTATCCATGGTGAAAACTTCATGGCACTACTAGAAGCTCGTTTAGACAACGTTGTTTACCGTCTTGGTCTTGCTCGTACTCGTCGTGCAGCTCGTCAATTAGTAAACCACGGTCACATCACAGTAAACGGAAAGCGTGTAGACATCGCTTCTTACCGTCTTTCTGCTGGAGATGTAATCGGTGTACGAGAAAAGTCACGCAACCTTTCAGCAATTAAAGAAGCAATCGAAGTAAATAACTTCGTACCTGACTTCTTAACATTTGATGAAAACAAATTGGAAGGTACTTTCACACGCTTACCAGAGCGTTCTGAGCTTCCAGCTGAGATCACAGAACAACTTATCGTTGAATACTACTCTCGTTAAGTTTAAAAAACCTGAATCCCTTTTACGGGCTTCAGGTTTTTTCTTTTTATCAAAAAATGAACTTTAAGTTTTAAGCGGTACAGTAAGTTGAGCGTTTACGGTACGTGTTCTTTTATTTATTACACGTTCGCCCAATAACTTCTTGTTTTCGCTCCAACTTCCCTGAGTTTCGCCCCATAATCCAATGTTTCGCTCAACAGACCGTAAGTTTCGCTCAATCTCCGTTTTGTTTCGCCCCGTACACCAATTTTACAGAAATAAGACAATAAAAAAAGAGTAAAGCTGACCTTTAATTGCACACTAAGTGTACATGATTAGGCCAGCCTGTCTCTTTTCATAATAATTTCTTAAATTTACTTGCTTTTTTGTCTAGTACTAGTCCTGAAATTTCTATTCTAGGAAATAGCCTTACTTAATCTACTTCTTTCCCCATGCTTTCCTGTAAAATATAAAACCATTGTTCACGAGACAAAGTAATTTTCGTTGCGTTAATTGCGGATTGAATACGGTTCATTTGTCCGCTTCCGACAATCGGCATTACGCCGGCAGGATGAGCAAGAAGCCATGCATAGGCCACTTCATCGATCGACGACGCACCTGTTTCTTGTGCTACTTTCTCAAGAGCATTTCTTGTTCTTAGACTTTTTTCACTTTCCCCTTTAAATAGTCTTCCTCCAGCTAGAGGAGACCACGCCATAGGTTTGATTTTTTCTTTTTGAAGATAGTTAATCGTTCCGTCAAAGAATGGCTCTTCATGCAACACTGACAATTCGATTTGGTTTGTCACCAAGGGACCATTGTATTCATGCTGCAGCATTTCCATCTGCCTTGGTGTGAAGTTTGAAACTCCAAAATGCCTTACTTTCCCTTGTTCTTTTAATTGATGAAATGCTTCAGCTGTTTCGGATGGATCCATAAAAGGATCTGGACGATGTATCAGGAGTACATCAATATAATCTGTTGTCATCTTTTGCAGTGAATTCTCTGCAGATGAAATAATATGCTCCTTGCTTGTGTCGTAGGATTTCTGCTTATGATGCGGCCGATTTTCCGATACCAGTTTAATTCCGCACTTTGTAACGATCTGAATTTCTTTTCTCAAAGATGGCTTTAGAGCCAGGGCTTGTCCAAAGATTTCTTCACACATATAGTTTCCATAAATATCTGCATGGTCAAACGTTGTGATGCCCGCTTCTAAACATTGTTCGATAAGATGAAGCAGTCCTTCAGCCGATAAATCCCATTCTGCTAACCGCCAGTGTCCGTGAATAATTTGTGAAAAGTGCAGATCATCTGCCATTTGAATTCTTTTCATCGTTGCACATCCTTTACATGAAATAGTGAAGAACCCTATGAAAAGGGTTCTTCCTTATATCGTTTAGTATCTGATTAACGTGTACTTCTTCTTCCCTCTTCTAAGGATTACAAAACGATTTTCGATTCTATCTTTTTCCCCAATCGTGTATTCCAGGTCTTGAACTTTCTCGCCATTTACAGAAACTGCTCCGTTCGTTATATCTTCTCTTGCCTGACGTTTAGATGGAGAGATCTTTGCTTCAACTAAAAGGTCAACAATGTTCATGTCTGCCTGGTTCTCTACTGTAAACGAAGGAACATCTTTAAAACCTTGTTCGATTTCATTTGCAGTAAGGTCAGAAAGATTTCCGCTAAATAATGCTTCTGTAATTTTTACAGCCTGCAGGTACGCTTCTTCACCGTGTACTAATGTCGTTACTTCACGTCCTAAAGCTTTTTGAGCCTCACGCTTCTCGGGTGCTTCGGCCATTGATTTTTCAAGTTCTGCAATTTGTTCCTTTGTCAGGAATGTGAAGTATTTCAGCCAATTCATTACATCCGCATCAGCTGCATTCACCCAGAACTGGTAGAACTCATATGGCGTTGTTTTTTCAGCATCAAGCCAAATTGTTCCTGATGCCGTTTTTCCGAATTTTGTGCCATCCGCTTTTGTGATCAAAGGAATCGTTAAACCAAATGCTTTATCTTCTTCACCTGAACGACGGATCAGCTCCATTCCAGCTGTAATGTTGCCCCATTGGTCACTTCCACCGATCTGTAATTTCACATCTTCTTTTTTGAATAGATTTAAGAAGTCATAGGATTGCAAAATCATGTAGGAAAACTCTGTAAAAGAAATTCCCCCTTCTAAACGGGAATCAACAGAATCCTTGGCAAGCATGTAGTTAACAGAAAAGTTCTTCCCTACATCACGAAGAAATTCGATCACAGTCAGTTCACTTAGCCAGTCGTAGTTATTTACTGGTTTAGCAGGATTGCCTTCTCTTTCAAAATCAAGAAGTCTAGATAACTGATTTTTGATTTTTTCTGTCCATTGAACAACCACTTCAGCTTCATTTAGAATACGTTCTGTTTGTCTTCCGCTTGGATCCCCAATTAATCCTGTACCTCCGCCAACTAGCGCAAACGGCTGATGTCCTGCCTCTTGAAATCTTCTTAACGTAAGGATCGGCAATAAATTACCAATATGAAGACTGTCAGCTGTCGGATCAAAACCGCAGTATAGCTTTACCATCCCGCTTTCAAGCTCTTTTTCAAGTCCTTCTCGATCGGTAACTTGATTAAGAAGACCTCTAAATTCCAAGTCTTGTAAAATGTTCATTTTTTTCTTTCCTTTCTGTTTTTAATGGCAATAAAAAAAGTCCCTTTCAAATTGAAAGGGACGTGATTACAATCTCGCGGTACCACCCTAATTAAAAGCTTACAAAAAAAGCTTTTCACTTCATTTTATAACGGTTTTATCCGGTTCCTTGCTACTGAATGGTTCACAAGGACAGCTCCAGGAGGTAATTCACGAAATGTCTATGTACTGGTTTGCATCAACCACCAGTTTTCTGAAACAGGGAGACACCTGCTACTTATTCCTATCAAAGCTTTATCATTATTATGTTCTTTTATTTTTACCATATGGACAAATTTCATGTCAATCTTAATCATTCAAAAAACTGCCCATTTTCACAATTCGACCGTATGTTATACTTATACACAGGGGGGGGGGAGTACCAAATGAAGTCTCATTTTGATGAACTTAAACAAAAATGGGAGAAATTTGTCCACTTTTTGAATGAGAAAAGGATTATTCGAACAGCACGAATTACATATAACGTAACTTGGAACATGTTTTTGATCGTCACAGTACTTGCTGTTTTAGGCGGTGTTTTCGCTGCCGGCGTCGGAGCAGGTTTCTTTGCCTCACTTGTTAAGGATGAACCTGTACGCGCTTTCTCTGCTATGAGAGAAGACATCTATAATTATGAAGAAACAAGTACAGTATACTTTGATGATAATCAATACATGGGCAAGCTTCAATCAGATTTGGACAGACAGGAAATCAGACTGAAGGACGTTTCTCCATTTGTTGTAAAAGCAGTTATCTCAACAGAAGACCAATATTTTTATGAACATGACGGAGTTGTTCCTAAGGCGATTCTGCGTGCCATGTATGAGGAATTCTCTGGTGCTGCAATCGTTACAGGCGGAAGTACGCTGACTCAGCAGCTAATAAAAAATCAGATTCTTACCAATGAAGTTTCTTTTGACAGAAAAGCAAAAGAAATTCTTCTAGCGATGCGTCTTGAAAAATTCTTTGAAAAAGATGAGATCCTGGAAGCCTATTTGAACATCGTACCATTTGGCCGTAATTCATCTGGCCGGAACATCGCCGGCATTCAGGCAGCGGCAGAAGGAATTTTTGGAGTTGATGCATCTAAGCTAAACCTTGCTCAATCAGCTTATATTGCAGGACTTCCAAAAAATCCATTCGTATACACGCCTTTTAATAATGGCGGTGAACCGAAAGAAGATATTTCAGCCGGCTTAAGACGCATGAATACGGTTCTGAGCAGAATGCTGTCTGCAGGAGAGATTACGCAAGCCGAGTATGATGAAGCCATGAAGTATGATATTAAAAAGAACTTAACAACGAAAAAACAATCTTCCTTTGAAAAATATCCGTTTTTAACAGTTGAAGTACAGCGACGAACAGTCGAAGTACTAACGAAATTAGAAGCAGAAAAAGACGGAAAAAAACTTGAGGATCTAACCCCTGAAGAATTAAAAGAATATCAGGATAACGCACGTACTCAAGTCAGACAAAAAGGAATAAAAATTCATACGACGATCAACCAAAAGATTTATGATGAGATGCAGCAGGTTGTAAAAAATGATGGTTTATTCGGACCTGATAATCAGTATGTCTATAACAGTAACGGTCAGCGAATAAAACTTGAAAAACCAGAGCCTGAAGAAGTTGGTGCAACATTAATTGATAATAAAACCGGAAAAATTATCAGTTTTGTTGGCGGACGTGATTTTAATAGAGAACAAACCAACCATGCAATGAGAGCACCTCGCCAAAACGGATCAACAATGAAGCCATTGCTTGCTTATTCCTATGCTGTTGAAACTGGCAAGGTGCAACCTGGTACGATTGTACCGGATACTCCAATCAATATTAATGGGTGGAAACCAAATAATTATGACATGGATTTCGATGGTCTTGTATCTGTTCGACATTCACTTAAGAAATCCAGAAATATACCTGCAATCAGATCTTATCAACGAGTAGATCATACTAAAGCAACTGAAAAACTGATTCAGATGGGTGTGACAAGCCTTACTAAAGGTGACAGAACTAACAATGCAATGGCGCTTGGTGCTTTAGGTGTAGGAATTACTGTTGAAGAAAACGTAAATGCATTCTCTACATTTGCAAATAACGGTAAATTTCTTGATGCCTATATGATTGATAGAATAGAAACAAATGACGGTGAAATAATCTACCAGCATAAAAGTGAACCTAAACAAGTTTTTAGTCCTCAAACATCTTACTTAATGATTGATATGATGAGAGATGTACTTTCATCCGGTACAGCGGCTGGTGTGCCTCGAAAGCTTGCCTTCCAGTCTGATTGGGCTGGTAAGACAGGAACTACGAATGAAGATAAAGATTCATGGTTTGTAGCGTCAAACCCGAATGTCACATTCGGAGTTTGGATTGGTTATGACACACCAGCTGATTTATCCGGTAACACAGGTCAGCGGAACCAAACTATATGGGCTCAGCTTATAAATGCTGCACATAAACATGCGCCTCAACTTGTGGACCCTGAACAAAGATTTGCGATGCCATCAGGAATTGTACGCCGTGAAATCTGCGGAATATCTGGCAAACTTCCATCAGATCTATGCCGGAGTGCAGGTCTTGTAACAACTGATTTATTTAATGCAAAGTTTACTCCTAAAGAAGTGGACGATACATTAACAAGAGGACGTTATGTACTTGTTGGAGACGCAAAATATAAAGCACTGCCGACTACGCCAGAAGAATTTACGAAAGAAGGCGTGCTTATAAAAGAAGAGTTCTTAAAAGAACTCGGATTAGAAACATTGAATAAACTTACACAAAAGATTGATCTCTTGAACAACATTGTTCCTGAGAAAGAATTAAAAGAAAATGGCAAAGCCCCTTCACCAGTTGCAGGCACAAAGATGTCTGATGGCGTCTTAACGTGGTCAGCACATGGTGAGAATGATGTTATTGGATATCGAATCTATCATTCAACTGATGGCACGTCCTTTAAGAAAATCGGTTCAGTTACAGCAGATAAAACTTCTGCAAAAGTTACGAATGGAGTTGTCTACGTGACTGCCGTTGATATTGCTGGAAACGAATCAGCTGCTCAAACAAAGGTTCAGGTCGGTGAAAAGAAACCGCCGGCTGAACCGGGAACTCCTCCGCCTCCAGGTGAAGATGGAGAGAAACCTGATGAGCCACAGGATCCCCCGCCGCCGCCAACTGATCCAGGTACAGGGGATCCTCCACCAGCAACAACACAAAATAAAAAGAAAGACAAAAAACCCTCGAATTGATTTCGAGGGTTTTTGTTGTCCTTTATTCTTTTAGTCTTCCATTGTAGAAAGATCTCCTGTTGGAAGATCAAGTTCCCAAGCTTTAAGTACACGGCGCATAATTTTACCGCTTCGTGTCTTCGGAAGCTTATCACGGAATTCAATCTCACGAGGAGCGGCATGAGCAGCTAGTCCTGATTTTACAAAGTTTCTGATTTCTTCAATCAGTTGATCGTTCGGTTCATAACCAGAACGCAATGCGATAAATGCTTTAATAATTTCACCGCGAACAGGATCTGGCTTGCCTATTACCCCAGCTTCTGCAACAGCAGGATGTTCAACTAGCTTGCTTTCCACCTCGAAAGGCCCTACACGTTCACCGGAAGTCATGATAACATCATCAATTCTTCCCTGGAACCAGAAATAACCGTCTTCATCCATGTAAGCTGAATCTCCAGACACATACCAGCCGCCAGGAGTAAAGTAAGAGTCATATTTTTCAGGGTTGTTCCAGATCGCGCGCATCATCGACGGCCATCCTTTTTTAATCGCAAGGTTACCCATACGGTATGGCGGCAAGATATTATCCTGGTCATCAATAATTGCTGCTTCAACACCAGGGAATGGTTTCCCCATAGAGCCTGGTTTTATTTCCATTGCAGGGTAGTTGCTGATCAATTGACCGCCTGTTTCAGTCATCCACCAGTTATCATGAATGCGAAGATTAAATACCTTCATTCCCCATCTCACTACTTCAGGGTTCAGAGGTTCACCTACACTCAAGATATGGCGCAGAGTAGACAGATCAAATTCCTTAACAACTTCATCACCTGCACCCATTAGCATACGGAATGCTGTAGGGGCACTGTACCATACTGTTACACCATATTTTTCGATTGTTCCATACCAGTCTTCTGGTGAAAAACGTCCGCCTCTAATTACGCTGGAAGCTCCGTTCAGCCAAGGTCCAAAAATTCCATAAGATGTTCCAGTTACCCACCCAGGATCTGCTGTACACCAATACACATCGTCTTCTTTCAAATCAAGAACCCATTTAGAAGTTTGATAGTGCTGCAGCATCGCATTATGAACATGCAGGACACCTTTTGGCTTACCAGTTGAGCCTGATGTATAGTGAAGGATTAATCCGTCTTCGCGGTCTACCCATTCAATATCGAGGTCTTTAGAGGCTTTAGCCATGCGGTCATAATAACTTACATAAGGGCCTTCTTCTTTTACATCTTCTCCAACAAGAATAACATTTTTTAAGTTAGGCAGTTCGCTTACAGGTACACGTTCTAAAAGTGAAGGCGTTGTCACCAGCACTTTTGCTTCACTGTTTTCAAGTCTGTCTCTTACTGCACCTTCCATGAACGCTTCAAACAGAGGACCTACAATCGCTCCAAGTTTAATAGCACCCAGGAATGCGAAATAAAGCTCAGGTGAACGCGGCATAAAAATAAAGACACGGTCCCCTTTTTCTACACCGATCTGGCGCAGCATATTTCCTGCTTTATTAGACATATCTTTCATATCTTTAAACGTGTACTTCTCATCTCTCTTTTGATCGGAAAAATAGAGAGCTACTTTGTTTTTGCGATGGGATGCAGCATGCCGGTCAATTGCTTCATACGCCATATTCACTCGACCTGTCTTATGCCAGGAGAATTCTTTCTCAATGTCTTTCCAATCAAATGCTCCGTATGCTGCCTCATAGTCTTGTAGATTAAAATCACCTTTTATTATCGGAAGCGCTTCCAGTTTCATTGCTAAATCTCCCTTCCCAATTAAATATCTCTTTAATTATAACATATTATCAAAATTTTTTAACTTATTTGAACTATCTATAAAAACAACGATGAAAACCCTTACATCCTGCTGATATCATGTATAATAGAGGATGGAAACAAACCTAGGTGGTGTAGACATGAAACACATTAAAACATATAACTGCATAGCTTTAAAAACTGCTCATGGCACAATTACCGTTGAAGGACCTGTGTCTTCTGAAACATTGGAGGGCCTTTATTTTCATGAGGATCTTAAAGCATTCAGGCCAGCAATTGAACAAAAAAAGGCTGTAGTTGACATTGCTAAACTTGATGAAGGAAGAATTATTATCGCAAGAAATAAAGATACCGTAATCGGCTATGTTACATACGTGTATCCTGATCCGCTAGAGCGTTGGTCAGAAGGCAATATGGAAAATTTACTGGAACTTGGTGCCATTGAAGTCATTCCTGCATACAGAAACTATAAAGTTGGTAAAACACTTCTAAAAGTTTCTATGATGGATGATGCGATGGAGGATTATATTATCATAACAACTGAATATTATTGGCATTGGGATTTAAAAGGAACAAAGCTGTCTGTATGGGATTACCGAAAAGTTATGGAAAAGATGATGAATGCAGGTGACCTGGAATACATGGCTACCGACGATCCAGAGATCAGTTCACATCCGGCCAACTGTTTAATGGTGCGCATCGGCAAGCGGATAGACCTTGAAACCGTTCAGCAGTTTGACCGGCTCCGATTTAAGAATCGATTTATGTACTAAATTCGCCTCACATAACAGAGATAATAAGCATGGGAGTGGTAGATAATGATCGTTCAAAATATGATGCAAAAAAAGTGGGTGTCGATTCATGCAGAAGAAACGATCGGAACTGCATTAAAACTGATGCTCGAAAAAGACGTTCGCTATCTTCCTGTCACAGATGACAGCGGCAATTTGCTAGGACTTGTAACAGACAGAGAGTTAAAAGATGCGAGTCCGTCTATCTTTCATCAAAATGAGCATCCGGAAGATTTTGATAAACCCGTTTCAACCATCATGAAGGATGCCGGCTTTACGGCTCATCCTTTTGATATCGCGGAAGAACTCTCTACTATTTTTTACGAACATAACATAAGCTGCATTCCTGTTCTAGAAGAAAAGAAATTAGTAGGGTTAGTTACAGAACGTGAGATGCTTCATGCTTTTATACAATTAACTGGTACACATCAGCCAGGTTCGCATCTGGAAGTAGCTGTACCAAATGAAGCAGGTCAGCTTGCTAATGTCGCCAGTGTTTTAAAAGATTTCCACTTAAACATAAGCTCTGTTCTCGTCTATCCATCTCATGATGAAAAAGAAAAGATCGTTGTTTTCCGGGTAGGAACGATGAATCCTTTACCTGTTATCAATCATCTAATCGATAACGGCTACAAAGTAAAGTGGCCTCCCGTTCCAGGTGAGAACAATGGGAAATGATGCTGTCTTTGTTTATTCACCAGATCTACTAAGCTATAAATTTAGTGATACCCACCCGTTTAATCAGCTGCGGGTTCAGCTTGCATATGAACTATTAAAAGATACAGGATATCTGGATGACAAGGATATTGTCTCTCCAAGACAAGCAACAGATGATGAGATTCTGCTTATTCATGATAAAGGATATGTAGAAGCCGTTAAAAAAGCGGGTATAGGAAAACTTAGCAAAGAGATAGGCTTGAATTATGGTCTTGGTACTGAAGACACTCCAATTTTTCAAAATATGCATGAAGCCAGCAGCTGGATCGTTGGAGCAACATTAACCGCTGTCGACTGGGTCATGGAAGGAAAAGCAAAACACGCTCTTAGTTTAAGCGGTGGTCTTCATCACGGTTTCAGAGGAAAGGCATCGGGCTTCTGCATCTATAATGACAGCTCTATCGCAATCGAATATATGAAGCAAAAATATAAAGCCCGTGTATTGTATGTGGATACAGATGCTCATCACGGCGACGGTGTTCAATGGGCTTTCTATGACGATCCAGATGTATGTACATTGTCGATTCACGAAACTGGCAGATACTTATTCCCAGGTACAGGCTCTATTCATGAAAAGGGCGCTGGAAAAGGGTATGGCTATTCCTTCAATGTACCAGTGGATGCCTTCACAGAAGATGAATCTTTCTTAGATTGCTATGAAAAGAGTTTGTGGGAAGTTGCCGATTTTTTTAAACCAGATGTTATCATCACTCAAAACGGTGTGGATGCTCATTATTATGATCCTTTAACCCACTTGTCAGTTACGATGAAAACGTATGCTGAAATTCCTCGGATAGCAAAAAAAGTAGCCGATAAATATTGCGGCGGCCGCTGGATTGCTACTGGCGGCGGAGGCTATGATATTTGGCGCGTCGTTCCGAGAGCCTGGTCTTATTTATGGTGTGTAATGAATGATAAGGCACCTTCAGGACTAATCGCAGATAGCTGGCTTTCCCGCTGGGATAAAGAAGCCAAGCATCGTCTGCCGCGCACTTGGGAAGATGAAGCAGGCATCTATAAGCCCATCCCTAGAAAAGATGAAATCACATCAAAAAATAGAGCAACTCTTGAAAAAAGTCTATATTCGATTCGAAAAAGCTCATAAATGAAGGAGGACTCAGGGCTGAGTCCTCCTATTTGAATTCCAATTAATGATTATCAATGCTAATCCCACGTTATTTTACATATAACGATTTTCGACAAAATGTACTTCGTCAAGAAATCCTGCTGCTTCCATCATAATAAAAAGCAGGCTCACCGAGGCAGTTACACTCCCTTATCGAGCCAGCTTTATCATTTTTATAATGATTCTATAATAGATTCCACCATGTCAGATGAACGTCTTGCGGCAAGAGCTGTAAATTCTCCAAAACTTGCTGGAGCTTCACCGTTTGCTTTATCGGAAATGGAACGAATAATAACAAACGGCACCTCGTTTAAGAAGCAAGCCTGCGCTACAGCAGACCCTTCCATCTCGATGCACGATCCATTAAACACCGCACGATAGTTTTCCACCAGTTCACGATCGGCAATAAACTGATCACCGCTCAATACTTTCCCAACTTTTACTTGTGGTCCAGAAAGGTTTTCAGCTGCAGCTTCTGCCAATTTTATAAGTATTGCGTCCGCTTTAAACTCGGAATCAAACGGAAACATAGGAATTGTCCCTTTAGGAAAATCCGGACTTAATGCAGATGCATCTATATCATGCTGCAAGGCACTTGAGGAGATCACGATATCCCCCACTTCAAGTGCGGGGTCAAGGGCGCCTGCAACACCAGTGAAAAGAATATGAGTTACTTGGAATCTGTCGATCAGAATCTGTGTGGTGATAGCTGCATTCACTTTCCCCACACCTGATTTACAGAGAACCACTTCTTTATGGTTATGTGTACCTTCATAAAACTTGTTTTGTGCAAAAACACTTTCCCCATATATATCTAGCGATTCTTTCATATAAATGATTTCTTCGTCCATCGCTCCGATAATGCCTATTTTCAATTCTCCCACCTCATCAAGAACTTATTTTGTAGAATCTCTAAATTGAATACGATGAGGCAATACAACTGTATGTTCTTCCACCGTTTCTTTGTTCATTAATTTAGTCAGCAGTCTCATTGCTACCGCTCCGATATCATACATTGGCTGTACGACAGTTGATAGGGTTGGACGAACCATAGTAGCAAGTCTTGTATTGTCAAAGCCGATAACTTCAATATCTTCAGGTATCTTTAAACCACGGTCCTGCGCACCATGAATGACACCTAACGCCATTTCATCTGTTCCTACAAAAATAGCAGATGGTTTGGTATCGCTATCCAGGAAGGATTCAACTGCTTCTATACCAGAATCATATGTGTATTCACCGACAAAGACCTGGCTTTCATCTACCTTTTTCCCGTGTTTTTCTAATGCTTTGCGGTAGCCGTTAAATTTATAATATCCATTGATTGGATCCTCAAGAGGTCCTGTCACCATGGCTACAGAGGAATGGCCTTTTTCAAGAAGAGTTGTTACGGCTTCATAAACCGCATTTTCATAATCAATATTGACTGACGGCACTTCTTCATTCATATCTACTGTTGCAGCCATAACAATTGGAACTGGAGCACGTTTGAATTCTTCTACAAGCTCTTCAGTAATCTTGCCCCCCATAAACACGATACCATCTACTTGTTTTCCAAGCAGTGTGTTTAAAAGGTGGATTTCCTTCTCCTTATTCTGATCCGAGTTACACAGAATAATATTATATTTATACATTGTTGCAATATCTTCAATTCCTCTTGCTAATTCAGCAAAAAAGATGCTTGAGATATCCGGGATGATAACCCCTACCGTTGTTGTTTTTTTGCTGGCTAATCCTCTTGCTACAGCGTTTGGACGATAGCCCAGTCTTTCAATCGCTTCTAAAACCTTTTTACGGGTCGACGGCTTAACGTTTGGGTTTCCGTTCACAACGCGTGAAACCGTTGCCATTGAAACGCCTGCCTCGCGAGCCACATCATAAATTGTTTTATTCAAAAAAAGTCCTCCTTTTTACTGCATGTCCGACAGCTATGTAATGCTAATATCATACGATAAAGTAGTAAAGTAGGCAACGAATAGGAGCATGTTTCACGATTTATTCATTAATTGAAATGATTTTAAAAGAAAACAACCCTATTTTGCTTATTTTTGGCGAAATTAGACATTATCATACTCTTTTTTAAATATTAAAACCGGCAGCGTTATTTAGCTGCCGGTCATTAGAGACCTATATTTAAGCCAATTGGTTTACCTTTAAAAATCCAGACTTTACAAGTTCTTCGGTAAAATGTTCGAATTCACTGATGTTCATCTGCTGGGCTGCGTCT
Organism: Fictibacillus nanhaiensis; assembly: GCF_023715445.1. GTDB lineage: Bacteria > Bacillota > Bacilli > Bacillales > Fictibacillaceae > Fictibacillus > Fictibacillus nanhaiensis_D. Next base: position 999,452 of record NZ_JAMBOD010000001.1, read on the forward strand.
GATAAAGCAACTGCAGGATCAGGATGTACCTCAGCCATTACTCCGTCAGCACCGATTGCTAATGCTGCTTTAGCTGCTGGGAGAAGCAAATCTTTTCTTCCCGTTGAATGTGTAACATCAACGAGAACAGGTAAATGTGTTTCCTGCTTTAAGATAGGTACTGCCGTAATATCCAGCGTGTTTCGAGTTGCTCTTTCATAGGTACGAATACCTCTTTCACATAGAATGATCTGGCCGTTTCCTTGAGACATAATGTATTCAGCTGAATTGATAAATTCTTCGATCGTTGCAGATAACCCTCTTTTTAATAAAATTGGTTTTTTTATTCTCCCTGCTGCTTTCAATAATTCATAGTTTTGCATATTTCTGGCGCCGATTTGAATGATATCCAAATACTCGGAAGCCATTTCTAAATCATCTGGATGAACGATCTCACTGATGACAGCACAGTTGTATTCTTTTGCGACCTTTTTTAAAATCGTTAATCCTTCTATCCCCAGTCCTTGAAAATCATATGGTGAAGTCCGAGGTTTAAAAGCTCCACCACGAAGGATCTTCAATCCGTTTTTCGTAATAGCCTGTGCTACTTCGGCTGTTTGTTCATAACTTTCAACAGCACATGGACCCGCTATTAAAATAGGTGTTCCGCTTCCAATATCAGTGCCGTTTACAGAAACAACTGTATCCTGTGCCCGCTCTTTTCTCGATACAAGTAGTCCCTTTCTATGATCATCTTCCTGAAGTTCCAGACCTGCCTTAAAAATTTCTTTGAAAAGATGCTGCATAGTACTTGTATCAAACGGACCTTCATTTTTTGAAGCAATTAAGTTTAGCATATGTCTTTCTCTTACAGGATCAAACTTTTTCATTCCTTGGGAGGTCTTAATCTTCCCGATTTTTTGAACTAGCTCTCCCCGTTTGTTGATTAATGCCAATATCTCTTTATTCATTTCATCCAATTCGTTACGCAATGTATTTAATTCAGGATGGTTCATCTCTATACACCTCAGTATTTATAAAATGTAAAAAATGTGATACATTTCTAATTATTAGGCTGTTAGTAGACAGCTTCGTTTAATTTAAATCATTCCTTACGTCTATCGTATCAAAAAGAGGTGCCTTCGTGGACAAAAATATTATATTTGCACTTGATATCGGCACTCGTTCAGTCGTCGGTATGATATTGAAACAGCATCCTGACGGAAAATATGAAGTTTTGCATATGAAAGTGATGGAGCATGAAGAGCGTTCTATGCTTGATGGACAAATCCATCATATACCTGCAGTTGCCAAGATTATTAAAAAAATGAAAGAAGAGCTTGAAACAGAAACAGGTCCATTGCAGAAAGTATGTGTTGCTGCAGCAGGAAGAGCTTTAAAGACTGTAAAGGGGCGGGCAGAAAAAGATATATCAGCAGCTTCTGTATCAACAAAAGAAGAGGAAATACATATGGAACTGGCTGCCGTTCAGCAAGCACAGTTCCAGCTTGCAAGCATGCTGGAGGAGAAATCTAATTATACTTACGATTGTGTAGGTTATTCCGTTCTTCATTATTACCTGGACGATCAGGAAATTGGAAGTTTTATCGAACAGCAAGGAAAAACAGCTTCCGTTGATGTTATTGCAACTTTCTTGCCAAGAGTGGTTGTAGAGTCTTTGATAAGGGCTTTGCGTGAGGCTGGTCTTGAGATGGAGGCATTAACGCTCGAACCGATTGCAGCGATCAATGTGCTGATTCCGCCGTCTATGCGTAAGTTAAATGTGGCTCTTGTGGATATAGGAGCAGGAACCTCTGATATAGCATTAACAGCTGAGGGAACTGTTGTGGCATACGGTATGGTGCCTGTTGCTGGTGACGAGATAACTGAGGCGATCAGCTCGGAATTCCTTCTCGATTTTCCTGTAGCTGAGGAAATGAAACGGTCTTTGTGGAAAAATGATTATGTAGCCTATACAGATATATTAGGTTTTTCTTCAAAAAAATCGAAGCAGGAGATACTCGAAAAGATACAGCCAGCTATTGAGAATCTTGCCGACAAAATAACAAATGAAATCCTGCAGCTGAATGCGAAAGCACCTCAAGCTGTTATGCTTGTTGGAGGCGGAAGTCTGACACCAAACTTGCGGGAGAAAATTGCAGAGAAACTTAATCTGCCAATAGAACGTGCAGCGATTCGAGGTATTGATGCCATTACTTCCCTAACAGCTTCAATCGATCACAAAGGACCTGAATTTGTTACCCCAGTTGGAATCGGGATAGCTGCTAAAGAAAATCCTGTTAAATATGTTACCGTCACTGTAAACGAAAAAATACTTCGTTTATTCGAAGTAAAAAAACTTACCATCGGGGATGCATTAATCGCCGGTGGAGCTGATCTTTCAAAGCTTTATGGCAGACCAGGCATGGGGCTGATGATAAAGGTCAACGGAGAAGTGCAAATGTTTAAAGGTGCTTTAGGAACTCCGCCAAAAATCATGATGAATGGAAAAGAGTCATCCTTATCCCAGAAAATTTTTGAAGGAGCTGCGATATTCTTTGAAGTGGGCCAGAATGGGGAAAACGCCTCCGTTACGGTAAAAGACGCTGTACAAGAACATGTGGTAAAAACGATAATCTTGAATGGAGAACCACTTTCTGTTGAAACGCAGTACTATCTTAATCATCACTTAGTCAATCCTGAGTCACTTGTAAAAGACCGTGATGAAATTGTAGCCTATTTTCCAAATAGAATTGATGAAATCCTGGATATGAATGGTATTCACATTAACCAAGAGACTTATTCATTTACAGTAACCGTTGATGGCAAACCTGTTAATTTGAATCGAAACATAAAGGATACCTTTTTAATAAATGGTCAGATTGCAGATAAACACTCGAAATGGAGTAGTGGTGATCACCTAAGTTTTGATAATCAGCAAGATAATAAGATTACTTTAAAAGACTTGCTCAATTCACTTGAATTGAATCTTCATCAATCCTGTTCAGTTAAATTTAACTCGGAGGAAGTTACACTTACCCGGCCGTTATTTAAGTTTTTACGAAACGGAGTTCTTCTCGAAGAAGATTCTGTTCTTTGTATGAATGACGAACTTTTCATCGAAAAAAGAAAACAGCAGCCTTTTATTTTCCAGGATATCTTTACACAAGTTGATATTTCGGTGTCACCTAAGCCAGGTGAAACATTAATTATTTTAAAGAATCATGAGAAAGCAGGATTCCAGACAGAGATAGAAACAGGAGATATCCTAGAATTAAAGTTTGAGATTATTGTGTAGACCATTTATAAGAAAAAGCGCAGCAAAATTACTGCTGCGCTTTTGTTTTTTCATTTGCTTGACCCAATTTTTTATTCGTAATGTTCCAATGTGAATCGTGCCAAACAACCGTACTGCCTTCAAAAATCAGAACTTGTGGTGATTCATGCTTAACCCCCGTTTGTTCTGCAATTAGATTCGAAAGCGGTCTGGAGTCTTGTACATTCAAGTAATATAAGGTTTCATTCTCATTTTCAGACGCAAACTTTTGGTATTCTTTAAACGCTTCATGGCTTACAGGACAGGTCGTACTGTTTTTCATTATAATAATTCGATCTTTTTGCTCTTTTACTAAATTCCAATCCTGTTCATTTTGCAATTGAACTAATGACATATTTTCAACCTCCATAATAAAAAGACAAGAAAAAGAATTAAATTCTTTCTCTTATCTTTTCATATTTGTTCTTCACTTATCAATATTTTTGCTCTACTAATTCTTGTTCATTTGCAGGATCATAATCTAATTGCCTTTCTTCCTTAATGTCATCTGTAATTTCACCGTACAATTCAGATGCATTTTCTTCTTCCTTCGAACGCCATTTATCAATATCTTTTCGAAGATTAGAAGTTAGATCTTTTACTTTTGTAGCAACTTGATTAGATTGCTCAGAAACAGTACGTACAATATTTGAGGATTTTTCACGAGCTAAATGAGAAAACTCGTTACTTTTATCCTTTAAATATACAGCCTGCTCATTCAAGTCACTTCGTAATTCTTTTCCGGCTTTTGGTGCAAGCAATAATGCTGCTGCGGCCCCTAACATTCCGCCAACAAGAGCACCGATCATAAAATCCTTGCTGTCGATGTTTTGATTGTTATGGTTGTTATTGTTGCTCATTTACACTCCTCCTCTAGAATATTGGTTTGTTGCTGAATCAACATTGGATTTTTTGAGCTTGTACTTCTCCCACAAATTCAATGCTGCATTCCCCCATTGAACCGCTTGCGATATTTGCTTAGACTGCCGCTCCGTTTCAACTGTAATTTGATCAGTTACTTTGCGGACAGATTGGTTCACCTTCTGAACGGATTGACCAAAATCCTGTACTGCAGAGAAAACATGGTTTAATGAATCAGATTTCTTTTGAACATCCTCGGCTAACTGGTTTGTTTTATGTAACAAATCGGTTGTCTCGCGCGTCACGCCGTCTAGTTGTTTTTCCAGACTTCCAAGCGTTACTGCGACATTATCGAGGGTTATTTGCAAGGATTTTAGAGCTCTTGACAAAAAATAAACGAGTACGACAAATGCAACTGCAATGATAGCTACACTGATTGAAATAATGATTTCCATTATACGAGACACCTCCTGAAAGTATATTATTGCTTTTTCCCGAGTTTTTATCAAAGAAAACGTGTTTTATTAATTATTCTCGGACTTTTGCTAAATTCCTTTTCTTGAACATTACAAATTGTTTAAATTAAGTTAAAATAAAGAAGATATTAAATATATTTAGGGGGCATATTCCGCATGAGAGATCCGCGAATTCAACAACTCGCAAAAAATCTGATTACATACTCAGTTAACCTGCAAAAAGGTGAAAAGGTTCTAATTGAAAACTTTGGGCTGCAAAAAGAATTAGTTAATGCACTCGTTCAAGAAGCTTACGCTGCCGGTGGATACCCATTTGTATTGCTAAAAGATCACTCCGTAATGCGTGCACAATATTCTCAAGCTTCAGAAGAACAAATGGAGTTAATCGCTAAGCATGAAGGAGAACTTATGAGCCAAATGGATGCTTATATCGGCTTGCGTTCAGGCGACAACATCAACGAGATGTCTGATGTTCCTTCTGAGAAGATGGCACTATATGAAAAAACAATTTTCGCAATGCACCGCAAGATTCGTATTAAGAAAACAAAATGGTGTGTTCTTCGTTATCCAAATGCTTCTATGGCACAGTCTGCAAGCATGAGCACGGAAGCATTTGAAAATTTCTATTTTGAAGTCTGCAACCTTGATTACGGCAAGATGGATGAGGCGATGTCTTCTTTAAAAGACTTAATGGATAAAACCGATAAAGTCCGTATTACAGGCCCTGGAACGGACTTAACATTCTCTATCAAAGATATCCCTTCCATTAAATGCTCTGGACAGAACAACATTCCTGATGGAGAAGTATTTACTGCACCTGTAAAGGATTCTGTTAATGGAACGATCTCTTACAATACTCCATCTCCATACAATGGATTTACATTTGAAAATGTGCAATTAACGTTTGAAAATGGGAAAATTGTTAAAGCAACTGCAAATGATTCAGAGCGAATCAACAAAATCTTTGATACTGATGAAGGCTCCCGTTATGTAGGGGAATTTGCAATTGGAGTAAATCCTTTCATTAAGCATCCGATGAAAGACATCTTATTTGATGAAAAGATCGACGGAAGTTTCCACTTCACACCAGGTCAGGCGTATGAAGAAGCATATAACGGAAATGAATCAAATATCCACTGGGATATGGTGATGATTCAGCGTCCTGATTACGGCGGGGGAGAAATCTATTTTGATGAAGTCTTAATTCGTAAAGATGGGGTTTTCGTATTGCCAGAACTTGAACAGTTAAATCCTGAGAACTTAAAGTAATAAAAAAAGACTTGCCGCAAAAGGCAAGTCTTTTTCTTATGGTGTTGCTGTAAGTGCTTCTTCGTAAGCTCTTTGAAACTTCTGAATATCTCCAGCACCCATAAACAGTAAAACGCCATTATCATACTTCTTTAGAACGTCAATGTTATCTTCTGATATAAGCTCCGCATTAGGAATCTTTTCTTTAAGATTCTCGATTGAAAGATTTCCTGCATTTTCTCTTGCAGAACCAAAAATATCACATAAATACACATGGTCAGCTTCACTTAAACTTGCTGCAAATTCATCCAGAAATGTTTTTGTGCGTGTAAAGGTATGCGGCTGAAATATAGCTACAACCTCACGATTCTTATATTTATACTTTGTTGCTTCAATCGTGACTTTAATCTCAGTCGGATGATGCGCATAATCATCGATCAAGATTTGATCACCAACTGTTTTTTCTGAAAAGCGGCGCTTTACACCTGAAAAGCTTTTTAACTGCTCTTTAATAATATCCATTGGCAGCGTTTCATAATGACAGATCGCGATAACGGCAAGTGCATTTAATACATTATGCGTACCATATCCAGGAATTTGGAATGTGCCATAATACGTATTTCTTACAAATACATCAAATGTCGTTCCTTCGTCTCCACGCTGAATATTCTTAGCCTGAAAATCATTATGATCCTCGAACCCGTAAAATACTACAGGAACTTGGGCATGCAGCTCCTGGAGATTTGCGTCATCACCGCAAGCAATTATCGCTTTTTTAACCTGCATTGCCATCTGTTGAAATGCGCTGATTACATCATTCAGATCGGAAAAGTAATCAGGATGATCAAAGTCGATGTTTGTAATGATCGCATAATCCGGTTCATAAGAAAGAAAATGTCTGCGATATTCACACGCTTCAAACACAAAGTATTCGCTGCCCATGCTTCCTTTTCCGGTTCCATCACCAATTAGGAATGAAGTAGGCTTTGCTGCCCCTACTACATGTGCAAGCAATCCAGTTGTCGAAGTTTTTCCATGTGAACCTGTCACTGCGATTGATGTGAATTTAGAAAGAAATTCACCAAGAAAATGGTGATACCTGTGAATCGGTATATTCTTTTCATTTGCAGCTTGTATTTCTTCATGCTGTTCACCAAATGCATTACCTGCAATAATGGTTTGACCTTCTTTAATGTTATTTTTGTCAAACGGTAAAACGGGAATGTTTCTCTCTTCCAGCGCTGACTGAGTAAAGATGTATTGAGTAATATCAGATCCTTGTACATCATGACCCATGTCATGAAGGATTTGTGACAACGGGCTCATTCCTGTCCCTTTAATTCCAATAAAATGGTATTGTGTCATGTAAAGCCCTCCACAAAAAGAACACCTTCTAAAAGGCCTATTTGTATTATTATATGCCTGATTGCTTTAATGGTTATATATTACAGAATACAGGCTGATTCAAATACTTGAACCATTATAGCAAAAATGAAGTCTCATCACCATGATAGACAAATGATAAGATTCTAATAGTCCGATATGAAAGAATACCTTCCTATTTTGTGCAACTTCTCCAGAAAAATGAATAAAAGAATCCAAACACTATTCTACAAGCTCAAGTCTTGGATTATGACGATAAATTCTTCCTGCTTTTGCTTGATGGGTATCATTCATCAGAACGTTGTCGCCTGTGAATCCGATATTAATCTTTAATAGATTGCTGCCGACGCCATAGATATCTACAGGAACCTTCTGCTCTTCAAATTGTTCTATTCTTTCTTTTTTAAATCCGCCGCTTACAACAATTTTTACATGCTGAAAGCCTTCTTCATCTAGTGCTTTGCGAAGTGCAAAGATCAACTCAGGGTTAACGCCTCTTGGATCAAAAGAACCAAGCACGTCTGGGTTTCTAAAAAAGTATTGATCGACCATCGTACGGGAAGTATCAACCCTTACCCCTTTTAGCGTTTCCCCAAACTCTCTCGCTACCTTTAGAGCATCTGTAATCACATCGTTGTTGTAATCGACAAGTGAGATAAGATCATCTTCCGGATATTTTGCATGGTATGCTTTAGTAGCTTCAACAATATCGCCATTAAAAATTTGTATAAGAGCATGAGGCATGGTACCCATTCCTTTTTTGCCCCACCATTCGTTCATAGCATGTGTAGCTTGTGCAGTTGAGCCCCCTATATAGGATGCATATCCATCACCAGCCTGCTGGGCAAAGTGATCGTCTCTGTCACCCATAAAAATCACAGGCTTTTGGATACCGGATTTGCTCGCAGCTTTAACTACATTATAAACATTCGTAGCTACCGACGTTCTTCTGGCTAGGATTCCATCAATCATCCCTTCGAGAAAGCCAAAATTCTGATATGGTCCTTTTATTGTGAGCACTGTTTCAAATGGAGAAATTTTATCTCCATCTTTCAGCGAATAAATTTCTAAGGAGTCAGGATCTTTAGCAAACGTCTTTATAAGAGCGATTGCCTCATCTGAACCGCATAATACAGCCTCGCTTTTTTGGAAAAATTGCATGGTTACCATGTTATCAGGTTTAAACGATTCTACAATTTCACATGTTTTTAGAAAATATACAGCAGAGAACCATCCCTCTCTGATCCGTTCATCAAATTTAAATGTTTTATTCGTCAGCCGCTTAATTTTTCCCTGCAGCTTTAATTCTATTTCTTTCATCTATTTACTCCTCATGACTTTTTCATGGTTAAAAACAGAAGGGAACTATTCCCCACACTATAATAGCCGACAAGTCCCAAGAACTCAAGAAAATCCTTTATGATGAGGTTCTTCATTGGATGCAGATCATTCAACGGGAAATAGAAAAACTGGCGGATTGTCCACCAGTTTAATCTATCTTTAAGACTCTTTTCTAAAAGATTGTTGCTTCTGGGGGGATTTTTGTGATATGCCTCCAGCGGCATGTTGATTGGAGTGTAAGGTGCGAGACTCCTGCGGGATCAGCGAGACAGGTGAGACCCCGGCAGGCTTGATTAGCCTAGGGGGCTCACCGCACGCCCGCGGAAAGCGAGCATCCTGAAACGGAGATCAACTACTTTCAAAAAACAACAATGAATACGAAAACAGCCTTTCTAAAAGATTGTTTCTTTGAATCTTTTTACGAAAACACCTCGTTGACGGGTTGATTGGAGCGGAAGGTGCGAAACTCCAGCGGGATTAGCGTGCCAGCCACCTGAGAATACTTCTCGCAAGGCATGCGACGAGGAAGCCCGCTTCGGTAGAATTTTCCTATAGACGCAGGAGCAGCACTACATATATCTTTCACCGCGGCTCACCTTACCCCTCGCGGAAAGCAAGCATCCTGGAGCGGAAATCAACGACTTTCAAGAACAACAAAGTTAGCAATATCAGCCTACTTTAATCAACTTGACTGTATAAACGATTCTCTAATTCTTCTTGAGTGAGAAGCACGTGTCTCGGTTTGCTTCCCATCGCTTCAGATACTAATCCGAAACTCTCCATCATATCTACAAGTCTAGCTGCCCGGTTATAGCCGATTCTAAACCTGCGCTGTAGACTGGACGAAGATGCTGCGCCTACTTCAATCACATAATAACAGGCTTCCTCAAACAGCTCATCCTCAACGTCAGTAGTCTGCTGATGCTGAATCAGCTCTTCCCTCGTAAATAGATAATCTGTCTTATATTCCTCTTTTACATAACGGGTAACTTCTTCGATCTCTTCATCTGATACGAAAGTTCCTTGAATTCTGACAGCTTTATTTGATCCATTTTCCATAAAGAGCATGTCCCCGCGGCCTAACAGACGTTCTGCACCGCTCATATCCAAAATGGTACGTGAATCAATAGCTGATGATACTGCAAAAGCTGTTCTGCTCGGTACATTCGCTTTGATCAATCCCGTAATGACATCAACGGATGGACGCTGTGTAGCCAGAAGCAAATGAATGCCGCAAGCTCTTGCCTTTTGTGCAATTCTGCAAATAGCCTCTTCAACTTCTTGAGGAGATACCATCATCAGATCAGCAAGCTCGTCGATTACGACTACAATATAAGGCATTTTGTTTTGATAAAGTCTTTCCTGCTCCATCTTTTCGTTATAGCGTTTAATCTCTCTTACACCGGTTTTGGCGAACACTTCGTATCGTCTTTCCATTTCTTCAACTGCCCATTTCAATGCTGCAGTTGCTTCTTTGGCATCTGTTATTACAGGTGTTACTAGATGTGGAATGTGGTTGTAAGGTGCCAGTTCGACCATTTTAGGGTCAACCAGCAAGAGCCTTACTTCTTCCGGTTTCGCTTTATATAACAGACTAACTAAGATGGAGTTAATGCATACGCTTTTTCCTGAACCCGTTGCACCTGCAATCAAGCCATGCGGCATTTTCTGCAGATCTGTCACAACTGGTGCACCTGAAATATCGAGACCTAAAGCGACCGTTAAAGATGAAGCGGATTCTCTGAACACATCATGTTCAATAATTTCACGTAAAAACACAGCACGGCTATGCTGATTCGGCACTTCGATACCGATTGCGTTTTTCCCTGGAATGGGCGCTTCTATACGAATATCCCTTGCAGCCAGACTAAGTTTTATATCATCTGTTAGATTCGTAATCTTGTTCACTTTAACTCCTGGTGCCGGCTGGACTTCAAATCTCGTTACAGCAGGACCTTTTGTCATGTGAACAACTTTGGCATTAACATTAAAATTATCTAGGGTTGATTGCAGTGTTTGTTTTTGTTCGTTTAACCAAATATCATCGTCTTCGAGCGAAATGGCTGCTTTATTTAAGAAAGACAACGGTACAAAAAGCTGCTGTTTATCATGTATAGGTTTATCTGGTCTCGGATTAAATGGTGCTGGCTGCGTTCTCGCATTCGCTTGTTCTTTTCTAGGCTGCGGCTGTGTATTGCTGATTTGTCTGTCCTTTTTAAGCATGAGCACATTAAAAGGAACATACTGACCGCCGCTTCTTGGCGTTTCGCGTTTTATTGCAGGTACAGCTTCTTTTTGTTCAGCACTTTGCTGTTCGACAGGTTCTGTCGAAGGAGCTTCTTCAAAATAAGGTCTTTCTTCTTCCGACGATGCCTCTTCTATCCTGCTGACCGGCTCTTCTGCCTGAATGAGCGTTGGATCCTCTAGAACGGGTTCTGTTTCAATTTCAGTTTCCTTTTTTTCATATTGAATTACAGGCTCGGTATCATGTGTTATTTCTGGATCCGGTGTACGGTCCACAAAGTCCAGTTCATGGTCCTGATCTAAAACAGGACTTTCCTGTCTCTCTTCAGAAATTGGAATAAATTCATCTGGTACATTGGGACGTACTTCATCCACTGATTTTAAAAGCTCTTCAGCAACTGAATTTTTTGGCGGAATATCTCGGCCGATAAATAATATTCCTTCAGGTTTCCGCTTTCCATAGCCATAAACAGGAGATGGCACATCTGTTGGAGTGAACCTTGATTTCACTTCAGGAGCTTGATCCGTTGATTCTGATGGCTTATGCGATTTTTTGTCTTGCTTCTCATATCCATATACCGGGGACGGAACATGAGTCGCTTTAAATGCAGGCCTTTTTGGTTCTTGCCTGCTTTGACCGGAAGGCACTGATGTAGACCTTCTGCTGTCCTTTCTTGCTGGTCTTTCTTCTTTTCTGACCGGCTCTCTTTCGTAGCTCTTTTCTCTTGGCTGATATGTACTTTTTTGTATAGGAGCTTGATGGGTCATTTTTTCATCAGGTATTACAGGAAAACGGAAAGGACCATTCTCTGGATACTTATGCAGCATTTTTGCCGAATGCTGATTGTTTTGCATAACAGGCCGCCTAGTATTGTTTTTAAAAACTGGTGTACGCCCTGTTTTTGGAACTTGTGTTGTCTTTTCTGCAGCCGGCTGCTTTTTTACAGGCCGCTCTTCTTTTTGTTCATCATAAAAGGAGTCATCCTCATTATCATCATCAAAAAACGTATTCATTAATTTTTTTATCCAACTCATTTTCTCACCTATTTCTGTTGGTTGTTTCTTTATTGTAGCGAAAATAGAAGAGAAACAATAGTCTAAATATTTTATGGGAGCATATTCAACACCTAAAAAGAAGAATAAAAACCACTAGAATGTTCTAGCGGCTTTTATTTAGCAAATTGCTTGCTTTACTCGTTTGTTTCATCTTCTACCGGTTTATTTTTCGCTAAAATAAAGACAGGTTCAAGTTCTTTATCTTCATAAATAAATGGTAAAGCGGTTACTGGTACGCGGCCATTCATAAAAAATTGCATCGCCATTTGTGCCAAAATGTCATAACCTTGCTTGTTCTTTATATCAGCTACGATTAATACATCTGAATGAGGTACAGCCACAGCCATTTCACCGGAAACTTGTTTTTTCATTTCTTCTAAGAAACTTATATTAAGAATCCTGCTAGCATCATATCCATCATTGTGATTTAGAAAGAAAAAAGTATTTCCGGCCACCTGATCCTGTTTATAGTCTGTAGACAATCGTTTTACATTGAATCTTGCTGCATCAACAACCTGAGACTCCTCTACTTTTAAGTCCTTCATCTTATGATTCGTCAAAAGTTTATAAGTTTTGCCTAGGTCTAAAGCATAATATATTCTTGTTTCTGCTGTATGTTCCTGAAAAAAGAGCTTCTCACCTTCAGGGGTTTTTTCAGGGAAAGAAGCAGACCGGATTACAGGGAAGATACGGGAAAGTGATTCATCATCGTAAGAAATACGTGCTGCTTTAAGTCCCTCTTCCACATAATAAACAAGCTCTTCCAATAGCTTGTCTTTTTCTTTTTCCCATCTTGCACTTAGTCCGCCTAATGAAAGTGTTACCCCTTTACCAGTTTTTGTATCTGTTACCCTTAACGTTTCTTCTTCTCTCTGGTAAGTGATTTCACGTTCGGTATGGGTAAGTGTTTGTTCTAATGCTTTTTTTAATTTAATTGTATTGCTCAAAATCGACTGCCCCCTTTCGTTAATAACGTGAAAAACCTCCTAATGGAGGTTTTCATTTTTAGTTGCTGCTATCTTCTTTATATTCTACTACTACTTCTGTTCCTAGTCCGCCGCGAGCATTCCAGTTGCCTGTAACTTTTAAGTATTTAGGGTTTAAAAGTTTTACTAAGTCCTCTTTAATGCGATTTGTTGCATGCTCTTGATAGATGCCTACGTTCCTGTAGGATGTTAAGTAATATTTCAGAGATTTCATCTCAACTAAGTCTTTGTTCGGAATATAGCTGATAATAATATCCGCAAAATCCGGCAGACCAGACCATGGACATACAGATGTGAATTCTGTTGTCGGAATTGTTACCATCGTTTCTTTTTCTGGATATTCAAAAGGAATCGTTTCTAAGATATCTACTAAAATTACGTTCTCATCTTGGATATCAAAACGAATACCTTCGTATTTGCTGTGGTTAACTTCAACTTTTGCCATTCTATAATACTTCCCTTCAATTTAAAAAGATAAATCATTATACAGGTATTATAACACAAAGGGTTAACCTATTTGTTTATGAGATTTAGCCCTTCTAAAAATGCAGTAATCTGCTCCTTTGTTTTTCTTTCTTTATTCACATAACGATCGATCTCCTGCCCGTCCTTAAAAACAACAAAGCTAGGAATCCCAAAGATGTCCAGCTCCTGGCACAGCTCGATTAGTTCATCACGGTCTACAAATACAAAGTTAAATTGTGCGTATTCCTCTTCAATCTCAGGTAGTATTGGTTTGATGACAACACAATCCGGACACCAGTCAGCAGAAAATACAGCAACAGTTATTCCAGATTTTATCGTTTCACGAAATTGTTCTATAGAATTAATGTGTTCCATGATTAGCAACTCCTTATTGATTCAGCTTCATATCGCCGAATTTAATATGACCTGATTTTCTTAGCCACTCAGATAAAAGCAGACTGATCAAAATAGGGCCGGCAAAATGCAAAATAAATATAGCAAGAAACGTTTCAAAGGTAAAGCCCATTGTCCTGAGTGTCATAATTTGACCAACAAGACCGCTTGTCCCCATCCCAGCCCCAGCTGGAATGTTTTCCATTTTGAAATACAGCGTTCCAATAGGAGCTAACATGATTCCTGCAACTGTTGGCGGAATTAAGATATAGGGGTTCTTAACGACATTTGGAAACTGAAGTTTAGATGTACCAATCCCCTGTGTTAGCCATCCTCCAAAACCATTTTCCCTAAAACTGCTAGTTGCAAAGCCAATCATTTGCGCAGCACAGCCGATTGTTGCCGCACCAGCTGCAATACCTTCAAGTCCTAGCATCATGGCAATTGCTGCAGAAGAAATTGGTCCGGTTAAAGCAAGGCCTAATAAAAAGGCAACAAGCATTCCCATTACCAATGGCCGTTGTTCAGTAGACCACATAACCAGCTGTCCAAATGCTTTCATGAATTGGTCGATTCCCGGTCCTACAAAAGCAGCAACTGTATAGCCGGATAAAATCGTTACAGCAGGAGTGACCAAAATATCAAACTTGGTTTCACCCGATACGAGTTTACCTAATTCTACAGCAATCAAAGCAGCAACATAACAGCCTGCTACACTCCCAAGCTCAGCACCTGCTGCTCCTGCTATTCCTGCAGAAAATATGACAAGAGGGGGTGCCTTTAGGCCATAAGCAACAGCTGTACCAATAACCGGACCCATTAATGTCATAGATAATTGACCCATCTTCACAAAAAACGGAATAGACAACTGTTCGCCTACTGTTTTAAAAATCAGTCCAACGATAAGAGAAGCCATCAGACCTAGAGCAAAATATTGAAAACCGGTTATAAAATAAACTTTAGGTGATAATGTTACTCCTTTTTTATGTAAAAAATCCCTCATGAATGTTACTCCTTTAATCTAGTTGTTAAATCAGTCCCTACCACATTATAACTTCTTTTCTTCATGTGTAAAGACACATGTCAATTCTATCGTGTCTCCTTATCCTGCATTTAATGTCTCCTCACTTAAAAATTCTTAAATATTGCCGATAAAATTTTTGGGGGGAATTACATATGAACATGACGATACGAAAAAGAGTTCAGCTGATGCTTCTTATCAGTTTAGCCGGAATGGTTGTATTACTTGCATTTATAGGAGTATTTTTATGGCAGAATACACAGATGGAAGAGGAAAAAGAAGAAGTGCAGCACGCCTTTTTCTCAAGCAACAATATTCGAAGTTCTTTTAATGAAGTACGTAAGCTGGAACAAGAATATTTACGTACGCCAAGTGCTGACTCAAAGCAAAATGTTCTAACCTATTTAAAAACACTGCAAAATGAAACTAGCAAACTTGCTAAAGAAACGAACAATAAGTCCATAAAAGGAATTGAGCAAGATTTAGCTGCTTATCAGAAATCATTCGAATCTGCTACCGGACTCACCGCACAGCTTAATTCTTTAAAACAAATGATGGCAGAGACTTCTGATGAATTTGCCCAAACAGTAAAAGGCATGAATGATCAGGCATTATTAGTAAATTTACTGCAAATGCAAACGTATGAAAAAGATGTTCATATTAAATATGACAGCACATCCGTTGAAAATTTCAAAGCAAGTGCAGCTTCTTTTGACCGGATGCTGGATACAAAAAACCTTCCTGCAGACCAGTTATCAAGCTTTAAATCCAAGTTATTAAAATATACAAATTCTGCCGACTCTATACAGACGATTACAAAGAGAATTGAAGATGACATCCATACATTTGAAAAAATAGCAGGTGTAGTCGACCAATCTACTTTAGATGCCGAAAAAACTTTGCAAAATAACAGCACTGCATTATCAGAAAAACAGAAAACCGTCAAATCCTGGCTTACCATTTGTTTAATTACACTGAGTGTCATTATCCTAGGAATATTAGGTGTTATAGGGGTTTGGCTTTTGCGGTCTATCCAATCCTCAATTTCTGTACTTAAAGAAGGAGCTACCATTATTGGAGAAGGAGACCTTTCGTACCGAGTGCAAACGAAATCAAGAGATGAAATGGCCGAATTGGCACTTACTTTTAATGCCATGGCTGAAAAAATGCAAAAGTCTATGAACGAAGTAAAAAATGCAGCTGAGAAATTAACCAGCTCTTCACAAAACCTGGCGGCAGTATCTGAAGAAACGACTGCACAAAGCGATGAAGTAACAGAAGCCATTTCTCAAGTAGCAACTGGGGCTCAAAGTCAGGCAAATCACCTTCATGAATGTACCGTTCTATTATCTGGGGTTACCGAATCTATTAAAGAAACTGCGATGATCAGCGATGAAATTTCACGTGATGCACAGAAAACCGAAAATGAAGGTAAAGCAGGTTCAGAAACTGTCCAGCGTCTAAATACGCATTCAGAGCAATTTTTACAATTGGCTCAAAGCTTAATATCTGAGATTCAGCATGCGAGTCAGCAGTCTAAACAAATTAACTCCATCGTTGAAACCATCCAAGAGATAGCTGGCAGTACAGATCTTCTTGCATTGAATGCTGCGATTGAATCAGCAAGAGCCGGTGAAGCAGGCAGAGGTTTTTCAGTGGTAGCAAGTGAAGTCAGAAAGCTTGCCGAACGTTCTAAAAACGAAGCTTTACGGATTCAGCAGCTTGTAAAATCAATGACGAGCCAAATGGAATTGTTAGCAAAAGAAACCGTTCGTTTTGAACAATACAGAAATGACCAGCAAGTATCAGTTAAACAGACAGAACAAGCCTTTACCAGCATCATCCACAATGTTTCAAAGATCAACGGCAGAATTACACAAGTAAAAGGCGCGATTGAACGTGTTGAATCTGCAAATGAAAACTTATCTGAAAAATTATTTGAAGTAAGTGCGATTTCAGAAGAATCTGTTGCAACAAGTGAACAAGTCAGCGCTTCAAGTATCCATCAGAAAGAAGCGATCCATCAAGTAAACCTTGCGGCAACTGACCTGCAGGAAATCGCATTAACCCTACAGCAGGAAGTAGACCAGTTCCGCTTAGGTGAATATGCAGCTGTTAGTCCAGATGTGGTATTCATCGAAGAATTTCAAGAGGCTGCAGCAGCGATAGACGAAGAAAATGAAGTTGAGTTTATTGAAGATGAAGCAACAGAAGAAACATTCGAAGAAATGCGGCTAAAAGATCATGTTGAAGCAGATTCCCCGATAGAAGAGGAGCAAGAAAACGATAAAAAAGCTGATCATGAACATTCATATGATGCAGAGCTAACTGAAGAAAAACAAAAATAAATCGTAAAAGGGTGTCCTAAAGAAGACACCCTTTAATAATTTCCGCTTAAATTTGTATATTTCCTATGTTCTTTGTACGTTTTTGAAAAATAATGGCTCCATGTTCCATCTTGTTTGGCTACAAAATAATAATAGTCATGTTTCTCAGGGTTCGCAGCAGCCTTTAAAGAATGAAGATCAGGGCTTGCAATCGGAGCTGGAGGAAGCCCGTCATTAATATACGTATTATAAGGGCTCTTTATCTTTAAGTCTTTTCTCCGTAGTGTTGCTTTTGGCTTGTCCAATAAATATTGTACCGTTGAACAGGATTGAAGCTTTTTTCCATCTTGGATCCTGTTTATAAATACTCCTGCAATCACTGGTTTTTCTTTATTCAATAAAGCTTCTTTTTCAATAATGGAAGCGAGAGTGATCCATTCATATGGCGATTGGCCAGTTTTGATCTTTATAGAAGCTGTCTTATCAATAAAACGGTCAGTCATTTGCCGGATAACCTCTGAAGCATCTAGTTTTTTTTCAAAAAAATAAGTATCCGGAAACAATAATCCTTCCATAGCATATTTTGTACCCTTTTTAAATTTTTCATCCTCTAACTCTAATTCTTCACGCTGATCTTTTCTTAAGGTATTCCATGTTTTTGCTTTTTCTAAAAATGCTTTTCTTCCCGTGATCCCTTTTTCACTTAACCTGTCAGCAATCTCTATTACGGTAATCCCTTCAGGAATAATAATCTCTAATGCTTCTGTTTCTTTATCTAGTGTAGAAAGGTCTGATAATAATTCTTTATAGTCAGAACCCTGTTTTAATGTATGTTCTCCTGAAACAATTTTGTCCTTTTTACCATAAATCGTTCCGTATAAGGAAAATAGGAAGCTGTTTTTAATAAACCCTTCTCTCTCCAGGTTTTCGGACAGCTTTCGGAAATCACTTTTTTCTTTCACGATAAATGGTTTTTCCGCCTTACCTTCTACTGGCATAGTCTCATATGATATCCAAACTAATAAAGCAGCAATGATGATTAGAACAAGAATTAATATCCTCTTGAAAGATGTGTTCACAGAGAGATCCGCCTTACATTTTTTGTATCTAATCTGCCCTAAACACTTTAAATCATTCAACTAAGGGTTGCCGGAAAAAAAACAAGTGCCTCGAAATGAGACACTTTTCTTTAATGATGATTGCTTCTTATATAAATATACTGACCAAGCAGGATCGTGGAAATATGCAAGAACATCTCACTTCTTGAGAGGAATCCAGAAGTAAAAACACCGATCGCCCCATCCTTCTTCCTGATTTCTGGATCATTTGTCCATTCGCCCATCAATTGGCCAAGTTCTTTACCCTGCCTTAAGCCTTCAACGATTGGTAATGGGAGCAAAATTCGGGCACCAGCAGCAGTCAGTACATTTCCATTTTTGTCCGCAACCGCTCCCCAATTACTTAAATACATGCCATCTTTCATTTCCATTACTCCACCTTCAAAACCAAGACCGATTACTGCACCTTGCCTTAAACAATCTTTTGCACGGTTTATTGCACCTGTCTTTGTCTCTTCATCCGAAAAAGGCTGTGCAGAAACGAGTGAATCAGAGGAAATAACAGCAAGCTCTGTGTTCTCATAATAGTTTAAGAACGGATCGGCAGCTTTTATTTTTGCTGGATTAGAAGATCCTATTCCGATTTTCATATTACAATCATCCTTAACTATTTTCTAAAATTGTCTTAAGCGTAGACGCGTCGGCAGTTTTAATTAATTTAATAAGCAGTTCTTTAGCCGCTGCATAGTCATCAATATGAATAATAGATGCATGTGTATGGATGTACCGGGAGCAAACACCAATCACTGCAGACGGTACACCGCTTCCTGAGACATGAACACTGCCTGCATCTGTTCCTCCTTGGGAGATAAAGTATTGATAAGGAATATTGTTTGTTTCTGCCGTATCTAGAATAAATTCTTTCATCCCTCTGTGTGTAACCATTGTTCGATCTAAAATTCTTAATAAAGCCCCTCTTCCAAGCTGGCCAAATTCACTTTTATCGCCCATCATATCATTGGCGGGACTTGCATCTAACGCAAAAAATAAATCAGGCTGAATCAAGTTTGCTGCGGTCTTTGATCCTCTAAGTCCTACTTCCTCCTGTACTGTAGCACCACTGTATAATTCGTTAGGAAGGGTTTCGTCTTTAAGTTCTTTTAACAATTCAATGGCAAGCCCTACACCATACCGGTTATCCCATGCTTTTGCCATGATTTTCTTTGGATTTGCCATTGGGGTAAAAGGACAGATCGGTACAATTTGCTGTCCTGGCCTTACTCCCATGTTATAAGCATCTATTTCGTCATCTGCACCGATATCGATATACATATTCTTAATACCCATCGGTCTGTTTCGCTGATCCTCAGAAAGAAGGTGCGGAGGTGTTGAGCCAATAATTCCTGTGATCACATCACCTTTATCTGTGTATATATTGACACGCTGTGCTAATAATACTTGGCTCCACCAGCCTCCAAGTTCCTGAAATTTAAGCATTCCATTCTTCGTTATTTTTGTTACCATAAATCCAACTTCGTCCATATGACCGGCCACCATGATTTTCGGTCCGCCTTTTCCTTTCTTCACACCGAAAATACTCCCAAGCCCATCTTGGATAATTTCATCCGAAACCGGTTCGATCTCTTGACGGACAAACTTTCGAATATCCCTCTCAAATCCTGGTGCAGCCGGCATCTCAGTTAATGTTTTAAATAACGCGAGTGTTTCCTTATTCATTATAAAAACAACCCCTTCTGAATAATCCTATGTACACGTTTATTGTACACTTTATCAGAAGGGGTTTTCTAGGTTTATGAATATTGTCTAGTTTTCGTATGCAATCGGGTCAGCAGAACCGGCTTCTTTAAAACCTTTTAAACGGAGCTGACAGCTGTCACATTGACCGCAAGCTGTTTCTTTACCGTTATAGCAGGAAGTTGTTAATTCATAAGGTACGTTAAGCAATAATCCCGCTTCAATCGTTTCCTTTTTTGAGAGATTAATTAAAGGCGTCTTCACTTGTATATTCTGCCCGGTAACACCTGCTTTCGTTGCCAGGTTAATCGTCTCTTCCATGCTATGGATAAACTCAGGGCGACAATCCGGATAACCGCTGTAATCTACTGCAGAAACACCTGTATAAACCGCCGTTGCGCCTATAACTTCTGCATACGCACTTGCAAGAGCTAGGAAAATCATATTTCTTGCAGGAACATAAGTAACTGGAATGCCTTCTTCTGCTTCAGTTGGAACATCAACAGTCTCATCAGTTAAAGCACTTCCGCCAATATCCTTCAAGAAAGTAAGATCCACAATTCTATGGTCTGCAACTTCATAATGCCTTGCTACTTCAATTGCCTGCTGTACTTCGCGATTATGACGCTGGCCATAATGGAAGGTTATCGGAAAAAGGTCATACCCTTCTGATTTTGCAATACCCATGCATGTCGTGCTATCAAGACCGCCGCTTAAGACTATGACTGCTTTTTTATTCATAATTAAACACCTCTCTCATCCGGGTGCCAGATTACTTTATGCAGCTGAAGGCTCAACTTTGCATTTGGCAGAGGATTTTCTAATAAAAGTTCCACCAGTTTTCTTGGCGGCATACTTTCCCATACCGGACTGACACATATTTGTCCATTCCGGTAATGCTCACCGACTACTTGTTTTGTAATTTCAAAATCATCTTCAGAGCCGATCACAAATTTTATTTCATCTTGATTTTGAAGCTCTTTAAAATTACCAAGGTTCATTTTGTCCATTTCACCAGAGGCGGGAAGTTTGTAATCCATGACAAACCTCATTTTTCTTTGCAGTTCAGGGTGAGAATTACGCAGATTTTCAAATGGAACTAAGTCAATGGCGCCATTTGTTTCGATATGAATATCAACAATATGATCCAGATCTGCCATTGCCATAAGCAGAGCAGCTGATTTTTCACGATGGATGAGCGGCTCACCTCCCGTAAAACAAATACGGGAGGAACGGAAAGATCTAATGGTTGAGATTATTTCATCAATCGTTGCTTCAAACTCCGGCTTCGCAGGTGCATAACTATAAGTCGTGTCACACCACGTACAACGCAGATTACAGTGAAAGACTCTTACAAAAACAGTTGGATATCCTGCTTGAAGTCCTTCACCCTCTACAGTTTCGAAGATTTCAACCATCGGAAGCTTCCAATGTCTCCAGATGTCTTTAGATGGCAGGTTAAACGAATTCATTCTCCCACCATCCATTCTCTTTTCATAATAGCGAAGCTTGTGGGTGTTTCATACAGCTTTAATTCTTCAAGCCTGTGGCCCTGTGCTGACAAGCCTCTTTCATTAAGCTCGCTTTCAATTTGTTCCCACATCCACACAACCATATTTTCAGCTGTAGTATTCATAGGGGGGAGAACTTCGTTTAAATATCTATGATCAAGTTTTGCATCAATCGTTTTTTTAAATATTTCTTTAATTTCTCCAAAATCAACGGCTAACCCAATTTCATTTACAAAACCGCTCATTGTAATCACCAGTTTGTAGGTGTGTCCATGGAGGTTTTTGCACTTACCTTCATAACAGTGCAAATGGTGTGCTGCATCAAACGTAAATTCTTTGCAGACCGCCACGCGTTTATTATGATATTTTAATTGCTCACGCTTAATATCACGGTCTAATATTTGAACATCTTTTGGAATTTTATAAGTCATTCCAGTTCATCCTTTCAATGGAGAGCACGAAAATAAAAAAATCTCTGCCCAAGCAGAGAGTGTTGAAAAATCATTCTTCACGCTCCCTAGTTTTGTTTTATGAGGGGTGGGAATCTCGAACCCTCCATCTGTATCATGAGTATCTTAACAAAAACAGAGAAGAAAAAGAAGGCTTTTCTTTGTTATACTAAAAATAGAAGAAAAGAAATTTTACATAAGGTGGGTAAATATCAAATGAAATGGAGAAACCTGGTCATAGCCGGATTGGCTGGTGCAGTAGCAGGATATGCAATTACTAAAAAACAAACAGAATGGCTGTCACCTGAAAAAGCATTAAAGATGTTAAAAGAAAAAGCAAATCAAAATTATAACATTTCAGGTTCATGGATTTTAGTAAATCGGGAAGATACGAACGTATTCGGCCTTCCATATACCGTATACAAAGGAGGCTTCTCTCACTCAAGTTACGGGAATGCACCTATACATTATGAATTTTTAATTGATGCAAAGACAGGAACACTGTTACAGCTTATTGAAAAATAAAAAATAAAACAAAGCCCCTCTCTGGCACATTTGCCAAAAGGGGCTTTATCTATTAACGGTAAAGCTTTGTTTGGTTGTATAGATTGTTTTCAATCTTGAATTTTGTAGTAAGGTATTGACGTTTTTCCCAAACTGTAAGGATGAATAAAGGTACAATAATTAAGATGAACAATAATGCCGTAACGACAATTACATCCATATGAGTTCCAAGATCAGACTCATGTGTTTTTTTGTATTCTTTAATTTTGTCATTAGCTTTTGCAACTGCACCTTCAGCTATTAATTCATTCTTGTCTGCATCATAATAAACAACTTCTGTATGATCAAAATAGAAGATATTATCTCTTACAGTATCATAGTTAGCAATTGCTACAGTAACTTCAGAAGCTTCCAATTCTGGGTCTTCATTAGGAAAAGACTGAACATCCGACAAAGTTAAAGAACCTTTTTTATAGTCTTTGTGTTCACTTTTAATTCCTTTTTCAATAGTTTTTTTCATTTCATCTGTCGCTTGGTCTGCAGATACAAAAGAACCCATTGATAAAAACAGTGCTAAAACGGTAAAAATGGCAACTAACTGTTTTTTCATTTTTCTAATCCCCTTTCAATTCACCTCTTGAATTGCGAATAAAGAATATAATTTCATACCTTTCATATTTTAACATATCCTATTGATTTCGACATTCACTTGTAAATGGAAATTGTATGACTTTTTTTCACATTTTTGGAGAACGCGGTATTCTTTCCAATAACTGCCCGTTTTTATCCCATTTAACAGCACGGTAAATACAATCATGGTAAAAGAAAAACCATGTGTCTGGTTTGATCCATTTTTGTTTTTCAAAAATAGATGTCATAGGATAATCATCATAAGCTAAAACCCATAATGGGTTGTTATGAGCATGTGTCGGCATAATATCACCTAGATGATATATTTTTTCTTCAGCACTAATATGTATTTCCACGATTGAATGCCCGTCACTATGGCCCCCAGTATGTATCATTTTAATCCCTGATAATGGTTCGATCTCATCCTTAAACGTTTTTACTTGATGTTCAATCGGTTCCCAATTCTCACGCCAATATGTATTTTGAGAGCGGATATTTGGGTTTTTAAGTTCTGACCATTCTATTTCAGATGTATAGATGACAGCGTTTTCGAAAACAGGCACCAATTTTTCATCTTTCCACTCAGATAATCCGCATGCATGATCAAAATGCATATGTGTCATCAGAATGATATCTATATCACTTGTTGTAAGTCCCTCTTTTTCAAGGCTCTTTATAATTGATGATTCTTCAGATACACCATAATTTCTGCGCTGTTTATCTGATAATTTACCTGCGCCTATCCCTGACTCAATTAAGATATTCTTACCCTCAAAACCTTTAATAAGAATGGGTTCTGTTCTTAATTCAATTTGGTTTCTTTCATTAACCGGATATTTTTTTTCCCATAATGGTTTTGGCACAACCCCAAACATTGCTCCGCCATCCATATGTGTTACACCGCCATCAAGCCAAGTCAATGTTATCTCTCCAATTTTCCAATGATCCATTTCTATTACTCCTTTCCTCACTTTTCTTTAACAAGTGTATCATAACAAACTGGTTCGGAATAAAAGAAAAAACCCGGATTAAGGATCCGGGTTGGTTAAGCGCGGAACTGCGCTTCCATTCGATATATACGAAAACCTTTTTCAGAGAATTTTTCTTCATATTCTGTCATTACGTTATCTTCCATTCCGCTGTTATGAAGATCAAGGCTAACGTCTTGAAAAATCATGCCATATTTAGACATGCTATGAAGTGAATATTCAAATAAACCTTGGTTATCTGTTTTAAAGTGAATTTCACCTTGTTTTTTTAGTATGGTTTCATACCGCATCAAAAAACTTTCATGAGTGAGTCTTCTTTTTGCGTGTTTTTTCTTTGGCCAAGGGTCGGAAAAATTCAGATAGACGCGACTAATTTCTCCAGGTTCAAAATAATCCAATAGATGAGTTGCATCAGCCCGTATTAATTTTACATTGGCTGTACCGTCTTCTAGTATCCGGTCTAAAGCAGTAATAATAATGCTGTCGTAGAGCTCCATCCCTAAATAATTTATCGATGGGTTCTGTTTGCCCATACCTTTTATAAATTGTCCCTTTCCAGTGCCTACTTCTATATGAATCGGATGATCATTTCCAAAGAAAGAATTCCATTTCCCTTTCATCGATTCAGGATTTACCGATACCACTTCAGGATTCTCCATTAATTTTCCTTTAGCCCAAGACTTAAACCGTTGACGCATAACGTTTTCTCCCGCCTTACAATCTGTTTTTTTCTAGATGTGAATTTCAGAAAATACAAAACGCATTCTGTTTTTCAAGGATATTTTTTTCTTAACTCCATAACCTATGCAATGAAAGGATGTGCAGTATATGCCATTAAACCAAAATGATCAATTGCATATTATTAGAGACCTTCTTCAAGACCATTACACGGATTGTGCTGGTTCACCTGCGGAATGTGCACAAATTGAACGCTTGGCTGCACATTTAATTGAAAATGATGAAATTCATGAAGAAGTAAGAAATATACTAACAAATATTAATGAATACAGTCATGCAGGCTTTTCACATCAGCATTTGGAAGAACATATAACTAACCATCTTCCATACTTGGAATCATGGATTAATACGATTCAGACACACCATCCATATTAATACACTATTCCCTAGGAAATAGTGTCAAATTTACAATTTTTTTGTCAGATGGTTCCTGCTAACTCTTTTATACTCTCCGCAAACTGGGCAGTTTCCTTGAACTGCCCTTTTTCTTTGTACCAGAAAAAAGAACTGATCGTTTGTGCAAGAACATACCAATGCATTCTTCGCTCCAGATCATCATCCAGTTTCTGTCCATAAATATCTAGCCAATCTTCCCATTTTTCATAAGGTATATAACTGTAAAGAAGCATTCCTAAATCCAATGCAGGATCTGCGATCATCGCTCCATCCCAATCAATGAGATATAGCTCGTTTGCTTCACTTAGCAGCCAATTATTATGATTTACATCACAATGGCATACAACCAAATTTTCGACTTCTACTTCTGAAGCTGTTTCCATAAGGTAAGCAAATGAATCATTGATGATTTCTAGATAATCTTTTTCTTTACGCATCTGTTTTTGGATGTCTCTTAGCATATCAACAGGTGTGAGTTTCTTTTTTTCGAGTCTGTTCATCATTCCAAGCAGCTCTTGTGACTGATGAATTTTTGCTAAAAGTTCCGCAACGTTTTTACCTTTCATATCCGCAGCTTTTAATTCCCGTCCATTAAGCCATTGTTGTGCGGTAATAACGTCACCGTTGCCTAGTCTTTTTGTCCATAACAGTTTTGGTACAATACCTTCTGCTGAAAGAACGGCTAAAAACGGAGAAGAATTACGCTTTAAGAACAGTTTTTGGTTCCCATATTCAGCTATATATGCTTCTCCTGTTGCTCCGCCAGCAGGGGAAACCTGCCAGTCATCTCCCAAAATCTGTTCCAAAATGTTCACCTTCTTGTCTGTTTAGATCCGTTTTTCATTTATGTTCATTCAGCAAATTCCGTATCAAATAAAATACTGCGAAGTCATTATTTTAACACAAAACCTCAATAAAAGCACTTGTATATTGCCGACTATATGATTCAATTCATATATAACATCGAAAAAGATAATGGACTAAGTTGATAAGTATCAGTATTTATTTTAATGTCGGTGCATGTTTCGTTTTCAACAGCGATATTCCACCGATTCCCCATAAGCGGTATATGAGCAGAATTCAAAGTTTGATTAAAAATCAGCAAGACTTTTTCCCAATATGAAGTCTTTCTTTTTTTATCGGTCATAGATAGATTTATTTCAACTCCGAAGAAACCATCTGGGAGCTCATCTTTCCAAAACAGTTCAACATTTTCATCACGAAAAACAGGCTGCTCATTTCGAATTTTTAAAAGTTCCCTAAAGTACTGGACATCATGCTGACAGTTATCATAATCTATCCAATTGATCGCATTTATTTTGTCGGGCAGATTATAACTGTTTTCATTACCGTGTTTTGTTCGGTAGAACTCTTGACCTGAATGAATAAATGGAACTCCCCGTGAAAATAGAGTAAAAGCTAAAGCAAGCTGCTGACGCTTCTTTCTTTGAACATTATCTTCATAAGGATGCCTAATTGAAAGGAGGTCGTATAAAGTATGATTATCATGACATTCTGTATAATTAATGCTTTGCGCTGCGGTTGAGAATGTTTGATTACTACCCGTATACCCATTCATACATTTAAAAATGTTGGTTTTTACTGAAAACTCCTGATTTCCATTAATAAAACCGCTTCTGCCTCCGGGAAAAATACTTCCCTTTACAGTGTCACGAAATGAATCATTAAAAAATGAATAATCTTGAAGTTTTTTAGCTGAAGCCAAGCTTGCTTTTTTTTCAGGATCGAGATTCGTATTTAAATCCCACCCTTCTCCAAGCAAAAATATTCCGGGATTTAATGATTTTAGCTTCTTTGCTGCAATGTTCATCGTTTCTACATCATGTATTCCCATTAAATCAAAGCGGAAACCGTCCACCTTGTATTCATTCAGCCAATATATAAGAGCATCGATTATAAACTTTCTTACCATTTTTCTCTCTGATGCCGTATCATTTCCTACACCTGTTCCGTTCACAGGATTTCCGCCATCATCATAGCGAAAATAATAACCTGGAACAAGTTTTTCAAACGATGATTCTTCTAATTTATATACATGATTAAATACCACATCCAAGATAACAGAAAGTCCGTTTTTTTGAAGGGTTCTAATCAAGTGTTTCAGCTCTTTTACCCGGCAAACCGGATCATTAGGATCTGTTGCATAAGATCCTTCAGGAGCAAAAAAGTGGACAGGATCGTATCCCCAATTATATTGATTAGCTGCATTTCTTTCGTCTACACTGCCAAAATCAGCAACTGGCATTAGCTGTACATGTGTGATTCCTAAACTTTGTAAATAGTCTAAACCAGATGGATTTCCAGCAGGGGTTTTCGTGTTTTTTTCCGTTAACCCAACATATTTACCTTTATGTTTTATTCCGCTTTCAGCGTGAATTGTAAAATCCCTGATATGAAGTTCATAGATTGAACTGTCTGTTTTAGATCGGAGATTCATTTTCTTTTCTGAACGGCTCCAGTCATTAGGATCTGTTTTTAATAAATCAATAACTACTGATTTTTCACCATTAATGGTGACAGTTCGGGCATATGGATCTGTAGCCTCAATCCATTTGTGATTTACCTTGGCCATGTAGGTGTATTCTGTCAGATGATGATTTCCTTTTAATGTGAAATGCCAAATTCCTTTTTCTGTTCTTTGCATTTTTTCCTCAAAAAAAGTTTCTGAACCATGTGTTTTATATCTTAGCCGCATTTCAAAAGCGACAGGAGACCAAACTCTAAATACCGTATATTCGTGTGTATACTGCGAACCTAACATACCGTCATCAAAGAAAAGACAATCAAATTGTTCGGTTCTAACAACACTTCCAATTTTAAGCGGTATTCTGTATCCGCTTATCGCAACCCAATATTCCTTCCATAGATCAAAAGGGACGGGTGATTTGCACTTATAAATATATTGCTGGTTGTAATTTTCTTGGCTTTTGATCGTTAATGGGTATTTAGTGCCGTCAGCTTTATATAAAACAAATGACGGTACGATTGAAAAAGACTTTTTTGCTACAATTGTAATTAATGAAAAATCATCTATATATGCTTCAGCACCAAAGTGTTTCAATCATCTCACACCCCTATAATCAGCTATTACATCATATTGAACTTAAATTCAATTTGTTATTCGTTTATATGTAAAAAGAGAGAGGGATGCCCCACTCTCATTAAGCATTCAAGTATTTATTTTTAAGAAATCGACCAGTAATGACCATTGAGGCATAAAGTATGATCGGGACAATAATTCCCCATATCAGATTATCGTTAGTTACCCCTAACAGCCAATCTTTAATTCCTGGTTTTTTTTGAATCAGCGCAACCCAAAGGATTGAAAAGAGAGCAATATTAAAAAAATCAGTCCATTTCATTTTCTTCACCACGCATGCATTCTTTAATTTTTAAACTTTGATAGGCACCGATAATTTGTTTATTTCAATTGATACAGGTGTTGTTCCTTTATATTCACCGTCAGCATGTATCGCGACGGGTCTATCCGTATTTACTGAAATATTTCTCCCTCTAAATTGTGTAACTCCTTTTACCTTAACGTGCCCGCCCCAAAAGACGGAAATAAAAAGCATAAGAAGTTTTGTTAATGTAAGGTTATGTACGATACAAACGTCCAGTATACCATCATTGTATTGTGCCTCAGGACATATTTTCATACCCCCTCCATAATAGGGCATGTTCCCGATTGCTACAAGCCAAACGGTGTCAAAAGAATGTGATCTCCCGTCTATTTCAATATGTATAGAAACAGGCTTATAGGATCTCAACACTTTGAAAAGAGTTATGACATATGCAAAAGTTCCTAATCTGAGTTTATGAAGGTATTTTTTATAGCTAGCTTCGTTCGTATATCTAGCTACTTCTCCATCTAAACCAATTCCGACCGCACTTAAAAAGACTTGGTCTTTCATGCTTCTTCCCAATAGATGCAGCATACCGCTATCGGTTTTAATAAGACGGTTCCTTCTTAGGTAAGCAATCTGGCTTTTCACACTTTTTATTTGCTTGGCAAGTACACGTACAATGTCGTTTCCTGAACCCCCAGAAATAAATCCTAGTGGAATGTCAGGGTGATCTTTTATCCCGTTATAAACTTCATGGATCGTTCCATCTCCGCCTACTGCAATTATTGCCTTAATTGAATCTTTGTTTATATAAATAATTTTCTTAGCTATTTCTACAGCGTGACCCTTATGTTCGGTATAAAATGTCCGATAAGAAATTTTTTCCTTATCCAATTCTTTTTTTAAACGATTGAAGGTTTTCACTGCTTTTGTATTATTCGAATTAATAATAAAGAAGTATCTTTTCATCAAATGAGTCCTCGATTATCTGTTTTACATTCAATTCGACAATATGTATCAAATTCCTTCAAAACTTAATTCAGACTCGTTTGTTAAAGGATCTTTTCTATAGAGTGAATTAGTGACTCCCATACTTAAGATGTCTCTTACAAATTTTAATTGCTGGCTCTTTACAGGAGCGGGTTCGTGAACGAGCTGCGCATGCCATTGTTTAAAATTCCGTTTGTCAATATAGTTTATTTTTCTCCAGTCGTCTGACAGGTCAATGAATGCATGAGGTGCAACTATCGTTTGTTGTATCGTAAGCTGCTGTTTATAAGGATCTGCCCAGCCCTTAATAATGCTGATCATTCTTTCAAGATGGACAACAGGACTCAGTCTTGTTTCCTTATGGTCTTGACTGACATTTTTCCAAAAACGTTTGTTTTCAGTTTCCTGCCAGATTCCTTCACCGCTTACCCAAACAATCAGAGATATAGATGCCGGTCCGACTAATATAATATCCAGTTCAATCGGAGCACTTTTCACCTGCAGCACTGGTTCATAAAATAAAAAGTAATTATCAGGGACTTCTTGAGTCAAAAACTGGAGCTGCTGATCTCTCCAGTACTTAGGGTCAAGATTTGAAACTTCCTTTACGGTAGAAGTGGCCCAGTTTATTTGATTTTGAAAAAGCTTTTTTCGAAAATCTTTCTGTAAATTTTTCTTATCATCCTCTTCATTAGTTTGTAAAAATGATTTCCAGCGGTTCTCTTTTATTCTCATGAAAAGAGACTGATAATGATAGAGATTTTTTTCATAGCGTGAGACGTAATCTTGTATTTTAACAAGCTGTGCCATCTTTTCTCCCCTCCTTTTACGATTATTTTTTTAATGGAAAGGACTTAACAATTTGATATTTAGGCTGCATTTCAAAATGAGTTTCATAAAGAACAATATTTTCTGCCTGAAATTCAACTTCTTCCCCATATGTTTGCCACCATCCTGCTGAATCAACAGGAACTGCATCAGATCCAATATATTTTCTGGCAAGTGTAATGTGAGGAGCATAAGGCCTTTTTTCTAATTTGAAATCAGCCTCTGCACAGGCGTTTGCCACTAGTTTTTGCAGATAATATAATTTATCTTGTTCTTCAACACCAGCCCAAAAAATTCTAGGCTGCTCTTTGTTCCCGAAAAATCCCAAACGGTTAATAACCAAAGTAAAAATATCATGTTCAGCCACTGTTTCTCGTAATGAAGAAGTTAGATTTTCAATTTGGATACGTGATGCTTTCCCTAAAAAAGCAAGTGTAATATGATAATCTTCAGGATGAACCCATGTTTTAAACGAATGATTCTTCTTAATTTCATGGCATAATTGATTAAGTTTGCGTTTAACTTCAGCCGGAAGCTGCAAGGCAACAAAAAAGTGCCTTTCCATAAAATCCACCGCTTTCTATTATTTATTTTATCAGAAACTAGAATCCTTCTATCTGCTTTTTTACCTAAAGGATTATTTGTTATACTAACGAAAGGAATAAAAAGGAGTGCTGAATATGAGAGTTGTTACAAACATCGCGGAACTAATTGGTGATACACCCCTTGTTAAATTAAACCGTTTGCCTCATCCAGATGGAGCGGATGTTTACGTTAAGCTTGAATATTATAATCCTAGCCGCAGCCTGAAAGACCGTGCTGCCTATAATATGATCATTGAAGCTGAGAAGAAAGGTGATTTAAAAGAAGGATCTACGATCATTGAACCAACTTCTGGAAACACAGGTATTGGCCTGGCGATGAATGCTGCAGCAAGAGGCTATAAATCTATAATTGTAATGCCAGATACAATGACCGAAGAAAGAATTAACTTACTAAAAGCCTATGGAGCAAAAGTTGTACTGACCCCAGGTGATGAGAAAATGCCCGGAGCCATTAAAAAGGCACGAGAACTTGCTGAAGAAATTCCGAACAGCTATATGCCTATGCAGTTCGAAAATCCTTCTAATCCGGATGCTCACCGTCATAGTACGGCGATTGAAATAAAGGAAGCGATCAAAGAAATTGACAAGCCATTTCGTGCATTCATTGCTCCTGCAGGAACCGGCGGAACAATAACAGGTACAGGAGAAACGCTTAAGTCCATGTTCCCTGAGCTGACTGTTCATGTTGTTGAACCAAAGGGATCCCCTGTTCTTTCAGGGGGCAAACCGGGAAAACATAAGCTCGTAGGAACGAGTCCAGGCTTCATACCATCTATTCTCAACCAAAATGTATATGATGAAATCGTTCAAGTAAATGACGAAGATGCTTATTCCATTACACGGCGTCTTGCTTCAGAAGAGGGCATTCTTGTTGGACCTTCATCTGGTGCTGCTGTTTATGCTGCATTAAGAATTGCAGAAAAACGAAAAAAAGGTGAAGTTGTCATCTGCATGACTTGTGATTCAGGCGAACGCTATCTATCAAGCGACTTATTTCAATTTAATTCATAACAGGATATACATGTAAAGGCATCCCGGAACATTCATCCAGGATGCCTTTCTTTATATTGATCTATGTACAAGAATCTGTTCTTTTATTCTCATTTTCGATAGGATAATAACCATGATGAGACCTCCAAATGAAAGAACACCAAAGAAAAGATAGGTATAAAAGATCGTGAATTTATCAAAAATGACTCCGCCAACAAAAGTGCAAAACCAAGAACCAAGCCCGTTTCCGACAGCGGTATATAATGAGACTGCAGTAGCTCTTACTTCACTTGGTGTATACACCCTGACATAATCCATAGCAGCTGGAATAAACAAACCTACTGAAAAGCCTTGTACAATGGTTGTAGCCAAAACTACCGGAAAAGTCGGCTCAAAAAAGTAAAATGTCCAGCGTACAGCAGAAACGGTTGCCGCAAACATCATAATGGGCATCATGCCCCATCTTTTAATTGTCAGACCTGCAAACTTCATAAAAGGCGCTTCACTGCCTGCAGCCAGTAAGAAAGCTAATCCAACTCCAGCTAAAGTGCCTCCTGTTTCCTGAATGTAAAAGCCAAAATAGAAGTTATTCGCAAAGATCGGTCCGAAAACAAGAAAAGTTGCCACAAGAAAAACCATGAATGAAGGCATTTTTATCAGTTTATCGATTCCCTTTTTCAAGTCCGTTTTTAATGTTTGATTCTCTTTTGGCATATTAAAGACGAAAAGAATACAAACGATAAGAACAGAAGAAAACATATAAAATATAACCTGAGTGCCATATGTCTCTGCAAGCTTGCCTGCGATATAAACGGCAATCGCAAATCCAACCGCACCAAAAAGCCTGTAATTCCCATACTGCTTGTTCTCTTTTTGGACATAATTTAGCAGGATACTATCCGATACAGGAACAAGCGCGCTATGTATGAACGAAAACAAAATGAGCAGAAACAATAGCCATATATATGAATCAAGCAATAGTATGCTGTAGCCTAATCCCGCTGTTAACAATAGTGAAAAACCCAATACGGATCGAGGACGTCTTGAAAAATCCGTGATCATCCCCCATAGCGGCTGGGCAAAAATCATAACAACAGGACTTATGGACATTAAAGTTCCTATTTCAGTTCCATTTAGCCCAACCTCTTCTTTAAAATAAACACCCAATAAAGGAAACAAACTGCCCAAGCTAAAAAAGCAAAGCAAATAAAAGCCTTTTAAACTCATTGAGGTTTGATCAAACGTTTTATTCATGATGTATTCCTCTTCTCTTTTTCCGCCTATTTTGCAAGTTCATAAATGGCTTGTGCATATATAGCAGCAGCCCGCAATAGATCATCAACATACATGTATTCATCTTTTTGGTGAGCTACATCTTCTCTGCCAGGGAACAATGCACCAAATGCTACACCGGTATTCAGGGACCTTGCGTAAGTTCCTCCCCCAATAGCAATCAAATCCCCTTTTTCTCCTGTCTGCTCTTCATAAACCTTTTGCAGCGTTTTAATCAAAGCGTGTTTTTCATCCACATAATTTGGCGGATTATTTTCGATTACTTTCATAACCCAATTATCTTTTTCAGCTTTTTGTAAAAGTGTATTTTCAATTTCCTCACTGTTGTGGGTTACCGGATAACGAATATTTAATCCTATCCTCCCGCCTTCAGCCCTGGTAAATTTCATTACACCAGCATTAACGGTTAATTTTCCGCTAGCTTGATCTTCAGCTGCAATCCCAAGTTTATTTCCTGTGTATTCTCCTGTCACATCTTCAAGGAGTGATAAGAATACTTTTTCAGGTCCTGTAAACGTATAACCATTTAGAAATTCAGCAAGCTCTATCCCGGCATTTATTCCAATCTCAGGTGTACTGCCATGCGCTGATTTTCCTTCTGTCTGTAAAGTAAGTTCCCCATTTTCAATAAATGATTGACTTTGTATTCCTTTCTTCTCTGCATAATTAGCAAAAGCTTCTTTAATCGACTCAAGATCACGGCCTGTTATTTTGGCATATGCGCGGTCAGGCACCATATTTAAACGCTGTCCTGATTGGAATGAGATCAATTGAAGACCATCCGCACTTTGGGTATCCCCTGATAAAGTAAATTCAACATCAAAGATACCTTTTTCAGCATTAATAATCGGAAAATCGGCATCTGGAGCAAAACCAAAATTAGGCATTTCTTCATTTTGAAAATAATGTCGTACGCATTGCCAATTGCTTTCTTCGTCGCAGCCAATAATCATACGAACTCGTTTTGTTAATGGCAGCTTCAATTCTTGTATAATTTTCATTGCGTAGAATGCTGCCATTGTGGGTCCTTTATCATCTATTGCACCTCTTGCATAGATCTTCCCATCTTTTATTTCGGCTCCAAAAGGATCAACCGACCAGCCTTCTCCTGCAGGAACAACGTCGACATGACATAGGATGCCTACCAATTCCTCTCCGCTTCCCATTTCTAAGTGTCCTGCATATCCATTTACATTTTTTGCTGTCATTCCGCTTTCTTTTCCGAGATCAAGTAAATAGGACAATGCTTTAAAAATATCGGGACCAAATGGGGCACCCTCTGTTCCGTTGAATTCATCTAATATACTAGGAATTTTTAAGAGTCCTTGTGTATCCTCCAAGATTTTTTCTTTTCTTTTTTCAACTTCTTTTTGCCAACTAATTGCAGTCACCTTTTACACCCCTTCATGATTGCCCGATAGAGACTCGTATACTTCTTTATTGCAAATAATATAAAGCCTTGCATTTTTGCGGATTGGATCATTTAATTTTTTATTAATGCCTAAATCGCTTCCGTCGGAAATTAAAGTTGCTCCTTCTTTTAAAAGTCCTTCGAAAGCATCTTTATAAGTTTTCCACTCATCTCTTGTCTTTACTTCAAATAAGTTTTCCCCTTCTTTATGGGACAGAAGCTGAGTATATATATCCGTAATTCCCTTCGAAAAAGCAGACCTTACAGCCATACGTGATACTGTTTCATGACTTAAAACAAATTCATCAACTTTTGCATGCCTGAAATTTTTAATGTTTTCTTCCTTTTTTATTTCAACGGTACTATGTATGTCCGGAGTTAGCCTTTCAACCGAAGTTACAACCAATAATGTTTTTCCGTCAGCTAAAGCGGAATCTTGAATAGAATCATCTGAAAAGACCAGTACAGATTTTGCTTCATTAATATTCGCCTGAAGAAGAACTGATTCACTTGAAGGGTCTCCTTGTATGTAATGCACATTCTTATGTGTTAAAGGTGTTACCGATAAGTGATCGATTAAAACGATGTCTAATTCTGGATGAGTCTCAATTATTTCAGAAATGGCATACTTCGCCTTTTCTGACCAGCCGATTATAACAAAATGACCTTTCCCTTTAAAGTCCAACCTTCCTTCCTCCTTACGTTTTCGATGGGCACCTAAAGCTTCAACTAATTTTCCGATAGCTAAACCGGCAATACCAATGCCAATCAAAAAAATAAAAATGGCATAAATTCGGCCAGCTAAAGTTACAGGATAGAAATCTCCGTACCCTACCGTCGTAACTGTTGTCATTACATACCATAAAGCATCAAACCAGCCTGGAAATGTTTCAGGTTCTAAAATACGCATAACAATTGATGAGAAGATGACGATAAAAAAAGTAAAGGAGAATATTCCAAGCTTATTTGTAAGAACCAGCTGTTTAAATAATCTCTGCAAGATATACACCATCGACCCTCCTAACTTTATACAGTTTCCATAACTTTTTCATTGTACCTTATATCCTGAAATTTTGTTATTGGTCTTTTTCAAAGTTTTGGAAAAAAACACAGGTTGACTTTTTCAGGTTTTCGTGTATAATATT
This sequence comes from Fictibacillus nanhaiensis, assembly GCF_023715445.1. Classification (GTDB taxonomy): domain Bacteria; phylum Bacillota; class Bacilli; order Bacillales; family Fictibacillaceae; genus Fictibacillus; species Fictibacillus nanhaiensis_D. Next base: position 1,035,208 of record NZ_JAMBOD010000001.1, read on the forward strand.
GCGTAAATGGGAGGTGTGGTGTGTTACCTGTACTGACAAATATTCCTTAAAATAAGGATTATATGTTCTTTACAAAGGTTTTGCTGCATAGCCGCACAGACATCTTTTTGAACTTTTTACAACGAAGCAAATGGCTGACGCAGCGAAGAACCGATATGGATTCTTCGCTTTTTTATTTTCTAAAAAGGATGGGTCTTACGAATTAAAGAGATTGTAATCTAACATTCATAGTTAATTAACTTTTGATTGCTATCATATAGTATGTTAACAACTAATTTAAACAAGGAGTGGTTTTTTGAGTCCTTCAACTGACAGAATGTTGAATCGTGTAAAAGCCCTGTATTTGTTTATTCGCAAGAAAGGTACTGTAACAACACGAGAATTAGTTGAAGAATTTGGAACTACACAGCGAACAATCCAGAGAGATTTGAATGTACTTTCTTATAACAATTTGGTAACAAGTCCTGCCCGCGGAATGTGGGAAACGACAGCAAAAAAAGTAAAAGTATCATAATATAAATATTTAAAAATGGATAAGCAAAAAATAATCCCCGCTACAGTTAGCGGGGACTTTTTTATGCCGTTTTATAATTCTTCAAGGTTATCTTTTAGAAGTAAATCAGACGTCCGTTCAATTTTCCACTCCCGAGTTTTCCAGTCTGGCTGTCCTGTCACAGGCATATATTTTTCATCGTGCCCTAATAAACTTTTCCAAAAGCCTTCAGACAGAACAAACCCCGTCACCTGCTGACGCTCAGTGTCCATTACAAGGTCTTTAATCTTCCCTACCTTTTCTCCTGTTTGGTCAGTTACTGGCCAATCTTTTACAGCCATATAGGAATAACATTCAACCGGTTCTTCCTTTTGCCTTTCGTTGCCTTCAAAAACCAGCTTATCTTCTTGAATATCGACTACCTGATGCCAAGGGATAAAGTAGGTTTCCTTCACTTGATTATAATTAGTTTCCGGATAAGCACTGCCAGCCATAGGAGTATTTTGTGTTCCAATCCCTGATGTTGCCGCCACAACAGTTTCCATATGACGATCTGCAGGCATTTCTTCATGATCCTGACCTCTGTTTTCAACAGAGTAAGTAAAATAACACAAACGATGATCGTACATGTTAAAAAGAATATCGTTTACTTTATGTTCATCAATAGAAGCCCCATCATGTTCAGCTTTTGCACCAATTATTTTCTCAGCAGATAACTTCATTCGGATTAATCCTCCTTTTTATTGGAAGATACCCCTTGTGATTTATTCAAAAACATCCACTTTTTCAGAAAGCAACGAAAGCTCTTCCTCGGTTAATTCTCGATACGTTCCTAATGGGAGTGTATCATCTAGTTTCAATTTCCCCATCTGTATTCTTTGCAGATAAGTCACTTTTCTCCCGACCGCTTCAAACATTCGTTTCACCTGATGAAACTTACCTTCTGTAATGGTTAGTAAAACTTCTGATTCCTCTAACGCATTCTCAATGATTTCTAGCTTAGCGGGCTGAGTCTTGTAGCCATCCTCTAAAACAATACCTTCAGTAAATTTTTCGAAAGTATCTTCAGGTATTGCACCATTTATTTTTGCGAAATAGGTTTTTGGTACATGTTTTTTCGGCGACAATAAAGTATGTGACAGCTGTCCATCATTCGTCAAAATCAAAAGTCCTTCTGTATCTTTATCTAATCTTCCTACTGGAAAAGGCTCATAAGCCTGATCCTCCATTTCCAATAAATCGATGACCGTTTCATGACGTGAATCTTCAGTTGCAGAAATGACTCCTTGCGGCTTATTCATCATTAAATATATATATTCTTTGTAAACAGCTTCCTCACCATGAACTAACACGTGGTCCTTTTCAGGGTTGGCTTGTGTTTTTGGGTCTTTAACAACATCACCGTTTAGTGTCACGCCACCTGACCTTAGTAATTGTTTAACTTCTTTTCTGCTTCCAAAGCCTGTGTTTGAAAGCCATTTATCTATTCTCATATGAACCTCCAGTTGTATGATATATATTTCCTATATTATTGTAAAAAATTGATTGGTTTTTATAAAAACAGGGTAATTTAGTACTATAGGAGGAATTGGAATGAAAAGGAAAATAGGTCTTCTAGCAACTGCACGAAAAAAAGCTTCAAACCCTTCGGCAGCTATTGATTTATACATAAGCCCATTGTTTGAAAAGTCCGTTCAATATGCACAAAATCATTATGATGATTTTTATTTTTATAGTGCAAAAGAAGGGCTTTTAACGAAAGACCAATACATTGAACCGTATAATGTGTCGATCAAAAATTTTTCCACATCAGAAAAACGGGAGTGGGCAGAAAAGGTAATCTCCGAGTTAGAGAATTATGTTAAACCCTCACAATGCAAGATTTATCTTCATGGCGGCTGGGTATACCGGGAGTACCTTCAACCAGAATTAGAAAAAGCCGGTTTTCAGTACGAAGTGCCGCTGGAAGGTTACAGCATTGGTAATCAGCTTAAGTGGTACGATGAACAGCAAGAGGTTAAAAAATAATATTCTCCATTGGAAAAGAAGGCTGCAGCAGCCTTCTTTTTTCATTCCCATTATTTCTTTCGTTTAAGAAATGGTATACGATCACCCAAGATAATAGTCAGTAAACCCGATCGGTAACTTAAGAAAATATATACCGCTCCTCCTGTAAGGATACCCACTGTAAGCTCAATAATCGTATCCAGTCTTGTATCTGGCTTTCCTAATAATGAGGTAACACCGATGACTGCTATAGACATGATTACGATAAATACCATCATAAGCACCGTTCTTCGGTATACCCATTTGAATGAAAAACCGCTGTATTTTTTAATTATATATAGGTTAAACAATATAGAGAGAGTATATCCGATGTCTGTTGCAATAACCGATCCTGTTCCGGCGAATACTAAAAGCAGCGGTTTATTCAGCAGCAGCTTTGCTAAAAAGCCGACACTTAAACTGATAAAAGCAAATCGCTGCTGGTTCAAACCTTGCAGGATAGCTGCCGTTACAGTAAATAAAGCAAACCATAATGCTGTTGGTGCATACCATTGCAGATAAAATCCGCCTGTTTCCATAGATGGCATTCCGAAAAGGGCACCATATGCAGGATATGCCAGCACAGCGAGCCCAATTGCCGCTGGTGCCGTTAAAAATAATACCATTTGAAACGTTTGCGTGATTTGTTTATGCAATATTTCTTTATTGTTTTGAGTAAATGATTTTGTGATGACCGGTATTAATGTCAGCGCAAGGGCCGTTGCAAGAGAAACGGGAATCATAACAAGTTTATGTGCGATCTGTGTAATGATCGCAAACACAGATTCTGCTTTTTCTTGTGTGTAGCCATAGTCTTTAAGCGTTTTAACTATTGTAAATTGATCGACCATTTGATAAAGCGGAATAGCAAGTCCAACCGCAACAAATGGTATGGCATATTTAATCGTTTCTTTGTAGATATCTATTATTGAGATATTTGCAACAGGTTTGCTTTTGTCATACATTTTTTTTAGATGAGGCTTTCGTTTTGCCCAATACCAAAGCAAGACGATCAATCCGGCTAAAGCTCCTAATGTCGCGGCAAATGTAGACAAAGCAACCGCAGTAGTAGTCTTCCCATCTAGTATATTCATAACAATAAAACTAGCTATGAGAATAAATAGAATTCTGACAATCTGTTCAATGACCTGAGACACAGCTGTAGGTCCCATCGATTGAAAGCCTTGGAAATAACCGCGTATTAAGCTCATCGATGGCACGATAATTAAAGCGGTACTAACCATCCTGATTACTAATGTAATGTCAGCGATGCTGTTGCCTTTCCCGCCGCGTTCATCAATAATTTGATGGGCGAGAGCAGGGGCTGAGAGATACAGGATAAGGAATGCCAAAATTCCTGTTATCGTCATTACAAGCAAACCAGATTTCAGCAATTTTCTTCCTGCTGCGTAGTCTCCTAATGCATTGTATTTTGAAACAAATTTCGAAACTGCAAGTGGTACTCCCATTGTGGAAATACTAAGCAGGATCGTATATGGAATGTAAGCATAACCGTATAGAGCCATGCCTTGTTCTCCTACTAAATTGGTAAATGGAATAACAAAGATCAATCCAATAAATTTCGAGAAAAATGTAGCGGCAGATAAGATCAATGTTCCACGAAGTAATCGAGACAAATATTTCAGCTCCTACTAAAAATCCTAAAGAAAATTTGCCTGACACTCTATGTTTCCGCCAGGCTTTATTACACTTATCCTTTAAACCAAAACATGTAACTACGCCGAAAATGCTTCCTGGCAACCGTTACTTTTCTAAAGTGTAAAAAACATTATTAGTATTGTATCACATAAAAAGCCCGTGTAACCTCATTTAACTTTTTGCAAAAAAGTAAGGAATTGAAAATACATAGCCTTTTTCAAAGTGCTATGCTATTGTATGAAATGATTTTATCTGATCGTTTAAGAAAGTTGGGATGTCATGGTTTATGACTGTATAGTTATCGGGGGAGGTCCTTCAGGTCTTATGGCCAGTGTTGGCGCGGCTTCAAACGGAGCTCGTGTCCTCTTGATAGATAAAGGAGAAAAACTCGGACGCAAGCTTGCCATATCAGGCGGCGGCCGCTGTAATGTAACAAACCGCTTGCCTGTTGATGAGATCATTAAACACATACCGGGTAACGGGCGTTTTTTATACAGTGCTTTTTCTGTCTTTAACAATGAGGATATCATTTCGTTTTTTGAAGGCCTCGGAATAAAACTTAAAGAAGAAGATCATGGACGCATGTTTCCCGTTTCAAATAAAGCAACAGATGTCGTACAAGCACTCCTAGGGAAAATCAAACAGCTTGGCGTCCAAATCCGGACAAATACGCCAGTAAAGACCATAAATTATAAAAAAGAAAACCACGAAGTTATCCTGCAAAACGGAGAAGTACTAAAAACAAAATCTATCGTTATCGCTGTTGGCGGAAAGTCAGTACCGCATACTGGTTCTACGGGTGATGGCTATGCATGGGCAATAAAAGCAGGTCATACCATAACGGAGCTGTATCCAACGGAAGTGCCGATCACCTCAGATGAAAGCTTTATAAAACAAAAAACATTGCAGGGTATTTCACTAAGAAACGTTGCACTTTCTGTATGGAACCCTAAGGGTAAGATGATTAAAGCTCACCAGATGGATATGATTTTCACGCATTTTGGAGTGTCTGGACCAGCAGCATTGCGCTGCAGCCAATATGTTGTGAAAGCACTGAAAAAGTTTGAAGTACCTTCTATCGAGATGCGAATCGACTCATTTCCAGAGAAGGCTGAAGAAGCATTACTTTCAGAGATTCAGAATAGAATGGATGCTGAACCTAAAAAGGCTGTTAAAAATGTTTTAAAAGGAATGCTTCCAGAAAAGTTTCTTTTGTTTTTAATTGAAAACGCCGGCATTGATGGCGACGTTTCAGCCGATCAAATCCCTAAACAGTCATTGCGCAATCTAGCTCAGCAGATGAAAGGCTTCTCGTTCCACGTGAACGGAACACTTTCTATCGAGAAAGCTTTCGTAACGGGTGGTGGTGTCTCTGTAAAAGAAATCGCTCCCCAAACTATGGCTTCTAAAATCCAGGAAGGTCTTTTCTTCTGCGGGGAAATTCTGGACCTACATGGTTACACAGGCGGCTACAACATAACAGTAGCTTTTGTCACTGGCAACATAGCTGGTACAAATGCCGCTTATCATGCTCTGGGTTAATCTATTTTTTATAAATAATCATGGCTGAGAAAGAAAACATGGTTGAGTTTTCCTCATGTACATTTTCACAAACCGCAATCTGATACTTAATATCAATAAATTGATCATGAGGTATACCGCTTAAGAATTCATTCACACTTTTCTCCAGATCATCCTCATGCTCTTCATCAAAAACCTTGACTTGAATCATAAAAGCATCCCCCTGCGAATGAGTTTGTTGCTTCAGCATTCGTTCAGAGAGGATGCTTTTCCTTTGTTGGACTTTGACTAGTTTTGTCTTATAAACTTTCGATAGCTGTTTGAATGGGAACTTCTCCTTCAATCAGTTCAAAAACTTTTTTGTAAACATGCTCATTGCCCAAACAAATAGCTATCGTTCTCGCTACATCTGCTCTTGGAATTGAGCCATGTTCATTTAATTTTTGCTTAGCATTGATCAGTCCCATACCGTCTTCATCAGTTAATGCACCAGGACGCAGGATCGTGTAGTTTAATGAACTTCTCATCAAAATCTCATCTGCACTTCCTTTTGCCTTCAGGTAATGCTGTAAACTTTCAGGTCCTTCTTCCGGTGTGTCTGCCGCTAATGAACTGACCATAATAAATTGTTTTATACCATGCTTTTCAGAGAGTTTGATTGATTTCACAGCTCCTTCATAATCCACTGCTTCCGTTTTTTCAGGCCCTGTATGACCTCCTGAGCCAGCTGTAAAAATAACCGTTTCTATTCCTTCGAAAACATGCTCAAAATCCTTTTCTAAGTCCCCTAGCACGGCTTTAATGTTTTCGTGCTGAAAGTGATCCTGCTGCTCCTCTTTTCTAACCATAGCTTTAACTGAGTGACCTTGCTCAGCCAGCATTACACTCGTAAGTTTTCCGATGTTTCCGTTTGCCCCAATAATAAGAACGTTCATATAAGCCACTCCTTCAACTTGAATACTTATCTATTGTTTCACTAAATGCCTTTTGTAAAACATAGAAGTGTTACGGAGAGTTAGGATCTGTGCTTGGAGTTTTCGAAGTAACAATGATGTTCAAATATTCTGCATGCTTCTGACGCTCATATATATCCTATGGCACCATATATTCCGTATCGCGCACGTTATAGGTTACAGGTTTAAAACTACGGGTTTATCAATATATCTAACAAAAAAGCCTCAAAAAGCCAATTCAACCGGCTTTTTAAGACTTTACTTAAATAATTACCATAGTTTCTTGCAGATGCTTCTCTAATTCTTCCGGCTTCAAAGGTTTAAACAAGTAATAACCTTGTCCGTATAAACATCCTTGTTCTAAGAGGAATTCAATCTGTTTACAGCTCTCGATTCCTTCTGCGATAACATGGAAACTGAGGTTATGGCCCATATCAATGATTGTTTTTACGATGGCCCCTGCTTTTGAATCAGTTAGAATATCATCAATAAACATTTTATCAATTTTCAAGGTGTCCACCGGCAGTTGTCTTAAGTAAGTTAACGACGAGTATCCCGTTCCAAAATCATCTATGGAAATGCGAATCCCTTTTGCTCTTAATCGGTGCAGTACAGGCAAGGATTCCTCCATACTTTCCATTGTTGTACTTTCTGTTATTTCTAACTCAAGGAATGAGGCAGGAAAATGGGTTTCAGCTAAAATACTTTCCACTCTCTCCACAAAGGATTCCTCTAGGAGCTGTCTAACAGAAATATTAACAGAAATAAAAAGATCTTTATATCCGTTTTCATGCCATTTTGAGCCTTGTTGACAAGCGTTTTTCAGCACCCATTCACCGATAGGGAGAATCATTCCTGTTTCTTCTGCAATCGGTATAAATTCAGCAGGCGAAACGATCCCTTCTGAGTTTTTTTTCCACCTTAGCAAAGCTTCAACACCTATAATTTTGCTTGTATGGAATTCAACTTGTGGCTGATAGACAAGAAATAATTCATTGTTCTTCAAGGCTTTTCTTAGACCATGTTCCAAATTCAGCCTTCTTTCCATCTTACTGTCATGCTGCTCCGTAAAAAATTGATACGTGTTTCTTCCACGATCTTTTGCCTGATATAGGGCTGAATCAGCTCTTTTTAAAAGTGTATCGCTGTCATACCCGTTTCCTGGATATAAGCTTATCCCGATGCTTGGTGTCGTAAAGACTTCTTTACCGCTTAACAAGAATGGTTTTGTAAAAGAAAAAATAATATCTTCAGCGACAGTTCTTACTTCTGATTCATTATTAAATTCTAAGAGTATAAGAAACTCATCCCCGCTTCTTCTAAAGACTTGCCCTTTGCCTGCGACAGTTAATTTTAGCAAATCAGCAACCTTTTGCAGTAAAAGATCGCCGAAACTATGTCCAAGTGTATCATTGAGCACATTGAACCGGTCAAGGTCCAAATATAGCAAAGCCATATTTCCTTTTTTCAAATCGAGTTCTTTCATTTTCTGTTCAATCGTTTCCATAAAACCATTACGATTCGGCAATCCTGTCAGCTCATCGAAATATGCCATTTGATTAATGGTCATTTCGGCGTGCTTTCGTTCAGTGATATCGATAAGAATTGAATTAAAATCTATCAGTTCTTTCTTTTCATTTAGGAAAGGAATGCCGCGATCATGTATCCAGCGGATCTCTCCATCTGGGCGAAGTATTCTGTATTCACTTGTAGCAATAATTCCATTTTCAATATCAGAAGCGCGCTTTAGAATTATCTCATTATCATCAGGGTGTATCACTTTTTTCCATAGATCTGCATCCTCATAAAATGCTTGGAGAGGATAACCATAAAGTTTTTCAATACCAGATGTGATAAGGAGTTTGTTTGTTTGAAGATTATGAGACCAGATCGCCACATCAATACTGTCAAAAACATTTTGAAGCTTAACTCTGCTTGCTTCTAATTCTGCATAGGTTTCCTTGTGTTTTTGAATTTCCCGTTCAAGTTCCATTGCATGGCTGTCTTTTTCTTTCAACATTTTGTATACAAAAAAACTAAATACAAAAATGGTACCGATATCTAAAGCAGGCATGATAAAAGTTTTGCTTTGGATTGTCCCTATTGTGCCCGCAAAATGAATGGTTAAAAAAACCGCAATTATTCCTACCCATTTCTTTTTATTTGAATGTTTAAGTGCCATTGAGAGCCTCCAGGGTACTAGATATACCTTTACTATCGACTGAATCCCGTTATTTTTCACTTTTACAGCTGAATTTAGATCTTTTTGGCAATTTTATGAGATTCCACAAAAAAACTCTCTGCTCGATGGAGCAGAGAGTTTTTGATTATTCTTTATTATATTCAAGCATTCCGCCGGTCATATTTTTAACTTTGAAGCCTTGATCCTGTAAAAAGTAAGCAACATTTTCACTTCGTCTGCCGGATCGGCAAATAATAATGTGCTCTCCATTTTTATCAATCTCAGCTAAACGGTCAGGAATTTCACCCATCTTAATATGTGCAGCCTCTGGAATCTTTCCTTCTGCTACTTCTTCGTCTTCACGAACATCAATTAATGATACTTTTTTACCTTCTTTTAAAAGCTGTTTCACTTCAGAGGGTGAAATTTCTTCTAATTCGTAATCCATGAAAGGGCCTCCTTAATTAGCAACGATATTTACAAGTTTACCAGGTACGGTGATCACTTTGCGAATCGTCTTGCCTTCTATGCTTTGCTGAACGACCTCTTCTTTTAATGCGATCTGCTCCATATCCTGACCGTTGCTATTTGCTGGAATTGTCATCTTCGCTTTTAATTTACCATTAACCTGAACAACGATTTCAACTTCGTTTTCAACGAGCTGAGCTTCGTCCCAAACAGGCCAAGCTTCGTAAGCGATACTTCCTGTACCACCTAACTTTTCCCAAAGCTCTTCGCAAATATGCGGAGCAATCGGCGAAAGCATTTTAACAAAGCCTTGAATTAAATCTTTCGGAAGCGCTTCTTGTTTATTGGCTTCATTAACAAATACCATAAGCTGTGAAATAGCCGTATTAAAACGAAGACCTTCGTAATCTTCAGTTACTTTTTTAACCGTCAAATGATAAAGGCGGTTAAAGGCTTCCGTTCCTTTTGTATCTTGAATGGCAGGATTCAGGCTCTCTCCGTCTTCAGATCCTAACAATCTCCATACACGATCTAAGAAACGGCGAGCACCATCAAGACCTGTTGTACTCCATGCGATAGAAGCATCAAGCGGTCCCATGAACATTTCGTATAAACGCAGTGTATCCGCACCATGACTCACAACAATCTCATCAGGATTAACGACATTGCCTTTTGATTTACTCATCTTTTCGTTATTTTCACCAAGAATCATACCTTGGTTAAATAAACGCTGGAAAGGTTCCTTCGTTGGAACAACTCCAAGATCATATAACACTTTATGCCAGAAACGTGCATAAAGAAGGTGCAACACTGCGTGTTCTGCTCCGCCAATATAAATATCTACCGGCAGCCAGTGCTCCAATTTCTCAGGTGAAGCTAACTGCTCTTCATTTTTTGGATCGATGTAGCGAAGGTAATACCAGCAGCTTCCTGCCCACTGCGGCATTGTATTCGTTTCTCGTCGTCCCTTCTTGCCAGTTAAAGGGTCAACAACATTTACCCAGTCTTCAACGTTAGCAAGAGGTGATTCTCCTGTCCCAGAAGGTCTGATTTCTTTTACAACAGGAAGAAGCAGTGGCAGTTCTTCTTCAGAGACAGTTGTCATCGTTCCATCTTCCCAATGAATAATAGGAATTGGCTCTCCCCAATAACGCTGGCGGGAGAACAGCCAGTCGCGAAGACGGTAAGTGATCTTTTTCTCACCTTTACCGTTCTCAACAAGCCAAGCATTCATTTTTGCGATGGCTTCGATTTTTTGCATTCCATTTAAGAAGTCAGAGTTCACATGCTCGCCATCGCCCGTATAAGCCGCTTCAGATACATTTCCGCCTGCCACTACTTCAGCAATCGGTAGCTCAAATTTAACGGCAAACTCGTGATCACGCTCATCATGAGCAGGAACAGCCATAATAGCCCCAGTTCCATAGCTTGCTAGTACGTAATCGGCAATCCAGATTGGAAGCTTAGCACCTGTTACCGGGTGGATCGCGTATGCCCCAGTAAACACGCCAGACTTTTCTTTCGCAAGTTCTGTACGTTCAAGGTCAGATTTAGTCTCTACTTGCCTTTGATAAGCAGTGACAGCTTCAAGCTGTTCGTCTGTAACAATCTCTTTTACAAGCTTATTTTCAGGAGCAAGCACAAGGTATGTTGCGCCAAAAAGTGTGTCTGGTCTAGTTGTAAACACCGTAATTTTAGAAGAATGACCGTCTACATCAAAATGAACCTCTGCACCTTCTGAACGTCCGATCCAGTTACGCTGCATATCTTTCAAGCTCTCAGGCCAATCCAATTCTTCCAGATCTTCTAAAAGTCTGTCGGCATAAGCTGTAATCTTAAGCATCCATTGTTTCATTGGCTTGCGGACTACAGGATGTCCTCCGCGCTCACTTTTGCCATCGATCACTTCTTCATTGGCTAGAACTGTTCCAAGAGCTTCACACCAGTTAACCGGCACTTCATCAACGTACGCCAGACCTTTTTTATACAATTGGATAAAAATCCATTGCGTCCATTTGTAGTAAGATGGATCTGTTGTATTTACTTCACGGTCCCAATCATAAGAGAAACCTAAGTCTTTAATCTGTCTGCGGAATGTATTAATGTTTTGTTCCGTAAACTCAGCAGGGTCATTACCTGTATCAAGTGCATATTGTTCAGCAGGAAGACCAAATGCATCCCAGCCCATTGGGTGAAGTACATTATAGCCTTGCATGCGTTTCATGCGAGATAGGATGTCTGTTGCTGTATATCCTTCCGGGTGTCCTACGTGTAGACCTGCTCCAGATGGATAGGGAAACATATCCAATGCGTAGAACTTCTTTTTGTCATATTCTTCTTTGGTTTGGAATGTCTTGTTTTCATCCCAAAAATGCTGCCATTTTTTTTCGATCGTTTTGTGGTTATAATACATAACCGTTCCTCCTTCATAGACCCTGCTTTTTGATGAAAATAAAAGGCTTTTTTCTAAAAGATTTTTGACTCTTCATTGAAAGTTGATTGGAGCGTAAGGTGCGAGACTCCTCGAAAATGAAAAATCACATTTTCTTCGTGCGATGTAACGCTGTCGAAGCCTTCCTTGTCCTGCGGGAGCAGCGTGCCAGCTACCTGAGTAATCTTCTCGTTAAGGCATGCGACGAGGAAGCTCGCTTCGCTGTTGTTTTTCTTGTAGACACAGGAGCAGCACTTCACATCTTTCACCGTGGCTCACCACACGCCCCGCGGAAAGCGAGCACGTGTGAGCGGAAATCAACCTCTTCTTATAGCAACAATCTTTTAAAAAGCCAAATAAAAAAACCTCCCACCCCTAATAAAACATTAGGGACGAAAGGTTAGATCACAAATTTTGAACCTGCCGCGGTACCACCCTGATTAACGCAAAAATCACGTTCGCTCAAACTAACCTTAACGCGGCGGGACGGCAAGTATTACTTTATTCACACTTGCAACTAAAGGGTGAGTTCAAAAAAGTCCGGATTGACTCGCACCAGCCGTCAACTCTCTAAATTCCATTCTTTTTTTACTAGTCCCTCTCATCGTTATTAACGAATAAAAGATGTTAATTTGTATTTTATGAATTCTTTTTAAAAATGTCAAGGTTGTTTGAACTAATATAACCTAAATTTTCCTTTTTTAAACTCTAATTCTACTAGGCATTACGATCCACTTATTCTTGTTATAAAGCAGCTGGCTGAGAAGTATCCTGTTTTTTGAAAGAATGTCTGTTTCGGCTATATACGATAGTCAGCATAAAAGCGATAACCATCAAACCCATGATCGTTTGAAATAATATACTTATATTAAACAGATCAGCAACCATTCCGCCGAATAAAGGACCTAGCATTCTTCCGCCGGTCGCCGTACTATTTACGATTCCTTGGTAAAACCCGGCCCGCCCTTGTGGAGCAAGTTCTGCTGCAATGGAAGGTACCCCAGGCCAAACGAGCATTTCACCGATTGTCAGCACCACCATCGCAATCATAAATCCGCTCAAGTCTTTCGCATTCCCTACAATGATAAACGAAACGATAAAAATGACATATCCAACTAATATTTGAGAAGAGGTTGAATGAAGCCATTTTTTTAGAAAGAGATTAACTAGAGGCTGGCCGAGCACAATAAACAAGCCATTAACAGTCCATAATAAACTGTACATCTTCAACGTAACACCTAGATCTTGTGTATAAGAAGCAATAGTGGATTGCCATTGAACATAACCAATCCATGCTAATAGGTATCCCCCACACAAAATAAGCAAAGCAATAAAGGCCGGCTTATTATGTATGCGCTTTTTCTGTGAAAAAACAGTCTGGACACCCCCGCTTTTCTTCTCATCGATACCTTTAAACCCAAACCATACAATCATTAAAAAGAAGAAAGACAGAGATGCACAGCTGATAAAAGATAGAGTAAAAGAATAAGATGCAGCTAATCCGCCTAAAGCAGCACCAAGCGCTACTCCTACATTTTGCGCGATATAAATGCGATTAAAAGCTTTTCTTCCGCCTTCTTTCCACATGGTACCTGCAAGAGCGTACATAGATGGAAATACGATACCCATTCCAAATCCCATAAAAACCAGCAATATACTGTAGGACCAGAAATCATGAAACCAGATTAATAAGAATGAAGTGGTAAATGAAATAAGTACTCCCAGCATGATTGTGCGATACCCGCCAAGCCGGTCGAACAAAAGTCCGCCTGTTAAATTCCCAATAATACCTGCACCAGAATTCATCAGTAATACAAGTCCCGCTACAGTTAATGATTTCCCTAAGTGCTCATGCATGAAGATGGTGTTGATCGGCCAAAGAAAACTTGAACCTGTAACATTCAGCGCCATACCAATAATGAGCAGCCACACTTTCGCTGGCATAAAGATCCCCCGCTTGCCTTGATGTCATAAAACCCTTCTGTATTTTAGTCCTTTTTCCTGAACTTTACAACGGGAATGATCTGACAACCGTTTTGCCGCTGATGGCTTGAACGTGCTACAATTGTCTTGGTGCTTAACACCGTATAAAAGGAGTGAAAAGGTTGACACACCTTATTGAAAAACCCGCTTATTTTGGCGACAAAAGATATTACACTTGGAATCACCATTTAAAATCCCACTTCGGTGAAAAAATAATAAAAATACCATTAGACGGAGGATTTGATTGTCCAAACCGCGATGGAAAGGCTGCTTATGGCGGATGTACATTTTGTTCACAAAGCGGATCAGGCGATTTTGCCGGAAGCCGGTGTGATGATATTATTACACAGTTTCGTACTGTAAAAGAACGTATGCATGCTAAATGGAAAAAGGGAAAATACCTCGGTTATTTCCAGGCATTTACGAACACATACGCACCAGTTGAAAAATTAAAAGAAATGTATGAAACGGTGCTCGAACAAGAAGGTGTAGTTGGACTTGCTATCGCTACACGTCCTGATTGCCTTCCTGATGATGTTGTAGAATATCTGGCAGATCTAAATAAACGCACGTATCTATGGGTGGAATTAGGACTTCAAACTGTACACGAAAGAACTGCCATGCTGATTAATCGAGCACATGATTATCCAACATACGTAGAAGGCGTAAACAAACTGCGAAAGCACAACATTAGAGTCTGTACGCACATTATTGATGGACTTCCCCTCGAAACTCCCGAAATGATGATGGAAACAGCAAGGGAAGTCGCGAAGCTGGATGTTCAAGGCATTAAGATTCATCTTTTGCATTTATTAAAAAAGACTCCTATGGTTAAACAATATGAACAAGGGATGCTTGAATTCCTTGATTTTGACACATATGTGAATCTTGTATGCGATCAGCTTGAAGTCATCCCATCTGATATGATGATTCACCGTTTAACGGGTGATGGTCCTTCTGATCTTTTGATCGGTCCGATGTGGAGTTTAAATAAGTGGAAAGTGCTTAATGCGATTGATAGTGAACTTAAGCGAAGAGACAGCTTTCAAGGGAAATACTTTAACAAAGCTGAGGTGAATTTCTTATGAAATTAGAAGGTGTTCTCCCTTTTGCCAGAACGCTTCTCCGTTCCTTTTGTAAAGAAGGCGATATCGTAATTGATGCTACATGCGGAAATGGCAATGATACCTTATTTTTATCAAAGCAGGTTGGAGAAGAAGGAAAAGTATATGCTTTTGATATTCAGACACAAGCGATTGAAAAATCAAAACAGCGCCTGACTGATAACCTAGCTGATCATAATGTAACATTCTTTCATGCCTCACATGATGAGATGATGAATTTACTTCCTGAAACTGTAACTGGACAAGTTTCAGCTGCAATTTTTAACCTTGGCTATCTGCCTGGGAGTGATAAATCAATTACAACAAAAGGATCCTCTACAATCGATGCGATCAAACAGCTTCTTCATATTTTAAAACCTGAGGGAATCATCATACTGGTTATTTATCACGGTCATGAAGAAGGAAAACGCGAAAAAGATCAAGTGCTCGATTATGTTAAAAACTTAAATCAAAATGAAGTCCACGTTTTGCAATACGAATTTATTAATCAAAAAAATGATCCGCCATTTGTGGTTGCAATTGAAAAAAGAGGCTGAATTCAGCCTCTAGCTTTAAGATATCGATGGTTTTAGTTTTTGATAAACTTTTCGGTTCAAGTAAAAGAAATAGCTCGTTACGCCTCCTACTTTTACTAGTTGAGAGGCCATTTTTTTAATAACAGGACAATCAGAGACTTTTCTGTCAGCTAAATAGATGCCGAGAAGCCCCCTTTGGATAAGGCGGTGAAATTTGGAGTTCGGCAGTTTCGAACAGCTTTTATCTGCTTTTTTTGCAAAGTAAACCATTCGTTCAAGCATATGCTGTTCATTTTTATAATACGTGCAAAAATTCAGATCCCCTTCAAGCTTGTCCTCGTTTTGATCAATAAAATAATCCAGCAGAATATGTAACCCTTGCAGCCATGGAAAATACCCTTTTTTTATTGTTTCTGCAGACTCTTTTGTGAAGTTTCCATTTAATGCATAGCTTACTAAGCAAAAAATCCCCAGAGTAGAACCGGCACATGCTGAAAATTCATACCATGTTATGTCCGGCAGCACTGATTGATATTCTCCAAACCAGCTAATCAGCCGCGGTTCCCTTTCCTGCACAACCACATGCTTATGAACTTGAAGGTCACAATAGATTTGAGCTAGGCCAATCAGTTCACTTGCGATGTTGGGATAAGCCTGCATATCAGACAGCACATTCTGGCAAGTTAAAACAAGTTCAGCCAGATACCCGCCATCCTGTTGCTCTTCCCGATATCTGTAGTAATTGACAGGTTGTGCGCCGGGACTCAGTGCATGGAACATACTTTCATGAAGCGCCCTGAAGTCTTTTTCGCTTAAGGAAGTACTTCGATCACAGAGATTATCTAAATAATCACTGATCGTCTGGTAGGCCACCACAAATTCCATCGCTTTGTTTTTATGCTTTCCAGCTAGGAGTGTAAGAATGGCTCCACCTTCACAGTGAAACATCTTATCAGAAATACTGCTCAATGCCTGCTGCCGTAATTCAGGATTGGGTATCTTTTCAGCTTTATCACGCCATTTTTGAAGCAGCTGGCCAACAGCAGGAAAAACATTGGTATAAACGGAATACATCAATCCCCAAGGGTGAACCGGAACTTTGTTCATATTAAGGCTCCTTTTGATTATTCTTTCTTTACCATTTTCCTTTATTGGCTTCACTATGCAGATATAAAAAACTTTTTACATATTCAAAAACATTTTCCCGTTCAGGTTCATTTAAAACTTCGTGATAGAGCGATGGAAATTCTTTGTACCACTTTTCTTCGAGGTTTATACCATTAAACCATCGCTTAACCGCTTCTTTATCTACTATAAGATCGTCACCAGCCTGGATAAGGAGCAAAGGCACATTCGGAAAAGTTTTATAATAATCAAAAACATGTTTCATAGACGCCGTCAATTCTCTGTACCATCTGACTGAGACTTTCTTTACGATTAAATTATCCTGTTTATCCCGTACCCGTATTTCTTCATTTCTTGTTGCACTGCCTTCAGGCAAATTCGTTGGAAGCCTTACCCCAGGTGCAAGTTTATTCAATAACAAAGAAAGTGCTTCTTTACCTCGTGAGGGCAAATGAACTAGTCCCAGGCATGGAGATGATAAAACAACAGCTTTAACGTCCAGTTTCTTCTCCATGAGCGTACGTATAACGGCAAGCCCCCCCATACTGTGACCAAATATATAAACAGGTCCTTCTAATTTTTGAGCCTCTAAAAACCACTTCTCAATCGTAAAGATATATTCGTCAAACGTATCAATGTGCCCTCTTCTTCTCGTTGTTGTGCCTTGCCCAGGAAGATCTCCAGAAACACAGTTAAAGCCTGAATCATTCAATTGTCTGATCACCCAGTCATACCTTCCATGATGCTCGTTTGCACCATGTACCACTACGATTGTCCCTTTAATCTCGTCCTGGTCCGTCGTCCAAGTCCACATATATTGCACCCTCTTTCCTATTCATAAAG
Organism: Fictibacillus nanhaiensis; assembly: GCF_023715445.1. GTDB lineage: Bacteria > Bacillota > Bacilli > Bacillales > Fictibacillaceae > Fictibacillus > Fictibacillus nanhaiensis_D. The sequence goes on from NZ_JAMBOD010000001.1 coordinate 1,052,551, forward strand.
GTATACGATTTGCTACACTATACTTAATTAATAAAAAAACAGGATGTGTAAATATGATTTATCCATATGGAGAAAAAAAGCCCAGAATTTCTAAAACTGCATTTATTGCAGACTATGTAACAATTACCGGTGATGTTCAGATTGGAGAATATTCTTCCATTTGGTTTAATACCACGATACGTGGCGATGTATCTCCCACAATCATTGGCAATTATGTAAATGTCCAAGATAATTCCGTTCTTCACCAAAGTCCGAATCGCACACTTCATTTGAAAGATGGGGTTACGGTAGGACATAGTGTAATTTTGCACAGCTGTACAATTGAGGAAAATGCATTAATTGGCATGGGTTCATTAGTGCTCGATGGAGCACATATTGGCAAAGGTGCCTTTATAGGTGCTGGGAGTCTCGTTCCACCAGGAAAAGTTATTCCTCCAAACACACTTGTTTTCGGCCGACCAGCAAAAGTTATTCGCGAACTAACCGAAGAAGATATTCTGGATATGGACCGTATACGCCGTGAATATTATGAAAAAGGTCAATATTACAAGTCTCTTCAGATTAAGCGTTAAACTCAATCAGGTTGCCATCAGGATCACTTACAAATACCTGATGCCAATCTGTTTTGTTGTTTGGTTTATTCAAGTATTTAACCCCATGTGTATCAAGCGTTTTGAGGAGTTTTTCCATGTCTTCTACTCTTATTGCAAAATGTCCGTCTCTGCTGTCAATTTCAGTCGTGTTTCTTCTTGCTTTCCCTTTATTATGGACAAGTAAGTGAAGCTGAGTATCGCCTAAATCATACCAAACGCCCGGAAAATCAAATTGAGGGCGTTTTTTATTTTGTTTAAATCCTAGAATCCCTTCGTAAAAATACAAAGATTCCTTCAGATTTGTTACCAGCAGTGATACATGATGTATTCCTTTGTACACGAGTCCTTCACCTCATTTTCAATTCTTGATTTGCCCATAATTTTATCATAAATAAAAAGAAATGGAGATTTATTAGTGCTGAAACACCTCCCATAGTGAATACCTTTAAATAAATGTTACTTTATGAAAAGGAAGTGTTTAAATGAATCGAAACACCAATGTTAAGTCGTATGTTCCTTATCATAGTCCTTTTGATCCTTGTCCGCCGATCGGTCCAAAATTTTATTCTACACCTCCTAATTTATATATGGGGTTCCAGCCATATGACCTTCCTCAATTTTCACCGAAAGAAGCATTGCAAAAAGGTACTTTGTGGCCTGCCTTTTATGATTATTACGAAAATCCTTATGAAAAAAGGGGGTAACAGCTGTGCAGCAAACTTTACCTGAAGAGTTCTATCAGTGGATGGAAGAGCTACAAGCTGTTGACTTTGTGCTCGTGGAATTAACTTTATATTTAGATACTCACCCGCAAGATCAAAATGCGATTCATCAATTTAATCAATATGCACAGCAGAGGAAGAAAATAAAACGAGCTATTGAGTCAAAATATGGTCCCCTTCAGCAGTATGGAAACAGTTATTCCGGAATGCCCTGGAATTGGAGCAGCGGACCGTGGCCGTGGCAGCTGTAAAAAGGAAAAGGAAAAGGGGGTAATAAGAAATGTGGGTTTATGAGAAGAAACTGCAATACCCGGTAAAAGTAACATCATGCAACCCGAGACTCGCAAAATATCTAATCGAACAGTATGGCGGTTCTGACGGTGAACTTGCAGCCGCACTTCGTTACTTAAATCAGCGGTATACGATTCCTGATAAAGTAATCGGTCTATTAACCGATATTGGGACAGAAGAATTTGCCCATCTCGAAATGATTGCAACCATGATCTATAAACTGACGAAAGATGCAACTCCAGAACAAATTAAAGCCGCTGGAATAGAAGACCATTATGTTAATCACGACAGTGCATTATTTTATCATAATGCAGCTGGTGTACCTTTTACTGCAAGTTACATAGCAGCAAAAGGTGATCCAATCGCAGATCTGTACGAGGATATCGCAGCAGAGGAAAAGGCACGTGCTACTTATCAGTGGATTATTAATATGTCAGATGATCCTGATCTAAATGACGCCCTGCGTTTTTTAAGAGAAAGAGAGATTATTCACTCTCAACGTTTTCGTGAAGCTGTTGAAATACTGAAAGAAGAAAGAGACCGGAAAATATTCTTTTAACGTTGAACCGTCCTGATTTATTCAGGACGTTTTTTTATTTTAATAATATTTTACACTGGCTTCATTTTTCCCTAACATATATGTCTTATGCTTATATTAGCAAGTTATAAATCAAAGGGGGATTAACGTGACAAAAGTTATGAATTGGCTTTATGAAAAAGAATGTACGTTTTTCCGGCTTATTAATGGAAGAATGCACCGAAGTTCAATGGACCGTTTCTTTCAAATGTGGACTCATCTTGGCGGGGCAACAGCTACGATTTCTACAGCAGTTCTGCTTTTATTTCTTCTCCCTGAACACTTAAAGTCATGGGGCATCATTTGTATGTTCTCACTCATAATCAGTCACATTCCTGTTGCAATTTCCAAAAAAATGTACCCGCGAAAACGACCTTACTTAAGCTTGCCTGATACGAATATAGGAAATAATCCTTTGAAAGATCATTCCTTCCCATCTGGACATACAACCGCTATTTTTTCAATTGTTACTCCATTAATCATCTTAAATCCTTTTATTGGTATGTTTTTGCTTTTTGCTGCTCTTTTAGTAGCAATTTCACGAATGTACCTTGGACTTCACTATCCTTCTGATGTTCTAGCAGGTATGATTCTTGGTATTAGTTCCAGCTTCTTTTCTTTATTTTTAGTAAAAGCTTTTATGTTGCCTTATTTATACTAAAGGAGATAAAGGAAATAAGAAGCTTGCCCTCATTTGAAGGCTCTACCGATAAAGGACACATTATTAATCAATCGGAAGACCAAAAGTCACAATTTAGAAGTAAAAAATCATATATTTATATAAAAAGAAGCCTGCCAGTAAAAATGGCAAGCTTTTTTCATGTGATTACGTTTGAGGTATGGGTAAAAATCAGTGAATCCCACATTAATTCTGAAAATCCCACGTTATTTAAAATAATCCCACATTAATTCCAATAATCCCACGTTATTTTAAAGATATCGAATTTTCGACAAGGCGAGTACACATCAAAGCCTAAAAAACAGACTCCCTTGAATGGAAGTCTGTTTTTATTAACATTAGATATTTGCTTGTTTTTTAAGCTCTTCTGCTTTGTCAGTTTTCTCCCAAGGAAGGGCGATATCTGTACGGCCAAAATGACCATATGCAGCAGTTTGCTTGTAGATCGGGCGACGAAGATCAAGCATCTTGATAATTCCAGCCGGACGAAGATCAAAGTTGTTACGAACGAGTTCTACAAGAACTTCTTCAGATACTTTACCTGTTTCAAACGTGTTTACAGCGATTGATACTGGTTGTGCAACACCGATTGCATATGCAAGCTGAACTTCAACTTTATCAGCTAAGCCTGATGCTACGATATTTTTTGCAACATAACGTGCAGCATATGCAGCAGAACGGTCAACTTTTGTAGCATCCTTACCAGAGAATGCTCCGCCACCGTGACGCGCATAACCACCATAAGTATCAACGATGATCTTACGTCCTGTAAGACCAGCATCACCTTGTGGTCCGCCGATTACGAAACGTCCTGTTGGGTTAATGAAGTATTTCGTGTTTTCATCGATTAACTCAGCTGGAACAACTGGCTTGATTACTTTTTCTTTAATGTCTCTTTGAATTTCTTCAAGCGTGTTCTCTGGGTGATGCTGAGTTGAAATTACGATTGTATCGATACGTACTGGCTTGTCGTTCTCATCATACTCAACTGTTACTTGAGTTTTTCCATCTGGACGCAAGTAAGGAATCTCTTCAGACTTACGAACCTCGGTAAGACGGCGGGATAATTTGTGTGCTAATGAGATCGGAAGAGGCATAAGCTCTTCTGTTTCATTACAAGCAAAACCGAACATAAGACCTTGGTCCCCTGCTCCGATTGCTTCGATTTCTGCATCTGTCATTGAACCTTCTCTAGCTTCTAGTGCTTGGTCTACACCCATAGCAATATCAGCAGACTGCTCATCGATAGAAGTCAGAACAGCACATGTTTCAGAATCGAAACCGTATTTCGCACGGTCATACCCGATTTCTTTAATTGTCTCACGGACAACTTTTGGGATATCTACATATGTTGAAGTTGTGATCTCACCTGCAACAAGAACAAGACCTGTTGTTACAGAAGTTTCACAAGCTACACGAGCATTTGCATCATTTGCTAAGATTTCATCTAGAATCGCATCTGAAATCTGGTCACAAATTTTATCCGGATGACCTTCTGTAACTGACTCAGATGTAAATAAACGACGACTAACTTTTTTGGACAAATTAATATCCTCCCTTAATTGCTTTCAGTATGATACGGTACTTTATTCTTATCTTTACATGCATAGTTTATGTTCTTAACTTGAAAAAGGCATAAAAAAAGCCCTTCCCTGTTTGACATATCATTCACGAGGGAAAAGGTTTTAAAATCCAAATGCCTTCAACCTCTTATTGTCCAAGGTTATTTTCACCTTGCAGGTTAGCACCTTTTCATTTCTGGTGGATCGTTTCTTCGTTCCACTTTCATGTCGGTTGCTGGGTTTCATAGGGCCTGTCCCTCCACCTACTCAGAATAAGAGTAGCCGTTCTCGAAATATGATAGCGTAATGACATAGTCATGTCAATAGAAATACCCTATAATAAAAGAAGAAACAAGTTTATCATGTAAAATTTTGAAATCGTTTTCAATATGATGGATAATCATTCGAATATAGAGCCTTTTTTTCAACAATAAGAACTTTTTTGTAACGCTTTCATAAAATAGTATACATTATTTAATTTAATGTGTTATACTAATTTTCGAATATATCACTCTAGGATAAAGGATGGTACTGTCTGATATGAATACTTTGGAATTTACGACAACCTTAAATGAACTTGTGACCCGTGATACGACTCACCAGAACTTGCCTGTTCCGGTTTTAGTAGAAAAATCATTATCAAGAAAAGAAGGCATTCTTACATCTACAGGTGCACTTCGAGCAACTACGGGGAAATACACAGGTCGTTCCCCAGAGGATAAATTTATCGTGGAAGATGCCTCCGTAAAAAAATTAATCGACTGGGGCAAGGTAAACAAACCATTTTCACCTGAAAACTTTGATAAATTATATAAAAAAGTACTTCAATACTTAGGCAGTAAAGAAGAGCTATTCTTGTTTAAAGGGTTTGCAGGTGCAGATCAAGAGTACCGTCTTCCTATTCAAGTAATTAACGAATATGCTTGGCACAATTTATTTGCACATCAAATGTTTGTACGTCCTAATGATGTAGAGCTTACTGCACACGAATCAGAATTCACTGTGGTATCAGCACCTGGTTTCCAGGCTAACCCTGCAGAAGATGGCACAAATTCTGAAACATTCATAATCATCTCGTTTGAAAAAAGGATCGTACTGATCGGCGGGACAGAATATGCTGGTGAAATTAAAAAATCTGTATTCTCCGTTATGAATTACTTACTTCCTGAGAAAGGAATCCTTTCTATGCATTGCTCAGCGAACGTTGGGAATGAGGGTGATGTAGCTTTATTCTTCGGTCTGTCCGGTACTGGAAAAACAACACTTTCAGCTGACCCGAACCGCCGCTTAATCGGGGACGACGAGCACGGATGGGCAAACACAGGAGTGTTCAATATTGAAGGCGGATGCTATGCAAAGACAATCGATCTTGCCCAAGAAAAAGAACCGCAAATTTGGAATGCTATCCGTTTTGGAAGTGTTCTGGAAAATGTAATGATCGATGATGATTCTAGAATTGCTGATTATAAAGATTCAACTTTAACAGAAAATACACGTGCGGCTTATCCTGTTGATGCGATTCCAAACATCATTCAGCCAAGTGTAGCTGGTCATCCTAATACAATCATCTTCTTAACTGCTGATGCATTCGGAGTATTGCCTCCAATCAGTAAACTAACAAAAGAACAAGCGATGTACCACTTCTTATCCGGGTACACAAGCAAACTTGCTGGAACTGAAAGAGGAGTAACTTCACCGCAAGCAACATTCTCAACATGCTTCGGGGCTCCATTCCTTCCTTTGCCAGCAACCGTTTATGCTGAGATGTTAGGTAAGAAAATTGATCAGCATAATGTTCAAGTCTTTCTTGTTAATACAGGCTGGTCTGGCGGCGAATACGGTGTTGGAAGCCGTATGAACTTGGCTTATACACGTTCAATGGTGCAAGCTGCTCTTGAAGGTGAGCTTACATCTGCAGAAACTGTTATAGACCCTGTATTCGGTCTTCATATTCCAACACATTGCCCTGGTGTGCCTGATCAAGTTCTTCAGCCAAAGAAAACTTGGGAAAACCCAGAGCAATATGATATTAAAGCAAAAGAACTTGCAGATAAATTCAAAGCAAACTTTGAAAAGTTTCAATCCGTTTCTCTTGAAATCATGCAAGCTGGGCCACTGGCATAAACGACATACGAAAAGTGAACTGAACTACAACGAACAGATTGACCTGTTCTTACACCATCTTGGGACGATGTTAGGTGTAGAAAACATTTAGGAGCTGATCATCAATCAGCTCCTTTTTCCATGTTCCTTCATCCACTCGCATAAGGCATATGTAATTTTCCGATTTTCTTTTGGCGGGAAATAGTGTGTATATTCTGGATAAATCCAGGTTTGACAAGGTTTCCCAAGCTCTTTTAACCTTTTTTCTATTTTTAATGTATGCTCCACACTTACGTTTTCATCTTTCATACCATGAATGCAGAGTAATGGCACTTCTAATTCACCGCAATAGTACAGTGGTGATCTCCGTTCAAATTCCTCAGGATACTTTTCAGGCGTTCCTCCAATGACCCTTTTCATCATTCTGCGTAAATCTTCTCTTTCCTCATACGTTACCGCCATATCTGTCACACCGCCCCAGGTAACAACAGAGCGAATTTCCGGATACTCGATCGCTGTAAAAAGAGCCATAGGTCCTCCTCGAGAGAAACCAAACACGTGAATCTCATTTTTATCTACTTTCGGGAACTGTTTCAACACTTCAAATGCTGCAAAAGCATCTGTTCGGTCCTCCCCGGCAAAGTCTTCGTTACCTTCACCTCCCTGATTGCCTCTGTAATAAGGAGCCATAACAACAAATCCTTGGGAAGCAAATTGAATGATCCTCGCGATTCTTACCATACCTACGGACTTAATTCCTCCCCGCAAGTATAAGAATCCTGGAAAAGGTCCTGTACCTTCAGGTAGAGCTGCCAAACCTTTTATTCTTAGACCACCATTCAAATAAGTTACAACATAAAGCTTTATTGTTGGATGTGGGGAAGGAAATCGCTGCCACTCTACAATTTTTGCTCGTTTCATTCCGACACTCCTTGTTTATTTAGTCGGCAAACACACCTTTTCATTAATCACATACATTATTACATAAAAGTCATGACTTCATCCCTATTCTGCAGGAGGATTGCAATGAAACATATAAAAAGAAAACTCACATTACTGTTTACTTGTCTGCTTACTTTTTCCTTACTTTTAGCAGGGTGTAACTCTTCCAGTCCGAAACAAGAAAAAGTCCGTATCGCTGAAGTTACTCGTTCTATCTTTTATGCCCCTCAATATGTGGCTATTGAAAAAGGATTTTTTGAAGATGAAGGTATTAAAGTAGAGTTAACAACGACTTGGGGCGGAGATAAAACAATGACCGCTTTATTGTCAGACGGAGCTGATGTTGCCCTTGTAGGTTCAGAAACTACGATTTATGTTCATGCACAAGAATCTACAGACCCTGTAATTAACTTTGCACAGCTGACTCAAACAGATGGAACGTTCTTAGTGGCGCGTAAAAAGCCTGATTTCTTTTCATGGGAGCAACTGAAAGGGAGTACATTTTTAGGCCAGCGAACAGGTGGAATGCCGCAGATGGCAGGTGAATTCGGTCTAAAAAAACACGGGATCGATCCTAAGAATGATTTAACAATGATCCAAAACATTGATTTTGCAAATATTGCTAACGCGTTTGCGTCCGGAACAGGTGACTATGTACAGTTATTTGAACCGCAAGCAAGTCTTTTTGAACAGGAAGGCATCGGCCACATTGTAGCTTCGTTTGGTTCAGAATCCGGAAAAATTCCATACACGACTTTCATGGCAAAAGAAAGCTATATGAAAGAGAATAAAGAAACACTGGAAAAATTCACAAAAGGATTATATAAAGCACAGCTGTGGGTAGAGAATCATTCTTCAGCTGAAATCGCCAAAGTGATCGCACCTTATTTTGAAGATACCCCAGTAGAATTAATTGAAACGGTTGTAGAACGCTATAAGAGCCAGCACAGCTTTGCTTTAAATCCTATATTAGATGAGGAAGAATGGAACAATCTGCAAATGATTATGGATGAGGCTGGAGAACTTCCAAAAAAGATTGAATATGATGTTTTGGTGGACACAACGCTAGCCAAAAACGCGATTAAATAAGTTCAGGAGGGATCGTCGTGGCCTTTTTGCAGCTAAAATCAGTCGGTCAAACCTACTTTTCAAAAACATCCGCCACAACGGCCTTGGAAGATATTTCGCTTTCTGTAAATGAGGGAGAATTTATTTCCATTCTTGGACCAAGCGGATGCGGAAAATCGACTTTGCTTTCCATTATTGCAGGTCTTTTAATTCCTACTGAGGGATCCGTTTTGGTTAATAATCAACTTGTAAATCAGCCGCACCCTAAGATCGGTTATATGCTGCAGCAGGATTATCTATTTCCTTGGAAGACAATTGAAGACAATATTTTGCTTGGTTTAAAACTAAGAAATCTGTATACACAAGAACACATTCAATCAGCTTTTCGGCTTCTACGAGAAATCGGGTTGGACCATACAATCAAAAAATACCCTTCAGAACTTTCTGGGGGAATGAGGCAGAGGGTGGCACTTGTCCGTACATTAGCCACCCAGCCAAAACTGCTTTTACTAGATGAACCATTTTCAGCTCTCGATTATCAAACAAAGCTGAAATTGGAAGACTTGGTATCTTCTACGTTAAAAGAACATGGAAAAACGGCAATTCTCGTTACTCACGATATTGGTGAAGCAATAGCTATGAGTGACAGTGTGATAATGTTATCCAGCAATCCTGGCCGTATTTTCCGAACGTTTAAAATCACGGAAAGTCTCAAAAACCTCCTGCCCTTTGAAGCGAGACAGCATCCTGATTTTTCAGCAACATTTCAGCAAATATGGGAGGAGTTGGAACAAATTGAGCAAAACGATTTCGAATAAGAAACACCTTGAGTTTCTTTCAGGTATTAAAAAAGAAAAACGAAACATCTGGATTGTCCAGCTGCTCATTTTTCTAAGTTTTTTTTCACTGTGGGAAATTGCTTCTAAACAGGGATGGATCAATCCTTTACTGTTTAGTTCACCTTCTAAAATATGGGCTCTTTTTATTGAGAAAGTGAGTGATGGCTCGCTTTATATCCATGTTGTTTTTACTCTAGGCGAAACTGTTCTTGGATTTATTTTAGGAACATTGTTTGGAACCTTATTAGCTGCGCTGCTTTGGTGGTCCCCTTTTTTATCAAAAGTACTGGATCCTTATCTAGTCGTCCTAAATGCTATGCCAAAAGTTGCTTTAGGTCCTATACTTATTGTTGCTATCGGACCTAACTTCGGTTCAATTATAGCAATGGGGATACTCATCTCCGTCATTATTACAACGCTTGTAGTGTATACTGCGTTTCAAAACGTTGATGAAAACTATGTTAAAGTAGTCCGCTCATTCGGGGGGAATAAAAAACAGTGTTTTAAAGAGGTCATCCTCCCCGCCTGTTTCCCGAGCATTATTTCATCCTTAAAAGTAAATGTTGGTTTATCTTGGGTGGGAGTTATCGTTGGTGAGTTTCTCGTATCTAAACAAGGTTTAGGCTATATGATTATATACGGCTTTCAAGTGTTCAATTTTACACTTGTGTTAATGAGTCTTTTGATTATTGCAGTTATGGCTACTTTTATGTATCAAGGAGTAGAGTACCTTGAGAGCAAACTCATAAAACATCACTCATGAATTCTGATTAGACCAGGGAATGTTCGAGGGCGTATTTCATGCTTTCTTGCAATACCTGGTCTTTCATCATAAAGCTGAAAGTCTTGTTCGTTGCTACGTCTTCTGGCAGGTCGCTCATTAAAACAGGTCCGTTTGTTTCAAAATAACGGTGTTTCAATAAAATCTTATCAACAACCGCAACATAAATATTTTTAATGATTTTTCCGCCTTTACCATCTACGTAATATTGACCAATGTATTTTAATTCTGAAACTCTGCCTCCGGTTTCTTCAAACACTTCACGAACAGCTGCTTCATCTGCGGTTTCGCCCGGCTCAACTTTTCCGCCAGGAAATTCTATACCGCGTCTTGGATGTTCGGTTAGCAGCCATTGGTCTTTAAACTTACAAATACACCACACATGTTTTGGGGCCTCAGAAAATGGGTGGTCAGTAAACGATAATTGTACGGTGTTGTTATAAAAATCTTTAAATGTAATAATATCCATCGCATTACTCCATCTCAACTGTTTCCTCTATTGTAAAGTTCACATGATTTAAAGTCCATTTGTTTTAATCGTGAAAAAACATGGGTAACCCCATGTTTAGTCTACAGAAGCAAAAGTAATAATCCATTTGCCATCAATATATTCATAACCTAAAGTTATCTCGTATATGCCATAAAGATCAGAAGTATTTTTTTGATAAACACGGTATGAAGTATCCGAAAGCTGCTTGATGTTTACGGGTTGTTCTTCCTCTAACCACGGTGGCAGTTCAGTCGGAATGATATATAAAGAACTTTCTTTTTCTTCGAATAGACCATCGGTGTAGTATGTTGCAATGTCTTCAGAAACATAATTGGTTAGATGAGAAATAAGTTCATCTTTAGTAGAATAGTTTTTTACTTTATAATATTCATCTGTTTCCTGCTTAAGAGCTTCCATGAAAAGGCTTGCATTTTTTTTAGCAACATCCTCGTTGAATTCATGGATTTTTCCTTCCCCATTTTTGCTCTCTTCAGCAGTAACCGGCTGATTGATCATTTTATCTGCAGTATTGGAATCCTCTTGAACTTTCTCTGTAATGTTAGGGACAATTAGAAAGGACAGCATAACAGCAAAACAAAGTGCTATAAAAGCTTTCACGAGATCCACCACCCTACATTGTTTTCTTACTATAATCTATTCACTGAATTCTAGATTCTAAACCTTATTTCTGAAAACTTGAGTTTGACGAGATTTTGATTAACATGTTCTCTTTGATTTTTTGCTCTTTTTTCCTATTTCATACAACCCAGTTGCTGCCAAGCCTGCGATACTACCAGACCACAAACGCAATTCAACGGTCATATCAGTAAAAGGAGAGGCTAGGAATCCGACTATTAATCCAACAAAAAAGCTGCTAATAGGGATATATTTCTTAGGAATCGGGAAAGTACGTTTTAGAAGCTCCATAAGAGCAGTCACTAATGGGGCTAACAGCGTAGAAAACATGAGTACTTGCTCCAACCGGACCACCTCCTCTTTTTTCTTAGCACGCTTCCAACCTTTTGTGTATCTTAAAGATTCAAGCTTCATAACTTAATTCCTGCCTGACTAAATAATTACTTTTTGTCCTAATCCGAATGAGTCTTTTAGCATAAACTGAAGTGCCATGATTTTTTTCGGTTATTTTATTTAAATCGGTCCATACTAATGGTAATGAAAGGCAAGACAGGAGTGAGTTTTTTATGGTAAAAGGTGACGATCTTTTTCTTATACGTCTGGAAGCAAATGAAATCTCTTGGTGGGAGTATGCACGGAATGTATCTCCAGGTTCGAGGCCCCAGCAATATTTAACATATTGGTCTTTTTTAAAAAATAGAGGAAAACTGCCTAGAAGATTAGTTAAAGAAGCTGAATGGCGCATGGAAGCTAGAAGAAAAGGTTTGCTTGATACTTAATATACAAAAAGCAAAAGATCTCGAAAGATCTTTTGCTTTTTTTAGCTATGTAATTTTCTTAATAATACGTTTAATTTTCTCATTTGAGATTCGTAGCCTGGCTTAAGCTCATATTCAAGATCCTTTAATTCTGAATCAACAACCTCATAAGCATAGCCTTGGCTCAGTAAAGCTTCAACAAGTAAATCTTTATCTTCATCTGTGAGATTTAACTTTTTTTTATATTTCATTTTATTAGCCCCCTTCAAGTATGAATCCATTATAACGCGGGGCTTAAAAGTTTATCCTTACTAAAAATTTGGAAATTTCCAATCTGTATCTAACTGGTAATTACAACCCATGTAATGGCACCAATAATAATCAGCACGTTGGTAAAATAATCGATAATGCGCGCATCCTTCTTTAACATATTTGCAGTAAAATAAAGTAATAAACCAAAACAAAAAATAACGGCTAAATAAAACCCAATCACCGACCAGGATAAGAACAAAATTTGATTTTCCATATTTATCCTCCCTCTCTTCATTCATAAATCGAAGGATATTGATTCGTAAGGTAGCTGGCTGGCATATTTTCATAAATGAAGCCCCTATAGCTTTGCGTCCCCACTTTTCAGTGAATTTGCCTTTATCAAACGATTTATGGCGTTTCATAAGATAATTTGTCGTAAAAATAAATCCTTTTCCCTACCCATAGGGATATTATACCAAATCATAAAAGAAAAAAGTAAGTATTTTTTTAAATATTTTAACAATAATTAACTTATGTGGTCTTCTCTGCCTAAAAACTGTGCATTCTTCCACTCCGATTCTAATTCTGTTAGTGTAAATTCAGTTAAATGCCTATGATCTTCATACCCATATATCCCCTTATGAATGAGCCGTTGAATTAAACGTTGCTTTCTTCCCTCAACAGCTTTCCGTAATTGTCCTTTATAATGATTCATTCCTCAATCTCCTTTTTGTTAACCATTTTAACCACCTAAAAGAAGATTCAAGCATATTAACAAAATAAAAAGCTCCTTTCATTACGAAAGGAACTCTTGAAGTTACTCGTTTAATGTAAGACAGATTTACTCCATTGTTCATAAACAGAATTAGGCGCATTCCAGCAAAGCCAGGAAACCATTGTTTTTATCCCTTGTTGACTTACTTCCCAGTATTCCCAGCGTCGTTTGGAGAGATTTTCATAAATTCCTGTTTCATTAACCCAGCCATCCACATTAAACGCCTCCTATTTATTTTCTTTATAAAAACTTCTTTATAAACTTTTTATTTCCTTTTTTTAACGTTTGTAAAACTCCGACAAAAGGTAACATAATACTACAAATTCTATATGTTATTTTACTTATATCCCTCAAAATCATACATGCTAGGAGAAATTTATGGATCTTTGGAATTTACCTACTCTTACACTGGCTAAAAAACTACTCGGCATGGAGTTGGTTCATGAAAATCAGGAAGGAATCACATCCGGCATCATCGTTGAAACAGAGGCCTATTTAGGACCTGAAGACCGGGCAGCCCACTCTTACGGCAACCGCAGAACGGCTAGAACTGAAGTAATGTTTCATCATGCAGGAACGATATATACTTATTTCATATATGGCATGCACGTTTGTTTTAATATCGTCTCAGGGCCTTTAGATAAACCAGAAGCTATTTTAATCAGGGCTATTCAGCCAGTAAAAGGTATAGAGCTGATGAAAAAGAGAAGAATCGGAGTAAAAAAAGAGGTACAGCTTACAAATGGCCCAGGCAAGCTTTCTAAAAGCATGGGATTTACTCTTGAACATTCTGGTCAAAAAATGAATGATGGAGGGATCAGTATTCAAGAAAGGCTGGAGATTCACCCTTACGAAATAGCGTCAGGACCACGAATAGGCATTCAATATGCTGAAGAGGCTGTTCATTTCCCTTATCGGTTCTGGATAAAAAACAACCCTTACGTATCACGTTAATACGTAGGGTTGCTTTCGTGGGCTATTGAAACAGCCGCATCTTCATGTACTAGATCAACAGCTGCAGTTCTATTGGTTTCCTGCATCCAAACAAGATGGTAATACGTCTGTTTTTTTATAGATACATATTTCATCTGCATAATAAAAAGCCAAACAATCAAGAATAATACAGTTTTTAACATGCTTTCAGCTGTAAAGCTCACGGTATTAAGAGGAAGCACATCTACTATTATGCTGGAAATCAAGCCACCAAAAAGAGCTGTCAATAAGAACAGGGGCTGACTGTTTCGTAAGAACCTTAATCTATTCCCTAAGTAGTTTTGAATAAAAAGTCGTTCATTAGTGTTAAACTGTAAATAGCGGCTTTTGGCTGATTTGGCATTTCTTGTTAAACCCTTTGACCCGTCTGATTGCCAAAGCGTTTTAAGAAAAAGATTAAATTCAATATCACGTGCAGGTTCGATAACCATCTTACGGTGAATGAAATTATGTGCCTGATAAAAAGCTATACCTTTATTCAATAGTTCCAATAATACATAACCCGCCATAATGGTTAAAGCAAATACAAACCAGAATGAATTCAAACCGTTTTCCAATAAAACGAATATGGGATTAGTTACTGTTTTAATCTGCACCCAAATAACTTTTCCAGCAAGCATTATTAATTCAAGCCATTTTTCCAAAAGTATCACTCCGAAAAATAATTATGTATCTTCTTATTTTAACATGAAGTTTCTTTTATGCTTACATTTTTTTACTCATTATTTCAAAACTAGTAATTTAGACATAAAAAAACCGCAGGAATAATCCTGCGGCCATTCTTATTTCTTTTTTAGGCAGTAGCTTCCTGCTCTCTAGAACTAACGTGCTTATCTTCACCTTTATCAACGATAACTGCACAAGCAGCATCCCCTGTAATATTAACAGCTGTTCTAAGCATATCCAATAGCCGGTCAACACCTAGAATCAACGCGATACCTTCTACAGGCAATCCTACAGAGTTTAATACCATTGCTAACATGATAAGTCCAACTCCAGGAACTCCTGCTGTACCGATACTTGCGAGTACTGCTGTTAAGATTACAGTCAGCATAGCACCAATACTTAAGTTAACATCATACACTTGTGCGATAAAGATCGTCGCAACCCCTTGCATGATAGCTGTTCCATCCATGTTAATCGTAGCACCAAGCGGCTGAACAAATCCGCTTACAGACTTGCGGACGCCAAGGTTTTCTTGAGCAGTTTTCATAGAGATAGGAAGTGTAGCATTTGAACTTGAAGTACTGAATGCTACAGACATAGCAGGCGCAAAACCTTTAAAGAACCAAAGCGGATTCTTCTTCGCAATCAGTGCGACTGAACCCCCATAAGTCACTACAGAATGAATGGCAAGAGCTGCAATAACGATAATCATATAGAGACCCATCGCTTTAATCGCATCCATACCCTGGCTTCCAATAGCTGATGCAATCAATGCGAAGGCACCGTATGGAGCAAATTTCATGACAACATTAACAAGGTACATCATAATTTCGTTACCTTGTTCTATTAAATTCATAATTCCTTTTGTCTTGCTTCCTAGCATTGTTAAAGCAAAACCAACAAATACTGAGAAAGCAATGATTTGAAGCATATTCCCATCAGCCATAGCCTGAACAGGATTCGTAGGAATAATTCCTAATAGAGTATCTGTAACAGCTGGAGCTTCTTGTGCTTCAAATTTTGCTCCTTCGGTTTCAAAGTCACCCACGCCAGGTTTAAAAATAAGTGCTAAAGCCATAGCAATAATGATGGCGATTGTTGTAGTAGCAAGGAAGAAACCGATAGTTTTTGCACCGATACGACCTAATTTCTTTGGATCACCTAATCCTGCAGTTCCTAGTACTATCGAGAAAAACACAATGGGTACAACTAGCATTTTAATTAAGTTTAAGAATAATGTTCCTACTGGTTTTAATACGTATTTATCCAGTGTACCGAAAGCATCTGGCATAGCTAAGTTAAGAATAAGGCCTGCAACTACCCCAAGTGCCAATGCAATCAAGATTTTAGTTGACAATTTCATAAACGCATCCCCCTTTATTAGAAAATTCTTACTATTGTTACTATAGTATGAGGAGTGTGTCCTAATACATGCCTAAATTTTATGTTTGCATATAAAAAACCACGAAAAAAATAGAGAGAAATTTTCCGTGGGGTTACACAGCAACACATAGACTTAGCCCATGTATAAGCTCTCTCTCCAAAAACGCTTACGAGGTTAGCTGTCGGATTAGGGAATTGAGAGTTATCCCTTTTGTGGTTGGTTCACAAATTCATCCCAGGCTTAGTGCCAAAGTTGTGGTTCCCCCGCTTCTTTTATTCAGAATAGAACAAAAGAATTCAGCGAATCATATTAATATGTTTTAATCTTATCAACATACATAAAAATTTGTCAAGATTTCTGAATGTGCTTATTTATTCCAGTTAAATGTTTACTCATGAAGGTTTTTCCAAAACTTCTTTTCTACCCCATAAGTACAAAAAAATAAGCGAATTATGTAAAAGGTTCTATCTTTCAGGGAGGTATTGTAAATGAGGATCGTATTTTATGAAAAAGGTGAGTTAAGCATTATTGTTGGTGCTTCAAAACTAAAGGGCGAATTAACGATTGAGCAGATAAAAAATGAAAGTGAAAAAAAAGCAAAAGAACTTGGTGAATTATTGGGCCGCGAAATTGGATTTCTAATTGATATGAATGGTAAATTAGACGCTCAATTGAAAAAATAAATGATAAAAAAAGCTGGACAAAATACTCGTCCAGCTTTTTTATTATGGTTTCCATTGATTATATACCCAGTTCCCCATCTTATAATATCCTCTGCGGTTGGGATGCAACGAATCGGCAAAATACATTTCTTTCTCAATATTTTCATAAAGTTCATACGTTGAAATGTATTTTGTCAATGTACTTTCTTTGCTTACTTCTATAATAGCTTCATTCCACGAACGGATAATTTCAGGAGCTGCAGGGTCATATTCTTCTCCAAAATAAGGATTATACAATCCGAGTACATACACTTGTGCAAAAGAGTTGTTTTCTCTTACTGTTGTTAAGGTTTTGGTTAAATTGTTACGTAGTTTTTCTTTTCCAAGAAGAAGCGGCTGTTGGGGCAGCTGACGGAAATTCCATCCTGCTGCGTGTCTAAAATCATTAGTACCAATAAATACGAATACATAGTCAGCTTGTTTTAAGGCTTTAATCACAACACCGTTATCCAGTTGCCTCAAAAGCTGATCTGATCTCTGGCCGCTGATACCAAAATTATTGACAATTACATTTCTTCCGGTTTGATTCTGTATATTTTGCCGAACTACCCCAATATATCCCGTTTTTGAGGGATCGCCAACTCCATATGTTAACGAGTCACCCAAAGCTGCGATTTTTATAGTATTTGTCTTTCCTGCACCTTCCGTTTTATCGAAAACTTGAAATACCGCAAATAGAAGGATAGCAAGAATCGCCCCTCCTAATAACCATTTTTTTGATACCTTCCTCACATTACGTCCTCAATTCTTGTTATTGTTTTATTACTTTTTACCATAATGAAGGAAAATATCAAGTATTGAATGTGCTGTTGAAAAATTATTTAATCCGGTAGTCTTCTGAAGTTTGAGGCGTATCTTCCCAAAGGTGCTCCTTATCATAGTGATAGGTATCTTTTTTCACAAATGAATGTATGAGCAATGCTACTCCTCCGCATAATAGACCTGCTGGTAATAGGGCGATCAAAAATCCTGTCATATTAATCCCCTCCTGTACCAAACTATATGAAAAGCAATGATCATTTATGAAACGAAGTAAAATTTTTAATCAATCATTACAAACAAAATAATAGGGTATATACGTATAGAAAGAATAAGACGGAGGTGCCTTCGTGGGGTTTTTATTCATATTACTTTACTTTGCAATAATCGCAGTCGTCATAGAAATTAACGTTCTTTTATTTACTCTGACAGGACTAAAGAAAGAGGTTGCCCGGTTTCAAGTCATTTCCATGTTTACTGCTACGGGGTTTACAACTGGAGAGTCTGAACTGATTTTAGGACACCCAATACGAAGAAGGCTGAGCACGTTCCTCATTCTTTTTGGTGTTTTTTCTCTCGCTGTGGTCATTTCTTCTATCAGCAATATATTATCTGATGAGTTCCGATCAATTGAACTTGGAATGATCGCTCTTTTCCTTATTATTTTTTATTTGATTTTAAGCGTCCCAAAGTTAAAAAACTTCCTTGAAAAATTATTTAAAAAGCATTTGCATAAGCAATATAACCTTAGTGATTTACCCCTCCGTGAAGTAATGTATTTTGATGAAAAAGATGTTGTGGTAGAACTTCCAATCCATGAAGGTTCATCTGTAATTGGAAAATATTTAAAAGATATAATAAAAAGTGAAGATGATCTGAACGTGCTTTTTATTAAACGAGGTGATATGACATTAAGGAAGGATAGCTACACAACAGAAATTCAAGAGGGAGATATGATCTACTTATATGGACATCTAGACTCTCTAAATAACAGGTTTGAAAAAGAGATGAAAGAATTAAAAGAGAAAAAGGAAAAAGAGGATCAAATTTAAAAAGGAGCAACTCGCTCCTTTTCATCATTAAGTTATGGTCAACGTATTTAACACTGTAAAATTAGGCGTATTGTTATTAAGCAATACTTCAATCTTTTGGGCTTCCATCGGCCTACAAGTGAAATAACCTTGTATTTCGTTGCAATTTTTTTCTTCCAAAAATCTATATTGCTCCTCCGTTTCCACACCTTCTGCAACAACATTCATTTTTAAAGCGTGGGCTAAAGTTATGATAGCTGTAGCAATGGCCGAGTCATCCGTTTCCGTGCCTATGCCCCGAATAAAGGATTGATCAATTTTCAAAGTATCGATTTGGAATTTTTTCAGATACCCCATTGAAGAATAACCCGTCCCAAAATCATCCAAAGCAAACTGTACACCCATCTTCTTTAGCTGCTCGATTGTATAAAGAATGGTTTCCTCATACTTCATTAAGGTACTTTCTGTAATCTCCAGCTCTACATATTCTGGAGGCAAACCAGACTCCATTAAAACCGCTTGAATAGAAGCCACTAAATCTCTTTGCAAAAATTGCCGTGCTGATAAGTTGATCGCTATCTTTATTGGATGGAGTCCTTTCTCGATCCAATCTTTTGTTTGTTTACATGCTGTGCGAATAACCCATGCTCCTATTTTGGTAATCAAACCCGTTTCTTCTGCAAGAGGGATAAACTCACCTGGAGAGATCATTCCCCACCGGGGGTGATCCCATCGAATCAAAGCTTCCAATGCAATAATGGTTTTTCTGTCAATCGAAAACCTTGGCTGATAATGAAGAAGCAACTCGTTATTTTCAATTGCTGCGTAAAGTTCATTTTCCATTAACAGCCTTTCATAACTGTTGCTGTCAAGTGTACTCTTATAATATTGATACGTATTCTTCCCATTTTCTTTAGCTCGGTACATAGCAAGGTCTGCATTTTTCAATAAAACCTTTGGATCATGGCCATCTAATGGATAAAGTGAAACTCCAATACTTGCAGTTATATGTATCATTTCGTCTTTAACAAAGATAGGCTTTGAAAAAAGCTCCAAAAGTTTAGCCATCTTGTATTTTAGCTTGTCCTGGTTAATATTTTCTAAAATGATGGTAAACTCATCACCACTCATTCTGTATACCCTGCCAAATCCCCGGGTAAAGTTTTTGAGCCTTAAAGCAACTTCTTTTAACACCAGATCACCAAAAGAATGACCGAGGGAATCGTTAATAAATTTGAAGCGGTCTATATCTAAAAACAATATTCCAAGCTGCTGCTTCTTAATTTCCGCTTTTTGAATATGCCCTTCAAATTCTTCTGTAAACGATCTTCGGTTCGGCAAGCCTGTTAACTGGTCATGATAAGCCATCTTTTTAATTAATTGCTCATGCTTGTTTCTTTCAGTTATATCCCTTGCTACAACCACTATGTTCTCAATTTCACCAGATTCCTTTAGAACAGGCATAGCTCTGGCTTCAATCGTGACATAATGTCCGTTACCATGAAGGTATCGAAACTGTACGCCTAAAGGTATTTTGTCCTTTAAAAGCGTTTTGAACTTTTCTGATACAACCTGAATATCATCGGGATGCGTATATGTAAGAAAAGAATTTCCGAGATTAGCTTCTGTTCCAAAGATTAGCTGATAAGATGGTGATGTGTATTTAACTTTGCCGGTTGTATCAAGTGTAACGATCAAATCAGTAATATTCTCAGTCATAGCCCTGAATTTCGCTTCACTCTTTCGAAGTGCTTCTTCCTTCTGTTTTTGCTCGATCGCCAATCCCGCCAGATGCGTAAAAGCCTCCATTGTTCCCCATTCTTTATCGTTAGGCACAGACGTTTTTTTAAAGTAAACGGCCAATATACCCAGCAGCTGATTAGAAGAGGAAAGAATCGGATGACTCCAACAAGCTCTAACACCATGAGCTAAAGCCATTTGTTTCTTCTTTTGATTCTTCAAATCTTTTTCAATGTCTGCTAGAATTACAGGTTTATAAGTAAATGCTGCTCTTCCACAGCTTTCCTCAGCCGGACTTATTTCAATCTGATGTATATCTTGAATGAATGATTCAGGCAGGTTAGCAGAATAGGCATATTCCAGTCTTCTATTTCGTTCATTTGCTAAATGTATACATACTTCAGATTGCGGCATCGCTGCTTCAAAATTTAAAGAGATGGCCTTAAACACATCTTGTAAGCTGCTCCCCTTTGCAATCATCTCTAAAATAAGTTTTTGGCCGATTAGCAATGACTCGGCATTTTTTTGTTCTGCATACAGAAGCCGGTACTGCTCTTCTGATTTCTCCAGTTTTTCGGCGATATTTTTCACTTCGGTAATGTCTTTAACAGAAGCAAGTAAATGTGTACATGTTCCTTCCTGGTTATGTATAGGAGTAAGATAAGTTACCGAAGTTTGAAGTTTACCATTCCTAATGGTCTCTGTCTGAACCTGTACAGGTTTTTGCAGAGCTACTGTTTTTTCATAGACAATCTGAAGTTCTGCAGCAAGTTCTTCCTCCAGAACTTCATCCATGTATTTTCCTATTACTTCTCTCGTAATACCTGCATAGTTCAGCGCTGAATCATTAGCAGCTGAATATTGAAACCTGCTGCCATCATCTAATACCTTCATTAAGAACATCATATCGAGAAACCCATTAAATAATGTATTCATTTCTGTTTGATCTTCTATACGAAACATGTTTTATCTCCCTGATAAAAGTTTATAAAACTATCAAAAAATTCTAATTTCTAAATTAAGTATAGTTAATTGTTATTTTTTTTACCATAAAAAATAAAACAACCCCCATACTTATTATGAGAGTTTTCGAATTGATAAGGAGTATATAAAAAAAGAACCCCTTATTTAGAGGTCCGACCGTAGTAATCTCTTATTTTAATTTCAACCTACTTCTTTAACTTTCATAGGAACAAAAGATAACAGTAAAGAAATGATGTTATTCAATTGTTCCGGAGTAATATGTATTCCATCGTTAGCCAATAATTCTTCTTTAAGACGTATAATATTATCCACTTCTTCAAGTCGCGCATCCGACAAGCAATGATCAATCGTATTTAAAAGCTCCAACAACTGATTATTTTTATTGGTAATGTAATATGTAGTGTTCACCAATAAACACCCCCCACTATCATTATTAGCGAAACTAAGGTCATTTTCCTACAAAAACAATTCGTCAAATGACGACATATCTTACTTTTTATGGATTTTAACCCATAATACCTAACTCTTTCTGTCGAAAAAGGTCGGATTAACAGGAAAAAAGTCCTATGAACATATTTTGTGTTAACATAAAAGTATTAGGAGTTTACATATGAGGTGTAAATTACTTTAGTTAAATAACTTTGATAATGAAGCAAATGGAGAGACATTAGCTTCTGTTTTTGTTTTATATACGAGTTTTTCAGGTTCAAAGAGTTTTGATTCTAAATATGAAGCAGGATTTTTTGCGAATTTTATTTGGTTAAAGATTTTCCTTAAGATACGGGCTGTATTTATAGCATCATCTAAAGCCCGATGTTTAGAACCCTCATAAGACAGTTCTATCGTTTGAAGTGCTCTAGACAATCCGTAACGGAACCCCTTTTCACTGTCATGCAGAATACTAAAATGAAATTGCAGATCATTGTGGTTGATGATCCATTCAATGTCTGTATGGTGGAAAGTAGAGTCAGTTATAAGGGCCCATTTATCCTCTGGTCCCCAAGAACACAAATAATATTCTTCCAATCCTACCCATGACCGGAAGCTTTCAATGGCTTCAGTGAAAGCGGGAGCGGACATTAAGTCTTTCTTGGTGATTCCAGTAAGGTTTGTGATCCGTGCATTTAATTTATCCATCTTCGGTTGAACAAAGGACTGAAACGTGTCAAGAAGAAGAAGTTCACCATTTACTTCTTTCATACGTATCGCACCAATTTCAATAACTTCAGACAATCTATTAGTCATCTCTAAATCGTAAACAATATATTGCATCCTCCACCACACCTGCCTTTCACTTTTCTTCGTTAGGTGAATGTCTCATATTATTGTAGATGATTTGTTAACAAAATGAAATATTTCCAAAGGTTTTATTACAGATGAACTGGTATAATTGCTTTATCTCTTCCTCAATTTTATCGTTATCATTATTTTATGATTATGTTCAGCTTAGATGTCATTCTATTCTCCAGACTCTATATGTTTCTTAATCTGTCAAACTTTTCATTTTCAATTTACTTTTTCTTTTGTTACCATTATTGATGTCTATTTTAAATAAAATGAATTTACATAATGAGGGATCTATCATGAAAAAATCTTTAATACTATTTATGTGTGCAGTAATCTTAATGTTTTCCGCCTGTTCTAAAGATGCTATACAAGAAAATGAAGCACCGGCTCAGACGGATACAGAAAATAAAAAAGATCAACCTTCAGAAGTTGCCGCTTCTGACCAAGATGAAGAAGAAACAGAAGAAACTGCAGCCAATGCAGATGAAGAAGGCACTTCCAAAGAAGATAATGCTGACGAAAACACTAGTGAGGAAGATAAAGATTACTTAACAAGTCATCATCAATTTGTTGCAAGCGAACTGACAAATCTTTCAGAAAAAGAAGTTAGCAGCATGTGGGGAGAACCCGTACGAACGGAAGAAATTCAATTCCGTTATTCCGGAACTTCTAAATTTGTCCCGGCAGTTGTCCACTATTATGAAAATGAAAAATATGCCGTTACGTTTGTAGAAGGAAAAGCTGCACGTCTCGTCTATTCAGTGATTGAAGAAGAGATCTTGTTTGATGATGAAAAAACAAAAGCTCTTGAACTTGCCGGGCTGCCAGCAGATGTTGAAGAAGCAACGGATACTGACACTGCCTTTGTATGGAATGATATTGGCGGCGTTTATGAGGTAACAATGTTTTCTAAAGGTGAATTTGCTGATTATCTTTATATCATTCTGGACGAAGCTTACAAATAAACTAGTAAACTAACATGTGTTTCTATAAATCCGCATTTATCACTGTTTCTATGCTTATCCTATTTGCATAACATGGAGTAAGGAGAGAAATCGGCTTCTCCCAGTGCAAGAAGAGGAGTGAAACCATGTCGTCGAGAGAGTACTGTTCTGATAGCTTTACGCTTTATGTAGTACTATTCGTGCTGCTCATTATTGTCGGAGCCGTTTCGTACAGCGGGAATTGCTGCGTTTATTCATATCCATGTCCTTACCCATATGGATATGCAGCAAACGTACCGGTCAGTGGTTATTGGAACGTATAATAGAAAAAAACACCATTCCTTCGGGAATGGTGTTTTCTTCTTTTACAGCTTTTCCCTCATGCTGTCTGCAATCGGCTCAACCTCTGACCCTACTACTACTTGGATGTTTTGATTATTAAGTTTTATTAAACCTTTTGATCCCGCTTTTCTGAGAGCTTCTTCATCAACCTTACTAATATCCTTGATCTGAAGGCGTAATCTTGTAATACAGTTATCAAGCTGAACGATGTTCTCTTTACCGCCTAGAGCTGTAATATACGCTTCCGCTGCCGTATCATATTTTGAATCGGTTGATGTACCCGTTGCCGCTGCTTCTGCAACGATTGTATCTTCATCTTCTCTTCCAGGTGTCTTCAAATCTAGCTTTACGATTAAATAACGGAAGACGGCATAATATAGAGCAAAATATACTGCACCTATTGGCAGCAGCAGCCATCCGTTTTGAGCGATTCCAATATTAAGAAAATAGTCGATAGCCCCCGCCGAAAATGTAAAGCCATGGTGGATATCAAACAATACTGCCACTGACATAGAAACTGCTGTTAAAGCAGCATGAACCACATAAAGCAGTGGCGATAAAAACATAAAAGCAAATTCAATAGGCTCAGTAATTCCCGTTACAAATGATGTAAGTGCCATACTGCCCAGCATTCCAGCAACCGCTTTTTTACGATGCTTTTTAGCTGTATGAACCATAGCTAAACAAGCAGCCGGTAAACCGAACATCATTACCGGGAAAAATCCTGCCATATAGAATCCTGCTTTAGGATCTTCTGCAAAGAATCTCCAAAGGTCTCCTGTGACCTTGCCATTCTCACCAGTGAATTCACCAAATACAAACCATAAGAAACTATTTAATACGTGATGAAGACCTAATGGGATTAATAAACGGTTGAAGAAACCAAATATTCCAGCGCCGATTGCTCCAGCACTTGTAATCCATGTTCCGACATTTTCTAGTCCCATTTGAATAGATGGCCAGATGAATCCAAAAACCAATCCAAGAAGTACCATCGTTCCTGCCGTTACAATTGGCACAAATCGTTTTCCGCCAAAGAAAGACAGCCATTCCGGCAGTTTTATATTATAGAACTTATTGTATAAGAGCCCTGCAATTACACCTGCTAAAATACCTCCCAGAACAGACATATCGAACTTTTCGAATCCTAATGTTCCTACCGCGATTGATTTAGCACCTTCAGTCAAAACAAAATAGCCAATTGCTCCTGAAAGACCTGCAGCGCCGCTTCCATCTCTGGATAATCCAACAGCAACACCTATCGCAAAAATTAATGCCAGATGTCCAAAAATCGCATTACCAGCCGCAGCTAAAAAAGGAATACCTAATAAGTCATCTTGACCAAACCGCAATAGCAATCCGGCTGCCGGAAGAACGGCAATCGGAAGCATCAGTGCACGGCCAATACGCTGTAAAAAACCCAACATACTTATCTACCCCTTTCACTCGTGAGTGTAGTTTTTAATCGCTTCTTTTAATCTTCCGTTATGCTGTTCCAAATGTGCTTTTGCTTCATCTGGTGAAACCCCTGTAATGAGCTGATAAATAGCCGCTTTCGTATTACCGTTTTGTTCGAGCAGCGCTTGTTCAGCTTCTTGCTCTGTTACTCCAGCTGCCTCCATAATGATATTTCTGGCGCGCTGTTTCAGCTTTACATTGGTAGGCTGAACATCAACCATTAGATTGCTGTATACTTTTCCCCACCTGATCATACTTGTTGTACTGATCATATTAAGGACAAGTTTTTGTGCAGTCCCTGCCTTCATTCGTGTTGATCCTGTAACCACTTCAGGACCTGTAACAACCGTAATACATGTATCTGCAGCATCTTCCATCGGAGAATTAAGGGAACAAACCACTGCAGCTGTATACGTTCCTTGATTTTTTGCATATTCCATTGCACCAAGACAATAAGGAGTCCTTCCGGAAGCGGCGATTGCTACAACAACATCTTTTTCAGTTACATTCAGTTTTTGCAAATCTTTCTTTCCAAGTTGTGAATCGTCTTCTGCTCCTTCAATAGCATGCTGAAGAGCATAATCTCCTCCAGCGATAAGACCAACTACCAACCTAGGATCTGTGCCATAAGTTGGGGGGCATTCTGATGCATCCAACACACCCAGTCTTCCGCTCGTTCCAGCACCTATATAGATCAGCCGGCCGCCATTTTCAAATGCTTCGACCACTTTTTCAGCAACCGCACCGATTTCAGATAATACAGGGGTGATACAGCTGACTACACCTAGATCTGCTTCGTGTATTTTTTTGACCACTTCTAAAGTTGAAAGTTCATCAATATTAATTGTGTCTGGGTTTCTTTTTTCTGTAGCCAATTTTGTTAAATCCATCACGTTCTCCCTTCGATGTTCATTAATAACTCTTGCTGATGCCATATATATGCTACTCACTCTAAGAAAAGATACCTTTGTCCCCCGGCGATCCACTTCAAACGTGACTCGCTTTCTTTTCTTACATATCCGGCAACATTCACTTTTGAACTGGCCGGAAGATTCTCTAAACAAATTTGAAGTTCGCCTGCATATCTTCCATATAGCTTATTGTCTACTGTAATCCAGCCTTTTTCGAACGTATCCCCTGAAGAAATCTCTGACTCATAAATCATGTTCATACTCCTTGATTCTACAGACCGTATAACATATTGCGCCGCATCCATCCTATTTGTGTGGAGGCTATTCAAAAGATGCTCATACCCTTCTTTAAAGGAAGCATAGATAGGAACGATATCATCAACTAAATAGCTAAATTCTTTCGCAGTCTCCTCTGAAAGGTTAGGATCACCTATGCAAATCTTATCCGTACCAAGTGCACGAAGTTCCAGTGCTGCTTCTATAGGTGAGATTCCTCTATGGTCCTCAATCGTAGGAAGACCATCATGTAATGGTCCTCTTAATCGATCATCTCCGGGGATAAAGCCCATTGTTTTTATCCCATAGCGGTGAAACAATGCATTTCGATCCTTTAATGCTTGCTTGGAGATACCTGTGAATGGTTTCGGATAAAAATTATGCCAGGCTTCGGATTGATTGGGCAGAAGTCCCTTATTCAGAAGTTCTGTAAGCTGAGCTTCATCCACTGTACTGGCGTTCAATCCGATTTTTAAAGAATGAGACAGCCAAGCGATCTGCTTAGCTGTAAACCCATAATCCATTCTGACGCCAGAGATACCCCAGTCTTTTAGCAATGGAAGTTCTTCAAACCTCAGACCTAATCGTTCAAGTGAAGAAGGTGAAACATCAGCCATCACTTCCATGTGAGTCTCTTGTGCCCATTCACCCAGCTGTTTAACTTTTTTAACGAAAGAGATATCCTTTTCTTCCGGAATATGAAGGGAAGTAAAAATATATTGAAACCCTGCTGTTGCGGCATTTTGAATCCAGTTTTGATTGAAAGTGTCAGATTCACTTAAATAAATAGAAATTCCATAACACAAAAGCTGATCACTCCTGATTAGATGTCTTTTGCCATACTTTCTTTAAATCCAAACATCCATGTGAACAAGAATCCAAAGATGTAAGCGACGACTAAACCTACTAAATATAGAACCATCTGATTCGTGTGAACTAAGAAAACAAGCGGTATTCCAGATACGCCTATCGCTATTGTTGCGATTTTAAAGAATGCCTGGAACGCTCCTCCAACAGCTGCTCCTAAGCATGCTGTTAAGAAAGGACGTCCCAGCGGGAGTGTAACACCAAATATCAATGGTTCACCGATACCCAGCATACCAACTGGCAGTCCGCCTTTAATAACTCTGCGAAGTCTTTGGTTTTTCGTTTTAAAGTAAATGGCGAACGCAGCACCTACTTGACCTGCACCACCCATAGCAAGAATCGGCAATAACGGATCATCACCGATTGTATTAATCAGTTCCATGTGAACCGGAGTTAAACCTTGATGAAGCCCTGTTACAACCAGCGGCAAGAATGTACCGGCCAGGATAAGTCCAGAGAAAATACCGCCGATATCAATTAAATTTAATAGTCCTTTCGTGATAATATCTGACAAAAATCCGCCTACTGGCTGAAGAACATAGAGTGTTGCAAATCCTGTGATTAATAAAGCAAGTGTAGGTGTAACAATAATATCAATGGCAGCCGGAACGAACTTACGGATTCGCTTTTCTAACCATGCGATTAATACAGCTGCGAGCATAACCCCGATCAAACCACCTCGGCCTACAACTAGCGGATCACCAAAAAGAGTGATGTTTGCAAGGCCAGGGTTTATGATCAGAATACCTGCCGCACCGCCTAGTGCTGGAGTTCCACCAAATTCTTTCGCAGTGTTAATACCTACAAATACTGCTAGATAGCTGAATACTCCCCATCCGATCAAACTCAGCATTTGAATGAATGAAGATTCTGGGTCTGCACCCATTCTTATTGCCACGTTGGTAATCCCTGCAATCAATCCAGAAGCTACGATAGCTGGAATAAGCGGGATGAAGATACTTGCAATCTTTCTTAAAAATTGTTTAAAAGGTGTAGCATTCTTCTTATTGATAGCATCCTTGTTCATGCGAGCCATCT
This sequence comes from Fictibacillus nanhaiensis, assembly GCF_023715445.1. Classification (GTDB taxonomy): domain Bacteria; phylum Bacillota; class Bacilli; order Bacillales; family Fictibacillaceae; genus Fictibacillus; species Fictibacillus nanhaiensis_D. The sequence continues at coordinate 1,081,021 of NZ_JAMBOD010000001.1, forward strand.
GCTCTAAGTCCATTGGGTTTGTTTCGTCTACTGAATGAATATTCATTCCTGTTTCTTCACTCATAGCAAGAGTGACACGGTTTACGATTCCAGGGCCGACAATGATTTGCAATGTATCATCTTCTACGACACCCAAAACACCATCCACATCTTTTAAACCTGTCAGATCTGCTTTTGACGGGTCATGTAAATTCACCCTAATTCTAGTCATACAATGCATCAATGTCTGGATATTGGATGCGCCACCCAGCTTTTCAATGATGCTATGAGCCATTTGCTGCTCTTTCCCCATTTTTTTCTTCCCCCTTCACGTAAACGCTTTCATTTTTTTATATAAAACGCTTTTTTAGCGCTTCATATCGATCATAAATTTGTAGCGGTCACCCCTATAAACGGAATGAACCACTTCAAGCGGCTTACCAGTAGTTAAGTAGGTTTGTCTTTGTATCAGCAGAACAGGAGCTCCTTTTGCAATCTCCAGAATTTCACTTTCTGCCTCACGTGCAATAGAAGCTTCTAAACTTTGATTAGCGAAATCGATGTAATAACCTGCATTCTCTACTTGAGAGTACAAAGAACCTTCCTTGATATGAATCTCTTTTAAATCGATAAGCTTTACTGGAACAACTGTAGTTTCAATTGCCATCGGTACTTCATTCGCAAGACGGACACGTTTTATCTCATAAACTTCTTCATTTTGTAAGATCTCCAAGGCCTTTGCAAGCTGATGATTAGCCTTAATCGTTTGAAAAGATACTAGCTTTGAAGCGGGTTTATATCCTCTTGCTTTCATATCTTCTGTAAAACTAGTAAGACCTAATAGTTTTTGCTCAATTTTTTTTCCAGAGACGAAAGTTCCTTTACCTTTTCGCCTTGTTAAATAACCGTCGTTTACTAGATTGTTAATAGCCTGACGGACAGTCATCCGGCTTACTTCATATTTCTCAGCAAACTCTCTTTCAGAGGAGATCATGCTGCCTGACTCCCATTCTCCTTTATCGATCTTCTGCTTGATCGCCTCTTCAATTTGATAATAAAGTGGCAGTGGTGATGTTTTATCAATCATAAAAATGGGTCAACTCTCCTTATCTAGAAGCTTTCTTGCACCTTTATCCGCGAGCACCGTAACATTTAGATGCTGATTTAAAGCTGTTGCGGGAATGTCTTTATTTAATGATCCATTAAATAGCTCTTTAACAGCATTTGCTTTTCTTTCACCAATAGCTAGAAGCAGAATTTCTTTGCTTTCAAGAATGGTTCCGATTCCCATAGTGATGGCTTCTTTTGGTTGCTCAATCCCAGCAAAATACTTTGCATTTGCCTGAAGTGTTGAATCTGTAAGCTGTACAACATGCGTTCTCGAATCAAATTTTGTTCCGGGTTCATTAAACCCGATATGTCCGTTCTCACCGATTCCTAAAACTTGGAGATCGATACCGCCAAGTTTCTTTATCAATTGTTCATATTTTTTGCACTCATCTTCTAAACTCGCGGCCAACCCGTCTGGAAGATGAGTTTGATCACTAGGAATATCAACATGCTGGAATAAATACTGCTCCATGTATGTGTGATAAGTTACGGAACCAACGTATTCATCCAGATTAACGGTGTGTATATGCTTAAAAGATTGCTTACACTCCTTACTATATTTCGTAAGGAAGCGGTACATGCCTAGTGGCGTTTTCCCTGTTGCGAGGCCCAGAACCAACCTGTCAGAAGCTTTTACTTTCGCAAATAATATCTCTGCTGCCATTCTGCTAAGTTCTTCTTCATCTGAAACCGCTATGAGTTTCAAACTTTTTCCTCCTTTCGCTGATACGCCATCTTCCCGCGGCAAAAAGTCATATACACATTAAAATCATCTGTTAATACTGTGATATCCGCATCTTTTCCTTTCGATAGGCTGCCTTTTCTGTCAAAAATGTTTAATTCCTTCGCAGCATTCACGCTTGTCATTTTGACGATATCTGCAATCGAACAATTCGTGAATTTCAGCATGTTTTTCACTGCTTCATTCATGCTAAGAATACTTCCTGCAAGGGTACCATCTTCTAAATAAGCTTTTTTATTTTCAACAGTTACTTTCTGTCCCCCCAACGTATACGTACCATCACCTAACCCTTTTGCACGCATGGAATCTGTAATAAGAATCGTCCGATCTGGTCCAGTTGATTGGTACGCGAGATTTATCATCTCAGGGCTAGCGTGCACACCGTCAACAATCATCTCCACATTTAGCTCTTCTTGTATAAGTGCAGCACCAGCTACTCCCGGGTCTCGATGATGCATTCCTCTCATTCCATTAAATAGATGAGTAACATGAGAAATACCTGCTTCCATTCCTTCTTTAACCTCTTGAAACGTACTGTCACTATGTCCGATAGAAGCTATTATACTATTACGAGTTAAATAGCTGGCCAATTCATGTCCCTCCTCCATCTCTGGAGCGAGTGTTACTAACCTAATCTTGTTTTTAGCTAGCTTTTGCCAATGTTTAAAAAGGTCTAAATCCGGCATCTTAATATATTCTTTTGGCTGTGCTCCCGCCCGCTTTGGAGAAATAAATGGTCCCTCAAGATGAATACCGATAATTTCTGCAGTTCCAGATTTTTGTTTTTCGATAAATTCAGCTGATTGAGTGAGTGCTCTTTCAATATGATGAATGTTTTCAGTCATCGTAGTAGCCAAAAATGAGGTTGTTCCTTCCTTTGGTAAGGTTTGTGACATTTTTAACAGAGCATCCTCAGTTCCATCCATTACATCTGCACCTGCAGCTCCATGAATATGAAGGTCAATCATTCCTGGAATCATTATTGATCTGCATGGCATCCCATAAGTTTCCATTTCCTCCCCGTTGGATAATGGATTCACTCTGCCAGCGTATATTATTTTTTCATCTTGTATTAAAAGATAGCCATCTTTAACGAGTAAACTATTTTCGTCTATATAATCTCCATGTAATAACTTTGGCTTCATGTCCACTCTCCTTTATCACTTTATGCCAAGACTAACATGATTATGACTAGTTGTCTATACCAGTCAGAAAATTCAATTAAAAAAGCTAAGGCCAGGTGATCAGCCTTAGCTCAATTTTTAATAAAGCAGATACTTCTGTCGCATTTCTTTAAATTCATTTAGTTCTTCTTCATAATCTGAGACGATTTCCTCAACCGAACTTCCTGCTACTATGGCATCCCTTACCCAGCCATTCCCGATCAGCAGATCAAAGAATGATTTTCCAGAACTATCTTCCGCACGGAAAGCAAAATCTTCAGGATACATGTCGTGTATTATTTTCACTAATGTAATTCCTGATAAAACTGGTTGAAATAACTTTTCATCTGTTACATGTATTTCTACACCATGTGATAATTTGCCTACATGCTTAGAAAATGATGGAATGAAAGATGCCGAACGGAACTTCACTCCAGGAAGTGCTTGTTCATTTAATGCTTTAGCAAGATCGTCTCCATTTATATAAGGAGCTCCGATTAGTTCAAAAGGTTTTGTTGTTCCTCTTCCTTCTGAAACATTTGTTCCTTCAATTAAGGCTGCACCAGGATAAGTGATGGCTGTATCCTTTGTAGGCATATTTGGAGAAGGAAGCACCCATTCAAGTCCGCTGTCTTCATACGCCCAAGATCTTTTCCAGCCTTTCATTTCAACAACTTCCAAGTCTGCACCAATATTAAATTCTTCATTAAATAATTTTGCAAGTTCTCCTACCGTCATCCCATGTCTTAATGGTATTGGGTAAAGGCCTACAAAGGATGAATAAGAGGGATCTAATACAGGCCCTTCAACCTGCTCCCCGCCAAGCGGGTTCGGTCTGTCCAACACAACAAATGGAATATTGTTTTCCTTAGCTGCTTCCATCGCATAAGCCATTGTATAAATATATGTGTAGAAGCGAGTACCCACATCCTGAATATCGAATACCAGCACATCTATTCCTTCTAGCATTTCAGGGGTTGGTTTTTTCGTTTTGCCATACAAGCTATATACGGGCAGTCCCGTTTTTGGATCTGTGTAAAATTCAACATACTGTCCAGCCTGGGCACTTCCCCTTACCCCGTGTTCAGGTCCATATAATGCTTTTAATTCAATATCCGGATGGTTGTAAAGCACATCAACTATACTGTTTAATTCCCGGTCAACCCCTGTTGGGTTAGTGATTAGCCCCACATTTTTCCCTTCTAAAAGTGAAATTTGATCTTTCATCAGCATTTCAAGACCTGTTTTAAAGTTTTGCCTATGATAAAGGTTCTCGCCTTTCGAGGCATTTAAGACGCTGGCAGCAGGAAGGATACTTGAAAACAAAAGTAAAACCGCTAATAAAAATCCCCATTTTTTCATCGCGCATTCCTCCTCTTATTAATAATTCAACCCGTGACCAAATGGATATAGTACATGATCTGTTTCACTATAAATCGTTATCGGCAGTTTTCCTGACGGGTTATTTAATCCAAAAATTGTTTCCGCCGCTGCTCTGAAACTTGCATCCCTGAAGCCATATTGTGCAAGATAAGCTGTAACTTCTGGAAAAGCCATAATATCGTATGGATTTCGTATACCAACCGCTATTGTTTTATCAGGTGCTGCCTGAATCACTTGGTTCACCATCTGCATTTGCGGAGATGAAGATGACCTCCCAGCAACATTGAATGTGTATGTTCCAAGTACCACTAAGTCTGCATTTTTTACTTTAGTTAATTGTGTTTCACTTAAAGGTTGTGTGGACTTAATTAGTTCAACTGTTGAGTGATGAGCAGCTAAAGCTTTTTGTAGATTTTCACTATTCGTGTTTCCAATAACTACAACAGAATCCACATTATTTTTATTAACAGGCAATAAACCATTATTTTGTACTAAAGTAATGGATTTTCGAGCAACTTCTTGTTCTACTTCTTTATGTGTGATGTTTCCAACTACTTCTTCTGCATGCTCAATTTTATCTTCGACTGGAATCTCAGTTACTTGTTTAAATATTCCACGCTTAGCTTTTAACGTTAAAAGCCGTTCTACAGATTCATTTAATCGTTCTTCTGTAATTTCACCCTTTTCAACTGCTTCATATAATCCATTTGCAACTTCCTCTAATCCAACTGGCATTAAAATAATATCGGTACCAGCATTGACTGCTCTTATTACGGCATCAACAGCACCAAAATGATCTGCGATTGCTTTCATATTTAATGCATCTGTAGATATTACCCCCTCAAATCCCATTTCTTTTCTCATAAGATTAGTTAAAACTTCATATGACAATGTTGCTGGCAATGCAATGTCAGTGCCATCTTTTTTCGATTTTACAGTCGTTGGATCAATCTTAGGAAAAGTGACATGGGCGGTCATGACAGCATCTATACCCTCATTCATCGCTTGTTGAAATGGATATAGCTCAACTTCCAGCAACCGCTCCTTATCATGCGGAACAGAAGGCAATCCTAAATGGGAATCAACGGCAGTATCTCCATGTCCGGGAAAGTGTTTCGCTGTTGCTGCCATCCCAGCATTTTGTAAACCTTTCGTATAAGCTGTACCTAAATCAGCTACAAGCTGTGGGTCTTCACCAAATGACCGTACACCTATTACAGGATTGTCAGGGTTGTTATTTACATCAAGAACAGGAGCTAAATTCATATTAATACCCAAAGAATGCAGTTCTGATCCGATTGCATGTCCGACAGATTCCGCCAGTTCTGTTGATCTTGTAGCACCAAGCGCCATATTTCCTGGGAAATCGGTACCACTCTGCAAACGTGTCACAATTCCGCCTTCTTGGTCGATTGAAAGGAGCAAACCGTAATCTTCATTTGCTTTTTTATATTCATTAACAAGCCTTACCGTTTGTTCAGTTGTAACTACATTTTCACGGAATAGAATAACACCGCCAAGATGATATTTCTTAACAAGCTCCCTAATTTCATCATTCATCTCTGTAACAGGCTGTCCGTTCCAGTTACGGAAATCCGGCATTAACATCTGCCCTACTTTTTCTTTGACAGACATTGATTTTACTGCCTTTGAAACAATGTCATATTTTTTTCCTTCTTGCTTGTTAAAGACTGCTTTATCATGTTTTACATGAATACCAATTCTGTCGTAGGATTTTCCATCTGTAACAAAAATAAATGTTTTCCCATTTTGCCCGCTTAACGTAACTAAACCATCTTGAGAAACTTCTGCTACATTTTTATTAAGAGAACCCCATTTAAGGTTTTCTTTGACTTCGACATACTTCCCGTTCTCATTGGTTAGTAAAGCTGACAGATCAATGGTTTCTCCCTCGATTTCCTCACCTAGCTGCGGAATATTCTGTGCAATGATTAGTTCATTATTGGATTCTTCCGCAGACACAGTGTTACTGATCCCGCTAAACAAAGGCACAATTAACAGAGCAGCCAAAAGAATCAAACGGACTGTTTTAATGATATTCAAAATTAACAAACCTCCTCATTTTTGGTAGCGTTTTCTTTCTTTGACACTTTTCGGTAGAAAAAGGGAGGTTCCTGTCACATGATGTTAAAACAGAACTTAAGTCCTTTAACGCACTAGGACTAGTTGTCTATACCAATTCAAACCCTTAGTGATAATAGGTAATAAAGCCTTATGTAAAAAAGCTTTATCCTTTTGGATAAAGCTTGGATATAATTATTGATTTTCTTCTTTTTGTTCTTCATTCATTTCGTCGTCTTTGTTTGGCTGGTCATTTTCTTCAGACGGTTCTTCTGTTGGATCTGGTTCTTGTTCATCTTGTGGCGTACCGCAGCCAAACAATAAGCCTAGTGAAAGGAATGCAGAAAGTGAACCAAGTACTACTTTTTTGAATTTCATGATGGATATCCTCCTTTCTTAAACTGCGTCAAAGTATATTTTTTGAAAGAAGGAAATGGATTATACAGGAATAACCAAAATAAGACTTGCGTCAAGTTTAGTAAATCGATATAATTTTATTTGTCACATTATAATGGGGGCTTAGCTCAGCTGGGAGAGCGTTTGGCTGGCAGCCAAAAGGTCAGCGGTTCGATCCCGCTAGTCTCCACCATACATAACAGCCAAAAACCCTTGAGGATTCAAGGGTTTTGTTTTTTTATAAATGGCAAATTTTTATCAAATAAAATTGTTTAATCGTATAGGTTCACATTTGGTTTACCTTTAGTTAACTAAAGGGTGAAATAACCTATTACATGAATGCTGCTCTTAACCTTAATAAAAATAGGATTTCTTTTAGGGAGAAAAGCACTTGTTGGAGGTAGTTAGGTTAATTTAATTCTAATAATTTATTTAGTTTAACTAATGCTTCGGTTACTTATTTTCTTAATTGTTTTTCGGAAAAACATGAGCACCCATAAGGTGGATGAAATCACAAAGTAATTACGCTTACATTTGTTTTAAACCATCATGTTTTCTATCTCTAAACAAGTTGAACTAAGTTTATTGAGTTGCTATATTTTTCTAAATACAGATACAATAGGTATAGTTAATCAACGCTATTGTGGTGGTGAAAAAATGAAAGTAAATTTATCGGCAACAGGTTTTTGGAGGATCAACAATATAGGAAAAAAATATACAGGAGACTTATATTTAAATGAAGATGAAGGTGGCATATTATTATATATTCGTATACCTAATAATGGTGCTATCTTAAGTTACTTAGAACTTCCTCTTGAAATTCCTTTTATTACTGGTACTACAATTAATGGTGCAGAAATTACTCTTCTCGATTGCTCAAGAATTAGTACTAGTAGTAGAGTAGGATCAGAAGAAGTATTTGGATATAAGGCTCAATTCATGTTTAATGGTGTAAATTTCAATGAAGAAGAGGAAATCAAATTTTCTAAAATGACAATAAGCATACCTGGGATAATTCAGTGGGGTGATGTTTCAAACTATGTAAGACCTGATTTGGACAAAAAAGGAGATTCTCTTATAGATTTAAAGATTGTAGAGCCAGTCCAAATATAATCAAATGAAACTTACAGTATATCCTATTTTTTAACCTTTAGTGATCTATTTCATCTCATGAAAGAGGAGATAACATTAAAGCAAACGCCTCATCTTATAATCGAAGCCCAATCCATACAAACAATAGAATGGTTTATGAAAACAGCTAACCAAATGAAAAGACTTATAGAGATAGCTGTAGGTGCTCCTTTAAACTATAGCTCGATGATCGTTGAGAGCCCCAATATTTATTATGAATTTGAAGATGATGAAAAACATATTCGGCCGCTAGAAGTCATTCACGCTTATAAACACGCTTTAATTAAAAATAGCACTAAAAAATTAATAAAACATGATTATCTTTTTAGCTTAAGTGAACTAAGACAAGCAAATTTCTCACAATGGCAAGAAGTAGCCACTATAATGGAACCTATAATAGAACTCTATATTGACAGTTTATACAATCAAAATTTATTTTTAAACATGGTACAAGCATTGGAAACTTACCATTCTCGAAGAATTGCTTATTCTCTTCATGATTATAAAAAAAGAGTAGAAAAGTTATTAGAATTGAGGCCTGAAACCTTTCGCAAACATGATAGGGAGTTCTTATTAGATGGGTGCAAAAGTTTTGTAATATTAAGAAGTCGTCTGGCAGATTTGTTACTAGCAGATTATAGGATCATTTTTCATACCGGAGACTTCAAATTAGTAGAATTCCCTCAGTTAATTGCTCAAACAAGAAATTACTACACACACTATAATCAAAAACTGGATGTTAAAACTCTTAAAGGGGAAGATTTAATAATTGCTTTTCACATCCTACGTAACATTTTAGAATTCTATTTACTAAAAGAATTAGGATTTAAAGAAGATTTTATCCATGAAAGAACAAGAGAAAGGATAAAACCGATTATGATTAGTAACGATATAAGAAAAGCCGATAAGAGAAAAAATAATCAATAGTTCCAAGCCGCACCACTGACTTGAGTGGTTGTGGAATGTAGCGGTCTACAACCCACAACAGTATCGTTGTACTGCGCAATAACATTAATTAGTGATTGAAGAGGTTAACAAATATTGGTCTTACATCTTTTGAGTTTGATCTTAAGTTGTCTTATTTAATCCACAATCTTACTTACATTTTTAGTTACTATCCACTTTAACGATATACCCATACTCAAAATATGTCGTATACGTAATCATGGATCTTCAACGTAACACCAGAGTTACTCCACAATCTGGCCCGATCGTATTATGAGGTTAACCAGTTCCATCTGGTTAGCCTATTTTAGGTTATTCTTTAGGTAGCCGGGGGAGGACGTTCTGGCCCGTGGGACCAAGATCCCGTCCGTAATACTGTCCACCCCCTACTTGTAGAAACATGTTTGAGGCTGGTTGGGACGTGATCCCGTATAAAAAGCGAAGCTATGAAACTATAAGTTAGGATAAGGGGCTGCCGGCTAAAACAAAAGAGGAGACGTGATAATGAATGGATCCGGTCATTGGCCTGGATGTCGCAAAAGGAAAAACCCAAGTACAAGCCTTTTTACAAAAGAAGAATCCTTACAAGAAAAGCTTTACGTTTGAGCATAATGTTTTGGGGCTACACGATTTTTATCGCTTTTATCAAGAAGTTGAAAAAGTTGCAGGTCTACCTCCGGCAGTCGTTTTTGAATCGACGGGGCATTACCATGAACCTGTCTTACAGTTTTTAGAGGATAAGCAGATCATTTATTATCTCGTCAATCCGGTTCTTTCATATGAAGCAAAAAAGGCTAGTTTAAGAAAAGTCAAAACTGATGCGATTGATGCCTTTCACTTAGGTGAGCTTTATTACAAAAACGAGGACCTAAAACCTTTCCAGAAAAAGAGTATTAGGATAATGAACTTGCGAAATTTAACACGTCAACACGACTCTTTGACAGGAACCTACGTACAAACAAAGCTTCAATTTCTAACAATATTAGATCAAGTTTTCCCTGAGTATAAAAAGCTTTTCGGAGCCCTATATTCGCCCACCTCATTAGCAACGTTACTCCAATATCAAACACCACAAGGTGTGAAGGAGGAAACAGTGGATCAAATCGCTGAAGTGATTCTGAAACAAGGAGCTAAACGCTCTTATAAGTGGGCAGAAGAGAAAGCCTATAAGCTAAAGGAAGCAGCCGAGAGAGACCCCTTTAAAAGTAACTTATATACGAGTCATATCACTAGTCTCACCATGTACATTCAAATTCTTCTTCAATACCAAAGGCACCTATCCCAACTAATTGAAGAGATAGATGCCCTGGCAGAAGAATTTGAGGAATATGAGATTATCCAATCAATCCCCGGTATTGGTGAAAAGATTGCCGCCACAATCATCTCCGAAATTGGGGAAATCGGTCAGTTCAATCACCAAAGAAGTTGGTTGCTTACGCAGGAATTGACCCAAGCGTTTTTGAGTCAGGTAAGTTTAAGGCAACCATCAACAAAATCACAAAAAGAGGATCTACACGCCTTCGGCAAACTCTTTATACAGCTGTGCAATGTGGCATAACGAAGAATCGCAATCCAAAACTAAGAGCTTATTACGATAAAAAGCGCGAAGAAGGAAAACCGCATAAAGTAGCTATCATTGCTTGTGCAAACAAACTTATCCATTGGATTTATGCATTATTAAATCGTAAAGAGGCATTTAAGGTTTAAATACCACCCAATAAAAAACTTTAATTACAATAACTTCAAATTCATGTTTGAAGCTTATTTAGTATGTTCATTTTTATTGTAACATGTCGTTTTTAACTTTTTTGGGCTTTTCTATTGACCTTCTATTAGCTGGTATTGTTGAATAAAAAGTGATTCAAATTAATAATCATTTTAGTATAGTTGAATGCTTTAAATTTGGAAGATCAACAAAAAAAGCTAGCTAATTCACATATAATTTTAGCTAGCTGTACGAATTCCTTTATTCTGTTTTTATTAAAGATCAGAACCTTTTAACTTATATGAAAAAATATAAAACAACATATATGATATTGTCCCTTACATCTTCCAATTATGTTGTTGTTCTATGAATCAAATGGAAGGATAAATTTGTTAGGTCCTTACTTTCCTCACCAGTGATTGCTTGAATCATTACTTTCATTGTCTGACTCCCCATTTTCTCAATTGGTTGTGCGACTGTAGATAAACCCAGCAGCTGCGCGAGAGGCTGGTTATCAAAACCAATGATGGCTAGATCTTGAGGAACCCGCCAACCACTATCTTTTGCTGCTTTTAAGAGCCCCGCAGCCACTTCATCACTGCCCGTAAAAATCGCTTCTGGTCTATTTTTTAACTGTTTTAATCGTTGAAACATATTCTTTCCATCTTCTATACTGATCGCATTGTACAAGTACCAGTCTTCATCAATTACTAAACTTGCTTCTTTCATAGCCTGTTCGTACCCTTTTCTCCGGTCTCTTGTTAACCTGGACCTTCTCTCACTTCCAGCACAATACGCTATTCTTTTGTATCCGCGGTCAATGAGATGTTTCGTTCCAAGGTATCCACCCTTCACTTGGTCTAAATAGACCGACGGAACGTAAGCGTCATCATCGTATTCGTTACAAATCACTATAGGACCATCGCTCATATACGGTTTAAAATGTCTCCATTCGTTTTCTATCGAGGTCAGAATTACGCCATCCACTTGTTTTGTTTTTAACAGCTCAAGAAACTTCTTTTCTTGTTCTTTGTTGTAATGAGTCTGACAGAGAATAAGTTTATACCCAAACTTTGCTGCCTCGTTCTCCATCACTTCTACCAGGTGACTAAAGAAGGGGTTCGTGATTCTTGGTACAAAAACAGCAATCGTATCCGTTTTGGTTTTACGTAATCGTTGCGCTGAACTATTAGGCACATAGTCTAATTGTTTCATTGCGTTTAATATCTTACGCTTCTTTTCTTCTGCAACATAAGGGTGGCAATTCAAGACCCTTGAAACGGTCGTTCGAGATATTCCGGCAAGCTTTGCCACATCATGAATCGTCGCCATCTTAAGCATCCATCCCTTCTTTAATAGAGATAACCTAAGTCACTTTTTTGAAAATCTTTGACTTTACAACGCTTATCGTTAATGATGATATGACCATCTTGTGGAAGTTGCGATTCAACAAACAATAGTTTCAGTTCGGTAATCTCACTATCAACCGTTACCACCCACTCTGTATTTACAAGGTTTGTTCTTACGCCGAGTTTTTGGTTTAAATGATCGGTGATGACGATATCCATTCCGTCCTCTAGGTAAATTCTCGCTAAAGGTTTTGTATACCCATCGATCTGGTTGCCGACATAAGAACCTAATTGAAGAGTCTCGTCTGTATTCGTTAAGAGAACAGAACCTTGTTTGACGTAAACAGGTATCGTATCAAGAGGTGCATTCACTCGTTTGAATTGTGGACCTACGATCGCATCACCTGACCATAGACAATACCACGTGCCATCAGGATAATAGACTTTTCGCTCCGTACTTCCCTCTTCAATGACAGGTGCAATAAGCAGGTTCTCACCGAACATGTATTGATCAAACATCGTCTTAACACTAGAATCCTCTGGATATTGTAAACATAGAGCCCGCATCAATGGGATGCCTGATATACTTGAGAGTTTTGCTTGATCATAAATATAAGGTAAGAGGTTCATCCTAACGTTCGCAAAGAATCGATATCCTTCAATCGCATACGGATTTCCCGTCCTCTCAGCAATGTTCCACGGTGTTCGGTCCTGGTTAAATTCTCCCTTACTCTCCGCATGATATTGCATGATTGGACAGAAAACAGCCATCTGTGCAGAGCGAATGAAAAGTTCCGCTGTCGGGATATCTCCGTTAAAGCCACCTAAATCCCATCCCCAAAACGGAAACCCAGAAAGACCAGATGATAACCCAGCAATCAATGAACGCTGAAATGCCTCGAACGTGGAACGCTCATCACCCGCCCAATGGGCCGGAAAGTTTTGAGCACCGGTATAACCAGCTCTACTGAACGTCATCGCGTCTCCTTTATGTTCTGAATTCGCGAAATCATAGTACGCTTCCACATAGTCGTTCGGATATTGGTTTCGCATCACATCTCCCTTACGTCCATCAGAGAATATGAGGTCCTTACCAAACACGAACTCACCACCATCAGTCTTGAAACCATCTACTCCTATATCAAGAAGATATTGTCGTTTATTAAACCACCATTCTTTTCCTTCAGAGGATGAAAAATCCATCAACATACTCTCTTTGAACCAACCTTCTGGCATAAGATAAGGCGTCCCATCACTGTTTTTCACCATGAACTCTTTTTGGATCATATAAGCTTCGTCACAATCTTTTTGTAGATGGTGCTGACGGTTTAAGTATTTCATGATGGGGATTTGCCAAAGAATCAGTTTTAAACCGTTTTCATGTAGAAAGTCAGTTAGTCCTTTTGGATCTGGCCATCTTCCCCATTCAGGAAAATGAAAATCCTCATATCGATGATAGTCGCTCTCTTCTTTTACGGTATACTCCGCATCGTTAAAGATGTAATAAGTCGATTCATCACTCCACTGCTCTAACACTAACACCGTAGAGGGAATTTCTAGTTCGTTTGTTAACCTCACCTGTTCGCGTACAACTTTATCTCTATCCCAATTGTTACTCGACATCCAAGGTCCGAATGCCCAGACTGGTGGGAGTATAGGTGTACCTGTCTTCATAGTAAACTGTTGAGTGACCTCACTGATTTCTCCCATAAATAGGTGCATCTTTAATGGCTCGTCTCCGATGTCACACTCGATCTGTAAAAGGTCATATAGATTAGATCCCAGATCAAACGAACTCCACCTCAGAGTATCAACCCACATTCCGTAACCCATAGAACTGACGAAGTAAGGAACAGGCATGTAAGTTCGTGTTCCTTGGTCTCGATATTGGTTGTAGACGAAACAATCGAGTACGTTTCCTCTTTGATCCAACGAGTTATATCTCTCACCGAACCCATACATTTTCTCTTCGTCTTTGAGTTTAAAATTAAACATCAGTTTAGATGAATCATGTTCGTCCGTCAGCCATGAGATGGGATGTAACTTTTTATCATAACTCTGGATGAGCGTCTTGCCACTTGAATCTTTAAGTTCGATAGAAAAAGGATTCTTATGTAGTTCATACTGATACTTCGGTTGCGTGATGACATACCTATCACCAGAATCAATAACGAGTGAAGAATCAGTGATTTCTAATCCCTTTGGTTCCTCAAACTGAAGAGAGAGTGAAGAATGGTTATGTTCTAACTGAAAACCTACATACAAAGAAGAGGAATTTAAAAGATCTTCTCCTTTAAACCAAACACTCGTTTTTACATGCCCGATGTAGCTGACCGACTTAATGGCGTTTGTTTGTAAGGGCGAAAAGTGATTAGTTTCACTTGCGGCTACTTTCGTATTATTTATAAATGCTTTAAAATAATACGAGACATCTTGAGTAAAGCAACCTATATTTGCTTTCCACGTCGTACCCTTTTCCCTGAAACAAGGAATTTCTTTCACGTCTTCTCCACTTCTAACAGATACATAGAGTTCATCGACATCATTCGGCCAGATCTCAGCACACACGGTTACATCTTGCTCTACGAGAGGTTGTTTAGGGAACCGTTCAAAGGGTTGCGGCTCATAATGGTTTCCATGTCCGTATGGTTTATGGATGATCTGGTACGACGTACTAAGTTTCAGACTCTCATCAAGATAGTATTTAACGATTTCGAGCAGGCTCTCAGTAAGTATGTTTTCTTTCTCGTTTTTCGTTCTACTATTCGTCTCTTCAAAATAGTGTCTCGCTTTTGTCGTATCACCTTTTTCCGTAAAATAAAGAGCCAGCCAAGCACAGCTCGCAGAGGAATGTACGTTGTCTCCTGGTGTCGTAAACACTCCTTGATTGGATACGAGTCTAGATTCAATTTCTTTCACAGCTTCGACCATGATCAAGTCTTCTGGTGAAAATAGACCAAAAGGCATTACTACCGCGAGAAGGTCTGTTGAGACCGTTTGTTTGTTTAACGAACTGATTAACATCCCACCGTTTAAGCCTTGATCAAAAAAGTAATCTCGTATCTCTGTGAGGTCTGCCTGCAGGTAGTTCTTACCTAGTTGTTGTTTAACGGCTAATAACGCAGCGTACGTAATTCCTAAATTAGAAAAATAAACATCTTTCTCCTGACTATTCATGAAAAAGTTATATTGCGGAAGTTGCCATGTGTTTCTTAACGTCTCGACGATAGCCTCAATTTTTTCTTGATGTATAAGTGTAAGATCAGGTCTGCCTCTTCTTTTGTCATGCTGAACAACAGACCAGACCCAACTAGCCAGATAGTAGATCGTCTCCTCTGTCTCGCTCGGTTGATAGTTGTTTAAAAGTTTTTCAGAGACATCAAAATTGTTTTTTAACTGAAGAGCATGTGCTTTTATAATAGAAGAAAAAGCGACAAATGGTTTATCAGTGTCTTGTAGAATCATCTTATCTCTCCTGTTACAAAGATACAGCCAAGAAAATTCTTGGCTGTATCTTTTTGTTTTATTTTTTGATCAAAGTGTTTAATTCTTTCTCCACATTCTTTAAAGCTTCTTCAGGTGTAGCCTGACCGAGCTTTACTTTATCTAGCTCTTTACCAAACATATCCGTCATCTTGCTCCATTCTTCGATCACTGGTGGAACAACTAACGTATCAAGTGCTTTAAAGACAACATCTCTGCTCTCTGGTGGTGATTTTTCTAAATAACCCTTTACAAGAGCGTCGTTCGATACAGCAGGAAGTTCCCACGCACTATCGATTCTGATCTTCGCAGCTTCCTCAGAGCTACTCATGAACTGTGCCCATTTCCAAGCCGCTTCCGCGTTCTTTGTTTTCTTTGAAACCGCGAGTCCGTTCGCGAAGAAGTGATGTGCTTTTTGTGTGTTTCCTGGCTCTAATGCGATGTCCCATTTAAACGGTACATCTTTAAAACCATCAAACATCCAGATCCCTGTACGAAGCATTGCGATTTTTCCGGCTTTAAACAAATCTTCATTTGCCTGACCTGACATCTCTTTTTCTGTTGGAGTCACATGGTATTTGTTCATCTTATCCATCATCCATGTTAAAGTCTCCACGTTTTCAGGGCTATTTACGGTTACTTCTGTCTTGTCTTCGTTTAGAATCGAACCGCCATTTTGTGCGATCGTCTTATAGAATTCCCAAAACTGAACAGGTGAGTACGTACCCCAAACACCATTCTTTTTATCCGTTAGTTTCTCAGCTGCCGCTAACTCTTCTTTCCACGTCCAGCTGTCGTTCGGATACTCAACACCCGCTTTATCAAAAAGATCTTTGTTATAGAAAAGTACAACATTTGAGAAACTTTCTACCATTCCGTACTGTTTGCCATCATACTGAAAAGCTTCATACGCTTTTTTGTTGATACTATCTGGATTAAAGTTCGTATCTTTTTCGATAAGTGGATCGAGTTCTAAGAGCGCTCCTTTAGAAGCGTAACTCACAAAGTTCTCATAGTTTAGTTCAAACACATCCGGTGCGTTGTTCCCAGCGATCTGGGTTTGAAGTTTTGTAAAATAATCATCAAAAGATGCCAATTCATAATCCACTTTAATTTTTGGATTCTTCTTCTCAAACGCAGCAATCATCGCTTTTAGTTCATCTTCATGATCTTCACCTGGTGAGAACGCAAAGTACTTTAGTGTTACGGTGCCGTCTTTACTTGTACCCGTGGATTGTTCAGAACTACACCCTGCGATAATCCCTATCAACAGAACGAAAATAATAGCCCAGATACCCGATTTTTTCATGTTTATACCCCTCATCTTTTTTTATTTGATCCCACTTAATGTAATACCTTTGATGAAGTACTTCTGAGCGAATAAATAGACAGCTAAGATCGGAATGACACTAATCACGACACCAGCCATTAATAGATTCCAATCTGTTGCCCACCTCCCTTGAAGAATTGAAAGTCCAAGCGGCACTGTCATCAGATCTTGGTTACTCACGATGATCAACGGCCATAGAAAATTGTTCCACGATTGCATGAATGAAAAGATGGCTAACGTCGCAAGAGCAGGTTTTGATAATGGCAAGATGATCTGAAAGAACACCCTAAAATGACTGGCTCCATCAATAAATGCCGCTTCTTCTAAAGATTTTGGTATTCCTAAGAAGAACTGTCGCAACAAAAACGTGCCGAATGCGTTAAATAAACCCGGAAGAATCAAACCTTGATATGTATCCAGCCAGCCGAGATACTTCATCAGAATGAACTGAGGTGTCATCGTGACCTGCATCGGGACCATCAGTGTCGCAAGATAGATAAGAAATAACGTGTCCCTTCCCTTAAAATGAAGTCTTGAGAAGGCGTAAGCCGCCATCGAACAAAGCAGCAATTGCCCAAGCGTTGAAGTGACAGCTACAAAAAAGCTGTTGAACAAGAACTTCCAGATCGGGAAGGATTCGGCTACTTGTGCGTAGTTAGTGAATGTAATTGTCTCCGGTATGAACTGTGGAGGAAGCGTCATCGTTGCTCCTTGATCTTTAATCGATGTTGATAACATCCACAAAAAAGGGATGATCATGATGAGTGCTCCTAGACTGATCGTGGTATAGAAGACAATCTTATTCAGCCATTTTCTCTTGTTGAGGAAGATGACGGGTTGTGTTGTTTGTTTTTTCGTGACGACCGTTACATCACTGTTCATAATCAACCCACCTCTTTTGTAGTCTGTTTTGGATCAGGGTAACAATAAATATGATAAGGAAGAGTACCCATGAGACCGCTGAAGCATAGCCCATTTCAAAATAGCGAAAAGCATGGTTGTAAATCTTCTGAACAAGGACCGTTGTCGAACCGGCTGGTCCACCTTCAGTCATGATCATGACCTGATCAAACACTTGAAACGAATTGATCAATGAGATAATAAGGATGAAAAAAGTCGTAGGTGTAAGAAGTGGAATCGTGATGTGAAGAAACTTTTTTATCGGTGAAGCACCATCAATTTCAGCAGCTTCATAGTATGTTTCCGATATGTTTTGTAACCCTGCTAAAAATAAGACCATAACAAAGCCTGTATCTTTCCAAACACTCGTTAGTACAATAGCGATCATCGCCCATTGTGGATCTTGTAGCCAGTCAGGACCGACAAATCCAAACCAAGATAAAAAGTAGTTAACCAGACCATAGGCTGGGTTGAAGAGCCATTTCCAAATGAGGGACACGGCGACCCAAGATGAAACAACCGGGATGAAATAAGCGGCTCGGAAGAAAGCTCTTCCTTTCATGTTCTTATTTAAAAGCATCGCGATACCAAGAGCTACTATCAATACTGTTGGTAAGTATGCAATTATAAACAGAAGTGTGTTCTTTAGTGCAGACCAAAATTCTGTGTCTTCAATGATTCCTTTATAATTATCAAAGCCGATAAACTCAGGAGTTGATAATAAATCCCACTTCGTAAAACTAAGTCCGAGGGATGTGAGTATAGGGATACCAATAAAGACGAGAAATCCGATAAAGTTAGGTAACAGGAAAAAACTGATGACTAGCCATTTTTTCCAACCTTTATCCCCTACCATCTTTATCCTCCTTTACTTAATTAAGAGTTCTGATTCCTCATATAACGGAACTTGGAACAGTTGATTGATCGCAAGGAGAGCTGCACCTTGCACCCATGCATCGTCACCGAGTTTAGATAACTTGATCTGGGTCTTACAGTTCGCGTTTGAGAAAAAGTTTTGATCAGCGAGTTTAAGTGCATAAGGTAGGAAGAAATCTTTTGCGATCATGCCCTCACCGACTAATACGACCATAGAAGGATTGAAGCTGTTGATCGCACTTACCATTCCAACGCCAATGTTCTTACCAAGCCTCTTTAAGAGTTCGATCGCTAAATCATCTCTTTTCGTTGCCGCTTGATAGACTTTAGAAAACGAGAAGTCTTCATCTAATACAGTGTTTGCATATTGAGCCTTTAGATAGTTTCCTTCTATGGCTAAAAACGGTTCAGATGCATACATCTCAAGGCACCCGTTCTGACCGCAATGGCATTTATAACCGTCGATGTTGACGATGATATGCCCAAATTCTCCTGCCCCGCCATGTTCCCCGTAATAAAGTTGGTTGTTGATTACAATCCCTGTACCGATACCCGCTCCGACGGATAGACAGATAAAGTTCTTGTGTAGACGACCGATACCTAAACAATACTCCGCCAATGTGTAAGCGTTTACATCGTTATCAATAAAAATAGGAACATTATAGCGTTCTCTAAGTTGTGCACATAGGTCGATATCCTCCCAATTGAGAAGCGTCGATCGTAGGACCTTTCCATCCTTACCGCTGATGAGTCCAGAAGAAGCGAGTCCGATTCCTAAGATGTATTCATTTGTGATTTCGAACTGGAATAATATTTCTTCAATGCCTTGCTGAATCATGTTAAGAACGACTTCAGGTGAACTTCCTTTGATAAAAGAATAATGTTTTTTTAAGAGGATGGTAGCTTTTAAGTTTGTGAGCGCAATGATGACTTGTCTTTCTTCGATCTTGATGCCGAACGTGTAGCCGAAATTGTCATTCAGCTCTAAGAGGATGGGACGTCTGCCGCCTGTTGAAGTAGCGGTTCCAACCTCAAAAACCAAGTTGTTCGTAATCAAGTCTTCTACAATATTGGTTACCGTCGATAAGCTGAGCTTTACTTTCTTGGATACATCTGTTCGACTAACAGGGCCGTTAACGCGAATGTTTTCGATCACGAGTGCACGGTTGATATCTTTGATCAGATTCCGATTCCCTATACGTAATTTATCCATAATCATACCTTTCCTTTATTTTCTAATTATGATTATAACTTCCTTTATTCAGTGAATCAAGTATATATTTTAATTTTTCTGACATTTATTTTTAAAAGATAAAGCTAATCCTCATTGATTAGGATTAGCTTTCATCTACTATTTTTTAATGACACTTACTTCATCAATATGGAGTGTCGTACCGCCAGGAGAATCTACGTAAAAGCCGATATCGATCGTATTGTTTGTTACATAGATATTATCTAAACTGATATACTTCCAACCCGTATTGTTTGTTAGGTTAATATATTGTGCTGAACCGCCATAATTTGTAATTTCAGCTCTAGCGATTGTTGGTATGGTGTTCTTTACTTTCACCCAACCTTCAAATTTGTAGAACGCGTTGTTTTCAGGAACGGTTATCACTTGATGGATACTCTGTTTATACGCTCCAGGTGCATAGAAATATGCTCTTTTATCGTTTCCTAACGGTGATTCTGGAGGATTAATCCCAGAACCGCTATCGATACCAAACGCTACCGCCTGACCGGTAGGATGCCATTCTGTCCAATTACTGTTATAAGCCGTATCGCGATCGAACCCCCCGTTATCGAGCAGGTTTTTCTCAGACTCTATCGATGATGGAATCGAAGAACTGACTAATAACCTATCAAGGTTCACATTACCAGAATCGGTAGAATCGAATCTGATCGCTATCTTGTTTGACCCAATGTTTAAACTGACGGTTTGTGTACTTGTTTTCCAATCGTTCCAGTTTCCTGTGACTGGCAAACTCAGTTGGTTCGTCTTACTGCCGTTCACGTATAGACTCATAGTCTTAGCAGCTGTAGAGCCGTTTGAGTACCTTAGGGATAACTGATAACTTCCAGTACTAGGGACATCCACTTGAAACTCAGATTGAGAGCCAACAGCTGAAAATTTATCCGCAAATCCTGAACCGGTATAGAACCAATGGTCTTTATTGTTACCGCTCCCACCTGTTAAGGTAGAACTCTCTGCTTCATACTTTGCAGTTACAGGAACGAAAGGTACCGAGATGTTATCGATGTTGATGTTACCAGTGTCATCGGTTTCTCCCGCATATTTATAAGTGATGATATTCTGACCTGCATTTAACGGTAAAGTCTCCGTTTTCGTGCCCCACGTATCCCAGTTTGCAAGATTCGTAAGAAGTGTTTGTTTGACGCGCTTGCCGTTTACGAACACACTCACCTTTTGATTAGCTCCTGTCGCGTTTGCATACCTTAAGTTAACAGAATAATCGCCAGCTGTTTTAACGTTTGTGTAGAACGTAACTGCAGCTCCTTTGTTGTCAAAACCATCTACAAATCCAGTTCCTGTGTAGTTTGTATGGTTGTTATTGAACTTCGATTTGGTCGTAACGGTCTCACCTGATAACGAGCCTTCTTCTGCCTCATATTGAATAGAAGTCGAAGTCACTGTCGCGTTCCCGTTAAGTACGATATTCTTTAATGAAGCACTCTCAGCCGCTGCCTTCACATATGTTACGTCTCCGTACTCGTCTTTTCCAACAGCCCATCCTTCTCCATTAAACGATTGAAGAGCTTGTAAGCTAGGTTGTGATGACAGTGGAGATCCATTGTTTGTCACGCTAGTCGCTGCTTTGTTGTGCACTTTAAAGATGTAGTATTCGAGCGGAGCGTTATACGTACCCGTTTTACCATTGATTTTGACGTTTATTCCACTCGCTCCGTTATCCTTCACGCTCAACAACTGATTTAGATGTGCAGAAGCTTCGTATCCATAAGACGCTCCGTCATCATCATAATAGTTGAACGTCGTCTCTGTAGAATCTGGGAACGTATCCACATAGATCGTCTTCACATTTGACTGTCCGACATAATCTTCCGGCTTTTGAGAAGGAATGATCGCTCCATTCTTTATAAAGAGCGGTACATCCGTCCATGTTTCTGCGTTCAACGGATAAGAGATGGTCTGGTTTCCTGAATACGTTTTTCCTCTGAAATAATCGATCCATGTTCCAGATGGAAGATAGATGTTTTTAGAAGCTTGTTGTTTCTCAACAACAGGAGAGACGAGCATATAATCCCCAAACATCCAGGAATCCACGTTGTTTTTTACGTTTTGGTCGTTTGGATAATCAAAGATTAATGGTCTGACTAAACCTTTTCCAGTTTCATAGGTACTTCGTTCATAAGAATACATGTACGGAAGAAGTTTGTATCGTAGTTGAATGGAACTCTTGGATATTTCTTCTGCTGTCGCCCCATAAAACCATGGTTGTCTTTGTTGATAGTTGTTACCGTGTACCCTAAAAACAGGTGTGAACGCACTGAACTGCATCCATCTTGTATAAAGTTCAGGACTAGGGTTTGAAATCGTACCGTCTTGTTGGTTGAACCCTCCTGTATCCATCCCCCATTTTGCTTGACCAAGGTTAACTGAAGACAGCATTACCGCTCGTTGATCTTCCATTCCTGCGGCCCAATCAATTTTCTCACCCTTCTTAAACTGAATACCGATGTCTCCTGACCAGAGAGTGGTACCGTATCGTTGAGCTCCAGGATAATAGGTTCTTGCCGTCTGCCATACTCTTTTCGTCTTATTGGTATAACTGTTTTGTCCTTCAAAAAGAGCTTGTGAAAGGTGGGTCGTCGTAAAGTTACCAAACCAGTACTGTGCTGAACCTGATGAGACTTTATCCGTCTCATCGTTCCACCATCCAACGATTCCTTTATCAAACGCATCTTTAGAGTTGTTCCATAACCATGTTCGCGCGTTTGCGTTATAAGGATCGATGCTTCGTACATTAACGGGGATAAAATAGTCTTGGTATTCATTGTGACCAGGATACCAATATCCTCCCGCTTGTGCATCGTTGTATTGAACCGTCCGTTGACCTCCAGCTAGTTGTGTCACGATTCGTGGTTTGGTGATTCCAATCATCTTGATACCCTTATTGTCCATCGTGTTTTTAAAGGCTGTATTGGACGAATTTGGAAACTTAGTGGTGTTCCACTTAAATTCTCCGTATTGGTCCTCTCCGTACTTCTTCCAATCGTAATCGAGGCCGTAACTATCGATCGGTATGTTTTTCGCACGATACGTATCGACCATCGAGGTCATTTCGGTCTCGTTCGTATCCCATTCGAAATTAGAAAAACCTAGCGCCCATTTTGGCAGCATCGGTGCTCTACCTGTGATCTCTGACGCAGCGTCCATAATTTCGTTTGGGTTACCTAGCATCACGTAATAATCAAGATCTGTTTTGGTGTACCTTCTACCTTCAGTAGGTGTTCCTCCATAATAAAATTCCATCTTACCTGTTGATTCATCGGTATACGGATAACCTCCGTCACTATCTACGAGAAGGCCGTATCCAGCGGTTGACCACATGAAAGGACCACCCGCATCTCCTTGCTCTCCAGCATGAGCGCCATGTGCGTTGTTGTTACGAAGTATATCTCCGCCACCTTCAAACGCGTTATAACTCCGAATCCCATATACATTATGATTTACTGGGTGAACGAACCTCACACCATCATAAAATACTCCGCCAGACACAGGTTCCCAAAACAAAGTGGTTCCGTCTGCTTTTTTAATGGTCATACGACATGGGTTCTTTTGTATCTCGATCTTCATCTTACTTGTAGACACAACGATAGGATTTGATGCAGTGTTGATTGTAGCCCCCGCGGCCGTCCATGTCTTGTTCGGATCGATTATCGGGGTATCTGGACTTTGTGCCACTCCGTTTGGTCTGTAGTTCACTTTTAAAATATTTGTTTTCAATACCTTGATTTCTAAAAGGTCATCATTCGGTTCTGCTCCGTTATCGATTGTAAGTAAAATCGTATCACCGGTTATACTTGTACCGATTACATTTCCGAGTGCGTTAGCGTAAGCATGCACTTTATGATCAGGAAAAGAACTAAGTGGTGTTAACGAGAGCAATAAGACCGAACAGATAACAAAGAAACGGCTCATTATTTTTTTCATGGCTACCTTCCGCCCTTTCTTTAATATAGCTAGAAAATAGACTTAAGGAGGAATTCCCTCCTTAAGTCGACTACTTTCTTATAACGATGTGATCGAGGTTGATGCCAAGCTGGCTCAAGGAATCATATTGTAAGCGGATCGTATTTCGTCCTGCGTTTAGAGTGACCGGAACAGTCGTCTTGTTCCATGTGTCCCAGTTCGCAGTTAGAGGAAACGAAAGATCTTGCGTTTTTATTCCGTTGACCAAGAGAGCACGCTTCCCAATCCCTCCTGCAGAACTATATCTTACATCGAGCGAGTAACTTCCAGTCGTATCCGCAAAAACATCAAACTGTACGTCATCACCGTTTGTTTCAAACCCATCCACAAAGCCTGTTCCGGTAAACCCAGGATGATTGGTGTTCGTTGTAACGTTTGTAAGTGTTGCAAATTCAGCTTCATATTCGACTTTAGTCACTCCGTTTAACACCACCGTACGACTAGTTGCTGCTGAAGGTAGTTTTACATAAGTCATTTTTTGAACCGAATCGTAAAACCAGCCTTGTGTTGCTGAAACGAGTGATGACAGAGATGTGTATGACGTCAAAGTTGTACCACCAACCGTGACAGAATTTGGTTTCGTTGAAAATACTTGAAGCGTGCTCTTCGTGTTGATGGCAGGTACAGTTATCGTCGCTTTATTCTGATCGTACTGTTCAACTGACGTAATAGTCTTCACGCCTCCACCTATATCATCGTTCCACTCATAAGAAGATGTACCTTTCGGATAGATTCTGAACGTAAGATTGTTATAGCTGTTCAAACTGTTGCCGATCGTTCCACCGAGCTGATATTGAGCGTTTATATTCATCGGGATGATTCCTCCTGCTTTCACAAACACAGGGATATCATCCACTCCTGCATAATAAGAGATCGTTCTCCCTCCAGGTCTTTGTGCTCCGTGCCAAAAGTCGATCCATTCTCCGTTCGGTAGATAGACACTCTTGTTGGTCTCCCCTTCGTTGACGATTGGAGCGACTAGAAGGTTATCTCCAAACATATACTGTTCGTTTAACCCATGAGTATTCACATCATTTGGATAATCTAAAACCATGGCACGCATAAGTGGTACACCTGTATTACTCGTCTTCTTCGCTTCACTATAGATGTAAGGAAGAAGGTTCATCCGTGTGTTCGTATATTTAGCAAACATCGGGATGATAGAGTTGTCACCCGTTCTGGAAGCTGCGTTCCAAGGTGAACGTTCCTCACTAGGACTAGGCGATGCTTTTTCTGAGTGAAACTGCATCACTGGAGAAAAAGCAGCTTGGGAAGTTGAGCGCTTGTAAAGTTCTGCTGTTGGATAGCTCCCTGTGAACCCTGCAAGATCCCAGCTCATAAACGGTACGCCAGAGATACTCGCAGTGAGCCCCGCGTTGATCGCTTGTTGGAACGCATAGAAAGTGGATTCCTGATCACCTGACCAATACACTTGGTATTTTTGAGAACCTGTTGTTCCTGCGCGACTAAACGTTAAAGAATCGGACTTTTTGGAGTGCGCAAAATCGTTGTAAGCTCGGATGTATTCATTAGGGTATTGATTACGCATCTCGTCTCCCTTTTTACCGTTAGAGAACGTAGTGTTTCGTCCCCACACCATCTCACCGCCATCGGTCTTAAATCCATCAATTCCAATACCATCAAACAAATATGCTCTCTTAGACATCCACCAGTTTGTTGCGCTTTGGTTTGTGAAATCTAAAAGCAAACTGTTGCCGAACCATGAATCAAGAGGTAGTCTATATGCTCCGCCTTTTCCATCACCTACAGCATAGTTCTGTGACAACATATACGCTTCATCGTTATCTTTTTGTTGATACGCGTAAGGTGTGTTTTTTTGAATAGGTACCTGCCAGAGAATCAGTTTCATCCCGTTGTTATGTACCTCATCTGCCATCGCTTTCGGATTGGGCCATTTTCCAGCAGAAGGAAACGTGAAGTCATTGTACGAAAACGCTTGGTTTCCTGGTTTTGCGGTATATTGTGCATCGTTAAAGATATAGAACGTATTCTCATCGCTCCATTGTTCGAGCACGAGCGCCGTTGCCGGTATGTTGTTAGCGTTTGCTTGGTTCATCGCATTAGATACTTCTGATTGTCGATCCCATTCGTTTGCTGACATCCATAACCCAAATGCCCATTTTGGAAGCATGGTAGGTTTTGAAGTGATATCAGAGTAGTTAGAAACAACATCTTTCATATCAGTGCCATAGATGAATGAATAATCAAGCATGGAGTTCGCACTTCCACCTGTATCCGCTGTGAAGTTGTACATGTCTGTTTTTTCCGTAGCGAGTTTGAACTTCGAATAATAGGTGGTATTTAGATGGATCCCGTAACCGCTTGTGTTCACAAAGAACGGAATCGCCATGTAAGTTTTTTCGTTTTGGTTCTTGTATTGGTTAAAAACATACGTCTCGACATCATTTCCTCTTTTTCTAAAGTTGTTGTACCTTTCACCGAATCCGTAAAACTCTTCATTCGTTGGTGAATAAAAATGGTTTTGTACTTTGTTCACAATCGTCGATCCATTCGTGAGCCATGAAAGGTTTCGGTTAGAGGAACTATCGTACTCTCTCGCAATAAGTGTTACACCATCTGGTTTGTACACACTCATCTTGTATGGATTTTTATCAATTCTAATTTTCAATTTGGATGTCGATATCATGTAGTGAGAAGTGTTGTTTGTGACCGTGTAGTTAGCGAGGCCCGTCGCAAAATTACTCGTTCCTTTTGGTGAAAGCTGTACACGGAACACATCATCTGCTGTAAAAGAAATGTTTATTTTCGGAGTGAAGCTCCCTTTATCAGGAACTGCATTGAAGATGAGATTGTTAGTATTGTTTGTTAGACCACTGATGCTGCTAACGCTTTCCCAGTCGGTTACAGTAAACGAAAAAGGACCAATTGTCTTTTCATTTGCACCATCTTTGTTCGCATGGATGGTGTAGTTTATTACATCACCCTTAAAGAAGCTACCCATGTTCACTTCCCAATAAGTGTTGTTACCACTGTTGTATTTCCAAGCTCCCCCCTTATTCGTCTGTGGAACTCCGTTCTTCGTCCAGGTAATCCATGTAGACTGACCTGGCTCAACTGGCCACGTCGTAAGTTTAATATAGACGTTCTCCCCTGCAACCGGATCTCGTGGAAACCTTTCTGTTTGTTGAACTGTGTACAAATCGTCGATTCCATAAGGATCATGGAAGACGCCATCAATTGCGAATGCACTCGGAATAGATGAGAAAAAGAAACATACAACCCAGAGCAAAATAAACCTTTGACGTGTTAATTTTTTTCTCTTCATAGAATACCTCTTTCGTTTATTTTGAAAGCGTTTACTATTTTGAACACTTTATCTCCTTTCTTTTTTTAATCAATGAATAAAGTAAGTGGGATTATTGTGAATATATAGAAATTTTTTCTATATAAATTAAAAATAAATTCAGTTTTCTGATAAGTCAATAAATTTTTTATATTTTTCTGATTATCTCATTAAAACAATCGTAAAAAATAAGACAGGTCTTATCACATCAAATTAATAGCTCCGGCGCAGACAATAAAGATAGCAGAAAAAAATAGATAGTAAAAACCAGAATTTCCTATGTAGCTGGTATATTGGGAGTACAGTCATGAGTTCCACAAATTTTTAATCAAAATGTAAAGGTTAATGGATTTAAAAAAATCAAGGTAAATTGCATTAACAATGATTTAAGGAGATAGAATGGAAGAAGCTAAAGGAATACATGAGAAATGAATTTAAAAGTTGTAAATGGATACCGGGATGATACTTGGATTCATACAAAATGAAATAGTTTTCAATTCAATGAAACCCTTTTCTAAAGTTCTTTTTGAAGGCTCTTTCTAGTGCACTGACGTATTTTATTCTATTGGTTAAAATTGTTTTAGGTTTATTCCGAATTTCTTATGAATCCAGGTGGAAGTATGAAGGATCGTCCTGCAAAGTATTTTATAGAGCAGGGATTACTGAAGGGGCAGATAACTGCTGATACCCACTTAGTTGAAAGCAGTTCTGGGAACCTTGGTATTGCACTAGCAATGATTGCACGTTCTCACGATTTATCTTTTACTTGTGTAGTTGATCCGAAAATTTCACAGACAAATCTTAAAATCTTAAAAACGTTTGGAGCAAACATCGTCATGGTAGAGGATAAAGATGATCAAGGCGGGTATTTGAAGACAAGAATTAATAAGGTAAAAGAACTCCTTCAAAAATTACCCAATGGATATTGGATAAATCAATACGCGAATGAAAATAATTGGAAAGCCCATTACTTAGGCACTGGGGCTGAGATGATAGAACAGATCGATGCAAACATTGATTATTTAGTTGTACCCGTAAGCACTACAGGTTGCATTATGGGTACTAGCCGTAAACTTCGGGAAAAACATCCAAATATAACGGTAATAGCCGTAGATGCTGTCGGATCAGTAATCTTTAATACTCCCCCGGGGAAAAGAGAACTACCTGGGTTTGGCGCTAGTAGAGTGCTGGAGATTTTAAATAATACTGAAATTGATAGGGTCATACATGTAAATGATTTAGAATCCGTTAATGGATGTCATGAATTATTACAAAGTGAAGGAATCTTTACTGGGGGTTCATCTGGTGCTTCAGTTGCAGCTCTTAAAAAGTTAGTGAATTCTTTAGATACCCGTGAAAACATTGTAACAGTGTTTCCTGATAGAGGAGATCGATATATTGATACAGTGTATGATGAACTATGGGTCTCCACGGTTATGTTTATGATCAAATAACCTCCTTTTAAATGAAACATAAATGAGCTTGTCCTATTAGGATAAGCTCATTTTGTTGTTCATAAATTGATTGTCTAAGAATATTCTTAGCCCTTAAGACTAGTTCTCTTGGGCTGAAAGGTTTTTTTATATAATCACTTGCTCCAATCGACAAACCATATGTTCCATCATCTTCTCCGATAAAATGAGGATTGGAATCGAATGATTGTCTCTAATCATTTCGCAAAGTTCTTCCCCGCTGATATCTGGAAGCATTAAATCAAGTATGACAAGATCAATGGTGAAAACTTTCAGATGATATAACGCATCTTTTCCATTAAATACACTTATTGTTTGAAATCCTTCCTTTTCAAAGTATGCAGAGATAACATCTACTAATTTGGGCTCGTCTTCTATGATAAGAATACTTACCATAATTCCCCTCCATATTTTAGTAAGAAAGTTTTAATAATTAATTATTCTTTCTTGATATCGACGTTTTCAACAAATGAATTAATTTTGATTCTAGGGTTTTCAATTTATCATCTAATAACAGAATATCATCTAAATTGTTCTGTTCCTTATTTTTTATGTTATCTAAGATACTTCTCATTTCTGGAAGTAATTTAGAAAACGATTCGAGGATTTCCTTTTCCTTTTCCAATATTCACACACCTCTTATTTTGAAAAGCGTTCCTTTAAATTAAGTAATTAATAATTATACTGGAACTATCTAATGGTGATATTTGAATGATGAATATTTTTGTCTTCTTGATTTAATGCTTCTCAGTCGAATTAAATAAATCATGACGAGTAAAAAAACAATATAAAGTGCTACCAGAAGATAAGTAATTATCACTAAGGGACTAAATTTAACCATTTTAACTTCTTCACTTTTTTTCGTTTTTTTCAACTCTTTAGTTAAAGAATACTCTAATAATACCTTCTCATTTTGGTCTTTAATAACTAATAAACCATCCTTGTTAACTTCTGAAATAATCGGAATATTTACCCCTGCTGTAAAAAACAGATTTTTATCAATATTATATCCTTCTGCACTATGGATTGTTGTAAGATCATCTTTAGAAAATTTCTGCGTCAGAAAATGAGTAAAACCATAATCTAATAAACTGGTGGTGTCCGAATATGCCGCTTCAGAAGAGTTCGCTTTTAAAGCGACAGCTATTAATTCTGTTTCTTCACGTTTCGCCGTTGTGACCAATGTAGTCCCGGATTGATCAACATAACCATTTTTGCCGCCATTAACACCCTCATATCTCCATAACATTTTATGATGATTGTAAAGAGTTGTATCCCAGCCTTCTCCAACCCAACGTAATTCTTTTGTTCGGAAGATTTCTCTAAACTCCTTATTTTTCATAGCATATTTAGTAATCATGGCCATATCATAAGCGGTTGTTTGGTGATTAATATCAAACAAACCATGAGGATTTTTAAAAGTGCTGTTATCAACTCCGATTTTTTCTTTTGTGAACCGATTCATTTCATTACTAAACGATTCAACACTGCCTGCCATATGTTCGGCGATAGCCACTCCCGCATCGTTTCCTGAATTGATTAATAAACCTTGCACGAGTTTTTTTAAAGGTACTTGTTCCCCTGGTTCAAGATATACTCTCGTTCCATCAACATCTCTTGCCTTTTTACTAACAAGAACGTTATCTGACAGATCACCTTCTTCAATAGCAATTATGGCTGTTAAAATTTTAGTAATACTGGCAGGATACATAGGTTTATGACTATTCTTTTCAAAAAGTACTTCACCTGTGGTTCCATCGATTAAAATAGCTGTTTCACTAGAAATCAAACCTGGATTATTACTTGTTGCTGCAATAGAAAATAGGTTGAGAAACATGAGTAGGATTATTAAAAATAGTACACAGATGGTGACAAGTATTTTCTTTTTTAGTTTCATATTTAAGCCTCATTATTAGTTGGTTCAAAGGAGTATACCATTAAAATATGAATTTTTTATGCAGTAACCGTTTATCTGTTTTATAAATAATAGAGTAATTATGCAGTTTTTATGGATTTTCGTAATATACGTTTATACGACCTCTCATTGGGTACACTTTTTATGTAATTAAATCCCTAAAGACGAAAGGATGTAGTTTTTCATGCATGAAACGTACCAACAATGTATTGATGAATGTCTGGCCTGTATGAAAGAATGTAATCATTGTTTTGACGCATGTTTAAATGAGGAAGACGTAAAAATGATGGCAGAATGTATTAGGTTGGATAGAGCCTGTGCAGATATCTGTTCGTTTGCTGCTACAGCAATGAGCAGTAACAGTCCTTTCATAAATGAAATTTGTTCCCTTTGTGCTCAAGTTTGCGAAGCATGTGGAAATGAGTGTAAAAAACATGATCATGAACACTGTCAGCGATGTGCAGAAGCTTGTTTTAAATGTGCAGAGGCTTGCCGTAGGATGGTAAGTTAATTAAAGTTTTAAAGTCTAGCATTAAGCTTTTGCTTAATGCTATCTTTTTTTCGTTTCTCATGAATTGAATAACTAATGAATGGGGGTTGTAATAACTTATGGAAGATTACAAAAAAAACAGTATAACTTTAAAAGGAGCCGTTGGTTTAGGGACTGGCGTAATGATAAGTGCATGAATCTTTGCTTTGTTAGGTCAGGTTGCAGAATTGTCCGGTTCTTTCTTTCCTCTAATGTTTATTATAGGAGGTATCATTACCGGGTTTAGCGCTTATTCTTACATAAAAATGAGTAATAAATTCCCATCTGCTGGTGGCATTGGAATGTTTTTTGTTAAATTATATGGTAAAGGAACTATCACAGCTTCTGCCTCGTTATTATTGGCTTTTTCAATGGTGATCAATCAAAGTCTTGTAGCAAGAACTTTCGGTACATATACACTACAACTATTTGATAGGGATCAAGAGGGTTATTTGATACCGTTATTAGGGGTTTTACTTTTAGCCATCGCGTTTATTATAAATATTTTAAGTAATAAGTTTATCGAAACTTTTACCTCTTTGGTATCTTTATTGAAAATTCTGGGGCTAGTCCTTTTTTCAATAGTCGGCTTATCTGTATCAAATTTTTCGTTTAATGTTGCTGAAAGTACTGCTTCTGTTGATCCGTCCATAATAGAATACATTGGTGCTATTGCACTGACAATATTAGCTTTTAAAGGTTTTACAACAATAACCAATAGTGGATCAGAGATTAAGAATCCTCATCGAAACGTAGGTATCGCTATAATTATTTCAATCTCTATCTGTGTCATTGTTTATGTATTACTTGCTTGGGCCGTCGCAAGCAACCTCTCCATAACTGAAATAATTAATGCTAAAGACTATGCATTAGCAGAAGCTGCAAAACCTGCTTTTGGTGTTTATGGATTATGGTTCACTGTAGGATTAGCGATTATTGCTACCATTACAGGAATTATTGCCAGTGTGTTTGCAGTATCACGAATGCTAGCAATGTTAACTGATATGCATCTAATCCCACACAAACATTTTGGCATGCCCGGAAATATCCAGAAACACACTTTAGTCTATACTATTGTAATAGCAATGGCTCTTACTATTTTATTCGATCTTAGCAGAATCGCATCACTTGGAGCAATTTATTATCTTATTATGGACATTATTTTTCATTGGGGTGTGTTTCGAAGACTTCATAAAAAAATTAATGCAAATCCATATATTGTATTATTTGCGATTTTCTTTGACACTATAGTATTGCTTGCTTTCATTTGGATAAAAGTCTCAACTGATTTACTATTAATTGGAGTTGCTATTGTTTCTATTCTGCTAATCCTTATAGTTGAAAAATTCTTTTTAGGTGCAATCTCAACTGAAGAAAAACAAAATACTTAAAGATAGAAAAAGAAGCTGACATTTGTCGGCTTCTTGTTATTTTAAGGTAGTATACATTTGTTATGATTTGCCTTGCTTAGTAGATACATTATAGTTTCTTTATCGGATGAACATGGCAGTTCATATACTTGCTCATACCTTTCAGGACCCTTCCCTGTAATAAACACCCAATCTTTTGTTCCATTAACCTTCCTCCAAGCAAAACTAATGGCTTGGGTTCGATCTGGAATTACTACAATAGGATAATCAAGGAATCTTTCTTTTAATTCATTTAAGGAACAAATCATATCTTTTTCTTCTTCACCGTTTAAATCATCTAGTGTTAGTATTATTAAATGACTAAATTCTTTAGAAGAATCTATCATAGCATCTCTCTTTGTTACGTCTCTTTTACCTCTAAAACCAAGAACATGTATGATTTGTTCTGCATGTTCGCGCTCTGCAATTTCTAAACAGTATTTAATCGCATCAGCAGTATGTGCATAATCAATGACAAAGGAAGCCCCATTATGATGCGTAAACGTTTCGAATCTACCCGGGACACCTGAGAATGACTGTAATGAATTGTGAATGGAATCAATGTTATAGCCCATTCTGTTACAAGTCAGTATCGCAGTCATCATGTTCCATCCGTTATGTACACCTGGTGTAGTACACTTTATTCGATAAGAATTGCCATCTATATTATATTTGAACTCAGAAAAGTAAGAAGGCAGTATTTCTTCGACTATTAAACTATTCTCACCAATCCCTATTGTGAATAGAAGAGTTTTAGATGTAGTCAACTTATCGGCTAACTTTTTTCCCCAATCGGTATAAGTGGCGATAATAGCCTGTCCTGTTGGTTTTAACTGATTGAAAAGCCTCGCTTTAACCTGAAAATAATCCCACATATCTTTATGATAATCCATATGATCATGACTTAGATTGGTGAATATAGCAAAATCAAAGTATATTCCTTCAATACGATTTTGTTCGATACCGTGTGAAGAAACCTCCATGATTACAACATCATCATCACTTTTCGCAATTAGTTGGTTCAATTCAATCGAATCAGGTGTCGTATTTTTAGATTGAATTACCTCGTTGTTAATAATCGTATTTACAGTGCCAATTAGTGAGCAGGTTTTTCCTTGCAGTTCTAGTATATGCTTAAGCATATAAGCAGTGGTAGTCTTGCCATTCGTTCCTGTTATACCTATCATGATGTGTTTTTTATAGGGATAGCCATAAAAGCAGCTTACTAGCTTCGCAAGTGTCTTTCTGCTGTCTTTTACTCTAATATAAGGAATTTCAGTTGATTGATAATCTGATTCTCCTAAAATAGCAACTGCCCCAGAATCGACTGCATCTTTAATAAAACCATGACCATCTACTTCATATCCATTTATAGCGACAAACAAATCTCCTTGTTCAACAAACTTTGAATTTGACTTTATCCCTTTTATGTCTATCCTGCACGCATTCGGATAATCATCTATTGATATATTTAATTCTTGAAGTAATTTTATTAATTTCATAGATTCTGCTCCTTATTTGTTTAACCAAAAATAAAGTATGAAGCTTTTTCGAACAAAGAAAAAAGGAAAAAATCATATCTGATGAAGACAAGATCGTTTATTTATTAACTGCTTTTCCTTGATTAACAAGTTTAATCCATCTTTCACCATTGTTTAAATACACATCTTTTTTAAAGGTAGTAAAAACGATATTTTTATCTACTGGATTCTTAGCTAAATAAGCTATGGCATCTCCCTCGAACGTTGGAATCCTTATATCTTTTTCCATACTATTATTTAGATTGATTTCTGTAAGGAACGCTTTGTTCTCAAATCCGCCTACTAATAATGAATTGTTATTAGTAAAAGTAAGTGATGTAACTTGTTTCCTATTCGTCAATTCTTCAAATGTTTCACCCTTATTTCTTGATAGATAAACCTTATTTTGAGTGCTTATCGCAACGACATTTGCATCAGTAGGATGGACCGCAATACCTGTGATCTCCCCCTCTACCTTTGTTAAGTCTCTTTCATTCCATGATTTAGCTTCGTCATTTGAATAATAAAGACCATCTGATGGCATTTTTGAATTAGCCATTGATGTATAAGCATACAAGACATGGTTTTCGTAGCCTGCTGCGAGAAAGTGAAAATCCGTTTCGCCTTCTAAACCAAGAAGTTCGATCTCCCCACCGATTTCTTTACTTCTTACGATACCTAATGGGTTGGGCTTGTCTGAACCTTTTCCAGGATGACCGCTGCTATAAAAACCGTCATCCACCATTGAAAAACCCATATAATCATTTTTCTCACCAGGTGTTGCTTTCCATTGTTTGTTCATCGTATCGTACTGCTTGATTCCATCATGTGCAGGAATAAAAATCATTTTCCCATCATTTGAATACCCGACCCCATGGATATCCGTGAATGTTACATGTGATTGTTCATCAGTGAATGTTAATAAAAATATCAAAACCACAGCTAAGCTAATCGCTGCACTAATAAAAATAACCTTAACTTTAAATGGCTTTTTTGTCGTTTTTTTCTTTTTAGCCATAATTTACCTCTCCTTCATAAACAAAGAGAAAAACCTCATGGCGAGGTTTTTCATTCTGAAATATTATTTACTTTACCTTCATCCTTGTAAAAAGGTTTGAAGTTATTATATTTCACCATAGTCATCATACCAGCTGAGGCATGATGTAAATCATGACAGTGGAACATCCAATTACCTGGGTTATCAGCTACGAATGCAACTTCATATGTTTCTCCAGGCTTAACATTTAAGGTATCTTTCATTAATGGTGCTCCTTCTACAGGTTTTCCATTCTTACTTAACGCTTGAAAGAAATGGCCATGTAGATGCATAGGGTGATCAGATTTATCCATACTTTTGTTTGTTAAAGTGACTTTGACTTTATCACCCTTATCCACCTTTATATTTTCAGTCTTAGGATAAGCATTCCCGTTTATGGTGTACTTCATCTCTCCGGAATCCATATCAGTAGCAAGGTCCATTTTGTATTCTACATCAAAAGAATCGTTTAATGAGAAATTCCCTTTACTCTCTTTACCAAACTCACCTGGTTTCACCATGCCCGCATCTTTTTTGTGGGCAACAGTCTGCACCGCCTCTTCTTCGGCTTGGATATTAATCCTCATGTCTTTGGATGCATCCATCTCACCATGGCAATCGATCGTTACGTTTTCACCTGTTGCAATGAACTCTATATCATACCTTTCACCAGGTGCAACTTCAAGTAACTTATTTTCTTGTTCGATTGGTTGATTGACTGGCTGTCCATCAACATTCGTTACCTTAAAATTCAATGGAATATGAATTTTATGAGCCATATATCCGGCATTTACAAATCGGAGTTTTACTTTTTCTCCTTTTTTCGCTATGAGCGGTTTACTTTTATCATAGGACTTACCGTTTATCGTATAAATATCATAAGAAGACATATCATGATTCATACCTTCCATTGAACCGTTATCGGAAGATTTGCTGTCTTTGTTTTTCTTATCCCCCATGTCCATATTGGAATGATCCATACCTTCCATATCTTCTGTATCTGACTCATTCATATCCATGTTTGAGTGATCCATACCATCCATTTCCTCGGATTCTTGCTGTGGATTGGACTCCCATTCGTCTAAAACAAGTGAATAATCTCGATCATACTGTTCATCATCTTTAGATTCAACAATAAAGACACCGTATAACCCCTTATCAACTTGATTTACGCTGTCTTGATGGCTATGATACCAATACGTTCCTGGGGTATCTGCGACAAACTTATACGTATACTCCTTGCCCGTTTCAATAGCATCTTGTGTTACTCCGGGAATACCATCTTGTGTATTCGATAGAGGGACTCCGTGCCAATGTATACTCACAGGCTTCGGAAGTTCATTCTTGATTGTAACCTTTACCCCTTCACCTTCTTTTACTCTAATTTCTTGTCCAGGGACACTTCCATTATAAGTCCAAGCTTCAATCGACTTACCGGACTTCAATTCCCAATTCTCTTTTTTGGCAGTAATAGAGAACTCTTTTATTGTTTTACCTTCTAAAATTTCTTCTTTTGCTTGTACCATATTTTCATTAGATTGATCTTTTGAAACCTCTTGGCTACAACCTGCTATAACCAAAATGAGTACCAATAACATTAAAGAAATCAACCATTGCTTTTTCATTGGTTTTCCCTCCTCAGAATAATCCTACTAAAAAAGTGTGCAATTTTTATGGAGTAACCTAATAAGTTCATAGCTCTTCAAATCACGAAATAAAAAAAGTACCGAACAATAAATCGGTACTTTTCATAAAGAGTAACCTACTCTTTAATAGAAATCCTTCATCCACCTTTGATGCAGGTCATCTTAGAACTATTTACTCTTCTATTTAACTCATCTAATAAAATAGTTAGAGTTCTTTCATTCACTACTGAATGTAGTTTTTCACCATTATTTAAGGATATATTAAACCTTTCAAAAACTTCACTAGTATCTTGCCATACCTTAACGATATCCACTACAGACATGTTCGGCTGGATAACCATCAACTGCTCCTCCGATGAATAAAGTATTTTATTTATTATCCTGAAATCTCGCAAATGACTTACCGTCATACGTATAAGCTAGAGCGTCATCTATCCTTTGATCAGACTTAATCTTATCGATCAGTTGTTTTCCCTTTTCAGAAGTCATCTCTTTATACCAGTCCCCCTCAGGGTAGACTACGACTGTCGGACCCTCTTTACATCTTCCGTTGCATAAGGTTTTAGTAGTATGAATTTTGTTTAATAACCCTTGATCTTTAATTTCTTTTCGGACGGCATCCGTAACTTTCTCAGCTCCATTTTTGATGCAGCTAACTCCGTTACACAATAACACGTGTTTTGAAACGCCAGATAGTTCCATAAAATACTTCACCTCGTTTCCGAGAGATCGAACGAAAAATTTATTTTACTTCTACAACAAATGGATACACATTTACTTTTCCATTTATCTTAAATTCACCCCAAATTTTATAGATGCCTGGCTGGTCAAATTTTGTGGCAAACTTTGTATCTGTTTCCGATAGAGGGTGGACGTGAACATACTTATCTCCACCTTCGTCTAGAATGACGACATGACCAAGCGCACCAAGGTATGCCTCAGGTTTTACGTTCTTCAAATCAAAATCTAGAACAATCTCTTTGTTCGATTTAAAGATGTTTGGACTCATTGTCACTGTATGACCATTAACTGTTTTTGTGAAAGCGGCATCTGGTTTTATGGTTTCGTGTCCACCATGAGCATCACCGTTTCCAGCCTCAAAAGACAAAGGCTGGACTACGTAATTTTTATCTTTTGGTTTGATATCAACAAACGCTTTATAGTGACCATCTTTAAGTTCGTGCTGTATCGCGAACACACCTTTGCCTTTATTCTCTGGATGAAGGTGATAATACTGCTGCAGATCATCATTCACAATGATCAAGTGCATCAGTTTCTCATGATTGATCTCTAATTCCTCTACTGGGTTCCCCTCTTTATCTTTCAATTCAATATGAATTAGATTGTTTTCGAAATGTAGAGTTGGAGTAATATCACTATTTTTTGATACATCGCCTTGATCCTCACCATGATCACCATGACCATCATCGTGCTTTTCATTATCTTTTGTATCAGATGAATCAGTTGTCTTCTGTTCTCCATCATGACCTGCATGTTCACTAGTCGATGGTTCTGCATATTTTGCATATACGGAATAGCTCCCAATCACTATAACGAGTATCAACACAGCCGACAATGTCCACCTTAAAACGATATTGTCCTTCATAAAATCCCCTCCCTACAGTTTTACCTTTTGTAATCGAAGTGCATTTAGAACTACTGATACAGAACTGAATGCCATCGCAGCGCCTGCAAGCCATGGTGCCAGAAATCCTAGTGCTGCAACAGGGATGCCTAGCACGTTATAAGCAAAAGCCCAAAAAAGGTTTTGTTTGATGTTTCGTATTGTCTTTTTACTCATGTAGATGGCATCTGCAATGCTGTTCAGATCTCCACGGATCAAAGTAACATCCGCTGCCTCCATAGCCACATCGGTTCCGGTTCCAATCGCCATCCCGATATCTGCAACGGCTAAAGCTGGAGCATCATTTATTCCGTCACCGACCATGGCTACTTTATTTCCTTGCTCCTGGAGCTTTTTCACCTCATCTGCTTTTCCTTCAGGAAGAACTTCAGCGATGACATGATCAATTCCCACTTGTTTAGCAATGTATTTAGCTGTTTGCTGATTATCTCCCGTAATCATAATGACTTTAAGATTCATTTCTTTTAATCGGGAAATGGCATCTTTTGATGTTTCTTTGATCGTATCGGCTACGGCAATTATGCCTGCATATACTCCGTCTATCGCCACAAGCATCGCCGTTTTACCGGATCTTTCAAGTTCCTCCATCTGATTATCAGTATCATTGATGATAATGTTGTTTTCTTTCATTAATTTTCGTGTACCGATAAAGAGTGTTTTCCCCTCCACTACGGCTTTGATACCAAAACCAGGGATAGCATCAAAATCTTCTGAATCGGATAACTGGATTCCTTTATCGGTAATCCCTTCTACGATAGCTTGTGCTAAAGGATGTTCAGAATTTTTTTCAGCTGATCCGACAAGTTTTAACACTTCTTCTTCACTGAATGATGGTTCCACAATGATATCTGTAAGTTCTGGAGTACCGTTTGTAACCGTACCTGTTTTATCTAAGATTACAGTATCGATTCGATGAGTTGTTTCTAAATGTTCTCCACCTTTAAATAAAATACCAAACTCAGCGGAGCGGCCAGAGCCTGCCATGATTGAAGTTGGAGTCGCTAAACCAAGTGCACAAGGACAAGCTATAACTAGTACAGCAATCAATTTTTCAAGTGCAACAGCAAATTCTCCGGGACTTACCCAAACAAACCAGATAATGAAGGTAAGAACAGCGATGCCTACAACTATAGGCACGAATACACCAG
Source organism: Fictibacillus nanhaiensis (assembly GCF_023715445.1). GTDB lineage: Bacteria > Bacillota > Bacilli > Bacillales > Fictibacillaceae > Fictibacillus > Fictibacillus nanhaiensis_D. Next base: position 1,120,473 of record NZ_JAMBOD010000001.1, read on the forward strand.
AGATTTGGTCAGCTAGACGCTGGATCGGCGCTTTTGAACCTTGTGCTTCCTCAACGACTTTTATGATTTGAGCCAGGGCCGTATCTTTCCCTACTTTTGTTGCCTTTATTTTTAGGAAGCCGTTTTTATTAATGGTTGCACCGATTACGGTATCCCCCACTGTCTTATCGACAGGTACACTCTCACCTGTCAGCATCGATTCATCTAAAGCTGAACGCCCTTCGATGATTTCACCATCGACCGGTACTTTATCACCTGGTTTTACATATACGATATCACCGGCTTCCACTTCTTCTATCGCTATTTCGATTTCTTTACCATCACGAACCACGATAGCTGTCTTAGCTTGCAGTCCCATCAGTTTCTTAATCGCTTCTGAGGAACGGCCTTTTGCTTTTGCTTCGAAAAGTTTTCCCAAAACGATAAGCGTAATTAAAACTGCCGATGTTTCAAAATACATCTCCACCATCCCTTGATTGGTACCGATGGAAAGGATTGATAGATACAGGCTATAAAAATAAGCTGCAGAAGTTCCAAGTGCTACGAGTACATCCATGTTCGCACTTCTATTCCGAAGTGCTTTATATGCTCCTACATAAAATTGTTTCCCTACAACAAACTGTACAGGTGTCGCGAGTGCCAATTGAACCCAAGGATTCATGAACATATCAGGCAGATAGATAAAAGATGTAAACTCAAAATGACTGACCATCGCCCACAATAAAGGGAAAGAGAGGATGACAGAAAAGATGAATTTCCCTTTTTGCTTTTCGATCTCAATCGCCCTGTGATCAACAGATTCTTTGTTGCTTTCGTCCTTTAGGGATGCTCCATATCCTAATTGTTCTACCTTTTTAATCATATCGGAAACGGATACTTCAGAAGGGTTATATTGAACAGTACCTGTTTCCAGAGCTAAGTTGATGTTGGCTTTTACTACACCAGGAAGTTTATTCAATCCCTTTTCAATCCTTGTGGCACAAGCAGCACATGTCATACCTGTCAGGTTAAACTCTGCCTTTTCGGTTACGACTCCATAACCAAGGTCTTGAATTTTTTTCTCGATGTCAGAGACTTTTATGAGATTCGGGTCATAAGAAACTGTAGATTTTTCAAGAGCAAGGTTTACACCTGCTTTCTCGACCCCTTCCAACTTGTTCAAACCTTTTTCAATTCTTATTGCACAGGCAGCACAAGTCATACCTGATATTTGCAATGTCGTTTCTTTTTTACTCATGGTTTTCATCATCCCTTCCATATACCTATACGGGGTATATTTAAGCTGAAAAGAGAGCGTGCTATGATAAGCACGCGATTTATTTTACATCGTAACCTTGATCATCGATCGTCTCTTTAATCTTATCCAAGTTTACTTTTGAAGAATCATATTCTACCTCAACGTTACCTTCTTGAAGGTTTACTTTTGTATATGAGACACCGTCTAACTTTCCAACGCTTCCTTCAATAGCATTTACACAGTGGTTACAAGACATGCCTTCTACTTTTAATGTGATTTTTTCCAAAATTATCTCTCCCTATTATTTCATTAATTTTTTTACAGTAACAAGCAGTTCATCGAGCACTTCTTCATCGCCTTCTTGGATTCTTTCCACAACACAACTTTTCAAATGGCCTTCAAGTAATATCTTACCTACACTATTTAATGCTGATTGAATAGCTGAAATTTGAGTGATAACGTCGTCACAGTAAGTATCGCGATCAATCAATCCTTTAACACCTCGAATTTGCCCTTCTATCCGATTCAAACGTGTAATCAAATTGCTCTTTATTTTATCTGAATGATGACTCTTCCGTTCATTCGTATCACAACATTGATTATTATTTAGATCATCTGGTTTAACTATTTCCATCAGATAACCTCCTTTATTTATTTTAATATTACTATACCCCCCTACCCTATGTAAAGCCTAATTTTAAATTTTATTATTTATTTCATATAAAATGTGCATTTTTTATCGAGTTTGCAATGAACCTGCATAAATCGATATCTTCCTCTCATAACTTAGAAAGAAGGAATGGACAAGGAGGGCTTAAATGTCAATTTACATTTTAGGGGTGTTAGTGATTTGCACTGCTTTAGTTTTTCTATCTTCTTTTTTTTATAAAGCTAAAGATTCCTTAATGAACAATATGGTATACGTAATGGCTTACACTATGAGTATGGGTTTAACCGCTGGATTTTATTTAGGGGTGTACTATAATGATAATCTGCTGTATGCCACACTATTCTCAATTTTATTAAGTGGTCTAGCAGGTTTATTAATTGGATCTAAACTCCATTTTCATCTGATGGTCGAAGGACTTTTTTCTGGTATAATGGCCGGGATGATGGGAGCTATGTTAACAGTGATGTTAAGTTCAAAACAAGCTCAGATTTTGATAATGATAGGAATCTTACTCACGGTGGGAATAACAATTTTATGTATTCTACAATTCTTATCCGAAACACTTAAGTCTCATCTTGAAAGATACTTCAATCTCATCATGCTTTTTGGATGCGCAGTGCTGTTTATGGTTTTTTTAAAATTTCCTGATGATATTATTAAACCTCATGGAAACGCAGCAAAGCAGCATGAACAGCATTCATCTTCATCAGCTGATAAGAAGGAAATGAAACAACTTGAACCGGAAGAAGTTTTCAACTGGAAGGTAGAAATAAAAGATTATAGATACCTTTCATCAAATGTCAGTTTAAAAAGAGATCAAAAAGTACTCTTAACATTATTAAATGATGATTCAGTAGAACATGATATTGAAATTTCTCCTTTTTCATTCGAGAATCTAGTAACATCGAACACTCACTCGAAACATGAGCATACTATGACAAAAGAAGATGATTCTGTCTTTCATCTACATGTTGAACCAAATGGATCCAACCAGGTATCGTTCATTCCTAAAGAATCAGGTGTTTATACTTACTATTGTACAATCCCGGGACACAAAGAATCAGGGATGATCGGGAAAATAAAAGTTTCATGAAGAAAAAACCCTCTGGAATGGAGGGTTTTAATTTGTTTATGATTTTGTAAATTGATGGATCACCTTCATCAGCTCACTTACAGCTTCAGTACCTTGGTTTGAATTAATAGCATCCGTAACACAATGGTGTGTATGAGTTTCTAATAAGTTGAAACCCACTTTTTTTACAGCTGCATTGATCGCACTTAATTGAACGATAATATCTATACAATAACGTTCATCGTGAATCATGTTCTGAATGCCTCGTACTTGACCTTCAATTCGCTTCAATCGATTCAACAATTCTTCTTTTTCTTTTTGTGATCTAGTTGTATGTTTTTCTTCTGCAGCAGTTGAATCACAGCAACCGTGTTGTTCTTCCATAACGTTTTCTAGTGCCATCTTTTCACCTCTGTGTTTTTTACATAATCTTTTTCTCTTTATTTTTAAAAGTTAAAGGACTTTCCACCATAGGAGCTCTTTCGTCATTCAGCCAACATGAGGCATGATGACCTTTATCGATTATAAAAGAAGTTGGTTTTTCTTCTTCACAAACATCTAGTACATATGGACATCTAGCTGCAAAAGAGCAACCTTTTGTTAGTTGCGATAAATCTGGAGGGGATCCATCTATTCCTTTTAACGGCTTTTTACTGTCAACATCCGGGATTGATTGTAAAAGTCCCCATGTATAGGGGTGTCTTGATTTGTAGAAGATCTCATTAACTGTTCCGCTCTCTACTATTTCACCAGCATACATGACTAATATTCTATCTGCCATGTTTGCCACGATGCCTAAATCATGAGTGATCAGTATGATGGACATATTCAACTTCGGCTGTAACTCTTTTAACAGTTCGATTATTTGAGCTTGGATGGATACATCTAATGCTGTTGTAGGCTCATCTGCTATGAGAATGGACGGTTCACAGATGAGCGCCATGGCAATGCCTACCCTTTGGCGCATACCACCGCTTAGTTCGTGAGGATACTTTCTACTATTGTATTCTGGTTCTGGAATTCCAACAAGTTTGAGCATCCTATGAACTTTTTCCCACACTTCTTTTTTCGGTAACTTATCGTGAACTATTAATCCTTCTGCGATCTGCTCACCAATTCTCATGGTCGGGTTTAATGAGGTCATAGGGTCCTGGAATACCATTGCAATTTTTTTGCCGCGGTATTTGACCATTTCTTTCTTTGAAAGCTGGGTTAGTTCAGTTTCTTTATAAAGGATGGATCCATCAACTATTTTAGCGTTTTGTGGCGGTAGTAGTTTAAGTATACTTTTGGCAGTCACGGACTTCCCGCTGCCAGACTCGCCAACGATCGCTAGCACTTCTTCTTTTCCTAAACTAAAAGAAACTCCTCTCAAGGCATTTATTGTTTTCTTTTTTGCGTAAAACTCGACATGAAGGTTGCTCACCTCTAAAAGATTTGTCATCTACTCACCTACGTTCTCATTTTAGGATCTAATGCATCTCTTAATCCATCTCCGACCACATTGAAAGCAAACATCGTTAACGAAATGAAGAATGCAGGAAAAAATAATATCCATAAGTGACCCGTTAATAATGTAACAAGTGCTTCTGATGTCATTGTTCCCCAGCTAGCAAGAGGAACGGGTACTCCTAATCCTAAGAAGCTTAAAGTGGCTTCAGCAAAGATAGCTCCTGGAACGGATAGAGTCATAGCAACAATGATAGGCCCAAGTGTATTTGGAAGGAGGTGCTTAAACAGTATCTTATAAAATCCAGCTCCCAGCACTTGTGAGGCCATGACGTATTCGCATTCTTTTAGTTGCAGGATCTGTCCTCTGACAAGCCTTGCGATTCCAATCCACCCTGTTGCTGCCATAGCTAAGATGATCGTGGTAAGACCGGGTTTTAATACAACCATTAATAGGATGGTAACCAAGAGATGGGGCAGCCCATAAAGGATATCAACTAGACGCATGAGAATCTCATCGGTTTTACCGCCTTTTAATCCTGCTATCCCACCAATGATAATTCCGACTATAAGGTCGATGAAAACAGCCATTATCCCTATAAATAAACTAATCCTTGCTCCCGTCCATGTTCGCGCAAAGATATCTCTTCCTAATTGGTCTGTTCCAAACCAATGCTCTATTGATGGTGGTTGATTGGATTCTAGCAAGGATTGGTCAGAATATGAATAAGACACTAACTTAGGACCAATCACAGCCATAACGATTAACAATAAGATGATGATCAGCCCAACAATAGCGAGTTTGTTCTTGGTTAGATAATATAATGTTTCCTTAAACTGTGAAAAAGGTTGGACGTTGGTTTCTTCGATCTTTTGAACGTTTTTTTCTTTAAAATGGAACGTCTTCTTGTTTAGTGCTTCCATATTATCTCCTCCTCGCTAGTTTGATTCGAGGATCTAAGAATCCATAAGTTAGATCGATTATTAAGATGAAAAGTATTAATATTGCACTGTAAAATATAGTTGTACCTAAGATGACCGGATAGTCCCGATCGGAAATAGATTGAACAAAGTATTTTCCTATCCCAGGAATACCAAATATTTGTTCGATCACAAAACTCCCAGTTAAGATTCCAGCTGAGATAGGGCCGAGTACAGTAACAACCGGTATCAATGCGTTTCTTAATATATGGCGAAAGATTAGCCGAGAACCCGTTACACCCTTCGCTACTGCCGTTTGAACGTAATCTGATGAAAGAACTTCTAATATGCTCGACCTTGTTAGTCTAGCTATGTAAGCTAACGGTCCAACTGCCAACGCTAAGCTTGGAAGAACAGTATGTCTCCACGTACCCCAAGTAGCGACTGGGAGCCATTCAAGCTTTATTGCAAAGTAATTGATCAGAACAGTTGATAATACAAAACTCGGAACTGACAAGCCTAAAATGGCTATAACCATCGATATATAATCTAACCAGCCATTATGTTTGATCGCGGCTATAATACCTAAAGTCATACCGAAGACAACTGCGATTACCAGTGCTTGTATGCCCAGTACCGCCGAAACAGGAAACCCGCTTAATATTAGTTCATTGACTGTACGTGTATCCGATGTAATCGAAGGTCCAAAATCTAAAGTCATAATTCCTGCCATGTATTTGAAATACTGGATGATAAGCGGTTGATCAAGGCCATAGTGAGCCCTCAGGTTTTTAAGTACTTGTTCAGGAACGCTTTTTTCATTTGTGAATGGGTCACCTGGAATCAAATTCATTAACACAAAAGTTAAGGTGGCGATGACAAACAACGCAAGGAGTGCGGTCGTAATACGTTTAAGAATATAGAAAATCATAGCTTACCTCCTTGAAAGAAAGAGGAAAACCAAAATGATTTCCCTCTGTCAGATCATATTTCTTTATTCAACAAATGCTTCCCGATAATCGACCGCTTGTATAATGTAACGGTGAACATTTTTCACATTATCTTGTTGCAGATAGACTTTGTTGTTAAAGTAAAGTGGAGCGATCGCCATGTCTTCTAATAATACTTTTTCGGCTTCTTGCATGTATTCAGCCCGCTTGTTTAGATCGAGTTCGGTATCTACTTTCTTAACCAATTCATCATATGCCGGAATTGAGATTTTACTATAGTTATAGACATCTCCTGTTGTAAACTGACCAAGCAGGTTCTGAGCATCATTATAGTCTGCACCAGTGCTATAGATGGCTAACTCGTAATCTCCTTTTTGAACATTTTGAACGAACACTTTTCTCTCCATCGTTTTAAGCTCGACTTCTAAACCTAGATTCTTCTTCCACATTTCTTGCATCGCTTGAGTTAATTGATTGTATAGATCGCTTGTGTAGAATAATAGGGTTACCTTTGGCAGACTGCTTAACCCTAACTCATCCTTTCCTTCTTCTAATAGCTGTTTTGCCTCTTCAACCGATTTGTCCTTAAAGAGTGAATCTCCTGCTTGCTCTCTGAACTCTCCCACACCATTTCCTAAACCGTTCGGTATGAATGAGAACGCAGGCGTTTCTCCTCCTTGAGTTACTTTATCTACAATTAGTTGTCTATCCAGTGCCATACTCAGTGCTTTTCTTATTTTAGGATTACTGAATACCTTGTTCTCATGATTAAATCGCAAGTAGGCTACGCTTGCACTTGGTAGCTTTTCCGCGTCACCGCTCTGAATGAGCTGGCTCTTGATGGAGTTTGGTATCTGTTCAGCAACAGCGATCTCACCTGATTTGTACATACCATATTCGGTGTTTTGATCGTTTACCATCACCCATTTCAGTTCGTCTAGCTTCACGACCTCTTTTGCCCAGTAATTCTCATTCGGGACCATCACTAGCTCTTGATCGTGTTTCCATTCTTTAAGTTGAAACGGGCCATTTGATACGAATGTTTTTGCATCCGTCGCCCATTTATCATTTGCTTCTGCTACCTTTTTGTTCACAGGCAATAATGTGAAAAAAGATGTCAGTTCTAAAAAGAAGGATGTTGGTCTTTCGAGTGTTATTTCTAATGTTTGTTCATCGGGGGCTTTTATACCAACTTCATTAAAATCTTTTACTGTCCCTTCATTATATGCAGCACCGTTTTTGATGAAGAACAGATTGCTTCCTAGAGGTGCAGCTACTTCTGGATTCAGTACTCGTTCCCACGAAAAGATGAAGTCTTCCGCTGTTACTGGATCTCCGTTCGACCATTTAGCGTTTTTATTTAGATGAAAAGTATAGACCGTTTTATCATCAGAGATATCCCATGACTCGGCAACTCCAGCTACGACATTCCCTTTTTCATCCAACCTGACTAAACCTTCGAATAATTGGTTACTGATGTCTCCCGCGATCTGATTATCAATTAACGCCGGATCTAGACTAGGAGGTTCTGATATGGCATTGATGGTTAGTTTTTGTTCTTTTTTGGTTTCACTTTTTCCTGCAGCCGGTTCTTCTTCAATCCCCTTACTGCTGCAACCGCTTAAAATAAGACTTACAAGTAAAATAAATGAAAAGAATATACTTAACCTTTTTTTCATCCCCATGCCTCCCATAATCTTATTTAACAACTAATCGATAACGTCGTACCCCTCCTCTTCTATTATTTCTTTGATTAGAGCTGTGTTCGTCTTATCAGATTGATAGGTTACTTGAACGTTGTTATTTGAGGCACTTGCTTTTACAGATTCAACTCCTGGTGATTCCATAAGTGCATCTTGAATGGCTTTCTCGCAATGGCCGCAGCTCATTCCGTTTACTGTAAATTCGATGTTTTCCATATTGAACCTCCTTGTTTAGTAGCATTGAAAAATTAATATTAAATGGCGTTAACTGCTTCCTCTTCTTGCCTCTTGAAATTTTCTTTATTTTCTAGGTGACAAGAAACAAAATGCTCTCCACTTAATTTCGTTAATACAGGTTGAACATGATTACATCGTTCATGTTCATGTGGACACCGCATAGAAAAGGGGCATCCGCTTGTTTGCTGACTGCTGTCTACTTCTCCGTCTCGAATCAGTTTTTCTCGGTTTTCAATAAAATAGTTCAGGTCTTTCACCACTGATACCAAAGCCTTTGTATAAGGATGTGTAGGGTTATGGATGATTTTTTGTGTTTGCCCGATCTCCACAATTTTCCCTTGGTACATAACAGCAATTCTGTCACACATATAACTTGCGGTTGCAAGATCATGTGTGATGAACATCATCGTTAACCCCATTCTCTTTCTTAGATTGAGCAGCAGATTCAAGATGCCCGCTCGAACTGATACATCTAACATGGAAGTCGGTTCATCTGCAGCCACGAAAGCAGGTTTTAAGATGATAGCTCTCGCGATAGCTACCCTTTGTCTTTGACCGCCGCTTAATTGATGTGGATAACGATAGATATACTGATCAGCTGGCTTAAGATCGATTTCTTCTACCATGTCTTTGATCATGTTTACTTTTTCTTTAAATGAAATGTGGCTTAAATGAGCGTTCAAAGGTTCCATTAAAATATCCAAAACTCTCATACCTGGATTTAAAGTGTCATATGGATCTTGAAAAATGATCTGCATTTCTTTTCTAATTTTCTTTGTTTCACGATCATTTAATCTACAAAGTTCCTTTCCTTTAAACCAGATTTCACCCGAGGACTCTCTTAATAATCGCATGACCATCCTAGCAGTTGTTGTTTTTCCGCACCCGCTCTCACCTATGATGCCTAAGATCTCCCCCTTTTTGATCTTTAAGTTAATATCATTTACGGCGTAAACTTTTTGCCGTTTCTTTTTAAACAGCCCTCCTTTCTTTTCTTCAAATTCCTTGGTCAAGTGTTTAATTTCTACCATTGTTTCATTGGACATGATAGTAACCTCCTCCCTCGAGAAAACAAGCTGAAAAGTGATCAGGTCTTATTTCTTTTAAATCAGGAGATTCCTCTTTGCAGACATTCATCCTAGCTTTGCATCTATCGTAGAATCTGCATCCAGTTGGCGGTTTGACTAAGTCAGGAACACTGCCTGGGATCGAAACAACTTCTTTATCAGGATTTGATAAATCAGGAGTCGCATTGAGTAATCCGTTTGAATACGGATGACTGCAATGCTTTAAAATATCCTGAGTGTTTGCCAACTCAACAATTTTCCCTGCATACATGATGGCAACACGGTCACATACAGACGTTACCATCGGAAGATCATGGGAGATCAAGATGATAGACAGCCCCAAATCTTTCTGTAATTGTTTTATTAAGGCGATGATTTGCGCTTGGGTCAAGACATCTAAACCCGTTGTTGATTCATCAGAGATAATTAGTTTCGGGTTACAGGAGAGAGCCATGGCAATCGCGACCCTTTGCTTCATACCCCCGCTAAATTCATGGGGATAATTCTTAAAACGGTTCTTTTTTATCCCGACCATCTCGAGTAGTTCCTCAGTTCTTTTTATCGCTGTCGCCTTCGAGACATCTTCATGAATTAAGATAGACTCTACGATTTGATCACCTATCGTATAGATAGGATTTAATGCGTTCATTGCACTTTGAGGGATTACAGATATATCTTTCCATCTTAGTTTTTCTAATTCATCTTGTTTTGCTGTTAACAGATCAATCCCATCAAGATATGCTTTACCAGATACAATCCTACCTGGGTATTCTATTAATCTTAAAATGGACTGGGCGACAGTCGTTTTACCACAACCGGATTCTCCTATAAGTCCTAGCATCTCCCCTTTTTTCATCGAAAAGGATACGTTTTCTACAGCTTGTGCCTCACCTCTATCTGTTTTGTAGTAAGTTGAGAGATTCTCTACTTGGAGTATAGTCATCTAGGATCTCCCCTTTCTTAATCTTGGATTAAGGATTTCTTCCATAGAGAAGCCGGTTAAGGCAAAGCCGACGACGAGAGCTGTAATTAAGAGACCTGGTGGAAGGATCCACCAGATCCAGGAATCTGTTAAAAAGGCACCCCTGGCTTGGGCGTAGTATAATGTTGTACCCCAACTCTTAGTGAAAGGATCACCTAATCCTAAAAAGCTAAGTGATGCTTCGATCAAGATAGAATGACTCGCGGCCATAACGAACTGAGCTAAGGCGATTGGTATAACTCCAGGTAAAATATGTACTCTTAGGATAGTTGATATATTAGTACCAATAGATTTAGCCGCCTCCACAAACCCTTTGGTTTTTAATGTAAGGACTTGCGAACGGATAACTCTTGCAGGACTTGCCCATGAGATGATACTGATGACCAATATAATGTTCCAAAAACTCGGTCCCACAAAAGCAGCCATTAAAATCATTAAAGGCAAAAACGGAATAACAAGGATTAAATCTACAAATCTCATTAATAAGGAATCTATTTTCCCGCCAAAATAACCTGAAACGACTCCCACTAAACAACCAATTACAATTGAAATGAGTGCTGCGATTATCCCGATCAATAATGACACTCTAGTTCCGTAGATCAGTTCGCTAAAGATATCCTGTCCTACATCATTTGTTCCGAGTAAAAAGCTCCCGTTCGGTTTCATGAGGGGGGGTGCTATTCTTTCCGATGGATCATATGGTGCAATAAGTGGTGCGAAAATGGCAATGAAGAAAAATGTGATTAATATTCCGATTCCAATCAGACCGAGGTTGCTTGATGTTAAAGTCTTCCAATAACTTCTCCATTTCTCTTTATCCATTCTCTTTTCCCACCTTTGGATCTAATAATGGATATAAAATATCAGCAATAAAATTTGCGATGATAACACTAAAGGTTATGATTAAAAATGTCGCTTGGATGAGCGGATAATCCCTGCTGACAACCGCCTCAAACATTAGTCTCCCAATACCTGGATAGGCAAAAACAGTTTCGATCACTGTCGCGCCTCCAAGCATGAACCCCAGACTAAGCATAAAGACAGTCGCAACAGGCAAAAGAGCATTCCTCATAGCATGTTTGTATTTGATTGTTTTTTCTTTCACGCCTTTTGCTTTAGCCATCTGAATATAGTCTTCTCCAAGCACGTTTAACATGGAGTAACGCATCGTCATGAATGTTGTCGTAACGGAGATCAGGATTAAAGTGATTAACGGTAAGATCATATGATGTCCAATATCTAATAATCTTTCCATGCCTTGATAATCAGCCCAAGCAGTTTCTGCACCAAACACAGGGAACCATCCTAACTTTGATGCAAAAAGTGAGACCAAGATCATACCGATCCAAAAAGAAGGCATCGCACTAAGGAACATGAATCCTGTTAACAAGTTAATGTCTGTTTTTGTCCCTCTTTTCCACGCCGCCATAGCACCAAAAATGACTCCAAGTATCGTGGATATCACCAGGTTCAACCCGGTAAGCAGCAATGTCCATGGAAGTCTGTCTTCAATAAGATCAGAGATGGGAACTTTTTGTTGATAAGAGAACCCAAAATCTCCCGTAAAGATGTTTGATAAATAATCGATGTACTGAGTAGTTATAGAATCATTCAAACCATGTTTATCAAGAATTTTTTGTTTTTCTTCAGATGTCATCAGTCCTACATCTTCCCCGGCTAAATATGCTAATGGACTTCCTGGCATTAATCTAGGCAACAGAAAGTTCAGTGTGAGTATTAAAAAAATAACTAGAACATATTGAATCATTTTGGAGTATAAGAATTTGAACTTATACATGTTTTCACCTCCGCAATGTAGATAGTTCCCGCAAAAGTTTCATTTTTACGGGAACTTAGAACTTATACATCAGTATTTTTATTTGATTTTTGCTTTAAAAAGATGCCTCCTGCTATTAGTAGTACGATAAATCCTACTAAGAAGAAGAGAGAATTATTGCTTCCTTTATTTTCAGTATCCGTCTTCACTTCTCCGGATTGATTATCGTCACTTGTATTCTTTGTAGCGGTTTTGGATTGAGAAGATGGAACAAAAGAAAGTTTATTAATGATCCCTTTTCCTTCTTGGAACGAAAATTGATCATAGACCGCAGGTGTATAGGCGTTAACAATTTTGTCGTGATATAGCGGAACAATCGGGAATTCGTCCGCGACGAACTCTTGCATGTTCTTAATGATTTCAGTTCGCTTAGAAGATTCATAGGTTTGTGAAAGTTCTTTCGAAAGATCATCGAATTCTTTATTTTTATATCCACCGATATTAACAGACCCAATAGAAGGATCAGAATGGAACAATTCGATCATGCGGTCAGGGAACAACTGCATGGTGTTCGACCAGCTCCATAGAGCTAAATCAAAATTCCTTCCTTTACTTACATCAAAATCTGGCCAAACAAGAGAGTCGACCGTAGTAGCATCCATCGCTCTGACTTCTACATTGATACCGATATCTTTTAGCCATTCTGTGATGATTTCAGCGGTACGAATCCGTAGCGGACTGGTTGAATAAACCAGATTTACTAGTTTAATTTTTTCTCCGTTCGCTCCTTCACGAAAACCATCTCCATCCTTATCAACAAATCCGGCTTGATCTAAGATATCTTTTGCTTTGTTCATATCTGGTTTAAATGATAGATCCTTATTATAGAAAGGTGAGGATGGATGGATGAAGCCAGGACTTCCGGTTTGTGCGAATCCGAGGGTAACGGTATCAACAAGATACTGATTGTCAATCGCATACGCAACGGCTTGTCTAAAACTCTTTTCTGACATTGGATATTTTTCAGCATTAAATTGAAATAATGTTGTGGAGAAACCAGGACCTTCTTCGATCTTCAAGTTGGGATTTGATTTGAATTCACTAACAACTTCAGGTGTGATACTTGAAGAAATCGCATCAACTTCTTTGGCTTTTAATGCCGTAAACATCGCTGTCGGATCTTCTATGATGGGGAATATTAATTGTTGTACAGGAGATGCACCTTTGAAGTAATCTTTGTTTGCTTTCATTTTGTAGAATTGGCCAGTTTTGTAGTCCTCTAAGATATATGGGCCACTGCCAATAGCGTTAGTAGCTTCATTCGGATTAGATACCGCTTCCCAGATGTGCTTAGGGAGTATCGGGACGTCTGCAAGGGGCTGAATTAAAAAGTTCGGATCAGCTTCTGAGAGTATAAATTTAAAATGACTGTCATCGGTGATAGAAACTTCTTGGATTACTTTAAGAGGGTTTGTGAAACGTGATTTAGGATTCTTGATAAAATAATCAACAGTAAACTTGATATCATCTACTGTTAAGGGCTTTCCATCGTGCCATTTAATATTTTCATGTAGGGTGAAATCGTAGGTTTTGCCATCTTCACTTACTTTATAATCTTTGGCTAACCATGGTTGAGGAGTATTTTTTTCATCTAATTGAAGTAATGTGTCATATACAAGGTGGACAAGATCTAGCCCTGGATATCCAGTAACATAGGTATACGGAGTTAATGTGTTTTCATCTTTTGGAATAGCAATCTTCATTACATCAACTTTTTTCTCAGCGTAAGCACTAGGATGAAATGACGTTAAAAAGATGATGAATGCCAACAAAAAACGGATTAAAAACTTAGCCATAACACTTCCCCCTTTTTCATTGTTACATAATTAGTTCATTTAAATGAAAGTTCCCTTCTCTTCTGTAAGCTTCAGCTAAAGCGAAATGCCCGTGAGTAGCTAGACCATGATACACATGAACCGCTTTGTCTAACACTTTATGAACGGCTCGTCCTTTTTCATAATCATTTTTTAATGCTGTAAAACCAGGTGATAAAATCTCGAGTTCCTTCTCCGATAATGCATTTTTAAAATGAACTCCACTAAACTCCATCTGACTTTCAAGTACTTCCATGGCTGCGTCTTTCTTCTCCCAAACTTCTGAAACATTTACGACGGTATTCGGATGATGAGGTGTCATGTAATAGATAGTTGGAATGGGATGAGGTTCCAGACCGGGTAGTTCCTCTAACGCAAAGTCTCTACTGGCTAATGCTATACCTTCTAGTATGAGTATCATTGCTTGTCTGCGATCTGGGTCTAGATCATGAAAGGAATGCTCAGGATCTTGTGTGATGATAATATCCGGTTTAATTTCTCTTATTACTTTCACTAACCTCATCTTAGATTCCGGATTTAAGTCGACATAACCATACTGAAAATTAGTAAAATGCATTTTCACTCCAAGTACTTCAGCGGCTTTAGAGATTTGTGGGCGGCTTTTTTCTGATGACAGCATAATTGAAGCAAATGACTCACCACCGTTTAAAACATTCTTTGCTAAAGCCCCTCCACATTCAACAACTTCCATGCCATAAACACCTAACAAAAGAACCTTTTTACCAACTCCCATGATACTCCTCCTTTAAACAACATTTAACTGTTGTTTTAGTTGATCGATACCAAACCGATTAAGAAACTTTGAAAATTTTTCTCTTTTTTTACCGTTTTTTGCGTAAACATCAATAATTTGATCTACAAGTTTATACAACTCGTCTGGTTGTAAATCATTTTTAAACAATTGACCTGTCTGTGCATCAAGACCATTTGCTTTACCGCCTAAGTAAAGATCATAAGCGTCTCTTTGCTTAATAACCCCAATATCGTTTACTAACGGTTCTCCACAAGCGGTAGGACAACCAGTATATGCAGGACGTAGTGTAAAAGGTACTTCCTTACCTGCGATACGGTTGTTCAACTCGATGGCAACTGGCATACCTTCTTCTTCTGCTCCTTTACAAAAACCACAAGTTCTTAGGCTCTTTACATAGTTTCCAACTGAATAACATGAAAGACCTATTAACTCCAACTCATTCCTTATTTGTACCAGGTTATCTTCTGGGACTTGAATAATAAGCTGTTGGAATGTTGTTAATTCAATTTCTGAATCCTCAGGTAAGTACTTGCTCAAGTGGAGTAGTTGTTTAGGTGATAGTTGTGCACCAAAACCAATTCCTCCGTTGACAGCTAGCCGAACTAACTTTATCTCCAATGAAAAACCTCCCCTATACCATACCCTCCCAGTGTATATTATGTGGTGTAAAAAAAACCTAGTACCAGCTAGGAAGCAAAATAGTAAATAAATTTTCTAAATTTTCAAAATAAATGTAATTGATTCCATTTTAGTATTCCAATTTTTATAAGTCAATGGGTTTTTTTATTTTAGTTTTGAAAATAATTATCCCTTATCTTGGTATAATGTTTGTCGGTAGATATTTTAAAATAAGTTATCCATCTCACATATAAGTAAATAGCTCTTATAAGTAAATCTAGAGCAATTGAAATCCAAATCCCTGCTATTCCATAGCCGAGTACGATTCCAAAAAGGTAAACACCTAAGACTCTTATCACCCACATACCGAATGCTGTGCTATACATGGGACTTTTTGTATCCCCAACTCCCTGAAGAGCCCCTGCTAGGATCAATCCTACAGCAAGTGCGGGTTGAGCAAATGCATCGATTCTTAGAGCAGTTACCACCATATCAATGGCATTTTTATCTGATGTGAACCATGTTGCAAAATACGGAGAAAAAACAAATAAGATGACCCCTATCATAGACATGAAGAAGATTCCGATCACGGTTGTTAAAATACCATATTGGTAGGCATCTTTTAATTTTCCAGCTCCTATACTTTGTCCTACTAAGGTAGTAGCGGCGATAGCTAATCCATATCCAGGCATGTAAGAAAAAGTTTCGATATTTCCCGCAATGGTATGAGCTGCGAATGTTTCTGTTCCAATATGCACGATCAATCCGAAGTAGAGAACTTGGCCAATTCTCATTATTAACCTTTCAATCGCAGCAGGTATGGATAATTTTATGACGGATAACATGACGCTCTTTATCATGTTCAAGGTACCTTTACGCAGTGAAAAGGAAACGATTGATTTCTTAATATAATGATAGAGCATCCACGATCCCATTATCCTTACTAATACTGTAGCCCATGCGGCCCCCGCAACTCCCAATCCCTCCCAATCCCCTACTCCAAAAATCAGAACATAATCAAGACCAAGATGGATTATATTTATCCACCAACTTACCTTCAGGGGAGTTTTCGTATCTCCAGACGCTCTCAGAATACTTCCGAAGATGAACATGAGAGAAATGAATATGGAAGGTACCGCGACAATTCGGAAATAGAGAAGTCCATCCACTAAAACTTTTTCATCAGCACCCATTATCAAAAGAAAAGGTTCCGCCAAAAATATACTTACGACTCCAAAGAATAGACCTATTAACGATGTTAAGAGAGTCGATTGTTTAGCGATTGATTTCGCCTGTTCAATATCTCCCGCTCCTATACTCCGTGCGATTAGTGATGAAGCCCCGACGCCAACCGCCATAAAAACGGCTATATAAACGGCTATTACCGTATTGGCTACACCTACTGCTGTTACCTCCTCTAGCCCGATCTTTGCTACGAATAGAGTATCGACAAATCCTACAATTGTTTGTAAGATGTTCTCTAACATAGCTGGAATTGCTAAAGTGAGAATAATAGAGATTTTTCCCCATTTTGTCTGTTCCTTTATGGCACCATCCTCATCAAGTGGCATTTCATCACTTCCTTAGTTTTTATGTTTTCAGCAATGCATTAAACCTCCTTTACACATGATTGTTCTTAAATTTCCACATATACTAGTTTTCACCTTCTTTCTTTTAAATAATTTTATGTACATCAAAAATAAAAAAACCAAGTCCTCGAAAACGAGAACTTGGAATTTGATAATTACTCACACATTTAATAGCTTAGTTTCTTCTCCGTTCTGAAATTTATCTTTGTTAAAATTATATCTCTTCTCGATATAAATTTTGTGCCAGATAATAAAAGAAAGTGCAGTCCACAACTTTCTGCTATTATCCCTTTTTCCTTTTTGATGGTCATCCAATAGAGTCAATAAATACACTTTGTTAAATAGATAATCAGTATCGCTCTCAATGATCAAAGAATAAGCCCAATCAGACAATTCATTCCGCAGCCAATGGCGTATAGGGACCGGGAATCCTAACTTCTTTCTAGTTAGGACAGAGTCTGGTACGATACCTTCCATTGCTTTTCTTAATATATACTTGGTCGTTTGATTCGTTATTGTTTTTGAAGGATCAAGCTTTGACGCAACCTTAAACACTTCCTTGTCTAAAAAGGGGACTCGTAACTCTAACGAATTAGCCATGGTCATCTTGTCGGCTTTTACAAGTATATCCCCCCTCAACCAGGTGTGTAAGTCAATGTACTGCATTTTATGAACATCGTGTAGATGCTGAATGTTTTGGTACAACTCCTTTGTAACGTTCTTATAATTCCATTTACCTTGATAGTCTTTAAGAAGCTCTTTCTTTTCATGTTCTGTAAACATCTTTGCATTTCCGATATATCGATTTTCTATGCTAGTTGTTCCTCTCTCAATAAAGCTTTTCCCACGTGTCCCATCAGGCAAGATTTTGGAAAATGTGTTTAGCCCCTCTTTTATTCCTGATGGTAAATTATTAAAATATCTTAATGAGTGAGGTTCCCTATAAATATTATATCCACCGAACAGTTCATCTGCTCCTTCACCAGAAAGCACAACTGTGACATGTTTTTTAGCTTCACGTGCAACAAAAAACAGAGGCACTAATGCAGGATCTGCGACAGGCTCGTCCAGATGCCAAATAATTTGAGGCAGATGTTCAATGAACTCTTCAGAACTTACAACATAATGTATGTTTTCAACCCCGAGATCTGAAGCGGTTTCTTTTGCTAAGTCGATTTCGCTATATCCTTCACGATCAAAACCAACCGTGAAAGTTTTAATCTTGGGGTTAAATTCTTTCGCTAATGCAACAATACTTGAAGAGTCTATTCCGCCAGATAAAAATGCTCCAACAGGCACATCACTCCTCATATGCATCCTTACTGAATCTCTCAATACATCTCTAATATTTATAACTTCTTCCTCGAATGGTTTATTTATTGGGTTAAAACGAGGTTTAAAAAAAGCTTTCTTTTTCATTTTTTGACCGACTTTTTTAATAAAATAATGGCCTGGATCCAACCTTTTTATTTGGCTTGATAATGTGTGTGGTTCAGGTACGAACTGATAAGTGAGGTAGTAGTGTAACGCCTCTTGATTAAAACTACCTCCACTTGCAGCAAGAAGGATGCTTTTCTTCTCGGATGCACAATATAATTCATCTTCATTTTCATAATAAAAAAACGGTTTAATACCAAAGTGATCTCTTGCACCAAACAGTTCGTTTTTCTCTTTATCCCAGATTAAAAAACTAAACATTCCCCTTAAATCATCTACAGCCCTTTCACGTTTTAGGCTGAATAACGCAAGTATAACTTCCGTATCTGAATCAGTTTTAAAAAATAGTCCTTTCTGTTCTAAATCTTGTTTTAACTCAAGGTAATTATAGATTTCATCGTTAAAAGTTATCCAATAACGATCGTCTTCATATCCCAAAGGCTGTTTCCCGCTGTCTAGATCAATGATACTTAACCTTCTAAAACCTAGTCGTATATGTTGGTCAAAATAATACCCCACATCATCAGGTCCTCGATGCGTAATAATATTTGTCATGTTCATAAAATTATTTACTTCTTTATTTGTTTCTTGTAACGTATTGTTTTTTAGATAACCGATAAAACCGCACATTGTAAATACCCCCTATTGGTTAATGCATTAAGTTATTTTTAAAAGAAGAATCCCCTGTTGTTATATCGAGATAATTCATTTCCTGTAATCGAAGTGCCATAAACTTTAGTAGATTTGTTATAACAGAAAAATATGCATAAATTATGAAGTTTTTCCACTTCTAGCTAATAAAATAACAAGCTATCGATTTAATCGATAGCTTGTTATTGAAATGATGATATTCACTTAGCAATTGATTCAGAATAGACTGTTGAATAGAAGAATTAAAGTTTAAATATCTTCCCATTTATAACCTAATCCCCAAACAGTTTTAAAATATTGTTCAATGGGAAACCCTGCTTTTCTAAATTTTTCTCTGATATTTCTTACATGAGAATCTATTGTTCTACCTTCTGTTTCAGATTCCATTCCCCAAATGATTTCAATTAACTGCTCTCTATTAAAAACTCGACGCGGGAACTTAATTAATAAGTAGATCATTTCAAATTCTTTAGGTGTTAAGATAATCGGCTGGTTGTTATAGGAAATATAATGTCGTTTCTTTTCAATTACTAAACCCTCTATTCCAAATTCAATATCCGTTTCTTGCTGTGATCTTCTTAAGACTGCTTCAATTCTAGCTAGTAAAATTTCCTCATCAAAAGGTTTTGTAATATAGTCATCTGCTCCAAGTTTTAGACCTTTCACTATATCTAATTTTTCGTTTCTTGCGGTTAACATAATAATAGGGACTTGAAGCCATTCTCGAATTAATCGGATTGTCTCCCAACCATCTAAATCGGGCATCATCACATCTAGCAAAACTAAATGAATGTGCTCTTTTTTAATTATTTCAACAGCCTCATTACCAGAAAAACACTTAATAATTTCATAATTATAAGGCTTTAAGTAAAGAGCGATAAGTTCAACCATTCTTTCTTCGTCATCAACGATTAATATTTTTTTCATTGCTTATCCCCTTTTTAAAAATACAGAAATCGTCGTACCTTTTCCAACTTGACTAGACACAGTAATTTTACCATCATGTTGTTCTACGATTTCTTTTACAATTGCCAAACCTAATCCAGAACCACCTTTTTCTCTAGATCGTGATTTCTCCACACGATATAACCGGTCCCATATTAACGGCAAGTCGTTCTCTGGGATACCTTCGCCCTCATCTTTAATTTGAATCTGTATGAATTCTTTATGACCGATAAGATTAATATTAACCGTAGTATTCTCTAGAGAAAACTTCATCGCATTATCCAATAAATTTAATAAAACTTGTGATATTCTCTTCTCATCAATGTCCAGTATATAATCACCATCAGAAGAAAATATTAAACTGATATTCTTTGAAAAAAATGCAGGCTTAATGGTATTAAGTACTTTCTTAATCAAATGTGAAATCGCTACTTTTTCTTTTTGAATAACAAATCTCGTTTGATCCATTTTTGCTAGTTCAAACAAATCTTCAATAAGTTTCGTTAAATTCTTTGATTCCTCATTTATAATCGTTAAGTATTTGACCTTTTCTTCCTCTTCAATATTAGGTCTTCTTAGAATATTTGTATAACCTGTAATGTAAGTAAGTGGGGTTCTCAGCTCATGCGATATATTTGCTAAGAATTCTTTCCTGTCTCTTTGAAGTCGATTTAAATCATCTGACAAAGAATTAATTTGAAAAGCTAACTCACCAAGTTCGTCTTTTCTATCAATATCTAAAGAAACTTTATGGTAACCCTCACTCAATTTTTTTGTTGCTTCCTTCATTTTTATTAGTGGTCTTGTAATAGTTTTAGAAAGAAAACTCACCGTTATTATTAGAATGATTAGTGAGATAAGGCTTATTTTAATAAACTCATCAACCAGATGATCGTTCATTTTTTGAATAAATTTTGTATCGAGAAACATATATACAAGTGCAACGTGTTTTCCATTTATCACTATTGGTGATACGGATGCAAAATAAGCTTTTTCTTTCCAATCATTTTGTATTAAAAACCCATGATGGCTCGGAGTAATACTTTTATTCAAAATTTCTTTCATTTTAGAGTCTATATTACTCGAGTTTATTAAAATTTTTTTATCGCTCCCCATGACTACAACTTTTGTTTTTGCTTTAGATTCCATTAAAGCGACATGATGGAGGGTAACATCATCAAATTTCTTCTCAAGAACATCTCTGTGATTATTGCCGCGAGAAACGAGTTCCTGCGTCTCTTCCTTTATTCGACTATCTAATAGGCCTTGGTATAAGATAAAAAACAGTAAAAATTCAATTATTAACATGATAACTAAAATGATTAACCCTAATTTGATTGAGATCCTCATAAATCCCTCCTACTAGGACCAATATACAAATGTATCAAAAATGACTACTATAATCATTAAGCCCCCAAATAACATTTGAATGGTTTTCGCCATTTTTTTACTCCTCTTTAATAGCACTCCTGTTAGTCCACAGTACATAATCAATGTAAGTAATAATAAGAATGGAACAGAAGTTCCTAATGCGAATATCCCGGGTAGGATAATTCCATATGAAGACGATAAGACAAGTGGCATTAATAAGCCAAAAAAGAGTAAAAACATAGTCGGACAAAACCCTAGTGTGAATATTATGCCTAATAAAAAAGAAGATCCGTTTCCATTTATTTTTTGAAAGAACGATCTTTTAATTAGATTTAAATTCCAATTCATTTTTATTATTCCCAATAAATACAATCCGATAAATATTACAAATGGGCCAGTTACCTTTCTAATTATAGGAAAAAGAGCCGTTAAACTTTGTTCAAATGTTTGACCAAACAACCAAACTAATAAACCAAAAAGACTAAATACAAGGACTTTTCCAGATAGGTAAGCAACCACTTCTTGCCAAACTTTAAGATCTTGTATAGAACGGTTCCCATAAAACATCATTGTACTTATATTCCCTGTTAATTGACATGGAGCAGCAGCACCCAATACACCTAAAAGAAAGGCGGCCAGAAGTGGTATCCCTTGATTATTAAAATAAAGGCGGCTTAAAGGCTCATTTAGTTGGCTGCTTAATATATTAAAAAAGTCTACATATTCTCACTCCCCTAATAACATTACCGTACAAATGTGAAGAAATTATGCATTTTGAAACGAACAATTGAACGACAACAAAGCTCCAAATTTATTTATTATGAAGATAATGTAATAGGAAGAGTGCTGACTTGAAAGAGACCCCATTCAAAACCATCAATAGAATGGGTGTAATCTTGAAGTAATTTGAATCGATGACATCATTTAATCATGTAACTTATAGAAAGATTAAGAGGTTTGCCACTCTCCTATTCATTATTAACCGTTTTTGTATCCTCTGTCTTCCAATAAAATTCGCTGAAAACTTCAGCAAATGCTTCGGAAGTATTAACAAGTTCTTCCATGTTATTATCTATACCTCCCATTTCAATTAAAAAGGCATTATTCGTCAAATCTTGATTATAAATTCCATTACCTTCATTTTTTCTTTTAATAACGATCCCCCTGCTTAAATTCGGATATTTTTTTTCTAACATCCTGTTAAGATTCTCAGCTGCTTGGAGATTTCTTTCATACCCAGGATGTTCTTTTCCTACTACGAAAAATAAGCGGGCATATGACTTATTCTCAATATTAATGGTTGTAACTTTTCTAGGTTGCGAGTCTCTGTGCATATCGATCAAGTAGGTAATTTCTTTTTTTTGTGCAAGAACTTCTTTCACAGATTCCCTAGCAAGGACATAAGCATTTCCTGTACCCCAATTTTTTGCTTTTAATTCTTCTCCCACATTTGTTGTATCATGAGATACTCCAATTCCTCTTTCTTCAAGATCCTTCTTAAGAAGATTACCGATGGCAATTATATTTGTCTCGGGATTAGAACTGTTATATGTTCCGTTATTCGATAAAGATTTAAATGCTTCATAGCTATGTGAATGATAAAGATGAACAACTTCTCTAATATTAGTTTCAGGATTTTCAATACGATTGTTTTCTTTGTTATCTTCTGAAGGTTTACTATCTCTTAAGATTTCATAGATAGGAGGTGTGGATTCAATTGGTAAAGTAGAATAATCTGTACCTTTACCAGCTATATAAATCTCTGCATCATACAAAGCAAATCCTGGAATCTCTGAACCTAGTAAACTTCGTGGATCTCCAGGACGTAGGTTAGTTGCAAACTGTATCAAAATTGAAGAGAATTTAGGCGGTTTACTTTCTTTTGGAAGTGTTTGAGTAAAATAACGATTTTCCGTACCCATTGCATAAACAAATCCCTCTGCAGCATAATCTTTTAACCACTTTTGTGTGATTGATGAAGAAAGTAATCCATTTTTCACTAGGAGGGAAGTTACCAAAAAGACAATAACAAAACTTAAAATAATCGAAAATACCAGTGATACTAACAGATTTTCACTTTTACTCATACAATCCCCCTGTTGATATTTACTTTTGAACTCTATTAATTTAAATTGTCTCTACTTAATCAATATTCGAATCTTGTTTTTTTAGACATGGTTTTAATAGAAAATATATTTTTTCGCTACTAGATTGTAAGATACAAAGCAATCCCACTTCTTGTTTTTAATCATGAAAAAAGATGCCAAAAAAATCAGCATCTATTCATTCTTGTTAATTTGATCTTTTCAATAGTTTATTTAGTAGATTCATTCCTATGAACCTGTACCATATAGAGGTAAACAAAGCAGTAAATTACTCTCCAACAACATGTCGAATATTTTTGTGTTTTACTACGATAAAGCGACAAATTTTTCCTGAATCAATATGGTATGTTTTATCTTGCAAGTAAATTAATCTAGCGGTTACATCGCAAGATTACACCATACCTACATAAAAAGGAGATTAGGAAAATGAAGAAGAAGTTAGCGGTTCTTTCGATGTGCTCTGCTCTATCATTCTCTCTTTTTGCAGGAATAAACGAACAGCCTGCAAAAGCTGAGGAAGCCAGCTCCTATTATTTACTCACTTACAAAGGCAGCATCCCATCAGATTTTGAAACCAAGATCCAGCTTGCAGGGGGAACAATCGAACGTGTCATCGAAGAGATCGGCGTCGTTGAAGCCAGGTCGTCAGATCCTGATTTCTTGTCTGACATTAAAAAGGACAAGAACGTTCAAGCAGCAGATGAGGAACTTTCGGTCTACCTTGAAGAAGAACTGAATCCAGCAGACGGCAAACCGATCACTTCTATCCCGCAAGATGCTCCGAACTATTACGACTATCAGTGGGATGTTAAACGGATTACGAATGATTTTAAGTCTCACGATATAAACCCTGGAGACCATGATACCGTTGTAGGTGTTATCGACACAGGCCTTGATTTTAACCACCCGGATTTAAAAGCGAACGCAGACCTTGCAGGAAGTAAAACCTTCGTTCCTGGAACCACGGATGCGTGGGATCAGAACGGACACGGAACTCACGTTGCAGGCTCTATCGCGGCTAACGGAAAAGTACTCGGAGTCGGTCCAGAATTGAAAGTTCGCGCCTACCGAGTCTTCGGTGCCGCCGGTGGTGCTCAGCAATCCTGGATCACAGACGCGATCGTAGCTGCGGCGAACGATGGAGTCGAAGTCATCAACATGAGTATCGGCGGTTGGCGCTGGATGGCTCACAACTTGGATGAAAAAGGCGACTCGGCATCGATGGTAGCGTATCACCGTGCAGTTCAGTATGCGACACAAAAAGGAGTAACGGTTGTTGTGTCTGCGGGGAATGATTCCCGTAACTTAAACAGTCTGCATGACATGCAATCCTATTGG
This sequence comes from Fictibacillus nanhaiensis, assembly GCF_023715445.1. Lineage (GTDB taxonomy): Bacteria > Bacillota > Bacilli > Bacillales > Fictibacillaceae > Fictibacillus > Fictibacillus nanhaiensis_D. The sequence continues at coordinate 1,145,241 of NZ_JAMBOD010000001.1, forward strand.
AAGGAACGCTACGGACTGGATATCAAAGGACCGTCTCGTGTTGTTCCCGCTCAACTTCCAGGTGTCGTTACCGTTTCTTCATCTAATCAATGGTCTACTGATTCCATAGCGTTCTACTCAAACTATGGAAGCGTGATCGATGTAGCTGGTCCTGGTGGAGACAACGGTCCAGTCTATGATGGGCTTTTCCGTCAAGACCCTAAAGGCGATTACTTGAACAAACGAGATTTCCTATATCGCACGTTGTCTACTTGGCCGACATATCTGCCTAACAATTCTTTAACACCTAATCTTAATGGCTACGCTTTATTACATGGAACGTCCATGGCTGCTCCAAAGGTTGCTGGAATTGCTGCTGTTATTAAAGCGGAACATCCTGAATATTCTCCTGCACAAGTTCAAGCAGTTCTACGCAAAACAGCTGAAGACTTTGGTAAGCGTGGACAAGATCCTCTTTATGGAGCGGGAGAAGCAAACATCTATAATGCATTAACTGAATAGAAACCCTTAGACCTGCATGAAGTTTAATGCAGGTCTTTTTATTGCTTTAATGAGGTTAATTATCTTAAATAATCCTTTTTTCTTTTTCTACTGAATTAAACTGACCTCGTTCACTTAATTCAAGTTAGCAATCATGTAACATAAATACGAATTATTACCTCCATAACTTGCACAAATGAAATTATATAGTTAAAATATATCTTGTAAATCGTAATCATTTCGTTTTATAAACTTGAATGGAAAGGTGAATAACGAATATGAATAAGATACCTGTTACGGTATTAAGTGGATATTTAGGTTCGGGCAAAACGACATTGTTAAATCATATATTAGCGAATAAAGAAGAACGAAAAGTAGCTATTATCGTCAACGACATGAGTGAGATCAATATTGATGCCTCATTGGTCAAAAAAGGAGGATTCACACGAACCGATGAGAAGCTTGTTGAAATGCAGAATGGTTGTATTTGCTGTACTCTTCGAGAAGATTTAATTAAAGAAGTTGAAAAACTTGCTCAATCCGGAGATATTGATTACATCGTGATTGAGTCGACAGGGATTAGTGAGCCAGTCCCTGTTGCTCAAACCTTTACTTATGTGGATGAGGAACTAGGTATAGATTTATCTGCATTTTCTATCCTTGATACGATGGTGACGGTTGTTGATGCAAATCGATTCTGGCATGATTTTGCCTCGGGTGAAAGCTTGCTAGACCGCAAAGAAGCAACAGATGAAACAGATACAAGAGAAGTGGTCGATTTACTCATTGATCAGATTGAGTTTGCTAATGTTATCGTCTTGAACAAAACTGACTTAGTGGAGCAACATGATGTTCACGAGTTAAGAGACGTTCTCATAAAACTCAATCCTGAAGCACGCATTGTTGAAGCAAGTTATGGTCGTATTCCCCTTGAGGAAGTCATGAATACAAAGCTGTTTAATTTTGAAAAATCAAGCCAGAGCGCAGGATGGATAAAAGAGTTAAATAACGAACATATTCCTGAAACGGAAGAGTATGGCATCTCTTCTTTCGTTTATAGAAAGAGACGTCCTTTTCATCCTGAACGTCTGATGACATGGCTAGAAAACTGGCCCGTAGATGTTGTTCGCGCAAAAGGTTTCTTTTGGCTGGCTTCACGTAACGATACTACAGGTCTAATCTCACAAGCTGGATCCTCTATTATTATTCAGGCTGCTGGTGAATGGGTTGCTGCCTACCCTGAGGCAGAACTTCAGCAAACGTTAAAAGAAGAACCAGAATTACTAAATAAATGGGATGACATCTACGGTGACCGTATGACGGAAATTGTAATGATAGGTATTGATATGAACCAAAAAAAGATTGAAGAAACCTTGGATTCTTGTCTTTTGACAGATACCGAAATGAACGAGGATTGGTCTTTACTGGCAGATCCGATTCCCTCATTTGAAACTGTTGGTTAATCATTAATTATAAACAAAAAGAACAGAGAGAGCTTTCTGTTCTTTTTGTTTATTCAAGTATACATTTTATATTCAGATCGCTTGGAGGATACGAGATACGGCTCTCCTCGCCCCTGCTATATTTCTTGCTACTGGCCCAATTTCAAGTTCGGCTAGAGGTCCCATCACGAAGAGTTCCTCTCCCCATTCTAATGTAGCTGGGCTAACAATTGGATATCCGCATTCTGCACAATGAAGTCTTTCCTGATTGATCGTATTCTCTAACCAATCAATTCCAGGCGGCGCAGAATGGAAACCTGTTGCTAATATGATAGTTCCTGTATTTTGAGTTAAGCCCGACTGAAAATGCATAGTATTTGTATCTACTGAGAAGGATGTCACTTCATCTTTGACTAATTGGATCTTCCCTTCTTTTTCAGCTTTCCTTAGACGATGATAAAGTTCTTTGGTTATAGAACCTTTATGCCTCGCCTCAAAAATCATTTTCCTTCTACTTTGATAGTCTTTGGTTTTCTGAAAGTTTTCCATATACATAGGTCCTTGCCATCCAGGATCAGAATCAAAAGTATGAATTTGTAATTCTTTTCGGTAGATCATAGTAACTTCTCCAGGAAACAACGTCATTAACTTTAAAGTCAAATGAGCTGCAGTTATCCCTCCTCCAACCACAGTTACTGCAGGGTCTAGTTTATTGAAATCGGGTATATCTTTTTGAAATACATGATGTATACTAGCTTTCTTTACCTTTGCTTCATAAGCCCATTCCGGCCAAAAGGGGTGTTCGCTTAACCCTATGGCCAGCACAATTTTTTCACTTTTATAAGACTTACCTTCATCTGTCCGGACAACCCAGTGATTTTTATTTCTTTCCAAACCGTTTACAGAACTTTGTTGCCAACAGTCCATCAGCTCCACCTCATCAATTAACGACTGACAGTGATGATTAAACATTTCTAAGGATGGCCGGTCATAATAACCATAGAAATGACCTTTGTTATAATCCTCTCTCTTTAAAAATTTTTCTAAACTAAACGGATTCAAATCTAGATGATGTACGGACGGTGAACGTAAATATGGCATTGATATTGTTTCCGTACACCTTGTCCAATTTTGTAATGGTTTGGCATTTTTATCAATAATCATTAAATCTTTTTTCTTTATCTTTTGCGTCTTTAATAAATGAACAGCTAATGTGCAGCCTTGTATTCCACCACCAATAATGATTAATTTTCCCATCAAAAAACTCCTTTTACAAATGATAATATAATTAAATCGTAATCATTACGATTTTTAAAGTTGATAATAGATAAATGTTAATTACAATAATTCCCGAATTGGTTGAAATATGTATAACTATTTTATTTATTACCTTGAATGGTAATAATGCATACGAACATGCATCCACTGTTTGGGACTAATAGGCGAACTGTTCAAGAAGACTTACAATTTATTTTTTCTACTAAAACGAGAAATCCAACTAAGAGTCCTACTAATTTTTATCGAAGGTAACGGTAATGGATTTAAAAAAAGCAAGGCAAATTACATTTACAATGAATGAGATTTAAGGAAATGAAATGGAAGAAGTGTTAAAGGAATACATGAGAAATCAATTGAAAAATTGAAAATGGATACTGGAATTATTCTTTGATGCATACAAAATGACTTAGTTTTCAATTCAATGAAGCCCTTTAAAGCTCTTTTTAAAGGCTCTATCTAATTTTCAAAATTAATTTCAAATAAAAATTAGTGCACAAATTAGTGCACAGACGTATTTTATTCTATTGGTTTAAATTGTTTTATGTTTATTCCGAATTTCTAAAAACCCTTATAAAATAAGACTTATTTAATCTTATTGAATCTGAATTAACTCAGTTTCATTTCTGGATTTCCTCTGGCAGCCAAAAGGTCAGCGGTTCGATCCCGCTAGTCTCCACCATACATAACAGCCAAAAACCCTTGAGGATTCAAGGGTTTTGTTTTTTACTAATTAACAAATTCCCACCATTAAAGATTTTTTATTTGTTTAGTTCACATTTGGTTCACCCTTATCATACTAAAGCCGCTATTTTAAATTTCATTTAATAATTTAAACCAGTTGATTCTCATATGCCTTTAAATTAAGATAAATAATTTTTAAGATAGGTGATTCGATTTGATATTCGTTAGCTAATTTTAATAGATAGCCTTGTAAATGATCTACTTCTATCTGAACTCCTTTTTCTATATCTCTTAGCATTGAGGATTTCATAGTTCTTGACATTTTTTTTATTTTCAATAACTGATTTTCTTCAACATTATTAGGCATAGGTACATCATGTGCCCGCATTATGTGTGCAATTTCTTTAATTAAAGCTGTGATAACTTCTAAGCCTTTATTATCCTCTCTAATAAATCCAATACTAGAACGGAATAAAGTAGTAATTCCTGAGAAACATGCGATAAAGAAATATTTAGCCCACATGTCCCTTAAAATAAAATCACTACTACGAATTGAAGATTTTGTGTTAGAGAATATTTTCTCTAAATGTCGTACTTTATCTGAAGTTCCGCCCGATAATTCACCAAATACTAAGTCATGAACAGAACTAGTTTGAATAATTACATTATCTTCGTTAGTTGTAGATTCAATAAAACATAAACCTCCCATAATTTTATTATTCGGAAAGGTTTCAAGTAGTACATCAAGCTGGCTAATACCATTTAACAATGGAATGATAATTGTATTATGACCTACGAAACGTTTAAAATCCTCAACTGCTTTAGATAAGTGATATGATTTAGTACTAATTAGAATAACATCAAAATCGTTTGAAGGATTGTTAGCAGTTATGGTTTTTGGGGAAAAAAATATATCACCATGTATGCTTCGAATACTTAAACCTCTTTCATTCAATAACATTTGTTTGTTTCTTCTTACCAAAAATGTAACGTCCACCCCGCTTTCGTACAATCTCGCCCCAAAGTAACCCCCTACCGCTCCGGCACCAACTACTAATACTTTCATTCTATCCTCTCCTTAATGTTTCAAATTAGTTTTTGAATTGGTTCACTTATTTCTCTTTTAAGTAACGCAATTTCATGCTTATATGGAGCATCTTTATATTTTATTTTCCCTATGGATGGGGTTTCCAAAAGTTTTGTTAATTGAGGGTGATGAACAAATATAGTCAAGAGCTTGTAAGCCGATACACCCATGTCTATTTTTATGTCTATCTTTTCTAGATCCCCTTTTATTTTTCGAATCAATTAACTATACTATGTTCAAATATTTTCCGTTCCGGTATAGATCAAAAATGTAGACGCTCCATAAGATGCTGCTTCTTCACTAGCTTGAAGTAACATCTTTTTTCCACCCATTTATACGTGTGAACCAATCAGTTTCTAGGATGTTCCTCCAATAAAAAGCATATGAAAAGTACATTTTTGGAGTTTTTACTCCAAAAACTAGTTAAAAAAAGCCTATATGTAAGTTTGTTAAATATTCGCCTTAATTTTAAACAAATAACTACCGGTACTAATTATTCATAAGTTATTTATGCTTCTATACGGCTAATTTATCACACTTTATTAAATAAAATCGGATTTTTTTGGAGTGTTAACTCCATTTTATATTAATCAGATCTTATACACTATTTATTGGAATGTCAACAAATTTTGAGATATAATACAGTAATGAACACATCAATAAATAAATCTAATAAACCAAAACTTACAAAAAAAGGCCAAGAAACTCGGACTCGAATTATTGTCGCGGCTGCAGAATTGATGTATGAACAAGGTGTAGCCGGTACTACAATAGAAGACGTTCAACAAAAAGCAAAAGTAAGTGCATCACAGCTGTATCATTATTTTAAAGAAAAAAAAGAGTTAGTAATGGCAGTTATTTCATACCAATCTTCCAGAATAATTGGAAACCATAGTCGGTACCTTACTGATCTTGACTCCTTTGAAGCTCTATATGCATGGAGAAATTTCATTGTAGATATTCAAATTAAAAAAAATTGTGAAGGAGGATGCCCCCTAGGCGCACTTGCAAGTGAATTAGTTGAAACTGATACAGAAGCGCGTTCAGAAATTAATTCCAGCTTTTTAGAATGGGAAGATAGTATACGAAACGGTTTACGCTTTATGCTTAATCGTGAAGAATTAAATTCAAACGCAGATCCAGATAAACTAGCACTTGCACTCCTAACAGCTCTTCAGGGAGGTCTTTTGTTAACTCAAGTTAGGAGAGATCCCGGCCCAATCATTACCGCATTAGATACAATGCTTGAACACATAAAATCATTTTCAAAAGATAAATAAATAATTCATATTAAGTTTATAAGGATTGGACTGCTGAAGGAGAGCAGGTGCCAATCTTTTATTTTTATACTTAACTAATCATTCGATACTTTTCCATATCTTAAGCCACCAGCTGTAAAACATAAAAAGGACCCCCGATGTTCAGTTTCTAGAAGATCACCATGATGTGTGTACATCGTGGTAATTCTGCTGGTACGGTTTTAGGTTTTTTTATGCTTTCCGGATTCATGTACTCTCGGATCTATAACTAAAAAAGCTACCAACTTCTCCTCTTACGGCCCAATTTACTCCATATACTTTATCCTGTTGCATTTTTTTGGCTAATCTAAAACCTACTTGTTTAATTTCATCTATTAGTTAACTACCCGAATTATTATATTCTTTATTTAGTTTACTGATTCATGAATAATCAAGAATTTTCTTTGACAAAATAATAAAAGAAATTGAGCCTTTAGGGGGTATAAAATGAACGTAAATGAATTAGGTTTCCTTTGGTACTTACGATCAAGTTCAAACATGATGAATTTTTTATTGAAATATCTTAGTGAAACTTCTGAGGATACCGATTTAAGGAATATTTTAAATGAAATATATGAAATCTCTACATTTCAAGAACAAGAGGCTACTCAATTATTATCTGAGAGAGGTTATAAAGATACACCGTTCTTCAGTGAAGAAGATATTTATAGTTCAACAACAAAGCTATTTTCAGACCAATTAATTATAGAGATCTTAAAGCATATAACGAGTAATGGATTGCGAGCGCTTGTTGTTCAATATATTGATTTAACAGATTATAAAGTAAAAAATTTTTATAAAAAAATACTTAATGATGTAATTCAATTAGATTTTTCTTTATTAAAATTGCTTAATGATAAAGATTTATTACAAAATAATTCCTTCTCTTACAAAAAAGCAGATGAAAGGGATGGGAAACTATTCAAAGTTGCATCAACTCAAAAACGGCCACTTAATGCGGTAGAATTGGCAAATATGTTCAGTGCCCTTCAATGTAACAATGTTGGAGTTGCACTTTGTACCGGTTTTTCTGAAGTCGTAGAGGATATGGACACAAAGAAATTTATACTAGAAGGGAAAAAGTTAGCATTTTATCAATCAGCCTCTTTATCCGATATCTATAGAGAAAATGGAATTCCAACTACAACTGGACTAGAGGCTCACGTTAATAAAGTAAAGGAATCACCTTTTTCAGATAAATTAATAGCAAACTTAATAATGTTCCTAAATCCAGTTAGTATAACTAATCTACAAACTGCAGTGGTATCCAGTTATAAAAAGGATCATATAGAGTCTATAAAGGAACTAATCAAGATGATTGAAAACTATTCAGAGAAAGGGCTGAAGTTATTAATAAGGAAAAATTGGTTTAATGAACCACCTGTGTCTAATTGGTCACATAAATAGAAACTATGGCAGGTACTAATCAAGAAATAGAAACTTCTCGGCACATAGGCCAGTTACTCGAATTCCATAAGCGACACTCGCCACTTTTCTATTAAGTGTTATTCAACAACTGTGCCTTCAATAGAATAGGGAATGATTATTTGTTCCCTTCCGATAGCTTTCTATATAATGAAGCCCTAGACACATTTGTAATTTCACATATTTGATAAAATGGTCTCGCTAGATTCTTTAAGACCATTAAAAGTTCCTTAACGTTGTTAAAATCGGGGAAATCGTCAGGAAAATTTACTTAGCGTTGTAAATCCGCATTTTCCTAAGCTCCCCCATTTACAACTCGTCACCTGATATGATTCCTCTATTATGAAATACATCTTAATAATCTCAATTGAACAGCCTACTAACGAAGGCTTCAATCTTAGTGAGCTAAAAGGAAATGAAGGCAATCAGAACTATTTACTTCCATTAGCTGTCGACCTACAAGACGGAAGCTGCAAAGTTGTTATTTGGTGCCGTGTTTTCAATGTAGATTTTGGGTCTGCTATATTACAATTACAATAAAATCTGACATGAAAAGAAGACGCAAAGGCGAACCTCAGCGTCTTTCTTTATGAACATGATATGAAAGTAGATTTCGATTACCCCTCCTCCACCTCATATAGTTCCTTAGCTAAAACTGTATTAATTTTTAATGGCTTTCTTGTAATGACTTGTTCCTTATCTAATTCTCCTAAAAATAAACTAACGGTTTCTCTTGATGACCCGATCATACTTGCGATATCATGCTGGGTGATTTTGACCCCAACCGTTTGCCATTCCCCACTTCTTACACCAAAACGGTTACTCAACTGCATGAAAAGTAAAAGAATTCGATATTTGACCTCTTTATAAGCAATGCTTTCTGTTATTTGGTACATCTCTTTTAGCTTCGAAGTCAAGATGGTTATAAGCTTTAACGAAATATCAGGATTTTGACGAAGAAACTCTTCAAATCTCTCCTTTGTTAACGTACAAACAAATGAATCAACCATCGTTTCTGCATAAATATCAGACTCTGTTATTGAAAAGCTTGATGTTTCTCCAAACACATTTCCCTCACTTAAAAGATCAACCGTGAATTCCTTTCCAGTAGAAGACACTTTATATAAACGAACCTGCCCCTTTTTTAAGAAAAATAACGCCCTTATTTGTTGAGTCGGACTTAAGATAATTGTACCTTTTTTAATAGGAGCGGTTAGCGTCACTTCGTCTATTTTCTTTAATTCTTCTTCCGGTAGCTCATCTAGTAAATTAATTTGTGAAAGAAGCCTAAGTTTTTCCATGTCTACACTCCTTTGTTATACCGTTTCATAATTATTTCATAATCAATCCACTCATTATTTTCCTCTAAAACTGGTAGCCCAGTACTTGCTAGATTCTGGTTTAGTAGGTTACACAAATTTCTTGACAGACTCTGGACGGCCGAGGCAGAGCCTTGTATAACATCTTCACAGAGCGTCTATGACGCTCATTCAAATATGAGGAAGTCTATCTCTACGACTACCAAACCCCAAGAGAAGCTAGGCAAGGGATAGCCCGATATTTCCAAATGTAAAATTTTGAACGTCATCATCAATCGTTGAAATACACAACGCCGGCTGCTGTTTTCAACACTTGAAATTTCCCCCCCCCCTCGGGGGGGGGCATTCCCCTTAAAGGATTAAAATAAATGCACTTATAAAAACTAAAAACCGTGTTTTGACGACGGGGTCCACCTTATGGTGTACAATTGATTAAGGGTATGTACAGATTTTTTTATGTTTCTTCAAGCTGATATTTTAGATATTTATTGTGCGTATACCTTACAAAAATTTTTTCTAGTATTAATAAAATTCCTTATTCTTTTACTTGCTTCCTCAATCTGATCTATAGACTGTGTCATAGCAATTCGTACATATTCGTGATTTTTTTTGCTCTCATTAACAAAAAAACTTCCAGGTAAAACTGAAAGTGGACCTACAACTTTTTTCGTATTTACACCAGAACCTTTTTAGGTCCGTTAAGTTCTAATTGATAAAAAGCTAAATTAAGCCATTTATTGAATTTAAAACCTGCCTTTCTTATTGTACCTGAATAAACAAAGCCAAAGTTTTTATGCATGGCAATGCTTTCTTCATTTGCTTCATCGATTCCAGCAATTAAGGTCATATACTCACTTTCATTGGCAATAGCGATTAGTTCTTTCATTAAAGAAGTTCCAATTCCTTTTTTTCTGTATTCCTTATCTACATAAACAGAATGTTCAATTGAATATTTATAAGCGGGCCATGCTCTAAAATGACCGAATGTCGCAAATCCAACCACTTTATTATCTTGTTCGCATACTAATATTGGGAATCCTTCAACCCTCTTTTGTTCATACCAAATTTGTCTGCTTTCGAGCGTTTGGGCTTTATAGGCGTATACAGCAGTAGTATTGAGAATGGTATCATTATAAATGTCTAAGATGTTCATTAAATCTTTTTGAGTTGCTTCCCTTATCATTTTTTTCTTCCTTTCATAATAAATTTGTTTCTCTCCATATATTTTAGAACTCTACATACAGAACGTAAAATTGAACTTTTTAACCCCTTGCTATAGGATAAAGTTATAGCAAAAACATATAAGGGAAGGTGCGAACATGACGCCCCAACAATTTCGATACATAGTGGAGATTGCCAAGCATAATTCTATTAGTAAAGCTGCTTCTGCACTTTACGTGACGCAACCCAGTATCAGCAGAGCGGTGCGTGAACTCGAAACAGAGTTAGGGATTACTATTCTCGATAGAACGAATAAAGGTGTTGTCTTCACAAAAGAAGGCACAGAGTTATTATTTTACGCAAAAACGCTTCTAGAACAAATGGAGTCTGTTGTCCATCATTTTAACAAAGAGAAAACAATGAACTTAACAAAGTTTTCTATTTCATCTCAACATTATGGTTTCGCTATAGAGGCTGTTGCAAATTTAATGGATTATTTTGCCGAGCGGAACTATGAGCTTACGATTCGAGAGGATAAGACATTTGATGTGATTGATGACGTGTATGCAAGCAGAAGTATTCTTGGGATCTTATTTCTGACCGATTTAAACAAGCATTTTTTTGAGCGTTATTTCACCTCAAAGCAACTAACGTTTACTCCCATTGCTTCATTGAAACAGCACGTCTTTCTACGAAAAGAGCATCCTCTGGCTCATCTCGAATGCATAACCTTGGATCAGTTAAGGGACTATCCATATCTGACCTATCAGCAGGACGACATGTTGCTACATTTTGCGGAAGAAGCCCTGAATGTAGACAATATCGGGAAACTAGTTTATCTCAAAGATAGAGGGGCAATGAATAATCTCCTGTCAAATACAGATAGCTACAATCTGGGAACAGGCTGTATCGTACATAATTACATGAATCCCAATATTATCTCTATTCCATTGGAAGAAAGCAATATGATTGAAGTGGGATTGGTGAAACGAAACGATGTGCATTTGCCAGATGAGGTTCTGGTATATATTAGCTTTTTAAAATTAGCTTTGAAAAAATCTATGCCGAAGGAAATATAAAGTAAGTGTAGATTTGGCACTCTGCGGTTGTTTTTCCTTTCTTATATATTTTCCTCGTGTTTGGTTTGAAGTTAGTTCGAAAGTCAATTCACCGTCAATATGGACTTATTTCTCAATTAGCACTTACTGGGTATGACTACAAGATTGTAAAGAATTACACTTAAACTAAAGGGTGCTTTAGTTGAAGAAGAAATAAATGAGGACCACAAATATCTATATGTGGTCCTCAGGCTTCGAGAAACTCTAGACAGCTTATGTTTCACTCATAAACTTCACCTATTTACCGCGTTAATATTTAAGCGTATCATAAGTAAGTTAAATTACAATTGTTAATATTTTGAAAACAAAGAGAAAGAGGATGTTTGAACTGTCCGAAATGTAGAAAGGGTGTTTTGGAACAAGCAGCATTTGTTGAGGCTGATACTTCCCAGAGTTTTTCTGCTTTTATTCTATAAAAAACAAACTCTGCTTCATTCTGAGAATCTTTTTTAGGCTTATACATTTAGGCACGCCATTTTTTAAACTTAGCTGCAACAAATATCTTTATGGTGTTAGGCCTATTCCCTTTCCTTATTCTGCTTATTTTACATCCTTCATCTTATAGAAAGTCTTAAGACTTACTTTCAGTATCTTAAAGATACCAAGATTATCTCAAATGATCCATTCTCCCTTTAATCCTCATAATGTATCAGGTTTAGATCTTCAAAATTGGAAAGGTAATATTAGCGTATTTGTTATCGCTGATACTTCCGCAGTCAACTTCCACTTCTTCGTATTCTTTACAAATGTTTTTCATTCGTTCAATCTCATTTAACACAGTAGGATGGTTAAATAATGACATCGATTTATTCCTCCTTGTGGCGCCTCCTCTTTAAGTTCTAAATCAACAAAAAACTTTAATGCTACAGCAAGTAGAAGAAATATTAATAACGTTACTAAATACCCACTCTTATTTTTCATCTTCTTCTAATCCTCTTTCTATCAATATTCTAACTAGAAATAATCTTAGCTAATATATCCTATTAAGCTGTAGCAAAATATAAGCTATTACACCTCTTCAGTTTCGCTCACTTGGATAAAATTTCTTTACTAAGAAATAGGAAAAAATATGGACAATTATAGCAGGTACAACATTAAAAGGGTTCCATTAAATAATAAATTTATGAAACCAAATGTGTAAGCACTCAAAATAATTAATGGTAAGAATTTTTCTTACAACATGGGACTCCTCCTTTCCTTTTTTTAATCAATTATTCCACCCATTTATTGTATATAGTTATTTCATCTATATTTCGAACAGACATAATCGTTCCCTTTATAATAGGAGTCGTTAATGTCACTTCATCTATTTTTTTAATTCATCTTCTGGCAGCTCATCAAGTAAATTAATCTGTGAAAGAAGCTTTAATTTATCCATGTCTTTCACCTCACTTTTATATCGTTTCATAATCATCTCATAATCTAACCATTCGTCATTCAGCTCTAGTACTGGTAGCCCGTTATCTACCGTTAGTGACCTCCCTATATCAAGGTTATCAAAAATATTAATCACTATCACATCTATTCCTAGCTTGAAAAATAGCTTTATCACTTCTTCACATTTACAACAGCTGGGCAAAATATATAAAGTCATATCCTCCTCACTCTTCCTTTTCTTCATTATTTGTCTGTCATCTGGATACAAATTGCCTTCCTATTACTATTCATTATTTTACACATTAAACTTAAAAGTAAATGTAAGGCGGCTTACAGTAGTTTTCAAGAGTAGGAGACATAATGATAGTATCCATTATGAGAGGAGAACCAAAAATGAGATTAAATACTGAATTAAGTGTTATCTCTAGAGAATTTAAGCAGCTTACCCCATTTGAGGCGATGCAGGCATTTGAACGTTCCATAAAAGAGACACAGGAATCAGGGTTAGTCATTGGGATCGCAGAAGGCGAGAAAACAAAGGACTTCACATTAAAAAATCACCTTAGCGAGGACATTAATTTATATGAAGAGCTGGAAAAAGGTCCAATCATGTCTCGTTTGGAGCCTTATGACATTTTCCGTGCTTTAAGAAACCTATAAGTTATAGCAGCCCTAATAACAGGGCTGCTTTTCATTTTTTTTATTAATCTAACCCACACATATCCTCTGACTGCTCTTTCGAATTCTCCCTCACTTCTCGGATAACCGACCAAAGGGAATCGTAGGCTGAATCCGGAAACTCTTGCATCAGTTCTATTAGTGAACCACAACCCTTTGAAAGACCATTTAGCCTAGCAGCTAAGGTTGATTCAACTAGTGACTCCTTTTCCACATGTAGCTCCTGCCACTTCTCATAGACCGGTTTCCACCTCTGAAGGTAATACTTTTGATGACGAAGGTCTGCTTCGTAAAATGAATGTAGGGGCTCTACAGAGGTATAGCTGTTCCCATGGATATGCTTAATCTCTTCTAGTTTTTGAAGCATTTCACTCTTCTGCTCTTCGTTTTCAAACAACAATAAAGATCGATACTTCATGGAACGAGGTGCTCTCGTTGTATTATGTTGCTTAAAAAATTGATTTACGATTTGCTCTAAGCTTAAAAGCTCTGCGTTAAACTGGACTTGTAAAACCTCCGTGTAGTCCAACGTGTTTTTCGAGGACGGTTGACCTTCTTTTCCACCTGCGTACCCGACTCTCGTTCTAAGAATCCCTGAATGGTACCCAAAACGCGCCTCAGGCCCCCAAAAACAACCCATTCCAAATGTTACGGTATCCAATCTCATCACCTCAAAAAAAATACAAATCAGGGCAAATCGATTACGAGATGCCTGATTTGTATCATCCTTAATTTTTATATTCTAGCTTCATATACGCCGTATAAATTTGACTGTTGCTTTTTAGAATAAACGTGGATGTATTTGGATTATAGTCCACTTTTAGATCTTCATCAAATAAATGGTCTGACTTATGTCCCAGTAGGACTGGTTTAAAGTTGGTTGAAAGGAATTTTTCGTTAATTTCTGCACTCAGTTCCTTCATCCCAATAAACGTTACCCAATCTGCTCCAATGGAGCATCCACCCAGGCTAGGATTTAACTGATACGCCTGTGCGGGCTCCTGACTAAGTCTTTCCATTGCTCTTTCTGTAAATAGAACGTTCATGATGTTGTACTCCCTTCTTCCATATTTAGCACCAGCCAAGGTCACAGCCCACCACATAGGCTTTAGGATGATCATCTCGTAAATGCTCTATCAATCTAAATATATTTCCGTCTTCTTCTGTAAAGCCTTGAATCAATTCTAACTTACCCTGTTTTTCTGGAGTAATAGAAACCCTTCCAATCAGTACTTCTTTCATGTATAATTCTATCTTTCCTTCTTTTAAAACTGTTCTAATTTGCTCCGTCACTTTAATCTGATTCTTCATTTTATTTCCTCCCACTCTTTTATTTTACTTATTAGTCCTTACAGGTAAGAGTATAGTGGAAAAATTAAAAGAAAAATGTCAGTTGCATTACAGATTAGCTATTACATTGCCCACATACGTAATAGGAAGTTGGTTGACCAAAACCAATCACAGCTGTGATAGATGGAGCAAGAAAAATCTTCGAGGGCTGCCTGATCCATCCAGCTTCTCGATATACCCACATCACAATTGCCATTACTGCCATTTCAGGCAAAATCACTTCATGGTCTTTTAACATCTCCGAAACCGTCACCATCGCCAGGATAAAAAAGAAAGAGATCACATAGGAAATGATCGTTTGTTTCTTTGAAACAACTGTATTCAAGGACAACGCTCCTTTCTTTAAATAAGAAAACAAGGGTGAAGTCTTCACCCTTGGGAATTCATTATTAACACAGACCTAATCCAGCATTTTTTAACACATCAATTTCGATACCATTCGTGCTCACTAATTTCCCATTGATTGCAACTGCTGAAACGGATTTAACTCCAGAGGCTTTCGCTTTTGCTAGCCCCCTCTTCCTTTTTCTAAATTGGGTAAAAAACATGCAGATCTTTAATAAATCGATACAAATCATAGACATTCGGAACCATCAAATGATCTGATTATTTTCCCACATCCGGATAGCGGCTCTCCCGGGTTTCATGAAACGTTCCACTTCTAGCCGCCTTCAGTGACTCGCCCAAGGCAAACACAGAAGCGCCCAGCAAAACGATATCCTTCAACAGAAATTGACCTGGCGCCGCAGAAATGGCTGGGAAACCAAGGCTCGTCTCAAAGACACCCGGCGTGGAGACCATGAAACTCAGGGTCGTCAGAAATAGAATGCAGGAAAGAAACGCTCCAACAGCTGACAGCTTTGCAGACACAAAGCGGCTAAGAATGAGTATGCCGACTAATAATTCTAATATGCCCAATAGAGAAGAAAACGTACGAATTGAAAAATAGTTGTAAAGCCATCCAAGTACCGGGCTGTTGCTTACAAGGGGGGCAATCTCCATCGCTTCGTAAGCCGTGAATTTCATCGCGCCAATCCAAATATAAACGATGGCCAGTGCAATAAACAAACCCTTTGTTCCGATGATCTCAATTTTTTGACCGAAAGCTTCAGATAACTTGAACATGAACGTTTCCTCCTCCGCCATTAGCGATAGTAAGTTTGTTATTTACCGAAAGGCTAAAAAAATGTTCCTCCATTTTTCCCTCGGACCCATGCATTTTTATCTGTCGTATTTTTTTAAAAAAATTATGCTCGACAGCACCTTCACAAACACTACAACCCGCTGTAAATACTTCGATTAATCTTTTGGCCACTTTAATTCACTCCTTTTGATAATTTTTTTAAAATCGGACACTGACTTTTTGGAACTCCAGAACCAGGGCATTTTTCAACCAAACCTTCTAACAAGAATTTCATTTCGTTGAAATCACGAATCTTTTTATCAATTTCCTCAATTTTTCCTGTTGCAAATTGGAGCATTTCTTCTGAATGAAATTCTTTATCCCCGTTTGATGCAGCTAGTAGATCTTTAATTTCTTCCAAAGTAAACCCTAGATCCTGAGCTCGTTTAATAAACTCAATGTCTTGAATTACTTTATGGGGATACATTCTGTATCCCGCATCACTTGCGGGTGGTGTCAGCAACGAAATGATACTACCCCGAAACGATGGTTACTTCTCAATGCTTTTTTAGGCTTAGATATGCTTATTTAATGCTTCCTCAAGTGCTTCCATAGACTTAAAACCAACCAAAGTATCTACAACCTTGCCATCTTTCATGACTAGTAGAGTCGGAATACTCATGATACCAAATTTGTTGGCTGTTTCTTGGTGTTGATCGACATCAATCTTTACAATTTTAACTTGGTTCCCCATGTCTTGATCAAGCTCTTCAAGAACGGGTGCAATCATTTTACAAGGTCCACACCAAGTGGCGAAAAAGTCAGCTAACACTATTCCATTGTTAGTTTCTGCCGTAAATGTTTGATCGGTCACGTTTAATACTGCCATCTCTTATCCATCTCCTTAAAATCTGTAATAGTCTTTTCTTACACTTACGAGTATAGTTTTTTTCTGTATTTAAAAATGTTAGATGGCTAACATTTAGTCATTATATTTAAGAATTATTAGTGGCAAAATTTTATCAATACAAAAAACATCTCCTCCGTTCGAAGAGATGTTCATTTTCTCATTTAGCTTTTTAATTTTTCCAAGAGCTCTTCTACATAATGCTGGACACTTTGTGCGGCAATGCTACCATCACCAGTTGCGGTTACAATTTGACGTAATGTTTTTTCACGAACATCCCCTGCCGCAAAGATACCTTCCACCTTTGTTTCCATTCGATCATTTGTCTCAATGTAGCCCATTGAATTCGTGATTCCAAGTTTCCTAAATGGTGCTGTTAGTGGAACCATTCCGACATAGATAAATACACCGTCTATAGTAAACTCTTTTTCAGCACCATTTTCCGTCGATACAAGCGTCACTGACCCTACTTTTCCATTTTGCTCATTAATGGTTTTAACGGTTGTATTAAACATAACCTCAATTTTTTCATTATCAAACGCACGTTGCTGTAGAATTTTCTGCGCTCTGAATTCATCACGTCGGTGAACAATTGTCACCTTATTTGCGAAGCGAGTTAAGTATACACCCTCTTCAACTGCAGAGTCTCCTCCCCCCACTACCACAAGGTCCTTGCCTTTAAAAAATGCTCCATCACAGACTGCACAATAAGAAACACCACGTCCGCCTAGCTCTTTTTCACCAGGTGCACCCAGCTTTTTATACTCAGCACCGGTTGTAATGATCACGGCGCGAGCTTTATATTCCTTTGAAGTGGTTTTGACCGTTTTATATTCCACACCTTCTTCAATGTCTTTAATATCTCCATATGCATATTCAGCACCAAACTTCTTTGCATGCTCAAACATCTTGTTAGAAAGTTCAGGACCTAGAATATGATCAAATCCAGGATAGTTTTCAACCTCTTCTGTATTGGCCATTTGTCCACCAGGCACTCCTCTTTCAATCATTAAAGTTGAAAGGTTGGCACGAGATGTATAAACCGCAGCTGTCATACCAGCAGGTCCAGCTCCAATAATAATCACATCATAGATTTTTTCACTCGTCATCTTATCCATCTCCTTTTTCATTTAAGCAACTTTGAAAGTCTAATATGAATTGTCTATTGTCTTACTATAGAAAGTTTAAACTAACTTGAAACATAAAAATGTTAGATGGCTCACATAAAAGATGGTTTATTTTATAAACAAAAAAAGATGTTAAAACTATTGCTTGTAAACATATCTAGTTATTTCATACATCATTCAAGTGGGGTACGAAGGTTAATTTTGTACATATAAATAAAACCATTCTTCAGCATATAAGAAACAGAAGTCGAGAATGAGAAGCTTGCGAATGGTATTCAGCAATTGAAAGAAATGGGAGAAACTTCCTAATAAAAAAGAATATTTCGATGTGTAAGCCAGATTACAGAATACATAGTGGTTATCTCGTATCATGTTGTTGTGTAAGATAACTGATCACTTATGGAAAGGAAGATAAATATGAAGAAAAGAATAAAAAATCAACCGGATTTCAATCAAATTATTGTCTCAAAGGAGCCAGTTGTCATCAAGTTTGACACAAACTGGTGTCCAGACTGCAAACGTATGGATGCTTTTATGGAAGAGGTATTAGAAGAGTTCCATCCGTTTACTCTTTATGAAATGGATCGAGATGAATTTCAAGATATTTCATCCACGTATGAAGTGATGGGAATTCCAAGCCTTCTCGTTTTTAAAGACGGCGAGAAGATCGGTCACCTGCACAGTGCAAATGCCAAAACACCTGAAAGTGTAACTGAATTTCTAACAACTTATTTTAAATAAAAGCAAGGGACCGAGCATTGTGCTCGATCCCTTTTCTTAACTGCATGAATCATCATTTTCTATTTGAAGACTCCTCATGTACTTCAAATATTGATTGATTAATTGGTCAAGCTCTTGACTTAATTGTATGATAGTAGGTTTTTGAAGTTCCTTATCAACGTTGAATAATTTTGTCAATTCTTCCCGTTTTACCTCAATCATATACCTCAAAAAGTAAATAGGTGCTTTCGAATCACAGTACTTCTTCTCAATAACCGTTCACCTCACTGTTTTACCATTCTTACACCGAATAAGCGCATTTTATCTCATAATGTTCACATTATTATTTAACTGTAGCTGATATCGAAAATGAATAATGTTAGCTATCTCACATATATGAGGTTAACAGTTACATTTATTTAGAAGATTATTCTGCTTTCGTAATTTTTCTTCCACCTGATTTTTTCGAATGGTAGAGAAGCTTGTCTGCCTCTTCTAGTAGCTCGTTCATATTCATTTCATGAGAATGAACTAGTCCAATTGATAGGCCTAAGTCTGGTAATATTTCCGCTGCCATCTTTTCAAAAGCGCTTAGTAGGTCGTACGCACATTGTTCACATTCATGATGAAATGGATTGATTAGGAGAACACCAAATTCATCTCCTCCGAACGGTAAAGAGATATTTGTTCACCTGTAGCGTTTGGAAGTGTAAAGTCTGGAGCTATATGCCCGACCGATATTCCTTTAGGCACATGCCTCTCTAAGTCCTCTGCTGCTTTTCTAAATATATCTTGTATTGCCTGAGGGCTTTATTTTCGCTTCTAACTGTTCTCGTAGTGTCATATTTTTTCCTCTCATTCTTTCTTTCTTTACCATCAGTTTATATAAAAAAAGAATGGATTCTGTTATCTAGCTTACATTTATGCTTAAATATAAAAAACGTCCTAGAGAAGTCTCCAGGATCGTTTCCATAACTATTTAAATAAACGAAGATATTCCCCATAGCCTTCTTCTTTTAGCTTGTCTATTGGAATAAATTTAAGTGCAGCAGAGTTAATGCAATATCGAAGTCCACCTTTATCACGTGGTCCATCATCAAATACGTGTCCTAAATGAGAATCTGCCGAGGTGCTTCTGACTTCAATGCGTCTCATCCCATGGGACGTATCTATTTTTTCGAGGACTTCTTGATGCTTAATAGGTTTTGTGAAGCTCGGCCATCCACATCCAGAGTCAAATTTGTCAAATGAACTAAATAATGGTTCACCAGAAACAATATCTACATAAATTCCTTCTTCCTTATGATCCCAAAATTCATTTTGGAAGGGTGTTTCCGTACCGTTCTCTTGGGTTACACGGTGCTGAATAGGAGTAAGCTTCTTTATGTTTTCTGCATGGTTTTTCTTCCAATTTTCTCGGATAAATCCCGCTCGTCCAGATCCTTCTTTATAAATATTATAATGAAAGGAATTCTTTTTATAATAGCCCTGATGGTATTCTTCAGCTGGATAAAACACTGATGCCTCTTTGATTTCTGTCACGATTGGCTTTGAAAACTTTTTGCTATCCTCTAATGTCTGTTTTGATTCTTCGGCTAGTCGCTTTTGTTCCTCAGTATGATAAAAGATTGCAGTTTTATAGGACTCTCCTCGATCACCAAACTGACCATTTGAATCGGTTGGGTCAATTTGTTGCCAAAATAGTTCTAACAGCTTTTCATACGGAAAAACAATCGGATCATACGTAATTTGAACTGCCTCACAATGACCCGTTGTGTTTGAGCATACTTCATCATAGGTTGGGTTCTCTATATGCCCACCTGTATATCCTGAAACTACTTTAATAATGCCTGGTAACTCATCAAATGGCTGAACCATACACCAAAAACATCCACCAGCAAATGTAGCTAATTCATAATTTGTTGACATAAACATACCTCCTACTAGTACTAGTTTGCCCAAACTCTATCTATTCCATCAATTTAGAAAGAACCCCTCCATTCATAAGGGGTTCCTTTTTAATAATTTTGATTATTTCTTTCTCCAAGTTGATTGAATCTTTATGAAGTTTGTATCTTTTAAAATGTTAAACACTGGACATCTTGAGTCTGTCTTTTCTTTTAGCTCTTGAATTCTTTCATTAGATTCGTCAGTGTCAACCACTGCTTCAATAGTAATCGTTTCGAAGTATTGCTTAACAGAAGCATCTCCCATTAACCCTCTCGGATCTAAAGTTCCTTGAATTTTGAAGTCGATTCCATTAAGGTTAAACTTCATTTCCTTTGCTACGATATTGGCAATGGCGTTTTCACAGCCTGCAAGAGAGCCAAGTAGTGTATTTAACGGATTTGCACCCTTATCGTTTCCACCTAAGTTTTTTGGCTCGTCTATAAAAAATGTATGAGCTCCTGCCTTCACTTCAGTTGTTACCTTTTGAGATGTAGTTTCGATATTGAATTTTACTAATGCCATGATTAGTTCCTCCTCTAAAGTGTTTTTAATAACTTACACTTAGGAGTATACTTGGAATTCCTTTTTTATAATGTAAGGTACCTTACATATTTTCGTAAATCTTGTTACCCATGTTCATAATTCTTATACTCATCTGATTCATATTCAAAGATTACTTCAAATGCACCCTTCAAATCAGCAGCAGTAATAGTAGAAAAGATCTATCTTTCACATTCTTAGCAGAGCTGTAACACTTGAGATTGATTAAATACGTCCGCTGAACAAAGTATCCTTTTGCAATGCTACTTTGTCTATCCCTTTATTAAACCTTTTTAAGTAATCCATCCTATTTCTCTTTTATGTAATTGAAAAGCTGAAAGAATAGGATTAAAAATAATTCCCTAAACTTCCAGCTGTAAAACACATAATGCACTCCATAAGACGCACAATTGTGCTAGAATGATCATACTTAACATCATCTACATCATATAAGGTGCTTTACTTTTATAATTTTCACTTTCATATATAGACTATCTTATGAACCAATTTATTGATTTTCTTTATTAGACTGTTGAATCGAAACATGTTTTGGCGGTTTGGGATATGATCGTTTTTCTGCATCGCTAGGACCAGTAAGGTCATTCCTTTTATCCAAGAATTTTTTTGAATACTCAATAGGGCCTCCACCTTTCATTTTTTCACCTCCAATACATAGAGTTTCAATGAATTGATTTACATGATAAAATGATATTTCATTGCTATAAGTTATTCGACATTTCGATCATTAGGTTTATATGAAAACCATCGCACAATTGGAGCAAATTGCTCACAAGAAGATGAGGGGATTTTCCAAATAATTTTCGAGATGGATTTAAAACTTTTCCTTTAAAAAATTCTGTTATTCTAGACAGATTTTCTACGTCTTTTCCCAACTTGAACATTAATGCCTTCTAAAAGAACAATAAGTATAGACGCTGGAAAAAATCTTTTTATATTTTTCAAGCCCAAAAAAGTATTGTAAGCCACGCCAATAAGAAGGTGGCAAAATTTCCTAACCTTTGCATCTTTATTGACACTTTTATTAGCCTTTCTTTCCGAAAACATACTCCCCTCTAATAAAGTTTCCAAAAAATTTATTTCCATGTAAGTTATTCTTCGATTAATCTACCCTAGAACTCTAAGTACCTTCCTTCACAATCTCATACAATAATAACATAAATATCCAGAATTCCCTCGAGATCTCATTCCATTAAATCGCCCTTTTCTGGAACAATTTTATTGACATCTAACATCTTATTTCTTTGTTTTTTTCCATAGATGCGCCTGAGATCCAGAATCGTTTACGTACCCCTTTTTGAATCTGCCCCGTCGTTAACACATAAAAAGGGAGTTGCCATTAGCAACCCCCACTTAAACTCATCCAACCTATTAGCAAAACGTGTCCTCTAATGCTGAAATTTATCTTAAGTTTAGCGCCACTCAACAATCTCATCAAGATTTTGTCTTGTTTGTGAACGTTTAGGATCCTTTTCACGATATCCGAAAGCGACCATACATGATACACCGAAATCGTTAGCGTTAATGATACCCTCATTTTGTAAAATAGAGGTCACCTGCTTTTTATCAAAACCTTCGATCGGACAGGAATCAATACCGATTTGAGCCGCGGCTGTCATCATGTTTCCCAATGCTATATATGTTTGTCTGATTGACCATTCAAACATGAGACGGTCATTATCTTCGAGTTCTGTTTTGGCGAAGTTTTTGTAGAAACCTAAATGATGTTGCATAACTTCTTCAGGCATGTGATGAATGTCTTTCACCATTTTGATCACGTAATCCGAATCATGCTTTAAGTTTTCTTCTCTTTTGGCCAATATAACGACAAAATGGCTGGCAGTGGGCAGTTGTCCCTGTGCACCGAGGGATACAGGTTTTAATTTTTCACGAAGTGCCGCATCCTGGATCACGACAAACTTCCACGGTTCGAAGCCGAATGAACTTGGAGACAATCTTCCTGTCTCCAAAATAAAGTGAAAATCTTCATCCGAAATCTTTTTGTTGTTATCAAATACCTTACAAGCATGTCTGAACTGGTAAGCTTTTAAAATTTCTTGTTTTTTACTCTCCGTTCCTATCATGTAGAACCAACCTTCTTATTTTGTTTTTTATACGGAATTTTTCGGATAATCAACGGGTTTAAATATAATCTGTTTGATAACAGATCTGCAGTCAGTATAACCATTTTTTAGGAACTTGTCGTTTGGGCCTGATTGCTGAAGATAAAAATAATGTTAAATGTATCCGAAACAAATACTATTAAGAGGACCGCTGAGAGTTATTATTTTTCAATTGCTGTTTGCCCCATTGCAATAGCAATTCTATTCCAAGTGTTAATTTGATTAATGATTAGAACAAGGTCAACATACTGTTTTTCGTCATAGTGGTTACGCACTCGTTGATAAAGCTGATCTGGCACACGTTTTGTCGGGATTAATGTTACGTGCTCTGTCAACTCTAAAGCTACTTTTTCTGCTTCTGTGTAAAATTCACACTCTTCCCAAGCACTAATACAATATACTCTTTCTTCTGTTTCACCCATTTTCAGGACATCTGTTGTGTGCATATACATACAAAGTGGACAGCCGTTAATTTGAGAAGCACGAAGTCTAATAAGTTCACGAAGTTTACGGTCTATATCTGTAGTTACCGTATACTTATCCATTTCCCCTATGATTTCAAGTGCGTCTGGTGCTACATTGTAATAATCAATTCTTTGTTTCAATTTTATTTCCTCCTAAAAAAGTTTATTCAATTCAATTCCATTCTTTAAACCAAATTCGATAACGGTCTGCTATTGTTCCTTAATATGTCCAAAAGTTACATTTGTTCATCTTCAGGTACGTTTGTGACAAACATTTCCTTCTCCTAAATGAATTCCTCTTTTATTAACTTCGTTTCCCTCCTGCTTTTCGGATATCTGTAACGGTCTGCTCTCTACGGGGTAAGTCCTAGATAAGTCCAAAAAACGCCTTGCAGATGGAATAAAATGTTAACATTAAATAACCAATAATTTTATCTATAAAGTGACAATAAAGTTTAATTTTAAGCCTTAAACAATGTCCTTCTTTCCTTAACAATTGTAAAACTTTATCCAAAGTCTTTTATAGAGGAAAAAAGTACAGTTAATTCATGCAGTAGAACGTTTTGATAGTGAGTTCCCGAATGATACAACTCACCTATTTCTCCATATACTTTTCCTATTTTCTCTCGGTAATCAGGAGCTTCCTTGTCAGGATTGGAACTTTTAAATCGATCCATGACAGCTTGAATATAGGCAGGACGAGCTCCCCATCTACCCAATACATTACCATTTTTATCTAGAATGACAGCAATCGGTTGGTTACGTACTCCATCAGTCAAAAAATGGTCCATAGTTTCCAAGTGTTCTTCCATTAATAATACTTCTGTAGGAATGTTGCATTTTTCCATAACCCGGAAAAGAACCGGGACATTCCAAATAACGTCTGGGCACCAATCGGTACAAAGAATTAAGCAATAAAGATCTTGAGGGTTACGAACTGAATTAAAAAACAAGTTATCCGTTTTATTTTCCCATGAGAAATTTTCATAGTTGTACAAAAATTGGTCCTTCGTATTTAAGATTTTGCTTTGTTTCATTACTCGAATTTCCATACTGTCTATAAACTGTTGAGGAGTTATTCCAAGACCAAATTTATGTTTTAAATTTATAGTTTCGTTTATCTTTATCTTCATCCTTTCAAAAATACTATAATTTATCTCATCACAATAATAGAATTAAACTGACCACTTATAAATGGTCAGTTTAATTCTATTTAAAAAGTCAGATTAGCATGAGGTTTACTATTTAAGAAGAAAGGGTGACCAAGCCTTCTTTAATAACTCTATTCCTTTTTCCATGTCTTTCTCACTCACACCAGCGAACCCTAAATACAATCTTGGGAGAGGATCAGTCCTTATGGTCATCCACATATTTTTAAAGTCATAGACAATTATTCCCTCTTCAGCAGCTGATTTTATCAGGGTTTCTGTGGACTGATTCGTGTTAACCGTGATTTGTATGTGAAGGCCGGCATTTTGACCAGTAATTTTTACATGGTTATGAAAATTTTCCTGAATAAGCACAAGTAATTTATGATGCTTTTTACGATATAATTTACGTACTCTGCGGATATGCCGATACCAATGTCCTTGTTCTATAAAAGAAATCATTGCCCATTGGGTAATACGAGAAGGGGCGGATGTGAATTCAAAAGAACTTTCCTTCAATTTTGTCAATAACTTTTGTGGCAATACCATGTAATTCATTCGTAAAGCTGGTGTAAAAACCTTGGAGAAAGTACCAATATATATCACTCTGTCATATTCATCTATACTTTGTAGAGAAGGGATAGGCTTTCCAATATACCTGAATTCTCCATCATAATCGTCTTCGATAATAAATGCATTTTTATTAACTGCCCACTTTAACAAATGTTCCCTTTCGGAAAAAGGCATAATACATCCTGTGGGAAACTGGTGTGAAGGAGTGATATAAGCAAGTTTTGCGGACCTACCTTCTATATCGTTAACTGAAATCCCTTTTTCCCCTACTTGGATAGGTAATATTTTAAAACCATTCATTATAAATTGTTGACGTACCAAGTTATATCCTGGTTCTTCAAATGCTATTCGGGAATGATCGTTAAACAGATGGCAAAGTATTCGGATACTATCTGCTATTCCACTGCCAATTATGATTTGTTCCGGAGTGCAACGAACGCCCCTCGCATTAAATAAGTAATCTGCTAGTGCTGCGCGAAGTTTAGATTCTCCCTGAAGATCACCATATTTTCCAATATCCATTGAAAAATTTTCAAGAGCTTCTTTCAACATCTTATTCCAGACTCGAATTGGGAAACAATGTGGGTCAACAGCAGAAGGATTAAAATCAATTGTCGGTTTAGATTCAATAGGTGGACAGTTAATGCCTTTAATTTCTTGATCAGCATCGAGTTCATATTGTTTGATAGGCAAAACAGTTTGTGGATTTATTATGTAAAAACCCGATCGTGGCTTGCTAATTACGTATCCTTCAGCGATTAACATTTGAAACGCTGTTTCAATCGGTGTTTTACTGATATTTAGTTGCATTTGTAATGATCTTATAGAAGGCAGGCGCATACCATTCGTTATTTCTCCATTTCGAATGGCGTCTCGAATGTGCCGATAGATGGTAAGATATATGGGTGTATTTTGTTCATCTTTTATTAAAATTTCAAACATCTACTATCACTCCCATATAATAATTTTTAAAAATTATTTCAATTTCTAAGCGTTTAATTTATTATATAAAGTTTTTTGATATTTTAACCTCGTATTTCGAACAAACGGTCTACTTTTGTAATCACCAAGGTCTCCTTCTTTCAAATCAACAATAAGTTGATCAAAACTTGAATGACTATTCTTTGTTCCTGAAAGTTTTATAGGAATAATTTTTTCGCACCCCTCTTTTTCGAGCATATAATAATAAAGAACCTAGTTCATTAATTTGAACTAGGTTAATATATTAAAACAATTGTGATTCTAAATCTTGATGAATTGCCCTCACACGAACATAGCCATACTTCATTATTTCATCCCCCTTATTATACTTTACGACAATAATTATGACGGTAAGTATTGACTATCTAATGATCCCTATTCTATCAGCAAGTAAAAAAAACGTTAAAACCTATATGAAATGAAATATATTAAGCAGCAGTTTAGTATCAATAAATTAATATAATGGTAATATAACTTCAACGGTTGTTCCGTTTTTTATCACTCCAAAGGTAAAGGGTTCCATAATGATTTTCTATGATTTATTTCGAGATCATTAGTCCAAGTCCAGTGCCTTTCTCTTTTCCGAAAAATCTTCCGGTGTTCCAGCCCGCCTGAGCGGAATCAATTTCATAGTTTCTTCTCTCCACGATAAATAAGAGTTAATGTCAGTTTCAATATACCTCGGCGCAAGTGCATTGACTGTAATATTCCGGCTTGCCAATTCCTTCACTAACGTTTTGGTTAACCCGATCACGCCTGCTTTTGCTGCTGCATAGTTCGCTTGACTAGGATTCCCTGCAACACCAACCACTGAACTGATGTTGATGATTCGACCTTTTCGTTGTTTCATCATGGGACGCATGACTGCTTTTGAACAAAGAAAAACACTCTTAAGATCGACATCCATCACTCGATTCAAATCTTATTTATTCATTCTCATCACTAAATTATCTTTCGTGATGCCGGCATTATTAATCAAGACATCAATCTTACCAAACAACTTCATCACTTCTTGAAATGCTTGATTCACTTGATCCGCGTCTGAAACATCTACTTGAAGTGCCAATGACTTTCTACCTAATGTATAAAATCACTACGTCAGTACCTACTGACGCTAATTTGAGCGATATCGCACGCCCAATTCCAAGGGAACATTTTTGGAATGTTAACTCCATTTTTAGCAGACCAATCATAACAATATTTTTTTGGAGCGTCAACTCCATTTTACTGAAGAAGATAATCCACTGTGGCCAAGTGTTCGACTCCCGGTTCGCCAAGTTCATGCGCTCGTCGCATCACTAAGATCCCTCTGCACAAACTCTGCTTTCCCTCCTGCTTTTCGGATATCTGTAACCGTCTGTACTCCACGATTTGCAATGCGGCCCGCAACATCTACTGAAGAAGGAGATAAAAAGTATAGATAAAGGAAATGACGTTGAACCTGTCCAAAGAGGGATCTCAGTTCCAGTTATTAAAAATACAAAAAAACCAAAAATAAAGTGAAAAAAAAAAATGCCCCAAAAGAGTCGTCAGTTAACGACCTTTTGGGGCAGATTATATATTTATAGGTATATATTTTCTTCTTTTAACTCTTGGATAGCGATAGGATAGGCTTTTATCAATATCGTTCTTCCACAGTGCGCAAATAGTGTATCGAATGTAAAGTATAATGTAGCAAAACCAACTAACTCTTCATTTTGTTCGAAAACAAATTGTGCTCCTTCCTTTTGATTATGTAATGTATAAAAAAGTTGATGGACTTTTTCCATAGGTGGTTCAAGTCTTTGATAAAAAGTCAACGATATACTCATACATTAGTTCAGTTAATTAATTTATATTTTTCGGTTCAGCTTTTCTAACAGTAGCCATTATAATTTCTTTCCCATAATGAAAAATTGTTTTGACTTTACAAACTACTTCTAACTAAGATAAAGTCAAATTAAAAAGCCATCGCATGTTTTTCTGCATCTAATATACCTTTGCGAATAATATCATCTGCTTTATCTCTGTCAAAGTCATGTCCTTCCACATACAAAACTTCCACATCATCTATACCTACGATATTAAGCACTTGTTTTAAATATGGATGACTATGATCCATTTTCGCAAAAGGTCCTTGAGAGTAAATTCCACCGCTTACTTGAACGTGAATAGCTTTTTTACCTTGTAAATGTCCGACAGGGCCATTCTCCGTATAATGAAATGTTTTTCCTACTACTACAAAGGAATCGATAAATGCTTTTAATCGTGGTGGAATTCCCCAGTTCCACATAGGAGATACAAATACATATTTATCAGCGTTCGCTATCATTTCTGTAAATGTATTTAAAGCATTTATTTTTTGTTGTTCTATTTCATTCAATTCTGAAAAGGAAATTCCGTCTTTACGCATTTTTCCCCAACCGTTAAGGACATCGTAATCTATTATTGGAAAGTCTTCTTCATATAAATTTATTTCTCTAATATCGTCATTTGTATGAGAGTTGCGATAAGCTTGAAGAAAAGCCTGCCCTACTCTATGACTAACTGAATTTTCAACTGGTTTTGGATTAGCAGTAATGTATAGAACTTTCGCCATATTAAACCAAACTCTCCCCTTTTGTTATATTGAAGGAAATGTCATATTAATGTTTAATTTAACATTTCCTTTCTTTGGTCATGTGTTCATTATTTAGTAGCTATTCTTGAAGCAGCCTCTTCAACTTCTTTATATGCTTTTTCTAATACCTCATTTGGCTCCAATAAAGCAGTTCCTTGTACGCGAATGATTTGATAATCTTCAATCCCAAGGAAATTGAACATTGATTTTAGGTATTTATGAGAGTATTCAACTTCTGTGTACCAATCATCATTTGTATAGATTGAACCACTTGCTTGTATGACAAGCATTCTTCGTCCGTCTTTAAGGAGGCCCACTGACCCATTTTCAGTATATTTAAAAGTTTCACGTGCGATCATAATATTATCCATATAATCTTTTAACTTTGATGGAATATTAAAATTATGCAAAGGTAAAACGATGACATACGTATTTGCACTTTTAAATTGTTGCAAGATCTCGGACATACGCTCCGTTACTTTTTGTTCTTCGAAGGTTAGTTCTTCTTCTTTTTGTTGTTTTTCCCATGCACTTAAAACCGTTTGATCTACCATAGGAACTACATCACTGTACAGGTTAATCTGTGCAATTCCTTTGCTATCTGGAATTAATTTTTTATAAGCTTTCAAAAAGTGGTTAAAAACCTGCAAGCTAGCTGATGAAGTACCATCTATTTTTGGATGTGCGTTAATGATAAGTGTTTTGTTCATTTGCATTTCTCCTGAATTTTAGGTTAATAATTAAAGATCCAATTAATCGTCGATTTACTTTATCGATAATACAACGACTAATTATTTTTGTCAAAATATATAATTTACCAAATAAGAATTTTTTTATTTGACTAACACTCTAAATACTCCTAAGATACAATTTGGTAACACTTAAAATTAAAAGCAGGTGAGTTTATATGCAATATAGTGTCGGGGTTGAATATGCTTTACATTGCCTGGTTTATTTAATTGATGTTCCTTCAAAGGAAAGTGTTGGGATAAAGGATTTGGCAGAATTCCAAGGACTTTCTGAGACATTTCTATCAAAAGTTTTCGGTAAATTATCTAAGGCTGGTATTGTAAGTTCTGTCTCCGGTGTAAAGGGAGGATATAGGTTATCTAAGTCCCCAGAAGATATTTCCTTTTGGGATGTAGTTGAAGCAGTTGAAGGTCCTAAGCCTATTTTTCAATGTAAAAATATTAAAGATAATGGTTATTTGTATAGAGAAGGCTCCTGTTCAGCTCCCTCCTCTTGTAGCATCAATTTAGTTATGCTCGCTGCGGAAGAAAAAATGCGTGATTACTTGCGTGGTAAAACACTTTCATGGTTGAATGAAGAGCTTGAACGTGTCTTACCCCAAAAAACACGTGAAGATACTCGGAAATATTTTTCGAAGAGCAACATATAAAAAGACCTCTCGTGAAATTCCTAAATTAACAGCAATTTAGAGAGGTTTTTTCTTAGTTCAAGGAAAACGGAACGTTCAATTATTTATTGATAACTACAACCAATCCTCAACTAATCTGCCCTTTAGCGCAATTAGAAAAAACGCTGCCGAAACAACGTTTTGTTTAACTCTTGCACCCGAATGCATTGCCAACAACTCTTTAAAGGAATGTGGGAAAGGAACTATTCTGTCCTTCTTTCCCTTTCCCTGGTTAATCCGGATTTGACATCTGTCAAAATCTACTTCAGACAATTTAATATTTATTAATTCACTTACGCTTACAGTGTAAAGAAGAGTTCTAACAATCATCATGTCCTGAAAGTTCTTAGCTTTCTAAACAGTAGGAATAAAAGAGCATTAATCCTTCTTAACCATAATTATGCTATAATAAAAAAAACATCTAAATCCATATGTACCATAGACTTAGACGTTTTTCTAATAAAATATTAAAGCGTTTTAGTGTGTATTATACGAATAGTATAAGGATATTACGTAAGTGGAATATTAAACTTCTATGCCACTTACGAAGAACGACATAATTAGAAGAAATCACTAACGGAATAGTTGAGGAGTTTCATTCCAGAGCTTTAAAGCTAGATCTTTATCAATTGCCCATGGTTTAACCCCTACCTTATCATTCTTCTCTGTAGATATAGGGGCAATATTTACATTCTCGCAATAGACCCCGCCAAATCCGTTTAATTGAGGACTAGTGGCACACCAAACAATAGTAGCAGCACCTTCTGAGATGGTTTTATGCTCGTCATTATATTGATCATATCCACGTTCTCCGTTTGATTTAATTGCGCCCATTGTTGCTAACTCTTCATCTGACAAATTACTAGAAAGCCCAGTTACAATACTTCCAGGATGAACAGTAAAGGAACGGATCAAATCTTTTTTAAACAGTTCATCCATTGCTACACTAAAAAGAGAAACAGCTGTTTTAGCTTGGCCATACGCAGTCCACTTATCGTAATGGCTTTGATTGAAATTTGGGTCATCAAAGTGAAAAGGAGAGAACCGATGTGCTCTAGAAGAGAGATGAACTACTCTAGCTCCATTAGCTTTTTGTAGCTTTGGAAGTAATCCCTTTGTTAAGTAATAATGGCCTAAGTAGTTTGCGGAAAGTTGCATCTCATTTCCCATTTCATCTTTAGTTAGTGGAATAGCCATTATCCCAGCACTGTTTACTAATATATCTAGTTTTAGATAATTCTTATTAAACCATTGCAGAAAAAAATCTATAGTAGATCTTTTACTTAAATCGAAGATAGCAGGATATAGTATGGCATTAGGAATACCTACTAAAGCTTTTTTTGCTTTCTCAACATTTCTTGCCGGGACGATGACAGTTGCTCCAGCGAAAGCTAAAGTCTTGGTTGTTTCTAATCCTAAACCAGCATATCCACCAGTAATGATTGCCACTTTTCCTTTTAAGTCAATACCTTGTATAACCTCATCTGTTTTAGTACGAGCAGTATAGCTTGTTTGCAATGGTTTTTGCACTATTTTCCTCCACCTTTAAGGTTACTAAAGTGAGAAATTTTATATTGTACCTTTTCTAAAATTTGTAGGCGTTTCCGTAATTCAAGCTCTATTCTTTTTTCGTGTTCTTGTAAAATAGAATAACAGGAAGAGTAGTCATTTCTTTTGTAAGCATCTACATAGGTTTTTATTTGATCTAATGGCATCTCCGTATCTCTTAAATGAACAATAAAACCAAGATATTGAATAATTTGTTCATCATACTCTTTATATCCACGAGCATTTTTAATGGGTGTGTCTATAAGTCCAAGTTTTTCATAGTAGCGAATAGTAGAGATAGATAAGCCTACAAGTTTAGATACTTCAGAAATTTGATACATTATTCTCACCTCGTATATTAACCTTACAATGTAAAGTTAACTTTATGTCAAGCATGTTATTATGGGATATCGTAAACCAATTATTTATAAAACAAGGATACTTATTTGATCAACTAATTAAAGGAGCTCACCATTCTGATCAAAA
The DNA here is from genome assembly GCF_023715445.1 of Fictibacillus nanhaiensis. Lineage (GTDB taxonomy): Bacteria > Bacillota > Bacilli > Bacillales > Fictibacillaceae > Fictibacillus > Fictibacillus nanhaiensis_D. Next base: position 1,177,659 of record NZ_JAMBOD010000001.1, read on the forward strand.
TCTGAAAGTAAAATAATTAATCATACCAAACGTATCCTGCCCCATTTGTGACATAATAATTGGCAATCTACTATAAGAACAGTTGTCATTATTTGCTAAAACAAAAGCCAGCAGTTTGCTCAAAAGGAATTAACAAGACCCCTTCAGAGTACTTCTAAAGGGGTTAATTTGAATTGACTTTTCTGTTATAGCTGCTTAAAGCCAGGAATGGTTGAACACATTCCTCAACAATCTGAGCAACAGATTATCTGTTGCTCTTTTTTAATAATGACTATCCCATTATTGTACCTGTGTACGGAACAGATACTATGTGTTTTTTAAAGCACAAATAAATACTAAAACCTTTTAAAAATAAATGATCAAGGTAACCCATCGGCACGGCGATTAAACCGCCCGCTCATCCGTCAGGATTGCAAGGCCTGCGAACTCGCCTCGGATAAAAGACCTTCCGCCTGAGCTTGCGTTCCGTTTCTGGCGGCATAGTACCGCGCAAACCTTACTGAATAACCCAACATGTAGAGAACCACCAGGGAAGCGAGAATATTCAGGATGATCAGAGACACGTACAAGTCAAATAAGTAGCTTAGGAGACCGACTCCCACGATGGGAACAATAAATCCGATGTAACCCGCAAAGTAGAAAGTCGTTATCACCTTCGGCCGCTCCGATGCATTCGGAAGCTCGCCGGCCAGTCGCAGGCTGATCTGGAACGTCCAACCGCTGCCAAGCGCCTGAACGAGCACCCCGATCCACATTAGGCTTATGCTTTCCGATGTCCCGGAGAGAACGACAAGCCAGGCTCCGCAAGCCAATAAAGCGATACCGATCCGAAGTCGTACGACCGGCTGTTTGGCCCTAAAATCGAAAATGAGCGTTTATCCTTGTTCCAGGAAAGCACCCGTTTCTTGAATTACTATTTTGTCTAATGGAATAAATAAAAATAGATTACAGGAACTCAAACCTTGTATTCAGATGCTTTCTTTTTGACGACCGAAACGATCCATAATAAAAGGGGGATCCCGATACCACAAACTGGGAATATCACAGATGCCCAAAATTTTTCGTATGTTGCAAGAAACAACTCATTCGGAATCAAAATCGCCATCAAAAAAATCGCCGGTGCGCCGAACCAAATGATTTTCTTCCATTCTTTCACATTAAACCACTGCGCCGTTTCATAGCTGGCGACAAACAAATATAAGGATAATTGAATAGTCACTCCGAAAATCCAAATAAATATGGTGAATATATCTAAGTTTTGAATGAAGTTTAATATATCAATGGTTCTTACATACATAAAGTAAGAAAACCTTATTTTTGCTGCTAAATTGGGACCAAAAACCATCAATACCATAAGTGTGGCAGTTAAAACCATGAAAATGTTAATACCAACACCTAACATCGATTTAGCAATCGCTTTTTGCGGGTTTTGCATAAAAGAGATAATAACCAATAAGGTGAACGGGCCTGCGAACCAAAAAGAGGGACGAAGCGATCCTTTTAAAATATTAACCCATCCGGAATCGACATAAACAGGGAGTAGATTATGCCAGTCCGCATTGCCGACATTTAAAATAAAACAAACAATCAACACAAAGATAATAATGGGTCCCACTATTTGACATAATCGACCGATTCCCGTAATACCTGCGGAACAGGTTAAATATACCATTAAACCTAATAAGAGTATCATGATGATCCACAGGGGTGTTCTGTCAATTAGAATAGGTTGCAAAAAACTTGTAAATTCGCGCAGTAAATAAGCAGATAGCGTGTACCAGGCAATGAGATATGGAATGACAATCAGTCTCCCTAACCATTTACCCAGCAGAGCTTGGCTAAATTGGGTCAATGTTTGATTGGGATGGAGAGTACTCAGATGAACAACAAGCAAGGTTAAGACTAAACCTATTCCACCCCCAACCAACATCGAAAGCCACGTATCTTGTTTTGATATTAAGATCGCTGGTGAAATAGTTATCCCGATTAACGCATTGACTTCAGTTGTTACAATAATCCAAACCAATTGTGATCCTTGCATGTTCATATTCTTTCCACTCCTCATCGATACGATACTGCCCGAACCAGAATTAAGGTATACTCTTGATAGACGAAGTAGTTTCGCCCGGATCTTTGCTTTGAAGTTCTACTTTGACCGAAATATCGAGCTCAGGAAAAGTATCGTTCCAATCTTGTTTCAAGGTTTTCCACTGATAAGGGTACTTACGATGAACACTTTCACCAAACCCAAAGATGTCTGTCTTGTACTGCTCCTGAACTTTTTTGATCATCTTCTGTATCGATTTCTGAGTCGTTTGGCTGAGTTCTTCTTGAATAATGTTGAGATCCTTTCGTTTGGTTGGATCCAAGTTCGTATTGTTTTCGAGAATGGTTCCTTCTCCAGTGAGATGGACGTCAATTTGTATTTGCTTATCGATCATCTTTACACGAATACGTCGATCCAATGATCGCAGTTTTAAGCTAACATTTCCATTTCCTTGTTTGACGATAGAAGTGATGGTAAAGGTGGTTTGTCTGTTTGTAATCCAGTAAGCATAGTTAGACTCTTTACTATTCAAGAAACCTACTAATTTCAGGCCTTCGTCTTTGTTAAAAACGGCAGTTCCACTATAGACAAATTGCTTTGAATCCGTTAAGCGAACCGTCGGCACCATGGGCTGCAAGCCTTGACTCAAAGCATCCGACAAAAAATCGCGGAAATAATAACGCTTTAAACCTAGAGTGGCTTGCTGACGCACGAGTTCCGTGGGTGTAAACGGCTCGAAAATCGGCTCTGCAGAAAGGATGTCTTTCGCTTGACCGTTTTTCACAACATAGATCCTTGAACGCAGCTCCGATTGAGGATTGCGAATAAACTCGTCGAGCAAGTTGCCAATTCCATGCTCGGCCAGCCGTTGCCCGATGAGAATGATCCGGCGATGCCCGAGAAATAAACTTCGCGATAGCTGCGCCTGAAAGCTTGGAACCGTATCGTAAACGTTCTTTCCTGTCGCACTTATCACACGGAAGCTTTTTTCCTTGGTTCCACCGCCGCTTTCTTGTCCACCGTCAACACCGGAGGGTATCACGATTTGAATACTAATTTGTAACTGACCGTCTTTTGTTAAATCCAGCCCTGTCCCCAAAACGTATGCGAGTTGATCCGGTTCCCTCAGGTTCCAGCAGCCGGTTGTGCTCAATATCATTAGCAGCCATACGAAACAAAGTTTCCCTGCCCTCTTCATGGTTGATCCGCCTCATTGTCAGGTCCAGTATATATGGCACGCTTTCGAGGCCATCGAATGAACAAGTCCTTAAGTCTATGCGTGATCAGTGGAGCTACCGGAGTTAAATAAGGAGTTCCAAATGGACTTAGTTGAACCAAGTGAATTAAAATGGCAATGATTCCAATCGCCAAACCAAATAGGCCAAATGTTCCAGATAGGATCAATAAAGGAAAACTTAACATCCTAAAAGGATAACCAGAACGAAGTCGCGGTATGATAAACGAGCAGATTCCGGCAATCGAAACGACAATGACAATAGGTGCAGAAATGATTCCAGCGTTGACAGCCGCCTCCCCAATGATTAATGCTCCAACAATGCTTACGAGTGGACCTATCTGTTTTGGCAAACGGATCCCTGCTTCCCGTAAACCTTCAAACATGAACTCCATCATAAAGACTTCAATCACGGTCGGAAGAGGTGTTTTTTCTCGCAGCGATGCAATCGTTATCATTAGTTCTTGAGGTACCATCTCCGGATGAAAAGTGGTTAACGCAATATAAATAGAAGGGAAAACAACCGACAAGAAAACTAATAGATAGCGAATACATCGAATAAAGGATACGAACAAAAATCGTTCATAATAATCGTCAGGCGCCTGAAGTCCTTCCAAAAACGTCATTGGAACGACAAGTGCACATGGGCTTCCATTGACTAATATGGCGACTTTTCCCTTAACCAATTTAGCGGCAACAATGTCAGGACGTTCAGTGACGTCCATTTGCGGAAAGGGAGAAAGATGAGTATCTTCAATGGATTCTTCGATATACCCTGATTCAATAATTGCATCGATTTTTATCTGATTTATTCTTTTGCGAACTTCATTCAGGACGGATAGGGAAACAATTCCTTCTATGTAAGCAATGACTACATCGGTCCTTGTCAGTTTCCCGACTTTTAAAGATTCGAGTTTCAGCTTCGGTGTTGCCACTATCCTGCGTAGCATCGTGGTATTTATCCGCAGTTGCTCTGTAAAACCTTCTTTAGGTCCTCGAATGACTGCCTCATTATAAGGCTCTTCTATGGCTCGTGTCTTAAACTTTGAGACATCGGCAAGAAGGGCCACATCTTCACCATCGGCCAATATGGCAGCATTTCCCTTTAGAATATGATCAACGATATCTCCATAGTTGGAAAGTTTCTTAATTGGTAAAACGGAAAAGACCTCTTGTTCGAACATTTGGGCAATACTGTCGATCGTCCCGAGACCTTGAGGCAGACCACCATACATTAATGGTTTTAGAACGTTTGAAGTAATGATATCTGTGTTGATCATACCATCAACATGAATCAATAGTAATTTGGTTTCACCGTGTATCATAATTTCACGAAATATAATGTCAGAACAGTTTTGAAACATATTTTTTAAAAATTGCTCATTCTCTGCAATGTTTTTGCTAATATTTGAACTCGAATTTTCGAAGGATTGGTTGATATTGGTTTCAAGTTTGTTTTTTAAATGTGATTTTCCAAGGCGTTCCATTATCTGCCCTACCTTCGTAGCTATGTTATTTTAGTTATACCCAATTTTATATAATTATACTTTCTAATACCTTTAAAGTTGCCTTAACTCCCCGTTTCTGATCACTAATATTGGATTCTCCATCTTCCAAGAAAAGGTTTCTTCCTCTCAAACTTTTGTGATAGCTATATTAAAATCCTCAACAGGACCTTCAGACAATTTCTGTTCTTTAAAACCATTCACAAAAACAACTTCATTACCTATAAATTGTCCTCTTTCGACTGTTTAAACTCCCTTTTGATGGAATTGAAATGACAAAATCTATATTTTCTAGTACAAGTATTTGAGTAATTCTTTCTGCGTCATCTACGCCTTTTTCAGATAAACGTCATTATATGTAGATGAGCGTGTCTACAAAATATAAATTGGACTCTCCCCATATTAGTTTAGAATATTTTCAACACCGATTAATTTTTATCAAAAGGTAACGGTAATGAAATTTTAAAACAGCGTCACATAATTCCGGCTTCAGGTGCTTTTTCCAGCTACCTTTTTGGGACACAAGGCAAATTATATTTACTACAGATGAGATTGAAAGAGATGAAATGGAAAACGATCTAAAGGAATACATGAGATCAACTAAAAAGAAACGACACGGTGTACTGGGATTATACTGGTATGCATACAAAAATACATAAGTCCTTAAATTAATAAGCACCCTTACAAAAACTGATATGTTTTTGTAAGGCTCTTTTTAATTTTAAAAAATTTAAATCAGTGCACAAATTAGTGCACAGACGTAATTTATTCTATTGGTTTGTATTGTTTTATTTCTATTCCGAATTTCTCAAAACCCTTATTAAATAAGACTTATTTAATCTTAATTCACCTCAATAAACTTAGTTTTATTTCTGGATTTCATCTGGCAGCAAAAAGGTCAGCGGTTCGATCCCGCTGTCTCCACCATACATAAAGATTAAAAACCCTTGAGGAAAAGCAGTGCGATTTCACATCCGAATCCCACTGCTTTTATTATTGTTTTATGATGCTTTTTTTTTCCGAATCTAAAGGGGATGACTTATCCTATCGGTAATCTTTTAACTCCTACTTCTAATTAAAGTAATTGATTGTCTGATTGTTGTTGATCTTGTCCCTGAATACCTGTACCCATACCCATCATGTTTGAAGCATGTGGTAACATATTCTTCATCTTTCCACCATTTCCACTCATCATCTGATAAGCTGCAATACCCACTCCAACTGAAGCGATTATCGGTAAAATCCGATCCATTCTTCTCATCTTTATTACCCCTCTTTTATTGTTCACATTTTGAACACTTTTAGTTTGGTTAAAATAATAAAAAAACAAAAGGTGATTGCTTCCATTTAAAACTGTTTAAATAAGGTAAAACTTACATCTGCTAAATTTGATCGATTAATGGGATCTTTATTTGATCGTTAATAGAGATAACTTTTTCGTATGATTTATATTCGGAAAAAAGACCATTTTCGTCAAAAACTTGGCACATGAGTATATAATCATTATTCTTTCCTTTTGTTTCAAGATAAAAAGTTAAATTTCCGATCTTTAACTTATAAACATGGAAAGTTAAACCTAACCAATTATCTTTTCTTATTTCTGTGTTCGGATGATAAATAATAATACTTGCTAAATTACTGACTGATATAGTGGATTTAGTATTTAGTTTACCCATCATCTCCATAATGCTATTAGGAATTTGTTTACCTTTTGTTTGAACCCAATCAATAACTTTTTTGATCTGATTATTCACGAAAACTCCCCCTTTCCCTCATCTTATTTAATTTTAGTTTTTGTTAAACAACATAGAAAAAACCGTGTTAAATCCTCTCAAATTATTTATAAAATATACGAGTTAGAAAATGCCTTGAGGTATACTTTTATTTTGTTTAATGCAACTATATTTTCATGTAACAATGTTTATAGTGGGTTGCGAGGGTGTAAAGGTTTACTTCACAGAAACATAAAAATGAAAAAAGAAATCCTGTAAAAGATTTCTTTTTTTAGTAACTATTTACTTTTTATCTCTCGGGTCTTGATCTTCAGCAAACTCTGTAGCATATCTTAAACTTGGCTGTCTGAATCTTCTATGTTTGCGCTTTACAGTTTTCCGTTCCGGCATATGTTTTAATAGATACTGATGAACAAATACTTCTCCGGCTGTGATAATACCTGCTGAAATAATACTCCCCCATGCAATTTGAAGATATCCTTCTAAAAGAATGGAACCAAAAATCCATACGATTGTATAAGCGAGAATAAATTCAACCATCAATGTATTTCTTTTTCCAATACGGGGTAAAAGAATCCGGTCAGCAACAATATAGGTGATGACTGTGGCAGTAACTGCGAAAGATAAGATGTCGCTGACTCCCGCATCAAAAAATAAATCCAAACCGATCCAAAATGCTATTAAACAAACGATAAACTTAATTAAAATAACTTTTGTTTGTTCCAATTTAAAACCTCCTTAATCTGTTTCTAGTTTGCAACAAAAAAAGAAGGTTCATACTTAAAGGAATAACAAATCCCACACATACCTTTGTGAGGGATCTATTTTTATTCGGAAACTGCAGGTATAACTTCTGTTTTTCCACTTTGTTTATTCACATTTACATTTTTGTTTTTTCTACTCCTCTCTTTTGTCTTGTCATGAAATGTTATAATTTTCAGATTTCTTTTTTCATAAAAATATCCCTTTCATTTTTAAAAATCATGATTACTAGGAATCAACATCTGTAATATGCATGAAATATTTTTGTAACAAACGAAACCTAAAAGCATTTAATCTCGTCTAATAGGTGAGTAAGGATTTAAGGAGGATTGGAATGAAGAACAGAAATCGTGCTGTTATTTTTACGTTATCTTCTCTGTTGACAATCGGCGTTTTAAATTATCATAAATATGAAGGTACAGCAAAGGCAACTACTAATCAAAATATTAAAGAGAACAAAGAAATACATACAGAAAGGTCGGTGGAAATATCAAAATCCGATATCCCTGCTCAACGGCCTTTGGAACAATTCCCATCATTAAAAGAAAAAGAACAGGTCGTTGAGGAAGTTCATCAACCAGAAATATACGCTAAACCGTCAGTTAAAGGCGAAAATCAAGTCAGCGAGGAACATACAGTTAACATCGTATCTGAGACAAAAGCAAATGAAAAAGAAAACATTATTCCCGAAAAAAGGATGATTGATGGGCTTACGTATGTAAATATAATGGATTCAAAGTCAGAAAACCTCGCTGATCTAATCGATATTTCAAAAAAACATCATGCAACATTATATGCTATTGAGTTCAGTGATTCTTTTGCCATGTATGATAATAAAACGGGAGAACCCGTCATGATGATCAGCACTGGGTTTAGATCTGTCCCTACCGAAAGTGTCGCCATACTTTATGACATGCACCCTGACATAAAAGAACAGATTAAACAAGTAGTTGATACTGGCAAAGAAATAATAGTTGAGATGGGAGAATTCGAAAGCTATCATGTAGCAAAAACAGGTGAAACGATTAAATTATCCTTTTAATAACAAAAAAGTCCTCTGATCGAGGGTTTTTGTATTATTTATTCTTTTTTATTTCTTTTAAGGCTACAACCTTTAAGGCTAGAAGCTCATTTTCTGTAAACTTTTCTAAAAGTTTTTCATAAACTGCTTCCTTCTCTTTCTCGTTTAATCCCCCGCTGACCTGTTCTCTCGTTTTAGCTAATTCACTTATCGTGTACTTTTCAGATATAAGCTTTACTGCTTGTTTTCTAGTTGTAAAAGGCAGATTGTTTGTTGGTGTCTCTCCTGTTTCAATGTATTTTCTTATTTCAGGATCTGCGAGAAGTCTATTGATTTCTTCTTCATTTGCAGATAATTCTTTAGAGATTTCGATCATCGCTTTTTCAGACGCGTAGTCCATCACAAATAAATAGCTTACTACTCCAGTTGCTATAAAAAACATAAATACTACCCCAAGCCACCATTTAATCATGAAATCACCAACTCGTTTAAGATATTTTATTCATATCATACTTTCCAAAGTTTGGAAATCGGAAGTCTAGTATTATGAAACACCACCATTCTTCAATACTTATCTCGTAATTGTATTCTTGTGCTATTATTTACCATAAGGATGGATAATCATTTTAGCTGGAGGTCATTATGAAGCGTCTCACTGATCATTTAATTGTTATATCTTTTGATTGCCTTTCCTCTCTGGATTTCCCTCAGCTGCAGGAACTTCCAAATTTCAAGGAACTTCTGCAAAGTGGATCTTATTGCAATCAGGTAAAGACCATTTATCCTTCTGTTACATATCCTTGTCATACAACCATCGTGACTGGAAAATACCCAAATCGGCACGGAGTGGTAAATAATACTTTTCTTCAGCCAGGTCGAGTATCCCCTGACTGGTATTGGCACCGCAAACATGTACAAGGGACCACATTATACGATGAAGCTAAAAAGGCTGGTATGAAAACTGCCGCTTTATTATGGCCAGTTACAGCGAGAGCAAACATTGACTACAATATGCCTGAGATCTTTGCAAACCATACTTGGCACCATCAAATTCCTGTTTCACTCGTAAACGGAAGTATTCGTTATCAATTGGATATGAACCGCCGATTCGGACATTTGCGGAAGGGTCTTGATCAGCCCGAGCTCGATGATTTTGTATTGGAGTCTGCTGTTCATACCATTAAAACGAAAAAACCAGAACTGCTTCTTGTTCATTTTGTAGATCTAGACACGCAACGTCATTATCACGGATTTTCTTCTAAAGAGGCAATGGATGCTGTTCGCAGGCATGATTTTCGCTTAGGAAGAATTATCCAAGCGCTGAAAGAGAGCGGAATATATGAGAACTCTGCTGTCGTTGCTCTCGGGGATCATAGTGCTCTTGATGAATCTAAAGCTGTAAAACTTAATGTGTTATTTCGTGAACACGGCTTAATAGATATCAATACAAGAGGTCATGTGCAAAATTGGAAAGCCTATTGCAAAAGCTGTGATGGTTCTGCATATATTTACTTAAATGATCCTACTGATATAAAAACAAAGGAGGTAGTAGAAAAGCTTTTGAAGAATTTAGTACTTGATGAAACAAATGGCATCGAAAAAGTGATTAGTCAAGATGAAGTTGCAGCGCTAGGGGCAGATACAAACTGTGCGTTTATGGCAGAAGCAAGACGAGGTTTTTACATCAAGGAACAATTAGACGGAGAATTTATTGATGTTATTACAGATAGAGATGTAAGAGCTAAACGCTATACATTGGCATCACACGGATACTCACCTGAAAAAGAAAACTACACAACCACTATCATGGCAGCAGGTAAAGGCATTCGTCAGAATATTGTTGTTCCATCTATGCGCCTTGTAGATGAAGGACCAACATTTGCAAGACTGCTTGGACTCCATTTAGGAGAAACAGACGGTCATATTATTGATGATTTACTATCTGTTTAAAAGACTTTTAATCTTGTAAAAATCGTTAAAGAGAGGACAAACTAAATGAAACGGTTTACAAAAGAAGAGAATAGCTGGATGTTTTATGATTGGGCAAATTCTGCTTACTCAATCATTATTACAACTGCCGTATTTCCTCTGTTTTATAAAGCTGCAGCTATGAAGGCCGGTGTCAGTGCTTCAGATTCTACTGCATATCTCGGTTATACGATTGCTATTGCCACGTTTATCTTGGCGATGCTCAGCCCCATTTTAGGAACCATTGCAGATTACAAAGGACTGAAAAAAAGGTTTTTCACCTTCTTTTTTGCCCTTGGCTTGATTTCAACTGCAACCCTTGCTTTTATTCCAAGTGATCAGTGGCTGCTATTATTAACTTTTTATACCCTTACAGCAATAGGCTCCAGCGGATCCAATGTCTTTTACGATGCATTTATTACAGATGTAACAACGGAAGAAAGAATGAACAGAGTCTCGTCCAGAGGTTTTGGCTTAGGCTATATTGGAAGTACAATTCCTTTTATAATCAGCATTGCCATTATCGTTTTAGCCCAAAATGAAGTTCTCCCATTCTCAACCACGATTGCAAGTAAGATTGCGTTTCTTATAACTGCTGTATGGTGGGGTGTTTTTACGATTCCCATGCTGAAAAACGTTTATCAGCGTTACGGAATCGAGCGCGAACCAAAACCAATCGTCAACAGCTTTAAACGCTTAGGTAACACGATAAAGGAAATCCGTAAATACCGTGCATTATTCTTATTCCTGCTTGCTTATTTCTTTTATATTGATGGAGTAGGTACGATTATTACGATGTCAACAGCGTACGGATCTGATCTGGGCATCAGTTCTACTAATCTTTTAATTATTCTGTTTGCCACTCAGGTTGTAGCTGCACCATTTGCCATTTTATATGGAAGATTAGCTGAAAGATTCACAGGTAAAAAGATGCTATATGTAGGTATTGGTGTTTATATCATCGTTTGTATTTATGCTTACTTTTTAAAAACTACTCTCGACTTTTGGATATTAGCGATGCTTGTTGCAACTTCACAGGGAGGCATTCAGGCACTTAGTCGTGCCTACTTTGCTAAACTTGTACCAAAGAAAAACGCCAATGAGTTTTTCGGATTTTATAATATTTTCGGTAAGTTCGCTTCCATCATGGGACCATTATTGGTTGCGATCACAGCCCAAGTTACAGGAAACTCAGCAAGCGCTGTGTTCAGCTTAGTCATTCTTTTCATTATTGGTATTTCAATTTTATTTTTTGTACCAGAACCTAAAATTGAATCTTCTCATACGATTAGTGCGTAAAACAAAAACAAGACTGACCTAATGATTATCTTTTAGGGCAGTCTTTTTCTCTATTCATTTTTTCTAAGCAGTTATTTCCCTGTCATGATTGTGCACTCTCTCCTTCTTAAAGCTAAACACTGCAAAGGCTAATAGAGCAAACACAATAAGGAATGTCAGCAGGATAGCCATGTTTGAAAGAGCAGCCCCAAAATCATTTAACGTGATCACAGATTTAAATCCTGCAATTGAATAAGTAAACGGCAAGTATTGGCTCAGATTTCTATATTCCTCGGGCAGCATTTCAATCGGAAGGTTAGCTCCTGTAATTGATAGCTGCATGATAACAAGTCCAAGCGCAATAAAACGTCCAACGTTTCCGCCAAAGGCAGCCAGGAAAAGGACGATGGCTGAAAAAGCACTACTTGCAACAAGAGCAAACAGGATTAATCCACCTGGGTTACTCACATTAACCTTTAAAATAAATAGCACGACAATTAATAGCAAGATTGCTTGAACAACAGCAAGTGTCGCAAGCTTTAAAAACTTCACCGCAAACCAGTTAAAGCTAGAAATGAACGGCGGTTTTTTAAAATCAATGAATAGAGACATGATTAAGATTCCTACAAACAAACCAAGTGTAAGCACATATGGAGCAGTAGAATCACGATAGTGTTCATACTCATTCACTGCTTTACTTTTTAGCTGCACAGGAGAAGCAAACATATTGATATTATCCTTTCCCTTCATGCCGCCTGTTTTCTCAGCACCTGATTTCAGACCAGAAGATAGTTTTGCACTTCCATCATTAATTTTTCCTGCTCCATCATTTAGTTTGGTTGCTCCTTGGGACAGCTTTTTCCACCCTTCATCAACTTTTGCATTTCCATCTGAAATTTGGCCAGCTCCAGAATCTAATCGTGTAACACCTGAAATTAACTCGTTCCACCCTTTATCGACTTTAGCATTACCGTCTGCTATCTGTGCTGCACCAGCTTCAAGTTTTCCAGCTCCTTGATCAAGTTTTATCTGCCCGGCCACCAATTGATTAAGTCCGGCATTCAAGGCAACTGTTCCGGGAGCTACTTTGTAAGCGATTCCATCCGCGACCGAAACAGCTCCTTCATTCAAAGCAACTGATTTTGCGGAAAGGTTGGTTAATCCACTTGATATTTCTTTCGCACCATCTATGATTTGCTGGTAATAAGGTCCTACATTAACAGTTGGATTTGCTTTCTTATATTCTTCAAGGCCGGCAACCAATCTTTGTGCACCAGCTGCAAGTTTTGCCGAACCGTCCTTAAGCCGGCCCGTCCCGTCTGCTACCTTTCTGCTTCCGGGGACTAAACGTTCTGCAACACCGTTTTTAAGCTCTTCACTTCCTTGTTCTGCTTTTTGAAGTCCGGCAAGGATTTGCGAAGATCCATCCTTTAAGCTTACTGTACCTTCGTGCAGCTGTTTTGAGCCATCTGCCAATTTGTTGATATCCCCTGATTTTTCATTAAGTTTATTTAGTAAAAGTCCAGTTCCGTTTTTCAGTTCTTTTGTTCCGTTTGCCAGCTTCGTAATATCCGATTGCTTGGAGGTCACAGAAGTTAAGAGTTCATTCGTTCCCTTATGCAGCTGGCTTGTACCGTCTGCAAGCTGAGAAGATCCATCTGCAGCTTTTCCAAACCCATCAGAAACCTCTCCTAAAATATTCGTCACATATTTTTCCGTTATTGTATCGGCAAGTTTTTCACGCATTCTTTGTGTAGCTGTTTCTGTAACTTTGGAAGCTAAAAAGTTAAGTCCCTCATTTTGGATATACTCTAATTCTAGCTTTTTTGGCTGCGGGCCTAAAACCGTTGTTACTCTTTCAGAAAAATCCTCTGGAATGATAATGGCCATATAATACTCATTCTTTTGAAGCCCTTTCATAGCTTCTGTTGAATTTACAAATTTCCAGCCTAGGTCTTTCCCTTCCTTCATATTCGCTACGAGATCTTCCCCTACATTAATCGCCTGTTCTCCGGAAACAGCCCCACGATCATTATTAACTACTGCAACCGGCAAGTTAGAAAGATTATCATAAGGTCCCCAAGTTGCTGATAAAAGAATTCCTCCATATACCACAGGAACAAGTAATGCGGCAATGACTGAAAAAAGAATAGCTTTGTTTGCTGCGAGTTTAGCAATTTCAGCTGATAACAAATTAAAGATCTTCATTCAGATCCCCTCCAAATGTATGTAAGACTTTTTAATAAAAATGAATGGCGACTCATTCATTTAATTATCATAATATTCAAATAATAGTTATAAATCCAGTTAATCTGTAAAAACACATATTATTTACTAGTGAGTCCTACACTAAAAGTAGTATTTAAAAATATCATTGCAGTAGGTCGTTGGATTCAAAAAAGGATGCCCCTTAAAGGACATCCTGCTTGTTAACTCTTTTATTGAGCTGGTCCCTGGTGCGGGAACTGATTCATATAGTTTGAAAATTGCTGATAAGTTTGCTGCAGCTTTTGAGCATCAGCAGGTTCCAGAGAATACCAGCCTTTTTTAAACATCATGTTGTACAGTTCTCTTTGCATATTTTGTGTTTCGTTAAATACAGTAAGCAAGTCTTGGTAAAGCGCTTCATGACTTGCTTCATTTAATACTATAGAATAAGAATCGGTCATGTATTTTTCATAGGACAGAATATCATTGATAAAATCCCTGTCGTTCATCTCTGGTGTTTTAGGTACAGGAGATTTTGGGTTTTGAATTTTATTGGATTGATTCATTTGTAAACTCCTTCCTAGTTTTGGATATTGGCCTGTGTCTGATTCATTGCTGCTTGTTGTGCTGAAATATGGCCGATTATTCGTTTATAATGGCTTTCATGCATTTGGCATGCTTTTTCAAGTACAGCTTTCACCTCTGTATCCTGACATTGAGTGGCCATGAAATGTGCTTTTTTCGTCCCTAGCAGGTTCCATGAAAGCATGTCCGTAACATAATTTAGATCTTTTCCTGTGATAATTTGTGGCGGATTTTGATAGACAGGCTGCTGCTGATTCTGCATCTGATTTTGATTTTGCTGTTGCATTGGAATAGCCCCCTTCATCATTTTTCCATATTATCTTTCCTTACAATTGAGGCATTATGCATTTTTTTGTAAAATAAAGTAAAATAAAACAAGCAGCAAAATGCTGCTTGTTCAATTCTTATTTTGAAATCCATTTTGCTCCTAGAATCGTTTGTATACGATAAAAATTTCCGAATGATGCATTTACTTGATATGTGCCTGGGTAAAGACTTGCTGCCGCCATTTTATGTTTTATGTTCGGGCGGTCATGCAAAGGTACTTTTTGTGTAAGCGTAATTGTTTTTGTTAAAGCAGTAATACGCTTTTCCCATCTTTTATCCCCTTCAATTGCCATATAAAGTCCTGCCTTTTTATTACGGTTCCATTCTTCCGAAAAGATGGAAACTGGCGGATTTGTTTCTCCGGCATAAGGTGCAAGTTCAAAAGTAAAGCCAGGCCGTTTGAAAGTTTGAATGAACCAGTCTTTATATCCTCCACTACTTGATAAACTCGTATCAGGAGGAATAAGCCTGTATCCTGTCATATTCGCAAGTATACTTCCAAGTGTCTTGTCACCCTCATATGTATTGCTTCCATAGTTAAAATGATAATACAAAATTCTTCCGGCAGTATGATAAGAATTTGTAATCTCAGGATCCACTAAGTATGTGAGTGCAGAAACTGCTTTTGCTTCAGTCGTTTGAAGCGGGACTTTCCCTTTATAATCTTTGTAATAAGGAGCTTTTGCATTATTATTGATATCTTCCCATCGTGCAGGATACTGGCGGTTTAAATCTATCCCTTCTCCATTTGATTTCCAGCGTTTGAAGTCTTTGCTTCCGCCATTCATTTTAATAAGGTTTGCATGTGCTCCAGCCGGAAAAGCAGAAAGCCCTTTTTGCTGCAGAGTTACTCCATCGGGATTTGTCATGGGTACAAACCAAATTGAAGTATTATTAAGTACATGTGCAACATTGTATCCGTCCATCGTTCCATTCAATACATACTTTTCGCTGTATTGATCAATCATTTCCATTACAATATTGGTTGTTATCCATTCCCTCGCATGATGAGATGCGTTATATAAAACTGTCGCATCCCCCCTGCCCAGCTTTACCGCCCATATGTCCCTGCCATAAGGCGTTTTTCCAAGTGAGCTATATTGAACCAAGCCTGGATATTTTTGTGCAAGAGTTTTTATGTCATTCGTCATCATTTCATATGTATACGTTTGATACGGATTGACATAACTAGCTGCTTCAGCTTTATCACTTAATCCCGATACCCCTATAAATAAAAACGTAATAAATAAAACCAGCCCTTTTTTCAACACAGCTTCTCCTCCCAATCTATTATTATTTGAATTTACTAAAATTATATATAGATAAAGAGATTTCTTCGCATGAGTAAAGTCTTCATAATTGTTTCAGTTTGTTTACTTAATTTAAGACAAATTTCATGAATTTTTGGTAAACATCAACAAAAAATGAGAAACCATTATAGTCTCTCATTTAATTGACACTATTTAATTTAACAGCGTAACCTGTTAATTTAATTTGATAAGAAAGCTCTTCTAGTCTTGCAAGAACTCTAGTCTTGTCGTATGTAAAATAACAGAAATAAATAAAGATAAAAAAATGATATATTAATTACACAAATTCTAGCTGTTGTCGGATTCGTTTTTCCGATGGAAGAATTGTTTCATCTAACACCGATTCATAATGTGATTCACATTGTTTCTGGTATTGTGGCGCTTATTATGAGTTCAAGTGAAGCTAAAAGTTTATTATATGCGAAGGTTTTTGGTGTTGTGTATCTGCTTGTCGCAATTTTAGGTATATTCACTCATGAATTTAGCGGTATTATGTTTATGGTGGCTACAAATATTCTGCATTTTGCCATTGCATTTTCTTCTTTTTATGTTGGTTTTAAAACTACTGTATCCAGTCATACAGGACATACTGCATCCAGATAATTTTTCAAGACAAGAGCACTCCGCTGTTTCGGGCGGAGTGCTCTTTTTATTCTTACTTTTCAGTTAGCAACTTTTATCGTTTCTTTTTACCGTTTTCAAATTCTTCCTCGAAGAAAAATGTACTAGGGTGTTCGCTGACTTTATAGCAATATTTTTTCATATGTTTAACATATTGGAATTTTGAAATTGTCACACACTCACCCGTTTTTAAAACGGTTACTGTCTCTCCTTGATTAAACATGTTACCTGATCCCTTCAAGTAAACACTTCCCTTCTACTCTATTTTACCACATTTCGTGAAAAAGCTTTAAATTACATTTTCAATACTTTGTTCCATTATTGGTTTTGAGGGTTCTTCCTTTTGGGAAGAGTAATAAAACAAGAAATACGAAACTAGAGGGAATATGGATGAAAAAAAACAATAAAAAGACATCACCAGACGTACCAGATCGGCAGTATTTTTTTCCAGCTCAAATTATCGAATACTTTATTGAAGAAGGTAAAGCTTCCCTGCAGATTACGAACCTGGCACAATTTATTTTATCGTTTATGGCAGGAGCATTTATTGCTTTTGGTGCGTTAGGTTCAGTTCTTTTATCGATGGGAGTTCATACTCCTGGTCCATATAATCTGCTTTCCGGGGTAGGATTCGCCATTGGATATGCCATGATCTTTTTATCGGGTTCGATTCTTTTTACAGAGATTAATGTGCTTCTCCCCAGCTATATTTTACAAAGTAAATATTGGGTAAGTAAAAAGGTGCTGCGATTTTGGTGCATTTGTTACATCGGAAATTTTTTAGGAGCCTTATTTGTAGGATTTCTTTTAAATTTATCGGGCTCTCTTGATAAAGAATTCTATGAAGGACTTTTGAAATTCATGGAAAAGAAAATGGAGTTTACAGATCGTGGTACTTGGGGATGGTTCCAAGTTCTCTTTTCAGGTATTCTCGCTAACTGGCTGATTGGTATTGCTGCAGTACTTGCTACCGCGGCAAGAGATGTAATGGGTAAGATATTCGGAATTCTATTGCCTGTGATTATTTTTGAAGCGGGGAATTTTCAGCACGCCGTTGCAAATATGGGATATTTCAGCATTACCGTTTTAGAAGGCTTCGAATACAGCTGGTATGAATTCATACTCCTTAATCTGATTCCCGCATCCATCGGGAATTTAATCGGAGGGGGAATTCTTGTATCTCTTTTGCTCTCATTCGCATTTAAAGAGGATATTGATGATGATATTATTAAGGATGATGACAAGTCAGACAAGATTGACAAGAAATATAATAAATAAAGTGGTTCTTCATCACCTTCATTGTCGTATACAATGAAGGTGTTTTTTGTTAGAGTTCATATTAGAAATAGATTTCATCAAAAAAGGATGAACAACAATGCCAAGCACTAAAATTGCATTCCTGTTTGTTGCTGCAGGTGCCTCTTTATGGGGAGTAATCGGTTACTTCGTTAAAGAACTCGCATCTATCGGATATACACCTTTACAAATTGTATTTTTAAGAGCTATTAGCGCTTTGCTCTTCTTTTTCCTATGGATTATTTTTTACCGTCCACGTTTGCTAAGAATAAAATGGGAAGACAGCTGGTATTTTTTCGGAACAGGTGTGCTAAGTGTTTCGTTTTTTAATTATTGCTACTTCACTACGATTCAGCACTCATCTCTTGCTATTGCAGCTATACTCTTATATACAGCTCCCGCTTTTGTTCTTTTAATCTCTATTTTTGTTTTTAAAGAACAATTAACATGGAAGAAGCTTACAGCATTATTTTTAACTTTTTTAGGATGCACTTTTGTTTCGGGCTTATTTTCAGGAAATTTCTCTGAGCTTTCATGGACAGGATTCATTACGGGTTTGGGAGCTGGATTTGGATATTCTCTTTATAGCATCTTTGGCAAACTTGCTGGCAAAAAATACGAAACGCTGACGATCAGTTTTTATACTTTTCTATTTGCAATGATTGTTTTATTTCCTATAAGCGGAATCTATTCTTCTGAAATTTCAGTTTTACAATTAAATGTTTTGGGGTATACAGCCGGACTGGGACTGTTTCCCACAGTGCTTGCTTATTGGTTCTATACACAGGGGTTAAAGCAGCTCGAAGCAAGTAAAGCCTCGATTATATCTACTGTAGAACCTGTCGTTGCAACGATCATGGGATTATTATTATATAAAGAATCGCTTTCTAGCATTCAAATGACTGGCATACTGCTTGTTCTAAGTGCGGTTCTATTGATACAAGAACGAAAAACAAAAAAGACAATAATCGATGGAACATTGAATAAAGCTCAATAAAAAGGGTACAGCCAGATGCTGTACCCTTTCTTATTGATTATAAAATTGAACTTAAAAAATCTTTCGTTCGTTCTTCTTGTGGATTATTAAACAACTCCTGAGGTGTTCCTCTTTCCCAAATCTGACCGTCATGCATATATACCACTTCATCTGCAACTTCTTTTGCAAATCCCATCTCATGGGTAACAACGACCATAGTCATGCCTTCTTGAGCGAGTTCCTTCATTGTGGCCAACACTTCTCCAACAAGTTCAGGGTCGAGTGCTGATGTTGGTTCGTCAAAAAGCATGATATCTGGTTTCATAGCAAGTGCTCTTGCTATAGCTACCCGCTGCTTCTGACCCCCAGATAGCTTAGCCGGGTATACATCAGCTTTGTCTGACAAGCCTACCTTTTCAAGTAAAACCCTCGCTTCTTTTTCAGCTTCTTTTTTATCCTGATTTTTCACCATTACTGGTGCTTCCATTACGTTTTCGAGAACGGTTTTGTGAGGAAAAAGGTTAAAGTGCTGAAAAACCATTCCAACTTTTTGACGTACTTCGTTCAAATTATGAGACTTTGGATCAACTTCTTCTCCTTCGATCACTATCTTTCCGCCATTTTTAATTTCTAAAAAATTTATACAGCGCAGCAAAGTACTTTTACCAGATCCGCTGGCACCGATTAAAACAACTACATCGCTTTCATGGACATCCAGATTTACTTCCTTTAGAACCTCCAGATCCCCAAAGCTTTTTTTCAGGTTCTCTATTTTTATCATCTCTTTTTTCATATAAAACTCCTCCTATTCCCCAGCTGAAAGTTTCTTTTCCAACATATTAACGAGAAGTGTGAAAAGAAGGACTAGGACCAGATAGTATAAACCGACAATTATCAAATATGTCATCTCATCAAACGTTCTTGATCCTTGTGTAGTTGCTATACTGAAAAGCTCTGATAAAGCGATAAAAGATGCCAAGGAAGAGTCTTTTAGACCGATAATAAATTGATTTCCAAGCGGCGGCAATGCTCTTTTGAACGCTTGCGGCAATATAATTCTGCGCATCGTTAAACCATAGGTCATTCCTAAAGAACGGCCGGCTTCCATTTGTCCTCTGTCTACAGATTGGATGGATCCCCTAAAAATTTCAGCTATATATGCACCATTATGCATGGCAAGACCAAAAGCAGCAGACCAGAAAGCTGAAATGCCAAGTTCAGCAAGACCAAAGTAAAAAATAAAAATCTGCACGATTAGCGGCGTCCCGCGGATTAGTGCAATATAAATGTTGGCAATCCAATTAAGAATTTTGATACCTGATATTTTGAATAAAGCAAAGATCAGTCCGATTCCAGTACCGATCAAAATAGAAACTACTGTTAGTTTTAAAGTAATCCAAAGACCCTTCATGAAGAGCGGATAACTTTCTATTAATACATCTAGAATATGTGCTATATCAAACATGCAGTTTATTCTCCCCTTTTCATCTCTTTTCTCAGAAAAGAAAGCCGCCCTGCACTTTTGTCATGCGGGCGGCTCACATAGGTTATTCAGGCTTTTTTGTGATATCAGCACCGACGAATTCTTCACTAAGCTTAGCAAGCTCTCCGCTGTCTTTGAGCTTCTTTAAAGCTTTATTAATTGCTTTTAACAGTTCTTTATCTTCTTTTTTCACGGCAATAGCTTGCTCGCTTGTGCCTAATTGTTCTTTTTCAACAATTTTAAAACCTTTTTCTATCGCTTGTTTTCCTGTGATTGCATCTGTAATTACAGCATCATGCTTTCCTTCACTTAAGGCACGTAATGCAGTTGCATCACTGTCATAATTCTTAATCTGATCTGTAAATTCCTGAGCAGATTTTTCGTAGGTAGAACCTTTTGAAACAGCAACTTCTTTTCCTTTTAAATCTTCCTTTGTTTTTATATCACTGTCCGGTCTTGTAAAAATGACTGGACCAGAATAATAATATGGCTCGCTGAAATTCACTGCTTGTTTACGATCTTCAGTGATTGTATGGCTCGCCACTGCTGCGTCAAAACGATCTGCCTTTATTGCGGAAACCGCACCATGAAACTTAAATTTCTCTGGAACAGCTTTTAAACCAAGCTCATCTGCAATTGCTTTACCTACTGCAACATCATAGCCTGTTAGTTCACCATTCTTATCAACAGAACTAAATGGCGGAAATTCACCTGAAACAATAAAATTGAATTCCCCTTCGTTTTTTAATTCAATACCCCCGTCACTTGATTCACTGCTGCCACATGCAGCCAGTACCATCATCGAAAAAATGACTGCTAAAATACTAATCTTCTTCTTGAAATCCTTCATTCTTATCCTCCTTGAAATCCCATTTAGCAGGTTACACCCACATGACAATGGTAGCATGAAATGTAATGTTTCTCAATTTTCCGCAAATTTACAACAAGAAATCAAACCGTTATTCCACGCTCCTACGCGTTATTTACCCTTTTTAGAAAAGATGTAAACACCTAGTAAGCAAGCAAAAAACGCCTTTCAGCAAGATATCCAAAAAGCGCTTTCTATTATTTTTATCAAAGTAATAGTTTAATGGGCAGCAAGACAGTGACCGTTGTCCCTACGTCTAAAACACTTTCAAATGTAATATTTCCATGGTGGTTCTCAATAATTTTCAAACTGACCATCAATCCTAAGCCTATTCCTTTTTCCTTATTTGAGTAAAAAGGTTCTCCTAATCGCGCAAGCCGGTCTTCGCTGATTCCGGTGCCTTGATCGGTAACCTTTATAAACACGTAGCTGTCCTCAAAATTACCTGTTTCAACAGTAATCGTTCCCCCGCTGTGCATGGATTCGATTGCATTTTTAATTACATTTATGATGACCTGTTTAATCTGATTTCCTTCGCAAAGTATTTGGGATACGTCCCTTAGCTTGGTTTCAAACTGTACGTTGTTCAGGTTTGCTTCAGAATCTAATAGAGTTATGGTCTGCTTTATAAAGTCATTTACGTTTCTTTGTTGAAAAAACGTATCTTGATGGGGTTTTGCCAGTACTAAAAATTCCGTTATGATAGATTCAATCCTGTCCATTTCAGAAAGAATAATTCCGCTATGTAAATCGTCCAAATCTTGTTTCATTAATTGTACAAAGCCTTTTATACTGGTAAGCGGATTTCTGATTTCATGAGCTATGCCTGCTGCCAGCTCACCAACAACAGTAAGTTTATCAGATTTTTTAAGAAGCTCTTCTTTTTCCTTTAGTTCTGTAATATCTTCAGAGATTCCGGCAATTCTATAGATTTCACCTTGATCATTTGTTATCGGGAACGCTCTTGTTCTGATCCAGCGTACTTTCTTATTCTTACATTGAATACGGTATTCGATTTTCGCTTCTCCTCTGGAGATTGTTTCGATAAACTCCTTAACTTCTTCCTCATCATCAGGATAAATCCCGGTAAAAACAGAAGAAAATACTGCTGGGTTTTCTATGTTCCATATTTTTTGATAAGCTTTCGATACGTAGATCAGTTTACGTGTTTCATAATCTTCCATCCAAAAAACATCTTTTGCATTTTCAGCAAATTGCCGGAACCTCTCCTCACTTTCGCGAAGTCCTATTTCCATTCTTTTATTTTCTGTTATATCCCTGGAAACACCAACAATCCCTTCGACTTGCCCTTGTTCATTTTTTATGGGAGAAAGAATAGCTTGATAGTATAGTCGTTCCCCATCCCGGACATTGCTCCATTCATAGATCTGTGATTTTCCATCTAAGACGAGTTTGCACACTTTTTCCTGGCCATCCGCAATTTCTTCACCAAAAACTTCTCTAACCGTCTTTCCGAGAAAATAGGCTGGTGTTACATTATGTTTTTCCATCCATTTTCCGTAGATGCCTGTATGTCTCAAGTTGTGATCCAGTGTAAAAACAGTATCTTCCATTGAATCTACAAGTGACAGAAACCTTTCCTGGCTTTGGCTTAAAGCCTGTTCTGTCTGTTTTCTTGCCGTAATATCCACTAAAGTGATAACAACCTGTTTGATTTGTTCTTGTTTGTATATGGGTTTAGTACTGGCCAGTAACCAATGCACACCCTCTTCCTGTATTAATCCGAGTTCTTT
This sequence comes from Fictibacillus nanhaiensis, assembly GCF_023715445.1. Taxonomy (GTDB): domain Bacteria; phylum Bacillota; class Bacilli; order Bacillales; family Fictibacillaceae; genus Fictibacillus; species Fictibacillus nanhaiensis_D. Next base: position 1,200,635 of record NZ_JAMBOD010000001.1, read on the forward strand.
ACCATCTATCTCATGACCCGTTTGAAATGTAATTTGTGAAGGAAGCTCCTGAAATGGTAGTTTAGTTTTTTGCTGATTAATAATGGTGAGAGGCAGATCATATAAGAATTTACCTACCATTTCCGTTTTAGAAAGCGAAAGAATTTCACAGGCTTTTCTGTTTGCCAGCAATATAAGATTTGAACGTTCAAGGACGATAATACCGCTGGAAACGGCTTCGTACAATGTATCCATCATATTGTTGTCTTGAGATTTTAACGAAGTTTCTCGCATAGTCTACATCCCTGCTGAATTTATTTAATGTTGTTATCTTACAAGAATTGTCTTTTCTCTATTTTTCTATTAAATACAAAAAATTACAAGTATTATTTTTACATTTAAGAATTTCAATCCGAATGAACGTTGTGTGTTAAAAAAAGCAATGATTTATTTTGCCTTTTTTGAGGTAAAAGGAAGTATATTGAATTTTGCAAGAGATGCCGCATAAAATACAAAAGGAATTAATAGTTTAATAAAAACGATTAGTCTTGGGGGTAATTTTATATGTTTCTTTTTACTGCTGCATGCATAGCTGCCTTCTATCTATTAACTCAAAATGATACTTTGAAGTTCAAACAAATTACTTGGTCTGTATACGGAGTAATAGCTGTAACGTATATGATCGGTTTGCTGATTTTGAAACCTGACACAACTTCCTATGTGTTCTGGGTACAGTTATTTTTTATTCTTTTATTGCTTCCCGTTTTTATTCTGATAATTCGGAATCTATGGATCCAAAATAGAAGCACCCCAGTCTGGGTAAAATATTCTGTCTCTATACCGGTATCTTTGCTTTTTATTCTAACTCTCTGGATCTGCTGGAACATGTTCCCGATTGTTATGTATATTTTTTAATCCATTCTGGATGCTTGAAATCACATAAGAACAAAAGGAAAACGTCCTATGGCTTTGCCATAGGACGTTTTCCTTTTTTCCTTTTCTTTAACCCGCTTTATGTGTGCGCCTCAAAAACACAAAATACACTTATTTGTCTTTTTTGGGGGTCTGGCCCCCCTCCATTAGCGACAGCACCTCTTTGACGATGGTGTTGATTTTTTGATCGATGAACCCGTCTCCGAATGTTTCTTTGGCTCTTTTTATAGCTATTACTACTTCTTCATCATATTGGATTAAATCTTCATCATCTTCTGCCTCATTATATAAATCAATCATGCTGTCCAAACCTTCCTGCATCCGATCAATGGCTTGACTGTATTTTTCACGGTCTTCTTTGTTATATTTCACCTTTATCACCCATCCATCAGTTTTTCCATCTCTTCTCACTATCAAACTTCATCACATTGCGGAGCCATGACTTTTTTCACTATTTTTTTACAAGAAAGTATACTATAATAATTTGGTTATTATTATCTTGAAATATATTATTTTACAAATAAATAGAAAGGAGGGGTAAAAATTGATTCGCCGGTGGTTTACAAAAAAGAATAAATCCCTGCAAGCTGTACTTCATACACAGTCTAAGGAGACAGCGGCGGGTTTGTATGCGTACGACGCTGCAGATCCAGACCCTGTAAGAGAAATATCTCATTTCAAGAGCCGATTAAAAGATTTTGGCATTGAATTTAGCCAATTGGCAGCAAGCACGCCTCGTGAACCTGAAAATAGACTTCAAGCAATTAAAGTAGCGGAAGAAATTGCAGGAGATCCTGAAATGAGAAACTACTTTTTAACCTGGAAACGATTACCCCTTCTTCATGACGAACGAACATTGCATCAAAAACTCACCATGAAAAAGCAGCGTGAATACATAACCGCACTTACACTGATTTTTATAGAAAATTATCAAGTGTTACTGCAATATGTACCGGGCACGGGAGGAAAACACTAATGAACAAAGCGATTATTGTAGAAGTTAGCAGCCGCCACCTCATCGTTCTGGCTGAAGGCGGGGAATTTAAAAAAATTAAAAATACGAATGCGGCATACACAGTCGGACAAGAAATCTCACTACCTGTTTTGAAAGAAAGAAAGGATTCTATTTTCTCTGTCATTATAAATTGGAAAACTGGAACAGCTATAGCATTAGCTATTATTCTATTGTTCTTTCAAGTTTTATCCCCTCTTTTACAACAAGGAGCTTATGCATACGTTGGAATGAATATGGATCCTAGTTTGGAATTAAAGATTGATGAAGACATGCATGTACTCAATATCTTTTCATTCAATGAACAAGGGGATACCGTTCTCAATCTTATGGGCGAATGGGAGAATAAAGATATTGCATACGTAACAAACCTTATTTTTGAAGCATGTGAAGACCTAGGATATTTAAAAAAGAAAGAGGAAGTATTAATTACGACAACTCTTTCTGAAGATATTCCTGAGGAAAAAGAAATTGAGATGAAGAAACGGGTTAATAAAGTTATGACCCAAACCGCAAAAAAGAAATCTGTTGAAATGACAACGATCGTGATAAGTTCTAAAGAACGTGAAAAAGCCAAAAAAATGAAAATATCACCCGGGCACTACGCCATTTATACAGCTGCAAAAAAATCCGGCATCAAAATAACCGCTAAAGAAGTTTCCAATCAAACAATTGAAGAAATTTCTGAAAAGGTTGGACCCATTAAAGAACTTTTAGATAAAAATGATAAATCAGAAACAGTTTCATCAAATAAAGAGGAAAATCGTGTTTATGAGCCGCCACATCCAATCCTGGATCAAAAAGGGAAAGATAAAGCGATAAATGAAAAACCGGAAAAGCCTTCAAAAGTACAAACGACTCGTAAAGAACAACCTGCAAAACCTCATAGCAGTCAATTGATCATGGCACTTGAACCAAAGAAAGAAGAAAAGGTTAAAGAACGTGTAAAAAAAGAACACGGAAAACCAAAAGACCTGCCGTTAACTGCCGCAGGTTCTGAAAATACAAACGCAGCGAAGCCTTCAGAAAAAGATGTACCAGCTGCAATTCCTCCTAAGAATAATATGTCAAAGGAAGAAAAAATCAAGGAGGAAAAACCTAAAGAAGAAAAGCCGAAAGATGACAAAACAAAAGGATATGAACAGCCTTCACCAGATCCTGAAGAACCTGTTCAAGATCCCCAGCCTGAACCAGTACCGAAGCAAGAAAACTGGATTTATATTGAAATCATGATTGATGGAATGATGATTACGGTTAGAATTGAAAGTGATTCAAATTTATTAACAGAAGATCTTACCAAACAAGCATTAGCACTTATAAATCAAAATCTATTATCTCAAAACCAATCTTTAGGCGCTTCAACTAAGCAGCCAAAAGGAACGGCACAAATAGTTAATAACACCAATTGCGGCCAGGAAGTTGAACCTGCTAAAAATACAGCAGAGAATTCCCCGCAAAAAGCTGCATAACTTAAACAGACTCCGGTATTATCCGGAGTTTTTCTTTTTTCCTCCCTCGTATATTTTCTTTGCTCTTGTGGCAATAGTGATAATAGGAGGAGAGTGCACATGCGCGGAGTTTATTATATCTATTTAAGACTGCCAATGCTGATCAGGCTGGGCATCATTCTTTTGCTTATTCTGTTTACAAGCGCTGTTTTAGCACACTTCTTAGAAAAAAAGACTTTTCCAACGATATTTGAAGCTTTTTACTGGGCAGTTATTACAGCAGGTACTGTAGGTTATGGAGATTACGCACCCCTTACTTTTGGAGTCAGATTAATCGCGATTTTTCTCGTATTTTTAGGAGGATCCTTTTTAGCATTCTTAACTATTCACTTTGCGAGTGCTGTTGTGAAAAATGAAAATCGTTTTATAGAAGGGAAAAATATGTATAAAGACCAAGGTCATTTTATAATTGTCGGCTGGAATGAGCGTGCACGAAACACGATTCGGGTCCTAATAGAAAGGTCAGAAACCGATAAAATTGTTTTAATTGATGATTCCTTAAAAGCTAACCCTTTATATCAAGAAGGGATTCATTTTATTCAGGCGAAAGCTACTGAAGATCAAACATGGATGAAGGCCCATATCCAAAAAGCGAAGATTGTTCTCATAACCGCTGATTCAAATTTAAAAGAATCGGATGCAGATATGAATACTATATTATCCATTCTTACTGCACGCGGACTCAATGAAGAAGTACTGATACATGCAGAAATATTAACATCCGAGCAATCAACAAATGCAAAGCGGGCTGGTGCCGATTTTCTTATACAAACCTCAAACCTGGCTGCTAATGAAATGGTCAATGGCTTATATAATGAAATTACACAAAAATAGACAGGCAGCTGATGCCCTGTCTATTTTTTTATTTTAGCAATTGCTCTTCAGCTTTTTTCAGAAGTTCTTTTCCGATTCCAATCCATTTTTTATCTATTGATGCGTCGGGGTCTTGCGGTTCCGAAAATTGATTGACACTCCCCGATAAATTACCCGCTCCTGCGTTATCATCTAGTCCAATCTGATATTTATGGGCGAGCAAAAATGGCTCCCCCATTTGGATGGTGGTCTCTCTTCTATCCAATTCCCCTTCAACCGCTTTAAATGGGATTCTTAAAAAAGAATACCCTTCTTCATCATCGAGTTTGTAATCAAAATACCCGTGGTCATAGTCCCAGTTGCCTCCATATGAAAAACCAAGGCTTTTCAAGACATCTTCGGCTTCATTCAATGCAAAAAATCCATTTTCCAGCTTGCTTTTAATTGGTTTCATTCTTGTCCTCCTTAGCTATTCCTATTACTATCATTTAGCGTATCCAAATAACTTATAGAATATTTGAGTGCTAAGGAAGACTGTTTCTTTAAAAAAGCCCGGTCATATGACCAGGCTCTATCTTATAAACGTTTTTCTAACTCTTCTTTTTCTTTTTCAAATCCAGGTTTTCCGAGGAGTGCAAACATATTCTTCTTATATGCTTCTACTCCTGGCTGATCAAACGGATTCACTCCTAAAAGATATCCGCTGACCGCACATCCTTTCTCAAAGAAATAAACCATGTAACCAAAATGATATGGTGACATTTCCGGAATATTCACGATTAAGTTAGGAACTCCACCGTCAGTATGGGCAAGAAGCGTTCCTTGGAATGCTTTCTTATTAACAAGATCCATTGTTTGACCTGCAAGGAAATTCAGTTTATCCAAGTTTTGATCATCTTCTTCAATCGTTAATTCTTCGCGGGCTGAATCTACGTACAATACCGTTTCAAAAAGGTCACGGCGTCCTTCCTGAACATATTGCCCCATTGAATGCAGATCAGTTGTGAAGTCAACTGACGCAGGATAAATTCCTTTGTAGTCCTTTCCTTCACTCTCGCCATAAAGCTGCTTCCACCATTCAGACACATAATGAAGCCCCGGTTCGTAATTTACCATCAGCTCAATCGTCTTGCCCTTATTATATAAGGCATTACGAACAGCAGCATACTGATAGGCACTGTTTTCTGCAAGGTTCGGGTTGTTAAAATCAACTGATGCATCTTTTGCACCATTCATCATTTCTTCAATGTTAACTCCGCTAACAGCGATTGGTAAAAGGCCTACAGCTGTTAAAACAGAATAGCGTCCGCCAACATCATCAGGAATAATAAAGGATTCATAGCCTTCTTCATTTGCTAAAGTCTTTAATGCCCCCTGCGCTTTATCCGTTGTTGCGTAAATGCGTTTGCGTGCTTCTTCTTTTCCGTATTTTTCTTCTAAGAACTTTCTAAAAATACGGAACGCAATAGCTGGTTCAGTAGTTGTACCAGATTTAGAAATAACATTTACAGAAACATCCTTATCCTTTAATACATCCAAAAGCTCCTTAACATATGTGGATGAAATGTTCTGTCCTGCAAAGAAAACTTGCGGAGTCTTTCGCTCTTCTTTCGTTAGAAGATTGTAGAAAGAATGGTTCAGCATTTCTATCGCAGCTCTAGCTCCTAAATAAGAACCCCCAATTCCTACTACAATCAAAACATCGGAATCATTTTTAATCTTTTCAGCACTTTTAACGATTCGGCTAAACTCTTCACGGTCATAGTTTTCAGGAAGATCTACCCAGCCTAAAAAATCATTGCCTGCACCTGTTTTTTCATGAATCGCCTCATGTGCTGCTCTTACAGCTCCTGAAAGATAATCTACTTCATGCTGCCCGATAAAAGAAAGGGCCTTGCTATAATCAAAACTCAGCTTCTTTGTCATATGTAAGCCTCCCAACAATCATTTATTCTTTCACTTTATACAATGCGACCATGCAAATCAAGAAACCCCATCCATGTAAACGGTTTCGATTAAAAAGACGAAATATTCTTAATCATTCTACATAAAAAAGAAGGGGGCAGCCCCTTCTTTTATAATGACATTTTTAAAATGTTTAATACGTCATTTTTATTTTGTTTACTAAAGTTGCCAAACTCACCTCTAGCCATTGCCTTATCTGCTATTAGATCGAGTTTTGAGTTGTCAATATCATAATCGGCTAATGAGTTTGGTGCACCAAGTGATGTCCAAAACGCTGAAAGACGGTCTATCCCCTCTAAGGCAGCTTCTTTATCAGATCTGCCATCTGACTCTACATTAAACACACGAACTGCGAGCTGTTTAAAACGTTTAACATTTGTGTCTACGTTATGACGCATCCAATTCGGAAACAGAATTGCCAACCCACCAGCATGCGGTATGTCATACACCGCAGAAACTGCATGTTCAATATTATGGCTGCCCCAGTCACCGCGAAGACCCATTTGCAATGTTCCGTTTAATGCCATTGTACCACTGTAAAGAATCGTTTCACGCAGATCGTAATCTTCAAGGTCTTCCAATAGCTTAGGAGCTGTTTCCATCACCGTTAACAAAATAGATTCAGCGAAACGGTCTTGCAAAGGAGTGTTTTCAGCATTATGAAAATATTGCTCTAATACATGCGACATCATATCGACAATACCATAAATTGTTTGATCTTTTGGAACTGTAAATGTATAAGTTGGATCTAGAATTGAGAATTTCGGAAAGACTAGAGGACTCCCCCAGCCATATTTCTCCTGGGTTTCCCAGTTTGTAATAACTGAACCAGAATTCATTTCTGACCCAGTTGCAGCTAGTGTAAGTACTGTTCCAAACGGAAGAGCATCTTGCGGTTGTGCTTTAAGGGTTATTAGATCCCAGACATCTCCATCATATTTTGCACCTGCTGCGATTGCTTTTGTACAGTCAATTACACTTCCTCCGCCAACCGCTAATAAGCAATCAATATCGTTCTCCTTACAGATTTTAATTCCATTTTTAACTGTTGAAAGTCTTGGGTTCGGTTCAACGCCTGAAAGCTCGCTTACCTGTGCACCCATCTGGTTTAATTCATTCATAACTTCATCATATAAGCCACTGCGTTTAATACTGCCGCCGCCATAGACAAAAAGTACTTTTTTACCATAGCGGCCAAGTTCTTCTTTAAGTGCTTTAATTTGATTTTTACCAAATACTAATCGTGTCGGATTGTGATATATGTATTCGTTCAATACAATCTCTCCCTTTACTATCATTTAACCCGTATTATGTGGAGACTCAATTGAAAAGTAAAGTAATCAGCTTACCGAACATTAGCTTTTTCCTCTATGGATTGTTTCATCACGGAGAATAGGGGAATGTATAGATAAAGTAAAAAATGGACACCCTAAGACAGCATTCTATACGTGCAAGTAAGGAGGGGATCATAAAATGAGTGGATTACAACGATTTGCTTTAGCATTCGTAATTATCGGTGCAATCAATTGGGGGCTTATCGGATTTTTTCAATTTGATCTAGTTGCTGCCATTTTCGGCGGGCAGGACACCGCTCTTGCTCGTATCGTCTACGGTCTTGTTGGTCTATCTGGTTTATACTGTTTAACTTTATTATTCAAGCCTTCTGAAGAGTTTAGTCATGAAGGCAATCCAGAACATAACCGTGCTTAATTTATATCATTTTAAAGCCAAAAAAACCTCCCGGAGCGGGAGGTTTTCATTACTTTTTAAGACGCTTATTAAGTTGAGCCTGACGGTCTGTAGACTCTTTTAACCAGTCTTTAAGTTTAGCTTCAAGTGTGTTGAAACCTTTGTTAGCGTCTTGAGAGTTGCTGCTGCTTGCTTTTTTGTTGTTGAAACCACCAGGACGGCGCTCTTTTTTAGGTGCTGGCGCTGGTGCTTCTTGTGTTTGTCGGATGGAAAGTGAAATTTTCTTGCTGTCTTCGTCAACAGAAAGAATTTTCACTGACACAACGTCCCCAACACTTAAAGCGTCATTAATATCTTTAACGAAGCCATGGGAAACTTCAGAAATATGCACAAGACCTTGTACATTATCATTTAATGCAACAAACGCACCAAAAGGCTTAATGCCTGTAACTTTACCTTCAACAATGCTACCTACTTCAAAATTCATGAAAACACTCCTAACTATTTTTTAACCTGTTAAGTATAACATAACTATATAGCACAAGCAAAAATATTAAATAGAGTGATATTCACCTGTAAAAGTCAATTCTTTTTCATTTACAGCAGTAGCAGCAGCATTGAAATCATATACTTTCTCAATATTGATTTGATGCCATAGCATGAACATAAGTACCGTCCAAATCTTCCGGCTGTAATCTCCTCTTCCTGTACGGTGACTGTCCAATAGATTCAGGACAACATCTTTGTTTAAATAGTGCTCTGTATCACTTGCCAAAATAAGCTGTTTAGCCCATCCATACATCTCATTTTTCAGCCAATGGCGAATCGGAACAGGGAATCCAAGCTTTCTGCGATAGAGGACAGATTCAGGGACAATTCCTTTCATCGATTCTCTTAACGCAAATTTTGTTGTCCCATTTGTAACGGTCAGTTCTGGATGCAGGGTCGAAGCAACTTTAAATACTTCTTTATCTAAAAATGGTACGCGCAGTTCCAAAGAATGAGCCATTGTCATTTTATCTGCCTTTACAAGAATATCTCCTCTCATCCATGTGTGAAGGTCGATATACTGCATCTTGTGCACGTCATGGAACCCGGCAGCTTGCTCGTAAAGTGGTTTGGTTACATTTTTATAATTGTAAGCGGAGCGATAATCTGTTAATAATTTACTTTTTTCCGTTTCAGAAAACATTTTGGCATTTCCGATATAGCGCTCCTCAATAGTCATGCTTCCGCGTTCAAGAAAACTTTTCCCTTTAATCCCTTCAGGAAGTACATTTGCAATAGCAGCTAAACCTTTAGTTAACCCTTTTGGCATCGATGATAAATGACGCAATGAATGCGGTTCATGATAAATGTTATAGCCTCCGAAAAGCTCATCTGCACCTTCTCCGGAAAGTACAACAGTAACATGCTTTGCTGCTTCACGAGCAACAAAATACAATGGTACCGCTGCCGGGTCTGCAACAGGATCATCCATATGCCATATGATTTTTGGAAGCTCTCTCATAAACTCATCAGGCTTTACAAGATAATGGATGTTTTCTACATTTAGAGCAGCGGCTGTTTGTACTGCTACATCTATTTCACTAAATCCTTCTCTTTCAAACCCAACCGTAAACGTCTTCAACGCTGGATGAAGTTCACTAGCTAACGCAACAATCGTACTGGAATCAATGCCGCCCGATAAGAAAGCGCCTACAGGAACATCTGAACGCATATGAACTTTTACTGAATCTCGCAGGACAGAACGAATTTCATCTTTCGCTTCTTCAAGCGACATGTCTTTCGGGGTAAAAGCTGGTTTCCAAAAGGATTTGATTTTCAATGGTCTTCCAGCTTTTTTAATAAAGTAATGACCCGGCTCAAGTTTTTTTATATTCTTTGTTAAAGTCATAGGTTCAGGAACAAATTGATAGGTTAAATAATGATGCAATGCCTCTGCATCAACCTGCTGATTCTTTTTTACAAGGGTGATACTCTTCTTTTCAGAAGCGCAGTACAACCCATCATCGTCTTCTAAGTAAAAGAAAGGCTTGATTCCAAAAGGATCACGGGCACCAAAAAGCTCTTTCGTTTCCTTATCCCAGATTAAAAACCCAAACATTCCCCGAAGTTCTTTCATCGCCTCTTCACGTCTTTCACTAAAAAGTGCGAGAATGACTTCCGTATCTGAATGTGTTTTAAATTCAAAGCCTTTCCCTTCAAGATCTTTTCTTATCTCAACATAATTATAAATTTCTCCATTAAAGATGATCCAATAACGGTCATCTTCATAGGATAAAGGCTGTTTCCCGCACTCTAGATCGATGATACTTAACCGCCGAAAGCCGAACCGCACGTATTGATCTACAAAGTGGCCGCTATCGTCCGGACCCCGGTGAGTAATAATATTAGTCATATCAATTAATTGTTCTGTTTCCAGTTGTTCAACCGTTTCAGGTGTGTTAAGCATATATCCAATAAAACCGCACATTTTATAGTTCCTCCCAGAAAAAGCAGTTCAAATATCTCAGTTTTTCATAAATAGTAAGGTTAATTTAATTTTCCAGTATATTAATACCTTTCCTATATTTGTGAATTAACCTCTCTATTATAACGCCTATATTTAACTCTTCACTATAATTTTGTTAAAAAAATGAAAAACAAGGAATCTGTACTATATTTGTCGAGAAAAACATTATAAAAGTTACGAGAATTTTATTTTAAATCATGGAATGGGGATCTAAAATACGTTCAGCTTCATCTGATGTGAATATTTCTTTTTCGACTAAGAGAGCTTTTAAGGTTTTGCCTGATTCAAAGCTTTCTTTTGCTAATGCTGCTGCTTTTTCGTATCCGATATGCGGATTAAGCGCTGTCACCAATGAAAGACTTTGATCAAGCCATTCTTTAATTTTTTCAGAATTAGCGCTTATTCCTTTTAGACATTTCTCTGTAAAAACGTTCATACCATTGCTTATAATAGTGATTGATTGCAAAACATTATAGCCAATTACCGGCATCATTGGGTTAATCTCCAACTGGCTCCCAATTGCGGCTGTTGTAACACAAGAATCATTCCCAATAACCTGCGAACAAATCATATATAAATTCTCTAAAATGACTGGATTTATCTTGCCTGGCATTATGGATGAACCAGGCTGAACGGCAGGCAATGTTAATTCTGCAAGGCCTGTTCGGGGTCCGCTGCTCATAAGCCTAAGATCACTTGAAATTTTTATTAGATGAACAGCTAATTCTTTCAAGTGACCACTAATACGGATAGCTGCGTTTGTATTTTGCATAAATGCATATGTGTTATCACTTTGTTTAAAAGGTAGGCCTGTACGGTCTGCAATTTCTTTTATAGCAGCTGCCGCGTAGTTTTCATGAGCATTAATTCCTGTTCCTACTGCATTGCCTCCTAATCCAAGTTCAAATAAAGAGTTTTCAGCATCTTTTAAAGATTTTTCGACAGACATAACAGCTCCTCGAAACCCGCGAAATTCACTCCCTAGCCTTATTGGAACGGCGTCCTGAAGATGTGTTCTGCCAGCTTTAACTACATTATGAAATTCTTTTTCTTTTGTTTCTAAAGTTTCGAGCAGAAGGTTTATAGCAGGATACAAGGTTTCATTCAGCTGGGATGCAATCGATATATGTATGGCAGTTGGAATGGTATCGTTTGTAGATTGTGACATATTTACATCATCATTAGGATGCACTAATGTATAATCACCTTTTTGACCGCCTAATAATTCCGCGGCTCGAGAAGCGATCACCTCGTTTACATTCATATTTTGTGAGGTTCCTGCCCCGGCTTGATACACATCCACGACAAATTGATCATTCCATTTACCGCTGATGATTTCATCTGCCGCTTGAATAATACTTTCTGCTTTTTTGGAGTCCAGGGTACCACATTCTTTATTCGCTGCTGCTGCACTTGCTTTGATAATAGCCTGAGCCTTTATAAACGAAAAAGGCAGTCTCAGGCCGCTGATCGGAAAATTATGGATTGCCCTCTGCGTCTGTGCACCATAATAGACTTCTTCCGGAACTTTCACTTCACCTAATGTATCTTTTGCTATACGAAATTTATCCACTGTATCCACTCCTTTTTAAAAGCTTTTCATATGACTTGTATTCCCTTTCAAAAATTATATGTAATCCTTTTTTAAAAAATCGTTTAATTTCTTATAAAGTTGAACAAAATGTTAAAGCAAATGCATTAAATATTCCCCCCTTTTTGACAGATCACTTGTTTGATCTGTCACTTTTTTTGTAATGAACAAAAACCGCCTCAAATAAGACGGTTTTTAAGATTGGGGGAGCGCAATAACGATAGCAGGTTCTTTTTTTATCAGCTTATGTTCTGTTTTATATCCTGCTTTTTTTTGTTTTAAAAACGTTTTTTTTGAAATTGGACGGGGCCTTGACCAGGAAAGGGAGTCAAGATTTTTCCAATTATCATGTGTAATGATTTCACTTTTGTAATAATAACAGTTACCGCTAAGATACTCTTCACAAATATAGCGGACTGTTTGACGACTATGCATAACATCTCTCCATTTTTACTTTCATTATCCCCGCATTACAATTCATTCATACTTAAGCAAAAAAGGCCTGAAGACCCTACCTCCAAGCCTTAATCTGTTAATCTCTGTGGTTCCACCACCACCAGCCACCGAATATCAAGATGAGAATGAACAAGATTATTAGTACAGCCCAGATCCAGCCGTAACCATAGCCACCATAACCGTAACCTCCATAAGCATACGGGTAATAGTAAGGATAATATGGAAATGCCATCCTGCTACCTCCTTTATTTCTTTATGCGTTCTTACTCCTTATTAAAATATGTACGAAGTGGGTAAAGAGGAATAGAGACAAACGCACAATTTAGCTAGAAATGCTGAAATGACGGGTCAGAAACAAAAGGAAATAATTGCTCCTACTATCTTTTACCCGCATTGGTAAAACTACTTATAAGATTTTTGCTGACGGAGTGTGAGATTTCATGGCCTTAAACGAGCATCATACATTTGTTCCGGGATACCGGATAAATGTAAATAACGTGCAAATTTATTATGAATACTTTGATCATGAAAACCCTAATGCAAAGGTAGTTGTTCTTATTCACGGGTTTATGTCTTCAACGATCAGTTTCAGACAACTGCTTCCTGATTTAACAAAGGAGTATAAAGTTATCGCACTTGACCTTCCGGGGTTTGGGCGAAGTGAAAAGTCTAAAAGTTTTATATATAAGCTTTGTAATTACGGACAATTAATTATTGATTTTTTGGACAAGCTCAATATACAAAATGTTATCTTAATCGGTCATTCAATGGGCGGTCAAATTTGCATGCATGCTGCAAAAAAAGCACCAAACCGGATACAGAAACTGATTTTGCTAGGATGCTGTTCCTATGTAAAACGAGCAAATCGTTCCTTAATCGCCTGCTCCTATTTGCCTTTATTTACATGGGGAATGAGAAGCTGGATTCAAAAAAAGGATGTTAAGCAAAATTTATTGTCAGTAATGCATGATTCAAAACTAGTTACACAAGAAATGATTGATGGTTATAGCAAACCGATCAGCGAAGCTGCGTTCATCCATTCTCTAATTCGGCTTTTAAGGCATCGTGAGGGTGATATGAGTTCAGAAGAGCTAGGTGAAATCACACAGCCTGTATTGATGATTTGGGGCAAGGAAGACAAAGTGATACCAGTAAAAACTGGCTACAGGCTTAAACGGGATCTTCCTAACGCTGAGCTTATCGTCTATGAAAAGTGCGGACATCTTGTTATGGAAGAGAAACCTAAGGAAATCACAACAGAAATCATTCGTTTTATCGAGCAGCCGAAAGTGACCGGTATCAAGATTTAGATGTGAAAGTAAAATACCATGTACAGATTACCGAGTCAGGGATTTCGCAATAAAGCACAAAAAGCCGTTATTTACGGCTTTTTGTCATTTGCTGCCAAACGGTTCCGGCTGCTTCTTCCCCGCTCTGAATACGTTCCAAGGCAATTTTAACCTGCAATGAAACTTCAAATTCGGGATCATTTTGTGCAGCTTTTAATGCCGGAATCGCTGTTTCATCTCCTACTTCAAATAGGAAACGTGCCGCACGCCAGCGGACAAGCTTATTTTTATCTGAGAGGGCATCACACATGACGGGAATAGCAGTTGGGTTTCCAAGATCAGATAACGCATCACCAGCCGTGCGTCTCACTGACACATTTTTATCCTGCAGTGCGAGATATAATAACGGAAGAACAGCTTCATCTTCAATCATTCCAAGATAGACAACAGCTAACCTTCTAATGGATGGCTTTTCATCCTTTAGAGCTTGTTTCAGTACCATGACATCATCAAGTGTCGGGTTCATTCTTTCGAGTGCTGCATAACGTGTCTGCCAGTCGTTGTCACGAAGCTTTTCAGCAACTTCAGTTGTTGAAACATCCTCTTTCTTTTCAGTTTGTTCCCCATTTGACTTATATGCCTGTTCTACCAAGTGATCAAGGCGTTCTTGCGGATAAACCGCTGAAAGCTCTTCAGCTACTTCATTTCCTACTTGCTCAAATGTTCCATATCGGACACCTTGATCTTCCCATTTACGTTCCATGACAAGGTTATCAGAAGCATCATGCGCTTTTAGAGCTGCTTTGGCAAAACGGTCTGGAAGTCCGACACGTTTCTCTTCTTTTTCCGTTTTCAGCTTGATTTGCATCGGCAGTCCACGGAACATTTGGATAAGAACGGTGATTTCAGTAATTTCATCATCCTTTTCACCGTTTTGATCAGTTAACGTTTGTTCTTCTTCCTGACCAAATACTTTTCTTACTCCTGCTAAAATATCTTCCCACTTTGCACGAGGATTACGATCTAAAGCCAGAAAATCTGCGACATGATAGATGCTCTTTACTCCTTCTACCTTCAGGATTTCCTTTATAAACTCAGGCGCGTTCTCAACATTGTCTTTCGTATAATTGTAACGCTCTGTTCCCGGAAGTGTTTCATCCAGGTTTATCTTCATGGAGTTGGGACTAGGAGTCGGTTCGATTCCTGTAATCTTCAATGTTACATTCACTCCTTTTTCATGAAATATTCTTCATTTATTGATTGCAGATAACTCGTAATTTGCTCTTTTTCTTTATCAGTAAACTTATATTCACAGTCCACACCTTCATCATGTGCAATAATTTCCTGAAGCTCCCCATCCTTATCAAATACTGCGAGGGCGCTCGGATCATTTATTCCCTCAGGCAAAATTTCAACATTATCAATCTGAAAGGATATATACACATTGATCCAGGGACCGACTTGGGTAATGTCATAGCTCGTAAAGTTTAGTTTTCCTTCAAAGTAATTCATAAATCCATACTTGTACATGTTTTTCCTCCAATAAGCATCTCTTTCCTATTATAAGGAACATCCATCTAAATCTCAAAAGATGCATTTTAAAAAAGACAAACACAGAGCGGTGTTTGTCTTAAAGCAGTTAGTATATCTCTTTTAGGATGGCACGTACAGGACTGCCATCTGCATCTTTTAATGGAAGCGGCAACGCGGTGAGTTCATATTCTCCCTCTTGTACTTCATCGAGGACCAATCCTTCTAAAATATGAATATTATGCTTATGAAGCGAGTGATGTGCTTGTAATTCTTTGCTGTCTAACGGATCCACTGAAGGCATATCCACTCCAATCAGTCGTACTCCGTTCTTCTGTAAAAAAGGCACTACTTCAGGAGATACAGGTACAATATTTTCTGGAAAACTCGTACGGTCCTTCCAGCAGCCTGTCTTAAAAAGAACACGCATCGTATTTCCTTTTAATTTCCCTTGTAAGCTTTCGGATGTGACTTCCTCAGCACCTGTTACATCAATGACCATTACAGGCCCGTTATACAATTCTAAAGGAAGATCGATCACTCTCTTTCCTTCATTATCAAAATGATAAGGAGCATCGATATGTGTGCCTGTATGAGTGCTCAACTCGAGCTTGCCCACATTAACCGACCCCGATTGTTCCTTCGTCCACGCAAGTTCAAACGTATATGGTGTATCACCTGGCCAGCCGGGAACACCGTTATATAACGGCATAGAAATATCGATAATCTTCACACGAACCTCTCCTTACGCAATAACTTCCCTTTTATTTTCATATTTTTCATATTCACGTGTGGTCATGATTTTAGCCAGTATTTGAACGGCATCATAAACATCACGGTATGAATTATATAGAGCTACAGGAGCTAGACGTATAACATTCGGAGCACGGAAATCCGGTACGATGCCATTATCTTTAAGTGCTTTACAGATTCTGGCTGCATCGCTGTGCATTAAAGCGACATGCCCGCCTCGTCTTGCATCTTCGATTGGATTCACAATCTGAAACACACCTTCCAGCTCTTGATCTAATAAATCCATTAATAATGTTGTAAGTTTTAGCGATTTGCCTCGGATTCTTTCTATTTGAGCCTCTTCAAAAATAGATAGTGATCCGATTAATGGAGCTGTACTCAGCATGTGCGGTGTTCCGATTTGAAACCCGCCTGCTGATTGTTCAGCATCAAAAGTATGGTCCATATCAAACTGTGATTCTTTCTTACTTCCAAACCACCCGGAGAGACCTGGTGTCTTAGTAAAGTGTTTTTTGTTTACGTAAATACCGCCCACTCCTCCTGGTCCAGCATTTACGTATTTGTAGTTACACCAAAAGGCAAAATCGACACCCCATTCGCTCAATTCATGAGGAATCGCACCAATTGAGTGGCATAGATCAAATCCAATTAAAATATTCCGTTTATGTGCTTCTTTTGTCAATTGCTCCATATTCAGCAATTGACCACTTCTGTAAAGAACAGATGGTAATAAGATAAGCGCAACATCTTCAGTCATTGCTTCAATAATATCTTCCTCTTCCAATGTCATACCATTTTTGCTTTTCACTTGTATGAGCTCTGTATCCGGATTAAGGCCTTTTAATTTCAACTGGCTTTGCAGTGCATAGATATCTGAAGGGAATGTCAGTTCATCGGCTAAAATCTTCGTTCTTCCCGGGCTCGGACTAAAAAATGTAGCTGCAAGCTGATGAAGGTTTACGGTAGTAGATCCGGTAACAATCACTTCCTTAGCTTCAGCACCTACAAGTAAAGCTAATTTTTCAGCTAATTGTTCACTTAGTGTGAACCAAGGGTATTTACCACCCATCCAGCCATCGATTCCTTGCTCTTTCCAGTCACTTAAAACATCCAGCAGTGATTGTTCTGCTCTTTTTGATAAAAGACCTAAAGAGTTCCCATCTAAGTATATTGAATCATTTTTTACATAAAACTCATTTTTGAACGAAGCGAGTTCATCGTTCTGGTCTAAAAGTTCTACTGTCTCTGCTGTTATTTGTTTCATCCTGTCAATTCCTCCCGCAACTAGTTCTTGTAACCGTTTTCAACATAAGGTAAATAGCCATATACATTTCCCCTCATATTCCATTATGATAGAGCCAAGGGGGTCTTGCCAGTGAAACGTATTTGGTGGTTAGCCGGAATAGTTTCCGTTTTCTTTTTAACAATAGCACTTATATATATGTATAATAACGCAGATTTACAGACGGTAGAAGACAAAAAGCCGCCTAAACAAGAAAATAATCCTGTGCCTGAGGAAACAAAACCTGAACCAGTGGTAGAAAAACCTGTCGAAAAAACGACAAGTCTTACGCTCGCTGCAGTAGGCGATATCTTAATTCATGACACTGTTTATAATAAAGCGAAACAACCGTCTGGAGCTTATAATTTCACCGCGAATTTTTTACCGGTAAAAACATATTTGACTCAGCCTGATATCACAATAGCTAATCAAGAAACAATGATTGGCGGTATACAATTCGGCCTGTCTTCTTATCCTTCTTTTAATTCACCTCAGGAAGTTGGTGATGCTTTAAAAGAAAACGGTGTAGATCTGGTTACTTTGGCCAACAACCATACACTTGACCGTGGTGAAAAAATCATTCTTAGCGCATTAAATTACTGGAACGAAATCGATGTTATGTATACAGGGGCATATGCTTCCCCAGACGATCAGCAAACGATCAGGCTCATGAAAAAGAATGATATTACTGTTTCGTTTCTGAGTTATACATATGGTACAAACGGAATACCTGTCCCAACAGGTAAAGATCATCTTGTAAACTTAATCGAAGCCGAAAAAATTAAAAATGATATACAAAGAGCAAAAAGTCTTTCAGATGTTTCGATTGTATCTTTGCACTTTGGGAATGAATATGAAAGAACGCCAAATGATTTTCAAAAAGGAATCGTTAAAATCGTTACAGAAGCTGGCGGGGACATTATAATCGGCCACCATCCGCACGTCCTGCAACCCGTTAATTGGGAAACAGCAAGTGACGGATCAAAAACATTTGTTGCCTATTCATTAGGAAATTTCTTGTCTGGACAAAGACGGGAATATAAAGATATTGGAGGAATTATACAGCTTACGGTTTCAAAGCGCGTAAAAGGGGAAGATACGAAAATAGATTTACATGAACCAAAATTCCTGCCAACTTATGTTGATCGTTCATTCGTCATTCACCCCATGAAAGATCTTCCTCAACTGAAAAAATCATATGACGAGATCAAAGCTCATATGAAGCAATGGGTTCCAGAATTGAATTTTTTTGAATAAACTGAAGAGAAGCTGGTTCACATCTGAACCAGCTTCTCGTTATTTTCCTTTAGACCTTGGACTTTGTGTATCTCTTTTTGGAATTTCATCTGCAAACTTTTCATCCGAAAACTCAACATTTGTCATACTTTCGGTCGGTGTCTGATTATTTTTAGCCGCTGCGTCTAAAGCATGTTTTCTTTTCGCCACTGCACATCCCTCCTTAACATTAGGATGTGTATTTTTACGAAAATTAAAAGACAGATTCAAAAGAACCTGTCTTAATCATTTTATAAAACCATCGCAGCAATGAAACCAAATGCGATCAACGGCAAATTGTAGTGTAGGAATGTTGGAACACATGTGTCCCAAATATGATTATGCTGATTGTCAACATTCAAACCTGATGTCGGTCCAAGCGTACTATCTGATGCTGGTGAACCTGCATCACCTAATGCTGCTGCTGTACCAATTAAAGCGATAGTAGCCATAACACTAAGACCTAATTCACCTGCAAGCGGAACAAAAATCGTTGTAATGATTGGAATAGTTGAAAAAGATGAACCAATTCCCATTGTAACGAGCAATCCAATCACAAGCATCAGCAAAACGCCAAGTGCTGTAGAGTTCCCAATAAATGCAGCACTGCCTTTTACCAATGTCTCTACTTCTCCAGTCTCACGCATAACCGCTGCAAAACCTGCAGCAGAAATCATAACGAACCCGATGTATGACATCATCTTCATGCCTTCGGTTAATACAGCATCGGATGATTTGAGTTTTAATTGTCCGCTAAAATATAGCAAAACGATACCCGACAGAGCACCAAAGATCATAGAATCAGTTTTCAGCTGTACAAAAAGAGTTGCTGCAATCGCCAGAACTGCTGTTATGATTGATCTTTGCGTGTAAACTGTTCCTTCTGGATCGGAAGTGCCAAGCATTTTACTATCATAGTTGCGCGGTTTACGGTACGTAATAAAGACAGCAATTAAAAGTCCCACAATCATTCCTAATGAAGGTATTGTCATTGCTGTTGGGATTTGGTCCATTTTAACGGTTAACCCGCTGTCCTTCATGTTAGTCTGAAGGATTTCATGAAAGATCCCTCCAAAGCCCACAGGGAACCACATATAAGGTGTAATTAATCCAAACGTGATTACTGTTGCTACAAGCCGTCTGTCAAGCTGTAATTCATTTAATATATGCAGAAGCGGCGGTATAAAAATGGGAATAATCGCAATATGAACGGGGATAACGTTTTGAGAGAGAGATGAAATCATTAAAATAACAAATAGAATAAGAACTTTTGATAATGATTTTTTTCTTGTTTCTCCTTCTTTTTCAACAAGCTTAATGGCTTTATTAACCATCAATGCAGGTAGTCCAGTACGTGACAGCGCTACTGCAAAACTTCCTAATAAAGCATAACTTAATGCAATAACCGCATTCGATCCTAATCCTTCAGTAAATACCGTTATCGTTTCAGTAAGGCCCATCCCGGCAACAAAACCGCCTGTAAGTGCACCCACAAGTAAAGCAACAACTACATGTATACGTAAAAGGCTTAGTACCAGCATTACAGCTACCGCTAATACTACAGCATTCATTCATTTTCCTCCTTAAAAAAACCTTTATCGCTTTATTTCGCTAAATCACTAATTTGTTAAACCTTTAACAAATTAACATGTAATGGGAACTGTGTCAAATATAAAATAAAAAAACTGAACCTCTTTTGAGATTCAGTTCACGTGACATTATGCTTTAAAATTTCTAATGAACGTTGTCAATGTACGGACCATTACTCCAGTTGCACCTTTTGGTCCCAGTTCTGATGCTCTGGATGAGTATGCTGTTCCGGCAATATCCAAATGAACCCATGGTGTTTTTTCTGCAAATTCTCCAACAAATAGTCCGCCTGTTATGGCATGACCAAGCCGTCCTGTTGCGTTGTTAAGGTCTGCTACATCACTCGTTTTCAGCATGTCTTTGAATGGCTGAAAACTAGGAAGCAACCAGAGGAGCTCTGCTTCATCTGAAGCTGATTGTTTAATATGCTCATAGAAGCTTTCATCGTTCGTTAAAGCACCTGTTGTACAATCACCTAGTGCTACCAGTACTCCGCCTGTTAATGTGGCCACATCTACAATATATTCAGCACCTTGTTCTTTTGCATACGTAATCGCATCCGCAAGAATTAGTCGTCCTTCTGCATCCGTATTTCTTACTTCTATTGTTTTTCCGCTTAATGACGTAATAACGTCACCCGGCTTCATGGCAGCCCCATTTACAAGGTTTTCAGATGAAGGAATAACAAACATAACATTAATCTCCGGCTTTAATCGGCCGATAGCTTCCATTGCACCAAGCACGGCTGCACTTCCGCCCATATCACTTTTCATTTCATGCATGTTAAGTGCAGGTTTAATTGAATAGCCTCCTGCATCAAAAGTTAATCCTTTACCTACTAATGCTACCACTGAATCCCAAGTTTTTCGTCCCTGGTATTTTACCGTAATCATTTTTGGAGGCTGATCAGATCCTTGGCTCACGGCAAGAATTGCTCCCATGCCTAGTTTTTCCATATCTTCTTTTTCTAAAATCTCATATTCCATGCCATATTCCAATGCTACGTCGATAGCTTCTGCAGCAAGATCTGTCGGTGTAAGCAAATTGGCAGGCGTGTTAACAAGATCGCGTGCCAGGTTGATCCCCTTCGCATATGCATAACCGCTTGTTAATCCAGCTTCAGCCTCTTCATTTTCGGTATAAACAGCAATTTGTTCTAATCTTTTTTGGGGTTCATTTGATTTCTTTTTATAATTCTCAAATTGGTACGCAGAAGTCCCAACTGCTTCACTAAATGCGTGTGCAAGCTTTTCCATTGAGAGTTGATCACTGTAAAATGTGTCCAGAAGGATTGAAAAATGTGTCCTTCTTTCTTTTGAAATTTCTTGAACCGCTCTGCCAAATGTATTTCTAACTTTTTCATACGTAAGTTCATCTTTTTTTCCTAAACCTGCAAAATAGATGCGTTTCGTTCCGATCTGATTTAAAGTATTTAATTTATTTATGCTTTTGAATTTATTAGAAAGATCTCCGTCTTTAATTAGGTCGGTTATATTTCCTTGAAGGTGTTCATCTATATCGGCCATTACTCCTGAAAGTTTCGGTTCTTGAAATAAACCGACCAGTAGGACTTCTTCTTGTTCGTTTGCATTCCATTGTTGTTTTATTGTAAACACGTTAAAGTTCCCCCTCATTCATTTTCATATCTATTATACTCTTTCTTTTAGAATATTTCGAATTCACCTTATATTATTCTAAATTAAGATAAAGTTTTGGAAGTAGAGGCAAGACATGCGATTCTGCAAATGGTACTTTATCGGTATATACGGGTATTAAGTTCTGACACTGATCAATAAAACTTAATACAGGCAATAAATCCAAGTTCCAGTATTGAGGTTTGTAAGGAGTAAGATAATACTTTGCTGCTTTCAGCATTTCTCGCGCGCCTTTTACATTTCCATATTCGTAATGATACAATGCGACGGTCATCTGCAAGAGTCCTTTAATGAACAAGTTGCTGCGGTCTGTGAGCCAGATAGCTTCTAACAAATCATGCCCGGTGTAATAGTCGCCGTCATTATACACAACAAAAAATTCATAATACTCTTGCGGATAAATCTCCACTTTTTATCACCTCTCCGTCATTCATGTTACCAGAGATTGAACTTCTTTCAAATCGGGTAACAACTATCTAAAACAGCCATACTATAAACCATCACAAAAGAGAGGGAGCCAATCATGCCTGATTTATTTTTTAACTTTCCATTAATCGCAGCATTATTAGGTGTTTTTTCCGCACAATTTTTGAAAATCCCTATCCACTATTATCAAACCAAAAAAATCAGATGGGATTTGTTTATCAGCACTGGCGGGATGCCAAGTTCCCATTCTGCATCCGTTACTTCTCTTGCTACTGCAGTCGGAGCACTTCATGGACTCGGTTCTTCACTTTTTGCTGTCGCAGCTATGTTCGCTATTATTGTTATGTATGACGCAAAAGGTATCCGTTGGCATGCAGGAGAACAGGCTGCTGTATTGAATGATTTAGTAGAAGAGTTCAGAGACCACGTTAAGAAGACAAACAAAGAATTCGAACAGAAGAATGTGGAAGAGCAAAGAAAAGAATTAAAAGAGCTTCTAGGGCACAGTCCTAAAGAAGTATTATTCGGCGGACTGCTGGGTATCACACAAACATTAATTCTTTCGTGGCTTTTTTTAGCATAGGGGGTACATTCCTTGAAATTAATCTCAATTTGTCCAAGCAACACAGAACTTCTCTTTTTTTTAGGGGCCGCTTCAGATTTGATCGGTATTGATGATTTTTCAGACTGGCCATCGGAGGTACAGGATTTAACGCGTCTAGGACCGGATTTATCAATAGATATGAACAAATTAGAATCCTTAGAGCCGGAACTGGTATTAGCAAGTTTAAGTGTGCCTGGTATGGAGAAAAATGTAGAGGAACTTAGAAAGCGTAACATTCCTCACGTTATTTATAATCCTCAATCCTTGAATGACATACAAAATGATCTTCTCGATTTAGGACAAAGGATCGATAAACATAAAGAAGCCGAATACATCGTGAATTGGATGAGGGAAGAAATAAAAGAATACAAGAAAATTAGTCATTCGATTGAAAGACGCAAAAGCGTCTATTTTGAATGGTGGCCAAAACCAGTCTTTACCCCTGGAAAGGTAAACTGGCTGACGGAAATCGCCTATTTGGCAGGTGGTCAAAACCTTTTTGAAGATGTAAACCTCGCCAGTGTACAAACAACATGGGAAGATGTTGTAAAGCGCAAACCGGATATGATCGGAATGGTATGGGTTGGGGTTAGAACGGATAAGATGCATTCTTCTCATATTAAGAAAAGAGAAGGCTGGAAAGCATTAGAATCTAATCATACGGAGATTTTAAAGCTGGAGGAAGCACTTTTCTGCCGTCCTTCCCCGCGATTAATATTTGGGCTTAAACGACTCGCAGCATCCCTTCACCCTGACCATTACCCTTCCTTTGTTCCTCAGCAGGAGGAAGGCTATATAAAAGAGCTTCAGATTATCACATGATGATCTTGAAGCTCCTTTTTTTTATGTAGCTCTTATTAATATAAAAGCTGTTGTCTGAACACTTGCATCGATTTATCTTCGTTCCATGCTTTAAGCTCTGTTTCGGAAATTTCACCATCGCCGCGTTGTACCACATATACATCAATGGTTTTCTTGCCCCACTTATCATATACTTCTTCCACTGTATTAAAATAAAGATCAATTCTATTCCCTTTAATTGCTGAACCAGTATCCGCGACAACACCGTAGCCGTAGCCGGGTATCCATAGAACAGTGCCGATCGGAAAGACTTTTGTATCTGCAGCAATCGTTGAATAGAGATCCCTCTTGACTTTTAAACCGGATTTAGTAATCCCGTAAGCTGGGTGATTTTTTGATTTTCCTGTACTTTCTTTCCCTGCCGTATAACCTGTAGCGGTTACACTAACGGCTGGATACTTCGTAAAATCTATTGTATCCTCAATCGTTTGCGGACCTTTTACTTCTGCTGATGACAGCAGCATATTTGGCGCATAAAAAGATGGCATTGATTTTAAAGTTTGTGATAATGTTTTTAATGCAGCATCCACTATTGGAATATTGCTAGACGTTTTTTGATCTATCCAGCTTGCGAGATCGTTTGCCTGAACCCCAGAAACAGAACGGAATGTGGTGAAAATAGCGCCAACGAAAAGAATAGTAAGCGCTGTTCTTTTTGCAATTTTTCTTAGTTTAAGCAAAAATTGTCCACTCCTCTCCTCTCTATTCCTTCCCATACTCGAAAAAATGTATACGTTTTTTTAGTAAGAAGGGGAAGAGAAGGATTGAGGTAACGAGGAGCAACCTTGGGGAGATAGACTTAGAGCTGCACCAAGTGATTGCAAGTGGAGAACAAACCTTGAAAAGTAACGCAATAAATAGAGGAATAAATAAAAATAAGGCTAACCACTCAACATTTACGTGGTCAACCTTTTATTTGTGTATGGTTCGGCGACCAATACTAATCTTTTTGCAATACCCCTCTAGGTATTAAAACAAGAATTCCCAGAGTAAATCGTATTAATCCCACGTTATTTGAAATAATCCCACGTTAATTAAAAAATAACCACGAGTCGACACGCATTGACAATTTTCGCCACCCTGATAACCCTATACCCAAAAAAAGACCCCCTGATAGGGAGTCCTTTTAGAACATCTGATACCCGCGGACACGAAGCATTTTAATTGCAACACCTGCTAAAATAGCACCGATAAGTCCACATGTTAATATTGTAATATCGGAAGGAGACAAGTTTACTAAGTCCGTTCCGAGTTTTTGAAAACTTGACTCCGGCTTAGTAAAGTACTCAAAAAATCTAATATCATCGACGATCATAATAACGACGAATGGATAAAGAATTACCATAAACCATGTAGCGCGAAGAAGCATATTGAACAAAAATCCGATTCCAAAAAAGAGAACCATGAAAAGAAGCATAGAAATAATAACTTGCGGCAATAGCAAATCCATGATGATGACACCCCCATATATCTGACGTTAGTTTACTAAACAGGGGGATTTACGTCAATTACATTGAGAGCGTTACCTGGTTAAGTTCTTTTCTTTCCGCTTCCGCTGCATTCTACACACGTTTCAGAACCTCCAAGCAACAGCTGGAAATATCCCTTACCTTCACAATATGGACATTGATCATGTTTTTTCTGAATCGCATGTTTTCTCATGTTGTAACACTCCCTTGTTTTTAGTTTAAATTTTCAGATAATAATAACAAGGATTCAGGGTATTGGAAAACCGATTTTAAGGCTAAATAACCTGATGTAAGCGTAAACATTAAGCACATTCTTAAATTATCAGAATATTTCGTACATTTTTATCTGCAATCAAATATTTTATATGAAGTATACCCAAATACATCTCCTGGATTAATCTTATCTTCAACTATTTTATTTTTTTCATTCATAAAATAATGAACCATTAATGAAGTATCAGGATCTGATTGAAGTTCTTCTGGAGTCAAAAATGCTGCACATTCAATTTCACTTGATGCAGACATTAATGCACCTTTCCTCTTCTTCAGCAAAAAAACTATCATATTATCACTGATCGTCTCTTTAATAACCCCTGAGCGTATTCCTAATATCGTAACAACTTCTCCCAATATACCTGTCTCTTCAAAAACTTCTCTAACGGCGGCTTCATCTACAGTTTCTCCCGCATCTACGAAACCTGCAGGGATGGACCATTTCCCTTTTAACCCTCCGTATCTCTTCTTAACGACGAGCCATTTTCCATCATCATCTATTAAAAGACCAGCAGCTGCAAGCCAAATCTTTCCTCTGTCTTTTTTAGTCATCAGCCTAATCCGCCCTTTCAGCATTTTTTCAAAAGTAAAAAAAGAACAGAAGCTTTAGCTCCTGTTCTTAGTTTACACGATAAGATTTAGAAAAGTTTTAATTTACCTTTTTTAATAACCATTGGTACGCCGCCAAGTAAGAACAGGTAGCGGTTGTCGATTACTTTTTTCATTGCTGATGCAGTAGCACCGAACAATTTCTTGTTTCCTACTTTACCGATTGCTTCACCTTTACCAAGTGATGCAACAGTACCTTTAATGTCAGGTTTGAACTCTTCAAGCTTTCCGCCATTCATCAACGCTTTGATGTTGCGGCCGATTGTGTAAGCTTGCTGAATTGCGATTTGTGCAGTTGGAGGGTATGGACGGTTTGCTTCTTCATCAATAATAAGCGCACAATCCCCTGCAACGAAGATATAATCGTAACCTGGCATACGAAGATCCTTATCAACTTTAACGCGTCCGCGCATCGTTTCGAATCCTGCTTCTTCTACTAAATGGTTACCGCGGACTCCACCTGTCCAAACAATCGTGTTTGCTTTGATTTCTTCACCATTAGCAAGCACTACACCATCAGTATTACATTCTTTAATTGGCGTGTTTACAAGGAACTCAATTCCGCGGCGTTCTAAATTATTGATTGCATACTCAACAAGCTCTTCATCGAATCCAGGAAGTACTGTTGGAGCGGCTTCAATATTAACGATACGAACTTTTTCACGAGGAATATCGTACTCGCGGCAAAGCTCAGGAACACGGTCAGCTAGTTCACCAACGAACTCAATACCAGTGAAACCAGCTCCACCCACTACGATTGTAATAAGCTCATCTTTTTGTCCTTCGTTGTTATAACGTGCGAAAGAATAGTCGATATGTTCACGGATTTTACGAACAGAGTTAATGCTGCGGATACTGAATGCATTTTCTTTAAGACCTTGAATACCAAAAGTCTCTGGATCAGATCCTAATGCAATAACTAAATAGTCGTACGTCAATTCTTGGTTTTCAAGAATAACACGTTTTTCGTCTTTTTTAAGTTCAACAACTGTATCTTGAACAAAGTTGATTTTGTTCATATCAATGATGCTGTCGATCATGATGCGTGTTTTATCGTGGTGTAATGTACCAGCTGCATTTTCGTGAAGCCATGTTGTTTGGTAATGATAGTTATGTTTGTTTACTAATGTTACTTCTGCTTCATCAGATCCTAATTCTTTTTGTAAACGAACAGCTGACATGATACCGCCATAACCGCCGCCTAGAATAAGTATTTTTGGCTTACTCATCGAATTCACTTCCAGTTCTAATTTTTTTTAGTTTGACCTTTTCATTCAATTAATATAAGAAAAGGAATAGATTGTGATATATTTCACGTAATAAGACATAAATAAGTGCAAAAATGTTCGAAATATCGACATTTTTTATTCATACAAACTCATCTTATTCCTTTTCCCTTGTTTTTTCAACCCTTTTTTCGTTATGATATAAATTCAATTCTTATAAGGATTGCTGATATTTATTTGTCACTCTATGCCAAATTATACAAACGAAAAAAGAGGACTTTTTGCCTTCATAAAGAATGTTTATGAGAGTTAGCAAAGAAGTTCTGGTCAGAACATATTGCGTGTTCATCAGTCATAGAAAACAGAAGAGGTGAAAGTGATGGCAAAAGAAATTTACGATATTACGATTATTGGTGGAGGTCCTTCAGGTTTATTTGCTGCATTCTACGGCGGCATGCGACAAATGAAAGTAAAAATTATCGAAAGCATGCCACATCTTGGTGGTCAGCTTTCTGCTTTATATCCTGAAAAATACATATATGATGTTGCCGGTTTTCCTAAAGTTCTTGCACAGGACCTTGTAAACAACTTAAAAGAACAAGCGATGCAGTTTAATCCTTCCGTTGTTTTAGAAGAGTCGGTAAAGAACGTGGAAAAAAATGATGAAGAGATTTTTGAATTAACAACCGATAAGACCGTTCATTATAGTAAAGCTGTATTGATTACAGCAGGTGTTGGTGCATTCCAGCCCCGCCGATTGGAGTTAGCTTCCGCTTCACAATATGAAGGGAAAAACCTGCACTATTTCGTAAATGACCTTCAAGCTTTTGCAGACAAAAAAGTTTTAGTTTGCGGGGGCGGAGACTCAGCGCTTGACTGGTCTTTAATGCTGGAGCCAATCTCGCCAGAAGTTACACTGACTCATAGACGTGATAAGTTCCGTGCTCATGAGCATAGTGTCGAACAATTAATGAACTCGAAGGTCGTTGTAAAAACTCCCTATCAAATCACGGAATTGATTGGTGACGGGGAAAATATCTCGGCAGTTGTATTAGAAAACGGAGACCTTAAAGAAACCATTGAAGTGGACGCTGTAATCGTTAACTACGGCTTTATTTCTTCACTTGGTCCAATTAAGACTTGGGGTCTTGATATTCAAAAGAACTCTATCGTGGTTAACTCCAAGATGGAAACGAATATTAAAGGAATCTATGCAGCAGGTGATGTATGTACGTATGAGGGCAAAGTTAAGCTGATTGCTTCAGGATTTGGAGAAGCTCCTACAGCTGTTAATAACGCTAAAACGTATATTGATCCAAATGCAAAGACTCAGCCCATGCATAGCACGAGCCTATTTTAATATCGATGAAAAAGGTGCCGGACTTTCGTTCGTTATGAGCAGGAGGTGTTCACTTTGAACAGGCAATTTACTGAAGAAGAAATGCATGCTGCTGATTGTTTACAGGAGATGCAAAGAATAATCAGCCAGCTTCATATTACAGATGAAACTTTCTTAGAAGATACGAAGTCACAATTATCCCGTTTAAAGGAGCTTCTTATTGAATTGGAAAAGTATACTATGGAATAAATTCCTTCTGGATAATGGGTGTAATCTTTGTTATCATTATTTGTGAGGCGGACAAGTGCCGCTGAAACCAAAGTATTTTAACCCGGTGTTGGCGCGCCGGGTTTTCTTATACCCTTTTTTAGATGAGGAGAAGACAAACATGGAAATGAATTTGATGTTGGGTATTCTGTTCTTTATTATGGGAACGATCTTAATGCCTCTTGGCTTAAAACAGACGAGCAAACAAAATAAAATTTTACTTATAGGAGCATCTGTTTTTTCAGATATAATGGGTGTTCTTTTGATTTTTAACATAATTTAGACATAAATGAAACCTCCTGAGCGTTGCCTCAGGAGGTATATTAGTTTCTTAGCATTCTTCCGGCGATCCGGCGTTTGTTGCTGTACGGAATGACGATCCGCAGCCGCAGGA
Source organism: Fictibacillus nanhaiensis (assembly GCF_023715445.1). Taxonomy (GTDB): domain Bacteria; phylum Bacillota; class Bacilli; order Bacillales; family Fictibacillaceae; genus Fictibacillus; species Fictibacillus nanhaiensis_D. Next base: position 1,229,938 of record NZ_JAMBOD010000001.1, read on the forward strand.
AGCGATGGCATTTGGATTTGTTATTGTAAATCCTCCACCCATCATGTTTTGTTTAAAATCAATAACCGTGCCTTTTAATACTTTTGCACTTTCTTCATCAACTACTACACGGATACCATCAATCATTTCTTCTGTATCTTTTTCATTAAAATCACTGTCAAAGCCCATTCCATACGAAAGACCTGTACATCCTCCACCTTTAACAGCTACGCGAAGAAATTGATTTTTATCTTCTTCATCAGCCAGCATTTCCTTAATTTTGCTTGCTGCACTCTCTGTAATTTCAACGATCATTGTAATCACTCCTTTAATAAGGATTATAGCTTTAGTATATCTCCTCTGATGTTTATGCTCAACATTTCAGCTTTACCTTTGTTTTTCATTTTGCTGCAATTTCATAATTTTATTATGTGTCTCATCAATTTTTCTACTATATTTTAATACCATAGGATGGTGAATTCCAAATGTGTTTGCGGTTTGTATCATTTTATTTCGCAAACTCTCTAATTGTTCAATTTTTTCAAGTCTAGATGCTGTTGTGGCCTTCATTTTCGTCACTCCACTCTTAATTTTAAGACAAGTAATGTATTTCTATTTTACAGTTATTTCAATTAATAGACAATAAAACCCTATAAAAAATAAGGGCATTTTTAAATATTGGAAAGTTTTTTATAAAAGTGACTTCCTTGTCCTAATGTAGGATTAGGCTTATAATGATAAAAGTATCTCAATGCTTTAAAAGACTTGTTGTCTGGATTATCTTTTAATTTCTTATTTTACATAGTATTCGTTTAATATTGGTTAAAGCAGAGCATAGTCTCTCATTCAAATTCACAAAAATGTGAACATCATCCGAACATTTCGCTAGAACATTAGGGGGATAAAAAAATGGCAAATATATTAACATTCGATACTCGAATGGAAGCAATTGCAGAGAAAGTGAAACATGGTGAGCGTCTTACGATCGAAGACGGATTATATTTATATGAAACAGACGATTTATTATCTGTTGCGACTCTCGCAAATGAAGTGAACCGTCAAAAAAACGGGGATCATGTTTATTTCATTGAAAACCTATATATTAATCCAACAAATGTTTGCGAAGCAACTTGCAGTTTCTGCGGATTTAAACGTAAGCCTGGGGAAGAAGGCGCTTATACGATGAATGATGAACAGCTCTTAGAGTATGTTCAAAAGCGCTGGAACGATAATATCCGGGAGTTTCATATCGTAGGCGGACACAACAACGAGGTACCATTTGATTATTATTTAGATACCATCCGTACTTTAAAAAAACAATATCCGCAAGTAACAGTGAAAGCTTATACAGGAGCTGAGATTGAGTTCTTCTCAAGAATTGCTGGGATCTCAATGAAAGAAGCATTGCAGGAGCTGATCAAAGCAGGTCTTGATACAATGCCAGGCGGAGGCGCTGAAATCCTGACTGAAAGATATCGTTTAAAGATGAGTCCTGACAAAGCATCAACTGATCAATGGCTTGAAGCCCATGAGATCGCACATGGTTTAGGATTGAAAACACATGCTACAATGCTTTACGGTTCTATTGAGACAAAAGAAGAACGACTCATTCATATGGATCGCCTGCGCCAGCTTCAAGACGTAACGAATGGCTTTATGGTGTTCATCCCTCTTGCTATGCAGCCACGTTCACAGTCGATGGGCTTAATGAGAAGAACTTCTGCATTTGACGATATGAGAACCATAGCAATCAGCCGTCTAATGCTGGATAACTTTGATCATATTAAAGCTTATTGGATCAATATCGGCGTACAGCTGACTCAAATGGCTCTTACTTTCGGATCAGATGATATTCATGGAACTCTAATTGAGGAACGAATCTCCCATGCTGTAGGTGCTTTAACATCTGCTGGGATAACTCGTAAAGAACTCGTTCACTTAATTAAAACAGCTAACAAAGTGCCTGTTGAACGTGATACCTTCTATAACATCATTCAAAAATACTAATTAATGAAGAAAGCCCGACTACATTTATATGTAGTCGGGCTTATTATTTAGCATTAGCTGTCATTTACGGTACGTGTTCTTTTATTTATTACACGTTTGCTCAATCTTGGCCGGTTTTCGCTCAGAATATACGATCTTCGCTCAAATGATGCCGATTATCGCTCAAAATATCCATCCTGCGCTCAAACAAGGTTTATTTTCGCTCAGACTGTCATTATCCTATTTTAAAAAGTATTCACCTGTACAAATTAATTCTGCCGGACCTGTCATTAATACATTTCCATTGTTCTGCCAGTTAATAATAAGATCCCCGCCTGCTAAATGAACAGTTATATCCGTGTTTCTTTCAGATTTACCATTTAGAATTGCTGCAACGGCAGCTGCACAAGCCCCTGTGCCACATGCTTGAGTAATTCCTGAACCTCTTTCCCATACACGGAAATGCATTTCGCTTTCAGAAACCATCTCAACAAATTCTGCATTAACCCAATCAGGAAACATAGGATCTTTTTCAATGATGGGTCCAAGCGTATACAATGGTGCTTCCTCAATGTTTTCAACAAAAAATACCGCATGCGGATTTCCCATCGAGACAGCTGTCATATTGAGTTCAGTGTCTTTAAAAGTAACAGGCTCATTTACAATGGTTTCTTTATTAGAGAACCCTTTTACAGGAACTTGATCTGGAGTAAGCATGGGGTTCCCCATATTTACTGTTACCAATCTGACTTTATTTTCTTGATCTGTTGTCAGCTTTGCAGTTACAAGACCGCCAAGTGTCTCAATATCGAATTCTTTTTCATTTACGATACCATTCTCAAAAGCATATTTTGCTACACATCGCAGTCCATTCCCGCAGTTTTTTGCTTCTGAGCCATCATTGTTAAAAATTCTCATTTTTACCGGTGCTTTATCACTTGGGCAGATTAAGATCATTCCGTCAGACCCAATCCCTGTATACGGGTTAGAAACATTAACGGCAAGCTTGGGCATATCAGCTTCGGCGATATTTTCCTCAAACATGTTAACGTAGATATAGTTGTTTCCAAGTCCATGCATCTTTGTGAATTTCAATGTCTTCATGTTTTGGTTAAAACTCCTTATCGTTTGCCTCGTAATTTTTCATCTGTATAAAAGTAATCATCATCCGCATGAAGAATTGTAAGTTTCCCATGACAGCATGGCATGATTAATCTTTGCTTTACCCCTTCCTTTGCCAGCTCCATCTGCTCTTCTTTAAAACTTGTAAGCACGTTGTCACTGTTGCAAAAAGGACATTCAGCGATATAAATGTCATTCATCATTCTTTCAAACGGCCATGTATATTCAAAGGTTAATTTCATGTGTTTCATCCTCTATTTGAAAGGTATGTTAATTGCATTTTCATTCACAACTAACATTTTTTAAAGTATAATGGGTGATGTAATAAAATACAATAGCGATCCATCTTCGGGGCAGGGTGAAATTCCCGACCGGCGGTAATTGAAGATTCCCTCTTCATCAGCCCGTGAGCCGATAAAATTTTCATTTTATCAGCTGATCTGGTGTAACTCCAGAGCCGACAGTATAGTCTGGATGGGAGAAGATGTTGGTACAGCGGTTCAATCATTTAATTGAACCCTTTGTTTAAGTACGCATTTTTTTTAATAAAATGCTTCTTTCTCATGCTGTTCTTCATTCAATCTCCTTAGCCCAGCGTTTTTTGGCTAAGGTTTTTTTGTGACAAACAGGCTGTGCTGCATTTGAAATCATTAGATGGCGCAAGACAAAAGAGGAGAGATTTCAATGCAAAAGGGAAAAATCAAACAAATGGTAGTGGTATCGATGCTCAGCACGATCGCGTATGTGCTCATGATGCTCGACTTTCCGTTCCCAGGACTTCCACCATTTCTAAAAATTGATTTCAGTGAGGTTCCTGCCCTGCTAGCGGCTATTATTTTTGGACCTGCAGCAGGTATTATGGTTGAAGCCATAAAAAACGTACTTCACTATGGGATTGTTGGAAGTTTCACAGGTGTTCCAGTTGGACAATTAGCCAATTTTATAGCAGGAATAATTTTTATACTGCCAGTATCTTATCTATTCCGAACAAAGCACACATTTAAACGTCTTTCTCTCGGTTTAATTCTTGGTACTGCACTAATGACATTAATGATGGGATTCCTTAATTATGTTATCATTCTGCCGGCATACACTTGGTTCCTTGGAGCTGAGCCAATGTCCAGCCAGGTGATGATGGATTTAATCCTAAAAGGGATTACTCCTTTTAACCTCATAAAGGGTACGATTATTACCCTATTATTCTTAGCAATATATAACAGAATGAAGCCTTGGGTGATGAGACAGATCAGCCAGCAGGCTTAAATAGATGAAAAAACCGCTGCGTATTTAGGTACGCAGCGGTTTTCTGATTTGCAGGCTGTCGGGATCCAAACGGTGTTTTGCTTTATTTGAACCACAAAAAATGCCCAAGCAAGCGCTTGAGCATCTTTTTATACCTATTTTATAGAATAAACATACCAGCGATTGCACCGCTTAGTAAGTTAGCAAGTGTTGCAGCGATTACTGCACGCATTCCAAGTCTTGCGATGTCTGAACGACGGTTTGGCGCCATCGCTCCAAGACCACCTAGAAGGATCGCGATAGATGAAAGGTTTGCAAAACCACAAAGTGCAAAGCTGACAACCGCAACCGTTTTAGGCATAAGATCAGGAATTTGAGGTGCAAATGAAGAATAAGCAACGAACTCATTCAATACAATTTTTTGTCCGATAAAAGTACCGGCTTTTACTGCCTCTTCCCAAGGAACACCGATTATAAATGCGATTGGTGCAAATAAATAACCTAGGATTTGCTGAAGTGTAATATCATAGCCGAACCATCCGCCGATACCGCCAAGGATCCCGTTTACTAGAGCAATTAATGCGATGAACGCTAATAGCATAGCTCCAACGTTTAGTGCGATTTGAAGACCGTCACCAGCCCCTTTTGCCGCTGCATCGATCACGTTTACTGTATCTTTGTCACGCTCAAGTTTAATTTCACCCATTGTTTCAGGCTCATCTGTTTCAGGAACAACAATTTTCGCAACTGCAAGTCCTGCAGGAGCACACATAAAGCTCGCTGCGATTAAGTACTCTAGAGGTACACCTAGCAAGTAGTAACCAATCAGTACAGAACCAGCTACAGATGCGAGTCCCCCAACCATTACAGCAAAAAGCTCAGATTGTGTTAAACGATTCATATATGGACGGATTACAAGAGGTGCTTCAGTTTGTCCTAAGAAAATATTTGCTGTAGCACTCATGGATTCTGCTTTACTTGTTCCTAATAATTTCGATAAAGCTCCACCTAGAATTCGAACAACCCACTGCATAATTCCAAGATAATATAAAACTGAGATCAATGATGAGAAGAAAATAATTACTGTTAATACTTGAAACGCAAAGATGAAGCCTTTTCCTTCTTCAGGAATCATACTTCCAAATAAGAAATCTACCCCTTCATTTGCATAAGCAACTACGTTTGAAACTTTTTGGGATACTCCCTGTAATGCTTTTTTACCCGCTTCCCACTTTAGAACGATTAAAGCAAAGGAAACCTGAATAGCAAGAGCACCCAGTACTGTTCGCCAGTTAATCGCTTTCTTATTTTTAGACAGCAAGAATGCGATTACAAGAATAAACAGCATTCCACCTATTCCCCATAAAATTTCCATATTTACACCCCTTTTATTAGTTAGAAGAAAACGCTTTCTTTTAATGTGCTAGTTGTCAGACATCGAATGACTGACCCTTTAATAATGTAACAAATTTCGACAAAAATGCAATCCCTTTTTCATAAATTAATCTTAGATATTTTTCCCAATATACTAAACCGTATCCAATAAAAAAACAGCTCCTCAGTAAAATTTGAGAAGCTGCCGTTTAAAACATACCGTTTTCATCTATATGATTGTAAATATTTTTTACGAGTTCTTCTGGTGTTTCCCCATGGACGATATCTCCATTTACAAGGGCAAAAAGCGACTTAGCACACTGTCCGCAATAACCAAGACAGCCGTACTCTATCACATCCAGATCATAATCCTTTTCAAGTTCCTCAAGTGCTCTTTGAGCTCCACTTGCTAAGTTGCTTACACAAAACTCAATAATCGGTCTCATCTTTCGTTTCACCTCTTAATGAATCCATCCTAACGGTTTATTTAAGGCTAGTCAATGTAAACACTTCGATTTTTCCGCAAAAATAGTTGTGAATTTATAGCAAAGTGCTATACTTAAACATGTCAAAAACGTGAAATCGTTTACTTTCAGCCATTTAAGGTTAATTGATACTATACACTATTATAATCATAGATAAGAATTGTCTTGAAAGAAAAGGGGAAATGACAAATGAAGCACCTCGTTTTACTTGGCGGAGGATATGGAAATATGCGTGTGTTAAAGAGGCTTCTTAATTCCTCAGACCTCCCTGAAAACATTCAGCTTACACTCATTGACCGTGTACCATATCATTGTTTAAAAACCGAATATTATGCATTGGCTGCCGGAACAATTTCCGATCACCATGTACGTGTAACGTTTCCTGATCACCCTCGCCTAAACATTAAATATGGTGAAGTAACAGGAATCGACATTAAAGAGAAAAAAGTACTTCTAAAAGATCAGGACGCAGTTTCCTATGATGATCTTATTATCGGACTAGGATGTGAAGATAAGTATCATAATGTGCCAGGTGCAGATCAATTCACACTAAGTATCCAAACCATCGATAAATCCCGTCACACATATCAAGTACTTAACAACTTGCATGCTAACGCAGTTGTTGGTGTGGTCGGAGCCGGTCTTTCAGGGGTTGAGCTGGCTTCGGAACTTCGTGAGAGCCGTCCAGATTTAACCATTAAGTTATTTGACCGCGGAGATATCATTCTTTCAGGATACAAAAAAAGACTAAGCAACTATGTTCAAAACTGGTTTCTAGAGCATGGTGTAGAAGTGATCAATAACTCTAATGTTACTAAAGTAGAAGAAGGCGCGCTTTATAACCATGATGAAAAGGTTGAATGTGACGCAATCGTATGGACAGCGGGTATTCAGCCTAGCCATATTGTAAGAGAGCTTGATGTTAAAAAAGACAGTCAAGGTCGTGTCGTACTAACCGAACATCACCACCTTCCTTCTGAAGAGCATGTATATGTAGTTGGTGACTGTGCAAGTCTACCTTATGCACCGAGCGCACAGCTGGCCGAGGAACAAGCTGAACAGATTTCGCAGGTATTATTAGCTCGCTGGAATAATCAGCCGCTCCCGGAAATGAACGAGATCAAATTAAAAGGTGTTATGGGATCTCTCGGCAAAAAGAGCGGATTCGGCACAATGGGAAGTACCGCTTTAATCGGACGTGTACCTCGGTTATTAAAATCAGGTATCTTATGGCTATATAAATATCAAGTATAAAAAAAGCCCTTGCTTCTGCAAGGGTTTTTTCAATAATAATTACCACCAATAAGGACGGAAACGGCGAACTCGGAAAAACGGAAAACCAAATAATCCAAAGCCTGGAATAAATGGTCCTACAAAAATGATTCGGCTGTCACGCTGTTCACTTTCACCCGCCATGATCAAATACATATTATCCTGGTCATAACTATGCAATTTGCCATAATATACATTGCCATCATTCAGTTCGATGGTAACATTCTGTCCCATATATTTCCGACAAAGATCATGATAGTGATGGTGATAATGGCCAGCGTTTGAAGATTCATCTTTATACTTTTTACCTCTTAAAGGGTTCAACAATTCGCTTTGCCTCCTTTTTTTCCATAACATCATATTCGGAAAAAGAGACAAAGTATGTGTACAGACCCAATTCATAAAAAATAGGCGCTTAACTTACAGCGCCATAACCATTCTGTTCAATAATGCTATAGATCGTTTTAAGGTTGGGATTCCCTTCTGCAACAACCTCACTATCGATCACAACTACTGGATAAAACAAATCTTCTTCTATTATTCTTTCGGAAAATAAGCGATCCGTTTCATTTTCCGGTTTTTCCATATCTATATAAAGCACTTGAAATACGGTGTTTGGATATTTTCTGGAGATTGCAGCCTCCAGCCATTCAGCTGTCTCTTTTGCTGAAGGAAGATGTACGCAGCTCGCACATTTTTGTTCGGCACCATATACTTTTATTAGCAAAGAATTTTTCATGAAGAATCACCTCAATGTATGCGCTTATTTGCTTCCATCATACCGTATTTTGGAGGAAAGAAAAAGGAGCAAATATCATGATGCTTGCTCATGGATTTTTTATACCATTTCCCGTATACTAAAGGTAAGTTCTTTTTAAGAAAGGAGCCTTGATAGTTATGGCTGAAACTCAAAACTTAGAGATGCGTGAACAAGTAGAAGAAGTTCTTGATAAATTACGCCCTTTCCTTCTTCGTGACGGAGGAGACGTTGAATTAGTGGATATTGAAGAGGGTGTAGTTAAAGTACGCCTTATGGGTGCTTGCGGAAGCTGCCCAAGTTCAACAATCACACTAAAAGCTGGAATTGAACGTGCACTGTTAGAAGAAGTTCCTGGCGTTGTTGAATTAGAACAAGTATTCTAATTTAAAATGATTAAGCCGCTCTGAAATTAGAGCGGCTTTTTTTTTATTCTTTTCTAGAGGCTCTTTTCTAAAAGATTGTTTCTGGGGGATTTTTGTGATACGCCTCCAGCGACATGTTGATTGGAGTGTAAGCTCTCTTCAGCAGATTTTCTTGTAGACGCAGGAGCAGCACTTCATATATCTTTCACGGAGCTCACCTTACCTCTCGCGGAAAGCGAGCATCCTGGAGCGAAATATCAACCACTTCTAAAGCAACAAAGTTTATGACATTAAATGAACAAGCAATGCTTTTTGTGCGTGAAGACGGTTTTCAGCTTCATGAAAAACAACAGAATGATGTCCATCAATTATATCAGCTGTAACTTCCTCTCCGCGATGTGCTGGCAGACAGTGCATGAATATATAATCTTTTTTTGCATGTGACACAAGCTGTTCGTTTACTTGATAAGGTTCAAAATGAGCTATTCTCTCTTCGGCTTCACTTTCCTGCCCCATGCTTGCCCATACATCCGTATAAATGACATCACTGTTATTAACGCCTTTTACTGGATTATTAGTAACTTCCACAGTAGATCCTGTCTGATTAGCGATCTCTTTTGCATATGAAACAATCTCTTTTTTTGGTTCATAATTTTTTGGAGTAATAATTGTGCAATTCATACCAACTTTAGCTGCACCTATCAGAAGAGAATGAGCAACATTATTGCCATCCCCGATATAGGCTAGTTTTTTTCCTTTAAATGACCCTTTGTACTCCAAAATAGTCAGCAGATCAGCGAGTGCCTGGCATGGGTGAAAATCATCTGTCAGACCATTGATTACTGGAATGGTACTGTTTTGAGCTAACTCTTCCACCGTCGACTGGTGGAAGGTACGTATCATCAAACCGTCCAAGTATCCTGAAAGAACCTTCGCCGTATCTGAAACGGATTCGCCTCTGCCCATTTGTATATCGCGAGTACTTAAGTGGATAGCGTGACCACCAAGCTTAAGCATCGCCGCTTCGAATGAAACACGGGTACGCGTGGATGATTTTTCAAAAATCATCCCGAGAATTTTACCTTTCAATAAAGGTGGTGGAGAAGCTCCCTGCTTTTTTAAGTCTTTTGCCAGATTTAAGAGATCAATAATTTCATTTGTGGAATAGTCGAGTAATGTAAGGAAATCTTTTTTAGTTCTCGTCGTGCGTAAAGGATGAACGATAGACATCAGATCAGCACTTCCTTTCTTGTATTCATTAATAAAGCTGCCGCTTGCAGATATGCTCGTGCTGTTTCTTTTCGGCTGAAAACATGTATTCTTTCCAGTACAGCCTTTTTGGCGGAAGAATGATTTGTCTCATCTGTGAAATTTATATAAGCCGCTTTTTTATCTGTTTTAAGCCACTCTTCAAAAGGCATATCTTCTTCTGTTATGACTTGGAAGCCCAGTTCTTTCCATTTTTCAGATTCTGTTTTAGCTGAATCTCCTTCTGCAAACATACTGCCTTCAAAGCTCCAGACGTCACTTAATTGGAGGCTCGAACCTTTCAATGCTTTAAGCAAAGCCGATAGATAATCTTTGTCTGTACCGATCACTTCCCCGGTTGATGTCATCATTGGACATAGAACAGGTGAAACTCCTGAAAGCTTGATCGTTGAAAAAACTGGAGCTTTTACTGTAACAAAGGGCTGGCCGTTATGCTCTTTCTCAAGATTCAATTGGCTTATTGCAGATCCGAGCATCAGCTCTGTTGCTTTTTGAACTAAATTAATATCCGTAATCTTACTCATAATCGGTACAGTTCTTGAAGCTCTTGGATTTACTTCAATCACATACACGTCTTCATTTTTAATTGCGAACTGAATGTTGAATAACCCTTTGTAGTTCATACTTTCTGCAATTTTCTTTGAATAAGAAATCAAACGTTCTTGGACAGTATCTGAAAGTGTCTGAGGCGGGGTAACGGTTAAGCTGTCACCAGAATGAACACCTGTGCCTTCAATATGTTCAAAAATCCCCGGAATGTAAATGTCAGCTCCATCTGTTAACACATCCACCTCAGCTTCTTTTCCTATTAGGAAAGTATCGATTAAGATCGGGTAGCTAACATCTGCTTTCAACAAAAATTCACTTAGTTCCAGGGCCGAATAAAACACCTTCATTCCGCTTCCCCCGATTACATAAGAAGGACGAACAAGAACTGGAAAACCAAGTATTTCTGCAAATTTTTTCGTTTCTTCTTCATTATGAGCAGTGAATCCATCTAATTTAGGGATACTGATATTCTCTAAAAATTGATAGAAGCGTTCTCTGTCTTCCATCTGATCTACCGTATCTGCTGGAGTACCTAAAACGTGAACCCCAGCCTTCTCTAATTTTTCAGCTAAGTTTATGGACGTCTGCCCGCCGAACTGTAAAATAACATCAGTAATTCCTTCAAACTGCAATACGTTATAGATGTCCTCAAACGTTAACGGTTCGAAGTATAAAGAATCTGATACTTCATAATCCGTACTGACTGTTTCAGGATTGTTATTAATCAGAATAGCCTCATATCCCAGTTTGTTAAGAGCTAATGCACTATGGACACAGCAATAATCAAACTCCACTCCTTGCCCGATTCGTATCGGGCCTGAACCAATAACCGCAACTTTCTTCTTCTGTTCTGGCTGTTTATCACTTACTCCACTCCAGCTAGAATAAAAATAGGTGGTTTTCGCTTCGAATTCTGCCGCACAAGTATCAACCATTTTGTAGGAAGGAATGATGTTCCATTCTTCCCGTTTGCTCCGTACGTCAAATTCAGATACAGACCAAATAGCTGAAAGATATTGATCCGAAAAGCCTAACTTTTTTGCGGTCTGCATGTGTGATTCACCAATTTTGTCCAAGCTTACCTCTTTTAGTGTCTTATCGATGTGAACCATCTGGCTGAAAACGGATAAAAAGTAAGGCGATATCTTTGTTATGCTTTGAATTTCATCTGCTGAAACATCACGGCGCAGCAGTTCAAGAACTGCAAAAAAGCGCCGGTCGTCCGCGTTGGCTGCTAAATCGTACAGTGTCTCTTTTTCAATAGAAATCAGTTCCTTTAAAAACATGCCCTCCGTTTTTAACTCCAGTGATCGGATTGCCTTTTGAAAGGCAGCTGCCATGTTTCTCTCTAGCGCCATTACTTCTCCTGTTGCCTTCATCTGTGTCCCTAGCTTCCGGTCTGCATCATGAAATTTATCAAAGGGCCATCGAGGCATTTTAACTGCAACATAATCCAGAGCAGGTTCAAAGCTTGCGAATGTAGTTCCCGTTACAGGATTCTTCAGTTCATGAAGATTGTAGCCGAGAGCAAGTTTGGCTGCGATTTTGGCAATCGGGTAGCCTGTAGCCTTTGAAGCAAGTGCAGAAGAACGGCTCACGCGCGGATTCACCTCGATCAAATAATATTCAGATGTATGAGGATCAAGGGCAAATTGAATGTTGCATCCGCCTACGATCTCTAACGCGTTAATGATTGTAAGAGAGGCTTTTCTTAACGACTGGTACTCATCATCAGTCAGCGTCTGGCTCGGTGCAACAACTACAGAATCACCAGTGTGTACGCCAACTGGATCAACGTTCTCCATATTACAAACTGTGATACATGTTCCATTCTCATCACGCATTACTTCATACTCAATCTCTTTAAAGCCTGCGATGCTTGTTTCAATTAAACATTGATTGATAGGGCTTGCCGAGAGACCTTGTTTAACAAGCGTTGACAGGTCTTGTTTTGAACTAGCAATTCCTCCTCCAAAACCGCCTAAAGTGTACGCTGGACGTACAATAACGGGATAACCTGTTCTCCCTGCAAATCCGATTGCTTCTTCGACAGAGAACACGATCTCACTTTCTGGCACAGGCTCACCAAGCTCCCGCATCAAGGAACGGAATGCGTCACGGTCCTCTGCTTTTTTTATTGAATGTATATCAGTGCCTAAAAGCTTAACGCCATATTTTTGAAGGATGCCTTTTTCATTGAGCTCCATTGCCAAGTTTAAGCCTGTTTGACCACCAACCGTTGCTAAAAGTCCGTCAGGCTTTTCCTTTTGGATAATTTGTTCTGCATACTCAGACGTTAATGGCTCAAAGTAAATTTCATCGGCAAAGGTTTTATCCGTCATAATTGTCGCAGGATTATTGTTGATCAAAACGACTTGAATGCCTTCTTCCTTTAGGGCTTTGCACGCTTGCGTCCCTGAATAATCAAATTCTGCTGCCTGACCTATAACTATAGGTCCTGAGCCAATCACTAGAACTTTCTTGATGTCGGATCGTTTAGGCATAACTTCTCACCTTCTCTTTATGCTTTACATTCTGGATGAAATCTTGAAAGATTTCTGCATGTTCCTGCGGACCAGGTGCAGCTTCAGGGTGAAACTGAACACTTGAAACGTTATACTTGCTGTGCCAAAGTCCTTCAACACTCTTGTCGTTCACGTTCTCAAACCAGATGTTAAAACCGGTTGACGCCAGGCTCTCTTTTTTCACAACATAACTATGATTTTGTGAACTCATCGATACCTTTCCAGTTCTCACGTTCATGACTGGATGATTAGCACCGCGGTGCCCAAATTTTAGTTTCATCGTCTCTCCGCCAAACGCCAATGCCAGAATTTGATGGCCAAGACAAATTCCAAAAACCGGGTAACGGACAGCGAGGTTTTTATAGCGATGAAAGTACTTTGAAAATCTCATAGGATCTCCAGCACCATTTGAGAATACGAATCCATCTGGATTCAACTTCTCTATTTCAGCAATATCATAGTCATATGGAACAACCGTAACTGAGCATCCTTGGCTTATTATTGAATCTGCAATAGATTTTTTATATCCAAAATCGATAAGAACGATATGAGTTTCCCCTGTTCCTGCCTTCTTAACAGCTGTCTTCGGCCAGCACACTTCTATATGAAAGGAGTGTGAAGGTATACTGCCTGAATGCATAACAGCTGGAACTGAGCCTCTTTCCCGAATTTGCTGAATAAGTGCCCTTGTATCGACATTGGTTAAGGCAGGTATTTTGTGACTGTTTAGATAATTTGCTAATGATTGACGGCTTTCATCTACAGGAAAAGAATAGTATTCTGCCATAATGACACCGGCCACCTGAATTTCAGCGGATTCCATACTTTCGGGATGAAAACCGTAATTTCCGATAAAAGGATAAGAGAATACAACAATTTGTCCTTGGTAAGATGGATCTGTCAACACTTGTTCATAACCAGTCATGCCTGTATAAAATACAACTTCTCCGGAACAGTATTGAGTGTCACCGAGCCATTCCCCGGCAAACGAAATCCCGTTCACTAAAGTAATACTGCCTTTCATAGGTTAACCCTCTCCTTGTATAAAACATATAAGTATTCGTATTTTTATTCATTTATGCGTATAAAAAATAAGGATTTTTCATCCTTTTTATTTTGATACTGTTTGAAATTGAATAAATAATTGTTTCACGATACCTGCAGCAGCATTTAATTCTTCACTAGAAACGGTTAATGGCGGAAGCAGCCGGATCACGTTCTCTCCAGCAGGGACAGTTAGAAGACCTTGTTCTTCAAGCTTTTCTATCAAACTTCCGACTGGTCTCTCACACTCAATCCCGATTAGTAGCCCTTTACCTCTGATTTCTTTCACGAGTGAGCAGCTTTGTAACGATTCAATCAGCATATCTTTAAAGTCGTTCCCTTTTCTTTCAACATCTTTTAAGAAATTTTCCTGAAAAATCACATTAAGGACCGACTGGCTTACAGCACATGCAAGCGGACTTCCCCCAAATGTTGTTCCATGGCTTCCTGGTCCAAATGCATCTCTCAGCTTTTCTTTTCCAAGCATTGCGCCAATCGGGAACCCATTGCCCAGCCCTTTTGCAAGAGTAATAATATCTGGATGTAAACCGAAATGTTCATATGCATATCTTTTACCTGTTCTTCCGATTCCTGTTTGCACTTCATCAATGATTAAGAGAATTTCATGTTCATCGCAGAGCTTTTGAATTTCGTTATAGAATGAATCATCACCCATTCTGACTCCGCCTTCACCTTGAAAGATTTCCAGCATAACAGCAGCCGTCTGATCGTCCATATTCTTTTTCAGCTGTTCTGATTCATTCCATGGAGAGTGTACGAATTCTGGAACGAGCGGGCCGTAACCATCTTTAATCTTTTGCTGGCCTGTAGCTGACATCGAACCGAATGTACGTCCGTGAAAAGAATCCTTAAACGTTATGATTTTATTCTTTCCTGTATACTTTTTTGCGAGTTTTATAGCAGCTTCATTAGCTTCAGCACCGCTGTTGCAGAAAAAAACTAAATCTAATGGCGTTTCTTTCACAAGGGTCTCAGCAAGGATTTCCTGCTGTTCAATTTTAAACAAATTGGATGTATGCCATATTTTCTCACTTTGTTCTTTTAAAGCGGAAACGACTTCAGGATGACAATGTCCAAGGCTGGTAACTGCGATTCCGCTGGTGAAGTCCAAATATCTCTTGTTGTTTTCATCATACACATATGTTCCGCTTCCTTTTTGAAGCTGAAATTCTTTTCTTTTATAAGTCGGAAATAAAGCACTCATAATGCCAGCACCTCTTTATAGCAGCGGGTACCTGACAACGATTGATCTGTGATCAGCACTTCCTCAATATTTAGCTCCAGGCATTTTATGACTGCTTCTACCTTTGGTATCATCCCTCCATAAATATGGCCGTCATGAATGCTTTGTTTTAACTCTGTCACGCTTAAATGATCCATTTCCTGTCCTTCGATCTGAATACCTGAAGTATCGGTAACAAAACAAACAGAGGTTGCCAAAAGTGCTGATGCCGTTTCTCCAGCAGCAGTGTCTGCATTAATGTTAACTTCTTCTCCTTTATCAGTGATGCCTAAAGAAGCGATAACAGGTACTTTTCCAGATTCCAATAATTTTTCCAAAATGGCCGTGTTTACGTTTTTTACTTTGCCGACATAGCCATACTTTTCTTCGTTTAAATAATCACATTGAATCAACATATGTTCTGATCCGCAAAGCCCAACTGCTTTAATGCCTTCCTGGTTCAATCTTTCTACTAGATTGGAATTGGCTATATCTTTTAATGCTTTCTTTACACAAGAAAGTGCATTCTTTGATGTGATACGGATACCGTCTTTTATCTGAATCGGCAGTCCAGCTTCTTTTAATTTTTTGTTTATTTCAGGTCCGCCTCCATGAACAATCACTACTTTTTCGCCATTTTGTATTTTATTTTTCAGGGTTTTAAAAAAGGCAGGCTGTAAATTCTCTAATGTACTGCCTCCGATTTTTATTATAGAGAACAAGCTTCTCACATCCTTCTACGTTCTATAACTAGCATTAATCTGAACATAATCATAGGTTAGATCGCATCCCCATGCTCGCCCGTATCCGATGCCTTCAGATAGAATCACCGTAATATGAATCTCCTGGCCTTTTAAGTAGTTTCGAATCTCTTCTTCTGAGAAAACTACCGGCTCTCCGTCTGCCACCACTTCATGATCTCCAATCAATATATTTATTTGATCAGGATTAAAAGATACTCCGCTATAACCGGCAGCTGCGAGAATCCTTCCCCAGTTAGCGTCACATCCAAAGACAGCCGTTTTCACAAGAGGTGACCCGACAACAGTTTTCGCTATCACTCTAGCTTCCTTTTCTGTTCTGGCTCCCTGGACATTCACTTCGATAAGTTTACTGGCTCCTTCACCATCTTTTGCGATAAGTTTGCCTAAATCTTCACAAACTAGAACAAGTGCATCTAAGAATAACTCCCACTCGGGATGATTTTTGTTCAGTTCCTCATTTTCGGCCATACCGTTCGCAAGCATGAGAACCATATCGTTCGTTGACGTATCACCATCAACCGTAATGCAGTTGAAAGTTCTTTCTACTGCATATGACAGCGCCTCGTGAAGATCATCTTGATGAATGTTTGCATCTGTTGTAAGAAAACCAAGCATTGTCGCCATATTTGGATGAATCATCCCTGATCCTTTAGCAGTTCCTGCTATAGTAATTTCTTTGTCATTGATTTTTAGAGAGTACGCCGTATTTTTAGATACCGTATCGGTAGTTAAAATCGCTTGCGAAAAATCAATCGATCCCTTTAAATTAGAATCAAGCTCAAGATTTTGAATCCCGGATGTTATTTTATCCATCGGCAGGTGTTCTCCGATTACCCCGGTAGATGCTACTCCTACAAGGTGTGGAGGAATTCCAAGCTTATTCGCAATCTGCAGCTGCATTTTTTTTGCATCCTCGAGTCCTTTTTTACCGGTACATGCATTGGCGTTTCCGGAGTTAACAATTACTGCCTGAAGCTTCCCTTCTTGTTTGATGCTCTCCTGCGTCACCTTTAGCGGAGCAGCCTGTACTTGGTTTGTCGTGTAAACCCCGGCTGCGTTTGCTGGTGTCAGACTGTATAGCAGCCCTAAATCCAGCTTCTTATGTTTTACTCCGCAATGCAGCCCGCTTGCATAAAAGCCTTTTGGTGTTGCGATATTAATTCCTGTTACCTTGTGTATGGATGGTCTTGTAGCCTGCATCTATCCTGCCTCCTTTATTTAAGGGAACAATGGCGACTGTTTCAGTCCCTCTAATTCGTTCAAACCAAACATGATATTCATATTTTGCACGGCCTGCCCAGCAGCACCTTTAATCAGGTTATCTATAACTGATATGACAGTGATTCGATTTGTCCGTTCATCAATAGCAAATGTTAAGTCACAATAGTTTGAGCCATACACCTGTTTTGTGAATAGTTCTGTATTTTCTTTAAAAACCCGGACAAATGGTTTAGCTTGATAAAATTCTTGAAAAACCTCTGTTACGGAATGAAATTGAATCTCTTCTGCTAACTCTGCATACATTGTGGCCATTATTCCTCTAGTCATAGGAACAAGATGCGTAGTAAAGGTGATATTTGTATCTGTACCCGTTACTGTTTTCATCGCTTGTTCAATCTCTGGGATATGCTGATGTTTGTTTATCTTGTAAACACTCAGACTATCGTTTGCTTTCGTGAAATGAGATGCTTTTTGCGGTGAAGCACCAGCTCCTGAAATTCCGCTTTTTGCATCAATAATGATTGTTTCAGGGTTTATCAATCCCGTTTTTAATAATGGCAGCATTCCAAGCAGCACTGCTGTAGGATAACATCCTGGATTTGCAATCAATCCTGCTTTTGAAATTTCGTTCTGGTTCCATTCAGATAAACCATAAACTGCTTTATTTACGATTGAAGTATCAGGAGGCTCTTTCCCATACCACTCTCGGTATATATCCGGATCCTTTAATCGATAATCTCCTGCCAAATCGATCACTTTTGCCTTTCGTCCTATAAATGACGGCAAAAGCTCTGTTGAAGCACCGCTTGGAGCCGAACAGAACAAAACATCTAATTCATCTGTGTTTAACTGATCGAAAGAACGCAGTTGATCCATGTTAATCCCGTATAGATGGGGCGCTTCTTCTGAAAGTAATTGTCCTTCTCTAGAGGAGGAATAGAGTAACACTTCATTAATTTCTGGATGTGCCGTTAACAGCCGGAACAATTCTAATCCGCCATATCCGGTAACTCCAATAATTCCAGCTCTCAAACAACATCACTCCTTTAATAAGTTAAGGTTCATTATAGAGATGTATAAAAATTAATTCAAGAGTATATTTATTAATTTTTTATTTCTTTTAAAATTCAATCATTTTTTATCCCCGAAAAATAAAAAAGGATGCCACCCAACCATTGCGGGCTCATCCTTTTATTTTTGCTGAATCTAGTGACAGATTAAATCGAAACTGACCTTTTTTAATACCACACCAGGTATTAGAGCAGGAATTCCTGTTGTAAATCAAATTAATCCCACGTTCGTACATTTTTTCTCACGTTAATTAAAATAATCCCACGTTATTTATAAAATAACCACGAATCGACACATCTCGACAAATTTTACTACTCTGCTACCCCATGCCCTTTTATTAAAAAAGCTTACTTGTTTTGCTAGTTTATTCAACCATCTAACAAGTAAGCGTTTGGCAGGATATATTATTGTCTTAAAAATCCGCCTTCTGAGTGGATGATCTGACCTGTGATCCATTCGGATTCCGGAGAAGCCAAAAACGTAATTAATCTTGCGGCATCTTCTGGTTTTCCGATTCTGCCTAACGGAAATTTTGGCAATAGTACTTTTTGCAAGTCTTCTGTCATCCAGCCTGTGTCTGTGGGTCCAGGATTAACAGCATTGACTGTAATTCCTTTGGAACCCAATTCGGCAGCCATGGTTATCGTTAATGCTTCGATAGCACCTTTTGTGGCGGCATATGCCAGTTCGCCTGTCATCGGACCCTTTGACTGCCCTGATGTCAAATGAATGATGCTTCCCTTGTGCCCAGTAAAGCGTTTTGCAAATTCGATGCTTAAAAGAGTTGTTGCACGAAGATTTATGGCATAATGCTGATCAAGCAATTTACCCGTCGTATCCTCCCACGAATGATTTTGAGAAAAGCATGCGTTGTTGACAAGAATACTCGGTTTCCCGATTCGCGCCTCAACCAGATCCAAAAGATTTGTGATTTGAGCAGAATCAGATAGATCAACTTCTTCATAAGAAGCACTTATGCCGCAATGCTCCAGTTTACCAACTAGTAAATCCGCATCATTTTGATGATTCCCCTTATGCATCGCTTTGTCATATGTACCCCAAGTGGTAAAAAATATGTTGGCACCTTTTTCAGCAAGCTTCAAACAGACTGCTGCACCAATGCCATTTATGCGGCTAGCTCCAGTTACAATCGCTGTTTTCCCTTCTAAAGGACGATTTATCATATACTTTCCTCCTTAAACGACAGGAGTTTCCGCCTTTTTCCCATCTATGACTTTTGCAATATTCCGGCAAGCAAGCTCAGACATCTTCTTTCTTGTTTCCACACTTGCACTTCCAATGTGCGGCAATGCCACTACTTGTTTCATTGTTAATAGTGGATGGTCAGCAGCAATGGGTTCTATTACATAAACATCCAACCCAGCACCTGCGATCACACTGTTCTTAAGTGCATCTACCAGTGCCTCTTCATCAACAGATGCTCCTCTGCCGGCATTGATAAAAATTGCACTTTGTTTCATCGCTTGAAATGCTTCCCTGTTAAACATGCCTTTCGTTTCAGTTGTTAAGGGGGCAAGGCAAACAACAAAATCGGACTCTTTAAGAAGATCGTAAAAGTCCCTATATACAGCACCTAATTTCTTCTCTGCTTCAGGCTTCCTGCTCCTGTTATGATACAAGATGTTCATATCAAATCCCTTAGCCCGTCTTGCTACTGCTTCACCAATTCTCCCCATACCTACGATTCCAATTGTTTTATGATGTACATCAGCACCAGCAAGCAATAAAGGACCCCAACTGTTCCACTTACCCTCTTTTACATAGCTTGCAGATTCGACAATACGTCTGGCTGTAGCCAAAATTAATGAAAAAGTAAGATCAGCTGTTGAATCTGTTAATATGTCCGGTGTATTACATACCCTTACATTTTTCATTTTGGCTGCTTCTATATCAATATTGTCATATCCCACAGCTAAATTGGCTACAACTTTTAATGATGGGGCGTTATCAAAAAGCTCTTTGTCAATATTATCTGAAAGCATGGTTAATAACCCTTCAGCTTTTTGGGCTTCTTTAAGAAGAACCTTACGAGGAACCGCTTCTTCTTCGGACGGCCACATCCCAACATCCGCTATTTCTTTTAATGAAACGAGCGTTTCTTCCGGTAGTTTTCTTGTAATAAAAACATATGGTTTTTGCATCCGCTTTCACTCCTTGTATGTATTTTCTCATGTGTGTATAGAAAAAACAAAAAAGAGCTCTTTTGGGAGAGCCCTTTTTCGTCAGATCATTGGAACGAGCCAGTCAACAATCGGAATATTCAATTCACGCACAGGCAAACCAATGGATCTGAAGAAACTTTTCAGGAAATATTCATTCTGTTTTTCATACGAGATTAAGTCAGTAAAGCGGCGTACATACAATTCTTTGCCTATATCTCTTTCGTTTTTATAATGGCCTTCAACAGTATCAAAGTATTGTGAAGGGAAAAGAAGTCTGCCGTATAATAATCTCCATGCCCCTTTTGATAACGGTTTTACTTTTTCATAATCATCGATTAAATTTAATACTTCGTCATTTCTGAACTGCGGCTGATAAATTTTTTCACGGATGCCTTCTGCAACATCCCTCATTGGACTGTCGATTACCCAGCCTACAGGCAGTTTAATAAAACCATTCGAAGACCTGATCCAAGAACGTTCACTGAACCGGTCATAACAGATTGCTGCCGATCCAATCCCCTTTGGTCCTCTTTCCATCTGATAATCCGTGATGTACTGAATTGCGTTTTCCGCAAGTCCCTCGTAGTAAGGAAAAGTTGTTAAAAAAAGATGATCAAAGTCATTTTTCTGTTTTCTGGCTGAAACTTCAGAATACGTGTTATGCATTTCATCCACACGATTCATCCATAAAAGAGGCCATTGGCCATAGGCTATCTGCTGGACCGGATAGAATTGTTCCAGGCCTTTACCCCTTTTATGAAATTCTGCCAGCTCAATCCCTAAAGATACATTCCTCTGCTCCTCTTTCGTATGAGCTTTCTTAAAGATAATAACGGATTCACCATCAACATATGCACTTGGCATATTCGTAACGGTCGGCTGCAGCACTGGCAGACTTTTCTCCCCCCGCTGTTGCAGAAAGTCACTGATAAATATCATTTCCTGCAATTTTTCATATGTCATTTGCTGCTGTGGAATAACAATATACTGGTCTCCCTTGCAGGTAAATGTACGGTAACCCGATTCCGATCTCCGGTCTTCACACACAAGTTGATAATGATGAAAAATATCTCTTTCAAACAATGGCGATCCCCCCACCTGTCAGCTTTCCTGCGGCTGCAAGATCATTAACATCCGCATTTATGGATACACCATTGTATGCCCAAATAGGCGAAGTGTTAGCTTTTTTTGATAAATTCATAACTTTATCATGAAAACATATACTATACAAAGCTAAGGAGACTATCAGAGAAAAGGAGTACAAGGATGCCAAACAAAAAAGTGGAAAATGTCGAAGAAACAGCACGCAAACTACTGAACGAACGGGGCGTTACAGTAAACGATATAGCTGAACTCGTTTATTTTCTCCAAGTCCCCTATCATCCTGACCTAAAAATGGACGTGTGCAGAGAAAATGTTGAAAGAGTTATTGCAAAGCGGGAAGTTCAAAATGCTATTTTAACAGGCATTGGTCTTGATGTATTAGCTGAAGAAAAGAAATTAGAACAGCCGCTACAAGAAATATTAGAAAGAGATGAAAGTTTGTATGGCATCGATGAGGTTATAGCACTTTCTATTGTAAATATATATGGTTCTATTGGTTTTACGAACTATGGATTTATTGATAAACAAAAACCTGGAATCTTAGAGAAATTAAATGATAAATCCACTGGTAAAGTTCACACGTTTTTAGACGATATTGTAGGTGCAATAGCGGCTGCAGCCTCGAGCAGATTAGCACATCGTGCAGCTAACGAAGAATAAAAGGAAGGCTTAAGACCAAGAGATCAAATCTCTTTTTACTTAAGCCTTCCTTCGTTCATTATTTAATTTCCCATTCGTCTAATCCATCAACTGTATACGTTGGGTGAATGTCGATATGTTCTAAATGTTTTTTCGTTGTTACCCCTGTATGAACTAGAAGAGTATCAAGACCTGTTCGAATTCCCGCTAAAATATCTGTCTGGTAATTATCCCCGATCATCAGCGTTTCTTCCTTTTTTGTACCCAGCGTTTCAAGTGCCATCTCCATAATAATCGCCTCAGGCTTTCCGATAAAAATAGGCTCTGTTTGGGTTGAAACTGTTATAACAGAAGTTAAAGAACCGTTTCCAGGCAGAAGTCCTCTTTCAGTAGGAAGGGCAATATCTCCATTTGTAGAGATGAATGTGGCACCGTTTCTCACTGAAAGACAGGCTTTTGCAAGTTTTTCATAAGTGATCGACCGGTCGATTCCAATCACGACGTAGTCAGGGTTTTCATCCACAAACTTTAAGCCCTTTTCCGTAAGTGCTTCTCTTAGTCCGTCCTCTCCGATACAGTAAACAGTTGCATCCTCTTTAAGATTGGAAATATATCTTGCTGTTGCCATGCTTGTTGTGAAAACGTGCTCGGATGTGGCAGGTATATCAAATCCTTTTAAAACTTCTGCAACTTGTTCCTTTGTTTTTGAAGAATTGTTCGTTACAAATAAATAAGGCAAATCATTCTCGTTCAGCTTTTTAACAAATTCAACAGCTTCATGTATTCGTTCTGTTCCTCGATACATCGTTCCATCTAAGTCGATCAAAAACCCTTTATATGCTCTCATATGTTTCTCTCCTTTATGTACCTTATCATTCTGCCCATCGCTAAAGAAAACTTGGCTGACGCATTCTTTATTCGTCAGCCTTTTGCACTTCTGCTTTATTCCTAAACTTGTTTACTCCGATGTTTTATCTTTCAATTAACTAGTTACACTTTCCAAAAGTGAAAAAAAAACACACCTGAAGCAGATTATACTTCAGATGCAGCTCTTTCTTTAATGACATAACAGCAGTAATCTCCACCTTTAGCCATACATGTTTTCCGGTCAATCTCATCTGTGCCGAGCATTCTTTTAAATAACGAAAGCTCACACGAACAAGCTTGCTGATATTCATTGGCTACCATAGCGATCGGACAATTGTATTCGGTTAAAACATAGGTCCCCGGATCTTCACCCTTTTGCCAGTCAACCATATATCCCGCTTCATTCTGAATGCTCGCCAGTTCGTTCACTTTTTGCTCAAAATGAGTAAGCTTGTTCATCCGGTCTTTATATTTATCCTGCAGACGATTTTCCCGTCGTTTAAACAACCCTTCTACCGTTTCTGTTCCACTGAGCTCTTCAATATCTTTTAAGAATTCAACAGTCAAACCTGAATAGTTCCGCGGAAACTGTTCATCACCGCTTGCACTTAAATGATAAAAATGAATGGGTCTTCCCATGGCTTGACGTACAAGTGTTGTTTCAATCACGTGGTCCCGCTCTAAAGTATTAAGGTGGCGTCTTACTGCCATTTCTGTAATGCCAAGAGATTTAGCCATTTCCGTAACGGTCATCCGTTTGTTTCTTTTTAAAAGATAGATGATCTCATCACGTGTTGAGGTGTGATTCTTCACAGTCATCACCATCCTTTTTTACCATTTTACCGTAAATTATAGAAAACGTACATTTTTAAATAAAAATGTTTAAAAACTATACATTTAATTTATTCAGGTAAAAAAGCAGAAACCGGGCCTAGTTCATCTTCAAGATATCGTTTAACGTGAACAGGAAAACCTGAGAGTTCCGGCAAATGTTGTTGTATGGTATCGTATGTTTTTTGAATATCTGAATGTGGATATTCTTGAACTAAAGATTTACGTAAATTTACTACGTTTTTTAACGCTAACGCTTCCTCTTCCGGAATGACTTTTTCATCAATAAGAATATCAAGAATATCTTCAAAGCTCCCGGGATCACGCATGATAAAACCGTCAATAATCATATTTCCGACGTCCATCATGGATTCAATCAGCATATGACCTATACGTTCTGCCGCAAGAACCTCAATTCGGTTTTCCGGGAAAGATATTGTTTCAAAAGTTCTTAATAAATCATTCATATACACTAAATGCTCGTTGATTTTTTTACGGTCAACAAAATACATAGTCATCACCTTTTGTAAGTTTCTCAAGTAAAGTGTAACATAAAAGAAGAGATTTCATTTATCCCAGCGTATGAAAATTTATTGTTTTGGAATTTAAGGAGGGCATTATACATGTCAGATGAAAGATTTTTCTTATATGACGATACGGAGAAAACGGAAACACGCTTTGTAAGCTTTATGGGGAAAAATACACGGTTCGATCTAGCTATCGTTAAGACAAGCCGCCATTATGGAAAATCACTTGTACTTAATATGCTTGGAAGCCATTTTGCCATAATTGGACAGGATGATTTAGACGAAGAAGGCTATTTGGAGCACGCTTTTAACTTAACAGAAGAAGACGCCATGGAGCTGCGTGAATTTTTAGCAGAAGTGGTTTAAAAAACAAGGCTGCTTTCGAAATCTTTGTTGGAATTAGAATGGTTGATTTCCGCTCCAGGATGCTCGCTTTCCGCGGGGCGTGCGGTGAGCCTCCTCGCGCTTTGCGCCTTTAGGAGTCTCATTCAAGGAAGCATGTGTGCTCCTGCGTCCGCAAGAAATCCTACCGAAGTGAACTTCCTCGTCGCATGCCTTGCGAGAAGTATTCTCAGGTGGCTGGCACACTGATCCCGCAGGAGTCTCGCACCTTGCGCTCCAATCAACTTGTCAATGATGGGAATTCATAAAAACACTTCAATAAAACAACAATCAAAATGTACCAAGAAAGAATCATCTTCAAAGGGAGACACTTTATTTAAGGATAGATATTTTTTATCCTAATATGGCCCCTGAGAGGATGGTTTTTTTGTTCGAAAAGGAAAAAAGGCAGTATACTGATTTTTCGAATGTAGAGACCGGTCGCAACTATGTGCTTCCAGAAGATCTGCCTGAAGGTCCATACGGTTCGCCTATTAAGCGGGCATTAGGCAAATCAACGCCTTGGAAAGAAAGTCAGCGATACTACAGTGCCTTTAACTACGAAAATAAAAACTTGCACGAAGGGCTAGAAAGACATGATCCAGGTGCTCATCCGACACATGATGACCCTGAACTTTATACCGAACAGCCGTACGATGATTCTCGAGGCTCATAAAGTAAGAAAAAACCCCTGAATTCTCAGGGGTTTACTTTTTTTAACACAAAATATGGACATCCGAAATTGCAATATTCATAAATGTATTCCGGTAAAGTACTGATTTTCGTATCAAAGGTAGCCTTTTCATGATTATCTTCAAAAAAGCCACGTAAACGAAGCTGTTCGTAACCGAGGTCGCCAACAATATAATCGTATTTATGTAAAATTTCACTGTAGCGCGCTTTAAATTGCTCCTCATTAAAGGCTTCACGTACATCTTCAATCACTTCATAGGAATAATTACCAACTGTAATCAAAAATGCTTCACCTCATTTCCTGATACTTATTTTACCATGTTTTCGCCTTTAACAGCCAACAATTTCTTCGTAATGTATTTACTTTTCAGGTCATTCTAAAGAATAAGGAGGTGAAAACACCTGTGAAAAAAATAGGAATGTTAGCAGTAGTATTCGTAATCGTACTTTCAGGTTGCGGCGGTGATGATCAAAAAAAGATGGGTCAGGAATATAAATTTTCAAGAACCAATGTTAAGGATGAAAATCGGATTGGCAACAACCAGAATTATGGGGATTTTGGATATATGCGCCATATGTCCGGGGATAAAGTTAAATCAGGAAATGCTGTACCTTACTTAAATCGACAAAAGCTAGCAGATATGATTTCAGATATGGTCCTTCAATTACCAGATATTAAAGATGTCGGTACGCTCGTTACAGATGAAGAAGTATTGATTGGATATAAAACAACAAACAAAGACAGAAACGCAGCTGCAGACCAAGTAAAAATGACTGCATTCTCAGTTGTACCGCGTTATTATCACGTTTATGTAAGCGATGAAAAAGGCATGATTGATAAAATTGAACAGTATCAAGCACTAAATAATGATACAGAAGATATTGAAGGAATTATTGATCGTTTGATTGAAGAAATGAAAAAATCTCCGCAGGGAAAGAAATGGAACTATGGAGAAAATGAAAACGGCGAAATGAATGGCGAAACAAACCCAATGCGCGGTGAAACAGAAGGAAAATAAAAACCAGAAGCAGCTCTGCTTCTGGTCTTTTTGTACTAAAGTATAACTTGTATGGTGTTCGATAAACGACGAAAGTCAAACAAGTTTAGGAATTAAGTGCAACTAAGGCTGGCTTTACGTCAGCCAAGTTTTCTTTATATTAAATATTTTGGGCTGCAGCATTTACTTGCTCATCGGCATGATAAGAAGAACGAACAAGCGGGCCTGATTCACAATGTTTAAAGCCTTTGCTAAACGCAATATCGCGCAGTTCTTTAAACTCATCAGGAGTATAATACTTCTGAACCTTTAGATGTTTCTTCGTAGGCTGCAGATATTGTCCGATTGTCATAATATCCACATTGTTGGTACGAAGATCATCCATCGTTTCGATAATTTCTTCCCATGTTTCTCCTAGACCGATCATAAGACTGGATTTTGTCGGGATATTTGAATTCATTTCTTTTGCACGGCGCAAGAATTCCAATGTTCTTTCGTACGTAGCACGTGCACGGACTCTTGGAGAAAGTCTTTTTACCGTTTCGATATTATGGTTCATAATATCCGGTTTAGCATCCATCAATGTTTTTAATGCATCAAAGTCACCAAGCATATCAGATGGCAAGACTTCGATTGAACAGAAAGGATTGCGGGCACGGACAGCTCGTACTGTTTCTGCAAAAACGTGTGCTCCTCCGTCTTTTAGATCGTCACGGGCAACAGCTGTAATAACAACGTGTTTTAATCCCATTTGTTCAACAGATTCAGCAACGCGTTCTGGTTCTTGAAGATCGAGTTCAGTAGGTAAACCTGTTTTTACAGCACAAAAACGGCAGGCACGCGTACAGATGTCTCCGAGAATCATAAAAGTAGCGGTTTTACGAACAGCCCAGCATTCATGAATGTTAGGACATTTCGCTTCTTCACAAACTGTATGTAGCTTCTTTTCACGCATCATTTTCTTTAGTTCTTTATAGTTTTCGTTCGTGTTTAATTTTATTTTCAACCATTCCGGCTTACGTACATATTCTTCTTTCTTTGCCATCATCATCACCCCAAATTTTCTTGGTCTGAAAAGTTACATTTTGTTTTGGTTTAAAACGTTATTCACCCATCAATACTCTACCATATGACAGCCAAAACTCCAAACATGAGTTTTTTCCAACATTTTTCCTTCATGTTTTTTACTAAGTTCAACAAACTAATGGTAAATGAAAGAAAGGAGTGGTTTGGGACGATGAGGAAATTCACAGTCCTGTTCCTCACTCTGGCAGCCCTTCTAATAACCTTTCTTCCGGAAAGCAGCGAGGCCGCCGAGCGATTTACGAAAGAAGATGTTGACAGGCTAAGCCTCTATAAAAAGATGGAGTCCGTAACACTTATTCCATGGCATTATTTTGCCGGTGTTGACCAGTATGAAAGAAGTGTAAGAAAAGCCCGGAGAGACTTGCCGGCAAGAAAAGGGTTAGTGGGTATATACTTTTCCCCTATTCAATGGTCAGGACCTATAAATCCTAAAATGGATGATACAAACCCTGAGCGGATTGCCATGTTTGGTGGAATTGGAAAAGATGGGAATAATGATGGAGTTGCAGATCGAAACAATGACGAAGATATCTTATTTACCTTTGCAGATATCATTCAAAAACATGGTCACGATATCGAGAACTTTCGGATTGGATTATGGAGCTATTATCAAAGAGACAAAGCCGTTGACATTATCATGGAAAACGCAAAGATCTATGAGACATATGGTACTGTTTCTTTAGATAAACATAGCTTTATTGTGCCGTTAAGATCAAATTATAGCTATCGAAGCACATGGGGGGACCGCCGCGGGTTTGGCGGACTTCGTATCCATGAAGGAACAGATATTTTTGCTGACTATGGTGTGCCAGTAAAAGCTGTATCTTATGGCATCGTAGAAGTTAAAGGATGGAACCGTTTTGGAGGATGGAGAATCGGGGTCCGTGACATTAATAACGTGTATCATTATTACGCTCATTTAGGCAGTTTTAATAAAAGCATTGAAAAAGGTTCGATTGTAGAACCGGGTACAGTGCTGGGCTATGTCGGAAGTACGGGTTATGGTCCTCCTGGAACGTCTGGAAAGTTTCCGCCCCATCTTCATTTTGGAATGTACCGTGACAATGGCATTACAGAATGGGCTTTCGATCCATATCCCTATTTAAAAGCATGGGAACGCCAGGAAAGAATCAATAGCAAAAAAAGATAAAAAGAAGCAAATCGCTTCTTTTTAGTCGGGATAAGTCCTGGATGGCGATCATAAATCTCGGATGACGATCATAAATCTCGGGCAGTGCGCTCATTTATGATCTAATAAAAGAAAAAGCTGATCTTCAATCGAAGATCAGCTTTTATCTTTTAATTTTTCTTTGAAACCCGAACTACATTCGCAATACTTGCCAGCAAGCCACCCCAAAGGATAACCATGCCGATAACCATCATTGCTATAGCACTGCCTGTCATATCAGCTGACCTCCCTTTTTTCTTGAACCGCGTTTGATTTCCATTTCACTAAGCTTAGTAAGAATCCAAGAACGATAACACCAACTGCAACGGCTAAGCCGTACGTAACCACTAATCCAGTCGGGTATCCTCCATAATTCTCAGCAATATTTTGCTTAATGTTATCGAACATCATGTAGCCAAGTAGGATCGGTGTAATAACACCAAGACATACTTTCCACCATAGTCCTGTTCTTAAATCCGAAATAGCATTCGCATGATCTTGAAGTCCCTTAAGCTGCTTAAAGAACCAAGCTACAAGTACTACCTCCACTAAACCTGCTAATGTAATTCCGAAGTTGTTAATGAAGTAGTCTGTAATATCAAGCATGTACAATCCGCCTTTTGTTGCGAAAAGTAAAGAGATTACAGAAGCCACTCCTCCACCCATAAGAACTGCTTTTGTTCTAGAGATACCGAACTTGTCTTGTAATGCTGCAACATATGTTTCAACGATTGAGATTAATGATGTCATACCGGCAAATACAAGTGTTAAGAAGAACATTGTTCCAAAGAAGGCATTGCCTCCAGGGAACTCATTAATGATTGCTGGGAAAACTTCAAAAGCCAGTCCAATTCCGCCTTTAACAACTTCAGCAACAGGCAGCCCTTGCTGCATGGCCATGAAACCTAACGCTGCAAAAACTCCGATACCAGCAAGAAGTTCAAAACCTGAGTTTGCAAACCCCGTGATAAATGCGTTGTTATTAATATCTGATTTCTTTGGCAGATAGCTTGAATAAGTCACCATGATTGCAAAAGCAATAGATAATGAGAAGAAAATTTGACCGTAAGCTGCTACCCATACCTTACCGTTGTTGATCATGCTCCAGTCTGGTGTGAAGAACGAATTTAATCCTTGTCCCGCACCTTCAAGAGTCACTGCACGGATTACAATTAATAAAAACATAATAACTAAAGCCGGGATAAAGATTTTATTAAATCTTTCAATACCTTTTGATACACCTTTGAATAATACTAATAACGTTACTACCCACACGATCAAGAGCGCAATAACAACTCCTGGAACAATACCACCAACTTCACCTGGCTTAGCACTTAATTGAAGCACTTCACCGTAAAAGAAATCAGAAGGCTTGTCTCCCCATGTAAGATTTAAAGAATAAATCGAATATTTAAGTGCCCATGCAATGATTACTGCATAGTAAGTTGAGATGACAAACGCTACAAATACTTGCCACCATCCAAGCCATTCCGCATTTTTGTGAAGACGGAAATAAGTTAACGGAGCAGATCCACGGTACTTATGCCCTAGCGTAAATTCCAGGATCAATAAGGGAATACCTGCCGTTAATAATGCTACGAGGTAAGGGATAAAGAATGCTCCTCCACCATTTTCATAAGCAACTGCTGGAAATCTCCAGATATTGCCCAACCCGATAGCAGAACCAACCGCAGCTAAAATAAATCCGTAGCGGCTTCCCCATTGTTGCCGATCTTCCATAGATGTTTCCCCCTTTTGATAAAGTCAAAAATTTTACAATTATTACTGTTTTCTGACTATTCTGGGTTTAGTATATTACAAATGAATGAGAGCTGTCAAAAGATTTTTAGTAATTTTGTCGTAATATAGCGAAGGAAGTCGTATAAATATGAGAAAAAGTGCCCGGTTTAAAACCGGACACTCCCAGATTAAGCTCTTCTTGTATTTTCTTTTACAATATGGTTTCCAGACCATTTCTTTATGAGGAGTAAGGTAACAGCAAATGCCGCTGCAGAAACTAATAGTCCCATCCAGACGCTCTCCGTAAATCCAAGAGCAAGATAGCCCAAGGCTGAAATTCCAGCTGCGATCAAGCTATAAGGAAGCTGTGTCAATACGTGATCGATATGATGGCTTCCTGCTCCTGTTGAAGAGAGAATCGTAGTATCAGAAATAGGTGAACAATGGTCCCCAAACACTGATCCAGCAAGTACTGCCGCTAAAACAGGAAGCATAAACTCAACATTCGTTGAAGCAGCTATTTCTGCAGCGATTGGAAGCATTACGCCAAATGTTCCCCAAGATGTACCGGTAGCAAAGGCCATAAGACCTGAAAGTACAAAAAGTACAAGTGGCAGATAAGCAAGGTTCATATGCTGATCGACCAATCCAGCTAAATACTTACCAGTTTCAAGACTGTCGATGATGGAGATAATTGTCCAGGCAAACAGCAGGATTGTTACAGCCCCAAGCATTGATTGAACGCCTCTTCCTAATCCTCTTCCTAATGCGGATGCACCCATCTTTTTAGGCAAGAAGAAAAGAATGGCTGCCGCTAATCCTACTAATCCTCCATAAAGGAGGGATTTTGGCACGTCGGTATTTTCAAAAATAGATAAAAGAGTAACAGCTGTAGGTTCTTCTAAGCCCTTTACATTTTCAATTCCTGTATAGATCATGAAACCAACTGTTGCAACTATCAAAAGGACGATTGGCCAAACAAGGTCACCAACTTTTCCTTTATCACTTTCTTCAAGTTTTATGCCTTCGCCAATTGCTCCTTTTTTCTCTGGATCAACAACTTCACCAGTGGCTAGAGCACGTTGTTCATGCTGTTTCATCGGACCGAAATCCAATTGAAAATAAGCTACTGCAAAAACAAGGATAAGTGCAAAAACTGCATAAAAATTCATAGGAATCATTTGAATAAAAGCACTGAAAGCTGAAATGTTTGTGATCTCATGAGTAGCTAAAATCGTTCCTATAATCCCGATAATATAAGCACCCCAGCTTGATACAGGAGAGATCACACAAACAGGTGCAGCCGTTGAATCTAAGTAATAAGCAAGCTTAGCACGTGAAATTCTGTGACGGTCTGTAATTGGTCTGCTTACATTTCCGACAGCTAATGAGTTGAAGTAGTCATCAATAAAAATAACTAGCCCAAACACCACTGTCAGGATTTGTGCACCTCGTCTAGTCTTTACCCGGGAGATTGCCCATTCCCCGAAAGCACGGCTTCCACCTGCCATTGAAATAATGCTAGTCATCATCCCTAAAATTAATAAAAATAACAGAATATAGACGTTCCACTCATTTAGAGCACCATCTGAAATAAAATGCCCTTTAACAATCGTTCCAATCTCTTTTAATGTTGCTCCAATGTTAAAGTCATGAAGCAGCAGTGCTCCTGCGATAATCCCCGCCCCAAGTGAAATTAAAACTTGTCTTGTTAAGATAACCATTAAAATGGCTAAAACTGGCGGTATCAATGAATAAATTGAATTCTCAAATTCCATAATGTTCCTCCTTCTTCTATTTAGCCATCCATGTTGAGGAGTTTTACAGGACGTTGAGGAAAAAAAGACAAAATAAAAAGCGACTAATAGACAAGGAAATAACCCGCTATCAATCACTTAAGTAATTTATGGTTTTCCTCATCGATCAGTAGTCCTCCACTGCGTAGTTACCCTCGCAGTGACAGTTTTACACTTATTTAGTGTAAACCCAGCAAAAAAGAACAGACGGTTGCTTTTTGCTTCGGCGGAAGTTCCTTTCCTTTTTCTTCACAGACGTCACTCTCTGAAAAAGTACTCTTAAAATCCGCTCCTCTACCCCATCGGTGATAGGCTTAAAGACATATAAAATTTAAAATCTACTTTTCATTATAACAAAGATAACTGATTGGTCAACCCTATACACACTGTTAAATTAAGGATTCGTTATTCTCCAGATTCATCTATAGCCTCTTCTCCAGCACTTTCTTCTATTCCTTCAGCATCAGCTTCATTTTTCTTTTTTGCATCTTTTTTATCTTTTATATTGGGATCAATAGGAATAGCTGGCTGAATAGGATCTCCCGATTGATTATAGTAAATCGGTACCTCTCCTGGGATAAATTGTCCCATGATCTGAATCGGTCTCGTAACGGTAGCCGTTTCAGTAGCAAATGGAATAACTACCTTTGCTTTAACAGTTACAATGATATTTATTGAAATCCATGTGTTGTTGATACCAACTGTTTCAATTTTTTCTTCGATATCTGTA
Source organism: Fictibacillus nanhaiensis (assembly GCF_023715445.1). Classification (GTDB taxonomy): domain Bacteria; phylum Bacillota; class Bacilli; order Bacillales; family Fictibacillaceae; genus Fictibacillus; species Fictibacillus nanhaiensis_D. Next base: position 1,262,949 of record NZ_JAMBOD010000001.1, read on the forward strand.
TTTACATCCCCAACGATTGTAAATTTAATAGGAATCTTAGGACCTAGGTTAGCCAGTAAAGAGTTTTCTGTAGCTTGCCCTAATGGGATTGACATAATTACTCCAGGATCATTAGAATGATTTTTTGTTAATCCTATCTCATCCGACTCAATACTTTTGGGAATACGGCCTTCTTCAATTTCTTTTAAAAACTCTTGTACCACGATCGCTGACTGATTTTGCACTTTATTCACTATTTGCTGGTTTACACCGGCATAAACGATATTCCCATCCTTATCTTCTTTAGAGATTAAAATATCCTTCATATCAATCGAATCAAATAATTTATTGATAATCGCTTCATTGATCGCAAGCGAAGCTATCTCTTCCGTTTTTCTTTGGGCTACATGCATCAGCGTAGGTTCTATTCCCCTATCAACAAGCCATAAGCCTTGAAGAGTAATAAAAACAAAGAGTGTAAAAGAGATTAGAATTACATATCTAAACGGAAGCGGCCCTTTTCGCAGTCTCATTTTTTTTCGTTTTAACAAAAGGTAACCCCCCTTTACCTACAATGTATGCAGACAAGAGGGGGGCTCATTCGAGTTTTACATGTTTATTTTTTCGTATACCACAAATTCGTGGGGATATTTATTTTTTTCATCCACGATACCTGCTGTCCGGGATACCTCTTCCCAATCTTCATCACTAAGTTCAGGAAAATAAGTATCTGCATCAAACGTATGGTGAATCTCGGTAATATATAATCGGTCTGCTACTGGAAGAAATAATTTAAAAATCTCTGTTCCTCCGATCACACAGATTTCTTCAGCTTCCCATTTCAGCACTTCATCTACAGAATGAACAGTGATCGTTCCCTCAGCATGATAGTTTTGGTCTCTAGTAACGACGATATTCTCTCTTCCTGGAAGCGGTTTTCCGATCGACTCGTACGTTTTTCTTCCCATAACGATTGGTTTTCCCATCGTTGTTTTCTTAAAATGCTTTAAATCATTAGGAAGATACCAAGGGAGGTCATTATCCTTTCCGATGGCCCGATTTTCATCCATTGCAACAACAAATGAAATCATACACTCACCTCACCTTTAATATGAGGATGTGATTCATAGTTTTCTAATTCAAAATCTTCATAAGTAAAATCAAAGATGTTTGTTATGTTTGTATTTAACTTCATCTTTGGAAGGGGTTTAGGGTCACGCGTCAGCTGAAGCTCTACTTGCTCAATGTGGTTCGTGTAGATATGAGCATCACCGACCGTATGAACAAATTCTCCAGGCTTAAGACCAGTTACCTGAGCCACCATCATTGTTAATAACGCATATGAAGCAATGTTAAACGGAACCCCAAGGAAGCTGTCAGCAGAGCGCTGATAAAGCTGACACGAGAGTTTTCCTTCTGCTACGTAAAATTGAAACAATAAGTGGCAAGGAGGCAATGCCATATTCGGTACATCTGCCGGGTTCCATGCCGACACAATTAATCTTCTTGAATCAGGATTATTCTTTATATCTTCAATCACGTTAGAAATCTGATCGATTGTTTCTCCATTTGGAGCAGACCAAGAACGCCATTGATGGCCGTATACAGGTCCTAAATTTCCTTCTTCATCTGCCCATTCATCCCAGATTCGCACCTTGTTTTCTTTTAAATAGGCGATGTTTGTATCACCTTTTAAGAACCATAGGAGCTCGTGAATAATAGATTTTAGATGAAGCTTTTTAGTCGTAACGAGTGGAAAACCTTCTTCTAAATCAAATCTCATCTGACGGCCAAAAACTGAAACTGTACCTGTGCCCGTCCTGTCCTCTTTTTTTGTGCCATTATGTAAAATATCCTGAAGAAATTCCAAGTATTGTTTCATCCTTCATCGCCTCCTTATTTTTTTAGAAGTTTTCATAAGCTTTGATGCTTTTGGAAGTGGTTGATTTCCGCTCCAGGATGCTCGCTATCCGCGGGGCGTGCGGTGAGCCTCCCTACCGCTTCGCGCTGGCGGGGTCTCACCTGTCCCGCTAATCCCGTAGGAGTCTCGCACCTTGCACTCCAATCAACTTGTAAACGAAGAATTTTCTTAGAAACAAGTCAGAAGCAGCATCTTTTCGAAAAAGCCTTTTCCTATTATCGTATCACAGACGGCAGTCCTGTCCAATCTTCAGATGAAATATCTTTTTTGTTCATTATTTCGCCTTAAAATTAGCGTCAATACCTGACACTTTTTCCTTTTTTACACATAAAAATAGTAAGGAGAAAGGAGTGGAAGCATGTTAGAGATGAACCCGATTTTGATAGAAGGACATCCATTTACCGCTGTCACCCTTCGTTTGCCAAAAACAAATTTTATGGCTGTTTTTAACGAGAATGGATATATCATGTGTGGAGCTTTAGATGTAGCCTTACTGAACGAAAAGTTAGCGGACCGTAAAATTATTGCAGGTCGGGCTGTTGGTGTTAGGACGATCGAACAGCTGCTGGATGCACCTTTGGAATCTATTACACTTGAGGCAAGAGAAAAAGGTATTGAAGTTGGTATGCAAGGGAGAAAAGCACTTTTAAAGATGCTTTAATAATAAAAAACTGCGCAGCTTAGCGCAGTTTTCTTTATGCTTTAAAACGGTCTCTGGTGACTTTTAATGATATAGCATTAATACATAACACAAGCGTCAGAAATTGGATTCGTTTAGAGTTATTCGTTAATATGTAGACAAAAAGCAAATAAACGCCACTGACGATAAAGGCAATCTGCAAGTAGTACATCATCTGAATTAGCTTTTTAAAATCCAAAGTGACCCCCACTTTCTCCAATCAGCTCACGTTATTAAATTCACCTTATTAGTATATCAGGCTATTTTGGAAATTGAATCGTTTACCACTTTTTGAAATTAATTTGTAATATTAGGAAAAGATTAAAACAAGTCCAACTGCCTTGGAGCTAGAAAATCATACTGAATGTCTAAGAGGTCAATCATTTGCTTTGCGTTATCGGCTGCGTCTCCACCAGAATTGTTATTAAACAAGATTGTAAGATTTTGTGTTTGGGCAGCTAACATCTGAATCCGTTCTTTCCACTCCAATAGTTCTGATTGATTATAACGATACAGGTAGCGGACTTCTCTCCAGTTGGGCTGTCCTGAATTATTCCATCCGTAAACGTTTCTGCCATGCATACGTACGAGTGTCTTTTCTTCAGTTGTATACATGACGATTGGAATGGATCCATTGCCTGCCTGCGGTTCGTCGCATACAGTGTGAATCCAGCCTTCTTCATCAATGAAACGCAACGTTTTCTCTCTCATTTCTTCCCTAAACCATGTTTGATTACGGAACTCTAAAGCGAGTGGGATATCACCCATCAATTCTTTTGCGTATCGAAGGATCTGAACATTTTCTTTTTTGCAGTCAAACCATGGCGGATATTGAAAGAGAACCATTTCTAGTTTTCCAGAAGAGATGACGGGCTGAATAGATTGTATAAAGGCTTCGAACATTTGTTTAACAGAATCAAAAGGCACTTTTCCTCTTGAGTGGCCAGTCATCCCTTGATAGGCTTTTACAACAAAAGAAAAATCTTTTGTTGTTGACGAAACCCATCTTTCATAGTTCTTAACGGGTTGAACGGCATAAAAGGAAGAATCAACCTCTACAACGGGAAAATGACCGCTGTATACTTCCAGTTTATCTTTTGGGGAAGTTCCGTCCGGGTAAAGTGAATCATGGTCTCCCCACCCTGTAACACCTATTCGAATCATTCTTTAAACTCACCTGCCTGTAAGTTTTTATGTTTTGTTTAAACCTTTCTCACGTACGAATTCTTTCATATATGTACGTTTCGGGGACGCCATTGAGGCTGTAATCTGAGTCACCCAGCCTTCCGTGCGTTTACCTCCAGTACGTTTTGTATAATATTCAGACGTTTCTTTTTCATATTGTTTTAAAAGATTTTCAGTCTCTTCTTTCTTCTTATAACCGTTTTTATGAAAAACAGCTGGAAGTGGTAAACGAGGTTTCTTGCCAGGTTCTGCGTCTGGATAACCGATTGCCATGCCGAAGAGCGGAAGCACATATTCAGGACAGTAAAGCAACTCTGAAACTTCTTTCAGGTTGTTTCGGATTCCGCCTATATAAACGATTCCCAGCCCAAGAGATTCAGCTGCAATCGCCATATTTTGCGCAGCAAGAGAAGCATCGACTGTTCCTACAATGAACGCTTCTGTTGATTGGATAGTATCATTTATATTTTTGTCCATTATATTGGCAGCAATCGTATGACGGTTATAATCCATACAAAAAACAAAGAAATAACCATTGTCCGCTACATAAGACTGGTTTCCTGCAAGCTCTGCGAGCTTTAGTTTCTTTCCCTGATCTTCAACTCCAATAATGGTACAAACCTGCTGATAGCTTGATGTTGAGGCAGACTGTGCACATTCTACCAGTGTTGTGATCGTTTCTTCACTTAGAGGTTTATTTTTAAATTTACGAATGGATTTGTGAGCTAAAATTGTCTCTATCACTTTATTCATGCTGGAAGCTCCTTTATAAAATAGTGATTGTTGACTGCATTATATACTTTTTAAAAGCAAAAAAGCGAACCCAAAGGAATTTCAAACAGGTATGAATCATTGGTTTATACTAGAATCCCTTATAGCAATTTTATTATATGTAAATCTATCTCCCCAAAAACAGCAGTAAAAGTTCAACTAACCTATTAAACGTAAAGAAGCAGCCAATTTCACGCTGCTTCTTTCTAATCTGGACATAATAGACTAGTAATGATTTAGTAACGTTTTTTCTGAAATTAAGTATATATTCAAGAATTTTCGATGTTTACAGTTACTGCTTCAATAAACGTAGGTTCTTCCCACCCTTTGCAAACATTTATCCACTCTTTAGCCATTGAATATTGAAATAATTCATCACAGGTCAGTTCTATGGCAGAGTTTCTTGTTCCACAAGCGGGAAAAACTGTATTGAATCGTTTCATAGAGACATCTAGATAGATGTCCATTTCGTTTTCCAATCCGAAAGGGCAAACTCCACCAATCACATGTCCGGTTTGTTCTAACACTTCATCAGGCGTAAGCATACGCGCCTTAAATCCAAATACTTGACGAAATTTCTTGTTATCGATTTTGGCATCACCTGCAGTAACAATCAAGATGCCTTTATCCCCTTCTCCCCTGAAGGATAACGTCTTCGCAATTCGTGCAGGAATAACACCAATTGTTTCAGCAGCCTGCTCGACCGTAGCACTTAATGTCTCATACTCTTTCACATCACCTTCCCGATTCCATTGTTTAAAATGAGCTAATACACTTTCTAATGACATCTTATACATCCTTCCCTTCACGATACTATATCAAATGGCACATGCTTTCATACAAGACCAACATTATTTTTGAAGGCTTATTTCCTTATATTCTTTTGAGTAGGCAATCTTAAATAGTCTTAGGTAGTCCTCTTTTGTTATTTCCCTTGCATTACTTGATGTTGAACCATTCAAATACGACGATTCGGCAAGATAATTGAAGTCGTACTCGCTGACTTCTGCTAAAGAGGAGAACGTTGGGATGGAGAGATCGGCTGCCAGTAGCTTCATTTCCGCTACAAGGCGAGTAGTTGCATCTTGATCAGAATCGTTTGGAGAAGCAATACCGATCGTCCTCGCAATCGTTGCATGTTTTTTAAGATCTGCTCCTGCATTGTATTCAACCATATATGGCAGGAACATCGAATTTGCTATCCCATGTGGCGTATCATATAATCCACCGATTGCTTCAGCCATGCAATGAACGGATGCAACATCTGCATGGGAGAAAGCCATGCCTGCAAGGGTGGATCCTACCATCATGTTGTAACGGGCTTCTTGATTATTCCCATCATTTACGGCAGTTCTTAAATAAGGATAGATATGCTTCATTGCCTGTAGTGCCAGACCGTCTGAAATGGGATTTGAAAGCTTACAAGTATAGGCCTCTATTGCATGCACCAAGGCGTCCATTCCTGTAGATGCAGTTAAGTTGGGAGGTAATCCATACGTAAGCTCGGGGTCCACAATCGCTAAAGCTGGGGCAATATGAACATCCTTGATAGTAAATTTAATCTTTTTTGCTGTATCTGTAATAACCGATGAACGTGTCACTTCTGCACCTGTTCCAGCTGTAGTCGGAACAACAGCAATAGGAGTTACTTTTTCAGGAACGTTATTTCGCCCAGCATAATCCTGTGGTTCACCGCCAAGACACTGTAAAATCGCAATCGCCTTCGCTGAATCAATAACTGATCCTCCGCCTAAAGCCAATATCGCATCCGCACGAAATTCTCTTGCTGCTTCCCCGCCAGCTTTACAATCAACATCCCGTGGATTTGGCCTTACCTGATTAAACATGCGGGTTTCAAAACCTTGCCGTTGCAGCATTTGTATAGCTTCTATTACAAATCCAGTTTGCTCGATTCCAGGGTCTGTTACGATAAAGATTCGAGTTCCCTTTATGAATTCTTTTAGGTATAACCCGGTTTTTTGAAATTCACCGTTTCCAGCTCTGATAATGGTTGGCAGATTAAATTCGACGTGTTTCATGAACATAACTCCTTTCCATTTCTTTTCATTATCATAATAGAAAAGAAAGATCATTCATACTAAATTGTCTTAATCTTATAAAAACAAATCATATATTTTAACAACATATAATCTCATAACTAACGCCTTATTATTAAATGATTACTTCTTTTTTAATATCGATAGTGGTAAACTAGTCAAGCGATGAGCTAATTTGCATAAGACGAGATTGACGCGCCTTTTGGCAATGCACTATGTAGAGTGCTGTCTCTCGCCGCAAAACGCATAAAAAGACGTCCTATTTGGGCGTCTTTTTTCTATAGTCCACCTCTCTAAGGACAAACAGACTTGCCCAAGGCTGGATCATTGATAAAACCATTCAAAACGACTTACTTGTCTTTCCCCAGTTATAATAAATTTTGCCGAAGCTTTATTCACCTATAAATTTATCTTTTTGTCCTCTGTTTATGGTATTAGACACCTCAAAACGTTAAAAGACCACCAATGACCCCACCAAGTATTGAAGCAGTAAGACCTATAATATTTCTCTTTACTATCCAATATTTGGTTCCGATATAGGCTTAAAGAGTACAAAATTACGCCGCTAATAATGGATTTTATGGAGTCTCCATACGATGCGTCTAGTTGGAAATCTTCAGGTCCATTACTATTACTCCACCTTGTATTTAGTGTTTGTAGAGAAGAATTAAAGGTGTTAATAGGAAAAGCACATCATCATGTTTATTATCTTTAAATAACGGTTACATTCTCTGTACAGTTGATAAATAGTATAGTTTGTCAGCTGATCTAACCCTTAAAGGAGGAATTTTTAATGGCTAGAGAAAATCAAGGAAAAATGAGTCGAGAAGAAGCCGGTCGTAAAGGCGGTGAAGCTACTTCCAATAACCATGATAAGGAGTTTTATCAAGAAATCGGTGAAAAAGGCGGTGAAGCTACCTCCAAAAACCATGATAAAGAATTTTATCAAGAGATCGGTGAAAAAGGTGGAGAAGCTACTTCCAAAAACCATGATAAAGAATTTTATCAAGAAATCGGTGAAAAAGGCGGAAATGCAAGAAACAACAATAATAATGGGTAAAAACTAAAAAAACTCGGCTTTAATGGCCGAGTTTTTTTAAATACCTAAAACACCGTTTACTACCTTCTTCGAGTAAGATAGCAAATTTAGTAAACGCACTGGTTGTTAAATATTATAACATTTACCGGACGTCATGCTGGAAATCCCTTACTATAATAAGGTTCAAGAGAGTGGTGCATGAGGAGTTCAAACAACTCCATATTGTCTGGCAAAATAAGCCTATCACCAAGTAATTGCCTAGCTTTTTCCCAGGCATTTGTCTCTGCACGTAATTCAATTCTTTTTCTTAGAAAAGCTTCTTTTATGGTATCTAATTGTTCGCAGATATCTAAAAGAGTATCATCCATGGCATGACCCAATTCATGAGCAAATACAATAGCTGCATGTAATTCAAATGGCTTTAATGATTTATACAAAAAAAGCACTGATTCTCTAATCCTTTTATATAAAGCGTGATCTTTTTTTCTTTTGGATTATAAACCCCCCCTGCTAATGGTCGGGTTTCTGAATTATTTTTAAATTCAATTTCTATATCGAGAGAAGATTCCTTTATAATTTCTTCTACTATTTTTATAAAAAACACCTACCTGATTAAATTTCTCCGAACTGCAATCATAACAAAAAATTACAACGAATTCACTCTAATAAAATGAGAGATTTTTAATAATCTGGAAGAAATGCACCCTGTTTGTGGAAGAATATTATTGAATTACAATTTCTTCTGCAAAACATATACGAGGTGAAAAATCTTTACACATCTTAGAAAAGTTAGCTTTTAATCTAACATCCTTTTTAAAATCCTCAAAAATAAAAGCCCCCTTTTTATCAGTAATTTTTGTGTTACCATCAATTGTTACCCACATTTGTTCTTCATCTTCTTGTATATGTTTAGTTAATGTTAGTAAAACTCTTTTATGATCTTTATTTACTTCTGAAACGACCCCAGATATATCATAATTTTCATTGGAAGCTTTTTTTGTTGCTACTTCGTTTGGTTTTGTAACATAGTCTGGACCTTCATGACTTTGTTGACAACCAAATAATACAATGACTAAAAGTACAGACAAAGTAATGCTTATATTTTTCAACCCTATCACACTCCTTATATGATTTAGACGAATTGTTTTAGTTTATTGTCACATTAATTAGCTGCCTTTAAAGTCATCTAAAAAGTGCATTTCTCCTTGTTGGGGTAGTACCAGCGAAGCCTGTCACTACCCGCAATAAGGAAATGTCAAGATTACAATAAGTATTTAATTTTCATACTTCAAACACACATACCCCCATCCTGTTTTAGATGGGGGTAAAATAAAGTTGTTATATTTTTTATAAAGGATGCCTTAACAATAAAGTCGTTTAAAATCTAAGTTTTATTCCACAATCGCGCCCAATAGTTGAAGAAGAAAAATCAAACATTCTTTTCAATTTCTTCAAGTTTTTTTAGAAAATTATATACTACTTCTAATCCGTATTGACGATAATTACTTTCTGATTTTGTAAAAATAATCTCTTCCAAATCATTATCTATTTTGAGTAGAAGCCCATCAATGTTATGTATATCAGGTTCTGGTGTAATGACTCTTGATAGTCGCCCCTGAAATTTTTGCAAATCAAAATCTTCATTTTCAAATCGTGTACATATCGCTTTTATTTCAGTTTTTAATTTATATATTTCACTCATTTTATCATTCCTTTTTATCAACATTCCTGCTACGATTGTTCAATAATTTCCATAAAGAGGGCGTTAATCCTTCTTGGATCAACGCACCCTTTTGTGGAAGATTCAATCTTAACGACACGATCACCAGGCAAACTGAATTAGACTGCCGTGCTTTTATTGTACTAACGTAATCCGGTTAGCGTAATCTACTTTATCATCTAACCGTCTGGTAAACGAGGCCTATGGCTCCAGAATCAAATGTCTTGTTTTCGATAAGTTTAAGATTGATTTTTTCCTTGAGACCTTGGAATAACGGCAACCCACTGACAATCAATACGGGTGAAACCGTAATTTTATACTCATCTATTAAATCAAGCTGCATAAGGTAGTGTGCGAACCTAGGACTGCCGAGGATGACCATATCCTTGCCTGGCTGCTGTTTGAGGTTCTTGATCTCTTCCTCGACATCTCCTTTCACCAGTCTGGAATTGTTCCATTCGACCTTCTCCAGCGTCGTGGAAAAAACGATTTTGGAGGTCTTCTCGATCCACTCGGCATGATTGCGTTCATGCTGCGATGCTGATGGGTTCGAAGGCACAGATGGCCAGTAATTGTGCATCATCTGATAAGTCCTACGTCCCCAAATAACAGTGTCGGCAGTACTCAGAATTTCTTTCGCGTGTTTCTCCAATTCAGCATCGTAGGAAACCCAGCCGATGTCCATTTCACCGTTCGGCCCTTCTACAAAACCGTCAAGCGATGAGTGCAGAAATAGAACGAGCTTTCTCATTTTCAGTTCTCCTTTGTTCATAATATATTGAATTAGATATTGAAGAGGGTGCATATGACGTTCTTTATGATTTGGGTTGCTTTCACCATATTGCTCCTCACCTTGAACTACATAAGTCTAATTCTCTAATTAACTGAAATATCCTGTGTCGGTTATTCCACAATCTGGCCCGTTTGTTGAATAAAACATAAAAAGTCTCATATTTGAATTTGAATCGGCACGAAATCGGCACGTGACTAATTTAGACATAAAAAAGCCTTGGTATATTCCTTATATACCAAGGCTTTTCAGACATTATCCGATTGAACCTTCCATCTCGAACTTGATCAGACGGTTCATTTCAACTGCATATTCCATAGGAAGCTCTTTTGTAAATGGCTCGATAAAGCCCATTACGATCATTTCTGTTGCTTCCTGTTCAGATACACCACGGCTCATGAGGTAGAATAACTGGTCTTCAGAAACTTTAGAAACCGTTGCTTCATGCTCAAGCGTAATGTTGTTGTTCAGGATTTCATTATACGGAATCGTATCTGATGTGGATTGGTTATCCATGATTAGTGTATCACACTTAATGTTGGATTTTGATCCATCAGATTTACGCCCGAAGTGAGAAATACCACGGTATGTTACTTTACCGCCGTGCTTGGAGATAGACTTGGATACGATGGTAGAAGAACAATCTGGTGCAAGGTGAAGAACTTTTGCTCCTGCATCCTGATGCTGTCCTTTACCTGCGATCGCGATAGAAAGAATGGTACCTTTCGCGCCGCGGCCTTTCATGATAACAGCCGGATACTTCATTGTTAAACGAGATCCGATGTTACCGTCTACCCATTCCATCGTTGCGTTTTCTTCTGCAACTGCACGTTTCGTAACGAGGTTATAGATGTTATTCGCCCAGTTTTGAATCGTTGTGTAACGCGCATAAGCGTTTTTCTTAACGATGATTTCTACAACCGCACTATGAAGTGAATTTGTAGAATAAACCGGTGCTGTACAGCCTTCGACATAGTGTACTGAGCTGTCTTCATCCGCAATTATAAGCGTACGTTCGAACTGACCCATATTTTCAGAGTTGATTCGGAAATAAGCTTGAAGCGGAGTATCGCATTTTACGCCTTTTGGTACGTAGATGAAAGATCCACCAGACCATACTGCTGAGTTCAATGCTGCGAACTTATTATCAGTTGGCGGAATAATCGTTCCAAAGTACTCTCGGAAGATTTCTTCGTGCTCTCTTAAAGCTGTATCTGTATCAGTGAATAGAATACCTAGATCTGAAAGGTCTTCTTTCATGTTGTGGTAAACAACTTCTGATTCATACTGAGCAGATACACCTGCAAGATATTTTTGTTCCGCTTCTGGAATTCCAAGTTTATCAAAGGTAGCCTTAATTTCTGCAGGCACCTCATCCCAAGACTTCTCAGATTTCTCAGATGGCTTAACATAATACGTAATGTCATCAAAGTTCAAATCTTTCATGTCTCCGCCCCACTGAGGCATAGGCATCTTATAGAACTGTTCTAATGACTTCAAACGGAAATCAAGCATCCATTGAGGTTCACTCTTCATGCGTGAGATCTCTTCAACGATTTCTTTTGTTAATCCACGCTTTGATCTGAAAATGGATACATCTTTATCTCTAAAACCATATTTATATTCGCCGATATCCGGCATTTTCTTAGCCATTGCAGAATCCCTCCTTACTGGATTGGCACTCTTTACTCATATTAACAGGAACTTATTCTTCCTCTTGTTTCCCTACTCCCTGCTCCATTGCCTTCCACGCGAGTGTGGCACATTTAATACGGGCAGGAAATTTGGAAACTCCTTGAAGAGCTTCGATGTCTCCTAAATCATAGGATTCATCATCATAGTCGTTCCCTAACATCATATCATAAAAAATCTTTGCAAGCTTAACTGCATCTTCAACAGCAAGACCTTTTACGGCCTGAGTCATCATAGAAGCAGATGCAAGACTAATGGAACAACCTTCTCCGTCAAACTTAGCAGACTCGATTTTTCCATCTTCCACTTTTAATGTAAGCTGAATACGGTCGCCGCATGTTGGGTTGTTCATATTAATCGTTAATGCACCATCCTCTAAAATCCCCTTGTTACGTGGGTTTTTATAATGGTCCATTATCACTTGCCGATAAAGCTGATCTAAATTAGAAGACATGACCGAAATACTCCTTTGCTGTTCTTAATCCTTTCACGAAAGTGTCGATGTCATCTTTCGTGTTATATAGGTAAAAACTAGCTCGGGCGGTTGCTGAAACATCTAACCACTTCATGAGAGGCTGTGCACAATGATGACCAGCACGAACTGCTATTCCTTCTGAATCAAGTACAGTTGCCACGTCATGTGGATGAACGTCATCAAGATTGAATGTAACAAGACCTGCACGTTCCTTTGGCCCGAAGATTGTTACACCGTCAAGTTCATTTAAACGTTCCATTGCATAACCTGCAAGTTCATGCTCTAGTTTTAAGATGTTATCCAACCCGATGTCCTCTAGAAAATCGATAGCTGCACCTAAACCGATCGCACCTGCGATGATGGGAGTGCCGCCTTCAAATTTCCAAGGAAGCTCTTTCCATGTGGATTCCTGTAATCCAACAAAATCGATCATCTCACCGCCGAATTCCACAGGCTCCATTTTATTAAGAAGAGCTTTTTTACCATATAGTACACCGATTCCAGTCGGACCACACATTTTATGTGCAGAAAAGGCGAAGAAATCACAGTCAAGGTCTTGAACATCGACTTTGAGATGCGGAGCACTTTGTGCACCATCAACCATCATGACAGCACCATTCTTATGCGCGATCGCTGCAATTTCTTTTATCGGATTGATCGTCCCTAATACGTTAGAAACCTGCATAACTGAGACTATTTTAGTATGCTCTGTTACCGTTTTTTCAACATCACTGAGGTCAATCGTACCATCTGGCTGTAATGGGATGTATTTTAACGTAGCACCAGTTGTTTTTGCAACCTGCTGCCATGGAATGATGTTGCTGTGATGCTCCATAGGAGTAATCACAATCTCATCACCTTCTGCTAAATTAGCCATTCCATAGCTTCTTGCAACCGTATTGATCGCGGTTGTGGTTCCACGTGTAAAAATAATCTCCTGAGTAGATTTAGCACCGATAAACCGGCGTACCTTTTCGCGTGCTCCTTCATAGCCATCTGTCGCACGAGTACCTAGGGTATGGACGCCGCGGTGAACGTTTGAATTATATTCTTTATAATATTTCTCTAATGTTTCAATAACCTGAATAGGTTTTTGTGAAGTGGCTGCACTGTCAAGGTAAACAAGAGGTTTGCCGTTAACTTCCTGATCAAGGATAGGAAACAGCTTTCTCCATTCCTTTGCACTCATCTTAGCGCACTTTCCTTTCAATAACCTCGACTAGACGATTTTTTACAGATTCTAATGGCATTTGGCTAACTACTGGCGCCAAGAATCCATGAATGATCAGACGTTCTGCTTCAACTTTTGAAATACCACGGCTCATCAGATAGAACATTTGAAGTGGATCAATTCGACCTACTGAAGCAGCGTGACCAGCTGTTACATCATCTTCATCGATTAAAAGAATCGGGTTAGCATCCCCACGTGCTTTTTCACTTAACATAAGCACACGTTCTGTTTGCTCACCATGAGATTTTGTAGCTCCATGCTCAATTTTCGTAATTCCGTTAAAAATAGAGCTAGCGCTATCTTTCATTACGCCGTGAGTTAAAATATAACCTTCAGAATGTTTTCCGTGGTTAAAAATTTGGGCAACGAAATTTTGTTTTTGATCGCCGCGGCCGATTGTTACTGTCTTTGTATCAGTAAATGAACCGTCACCAATAAGGTGCGTTGTATTATCAGAAACTGTATTTCCATCATTGAACTGACCAAGCGCCCATTCGATGCGGGCATCACGGTCAGCACGTCCTCTTCGGTTCACGTAAGTAGTCATACCTTTTGCAAGGTTATCTACTGCTCCGTAAACTACTTTTGAACCACTGGCTGCAAATACTTCAGAAACGATGTTTGCTACAGAGTCCGTATTTTCGTTTGTTGAAAGATAGTTTTCAACATATGTCACAGAGCTGTTATCTTCAACTGCAATGATTACATGATTGAACATTGCCGCTTCATCATCTTGATAGTATACCGCCTGAATAGGTGCAGTCAGTTCTACGTTCTTCGGAACATAAAGGAAAGCCCCATTCACAAAAAGTGCTGCATGCAATGCTGTTAAACGATTTTCATCAACTGCAACAGCCTTCATCATATGCTTTTTAACTAAATCTCCATGCTCTTTCACTGCAGATAGAAGATCCGTGTAGATTACACCTTGATCCTTTACGCTTTGCTCCATTGCGAAGAACACAGGCGTTCCATTATGGATTACAAGAACATTTTTCGCTTCTTCCTCAGAACCGATTAATGCTTTTACTTCTTCAGGAAGGTCGTTAAAAGCTACTGTATTACCCGTTGCTTCATGTTTAAAATCAGTAAAGTTCCATTTATCAATCTTAGTTTTATCCGGTTTTGGCATTGGCAAATTTTGAGCTGATTCCAATGCTTGCAAACGAAGCTCCTGCAGCCAAGCGGGTTCCTGTCTGCTGCTTGAAAAACCGTTTACGTAGTCCTTATCAAATCTTAGGCTCGTATCAACTGACATGTATAGTCCCCCTTATTGCTTACGCTTCTTGACCGACAGTTTCGTCTTTGATTCCAAGTTCTTCTTTAATCCAGTCATACCCTTCAGCTTCAAGTCGTTGAGCCAATTCAGGTCCGCCTGATTTCACAATTCTGCCTTGCATCATTACGTGTACTCTGTCAGGTGTGATGTAGTTCAATAAACGCTGATAGTGAGTAATGATTAAGCAGCCGAAATCAGGACTGCGCATATCATTAACGCCTTTTGCTACTACTTTAAGAGCATCGATATCTAAGCCAGAGTCAATCTCATCAAGGATTGCAAGTTTTGGTTCAAGCATCATCATTTGAAGAATTTCATTACGTTTCTTTTCTCCACCTGAGAAACCTTCATTTAGGTAACGGTGTGCAAAAGTATTATCCATTTCAAGAGTATCCATCTTTTTATCAAGTTCACGAATAAACTTCATAAGAGAAATCTCTTGGCCTTCCTCACGTTTTGCATTAATTGCAGAACGAAGGAAATCTGCATTCGTAATTCCGCTTACTTCAGATGGGTATTGCATAGCTAGGAAAAGACCTGCTTGTGCACGCTCATCAACTTCCATCTCTAGAAGGTCTTCACCATTAAAAGTAACTTTACCTGAAGTTACTTCATATTTAGGGTGACCCATCAACGCTGCAGAAAGAGTAGACTTCCCTGTTCCGTTCGGCCCCATAATTGCATGGATTTCTCCACCATTAATTTCGAGATCTAAACCTTTAATAATCTCTTTATCTTCAATCGATACACGAAGATCTTCAATCTTTAAATTAGGTGCTGACATAATACAACCTCCAATATGAATCATTCTCAAGATTTTTGATAAAAGCCACTAAATAGCCATTCTCAATTTATTCTCATTCTAATCTTATAACAAATGAAATGTATCTTCAAGGAACCTGCCAAAAAGAATATATTTAGTTAACTTCCTAAGTGTAGTCTAATTAATCGTTATTTATTAAATCCATTTAAAAAAGGCTAACTCATCGGCAGTATATCACCTATTGAGTCAGCCTTTTGCTTTTATTAAATATGCTTACGGCGTATGATTCCTGTTAGCGTCTGCCGCGACTTCTAATCCCTTTTTGTAGTCCTTTTCACGATCTTTCTCAACATCTAACCGCTTTTCCAAATCCCTTTCATACTCTGCAAAACCGCAACCATGTGACTGGTGCATCGCTTTTTCCATTTCAGATGTATGCTTTACTTTTATGGGGTGGATAATGAATCAATCCTTTCGATTTTGGTAATTTAAGCTTAACAGCAGTGAAAGTAATCAACCACAAGCATATAGTCTAATGCATCGTTTTGTTTATGGCTATATCAATTTACAGATAATTTGACCTATGATTTTCTTAATAATCCTGCTGAATCCGCTATATTACTTCCATTCCCTTTTTGAGTATTTATAAAACATGGTAAAGTGTAAGCATCTATAAACTAATGTCTTGGTTTGTTCAGCTCTTGAATGCATTCCTGTACAAGGGTTACTCCCTGACTCATCGCAGCACCCCCACCAAATGCAGCAGAAACACCTACAGCTTCCAAGATTTCATTTTCTGAACATCCTTGATCCAGGCATCCTTTTGTGTGATAGATAATGCAATATTCATCTTGAGAATAAATACTGATACCGAGTGCAATCAGCTGTTTATATTTTTCCGAGATTTCTCCTTCTTTGAAGCAATGGCGTGTGAATTCATTATAAGCATGCGTTAATTCTGGCATATTTTCGTTATATTTTCCTAAACCTTCTTTATAACGAATAAGATGGTATTGGGCAGAATTCGACCCTGGCATTTGCTGATCTTCTTGTTTCATCTTCATACACTCCTGTCACGTTTTAGTAAACAGGTTTAGTATGAGTTATATCCGTAGCTGTTATGTAAAATGAGCTGTGCTTTATGAGAAAGAGCATCATATAAAAAGAGGACATTATCACATAAAAAAACCGTTCATCACAAAAAAAGCATCAATCACATAAAAAGCACAAAAAAGGTGCCTCCTCAATCAGAGACACCTTTTCATTCAATTATTCAGATACAGGCACTACAGCACCTTCATATTTCTTTTCGATGAAGTCCTGGATTTCTTTTGAACGCAGTACTTCAACTAATGCCTTAATAGACTTTTTATCTTTGTCTCCTTCTCGCACAGTAATGATGTTTACGAATGGAGAATCAGAGCCTTCAAGTGCGATTGCGTCTTTTTGAGGATTTAATCCTGCATCGATCGCATAGTTAGTGTTGATCAGAACAGCATCGCCTTCACCGTTTTTATAAGCTTTTGGAAGCATACCTGCATCAACATCTGCCTTGAATTTCAGTTTCTTAGGGTTCTCTACGATGTCTTTGACTTGCGCTTCATAGCCCGCGCCTTCTTTTACTTTAATTAATCCTTCTTTTTCTAAAAGAGCAAGCATTCGGCCATGATCGGCTACAGAGTTAGACATGATAATTGTAGCACCTTCTGGGAGTTCTTCTAATGATTTATATTTTTTTGAATATACACCAATTGGCTCGATGTGAATGCCGCCTGCATTTTCAAATTTGTAGCCGTGGTCTTTCATTTGTGATTCTAAATAAGGAACGTGCTGGAAGTAATTTGCTCCGATTTCTTTTTCAGCTAGAGATTTATTTGGGAGCACATAGTCCTGGAACGTTTTGATTTCAAGTTCTACCCCTTTATCTTTTAAAAGAGGCTTCGCTTCTTCAAGAATCTCAGCATGCGGTACGTTTGATGCTCCTACAATCAGCTTTTCATCGCTGATGCCGCCTTCTGTTTTATTGCCGCAAGCTGCTAGTGCTGCTGCAACTACTGCAAGTAAAATAATAGATAATACTTTTTTCATATGAATTCCTCCTTGATGTTTATCTTTTATCTAAAGCTGTCGTGAATCGATCGCCTATCCATTGAATAACAAACACGATGATCAATATCAATACAGTTGAAACTAGTGTTACGTCTGCATTATCACGCTGGTAGCCTTCCATGTATGCAAGGTTGCCAAGCCCCCCTGCACCGACTACCCCTGCCATTGCTGTATAGCTTACAAGGGCAATTGCAGTAACAGTAATGCCTGATACAAGAGCTGGGGTGCTTTCCGGAATAAGGACTTTAAAAATGATTTGAGTATTTGTAGCACCCATTGATTTCGCTGCTTCAATGACACCTTTATCAATCTCTCTTAAAGCAATCTCAACCATCCGTGCATAGAATGGAGCCGCCCCCACAATCAAAGCTGGTAATGCTGCTTCAGCTCCAAGCATTGTTCCCACGATAAAACGAGTAAAAGGAATAAGCAAGATAATCAAAATAATAAAAGGAATGGAACGGAACACGTTTACGATTATAGCGATAACGCTATTCAAGAATTTATTTTCCCACAAGTTGCCGGGAGCTGTTAAATATAACGCAAGACCCAGGGCAAGTCCTAAAATAAATGTAACCAATACAGATATGGCTGACATGTACAATGTTTCTTTAGTTGCTTCTAAGACAACATCCCATTGAACATTTGGGAACCAAGTACTAAGCATTATGGATCACCTCAACTTCCACCTGAACACGATCTAAAAATTCCATCGCTTTAGAAAGTGCTTCCTCAGAACCTTTAATTTGAATAAATAATGTACCGTATGGACCATTTTGTGTCTGCGTAATCTTTCCTTGCAGAATATTAACATCCACTTCGAAATTCCGGATCAGTTCGGTTATTAGAGGCTGGCCAGCACGTCCACCAATAAAAGTAAGCTGTACGATTCGGCCCTCAGGGAACTCCTGAATAAATTGTTTGATGGTATCAACGGTTTCTTCTGGTTCTGTTACTTGTTTTACAAAATCTCTCGTAATCGGTTCTTTTGGATTTTTAAAGACGTTCAGTACGTCGCCTTCTTCAACTACTTTTCCCGTTTCCATAACGGCAACCCGGTGGCAGATTTTACGAATGACATGCATCTCATGCGTGATCAAAACAATCGTTAAACCCAGCTTCTGGTTAATCTCAACTAAAAGATCCAAGATACTGTCAGTTGTTTTAGGATCAAGTGCTGATGTTGCTTCATCACATAACAAAACTTTCGGCTCATTGGCAAGAGCTCTTGCAATACCAACTCGCTGTTTCTGACCGCCGCTCAGCTGCGAAGGATAGGACCCGCCTCTTCCTTCCAGTCCAACAAGGTCGATAAGCTCATCGACACGCTGTTTAATTTTATCTTTGGGATATCCAGCAATCTCGAGCGGAAATGCGATGTTTTCTCTTACTGTTCTTGACCACAAAAGATTGAAATGCTGAAAAATCATACTTATTTCCTGTCTGGCTTGTCTGAGCTTTTTCGAAGAGAGCTCTGACATGTTTTTTCCGCCAATGGTTACCGTACCGCTGGTTGGTCTTTCCAGCATGTTCAGTATCCGGATCAGTGTACTTTTTCCAGCACCGCTATATCCAATAATCCCGTAAATTTCACCTTGTTTTATGTTTAAATCTACCGTATCAACAGCCTTCACTTCACCATCTTTAGTTTGAAAGACTTTACGGACTGACTGTAAATTAATCAATAGAACTAACCTCATTTCCAATCTGTAATTCTTATAATAAAAAAATGCCCTCTGCTTCAATATGAGCAGAAAGGCATATAATATTCTATGCGCGTTCTCCTCATCTCCCAAGACCATTTAATGTCTTGCAGGAATTGGCACCTTTCTAGTCAGTATGGAACATACAACTAGCGGTTGCCGGGTTTCATAGGGCCAGTCCCTCCACCTCTCGTGATAAGTAAAGCGTTACGTTATTAAGTTAAAGCGATGCATTTTTGAATCACTGTGATGAATAATATCACCACTGTCGATTCATGTCAAACATTTTTAGCATTTTTAATTAAGACCCCTGCTGAAATTTGCTCCCAATGAGAACTTAAATAGAAAATTGCTTCCCATTTTAATCGCTGCCTTAATGTCCCTTGAAACTCTACCATTTCTTGGCGTAAAAGGGTTGTAAGCTTCATTTTTCCCTCTAGCATTAAAGAGAGATACTTAGGATTCCCTTTAAACACAACAATGCGATTGCGTTCCCCTTCTCTATACTCAATTCTTAATGTGGTTTCATCTTTGAGTTTAAAACTGGGTTTAACCGGAATGTTATATAGTGGCAAGTAAGGGCTTCTTCCAATCTGTCTTTCAAAAAAGGTGACATCCAGCATATAAAATCCCCCCGAAATTGGTTGTTACTTCACCGATTCGAGAGGAACTGATTGTTTACCTTCATTTAGTCTTCGACAGCGGAAAAAAATCGTTTTTGCATTTCCGACAGTATTAACCATAATTAGTGTTTATGTTTGTTTTTATTTTGATTGTTGTTATGTTTGTTTTTATTTTGATTGGTATTATGTTTGTTTTTATTTTGATTGTGATTATCCAATGCTTTTCGGTTAATATTTTCCTTTCCCCTTTGCGCATTGTGATTTATATTACGGTTTTGCTTTTGTTTATTGTCATGATTTAGAACTTCTTTTAGTTTAACTTCTTTTAGTCTAACTTCTTTTAGTTTAACTTCTTTTAGTTTAACTTCTTTCTGCGGTTTTCTTGGTTTTTCTTGAGCTTTTTTAGGTTTATTATTTTGAACATGATCTGTTTTTTGCTTTCTGACTGCATTTTTTGAAACTGTTGAATTTATATCTTTTTGGTTATTATTTGATTCTGCTTTAATTTTACGAGGATGCGGTATTGCTTTTTTATCAGCTGTAGATGATGCAGTGCTCACTTTCAACTCTTGAAAATGCACTTCTTTTATCTTTTCTTTATTTAAAGGCTTTCCATTATTGGCTTTTTGGAAAGCAGTATATTTACCTGGAGAAACACCTAAAGTTGTTGCTTTATTACGCGTGTCTGTGTTGGATTCCGATACCGTAATTTGAACAGGATACTTTACGACAGTATCCTTAACAATTGTATCAACAGCTTGATCTAAAGCTGCTACAGTTTTTTCGTTTCCTTCTTCACTCGGAACAGTTGTAATGAGCATTGAGTGATCATTATTCATATAGCCTTCTGTTTCATAAGCTTTTATGAGCTTTTCCGCAAATTCCTCAAATGAGAAATCCTTATCAACGGTCATATTATATTCTTTGAGTAAATGTTTAGCTTCATCATTAAAGGGATGGATCTGAATAACTCGCATGTCATCATCCACACCCACCTCGAGACTTGGATTAATATCGAAACTAACATAAGCTGCGGCTGCTGACTTGCTTCCTGTTGGCACAAGGCCGGATAATAGAACAAACGCAAACAGTGCTGCTAGGGAAGGCAGCACAAAAAGACTTCTTTTTCTGTTTGAAAAATAAGAAGCCTGATACTCCCTGCCTACTGATGGATGTTTGCCTGGTGGTATTCGTACCGTTACAAATGTTCCATCTTTCATGAGCAAAGTTGCTTTTTTATTATTAACTTCTATTACAATACCGCTTCCGCTTTTCAATGGTATCCCTCCCGCAAGTCGCAGGATCAGTAGAAATTACAGGGCAAGAGGAAGTTTAATCCTCTTACCATGTAATCATATTTACCTCACCTTAAGGCTGAATGTATGATTTCAGCGCTTGGAAATCGCCTAAATATATTAAAGAAACTGCTATTATATACTTTCGATTTCTCTCTATGGTTTTACGACTACAGGATACCATATTTAATAAATCTTTTATTGGCAATTGCTTTTTTTCTTTTAAAAATGCGGCAAGTTCTTCATTTTCTGCTAAAAGCCGTGCAATTTCCTTAGCATTTTCACGTGCGTCCACGTGCTTAGGACAATGTTTGCTTAATACTTTAAAGTCCAAACCAAATGTTTTTAACAGCTTTTGATATTCTTCAATTTCATATACACGGTTCTCGACTTGAATTTGATCTTCAAAATGATCCAATGCTGCTTTTTGTTCAGCATAGCTTTCTTCTAAACGACCCTCTTCATCTTCCTCATCCGGCTGAAGGAAAATCAGTCTGTTTTGACGTACCTCTTTACGGATATAGTCAATAACACGGCGTCTGATCACCATATCTGCAAAGGATAAAAAGCGGCTCCCTTGTCCTTCCTGATACTGATCGATCGCTTCATTAAAGGCAAATAGACCTACACTAAACTCATCCATTGTTCGATCTATATATTGACTGCAAACTTTAGACGTAACTTTCTTAATGAATGGCTGGTAATCACCAATTAATTCATTTCTCAATTTTTCGTCGTTTCTTTCTTGGATCGTTAATACTTTATCTTCTATGCTTGTCATTTTATTTTTTGCGATAGGAAATACTGCGTTTAAATTTAAAGATGCCATGATTATCATTCACCCCTGCTAAAAAAATTACTTCTGTTTTGTTCCGTTAACGTTCAACGTTTGTTTTTTATTTTCATAAAACCATTCTTATTTACCACTAATCGTTCGGGAGCAAACATGAAACAAGCTCTCCTAATCATTTATACCATGACTTTTGACATTTGTAGGATACAGTTCTATAACAATATTACAGACCTCGTAACATTTGTGACTTTCTTGTTAAATAACTGAATAAGCAAAAATAACTGATAATTAACTCGCTAACTTATAAATCCCTTAATACGACAAGGTCTGACGAAAATTTCAAATTAAAAAAACACACCTTCTAATGTTACAGATAAGTGTGCACACGACATTAATTTACCATTTTTTTCTTACAGAAAAACCCCCGAAAAAATCATTTTTCTTGAGAATTAGGATAAACGTGAGGAAATATGGGGTTTTTCCCACATTTTATTACAAATTATTTTTCCTTATTTAAGAAATCCATCATGGTTTGATAGATATTTCCAGCTGATTGGAGGGCATAAATCTTTTTTAAGGCTATGCCTCTCGAAATAATCATTAAACAAGGTACGCTTGTTACACCATAACGATCAGCAAGTTCAGGCATTTCGTTAATATTGCACACACCCGTCAATAAACTGCTATCCTTTTGGGCACGAACGGTTTCAATAGCTACTTCCATCATCTTTTTACCCATTTTACAAGTGCCGCATAAAGGCGTTTCCAAATAAAGGAAGAAAGGCTCATTTATTGATTGCTCTACAACGTTTTCCCAGTTATGTCTTGTAATTTCTTTCATAAAAGCTCCGTTATTATTCTGATGGCATTTTAAGAAGACGGTCATTTTCCTCAGAGACGGGTCTTCACTTCCATCAGTATTATTAGTTATGATCATAATTTCGTTTTCTGTTATAAGAATATCACGAATTCTTCCGTGGTAGTTAAGAAACATTTCTTAGTTTTCTTATTAATCATAAGAAATACCTGCTCCTCTTAAAGCCGCTGTATAAAAAAGGCCGTCTTTATAGTGCAGACCAGAGGGCGCTCAGGTTTTTTCCTTCTTTAAAGGTCATCTTAAAAACTCTGTTAAAAAGTTGTTCTTATTCTTTGGTATGTATAATAAACAAATGCTATCTAGTTTTGATTAAAATCTGAATCCAATAAAAAAAACAAAAAAAAAACCTCCTTCCCCTTCATCAAAAAGTGCTGATGAAAATTAAGGGGTGTAAGAGGTTTACCTTTCATTTAGCCCTGAAACAAGCTCCCCGGTTCGTTCACAGATTCAAATTTCATTTTGGGAGCTGCTGATCTTTCATGTTATATTTAACTGTTTTGCCAAAGTCTCTTGGGAAGGCGGATTTCTTGTTTCCTCTTTCAATGAACCGCAGTCATTTACAAGAATCAAAATGGATATTGCGCTCAATAATTTTTTCATCAACCTACCCTAAACAGTTTTTGTGAATATTAAAATGGGCACCTACCAGCACTTTTGCCAGGTACATAAGCGGTGTTTTTGCAACTTCTCTATACATTTTATGAATATATAAATGCTCTGCATTCGGTAGTTCTCGCTGCAGCTGTTTTCTTAATTTATGTCCAGCATCATCCGCATCCACGAGAATATAAACATCTCTATCTTCAATTGCCAATGCTAGCTCTTCTAATTTATCCAACCCTAAAGTTCCGTTTGTACAAATAATTTCAACCGGCTCATTCAATATCGCAGCAAGTTTATCTTTATCTGATTTTCCTTCTACAATGATTACTTTATTCATGCTTCCATTCATTACTCATCTCTCCTATACATTGAAGAACTATTAAATGAATGCATCGCTTAGATTATATATTTGCTTTATTTTATTAAAATCCTGCAAGAGATGTTCTTTATTACTATTCCCCTTTTTACTATATTCCTACCCTTAAATTCATACAGTAAGCTAATTGTCCTAATTGCTTTAAATAGCGTTTTAATCGCATCAATAAAGGTTAATCATTGAATACATCCAGATATTTTAAACTGTTCAAAAGGAGGAGATCACCATTGGCTATGTCAGAAAAAATGAGCCGAGAAGAAGCTGGCCGGCTTGGAGGAAAACAAACTTCAAAATCGCATGGGAAGGAATTTTATCAGGAGATTGGAAAAAAGGGCGGCTCTTCTACTGCTAAAGGACACAATGCTGAGTTTTATCAGGAGATAGGAAGAAGGGGCGGTATGACTACTTCTCAATCAAAAAACAAGGAATTTTATCAAAGGATCGGAAAAAAAGGCGGGCAAACTACATCTAAGACCCATGACAAGAGCTTTTATCAGAAGATCGGAGCTAAAGGCGGCAGTTCAAGCCGATAAATGGTGTCAAATCAGTGGAATCGATCGGATTTGAGAATTATTCTGCCGACTTTCTTGGTTTATTTGTCCACTTTTCAAGATAATCTGTCCACTTTCAGAAGTTTTCTGTCCGAACTGAAAATAAAAAAAGAGGATGATCAATCATATCATCCTCTTTGCATGCTAGCACCAGCCTTTATCACACTCGTCTACATATTTTGTAGGATTTGGTATTTCCGCAGGCTTTTCGCGTTTATAAATTTTATCAGAATCAAATTCAAATCCTTCGGCCATTTCATACATATTGCCTTGGTTCGTAAACCGAATCTGACCAATTTCATCTTTATCCAGGTAAAGGGACATTGAGCCGCCCTTCATTTTGCCAAATACTCTTGAAGTCACATCACGTCTATCTTGGTTCATAAAAAAATCCCTCCAAAAAAGAAATTAGCAATAAGCCTATTCTTTCCTGAAGAGAATCTTTTCATTAATCTTCTTTAATCATTTCCTCATATTGTTCAGCAGTCATTAATTTTTCAAGCTCAGAGGAATCAGAAAGTTCAACTACTACCATCCATGCTTTTTCGTATGGAGATTCGTTAACTAATTCCGGGCTGTCATCAAGATCTTCATTAACTTCTACTACTTTTCCAGAAACAGGAGCATAAAGCTCTGAAACAGTTTTAACGGATTCTACACTCCCGAATGGCTCGTCTGCTTTAAGTTCATCTCCAACTTCAGGAAGTTCAACAAACACGATATCACCAAGCTCATCTTGGGCAAATGCCGTAATACCAATACGTACTTTATTGCCGTCTTCTGTTTTAGTCCACTCATGTTCTTCTGAATAGCGTAACTCTTTTGGAAATTCCATGTGTAATCCCTCCAGCTTTTCTTTGTTTTTATAGTAACTACAATAAATGTTTTATTATAGTCAGCAACAAATTTTACTTTTTCCAGACGTTTTCGTACTGTTCTTCTTTAAAGCCAACTGTCACGTTTTTTCCATCCGTGGCAATCGGTCTTTTGATCAGCATGCCGTCAGATGCTAATAGTTCAAGAAGCTCATCATCTGAAGCCGTTTTCATTTTCTCTTTCATACCTAATTCGCGATACTTCATGCCGCTTGTGTTAAAGAATTTTTTTAGTTCCAACCCGCTCTTTTGAACTAAATCCTTAAGTTCTTCCTTAGAAGGAGGGTTGTCCACGATATGTACAGGCTGAAAGGCTACGTCATTTTCTTTAAGCCATTTTTTTGCTTTTTGGCATGTTGAGCATTTCGGATATTCGTATACTGTCAGTAGCATTATATC
This sequence comes from Fictibacillus nanhaiensis, assembly GCF_023715445.1. Lineage (GTDB taxonomy): Bacteria > Bacillota > Bacilli > Bacillales > Fictibacillaceae > Fictibacillus > Fictibacillus nanhaiensis_D. Next base: position 1,288,734 of record NZ_JAMBOD010000001.1, read on the forward strand.
ACCCCTATTCATAGTACCACAAACTAGTGTCTCCAATAAAACAAGAAATTTTACACTTTCTAAATTGTATCGGAATTGCAGCGAACGTTAGTTTTGTAAGCCTTTCAGTTCTTCATGAAGTTGGAGGGCTTTTTTGGTTGTTCTATAATGTTGGCGAGGGAATATGAATGGCAGAATTTGTCGAGGATTGTAGACTCGTGGATAAACAGCAGAAACTTTTGGATTGAGAGCTAAAACTCGTGGATAAAGTGGCTGAATTTCTGGATTGATGCCTCTTTTTTCTGGAATAAAACTCTTGAACAAGGCTGAATACCCCTTTAGGTATCGTCTGAAAACAGTTTCGGCACCCGAAACTGCACCAGTTTTTAACGTTTTACGATGGGTTCAGCCTACCTTACTTAGATGTTTGTAGGATTAGCTCATTTTCTCCTTTAAAATTGAAATATTCCTTCTGAAAATTGGAGCTGACGGTGCAAGACTACGGCTAGGAGCAGCGTGCCCCCACCTGAGAATCCTTATCGCAAGGCATGCGACGTATTAACAAAAAAAGGCCCTCCTGCAAAAGCAAGAGGGAAAAGGTTTTTTTGAAGGTTGGCGTAAATAAAAATTAATTAAACAACATAGCGTTCTTCTTCAAGAAGTAAAACGGCAATCTCCCGTTTCTTCTTAATAACATTTACAGGTGTATGACGCGTCAGCTTCTTTAATGCAGAAAGCATCATACGCAGCATATCCCCTTCTTCAACAGCGATAATGGATTCCTTCGCATGTGCTTCGATGCGGTTGAAAGCTTCCTGACAATAAACTTCTGTGTAGAGAAGCTTTTGTTTTGCCTTATCCGCTCCAGATTTACCGATTGCTTTTTCCGTTCGTAAAAGAACAGATTCCATGCTGTAGATCTCACTGATGATATCTGCAAGATTTGATAACACTTCCTGCTCTTTCTCGAGCTTTGGCCCGAACTTTTGAACAGCAAGACCAGCTGTCATTAAGAAAATCTTCTTAGCCATGGAAACAAGGTGCTTCTCCTGATCAAGCGCTTCAGTACCAACTTCCACTGGCATAAGCATCATGAGTTCTTGCTGAAGAGCAGTTGCTTTTTGAATCAATGGCAGCTCATTCTTCATCGCTTTTTTCACGAGTGTTCCAGGCACTAGCAAGCGGTTGATTTCGTTAGTTCCTTCGAAGATACGATTTATGCGTGAATCGCGGTATGCCCCTTCGATCTCGTATTCTGACATGAAGCCGTATCCGCCATGGATTTGAACGCCCTCATCCACTACATAATCAAGTGTTTCAGAAGCAAACACTTTGTTCAATGAACACTCAATCGCATATTCAGCAATCGCTTTTGCAAGTTCACGTCCATCTTTTTGCTTCTCATCCGATAAAGCTCCAAGACGGTTTTCAAATAACCCCACTGTTCTGTAAACAGAGCTTTCAGAAGCAAAAGTGGAAATTGCCATGTTCGCAAGTTTTTCTTGAATCAAGCTAAAAGAACTGATTTTACGTTTGAACTGCTGACGCTCATTCGCATATTTGACGGAAACTTCAAATGCGCGTTTCGCAGCTCCTACACAGCCTAGCGCCAGCTTATAACGGCCAATATTCAGGATGTTAAATGCTATCAAATGGCCTTTTCCAGCTTCCCATAAAAGATTTTCCTTTGGTACGGCTACGTCCTCTAGAATCAGCGTACGTGTTGAGGAGCTCTTGATTCCCATTTTCTTTTCCTCAGGACCTGTAGATACACCCGGAAACTCTCTTTCAACGATAAAAGCAGAAAATTGTTCGCCGTCAATTTTTGCATAAACAACGAAAATATCAGCAAATGCAGAATTTGTGATCCACTGCTTTTCTCCATTAAGAATATAATGAGTACCATCTGCATTTAGTTTTGCTGTTGTTTTCGCCCCAAGTGCATCAGACCCTGAACCCGGTTCTGTTAGTGCATAAGCTGCAATTTTTTCCCCTGTTGCCAGCTCAGGCAGGTACTTTTTCTTTTGTTCCTCGTTTCCAAAAAGAACGATTGGCAGTGAGCCGATACCGACATGAGCACCATAGCTGATTGAAAAACCGCGTCCGCGTGCAAATTTTTCAGTGATCAAAGACGAAGAAATCTTATCAAGTCCAAGTCCGCCGTATTCTTCTGGAACATCTGCGCCTAACAGCCCAAGCTCACCTGCTTTTGTAAGAAGTTTACGGGATACTTCAAAGTCATGGTCTTCCATCTTTTCAAGCTGCGGCACTACTTCTTTTACAACAAAGTCTTCTGTTGTCTTTGCGATCATCAAGTGTTCTTCTGAAAAATCTTCCGGTGTGTAAATATCTGCTGCATCAAGGTCTTCGATTAAGAAACTTCCGCCGATAATCTCTTTTTCCGCTGTGTTTGACATTTTTATTCTCCTCCTTTTTTATCCAACAAGTTCAAATACTCCTGCTGCACCCATTCCGCCTCCGATACACATTGTCACAATCCCGAATTGTTCGTTTCGGCGCATCATTTCGTGGAGCAGTGTTAGAGTAAGTTTCGTTCCTGAGCATCCAAGCGGGTGACCCAGTGCAATTGCACCACCGTTTACGTTCACTTTATCTTCAGGAAGATTCAGTTCACGTATAACCTGCACCGCCTGAGAGGCAAAGGCCTCGTTCAGTTCAAATAATCCGATATCGGAAAGTTCCAATCCAGCCATCTTTAACGCCTTTGGAATTGCCGCAACAGGTCCGACACCCATAATGTCTGGCGCCACACCAGCCACTGCAAAGGAACGGAATTTTAAAAGCGGGGTTAATCCTTCCGCTTCAGCTTTTTCCCTGTTCATCACTAAGACCGAAGCTGCACCATCACTTGTTTGTGAAGAGTTACCTGCCGTTACTGAACCTGTTGGAGTAAATGCCGGACGCAGTTTCCCTAAAACTTCTAATGATGTATCTGGACGAACGCCTTCATCGATTGATACCGCTATTTCTTTTTCAACAAGTTTTGATTGCTCATCGAGCCAGCGTTTCATTACATGGACGGGAACGATTTCATCATTAAACTTTCCTTCTTTAATTGCAGCTGCTGCTTTTTGATGGCTTCGTACGGCAAATTCATCTTGATCTTGCCGCGAAACACCGAATCTTCTAGCTACTTCTTCAGCTGTATGCCCCATCCCCATATAATATTGTGGTACCGTTTCGACCAAATACGGATTTGGTTTCACGACATGGCCCACCACAGGTACAAGACTCATAGATTCAGCTCCGCCTGCGATGATCGCATCAGCTGCACCGAGCATGATTTTTTCAGCACCATAAGCAATACTTTGCAGACCTGAGGAACAGAAGCGATTGATTGTTATAGCCGGTACCGTTTCTGGCAAGCCTGCACGAGCACCAATTAATCTTGCCATGTTCATTCCTTGTTCTGCTTCAGGTACAGCACAGCCAATAATTAGATCATCGATCGGTCCATCATAATCTCCTGCACGCTTTAACGTTTCTTTGATGGTAACTGCCGCCAATTCATCTGGTCTCATATGTGCAAAAGATCCTTTTTTCGCTTTCCCTACAGCTGTTCTTGCACCTGCAACTATGACTGCATCTTTTAACATTCGTTTCTTCCCCCCTTTAGTTTCTTAGCGGCTTGCCTTTAACAAGCATATGCTGCATTCTTGCCTGGCTCTTTGGTTCACCGGCAAGGCTTAAAAAAGCTTCTCTTTCAAGGTCCAATAAATATTGTTCATCTACATATGTTCCTTCAGGCACCCTGCCCCCCGCTAAAACAAATGCGAGTTTCTTAGCAATCTTCAGATCATGCTCTGAAATGTACTGGCTGAAGTGCATCGTTTGTGCACCGAGTGCCAGTGTTGCGTATCCAGCTTCACCAATCACTGGGATCTTCTTTTTAATGGGTGCTTTATAGCCTAGATCTGAAAGCGCAAGTACCTGGCTTTTCGCATCATGTAAAAGATGTTCACCATTTACTGAGATGCTGTCCTCGTTTCTTAAGAATCCTAGTTTGCGGGCCTCTTGTGCTGAAGTTGAAACCTTCGCCATAGCAATGGTTTCAAAAGCCTGATTCGCAACTTTTTGGAGGTCGCCTTTCGCTCCTTCAGGAAGCTGTTCCAAGAGACGGATGTATAGTTCTTTGTTTCCTCCTCCACCAGGAATAAGACCGACTCCTGTTTCTACAAGACCCATATAAGTTTCAGATGACATTTGAAGTCTTGCAGCAGGCAAAGAAACCTCAACTCCGCCGCCAAGTGTCATTCCAAAGTTTGCAGCTACTACAGGCTTAGTGCTGTAACGTACTCTTGCCATCGCTTGCTGGAACTGGCGAACCATCATATCCAGCTCAAAGAAATTGTCATCTTGTGCTTCCATTAAAATAAGCATTAGATTTGCGCCGACACAGAAGTTCTTACCCTGGTTTCCGATGACAAGCCCTTTGTAGTTTTTCTCCACTTCATCGATAGCCTGGTGAAGCATCATAATAATCTCAGGTCCGATCGCATTGTTCGGAGATGTGAACTCAAGACCGGCTACATCATCACCTAAATCGATTAGGGTAGCTCCGCCATTTTTCGTGATCACATTGCCTTTTTCTTTAAGACGGCTCAAGTGAATCACTTTTTTATTTTCTTCTACCGGCAGATAGGTTCCATTATGATAGTAGGACACTTCGCCTTCTGCTTTTGAATAGAAAGACGTTTTCTCTGATTGGAGCAATTTCTCTACCCACTGTGGAATGGTTTCTCCTTCAGATTTCATTCTTTCAACGGATTCCGGCAGTCCGATTGCATCCCATATCTCAAACGGGCCATGTTCCCAGCCGAATCCCCATTTCATCGCCTGGTCGATTGCTACAAGGTCATCCGCGATTTCATAACACTTCTCTGCAGAATATAGAAGAACCGGTTTGATAATGTCCCAAAGCAGCTTGCCTGCACGGTCATCGCTGTATAAAAGCGCTTTCACTTTCTGGTTTGTGGTTTTCATTTGTTTTGCAGCTTCGAGTGTTGCTGTTTTCATTTTTGAACGAGGCTTATATTCAAGAATTTTAGGATCGAGTTCTAAAATTTCACTGCCAGCCTTGCTTCTTTGCTTCAAATAAAAACCTTGACCATTTTTGCTTCCGGTCCAACCTTTTTCGACCATTTCGTTTAGAAAATCAGGAATCTCAAATACTTCTTTTTCTTTCCCGTCTACTTGTTCGTACACATTTCGAGCTACATGTAGAAAAGTATCTAGTCCTACAACATCCAGTGTTCTGAAAGTAGCGGATTTTGGCCGGCCAATGAGAGGTCCTGTTACTGAATCTACTTCACCTACGCTGTATCCTTGTTTCATCATTTCCTGCATCGTTACCATCAGCCCATATGTGCCGATACGGTTCGCGATAAAGTTTGGTGTATCCTTTGCTTCAACTACGCCTTTACCGAGTACATTTTCACCAAAATTTCTAATATACTGTACGATCTCAGGTTTCGTGTCTTCAGTAGGAATGATCTCCAGAAGCTTTAAGTATCTTGGAGGATTGAAAAAATGTGTGCCTAAAAAATGAGCTTTAAAATCTTCAGACCGGCCTTCAGCCATTGCACGAATAGAAATCCCGGATGTGTTTGATGTAACGATACTTCCTGGTTTGCGATATTGATCAACTGTTTCAAAAAGTTTCTTCTTTACATCAAGACGCTCAACGACTACTTCAATAATCCAGTCAACATCTCTTAATTTTTCAAGATCATCCGTTAAGTTTCCAATCGTAATTAGATCCAGATTTTCTTTCACAGCTAGCGGAGCAGGTTTTTGTTTAAGTAATTTCTGTGTTGCTGATAAAGTAAATTTGTTGCGGAATGCCGGGTGATCTTCTGTGATTCCCTTCGCTTTTTCTTCTTCACTTAAAGAAGGCGGAACGATATCCAGTAACAATGTTGGGATTCCGACGTTCGCAAGGTGAGCAGCAATGCCCGAACCCATTACACCAGAGCCCAGAACGGCGGCTTTTCGGATTTGACGAGACAAAATAGACTTCCCCCTTTATTGAATGAATACTCATTCATTTTTTATCCATAAAAAAATAATTTGCCTATACTTAATATAAAATATATTCAGAATTTTAGCAATAGTTGAGAACTATTTCTTTAAATTGTTTCAAAATTGACTGGGGTCTGTCCCGGGACAGACCCCAGTCAATTTGTTTTTTCTATGTAAAAAGGAACTCCCCGTTGGCGGAAAGTTCCCTATCAATTACATTTATTATTTTCCAAACACACCTTTTAAAACGAATAATACGTTTGCCGGGCGTTCTGCCAGTCTTCTCATAAAATAGCCGTACCAGTCATTTCCGTATGGTACATATATACGCATCTTATAGCCTTCCTGCATTAGTTGATCCTGGCGCTCAACACGAATTCCGTAAAGCATCTGGAATTCGAATTGATCAAAAGGAATGTTGTGTTTGTCAACAAGGTCTTTTGTATATTGAATAATTTCATCATCGTGTGTTGCCACAGCTGTATAATTGCCGTTAAGCAGGTGAGTCTCAATAAGCTTCTTAAAGTTATTATCAACATCGCTCTTTTCAGGATAAGCTACGCTTGGAGATTCTTTATATGCACCTTTTACTAAACGTAAATTAGGCTGATATTCGTTAAGATTTTGCACGTCCTCTAATGAACGATATAGATATGCCTGAATAACCGTTGAAATGTTATCATATTCTTTCTTCAGCTGTTTGAAAATATGCAATGTTTTTTCGCAGCGAGAATAATCTTCCATATCAATCGTGATGAATACATTATGTTTTACTGCTGCATCCATAATTTTTCTCATGTTGCTAAGAACAAGTTCATCACTAATATCCAAGCCCATGGATGTCATCTTTAACGATAGCTGTGAATCAAGTTTTTCTTTATCGATCGCTTTGATCGCTTGAATACAATGCTCTGTCATTTCAGCCGCTTCTCGTTCGTTATCAACGAATTCACCTAAATGATCGATCGTAACAGGCATTCCTTTTTCATTCAGTTTTTTTATCGCCGCAATCGAGCTTTCAAGTGTTGCTCCTGCTACAAAACGTGCTGCCCCAAAACGCAAACCATACTTTTTAGCCAGACTCGTCATTGGTTTGTTTTTAGCTAAAAATAAGAAAAAATTACGCATTACTTGTTCCAATCCAATGGCCCCCCTATTACACTTTAAAATTTATATAAAAACTGGTTAATTTTTTTTATCGATGTAACCGCTTTAAATATATCATCTTTTTTGCGAAGTTTGTCGATTTTGCAAAATTTAAATTATTTATAAATAAAAAACAGCCATAAGCTGTTTTTATATTTTCTATTCTATTTATCTGATGCACGGTGTGCTTCGTTTAATTTTTTTATCTCACTAATTAATTCCTTCATCGCTTCTTTTGCATCGGGATAACGATCGTTCCAGTGTTTCGCGAGTGGCGGCATGCTTTTAGCAATTGAGGAATAAAGAACATAAGCTTTTACCATTTCAACATGTTCAGGTTCTGTACTGCCAATCAAGAGCTCTGAATATTTTTCAGCAAGTCCGTCAAGCTGTGATCGCAATTTTTTATCCATTGTTTAACGCCTCACTTTCTTTTAAAGAGATAACGAAGACATCACTGCTAAATAAAGTGAACAGGCTGCTAGAATTGATCCTGCAAACGCGGGAAGAAAACCAATCTTTCGTTTGATCCCAATGAATACTCCTATTAAAAGAATAACTCCCATAAAAAGCCAAACAAAACTCATTAGTGACAAATCGATTCCTAAGTTCGGGTTGGCTCCAGGATTCATCCCTGTAACAAACGAAAATAACTGTGAAGGTTTCTCCATTTTCAATGTTTCTGCAACATTATGCGGAGGTGTTTGTTGGCTCATTACTGCAGTGGCAGCGAATACCAAAAATAATACAATACCTTCAGCTTTAATCCATTTTAATAATGGAAAAGTGCTGTTTCCTTCTTTTAGCTTCTTCTTTAGCCATACACCATTAATCAAGCTGTAAAATACAACGATAAACAGCAGAATATGTTTTATTAACAACGCCTGGCCATAATCCAGCATATAGCCATTCACATATTCTGGTACGATATAAGACATCAGCCAAAGACCAGCCCCGATTACTGTCAAAAGACAAATTAGTGCAAAAGGGGTAAACCATGTATAAAACGACTGACCCGGGTTTTTCCCGCTGCTGAAAAAACCTGTAACAAGGAGTATACCCGACCATGCTGTTACTGCAACAAAATGCAGTGAATGAGCTATTATGCCTAACTGACTTAAAGAAGCAGCATGGCTTGCATAACCTACCGAAACAGCCATTCCCGTTAATAACACCAAAGACAACCCTGCAAAAAATCGTTCTTCTTTTATCTCATTAAATAAAACCATAAAAAATAATAAAACAGATATGCCTGTTAAAAACAGCCACCCTTTTCCAACCTCAAAACTAAAAACGATATTTTGAAAGGTTAGCCAATAACCAAAGTCCTCTCCTAAATATAGCGTAAGCCTTAACAATTCTCCTATACCGAAAACAGGCACTAAGGCTATTAGAATCAGGAGCCACTTTTTTGTAATACGAATGACCGGACTGCTTGGTTTGGGTAAAGAATATAGGATGAAAGCACCGATCAGTATGGAAAAACACAAATACAGCAGTGCCTTAGCAACAATAAACATGACAAACAAACTCCTTCTTTAACAATCTATATCTATTGTAGCAGGGAACGGGAAAAGACGTAAAAAAAGAAATGACAATATGACGAATTTCCATATATTTAAAAAGCTGATTCAATCCAGCCTTTAATCTACGGCTTTTTTGAACCAGCTAATTTGTTAATTATCGATTTCCTCTTTGTACAACTTTAGATAGAAATTTCACACCATCTTCATAACTGAACTTTTTTGCAGCACGTCTGAATTCTTTTAATCCTTTACGCGTTACGTTAAAGTAAGGGTCAATCAGCCCTTCTTCTTTAAGGTGTTTTGCAGTCTCAATTGTAATTGAATGCTGAATCTCTCTCATTTTATGGTTAAACTGTTCAAGTGTAGCGTTTAATACAAATTCTTTTCCTAACAGCTGCACGATGTCTTTAGCTGTGGCAGTCTGAACAGAATGTTCATCTTGATAATCTTCAAATTCTTCATCATGCTCATGGACTTCCTCATCTGAAGTCTCTTCGGCAGGTTCCAGTAACGTAGTGATACGTACAATCTCTTGCTTTGTAAGCATGATCTCTTTTTCTTTTTGCAGGAGATATTCGATGTAGTCGCGCTTGTCCTCTTCATGAAGATCTTCTGCAACTAATCTGTTGGTAATTTCTTTTTGTACTTGTTTCATGCGTTTAACTTGTTCTTGCTGTGTTAATAATTGACGTTCAAGTCCATTTCTTTCAGATTCATCTAAAATGGTTTCTTCTTTTTGTACCTCTTGTTCCTTTATTTCTTCAGTTACTTTATTGTTTTTATTGCTGAACGGCAGCAATAATTTTCCTGCTGCTGAAAATGCTTGCAGTGCCTCGTTCACTTTAACATAGAACATACTGCAAATACCGATTGCAAAAATAGCCAGAATGAATGCCAGCATATCGGAAAAATGAAACGTAAATCTGGTTACAGCAATCTTAAACATCAAGACCATTGCAAAAAGGCTGATTAAAATAATTTTGAACCAATGATTGCGGAGTTTAATTTTCTCATCTGTTGTTTTCAAAGCAATTTGCCCCCTTTAAACTCGCTATTAAAGAATAATAACTATATATCTATTCGGATAAGATGTTTCTTTTTGTCCGCGCTTGGCAGAAACAAATGAAAAACAGCTGCACAAAACCGGCAGCTGTATGAACCTATTATTCAATTACGCCTGACTCAATGATCTCAATATCTGTTGTTAATTTTATCTTCATATCAGGATATTGTTTTTTGAAAGTTATAAAGTGCCAACCTTTTTCACGCCGCCTAACTTGATCACCAAGACCAAGAGGATCTATTTGTAACCGCTGAAATTTCGCAATAATTTTTTTGCATCTTTTTCAACATGCATTTTAAAAGTCTTTTCAATTAATTCAATATTTGGCTTTTTACACGGGACGAAATCAACGGTGCAAGAAGATCTTTAGGAATCATCTGATAATGAAACGTTAAAACTTAGTTCAGGTACAGGAAGCCTTCTTCTGATTAAATAGACATTGCTGTCCAAGTTTTCGATAAAAGCTTCTTTAGGACCGATTACTGAGAATTCAATTTCTGATACAGATACAGGACGGTTAGTAGAAAAATTTTCAGCCCGGATAACCGCACATTCCTCGTCGTATCCACCAACCTGTACAACAATAAATCCTCTTAATAGCTTGTTTTGAATCTCTTTTATATCATTTGTAATCGTTACACTTTCAATTGGAAGAATATCCTTTAAGTCTTTTAGCGCTTTAAAGTCCTTGCTGTGAATGAGGTAAGGGAGTACATCACGATGCAATAATTCTCCATCGATCATCGCTTTGTAATAAGAGATGAATATCTTATGATAAACGGTCTTCTGCGGGTAGTGAATAAAGTCAGCAGAGTCCTTAGCATTGATTAGTTCTACGATGTTTGCATATGTATTATTTGATAGATCGATCGTATGACTCTGTTCTTTCGGTTTCTTTTTTAACCATTTCATCATGATGATAGTCCCCTCTTTCCTCTTATTTAATATGAGAAAAGACATGGCTAAATATACAAAAAGGCATTCGGAGCTGATGCTTGGAATGCCTTTTAAACCATTTGTTTAAACAAGTGCAGTTTCTATATTATGGCTAATAAAGGTCCCAATGTCTTCTCCGCTGCAAATTTTTAAGAAAGAACCTTCCTGATTAAAATCAAATAGATGGATGGGCAAACCATGGTCTCTTGCCAGAATGAGTGCCGATTGATCCATTACTTTTAAGTTATTGCGAATCGCTTCGTCATAGTGCAGAGTAGCATATTTTCTCGCCTCTTTAAAACGATTAGGATCACTGTCATACACTCCATCAACACCTTGTTTTGCACAAAGGATAGCATCGCAATTCATCTCGAGTGCCCTTTGTACAGCAGGATAATCAGTCGTAACATACGGCTGGCCGTTTCCTCCTGCAAAGATGACCACATACCCTTTGTTTAAGTGATGAACGGCTCTTAGCCTAATATAAGGTTCTGCAACTGCACTGATTGGAACCGAACTCATTACCCTAACTTCCCGGTCCATTTTACTGTTCAAAACACCTCTTAGCATTAAGCTGTTAATGACGGTTCCAAGTGTGCCTATCTGATCGGCTTCTACTCTTTCGATCCCCCAATATTCTGCTAAATTTCCTCTAAAGATATTCCCTCCGCCAACGACGATTGCCACTTCAATTCCTTTATCAATTACGGATAAAACTTCTTTTGCTATGTGATTTAAAGAAAGATGATCAAACCCTGTTCCCTGATTCCCAGCAAGGGCTCCGCCACTTAGCTTAATTAAAACCCGTCTATAACGCATCTTCTTCTCCTCCTGTTCCTCTATACAAAAAAAGAACAAATGACAATTAATTAGTCATCTGTTCTTCCTGGTTAAAAGACGGCGGATATTTTGAGTTCTGCTGCACTATTTTTTGTACATTAACCATCAATACCGCCTCCTCTACTTCTCTTCTTTCATTATATACTTACCAGCTTGGGTAAGTGAAATTTAAATATAATAACCATAATTAAATTGAAATTAAACGTTTGACCATTTTTTTGAAATATAGACACGTTACCTATGCCTTTTTAGTAACAAGATACATATAATGCATGGACAAGAGTAGTCAAAATCATTATCAGGAGGAAATATTTTTGAAAAAGAATGACTGTCCAACAGAACTTTCTTCAAGAGAGTTATGCAAATTATTAGGCCAAAAAATCCAGGTTAATACTGGTGGTCCAGAATCAAGAGCAGGGAGATTGGTCTGTGTAGGCAAAGACTTCCTTGCTATTGAATCGAAAGATAGAGATGGTAAAGGAAAGGGGAAAGATAAGGGCAAAGATAAGGATCATAAAGATAAAGAACTAATCTTTTATCAGCTTCGCCATGTAAAAGCCATTGTCCTTGAAGCAGATGAAATTTGCTTCCGGCACAATCCAAAGAGATGCACCAATGATACATTCTGTGATGTATTAAAGCATTTCATCAAACACAAAGTAAAAATTAATCGTGGAGGACCAGACAGCGTTACAGGTGTACTTGTTGCAGTAAAAGGCAGTACGATTGAAGTAATCCGAGGCGACGAAGTCATCTTTATCACCATTAAGCATATTAAGAGCTTCAGCCAAGTTGGCGGATGTAAAGATGAAAGCAGCAGCAGGCATAAAAAAGAGTCTTCAAATAAAAAAGAGTCTTCAAATAAAAAAGAGTCTTCGAATAAAAAAGAGTCCTCAAACAAAAAGGAATCTTCATCTTCTTCATCTTCATGGTTCGATAAGAGTGAGTCTTCTCACAAGAAAGAATCCTCTCATAAAAAAGAGTCTTCGCATAAGAAAGAATCCTCTCACAAGAAGGAATCTTCTCATAAAAGAAGCGAATCTTCCTCTTCATCGTCTAGCAACTGGAAGAAGAGAAAAAAGTCTAAAAAACACGGTGAACGACCACCAAGATTAGCAGGTCTTGATCAAGGTTGGTCCAAACTGTAAATGTAATGAATAGTCCTGTTTTTATCTGAAAACAGGACATTTATTTGCTTAATTAAAGGTTGTCTATTTCGTATGCTTTTTTTCTAGAAGCTAGATTATTTATGATAGGAGGATAGTTTTGAGCATTTACAATAAGTTTATTGGAAAGACCGTTGAACTTTCAATCAGCGGGAAAAATAGGATTATAGGAATGATGATCGATATTGGTTCAGATATCATTGTTGTTTATGACGGTGAGCAATTTATCTATGTACCTAAAATGCATATTCATTGTATTAATAGCAGTACAGAAAACGAAACAGAAATTGAAAAACCTAAAAGCGTTCCTATTAACTTAGAAGAGGAAAGCATTTCTTTCAGAAAAATATTAACAAACGCAAAAGGGTTATTTTCAGAGATATTTATCACTAGTAATCAGTCCATCCACGGATATATCACAAACATTATGAATGATTACTTCATTTTCTACTCACCTGTTTATAAAATGATGCTGATCCCGATGCATCACCTTAAGTGGCTCATTCCATATAAAGAAAGTGAAAGACCCTATACACTCACAAACGAAGAATTGCCATTAGTACCGTTTAACTTGACATTTGCCAGAACGTTTACAGAACAATGTAAAAAATATGAAGGAAAGCTCGTTATCTTCGACTTAGGAAAAGACCAAAATAAGATTGGCAAATTAGTTAAACTCGATAATGGTCAAATACAGTTGACAATTAAGAGGAATAAGAGTGTTTTTCTAAATATCCAGCATATAAAAACGCTTCATCTTCCTTAGAAATAAAAAAACTTCGTATTGACGAAGTTTTTTGCTTGTTTAATATCTCTATGAAAAATGGGTCAGAACCAATGAACTTAGCAGCCCTATGGATGTAATCAAACCAACAGCCGATCCTGCATCTTCATGAGCTTCTGGCAGCATCGTAGAAGCTACCATAGCCATAATTGCTCCGCCTGCAAATGCACCGATCAATGAAAGCGTTGAAACAGATGCATCTTCTAATAATATAAATCCCAGTAAAGCCGCAATTGCAGAGATTAAGAAAACAGAGATCCACATTCCTATTATTTTCTTTTTGGAGAACCCCTCTTTTAGCAATCCGATCGAACTGGACAACCCTTCAGGAAAGTTACTTAAGAAAATGGCGACAACGAGCAGCCAGCTAACCTTACTTTGTTCAATGAGACTCGCGCCTATCAAAACAGATTCAGGTATAGCATCTAAAAGGGTACCAAAATAGATAGCCATGCCTACACCTTTCACCTTTTTGGAACCTGACTTTTTTCTTTCATGCCCACCTTTCCTTGATAAAATGCTGTTTATTATAGTAAAAATGGCAGAACCGGAGATAAATCCGATTGCAGTTATCTTTAAGTTGCTTTGTTCAACTGCTTCTATTAAGAGTTCGAAAGAAACAGCTCCAATTAAAATACCTGTTCCAAACGCCATGATCCAGGCGGTCCATTTCTTAGGAATATGAAAGGCAAGCCCTGTAAAACATCCCAGTAATACAGCCGAACCTGCTATCCCTCCCCAAAAGGCGGCTTGCAGCATTCTTTAACCCCTCTCTTTTTCTTATCACCTTATCCTTAAAACATTTTTTATATACGCATAGAAAAGAATAGTGAACGCAAAGTCGCGTCCACTATTCATAAGTTATATTTAAAAATCGTTGCGTTTAGGATCGTTGTTCTTATTAATACCAAACTCATCGCTTGGTGTATTTAAATGATTAAACTGACGATCACGTGCAATCGTATGGGGTTTTTCTAAATCAACATTCGCTGATTCGTTTTCAGTTTTAGAGCTGTCCGTTCGAAAATCTTTTAAGCTTGTTTTATCTTTCCACTCTGCAGGATCAGGACTTTGAATGGTTGTTTGCTCCATTCTTCTGCTTAGTTTGTTAAGCGTACGTCCCGCTGCTTCGCGGCCGCCTAGTCCAAAAGCAAGTCCAAAGGCAATGGTGAAACCGCCCAAGATAAGAATGAACGCAGCATTTACGATTGTCTTAGCAACGCCAAGCTGGTCAAGAGCCATAAAGAAAGCTAGCGTAATAATCGTATATTTCGCAATGTTTCCTAACAGCTTGCCCTCTGTTTTTTGTTTTACCATGCTCATAACCACACGTTTTACGAGGTCACCTGCATAGAATCCAATCCCAAGAACAAGTACCGCTGTAAGTACCATTGGAATGTAAGCTAAAACAACTGATAAGATACTAACTAAGCTTTCAAGGTTTACAAGCTGAAGTGCTTCAATCGTAAATAATAAAACAACTACAATTTGCGCAGCGTAACCAATAATTTGAGAGATGGAAAGTGTTTGATCACTCTTATGAAGAGATCCAAGCCCCATCTTATGGAAGATCCCGTTAAAGCCAACGCGTTCGAGCAATGAAGTTACGGCATTTTTAACCCATTTTCCAATCCATATTCCGGCTGCAACTAGAATGATTGCAACGATAATGTTTGGAATCATATCCATAATCTGTCCTAGCATTCCGATAGCAGGTCCAGAAATTCCTTTAATATCAAGCGTCTCAAGCGCTGAGATCACAACTGGAATCAAAATAAATACATAAACAATCGTACCAATGATTTGTGATACAGATGTTTTATCTAAAGCGCGTTCAGCACCTAATTTAGACGCTAAGCGGTCGGTACCAATACTTTGTAAAAAGTTTACTAGGATTTCTTTTACAACCTTGGCTACAATCCAACCAACAAACAGGATAATAGCAGCTCCTAGCAGTTTAGGTAAGAATGCAAAGAATCCAGTCAGCATTCCTTCTAACGGTTCAGAAATTGCATCAATGCCTAGAGCAGCTAATACTGCAGGCAAGAACAGAAGCAATGTAAGGTAAAAGACTGCTTTGGATGCAGAAAGTACGGCTTTATCAGACTGTCCTGGATCACGAGTTAGTTTCCATCGATTAAGAAGTCTTTCGAAGGATGTGTTCTGACCAAGTTTTTTTACTAAGATTGATAAACCAGAAGCAATTAACCATGCAACTGCTGCAATTAGCGCAGCTTTTAATAAATTTGGAATCGCAGCTGCAATAACACCTAAAGCGTTTGAAATAGGCTGTGCTACATACGGAAGGCTAAGCATGTTCAAGAACATGACAATAGCAACAGCCATAAGAAGCCAGAAAACTATTTTACTGATGATTTCTTCTGAGGAATACTTGCTTGACCTCGTTTTTTCAACATGATCACCTTCTGAATCAGGTTTCATCCATCTCGCTACTTTATTATCAAAATCTGTTTCATGCAGTGCCTTTTTCACTGCTTTTGAGACTAATGAGGCGATGAGCCAGCCAATTAATAAAACAAGAATAGCTAGAAGTAAATCTGGCAATCTCCCTAAATAAGCCATCCAAGAATCCATTACTCCGTTGTAATCGTACATTTTCTTCCTCCTTTTAAGCTTAGTATGAATACCTCTTCATAAGCTCTACTTTCCCAATGAGAAAGACAGCTAAACTCAAAGCTTAAAAAATGGGGGTGAGGATATTACAATTTTAATCGACTCGTATTTAATACCGTTATTGTTGTTTTGTGCAAACGCTTTCAAAAAGGAGCGTCAAACATCGTGCAATCTCGCACCAATTGTTCTGGGATATACCGGTTAGGGAAAGCTACGGATTTTTTACACCGTCTAAAAGTGGTATATCTGGATGAGCCTAGCTATTACGAGTACAGGAAGTTAAATAAGAAAGCTGGCTCCAATTCGTTCATGAACGAATGAAGCCAGCTTAGTTTTTTATTTCTTGATAACGCCGCACAATACACGGTCACCAGAATTTCCGGCAGGATCTGTTTTGTAATCATCTGCTTTATCGTGAACGACGAGTGCAGTTCCTCCATTTGCAAACAGCGAGTTTGATTTTCCTTCTGAAAGTGTGACCATAGTAGCCAGCACTTCATCTTGAATAACTCCGCTTTCGTCCGCCGTAATATTTTGGATATCACCGACATGCGGGCCTTTTGGATTTAAAAAGCCATGCTTTTTATCCGTAGGGTTAAAATGAGCTCCTGCAGACTTAAAATCAGGCGGTGTGCATATTGCCTTTTCATGAAAATGGATCCCGTGCTCACCAGGCTTTACGCCAGTGGCGTTTACTTCTACCGATACACCCTCAGCAGTTTGGGTTAAAGTAGCTTCTCCCGCTTTTTTCCCTTTAGTGTCTACGAGATTTACAATATATGCCCCGCCTTTTACCTTACTGGATGCAGCTTGCGACACTTCCATATCATGATTTTTATGCTCGTCTTTATTCTTGTTTCCGCATGATGCTAAGACAATGACCAGCATGATTAACAATATAGTGTTCATTATTTTTTTCAAAGACCTTACCTCCTGATGATTAGCGATATTCTATTTTCCGCCCAATCATCAGAACTTTAAACATCATTTTAAAGAAAATGAGTTTCAAGCATTGTTTCTTTGATTTTTTCATTTTCAAGGTGCACAAAATAGGCTTTTGCTTTTTCTCTAGAACTTACAGCGCGGTGCAGCTTTCCGTTTATAAAATGCAGTGCGGCTCCATCATCTGCTGCATAACCGTCTTTTAATCCTTCTTTTATCAGATTGTGATATGCAGGTCTTCTCTCTTCTTCTCCGTCATAATGAGGACAATGACTTCCTTGGATAAACCCCAAACATTGAAGTCCGCGAAGCGGTCCAAAAGAATCTGTCACACCTTCTTCAAACCAGCAAAGTGACCCTGCACTTAGTCCCGCTAAGATTTTGCCATCTTCATACGCTTTTTTTAAAAGTGTATCCAGCCCCCATTCTCTCCAGAGTGCAAGTAAGTTCTTCGTGTTTCCTCCGCCTACATATAAAATATCCTGTTTCTTTACAAACTCTTCTAAGTTTTGGGGAGGAGAAAATAAAGAAAGATGCTCTGGCACACATTTCTCCGTTTTAAAGGCTTTATAGAAGCGTTCGATATAGCCTTCTGAATCTCCGCTTGCAGTCGGGATAAAACAAATATTAGGTTTTTCAGTTTTTGATTGCGCAAGTATGTAATGATCAAGCTTTTTGTTTTCAGGCTCCATCGAAAATCCGCCGCCACCCATTGCGATTATTTGTTTCATACTGTTTTTCACTCCTTTTTATGAGATTTCGCCAGTTGACATCTAACTCCTGTTCTATGAAGCTTACTATCTTTCTAGGAAAAACAAATTTCATAAAAGTTAAAAGTAATTTGACGTATTTGATGAATAATTTGAAAAATATTGATGATATTTTGACAAATTTTAATGATAATTTGACCAAATCACCATATAATTTGACCAAATTACTTTTCCAGCTAAGAATGTACACCTCAGACAGACACTGCCTATAAAAAGGAACACCAGCCGCTTCGACACGGCTGGTGCTCTCTTTTAAACATCTCTTCTTAATGCTTTTAATACGTCTACTGTTGTTGCTTTAGCTGCTGGTCTCCACCCGGATAGTAATGTAACACCCATACAGATTGTAACCGCAATGGCAGTCAGACTCCACGGAATATAGGACAGCATAAATCCTTCCGGCGGTTTTTCATTAATAAACTGCTCAAAAATGATAGGGAGCGCAAAGTTTACGCCATAACTAGTTAAATAGGCTAGAAGTGTACCTAATCCCACACCCCACAATCCGATATAGCCGCTTTCTAATAGAAAAATTCGCTTAATCGTTTTAGGAGTAGCTCCAATTGCTTTCATGATCCCAATATCCTGTGACCTTTCTATTACGGCCATTGTCATCGTATTAAATATTCCGATAGATGCAATGAGAACCGCAATCGCACCGATAAAAATCAATCCTGCTTTAAATAAGGTGAAATAGACATTCATCTCTTTGAGTTCTTTAATAATGGAATACGTCAGGTAATCCAGCTTTTCAATTTGGTCTGTTACTTCTTGAACATCATCAACAGAAGCCGTGAATGCTTTTACTTCACCATAGTTCTTTAACTTATCAGAGGATGCGATTTTAGGATCTTGTTTTCCTAAAATTGAGATTACTTCATTGTATAAATCTTCAGTAATGAATACGGAATTATCATGTGCCCATTCCCGTGCCGGCTTTTTTCCGATTCCGACAATTTTAACATCCAATGTTTGGACAGGATTATCCAATTTAATAGCAGGATTATCTGTCTTCATATAGTAAGTCAGTGTTTTGTTCAGCAATTCACCATCATAGCTGAGTTCCTTCATCTTTTTTTCCGCTTCTTCTTCACTTAATCCTTCCAAATAATTTTCTGGAACATCCTTTCTCAAATCCTCTGCAAAATGATACCCTACCACAATTTCATTTTTGCTCTTAGGCATTCGTCCTTTATCTAATTCGAAGCCAGCTTTTTCTTCAGATGGCATATGAGCACTCATCACGTTGGCAAATGTATTATATTCACCAGAAGATAGCTGGTTTGCCGGTGTATATTTTTTTCGTGTAACAGCTTTAACGCCTTCAATCTGTTCGAGTTTTTTGACATCGTTTTCCGTCATCATGCCGCCTTCTTTTTGAATTTGAATCTCATTTACCATGCGGAAGCTCATTACGTCGTTTACTGCTGTTTTATGAATCGCAAAACCGATGGATGCCAGCATGATTAAAAAGGCACATCCGATTGTTGACGCTAAAATCGTCATCCAGACACGCGTTTTATTTTTCTTCATATTGCTACTTACAAATCGGTGCTTATCTTTGAACTTCATGAAGCATTCTCCCTTCTTTTAAATAACCGTCAATGATTTCAACTTTACGATGAGCAATGGAAGCTACCTCATGATCGTGTGTAATCATTAAGAATGTAATTCCGTATTTTTTGTTAAGTTCTCTTATAAAAGATAAAAGTTCTTTTTCATTTTCCGAGTCCAGACTTCCAGTTGGTTCATCCGCCAAAATTAGCGGCGGGTTCAAGATTAGTGCTCTTGCTATACTGACACGCTGCTGCTGTCCACCTGAAAGCTCGCCCGGATAATGGTTTCGAAACGCTTCAAGACCTACACGCTTTAACATTTCATTCGTTCTTTCTCTTCTTTCCTTCTCTCCCACTCCCTTTAAAACGAGTGGAAGTTCCACATTTTCAAACGCAGTCATGGATGGAATAAGCTGAAAACTTTGAAAGATAAACCCTAGATGGTTAAGGCGAAACTCCGCCCAATTTGATTCTGAAAATCCGCTTACTTTTGTTCCATTGATCGTGATCGTCCCGACTTCCGGCTGAATAAAACCAGAAATCAAGTTTAATAGAGTTGATTTTCCAGACCCGCTTCGGCCTACAACGGCAACTATTTCTCCTTCTGCAACATGAAGGTTCACATCATGCAGTACAGGAACGATATTTTCTTTTCCTTTCCTTCCGATCTTAAAAGCATAAGATAAATTACTTACAGAAATCATTTCCCCACCCCTTATGTATTAAGTGTACTATTTATCATAATACACATATACCATTCATGATTATTAAATGTCAATACATTCCCATGGGATTTTTTTAAAAAAGGATTTATAGGGAAAGAGTAGTATAGTAAACAAAGGCAAACATCAAGGAGGGGCACATATGTTAAAGTGGCAGTCTAAAGAGGGTTATACGAAACTATTAAAAGATCTTGTATCCATACCCAGTATCACGAATCATGATGGGGAAATGTTTATGGCTGAGCATCTCTACCATACTCTTTCTTCACTTGAATATTTTACGAATCATCCTGATCATGTTCGCCATCACCCAACTCCTGATGGCAGAAAGCTAATAACAGCATTCGTTCAAAATGATCCAGCTGTCAAAGAAACAATCATTCTTTTAAGTCATTTTGATGTTGTAGCTGTTGAAGATTTTGGCGAATGGAAGCATCTAGCCTTTCGTCCGGATGAATTAAGCGAGAAAATAATTGAAAACAAACATCTTCTCCATCCTTTTGTTCAAGAAGATCTGAATTCTGGCGACTGGCTGTTCGGAAGGGGGACGATGGATATGAAAGCCGGCGTAGCACTTCATATATCAATGATTGAAAAAGCAGCAACCGGTCACTTTAAAGGCAATGTTCTTATGATTTCTGTGCCGGATGAGGAAGTTCATTCAGAGGGTATGCTTGCTGGTGTCAGTGTTTTGCGTCAGCTTCAAGAAGAATATGATATTAAATATATCGCCTGTCTAAACGGGGAACCGAGTTTTACAAAATATCCTGGCGATACATCACCTTACATGTATACCGGTTCTACCGGAAAAATTCTTCCTGGTTTTCTTTGCTATGGAAAAGAAACACACGTTGGAGAACCTCTTGCGGGGATGAATGGAAATGCTATGGTGGCTGAGATTACGAGAGAATTGGAATGGAACGTAGACTATGTTGAAACATTTCGTGATGAAGCAACACCAGTACCTACTAATCTCATTCAAAAAGATTTAAAAGACCATTATTCTGTTCAAATTCCACATGCAGCTGTAACGCTTTTTAACTTAATGCTTTTTAACAGACCGCTTTCAGAGATTACCTCTATGCTCATAAAAAGTGCTGAAAAAGCTGCAACAGCATTGGAAAACAGACTTTATAAAAAAAGTCAGGAAGTATCTAAGATTGTTCCTTTTACACCTAAAAAAGAAAAAATTAAAGTCATTACTTTTAATGAGCTCTATGAACACGCAGTAGAAAAATACGGTCAGGAAGAGCTTGACCGAAGAGAAAACATGCTGCAAACGAACAATCCTAATGCAGATGAACGGGAGTTAACTATTCAATATGTGTTTGAGCTTGCCAGCCTCTGCAGAGACATGGCGCCAATGACCGTTTTATTTTACACACCGCCTTTTTATCCGGCTGTCTGTTCTAGTGATCATCCACTCATAAAACTTACAACAGAAAAAGTGGTGCAGCATGCTCAAGAAAAGTTCAACAGCAGGCTCGTGAATGTTCACTATTTCAGTGGTTTATCGGATCTAAGTTATATCGGTTTTAAAGGAGATGCACGTGATCTCTCCTCATTCACAAGCAACTTCCCTCTCTTAGGATCACGATATAACATACCTTTTGATGACATGAGGGAGATAGATATTCCAGTAATCAACATTGGTCCTCTAGGCAAGGATGCTCATCAATGGACCGAACGCCTTGAAATTAATAAAGTGATAGATGAAACCCATCCATTGATCGTATTCGCAATGGAAACTCTGTTTGAAAACAAACAAAGTTAAGACAAAAACCAGATCCTGTAATTGGATCTGGTTTTCTCATTATGCAGAAAAATAGATGCTTTTTATCTTTTCAGCAATCTTTTCAATATTGTTTGCCACTTGCTGCACCCCGTACCCCATATAGAGCGGTGATGTAACAAAACGAGGCATAATCTTACAGTACGTGGTCCCCTCATTTTTATAGAAAAATAAATTGTAGCTTGTACAGTTCCTATGAAAATGGTTGAGTAAAAAATGAGCTCCAGCTTGAAGGCAATCAGCGAATAAGGAAAGCTCGGTGTATTTTTCCCAGATCACGTTCAGTTCGTAAAAACCTACACGAGGTTGATTCGAAACCGTAAATCTGACTCCTTCCTTTTCTATGATTGGAATTCCGTCAAACTGGCTCACTGAAAAATCATGCTGGCAGTCTACCTCATTTAAACCGATAATCTGCATGTGCGGATGCCGGATAGTCCCGCCGGATAACGGTCCATGGTTTTTAAAAAACATTACCGAACGGTATTTCCCGCTTTGCAGCATCCGTTCCCAATGTTCTATTCCAAAAGAAAGCACCTTATAGAGATGTTCTTTCGTATAATTAGATAATTCGCCCTCACATTCGTCCGTTTCAATTAAAACCGTTTGATAGGCTTGATCGAGGACCGTATACTTATTTTTCACTAGAATAATTGAACCGCTCTTATCGAGAACTTCTTCCAGCTCATCAATGCGACAAAAAGGACAAGGAATTTCTTTGTTGCGAATGCTGTTTGGTTTCTGTGCTCCTATATCAGTAAAGAAAGTTATATGTGTGTTTTTCATGCTTTTCACCGCTTTTGTTTGTTTGCTTTGTATCTTCTATTTTTATTGAACATTTCCTTTTAAATGTTGATTATTATCAGAAATTCGTTCCCATTTTAATATACCTTCTTTTTTATCAATTGAACCAAGCGAGTCAAATCCGAATTCAACCTGAAGTCTGGCAGCAAGCATGTCATCATCGGTTGATCCTGCTGTATATACTTTTACATTAACATAATTCCAAAGCGCTCCCAAGTAATCCTGCGCTTCATATGGTTCATTCATTGTTAAGTGAGATACTTCTTTTAAGTATGATTTAGTTAAATCTATCTGGTCATCTCGTGACAAATTATCTGGGAATATAATGTGAACCGTTAATGTATCACCTTTTTGGTAAGCATCTATTCCTGTAACATCATGATAGTTTCTCATATCATGCCTTGCTTTTGTCAAGATGGCCTGATTAGCATAAGGAATCTTCACCATTTGTACAGCATCCTTTTGCTCATCTGCTTTCGGCGGTGTGCTCTGTGCAAACTGAATAAATATAAAGATGAACGCTACTCCAAGAGCCAAGCTTAGACTTTGGTGAAACCAATGATACAACCAGCTTTTTGGAGCAGGAGGTCTGTTTAGTTCACGGGTCTTCTGCAGAACCTTCTGTCTATGCTCTTCTTTAAAAGAAATATTTTTCATTCGGCCATTGTTTAATATCTCAGGCAGCTGCTTTAGAGGATCTTCCATGATTTCATCTCCCCTTCTCCAATTTACGCCGCAGCATCTCTCGTCCGCGTTGAAGCAAGGTCCGGATTGTCGGCTCTTTTTTATGTAAAATCTGGCTGATTTCATTCACTGACAGTTCTTTATAATAGAAAAGCAATATAACTTCGCGATATTTAAGTGGAAGCTTTAAAACTTCATCTGCCAAAGCTTCGTGTTCACTTTTTTGAACGATAGTAAGTTCGGGCGTCATAGCAGAGGACTGTTTGGATTTTCCCAGGCGGTCAATGACATGAATGTACTTTTTCCATCCGCTTCTTAAATAATCTTTACATAGATTAACGGTTATGGCGTATACCCATGTCTTTACAGATGATTCACTCCTGAAATTGTCTTTATGTACAAAGCATTTAACGAATACTTCTTGGGCTAAATCCTCTGCAAGTTTTCTGTCTTTAACGTATGTATAAGCCAGCCTGATCACTTTGTCTTCATACAGTTCCATGATTTGTATCAGCCATTCTTCTTGACTTAGACCTTGTGAAAAAAACTCCTGACCCCCCGTTTTTGGTATGATTTTCAAGTCCTCTCCCCCTTTCGTCTCTTATATATATAGACGATTGCCGTTATACTTTTTATTCAAAAATTTTAAAGGAAACTTGGCTGACGCAAGCCTTATCCGTCAGCCTTAGTTGAACTTATACTTTTTTCCTGAACTTGTTAACTGCATCTCACATCAATCAGCTAACAAGTTATACTTTCTTAACGTGTTAAAAAGATGCTGTGAAAGGAAATGCTATCGGCTGCTTGGCAACAGGAAGCTTTCCCTTTACCATCAGAGTTCCCTGTTTCTTTTTTGTTTCTAAAGAGTGTGTTGGTACCAATTGATCAGGCGTGAAATAGATTTCTAATCTATGAAACACTTCTGGGATGACATTACAAATATCAGCGAGGCTTATAGCCGACTTGCCAATCACATCATACAGCTTTAAAATTTTGTCTTGCACCTCATAAACGATTAATGCTTTAAGTGTCACACTATAAAACGTCTTTTCTGAAAAATAAGGATTATATAAATTAAGAAAAAGTGAATGTTCATAGTGCACAGGTGAAAAAATACGCGAGTTGGGACGCTGCTCAGCAAAACAAGACCTAATAACTTCAGCATCCTCTTCTAGGGTAAAGTCCATCTTTCTTAGCAAACTATTTTTTAAGCTTGGATTCTGGTAAGCCTCTGATATAAATATATGTTCTTCCACCTTTTCAAACCCATACTTTTCATAAAGCGCAGGATTTTCCGTCTGCAAAAAGATCAGAGAGGAGGTATTTTTGAGGTCCTCTAATACTGTATTCATCAATTTCTTCATATACCCATTACCTCTTTCAGCAGGATGAGTCATGACAGACTGTATGCCTGCTGCTGTTACTAACTCACTATCTATGATCCATTGCATGGGTATTACGGAAACATTTGCCACTGCACAGTTCTTCTTAAAAAGTGTATATGGACAATAATCCGGATTCCAAAAACCTCTATTATGGTAGTCGTTGAGCATAGATGCAGGAATGCCAAATACTACATCAAACAAAGGATAAAGAGCTTCTCTATGCTGTTTATGTAAAGGGTTACTTTTTTGTAACGTAATATCCATAGTTATACCTACTTTTTTATGTAATCTATCAATCTAAATATACCACGTTAATTCCATTAAAATACAAATTGTTACACAATCAAGTCGAATTATGTTTCATAGTGTAATATTTTGAAATATAAATGTAATATTATTTCGCGATAATTGACCATCAATCAATGTTATAATCACTTTTGTAAAGAAATTGGCAACATTTGCACTTACAAGGAGGAGTACCCATTTTGAAACGCAAGCTTGTGATGGCTACATTGTCTCTCAGTCTAGCATTCAGTACATATACCGTATCGGCAGAAACCCTGTCTTCTATAAAGAAAAAACAAGAGCAGAACCGCTCTGAACAGAATAAAACAAAGAGCGAATTAAAAGAAAATCAAAATCAGCAAGATTATATGGTTAAGCAAATAGAAGAATTAGAGTCTTCCATAGGTAAGACCCTTACCCAAATCGGAAACAAAAAAGAATCTATTAAAGAAACAAAAGCTTCAATTGAAAAGCTGAAAGAAGAAATCGAAGTGCTTGAGAAGAGAATCAAAGAACGTGACGAACTTTTAAAAGAACGTGTAAGTTCTATGTATGAAAGCGGCGGAGCAGTAAATTATCTGGATGTTTTATTAGGCGCAAAAGATTTCGGTGATTTCCTGGATCGCGTATTTGCTCTTAACGTAATAGCTGAGCAAGATAAAGCGATTTTAGAAGAGCATAAGCAAGATAAAGCTTCTGTTGAAAAGAAAAAGGGAGAAGTTGAAAGTGAACTTACATCCCTTAATAAAAGCTTAAATGAGCTTGAAGGACTTAACCAAAAACTGAAAGACCAAAAAAAGCAAAAAAATGCTCTTCTAGCACAATTGGAAAAAGAAGAAGAACATTTACATGATCATATTATGCAATTGGATGAGAAAAACGAATTGCTGTCTGCGCAAGAAGCTGCTATTAAAGCGGAAATTGCACGTGCGAAGAAAGAGGAAGAAGAACGTAAGAAGAGAGAAGCGGCTGCAAGAGCCGCTGCAGAAGCAGCTGCAGCAAAAGCTAAGGCGGAAGCGGCTGCAAGAGCAAAAAGCTCTTCAAACTCTGGTTCTTCAAGACCAGTTTCACCTCCGCCTGCACCAACACCAGCTCCAACTCCGGTATCTCGTGATTTCATCTTCCCTACACAAGGGGTAATCACGTCAAACTTCGGATATAGAAGCTCTGGAATGCACTATGGAATGGATATAGCACAAGGCGGAAGCACTGTACCGATTGTTGCAGCTGCATCAGGCACAGTTTCTAAAGCTTATTATTCTAGTAGTTACGGTAATTGTGTGTATATCACTCACTATATTAACGGTCAATTATATACAACGGTTTATGCTCATATGAGAACAACTCCAGCTGTAAGATCGGGACAATCAGTTTCACAAGGTACGTTCCTTGGCTATCAAGGAAATACAGGCGCTTCACGCGGCCAGCATCTCCACTTTGAGCTGCATAAAGGACCTTGGAATGCTTCAAAGTCAAACGCGGTTAACCCAAGACCATATATTCAATAAAACACATAAAAGGACGCAGAGATTTTTATTCTCTGCGTCTTTTTTATATGACTCCCCCAAGAAGCCGGCGGACCGGATGCCGTGTGTATTCCGACATCAGCCTGTAATTCGGCCGGATAATCTCTGCTGTTAAAAATGCTGGCACTGTAGCGCCAGGCCTTCTTTTTTTATTGAGTACATCGATGATCTCACCGATTGTACCCGTTCCGATTCCATGTCCGAACACTAGACCGTTTCCAAGATCAATCACATTCTCTCCTTGCCATTGCGGTGTATTAGGATGATGGTCAGGATTTCTGATATATCTCACATCTCCTGGCATGGATGAACCGGATGGCACCGCTATGATCTGCAGGTCTTCATCGTGCTCCGTGCTATAAAGAAGCAATCCGTTAAATAATTGATTAAACATTCTCGTTCCTATCGTTTCAAGGACTGCTTTATACAGCATGATCATGATCGCAGTAGTACATTCGAAGCCATACCTTTTTCCATTAATGAATATATCCGTTATGGCATCAGAAGGATTCACATCCGGCCGAAGTAAGAACCCGCCATAAGCGGTACGTCTCCAATATTGAGGATTACAGCGAGCATTTACAAATGTTGAAAACCCCGCACCGCTGTCGCGCATAGCATAGGCTGCAGCAACGATATTCGAACGCATAATCACTTCAAACAAAAATTGGTGAGGACTTCTGTAATAAAAAGACTCTCTAGAGTTTTTCAGCTTCTGACCGATCTGTTTCTGGGCGGATGTCAGCTGGTTAAAACCCGAGATTTGGGCAGTATCTACGGAATAGCCATTAACAAAAATCAATTCTCTCCCCCCTGTCTGCACAGGATATTACATACTATGGCAAGGGGAGAAAGTTGGTGTTTTTTAAGCTCCTCTATTTTGCAAAAATTCAAACTTTTGCTGAACACGAATCGTTTCGTTTTTCTGTTTCATCTTTTTATCTCGGCTGGTTCTTTTCACATTTCTAGTTTGCAAGTGGATTTGAAATCCTTCAGCTATAAGCTGAAAGGCATAGATGGCAACACCAAACATAAGGATAGGACCTAAAGCGATTGCAGGATTTGCTTGTATATATGTGTAATAGTTCCCTACCAGCCCTGACCATTCGTTGGATAATGATTTTGGCGGATCAGCCATAAATGGATTGAAATCAATATCTGTTCCTCCAAAAAAGAGTTTTAAATACCCTAGTTGCGTAAAGATAATCAGCACTTGAACACATTGCTGACACCACACAATAACGAGTTTTGGCAACAGATGAGGCATTACGTGTTTGTTAAAGATTCTCCACCTGCTTGCGCCTAATACATTTGCCCCTTCAATAAAGTCTTCTTTTAAAGTAGAAGCCATCATATTGCCGATCATTGAACCGAGCAGCGGTACAACCAGCAATGTTAAAATTATTATTTCAAGCACGACGCGTTCCGCAAAGGAATAAATAAAATACGGTTCCATCTCCGGCATTTTTATCTGTTCTTTTAGAATCGGGCTCAGGATAAAAACAGCTATGATTGTAAGTGGAATAAAATAAAAGGAACTCAGTAGTTGATCTAATGCTTTTCTTATCTTTTCAGGCATATAAAAAGCTAAGGGTATCCCTACTGCAAAACTAAATAAGACCCTAAGTATTCCAATGACGATTGCACTTATTAAAGTAAATTTAGCCCCTTGCAGTACCTTTGCTGCCGTATCATAGCCAAGAGGATCAGTACCCAAAGGAAACATGATGGATGGTTCGAACGGAGCTGCATCAATAGGTGTCATATTTTCATCATAAATAACTTGCACTTGCCTTACATGACTATCAAAAAACACCGAATATATAATACTTGAAGCAATAAATCCAAAAATGATTAATAATCCAGTCCTAAATTTATTTTTTTTTATCAATTTAATCACCTCTTATATAGAGGAAATTTCCTATTTTTATAGGATGGTTTTAAAGGAAAGGCTTGAGATTCACTTGTTAGTTTTGTTACTTTAACATGACTTGTATGGAGATGCTGATGATTGCAAAACCGATCCAAAATTTATAGCTTCTTACTATAAGGCTTCACCTCTTTTCGAATATCTCATTATCGTCCACTCGAAAAGTGCAAATATCAGGAAGAAAGGAATAACCAGCAGGATCAAGCATGCCGCAAGCATTTCAGGCCTGAAATCATGATACATATAGTGTGTGATGCCATGAATATTGAATATGATTTCTACCAGCAGCAGATTGGAGATCATAAACCAAAGAACGGATTTAGAAAAATGGAAGATCCCTTCACTAGTATTTCTAGTTACATGGAAAACCAGCACGTAAAGTCTGCGCATTCCTTTAGCTAAGCTTGTTTCTACGTATTGTTTTCCCATTTCGTCTTCTGTCATCAGAATCATCATTTTATAAAAATAGACAAAAGGCAATATCATTAAACAGGTTATGGGAACAAAATATATCCTATCATCTGCCCCTAAAGAAGCTACATTAGATACTAATATCCCAGTCTTTTTGTAGATCAGAACGATTCCCATCTGCACGAGGGCAAACACGAGAAGATCCGGCAGCGATTCTAAAAAAGTAAGGAAATTTTTTACAGTTTTTCTGATGATGCTAGGCAGCATCA
Source organism: Fictibacillus nanhaiensis (assembly GCF_023715445.1). Lineage (GTDB taxonomy): Bacteria > Bacillota > Bacilli > Bacillales > Fictibacillaceae > Fictibacillus > Fictibacillus nanhaiensis_D. The sequence goes on from NZ_JAMBOD010000001.1 coordinate 1,317,926, forward strand.
ACGTTCCCCACGTTAGAATTTGAGCCATACAAAATGCAATAAATAATGCCCCAAAAAGAATCGTTAACGAATAAAAGTAAGGACCCCATATATCATTCAAAAATAAACGTTCCGTTCCTTGATTGAAATATGTCATTTCATCTAAACGAACCATCTCTATGAATACGGCCTTCACTTTTTCAAAATAAGCTGTTACATTTTTATTTATGATTAATTCAGGCAGTCCGCTGATTAATATGATAGAAAGTACCGTAAGTAAAAGCTGTAATAACAGTTTTTTTGCTATTTTCATCCCGCTCCTCCTCCCTTATTCTTCTATAGACGATTTGTTCCCTAAAAATCATTCATCTCTTTTTCCATTTGAAGGATAAAAATGATAAAACAATCCATATTAAGGAAGAGAAAATATGGAATCGAGGATTCGAGATGTGGAAGAAAACTGCTTTGGGGGCATTGCTTGCTGGCTGTCTTATTTTTATAAACCCTGATCCTTATCAAGCAAAAGAGCCATTAACTTATTTTCCGATCGTAAAAAAAGGGGAAATTTTAAAATGGAGCGAAGTAAGCAAACTGCTCCCAAAAGGATCTGTATTTAAAGTGATTGATCTTGAGACAGGATTTTATTTCAAGGTACAGCGAAGAGCCGGAAATCAGCATGCTGACGTCCAGCCTTTAACCCATGATGATACTGCTGTCTTAAAGCATTTGTATAATGGCAAATGGAGCTGGAACCGCAGGGCAATATTAATCCCTGTAAAAGGAAGGATGATCGCAGGAAGCATGCACGGTATGCCCCATGGAGCAGGCGCTTTAGAGAACGGCTTTCCTGGCCACTTCTGTATCCATTTTTCTGGCAGTTCAACACACCGCTCAAGAAACATTGACCCTTCTCATCAGCTAATGATCTATAAAGCTGGCGACCAGCTAAACCAGTATGCTTCAGGTGCCAGTGCAAAGCAAGCAGTCTCCATGTTTTTAGTTGGAATGAAACAGCAGGATTATAAAATTGCCAGACCCGTTTTAAGTTCATCTTTGGCGAATAACACAGAGATTACCGGGCTCTTTAAAGGGATAACGAGCATGCAGTATGAAATAAGAAAAAAAAGTTTGAGGTACCCTCCTATTGTACGAACAGAAATTTCAGCTAAAGTTAAACAGTATGGGGAAAGCGGCAAATTGTCACGAACGTATACCTTCTTATTAGAGCGTAAATCCATGACTGATGGATGGAAAATTATTGAAATTAAATACTAAAAATCCTTAAGCAAATCGCTTAAGGATTTTTTGTTGAAGCCAAAAACGAATGATATCTAAAAAAAATTAATAAATGTTCGTATTTTAGTTGAAATCATACTGTGGAATTGTTATATTTACCAAGGGACAAACAATTTAAGAAAATTATCTATCTTTCAAGGGGGATATTATGAATACCCATTACGATGTGATTGTTGTTGGTGCAGGTCCTGCTGGAATTTTTACAGGCTATGAGCTTACGAGACAACTACCGGATGCAAAAGTTTTATTAATTGATAAAGGTCATGACATTTATTCAAGATCTTGCCCAATATTAGAAAAGAAAATTAAAAAATGTCCGCCAGCTGCTGGTAGAAAAGAGTTTGCCGGATGTTTACCCGCTTGTTCAATTACAAATGGTTTCGGCGGCGCCGGCGCTTATTCAGATGGGAAATTCAATATTACCTCCGAATTCGGTGGATGGATGACAGACTATCTTTCAGAAGAAAAAGTAGTAGAACTTATTAAATATGTAGATGAAATTAACTTGGAGCACGGCGCAACGGACTCCATTACAGACCCTCTTACACCAGAAGTAAAAGATATTGAAAAACGCGGCTATGCTGCAGGTTTAAAGCTTCTGCGTGCACAAGTGCGTCATCTTGGAACCGAGCAAAACTTACAGATCTTAAAAAGCATCTATGAGTATTTAAAAACAAGAATTGATATGAAATACAAAGCTGAGGTTGATGACATAATCACTGAGCGCACCGAAACAGGATATGCAGCAAAAGGAATTTTGTTGAAGGACGGAACCTCACTTACTGCCGAAAAAGTTGTTATCGTTCCGGGTCGTGACGGATCTTCATGGCTCACCAAGATACTAAAGAAGCGGCGCATAAAAATGACCGCAAACCAAGTTGATATTGGTGTACGTGTAGAAACATCCAACCTTGTTATGGAAGAGATCAATGAACATCTGTACGAAGGAAAGTTTGTTTTCAATACATCGGTAGGAACAAAAGTCCGTACATTTTGTTCAAATCCCTCAGGTCATGTTGTCGTTGAGAACCATTCTGGAATTATGCTTGCAAACGGCCATGCATATAAGGATCCTAAACTTGAAAGTGAAAACACAAACTTTGCTTTGCTTGTATCCCATCAGTTTGCTGAGCCGTTTGATCAGCCGACCGAATATGCACATGAGGTTTCAAAATTAGCTAACCAGCTTTCAATGGGCGGACTGGTTGTACAAAAATATGGTGATATCCTAAAAGGCCGTCGTTCCACTGAGAAACGCATCAAAGAAGGGTTTCTGCGTCCAACATTAAAAGAAGCTGTTCCAGGAGATCTTGGGCTCGTACTTCCTTATAACACCATGAAGAGCTTAATCGAAATGACTGAAGCATTAGATAAAGTTACTCCAGGAATCGCATCAGAGCATACACTTTTTTATGGAGTTGAAGCAAAATTCTATTCTGCACGTCCAATGCTGGATGATAAATTCGAATCAGAAATCGGCGGACTGTATGTTGGCGGAGATGGAGCTGGGATCACTCGCGGTCTTGCACAAGCCAGTGCTTGCGGAGTATGGATCGCACAAAATGTCGCTGCCAAGTTAAAAGAAAAAATACCTGCTATGGTGTAATAAAAAAAACGATGCATGAAAGGAGATTTGATCCTTCTGCATCGTTTATTCTATATTATATTAAGTTGAGAAAATGACGATTCTGCCTCTGATTAGAGCAATGATAAAACCAACAACTGCCCCGATAATAGCTGGTATGAGCCATCCAATTCCATCGGCATACAATGGAATATGAGAATAGATTTGTTCGATCGTGCCAAATTTTAACCCAAACGCTTTTAAGCCATCCGCAATGGATACCAATGCAGTTGCAATGATGGAACCAAGATACACTTCCTGACTTCCTGAGAATGTGTCATGGAAAAAAGATAAGATAATTAGAACAATAGCTATAGGGTAAATCGCTGTTAAAACTGGTACAGACACAGTAATTAACTGGCTTAGACCTACGTTTGCTACACCCGCACTAAAGATGCTTAACACAAGAATAACAATTTTGTAGGGAAGTTTCGGAAACATTTTATGTGCAAATTCACCGGTAGCTGTTACAAGTCCAACGGATGTTGTTAGACAAGCAAGTGCTACAGCAAGACCAAGTAAAAGACTGCCTGGTCCTCCAAATAGCTGAGAAACTACATTAGTCAAGATTTGTCCGCCATTCTCTGATTTACCAAGTCCTTGACTTGTTGCACCTAGATAAGCCAGAATTCCATAAACTCCTGCTAAGCAAACAGCAGCAATTACACCCGCTTTTACCACCATACTGGTTACTTGTTCTTTTTTCATTCCAGGCTTATTAACCGCCGTGATAACCACAATTCCAAAAGCCAATGCACCTAGCGTATCCATTGTTAAATATCCGTCCATAAAGCCTTTTAAAAGCGGGCTGCTTCCATACTCTGGTGACGGCTGTCCTATCTTACCAACAGGAGTAATAAGAGCTTTTACAAGAACAGAACCAATAATAAGCAGCAGCAATGGCGTCAAGATATTTCCGATTCGGTCTACAAGTTTTGAAGGATTCAATGCAAGCCAATACGTTATGACAAAGAAAACGACCGTAAATAGGAATAACGGCAGCCCAGTGCTTATTCCCTCAGGCAAAAATGGCAAAGCAGCCATTTCAAAGGCTACCGTACCTGTTCTTGGGATCCCAAAGAAAGGCCCAATAGCTAAATATAAGATAATGGCAAAAACAGAACCGAAAAGCGGGTTAACTCGTTCGGTCAGTGTTTGCAAACCACCGCCTGCACGCGCCAAAGCGATAACCCCTAATAATGGTAACCCTACACCAGTTATAAAAAAGCCAATCATGGAGTGCCAGACCATATCACCCGCTGCCTGCCCCAATGCTGGCGGAAAGATTAAATTCCCTGCTCCAAAAAACAATGCGAACAACATTAAACCCACCGAGAGTGTTCGTTTCTCCATGTTTTTTTCCACCTCCGTGGTCATTAATTAATATATTTTTATCGAAATTTGTCGAAATAATTTAAATTCCATATGTATTTGTATCACGATTCACGATTGGAGTCAATATTCAGATATAATGAATTTTCTAACAAATGATAACAAAAAGTAAGGACTGAGTAATTCTCAGCCCTTTTGTCACTCATTAACGGTCAGTCGGGAAAATACGTCGAATCGTTTCATTGAATTCTTTAACAAACCCTGAAACCGGGTTCCCCTTTTCAATCTCATCTGTATAACCTTGCATACGATCGATAAAGTCAGGATTTGTTGATACAAACACGTCATTAATTTCCGGATCAGTATTTCTTACAGCATCCGCGATCTTTTTTTCCGTTTCTTTCGAAAGCTTCTCGCCCTCTCCGCCTTCAAGCTGAGCTGCAACATAAGCATTATTTTCAGTAACGATTACTGTTGCGTCTTCAACTTCCTTTAAATCCGTTACTTTGTCAGCAGCTTCATCTGCTACATCCATGCGGGTATTCTCGTCAAACTGGTTGTCTGTACCCATGTTCATGTTCATGTCCATGTCATTGTCATTGTCACGGTCACGGTCACGGTCCGCACGATTGTTGTAGTTGACATCAGTCAAGTTGTCGCGAGCCTCTTCTCCCAAGTCCCTGTCGTTATTGTTCATGTTACAAGCACCTAAGAAAGAAGACAGCATAACTGCCATTGAGGTAACCAAAATTGCCTTTTTCATTAAGATGACACTCCTTTAATATAATTTTTGACTGTCATCTAATAAAATTTGTAGGTTCGAGGGAAAATATACATGGTAACTGAGTTTTAATGCTTTTATCCATACAAAAAACCGCTCCTTTTAGGAAGCGATTTTTATTTAAACCATTCGTTTGAGTAGGTACTTTTATTCTTCGGCTTAAAGATCAGCCATGCAATAATGCAAAGCGCAAGCAATGAGAATGCATAAATCCCGATTTTATGAGTAATATCCATAACAATATACCAGCGTCCCGCAAGCTGATAGCCGATAAATATGAAGAATGAACACCAGAAAACAGCGCCGCAATAGGCGTAAATGGCAAATTGTCTAAATTTTAAAGAATACATGCCCGCAAAATAAGCTGTAAGATGCCTGACGCCAGGAACAAAATAGCCGAAGAACAAAGCAGTTTTTCCGTATTTTGAAAAAAAGCGCTGCGTTTTATTTATTTTCTCATCTGAAATTCCGATTTTCGGACCTAATTTATACAATAAAGGTTTTCCGCATACCCTTCCGAAATAATAGCTTCCCGTAATACCTGTTAGCGCTCCCAAATATGCGCTTAAAACAGCGGAGACCATAGGCAGGTCGCCTGCAAATATAAAATATCCGATTGTAGCCAAAAGAATCTCATCCGGGATCGGCAATCCTATAATACCTAAAGCTAATAATAGAATGATTCCAAAATAGCTGTATTGATAAATGATATTAATCAAGTCAAATTCCATGACGTCACCAACTTCTTTTTTTACACCTTCTACCATTGTAACGATAATATGGGGTATTTGGAAAGAGGAAAACAAAAATTGCTAAGAAAATGTGTCTATCCTAACATATGCATATTGGGACGAGACGGATACTAATTCAAATAGAAGACAAATCTCCCCACGCATAACATTCTTCGTATAATTCTTGCTTTCCGATGGTAATTAACTCTTCATCTATCTTTTTCCCGTAAAGTGTAATATATGCCCGTTTTGAAGGATTTTCTTTTAATACCCAAACGATCATACTATTATTCCCTTCGTTTACAAGCTGCTGGCTAAAGCATTTAAACAGCTTTGTTCCATATCCTCTTTGCTGAATTTCTTTTATAAGGTAGAAAGCATAAATTTCACTATCATATGGATGTTTTGAACGGATCGCACCCCCCGAAATAAAACCGCAAATGTTGGATTGTTCATTTTCAAGCACATAAACAAGATAGGAAGGTCCCTTTGACAGCCAATCTTCCCATCTTTTTATTCTTTCAGGTATAGACATATTCAATAAATAGTCTGAATCCACTATTCCTTTATAAGATTCCTGCCAGCTTCTAACCTGCACTTCAGCAATGTTGGCCGCATCTTCTTTTACAGCGGGACGGATTTTCATGCTATACCCACCATTTCTCTTGAGGAATCAAACTTACAGGAAGCTGAAATTGCACTTCAAACCATGATTTCAATTGTGTGGCATGAACTAAAAATTCCGAAGACGCATGTGACACTCCTATTAAGCTCATAGACGTGCTCTTACAGTATTCTTTCATTTCTTCAAATTTTCTCTTTCCGTACTCGTTGTCTATGTGGCAATGCACTTCCCCAGTTAAGTAGGCCTGAGCTCCGAGCCTTTCTGCTTCTTGCATAACATGGACTTTGTCTCCGCAGCCCGCAGCTATTGCAATCCTTGTAATGTTAGTGTGAGTGGGTCCTTCTACATCTGTATAAGGAATGTGAAAGATGTCTTTACATTTATTAATGAGTTGTTCTGTTGTAGTCGTTTGAATTTCACAAATCACACCGCAAGCCCCTTTTTCCTCTTTAAAAAATTCTCCGATCACTGTTGCACCAAATGCCTCTGCAATTGCGTCACTCGTACTGATGGTTCTCAAGTAATCTAGCGGAACATGAAGGGTAAAGACGGATAACCGCTTTTCTTTTAATTGCGAAATGAAATCCGGATTGATTGGTAAAAAACCTTGTCCCCATCCTCCTCTCGGGTCACCGCACTCCATCACTAGAGGGTGGTGCATAAATAACAGGTCCCCTGGACTGCCCTCTGAAATAAAACGTGTAAGCACCTCATCCGTTGGAAAAACCGCTAAGAAAACACGGCCAACTTCTTCATCACCTCTTATCATGAGCCCATTAAACAGCTCGGTGAATTCGGGTTCAAATTCCTGCCGCCAATTATATGTAATAGGGTCATAGACCATCGGTATAAACCGGCTAAAAGCTGGATCGATTCCTATTTCTCTAAATCGGAAAAGTTCATCTATGGCTTTATCTATTTTTTTTAGGTGTACCATTTATTCCTCTCTCCTATTCTTTTAAAATAAATGAATTCAGGGTCTCCCTCATCCAGGTTTTCTACCATTCCGCTTTTTATAAAAGCGTTTGCCTCAAAGACTTTTTGCATCGCTAAATTTGACTGGTTCGTAGAGGAGAAAAGCTTTTCTGTCTTTGAAAATTCAGTCATGTGACTAAGGAGTGTACTCGCGAGACCCATTTTTTGATGGGAAGGTTTAATCATGATCAATGAAACAAATGTACACTCAAAAAAGTGAGTATGATAGAGTAAAAAACCAGCGATGATACCTTCATGAATGACAAGCAAACATCTATTTTGCTCAATAGCCTGTCCGATTTCTTTTTTTCTTCGGTCCGTTCCGATTATTTCTTTATCGATTTCAATGATTTGTTCTATATCTTTCTTGCGAGCCTCTATCACTTTCATTCTATTTTCCCTTTCTTTTGTTCTTCTTCTAATTTTTGCTACAATATGAAAAAACGAATGGAGTTGAGACGATGCCTATAGCAGACATTACCATTATTCCAATTGGCACGGAAACCCCTAGTGTCAGTTCATATGTTGCGGAAATTCAAAAAGTGCTTCAACAAAATACAGACAGAGTGAACTATCAGCTAACGCCGATGAGCACATTGATTGAAGGCGAACTTTCCGATTTATTTGATGTGATTCAGCAGCTTCACGAGATCCCATTTACAAATGGCATCCAGCGTGTAGCTACTAATATCCGAATTGATGACCGCCGTGATAAAAAATCAACAATGGCAGGCAAGCTGCAGGCGGTTGAAGCCAAGATGAAAAGCTCGTAATTCTAGGGAGTGCTCATATAACCTGGGGAGCGCGCATAAATCTCAGCGAACGCGCATAAATCTCAGCGAGCGCGCATAAATCTCCCGCGAACACGCATATGCCTTCCTGAACCGCCCTGCAAACCTCATGTTTAGAAAAAAAGCTCACTCGTTTTGGGCGGTTTCAGCCCGTTTGAGTAAGCTTTTTTTCTATTATTCTACTTTTGATGCCGTTACTTCGCTTTTTTCCTTCGTATTTACTGCATTTGGTTCTTTTTTGGCAAACTCAATGCGGAGGTCATCGATACTTTGACGGACATTCCCTTTACCTGAGAAGTTTTCGAGCATTTCTTTTACATCGATTCCAGAGGAAGCTTTCAAGGATTCCTGCAAAGTGGACATCAAGTTTGTTGCATATCCCGTAATGCGGTTGGCTCCGCCGTTTTCACCGCCGCCTGTATCAACGACTGTGATTTTATCAATGTTAGAAAGTGGTGCTGCAACCTGCTTCGCGTATTCTGGAAGCATCTTAATCATCATATCCATCATCGCTGCTTGGCCGTATAACTCGAACGCTTCGGCGATCTTTTGCTTCGCTTCCGCTTCAGCAAGACCTTTTAGACGGATAACTTCAGCTTCAGATTCCCCTTTAGCACGTTCTGCTTCTGCTCTGGAAAGACCGTCGAGCCGAACCTTTTCCGCCTCCGCTTTTGCCATTGCTTCCACACGGTACTTATGCGCATCAGCTTCTGCAACCTGCTTGCGTTTATCCGCTTCTGCCGATTGCTCAACTGCATATCTGTCTGCATCGGCTTTCTTCTTCACTTCTGAATCATATTGTTTTTCACGACGCAGAATTTCTTTTTCTTCAAGCTCGATCTGCTTTTGACGCTCGATGATCTTAATCTGCATCTGCTCTTCTGTAACTTGTTGTTTAGCGATTGCTTCTTCTAAATGATAAGCCTGGTCAGCACGTGCTTTTGCAACATCTTGTTCGCGACGGTATTCGGCTACCTTCAACTGATTCATCTTTTCAGCTTCCGCTACTTCTGTCGCGCGTCCTAACTCGGATTGTTTAGCTTCTTTATCTGCTTCTGCGCGTTTGATGCGCGTTTCTTTTTCAGCCTCTGCCATTGCCATATCAGCATCACGCTTGATTTGTGCAATACGCGGCTTACCGAGTGCATCAAGATAACCGTTTTTGTCACGCAGGTCCTTAATAGTAAATGAAACGATGATTAATCCCATTTTTGCTAGATCCTGTGAAGCAACACGCTGAACTTCTTGAGAAAACTTCTCACGGTTTTTATAGATTTCTTCAACAGTCATGGAACCTAGAATCGAACGCAAATGTCCTTCTAACACTTCACGTGCTTCGTTTTCTCGATCTTCTTTTAACTTTCCTAAAAACTGTTCCGCAGCTGTTGCGATTTCACCGATTGAGCTTCCGACTTTGATGATTGCCGTTCCGTCAGCCATAACGGGAACACCTTGTTCTGTATACACTTCTGGCGTTTGAACATCCAGTTTGCTCGTTAATAAACTAAGAGGTTTTGCTTGCTGGAACACCGGCAGAACAAACGTACCGCCTCCGCGTACAATTTTGATTCTGTTTCCTGACTCATCGATATTCACGTTTTTGCTTCCTAAGAAGCTTCCTGTTACGATCAATGCTTCATCAGGACTTGCTGTACGGTACTTTGTAATAAAAACACTAATTAGAGCAGCTACTAGAAATACTGCAATCCCAATTACAATAAATAATGGCGAAAAACTCATGAAATCCCCTCCAGATTAATGAAAATATGTTTGTTCTACTTGCTCATAACGCATAACCGAAACGACACCTTTTTGGATATCGATAATTAAAATCTTTTCTCCTTGCTGGATTGGTTTGTTATCCATGCTTACAGCTGTCTTAGAGATTCTTCCGCTTATTCCTTCTATTAATATTTCTCCAAAACCATCCGTCGGTACCGACGTAATGACCGTACCGACTCTACCCTTTAAATCCTCATCACGATAAGCCAATGACTCTTCTGATGACCGAATGGGCATTAATACAAAAACATTAAGAAGTGTGACAAGCAAAAGAGAAAGCAAGCAACTAAATACAATGATGAACCAGCTGTTGATTCCGGTCATAACCTCCAGGAGATAACCACAAGCTGTACCAATCGTAAAAAAAGACAAAATAAGTGCTGGATGCAAGAAATCAATCACTGCATCAAGCATGTCGCCAAAAAGGATATAAACAAAAGTGATACATCCAAAAACAATGAAACTCCCTAAGTATATAGTTGATAACGGATACCCGAACAGTTCCATGATCATCTCCCCTGTCCTTTTTTTATAATCACAAGCCCCCTTGTCGAATTTCTTTAACTTTATCAAAAAGAATAAGAAAAAAATGTAAAATCTTGTCGACAGTAACAGAAATTCCAATATTAGTCTTATATGTAAATTTACGAATGACTAATTAAAAAGTTTCAGTTTGTTAAGAATTTTTTGTATAATCTTAAAGAAAGGGGAAGGATATCCATGTATATAGATCAATTGAGAAATGCTCTTCAAATGAAAGAAAATAAAGAAGACGCAGAAAAAATGAAACAGTATATGCGCGGACAGTTTAAATATTTTGGTTTGCGTGCACCTGCTATGAAGGAGGCATTTAAAAACTTCATCAAAGAAAATGGTCTTCCTGCTCACAGGGAACTTTATTCCTTTTTAAAAGAAGCATGGTCAATGCCTGAACGTGAAATGCAAATGGCAGGTCTATCCATCGCTGACAAACTAAAAAAAGAAATGACAATAAAGGACATTGAGTGGATTGAATACATCATTGTTAATAAAAGCTGGTGGGACACAGTCGATCATATCGCTAAACATATAGCAGGGTTTTATTTCACCAAGTTCCCTGAACAAATACATCCAGTAACGGAACGCTGGATCGCATCCAAAAATATCTGGCTTATGCGTTCCGCTATTCTTTTTCAATTAGGGTATAAAGACAAAACGGATAAAGCACTGCTGGCACACATTATTAAAGAGACTAAATATGAGCAAGACTTCTTTATTCGCAAAGGCATCGGCTGGGCACTGCGTGAATATGCAAAAGACAACCCAGATTGGGTTTGGGAATACGTACATAAAGAAGAACTGAGTCCTCTATCTTATAAAGAAGCTATCAAAAATATTAAGAAAACAAAACAAATTTCATAAAAATAAACGGCTCCCGAATAATGGACGATTTTAAAAGTCTGCTCTTCGGGATTTTTTTTGGGTAAATTTAGTAAAAAAGTTATGTAAGAATTTTCAATAAATTATGACATTTAACCCAATCCAAACCAAAAATTATCTGCTATTATTGTTGTAAATTGTAAAATGATGTTGATAAAGGAGGTTTAATGTTTTTTTATAGAATCTTTTTGGATTTCAACATTGACTCTTGGACTCATCAGCAAAATCATTAACGGCAAAGAAACCATAATTATAAGGGGTGTCAATTATGAAGAAAATGGTAGGCGCACTAGTCGGCGTTACATTAGCAGGTGCTTTATTGATTGGCGGTTATGTTTTAAATCAACCTACAGTGTTTCAAGCTGAACACGGAAAAACATTTTCTACAACAAATAGAAGCTAATTTCACATTAACAGGTTAATACACCATGATAAATACCTATCATCGAAGAGGGAACAGAGAACTCATTGTTCCCTCTTTTTATTTTTTAGTGAAATTTTAGGATAAAAGTTAGGTTTTTATTTTCCATTAATTCCGACATTTTACTCAATCAAACAATAATTTCCTATGCTAAGATTGTGCTGAATTGTAAAATAATGCTAAAGAATGGGGGCGGACAATATGGGGATAGAGGTAACGAGCACAGAACAGATGATACAGCTGCTAAATAACTGGTATCATGAAATTCTATCGCAAAATGTAATTAAAGCGCGCAAGTTTAAAGTCGAGATCGATGAAAAAATTGAATCGATGGAAATCGATCCTTCACAGACACTCTTTATCTATTATTCTTTATTATGTTTTCGGTATCAAATCATGATCAATCAATTATGGGAAGCAAGGTACACACTTAACAAAATCGACTTTGAGAAAAAAGGACAGACTGATGATTTTCTCTCATACTATTACAATTTTTTTAAGGCTATTTATGCAACCACGACTGGCAGCTATAGGGAGGCAAAGATTCACTACCGGCTGGCTGAAAAATTATTGAAACAGTTTCCTGATGACATTGAAAAAGCCGAATTCAACTATAAAGTCGCTACCTTTTACTACCATATCCGCCAGCCCCTGCATGCTGTTAGCCATGCCTTAAAAGCAAAAGAATTTTTCGAAGGAAAAACGGGATATGAAATTAAAATAGCAGGCTGCGAGAATATTATTGGACTTGCCTCAACATCGCTCAAGCAATATAAAGAAGCTGAGGAAAACTTCCTCTCAGCTTTAAGTATTCTTCATGAATATGGTTTAAACATCGAACAGTTCGATTTGATGATACGCTATAATCTCGGCTTGCTATATGCAGAACAAAATCTTTCCGAAAAGGCACTTAAGCATTTAAATGAAGCATTCGAGGACAAAGATTCCGATTACAAAACTACTTTCTTGATTGCCCGTGAACATTGTAAGCTGGGTAACATTGATCTAGCTGATGAATGGATTTCGCGAGGTTTAAAAATGGCTAAAGAATTAAAAAGCGAAGAATACGAGCATCACTTTGCAATTTTGAATGCCTTCAATCACTTATCGCATCCTGACCAGTTAGAAGAGTCCGTGGCGGCTGCTATTTCATTTTTTGAGTCTCAGCAATTGTGGGGTTACATACAGGACTATACCGAAAAAATAGCTTCTGAGTTTTACAAAATTAACGATTTTGAGAAAGCTAGCAAGTACTTCCATTTGGCTTTTAAAGCAAAAAATCATTTAAATAAAGAACAAGCTAACTAAATTAAGACTTTAGAGCGGTTGAGTAAGATCAGCCGCTTTTTTATATGAAGAGACAGGTTTAATAATCATTTTTCATATGGATAACCAAGCTTTGAAACCACATAACGCATTGCATTACGGAATGAAACAAAGGAACGCTGATTTGCATTAATACCTAAATGCACTAAATTTTTTACCATATTTGTTGTGAATCCGCAAAAAATAACTTCTGCACCCATTAATTCAACGGCACTCGCCAAATTTTGTATTTCTCGTTCTAAATCAAGATTTTCTACTGTCGTTACCCCTGAAAAATCTAGCAGAACATATTCCGCCTGATAGTTTAAACATTCATTTAAAAGTTTGCTAGTGAGGTTTTCCATTCTTTCTAATGTTAACTCCCCGATAAGTGGAACAAGGAGGGTATGTTCAGCAAACGTCGGCAATATGGGGGTAGATAATTCATTGATTAACGCTTTTGTTTTTTCCTTTTCTTTTTCACGTTCTGTTATGTCTTTCCAAATTAGAATAAAGCCCAGTTTTTGCTCTCTGATAACGAGTTCCTTTACAACGAGTCTGGCCACAAATTTATTAAAGAGGATAAGCTGCATATCAATTGGAAAATCACCTTTTTGAAGCATTTCTTCCTGATAGGAAGGATTTTTATGAAAACGTGCAATCGGTGTGCCGATTAAATCTTCCGCTCTATCCAATTTAAAAAAGGATTTAACAGATTCAATAAATTCTTCTGCAGCCTTATTCATCCATGCAATTTTATATTCTACATCTATAAAAAATATATTTTCCTCTAAACAATTAAGTGTATCTGTAACAGTATTTTCTAACTGATGCTTCATAAAGCTATCCCCTTCTCTCTTTTCCTGTTTTTATCATAGCTGAGTTCAATCAAATACTCTACATAATTCCTCCATATTCTCAGGTTTCCCAGCACATTCCACCATAAATGTAAGCGCTGTCTAAATCTTTACAAAAATCCCGGTTGTATGTTTTGAAAACTGCATGTAAAATGTCTTTATCAAACATACAATTGTATTTCTCAGAAAAACACAAGGGGTGGATCAAGTGGTAGATCAAGTTTCGGTAGGACTTTTAGGATTAGGTACGGTTGGCAGCGGTGTTGTTAGAATGATTGAAGGAAACCGCGAAGAGCTCCAGCATCGTGTTGGATGTCCGGTTAATATTGAAAAAATCTTAGTTCAAAACATTGAAAAAGAACGACTGGTTGCCATTAATAAAGACTGGCTGACTCAACAGCCCTATGAAGTTTTGGAAAACCCAGGCATTCAAGTTGTCATTGAAGTAATGGGGGGCATCGAGCTAGCACGTGAATATATAACGCTTGCCCTACAAAATAAAAAACATGTTATTACAGCAAACAAAGATCTTATGGCTTTACATGGAGCTGAACTTTTGCAAGTTGCCCAGGAAAATGGATGCGATCTTTTTTATGAAGCGAGTGTCGCAGGCGGAATCCCTATTATCCGCTCCCTGGTAGATGGCCTTGCTTCAGACCGAATCACAAAAATGATGGGTATTGTAAATGGAACAACTAATTATATCCTCACAAAAATGGATAAACAGCAGCGGAATTATGATGAGGTCTTAAAAGAAGCACAGTCGCTCGGATATGCAGAAGCTGATCCAACATCCGATGTTGAAGGAATTGATGCTGCGAGAAAGATGGCCATTCTATCTACCCTCGGCTTCTCCATGCATATCCATCTGGATGATGTGAAAGTATCTGGTATCTCACGTGTCACACAAGAAGACTTGGAGTATGCGAGACAATTTGGTTATACGCTGAAGCTGATCGGAAATGCGAAAAAAGATAACGGAAAAGTTGAAATCAGTGTGGAACCGACATTGCTGCCTCATTCTCATCCACTGGCGAGTGTCCACAACGAATATAACGCTGTTTATGTATACGGTGAATCTGTCGGAGAGACAATGTTCTTCGGACCGGGTGCCGGACAGCTTCCAACAGCTACATCCGTTGTATCCGATTTAGTAGCTGTAGTTAAAAATATGAGGTTGGGAGTTAACGGCAAAAGCGCAGTTGCACCCCAATTTGATAAACAATTAAAGCAGCCTAATGAAATCAATGGAAAGTTCTTTTACAGACTTCATATTAAAGATGAAGCTGGTGCATTTTCAGCGATCACTTCCCTCTTTGCTCTTCATGAGATCTCATTGGAAAAATTGATCCAAAGTCCAGTCGATGAAAAGGGAGTTGCAGAAGTAGTTATCGTTACTCATGGCACAAACAAACATCAGGATAATCAAGTATATAACTTGCTTCGCGATTCAGATGTTGTTGAGGAGATTAAAAGTCACTACAGAGTGGAAGGAGCTTAAGCGTATGCATTGGAATGGATTGCTGCATCAATATAAAGAATATTTGCCAGTTAGTGAAGCTACCCCCCCGCTCTCTCTTAATGAAGGCCATACGCCTCTCATTACATTAGATCACCTGTCAAAGGAATGGGGCATCAATTTATATGCTAAATATGAAGGAGCCAACCCAACAGGTTCCTTTAAAGACCGGGGGATGGTCCTTGCAGTTGCAAAAGCTAAAGAAGCCGGAAGCAAAGCCATCATCTGTGCATCTACCGGAAATACTTCCGCAGCTGCAGCGGCCTACGGAGCCCGTGCAGGTTTAAGATGCATTGTTGTTATACCTGACGGAAAAATTGCTCAAGGCAAGCTGGCTCAAGCCAAAATGTACGGAGCTGAGATCTTTGCTATTCAAGGAAATTTTGACGAAGCACTTGAAATGGTCAAGCAAATGAGCGAGGAAGAAGGATATACACTCGTTAATTCGGTAAATCCATATCGTTTAGAAGGTCAGAAAACAGCGGCATTTGAATTAGTTGACACTCTTAAAAAAGCTCCTGACATTCTCGCGATCCCCGTCGGAAACGCCGGCAACATAAGTGCATATTGGAAAGGCTTCAAAGAATACAATTCTGTAAAATCTTCAGGTCTGCCAAGAATTCATGGCTTTCAGGCAGCTGGGGCTGCACCAATCGTTAACGGCCGCATCGTAAAAAATCCAGATACGATTGCTACAGCCATTCGGATCGGCAACCCTGCCAGTTGGCAGCTGGCTTCTGCAGCATTAGAGGAATCTGGAGGATTGATCGACAGTGTAACAGATGAAGAAATTTTAGAAGCTTATCAAATGCTCGCGTCAAAAGAGGGAGTTTTTGCAGAACCTGCCTCATGCAGCACAATCGCTGGGCTTTATAAGCAGCATCAACAGGGGCTCATGCCAAAAGGGTCATCTGTAGTAGCAGTGTTAACGGGAAACGGTTTGAAAGACCCTGACATCGCTCTGAAAACCGTCGAACAAGAACCCGTTGTCATTCCAAATGATCTTGATCAATTACGTCAACAGCTAAAAGGATGTGTCGTTTAAATGAAGCTTGATGCCTTCTCTATTCATGTACCTGCAAGTACAGCTAATCTGGGTCCAGGCTTTGATTCTGTTGGACTTGCAGTCAACCGTTACCTATCGGTTCACGTTCAGCCTTCAGAAGCTTGGGAAACGGTTTATCATGGAAAAGAACTGCAAGGATTAAATGATGATAAAGATAATTTAATCATCCATGCAGCTCAATATGTCGCAGAACAATATAATCAAAAGCTTTACCCATGCAGACTGGAGGTCGAAAGCAGCTTCCCTCCTTCTAAAGGGATGGGCAGTTCTGCATCAGCTATCGTTGCTGGCGTTGAGCTTGCCAACATTCTTTTAGATCTGAAGCTATCTAAAAAAGAAAAAGCTTTTTATGCAGTTTCATTAGAAAAACATCCTGATAACGTAGTGCCTGCTATTTTTGGGGGATTAACGATCAGCTTTTATAATGGAAAAGATGTAGAGACCGTTCATGTTCCTGATATAGCGGTTGAAATGATCATTGCCATCCCCGATGAGGTTCTTCATACAAAGGAGTCGCGAAAATCATTGCCAAACCTGCTTCCTTTTAATAAAGCAGTTGAAGCGAGCGCTATCAGTAATGTCCTTGTTGCTGCTTTAATCAAAAACGACTGGGAAAAAGCTGCTGACATGATGAATCGTGATCTGTTTCATGAGCCATTTCGGGTAAAACATATTCCTTTTTACACAGATCTAAAACAAAAAGCTGTCTCCCTTGGTGCATATGGTGCAGCGATCAGCGGTTCTGGACCAGCGATCGTTTTCTTCACACCGCATCAAAAAGCCGCTTCTATAACAGAACAGCTTTCTAGTGCTTATCCCGAATATCATTTTGAAACGGTTTTTCCTGACCGAAAAGGTGTTCTGGTGAATAAGTCTTTATCAGCTGCTGCTTTATAGGACAAACGTTGCTTTTCCTCCTATTTACGTTTCGTTTATGAACAACGTGGTAAAGGACTATATCAAATCCTTTAGGAGGGGTTAAAGTGGCGGAAGAAAACAAAGAAAGCTTAAAAGAACAGGAAAGAAAAAGACAAGAAAAAGAACAAGCCAAATACGAAAACACGAAACGGATCCCGAATGAACAAAACCGGATGATTGATACACAAAAAAGATAAGGATTAGGCAAATATGGCCTAATCCTTGTTTTTTATTTATGTGCAATTTGAAATTCATCACGCAGAAGCGTCCAGTTTTCAGGGAATGGTTCACCAAGTACCCAATACGCTAAACCACGAAGGTTATATTGTTTAACAATCTTATTTTTTGCTTCTGCACTTTGCTCATTTTCTAACCAGACAACATGTTCTTTCCCTTTATCGTCTTCATAATTAAAGAATGGCGCTTGCGCATCATTATCATATTTCACTGTAGCTTTTTCTTTAAGGGCTAAGTCATGGGCTTCTGCCGGTGCAATACGCTTTGCAAATTTGTTCCCTTTTTTATACGGCAGTGTCCAGTCATAGCCATATAGCGGAGCACCCATTATAATTTTTTCTGGTGGTATTACAGAAACGGCATAATCCACAACTTTTTTTACTTGCGGAACAGGTGCGACAGCCATCGGAGGTCCGCCAGACCAGCCCCACTCGTATGTCATCAGTACAACGAAATCGGCCAGTTCCCCATGGCGTTTATAATCATGAGCACCATGCCATGGTCCTTTTTGTTCATCACTGGTTTTAGGAGCCAATGCCGTTGAAACCTTAAATCCTTCTTTTTGAACTAATGGGATGATGGTTTCTAAGAACCCATTATACAGCTCGCGGTCTTTTTCTTTAATATGTTCAAAATCAATGTTCAGCGCTTTGTATCCTTTTTGTTTCATTGTGCTGATTACACTGCCGATCAATGTTTTTGAAGCTTTTTTATCTGTAAAAATCGTATGTGCCACTTCCGGTGAAAAATTACCTTCAGTAAAGTTTGTTAAAACCATCATTGGAGTAGCTTTTGATTTTTTCACCTGATTCAGAGCTGCCCAATCCTTAATTGGCTTTAACGTACCATCCTTATTTACCATATAGCTGAAGAAAGCTACATACGTTAAATCATTTATAGCTTCTTTAACGTCTTTAACCGATTGCTTCGCTTCTATCGGTTCTAAATACCCAAGCGTTTCAATCTTTGTTTTTCCATGATTTGTTTCAGCTTTAGAGGTGTCCTGCTGTGTTTTTTTAGGTGAATTGATCTGTTCCAGCCGAGGACTTTCTCTTGTTTGATTGCTCATATTCTTCGGTGCAGCTTCGCTCTCGTTTATTTCATTAGAACCACCGCCGCAGCCGCTAAGTACAATGGTAAATGCCGCAAAGAGCGCGACTAATTTTTTCATACATAAACCTCCTTATTTTTGTTATTTTTCCTAGAGGAGGTTTGATATATTCTTCAATTTTTAAAAATCATAGATGGCTTGAAACAAACAAATTTATTTTGAGATAAGATGGGTACAATAGAACTCTGATTTAATTGCATGCAGAAGCCTACATCCTCTTTAAATCCCCTTTCCGCTAATTCTCTTCCACTGCCACACTTACTTATCAACTCAGTCAGTTGCTGCTGTGAGGCTTTAAAGGCTTGTTTGCAAACAAAAGCTTCCGGAGATTGAGATCCATTTATGTATGAAATTATTGCTCCAGCTCCTAAATAATCCTCAATCCCAGGCCTAAGCTCATTCTCATCACTTGCAGTATTTTCCCATCTTTCTCCGCAGGCAATAATGGTAATGGCTTTTCCTGTCATTTTTTTCAATTCTATAGCGGCTTCTGCAACAGCGCGTGCATTCCGTAACGAACCTATCAAGAGCGAAGGAACTCTTTTGGCGGCTTCCACACATGCAGCACCGTTTAGTGAACATAACACATAGGATTTTCCGTAATCATCTACTGTGAAAGAGATGGGTGAGAGTGAACGCTTTCCCGTTTTGATCGCTTCGGCTCTTCCGACCACAAGCTCCGCTCTTATTTGATTCGCGTAGTTTCTTGCCTCCTCATTGATTGGAGGCGCAAAAGGATAAATAACCGCTTGATTTTCCATTGCCGCGATTACAGTTGAAGAAAAACTTAATACATCAACGATGATCAAAATCTCTTTTCTTTTAGTCGCTTCCCTTGCACCTCTAATCCCCCAGTCCAGTTTAACCTCATAAGGCGACTGATCAAAAAATGAATTCATTTTCATAACCTCCTCTTGCATTTCTTTCTTCAGCATATCGAGAAAATTCCAAAAGATATAGACTGTTTTTCTAAAATTTGGTATCTTTTGATTGAGGTCTGTAATGATGATTTAATAGTAGTTAACGTGGAAATTGTGTACTATTTTTATGATCCCTGGAGATACTATTCTTTAGGATCAAAATAAATAAATAGTGCCTTTTTTATGCCTTTAAAAGGATTTTTGTTCGGAACATCCGAAGCGCAGCATTTGGAGAGGAACTCAAGAACCTTTGCAGTTGCTGACTTCTCTATATCAGATCCACCTCTATGGCTGCAAAATGATGTTATCGAGTTTTATTCGTTATTATAAAGACTGACCGTAACTAGTGACTTATGTTCTAGATCATATTCAAAAAAAGACCCCACATAGTGGAGTCTTTTCGTCTTTTCAGATCGCCCAGTTGCCGTTTCTGAATAATGGCATGCGCTTCCCACCTTCATATTCAGCATCAATTTCGAGATCAGCAGAACCAATCATGAAATCGGTATGACCTCTGCTGTGATTGATTTCTTTTTCTTCCATCTGTTCAGGCGAAAGGTTACCAGCATCTTTTACAGACATTGTAATGGAAGTACCGATTGCTAAGTGACAAGAAGCGTTCTCATCATAAAGTGTGTTGTTAAAAATAATGCCAGAGTTTGAAATTGGTGAGTCATAAGGAACTAAAGCAACTTCTCCTAAATAACCCATGCCGTCATCGATGCTTAAAAGCTGCTTAAGCGTGTCGTACCCTTCTTCAGCTGTAAACTCGACCACTTTGCCATCTTTAAACGTTAAGCTGAAATTGTCGATAAGGTTACCCATTGCTGACAATGGCTTAGAACTTGACACTTTCCCATTAACCCCATATTTTCTTGGCGTTGTAAACACTTCTTCTGTAGGAAGGTTCGGAATATAGTAAGTCCCAAACGTGGAATTATGCCCTCCGCCGATCCAAGTATGATCCGGATGCAAATCGATGCTTAAGTCTGTGCCTTCTGATTTATAATGAAGCGTCTTAAATCTCTGCTCATTTAAATAATCTACTTTTTCAGTAAGTGTTTTCACATGTTCTTCCCATGCTGCAACCGGATCAGCCTGGTCCACTCGAACCGTCTTAAAGATCGCTTCCCATAATGCTTCAACTGCTTCTTCTTCACTCTTTTCAGGGAAAACGGTCTTTGCCCATCCTGCTGTCGGTGCCCCGGCAATCGCCCAGTGCATATCGCCTCTTAATTGACCTGCAGAAAAAGATTGCAGCTTCTCGCCTCGGTTCTTCTGTACAAACATCATTCGTTCTGAAGGTACACCCTTGAATGCGTTTGGATCATTACCAGTGACCATCAAAAAACAATCATGGTTTTCTACAAGGCTGTTATATTTTTCAATTTCCCATGGCTGGAGGTCATCTTGTAGCACTTCTACAGCCGCACTCGAATAGTGAATACGGTTTGTTTGGATATCTACCCAGTCTACCATCACTCTTTTACATCCATTTTCATAAGCGTGTTTCGTAACCTTACGTGTAAATTCTGCAGCCTCAATTGGAGAACTAATTAAAAGTCTTTGTCCCTCTTGTAAGCTTAACCCAACTTTAACAACAAGTTCAGCATATTGATCCAATTTCTCTTCAAACGACTTCATCACAAACTTCCCCCTCCAGTTAAGTTCAAATAAAAACGACTGTTAAGTTTATAATATTACATTATAAAGTAAAATGAAAATTTAGACTAATTAAATCCTAAAAAAATTGACCACATCAATTAAGTGGCCAACACTGGTTCTATAATTTTTTGTTCAACACAAAACCTATATGGGAAAGTGCACTTTCTAAATTACTTGTGATGACAATATCGTGAAAATCAACCTCAACTTCAAGTGTTTTTATAGCAAGGTCTGGTCTGAATCCAGTAAAGATTGGTGTGACACCGATTAATTTTAATAGTTTTACAATATTTAAAAGATAACTGCTGACTGTATTATTAATACGGCTTATGCCTGACAAATCTATCATCATATATTCCAGGTCCAAGTTCATGCTGCTGTCCAGTGTGCTTTTTATGATGATCTCAACGCGGTACTCGCTAATATCGCCAATAATCGGCAAGATAGCTATTCCCTTTGTAAGAGGAACGATCGCACGGATAATTCCTTAATTTCCTTATTTGCTTTATCCAGTTCAAGTACATATGTTAATAGAGATGACATCGTATGAAAAAGTTCAACATGCCGCTCCGTAAATTCAAAACAAGTTAGTATCGAGACCCATATGTTGCCATAAATTTAACCGTCTTCATACTCATAAATTGAAGTATGTTTTCTGTCACTTCTTCAAAATTTCTGACCGATTTAGGACTAATAGTTGGTTTTAGAATAATAGACAATGTAATAGACCGACCTTCGTTAGTAAGACTCTATTTATGCAGCGTTAAACACCACCTTACTACTTTCCCTACTTTATTAAACGGAAACATGATGAACAAATCTATTTTCTAAAAAATATTTTAGTTATTCTATTCGGTTCTAAAGACCTATTATAAAATAGCGTCGATTAAGGGAATTCAGCATTTTTCCCCATAAATCGACTATAACGAAATAGTTCCATCATTAGTAAAAAATACTCATTATATTTAAATAACCAGGGATATATATCCTATTCTAGTTTTCGACATGTCGTGGTAATATTTTGAATACGCGGAATTATTCGACAATGATTGTTGTCGATTTCCAGTCATGAACAATACTTCCAGGGGGGATTTTGATGAAAAAAGGAAAATGGGTTTCAGCTGCGCTTGCAGCGGTGTTAAGCTGCAGCACTCTCGCTTCAGTAAGTGCCGCACCTGTTAATGTACTGTCTGATGAAAAAGTATCTTCAGTCGAAGAAAAAGGCCATAAACACACGGGTGGTCCATTTGATTTAGCGCTTGCTAATGATGAAAGATTAATAGAAATGCTCAAGAAGAACGGACAGATCTCAAAGAATGCTAGTGAAGCAGAAGCACAAAAAGAACTTCAGCAATTCTTGAAGAACAAGCAAGAGCATGCTGAATCTCTTCCTAAAGGAGAGCTTGAAGACGAGCATGCTGAGAAAGATGAAAAAGGACATAAAAAACATAAAAAAGATGGATTAAAGCATGGAAAGAAAGGTAAAGGAAAAGACATCAAGCCAGTTGAAGAAGAAAAATGGACTGGCGGTCAGCGTGTTGATAATGTGTTGGTACTCCTTGTAGAGTATCCGGATTTCAAGGCTAAAGACATCGCGCCTGAAGAAACAGACATGCATTATGATGAATACTTAAAAGAACATTATGAAGATATGATTTTCGGTGAAGATGGATATGAAGGTCCAAATGGAGAAGATCTGATTTCTGTAAAAGAATATTATGAGCAGCAATCTGGTGGAAGCTATTCGATCACAGGTAAAGTCGGCGGCTGGTACCAAGCTGAACATCCTGCAGCTTACTACGGCGGAAACGTTCCTGCTCCAGACGGAAGTGACGCTAAACCTCGTGCTTTAGTTCAAGAAGCATTAACAGCGGCGGCACAAGATCCAAATATTGATTTAAGTGAATTTGACAAAGAAGACCGCTATGACCTGGACGGTGATGGAGACCTGCGTGAGCCGGATGGATTAGTGGACCACCTGATGATTGTTCACTCCAGTGTTGGTGAAGAAGCTGGCGGAGGTTCCCTCGGTGGAGATGCAGTTTGGAGTCATCGTTGGAACCTTGGTGGAATCTTCTCTATCCCTGGATCTCCGACTCCAGAAGTAGATTACTGGAAAGCCGGAACAATGTATGCTTACGATTATACAATCGAGCCTGCTGATGGGGCTGCTGGCGTATTCGCTCATGAGTATGGCCATGACTTAGGCCTTCCTGACGAATATGACACACAATATTCTGGATCTGGTGAGCCTGTCGCATACTGGTCGATCATGTCTAGCGGAAGCTGGGCCGGGGACATCCCTGGAACAGAACCAACAGGATTCAGTGCATGGTCGAAAGAGTTTTTACAATCCAGTATGACAGAATCTAACTGGTTAACAGGTGAAACTTTTAATCTTGAAGAGCTAAATCCTAAAGGCACTGAAGTATTATTAGATCAAGCAAATTCAAAAGGCACAAATCACGATGCTGTTCGTGTAGACCTTCCACAAAAGGAAACGGTTGTAAATACGCCATACAGCGGTGACTATGAGTACCATAGTGGAAAAGGCAATAACCTGAATAACTCAATGGTAACATCTCTAGATTTAACAGATGCAACATCTGCAGAGCTTACTTTTAAAACTTGGTATCAAATTGAACAAGATTGGGATTATGCATCCGTTCAAGTACAAGAAGAAGGCACTGACACTTGGGGTTCAATCCCTGGTAATATAACAACAGAAACTGATCCGCATGACCAGAATCCAGGACATGGTATTACAGGTAACTCTGATGGATGGGTTGACGGAACATTTGATCTTTCATCTTATAAAGGTAAAAAGATCAATGTAAAACTGAACTACTGGACAGATGTTGCTGCTGTTGAAGCTGGTTTTTATGTAGATGACGTAGCAGTAAATGTTGATGGCACTCAAACACTGTTTGATGATGCTGAAGGCGAATCTGCTTTTGATTTACAAGATTTTAAGAAAGACCAAGGTAAATTTTACTCAGATCACTACTATCTATTAGAGTGGAGAAATCATGAAGGTGTAGACGAAGGATTAGCACATATCCGCCGTGGTGACAGCTTGATGAAATATGATGGCGGTTTAGTAGTCTGGTATGTTGACAACAGCTATACTGATAACTGGACAGGAATCCACCCTGGTGAAGGATTCTTAGGAGTTGTTGATGCAAACCAAGAAACATTAAAATGGAGCGATAACTCAGTAGCATCCGCTCGTTATCTTGTTCATGATGCCGCATTCAGCAAGGAAAAGAGTGAAAGAATGTTCCTTGATTATCGTGAATTGCTTGGTTTGACAATGACAGATAACAACGTTAGTCCAAATCCTAAGTTTAACGATAAAAAAGATTACAGCAATCCTGGCAATCCACATGCTGGCCGTAATGTGCCTGAATACGGGCTTCAATTTGAAGTAATGGGTACAAGCAAGGACGATTCAGTTGCTAAAATCAAACTTTCCCGAAGATAAATAAAACATGAACAGAAACCCAATTGCTCTTTTGCAATTGGGTTTTGTTTCATACAATAAAAAGGCGTACAGAGGTGAACTGGGTGAGGAAATGGATGAAAGTAATCAAAATTTCTTTATTCATTATTGGGATTACAGCTTGTTCTAATATTGAAGATTCAAACACTAAGAAACCAGAAAAAATTAACTCACAATCTGAGGCGGTTAAAATGATAGCTAACGATGAAAAGATTATTGAGATGTTGAAGAAATCTGGGGAAATCCCTGAAAATACATCACAAGAAGAAATTTCAGGGGCATTGCAAAAATACTTAAAGGATAGAGCTCCCGGTAGTTTAAAAGATGAAAAAGCAAAGCAAAATTATATTAATGAACTGAAAAAAAAGATTCAAAATAACAACAAGAACTAACAAAGGACAAACGCATAGGGATTTGTCCTGTAAAGCAAATTGTATGTGTCAAAACGTTTATGTTCAAATGGAACGTTCAGGTACTGACTCTTTTCCTATTTGTGCTGCAGTGAGTACAGATAAAAAATATAATCAGTTGACGCACCTTTATGACCCTGCTGATTGAGTATGGCTGAGATATGACCGCGATGATAGGTTCCGTGATTGACAATATGCTGAATAAGATCTGCGTAGTTAGTTTCGAGCGTGCCAAAATGCGGATGATTTATTGTCGTGTGTGAGTTTATATCCTTTTTACTTTGAATAAAAAAATCATATTGTCTGCTCAACTCTTCAAACTTAGTTTCCAACTCACCCAAGCTTGCTGCCCTTAACTCATCAGTTAATCGGCCGAGTTTCGCTACTATATCATAAAACGCTTCCCCTTTCATAGCCTTAAGCCATACATAGTCAACTTGATACATATGGATAAGCACTGCTGAAACAGACGGAAATACACTTTGAACTTCCTTTTGATAGATTTCAGTTGGCAGTTTCTTCAAATTCTCAAATACTTTTTCATTTGCCCAACCATTATACTGATGCAGCTGTACCGTTTTGTTCATTTCCATGCCTCCAAATAACTAAAATTTTTTAAAAACAAAAAATTCTCTACTGATAAATTCTATAAATAGTAATTAATCTCCTTTCTAAAATAAAGATTTGTCGAACAAATGTTCTTGTCATTAATTAGAAATTTATAGTATGATAAATATGAATGAAGACACAAAATTATAAGAGGAGTGTTCCTGATGAAAAATCAAGCTATTCCTTATCTATCATTTAATGGCAATGCAAAAGAGGCTTTAAATTTTTACAAAGACGTTTTTAATGGAGAGATCACTGAAATTCAAACATTTGGAGAAGCTGATTTTCCTACTCCTCCTGAAGCGGATGACCGCGTTATGCATGCTAAGTTCAAAAAAGGCAATCTTTTGTTAATGGTATCAGATTGCTTTCCAGGTCATGAACTTACTGCAGGCAATAACATTTCTCTTGTTCTAGAGGTCGAAAGTGAAGAAGAAATTCAAAATCTTTATGATAAATTGGGCCAAAAAGGATCTGTTTTAATGGAACTTCAAGATACATTTTGGGGTGCAAAGTATGGCAAAGTGAAAGACGGTTTTGGTATTTCATGGGATCTGAATTACCAAAAGCATAACTAAAAACATAAAAAAATGCGTACTCCTTAGAATTGAAGGAGTACGCTTTTATTATTTTTCCTTTAAAACGCTTGATAATAACTCAAACGAACGAAGACGCGCTTGATGGTCATAAATCTGTCCATTTATTATCATTTCATCAGCTTGTGTTTCATCAAGAAATCCTTGTAATTTCTCTTTTACTGTTTCGGGACTTCCCATAATTGTTGTGCGGAGCTGCTGGTCAATAACTGATTTTTCATATGGACTCCAAATTCCTTCCATACTTTCAACCGGCGGCTTAAGCTTTGTTGGATTGCCGCGGATCAAATTTAAGAACTGCTGCTGAAGAGAAGTCGCCAGCCATACGGCCTCTTCATCCGTATCCGCAGTCACTACATTCACACCTACCATCGCATATGGTTCATCGAGTATTTCTGATGGAGTAAACGTATTTCTGTACAACTCTAGGGCAGGCAATGTATTTTCCGGTGAAAAATGACTTGCAAATGCAAAAGGAAGACCAAGACGTCCCGCTAGCCTTGCACTGAAACCACTTGAACCAAGAAGCCAGATTGGGATATTAAGCCCCTCTCCTGGTATTGCTCTTACCTTCATGTTGACTTCTGCCAATTTTGGATTCAAATAAGTACGTAATTCATCCAGCTGTTGAGGAAATTCATCGCCACTCATACTAATTTCACGACGTAATGCATGTGCAGTCACCTGATCCGTTCCTGGGGCACGGCCGAGTCCAAGGTCAATCCTTCCTGGATACATAGATTCTAAAGTTCCGAACTGTTCAGCTATGACGAGCGGTGCATGATTGGGCAGCATGATCCCCCCCGATCCTACACGAATCTTAGTGGTTCCTCCAGCCACATAACCGATTACAACTGAGGTAGCAGAACTGGCGATGCCTGGCATGTTGTGATGTTCAGCCAGCCAATAGCGGTTATATCCCCATTTTTCTGCATGCTGGGCCAAATCTAATGTGTTTTTAAAAGAGTCAGAAGCCGTTCCACCTTCGACTACCGGAGCCAAATCAAGAACAGATAGCGGTATTTCACCGATTCTTTTTTTATGAATGGACATATCTGCGTCCTCCTTATAAGAAGCAACAAAAAAATTAGCTACTATATTTTAATAATCGCTATTAGTATAACAAGATACTTTGTTGATTTAAAAAATTTTGCTTACAAATAATATCCTCCTGCTATTAGGACATGAAATATACCCTTTTTACGGTCAGCTTTTATAATTCTGTTTATCTTTACGCTTCTAATGTGTTATTTACAGGACCATATCTTTTATATCTTTAAGGTCCATTGCTAAGTAATCAATTTTAATAATATCGATGTACGGCAGAAGGGTTGAAAGATTTCTCTTAAAGGCTACGTCCCCAGTGCAATGATATAACCCTTGCTCTTCAATTCTTTGCAACCGTTTAAAATTTCTTTCAGATTTACGTTCTCTAAGATTTCAACAACAATATACTCTGGTGAAATATAAGTAGGAACTCGGTTTAACAATAGATTCTCAGTAAAATTAATAAAACATTTTTTATGATCCCCTACTTCTCTTATTCCGATTCCTGTAAAACTATTAACCATAGCATCTATTGTTGCGCTATCATGATCAGATCCTCCATATCTGTTTGCTTTACTGTTTCTATATAACAGTTCATAAGCAACAACGTTTTCTTCTCTATCTAATATGGATTGTCTGCCAATAAAAATATCCATTTTTCAATCACCGATTCACTATTTATTGTACAAGAATAAACAATTTAAATTACTATTATATAGACATCAAACCATAAATTGTAAATAAAGACCATACAAGGCTTACTGTTTAAAATAACCAATAAAATATCTGTAATATTACATATATAGGCGACATCAATGGTAACTTAGACTCAAAAGTGCTCCAAAACGTTTAATCACATCCTCTAATGGGAACAAGACCTACGTAGTAATCATCTTAAAAAAGGAGGAAGTCGATGGATAAGCATAATAAAGTAGTAGGCGTTTTCCATACAGAAGATGATGCAATTGACGCGATCAAAGAATTAAGAGCTCAAGGTTACAATGAAAATGACATCTCGGTAATTGCAAAGGATAAAAAGGAAGTTAAACAAATCCATGAGGAGACAGGCACCAAGGCTCCAGAAGGTGCTGCGACCGGAATGGCTACTGGTGGAATTCTCGGCGGACTAGGAGGGTTATTGCTAGGTGCAGGAGCACTCGCTATTCCAGGAATCGGACCGATCGTAGCCGCCGGACCAATTGCTGCTGCTCTAGGCGGTGCTGCTGTTGGTGCAGGTGCTGGAGGAATCGTTGGCGCACTTGTCGGTTTAGGCATTCCAGAGAAAGAGGCAAAAGAGTATGAGGAAGCTGTCGAGGAAGGTGACATTCTTGTACTTGTTGAAGCTAATGAAGTAGATCGTCACAGACAAGTAAACGATACTTTCCGTACGTATCGTTCAACAAATGCTCATCGTTATGAAGATTCCTATTCGAATAAATATTAGAATGGAGGGTGATTAAAGATGAAAAACGACACTATGGAAGGCAAATGGAAACAGTTTAAAGGTGAAGCTCAAAAACAATGGGGTAATTTAACAGATGATGATTACGATCAAGCACAAGGTGATCGGGAAAAAATGGTCGGCAAGATTCAGGAAAGACATGGAAAGACTAGAGAAGATGCTGAACGCGAGTATGATGACTGGTACAGCAGAATCGAACAATATTAATAGAAAAATCCCCGTCAGGTGATAACACCGGCGGGGATTTATTGTTTTAAATATAAAATCACATCATAACAAGAAGAATGACAGCTACCAATACGAGACGGTAGATCGCAAAAGGTGTCAATCTTACTTTTTCAATAACTTTCAAGAAAAAGCGGATAGACAGCATAGCGAATACGAACGCACTTATAAAACCAACCACGAAGAACGGCATCGCATCCGCACTAAAGTATTGCCAGTTCTTAATCAATGAAATACCACTTGCTCCAGCCATAATTGGAACTGCCATAATAAATGTAAAGTCAGCTGCAGCTCGGTGACTTAAGCCAACCAAGACTCCGCCTGAAATCGTTGCCCCAGAACGGGAAAACCCAGGCCAAAGGGATAAACATTGGATTAATCCGATAGTAAATGCTTGTTTGTACGTAATCTGATCCACACTGTCAATAACAGGATTTTGGTTTTTGGAAGCAAATTTATCAGCAATGATCATGAGTACCGCACCAATAGCAAGACCTATTAGAACAGTATTAGCTGTAAAAAGGTGCTCGTCAATAAAGTCTTCAAAAAGAACGCCTAAAATGCCCGCCGGAACTAAACCTACAATCACTTGAGATAATTTTAGACGGCCTCCTGTTACCTCATTCGTTGCTTTATTTCTGCGAAAGCCCAGCATATCTATGAATCGCTGTCTGAATACAACAACGACGGCTAAGATCGATCCGAGTTGAATGACTACTTTAAATGTATTTGCTACGTATTTTGTTAAAAATTCCTCAGATTTTAACCACATATCATCCACAAGAATCATGTGTCCTGTAGAGGAAACTGGAGCAAACTCCGTTAAACCTTCGACCATCCCTAAAATGAGGGCCTTTAATACCAATAGGATTTCCATACTATTACTTTTCTCCTTTTATTACTTGTATTCTGTTTTTCTTAAGTTTAGCAAAAAATGTTGGCTAACTTTTTATAACACTGTAACATATTTGTGAAATGTTGAACAT
Source organism: Fictibacillus nanhaiensis (assembly GCF_023715445.1). Lineage (GTDB taxonomy): Bacteria > Bacillota > Bacilli > Bacillales > Fictibacillaceae > Fictibacillus > Fictibacillus nanhaiensis_D. The sequence continues at coordinate 1,348,117 of NZ_JAMBOD010000001.1, forward strand.
CCATAAAAAAGGAAATAGAAAACCCCGTTAGAATAAATCTAGCGGGGTTATTCTGGTTAATATTCAATAAGCGATTGAAGCTTTTCTTTATCCAAAACCTTAATAAGCTCAACTACCAGCTTTGCGCTGTTTTCTAAATCACTCTTACTGATCATAGAGGTATGACTATGGATATAACGGGCAGCTACCCCAACGACGATACTTGGTATTCCCTTTTTAAACAGATGGAATTTCCCCGCATCTGTTCCTCCCCCTAACATGACATCCACTTGATAAGGGATATTGTTTTTTTCCGCAACCTCAATAATTAGATCACGGAAAGAAGTGTGCGGAATCATGGAAGAATCTAAGAACGTTATGAGCGGACCTTCACCTAACTTTGCTTTGTTTGCATTACCGCCTGGCACGTCCTCAGCTACACCTACATCAAGTGCTATAGCTACGTCCGGATCCATAATATAAGGGGCCGTTAATGCCCCCCGCAAACCAACCTCTTCCTGAACGGTTGCTCCGCTGTAAACGGTGTTCGGGTGGTCTATCCCATGAAGCTGTTTAAGAACTTGGATGGCTGTATAACATCCTGCTCTATTGTCGAGTGCTTTTGCAAGAATCGTATCATTGTTGGGCATTAATTCAAATGGGCAGATTGGAAGAATTGGATCCCCCACTTTAATTCCCCATTGTTTCACTTGATCTTTGTCATTTGCTCCAATATCAATGAACATTTCTCTCATCGGGTATACTCTATTCCGTTCTTCTGGCTGCAGAACGTGAGGCGCCTTAGAACCAACCACGCCTGTAAATATTTTGTTCTTAGTAACCACCTGAACACGCTGCGCCAAAAGAACCTGAGACCACCAGCCGCCAAGTGGAACAAAACGCAGATAGCCATCTTTTGTTATTTCGCTGATCATGAATCCTACTTCATCCATATGTCCAGCTAACAGAATTTTTGGTCCTTCTTGTGCTGCACCCTTTTTCTCGCCAAAAATACTGCCAAGATGATCAGTCAGCAAGTTGGATCCAGTTTGGTTGATTTCCCTTTTCATGATGGCACGAATTGCTTTTTCAAATCCAGGAGCACCGTTTGTTTCAGTTAATTCTTTTAATAAATCCATTGTTTTCACCTTCCTATTTATATAGGATGGGAAAAAAGTTCTGAAATATTACATAAAATGTTTACCCTAACTAAATGATTTAAGCACTCGATTCACACATAAAGAAAAAGTACCTATCTTTTCAGATAAGTACGATTAATGAAGTTATGGATGATCGAACTTCAAAAAAATACCCTGTTATTGAAAAACAGGGTATTAATCCTATTAGAGTTTAAACCAGCCTCTAGATTCTAAATCTGCACAATTTCTTTTTTTGTGGTGTTTTTTCTTTTTCTTACAATGAAAATCGTTTGAAGAAGATTCCTTACACCAAATAGAGGATGAGGATGAACTAGAAGATGAAGATTCTTTTTTACACCAAAAAGAGGTTGAACTAGAAGAGGACTCTTTCTTACAGGATTTAGAAGAAGAAGATTCTTTTTTGCAATCATGTTTCTTTTTGTCATCATGTTTCTTTTTCCTGCAAGGATCTTCTTTTCTACAGCATAAAATCCTGCAATCGCTGCTTTCGTCGTGATCCTGTTCGCCAGCTTGTGTAATAAAGTTAATAGACCCAATTGGGATGGTTACAAAATTTAAACTTTCTTCCTCAACAATTTGAATGGACCGGCGGGTAACAGCTGTAAGAACGCCTTCGATCTCTTCTTCGCCTCCATCGTTCACTCTTACCTTGCAATTGATTAATTTTCTTAAAATACTTCGGAAATTATCATTGCATACTCTTTTACGATCTGTATGGCAACAGCTCTTGTCAGATACGACTGAGATATTTCTGACATTGTTTAGCGGTAAATAGAACACTTCTTTGTCGTCTGTTTTGATCGCAATGAAATCTCTGCCGACACAGACAAGCTTACCCTCTATTTCAATGTCTTCAAATCCCTCATTGGCTATGATACGTTTACATAAAAATTGTGCTACCTCTCGAGCCGAGAGTTTGTTATTCTTACAATTCAAAAAATTTCCTCCTGAAAATAATATTGACTATTTCTTGTCCATGCATTATATGTAGCAACCCGTTAAAAAGGCATAGGTAACTCGTCTATATTTCTATTTATTGGGGAAAATATTTAGTATTTTTTTATTAGAAACAGCTTAAAGTTCACCTAAATCCATTTTTATGTATATAATGATTGAACTGCTTGGGCTTTTTATATATCGGTCCGTTTTATAAAATTACCTCTTTTGTTTTCTTCATAATTTTAGATGTTCCAATGAATCCCACCAAAATAAAATCTTTAGATCACTAGGTAATTTTCAATCTCAACCGTTTGTTGAATGCTATAAAGCAAAAAATTTCCTAAAAAAAATAAAGCATAAAGTTTTCCTAACGGAAATTTTATGCTTTATGTCACAACACAACTAAATAAAAAACCACCAATATATGTATTGGTGGAGACGGTGGGAGTTGAACCCACGTCCAAAGATATTGGCACTTAAGCTTCTACGAGTGTAGTCGGTTTATTCGCATTTCGCGAATCCATCTGCCAGCCGACAGGCGTCCAGATCGCTAGCCTGATTATTCTCTTCCATCGTCCTCAGGCGGAGGACAACCGGCGTAGCCCACTAAGAGTGAGTCCCTTACCCTACCACATGGGCGATGGAGGGAGGAACAGCTAAAGTGCTATTACGCAGCTAAAGCTAAGTTGTTGTTTGTTTTGCCAGTTATTGGCTTTGGCGTTTTAACGAGGCCGACCCCCTCGACTCGCAACTTAAGCTCAAACTACCCCTGTCGAATCCGTAACGTCCCCATTATAAAAATGGTGTGCAAGAAATTAATCCTGCCGAACCACGGAGAGAGATAAAAGCTTATTTGCTCTTATTCACTTGTGTACTTAGTATAACATTTTTAAGCTGTTCTCTCAATTGTAAGTTCCTGTAAAGAGAGCCGATTAGACTTTCTGGCGATCACGAAATGCACGCTCGATTTCACGCTTCGCATCCTTTTTCTTCAGATCATCACGCTTGTCATAATGCTTCTTACCTTTTGCCAAACCTATCAAAAGCTTGGCAAAACCATTTTTCAGATACATTTTCAAAGGAACAATAGAATAACCTTGTTCTTTTGTTGCACCTAAAAGCTTATTAATTTCCTTGCGATGCAAGAGCAGCTTACGTGTACGGAGCGGATCGTGGTTATAACGGTTTCCTTGTTCGTATGTGCTGATATGCATGTTGTGTAAAAAAAGCTCGCCGTTTTGCACGCGGGCAAATGAATCCTTTAGGTTTGCCCGTCCTGCGCGAATGGATTTTATCTCTGTGCCCTGAAGGACAATTCCAGCTTCAAATGTTTCTTCGACGTGGTAATCGTGCCGCGCTTTCTTATTTTGTGCGACTACTTTCCCTTCTCCTTTTGGCATGTAAACTCAATCCTCCCCACAGCAAGTGAACTCTAATTATAGCAATTTGGTCAAAAAACGTCAAGGTTCACCCTTATAGATGAACCTTGAACATCACCCCAATTATTTCTTCTTTTTCTTGCCCTTCTTTTTAGCAACAGGTTTATAAAAAGGCTTTTTCTTTCCCTTCTTAGAATCCTGTGGTCCGCTCGAACGGTCAGACTCATTTTTGCGGTTCTTGCTGCGTCGTCCGCGTCCCCGTTGAGGTGTATCACCGATATCGATAACTTGCTGGCGGTCTTTATGACGCTTGCGAGGAGTTCCTTTCATTCCAACGATTTCAAAATCGATCGCACGTTCATCAACGTTTACGTTTACAACACGTATTGAAATCTCGTCGCCGATTCGGAACACGTTACCTGTACGTTCTCCGATCATGGCCATAAACTTTTCATCAAAACGATAGTAATCGTCTGTTAAGTAACTGACATGAACAAGACCTTCAATCGTATTCGGGAGCTCGACGAAAAGTCCAAAGTTTGTGACCGAACTGATTACTCCATCGAACTCTTCCCCAACTTTATCGAGCATAAACTGCGCCTTTTTCAGTTCGTCAGTTTCACGTTCAGCATCAACTGCACGGCGTTCCATGGCAGAAGCATGTTTGGCGATGCTCGGAAGTTCTGCCTTCCAGTGGCTGACCGTTTTTGGACCTGTATCTTTTTCAAACAGATACGTACGAATCAATCGGTGAACGATTAAATCCGGATAACGGCGAATAGGTGAAGTGAAATGTGTATAGAACTCAGTAGCTAAACCATAATGGCCTAGTGATATATGATCATACTTCGCCTGTTTCATGGAACGAAGCATAATCTTGCTGATAACCATCTCTTCCGGCTCGCCTCTTACGGTTTCAAGCAGCTGCTGAAGACTTCTTGGATGGATATCACTTGCAGATCCTTTTATGGCATAACCAAACATTCCGATGAATTCCAAGAAACGTTCTAGCTTGCCTTCGTCCGGATCTTCATGTATACGATACATAAAGGGAAGCTCAAGCTTATGAAAATGTTCCGCTACCGTTTCGTTAGCACAAAGCATAAATTCCTCAATTAACTTTTCTGCTACAGATCGCTCACGCAGAACTACATCTTGCGGATCACTATTTTCATCGACAAGAACTTTTGCTTCTGAAAAATCAAAGTCGATTGCACCACGGGCGAAACGTTTTTTACGCAGAACTTCTGCAAGTTCTCCCATTAGCTTGAAGAATGGAATTAAAGGCTCATAACGTTTTGTTACTTCCTCATCTTCATCCTGTAAAATTTTTCGGACATCCGTATATGTCATTCGCTCAGTTGTTTTAATCACACTCGGGAAAATCTCGTGTTTTATTACATCACCATCATGATTGATTTCCATCTCACAAGAGATCGTCAGGCGATCAACTTTCGGGTTTAATGAACAGATTCCATTCGATAAACGGTGTGGAATCATCGGAATAACCCGGTCTACTAAATACACACTCGTACCGCGTTCACGGGCTTCTGTATCAATCGGAGAATCTTCCGTTACATAATTTGTAACATCAGCAATGTGGACACCTAGCTTATAATGACCATTCGGCAGTTTGATGACATGAACTGCGTCATCCAAGTCTTTCGCGTCGGCACCATCGATCGTTACGATCGTTTCGTTACGCAGGTCGCGGCGCCCTTCAATGTCTTTAGGATCGATTTCATCTGGGGTATTATTTGCTTGTTCTAAAGCTTCTTCAGGGAACTCCCTTGGAAGTCCATGCTTAAAAATAACGGAGATGATGTCCACACCTGGATCATTTTTATGTCCGATTATATGGATGATCTCTCCTTCAGCACTGTTTCGGCCTTCTGGGTATTTTGTAATCTTGACAACGACTTTATGTCCTTCTACTGCACCATTTACGCCGTCTGCAGGAATGAAGATGTCGTTAGGGATTCTTTTGTCGTCAGCAATTACAAAACCAAATTTCCTGCTTTCCTGAAACGTTCCTACTACCTCTGTTACACCGCGTTCTAAAATGCGAATGATTGTTCCTTCTGGACGCGACCCAGATGAGGTATTGTTTAAACGGACTAGAACAGTATCACCGCTCATTGCCCCGTTCATATCAGATTGTGAGATATAAACATCTTTTTGGTCACTATCTTCTGGTATTAAAAAGGCAAAACCTTTTGCATGCCCTTGTACACGTCCCTTGATAAGGCTCATCTTTTCAGGGAGACCATAACGGTTAGTTCGTGTTCTGACTACAGACCCTTCATCTTCCAGTTCGTTTAATTTTAAAACCAGTTCTTTGAAAGCTTCAGCGTCCGGAAGTTGAAGAGATTCTTCAATTTCTGTAACGGTCATCGGTTTTTCCGATTCTTTCATGAGCTGGAGTATTTGCAGTTTATCCAAAAACTGACCTCCTTTTATAAGGTAAAGAGCTATTCCGACCAGTCGAGGTCTTCTAAGAATGCATAAACATCTTCATGCAATTGTTCTTTTTCCTTATCTAATGTAATAACGTGTGTTGAATTTTCGTACCATTTTAAATCTTTCTTTTCACTTTCAACTTCCTTATAAATAATATTTGCAGAATCAGTGTTAATCATTTCATCATGTCTAGCCTGCACAACAAATATGGGTGCGTATACTAGATCAACAGAATTTCTTACGCTTTGAATGAGTTCTTGAAGCGCTTTTAACGTATTCATCGGCGTTTTTTTGAATTCTTCCATTTCTTGTTTAATTTGTTCAGGTGATTTTTGTTCCCGTTTTTTATATTCTTCGGCGTAATCACAAACCCCTTTATACATCACTTCTTCGCTTTTGATGGACATTGGAGCGCACATAGGGATCACCGCTTTTACAGGCTGTTCAGTTGCTAATTTCAGTGAAAATACTCCGCCTAAAGAAAGTCCGCAAACGGCAATTTCTTCGTATCCTTTTTCTTTTAGGTGATTGTATCCGCCGATGACATCTTCCCACCAGTCATCAGGACCTGTGTGGACTAATTCCTCTGGAGGTACTGCATGTCCTTTATATTGGGGCGCATGACACGTATAGCCTTTCTTTTGAAGGAACCTCCCCATCATTCTTACGTCTGCTGAACTGCCCGTAAATCCGTGCAGCATCAAGACTGCCCGTTTTCCTCCTTCAAAGAAAAACGGTTTTGGTGCTGTGATTTTCATGTTGTTTCTCTCCTATTCACTCATTAAAAATTGATAAACTTCGTCGATTAACTGATCTTTTTCTACATCATGGCATATCATGTGCTTCGATTCTTTGAAGTAGCAGATTCTTTTATTGGATGCTGCAATTGTTCCGTATAAAAACTCTGCACTTTTTCGAGGTACAAGGCCGTCACACTCTCCTTGTACGATTAGCGTTGGTGCTGAGATGTGAGCCAGTTCCGGTTTAAGTCGCTTTACAAGCTTGCGAAATTCTTTTGTGGCACTGAGAGGCGTATCCATCCATTTTTTTCTGTACCTTTTATATAGTTCATGATCCTTTAACTGGCCGTTAAAACCAGAAATCATCATGTTTGCTATATCTTTAATCATCTGGCCCGGGTTTAAGTAATAAGCACTGGCATTTAACAGAATTAATTTGTCACAGCCATATTTAGCTGCCAGGTAGCCAGCAATCATTCCGCCCATCGAAAAACCGACAATATAGATTTTATCTGCTTTTTTCCGAAGTTCAAGATAAGCATTTTCTGCTTCTTGCAGCCATTCCTCGTGTGTTTTTCCTTTTAAAGAAAGTTTGGTTCCATGCCCAGGGTAAGTTGGCACAGAAAGTACCCAGTCGGTATTTTTCTTTAAAAACTCTGTGATGGGCTCGATTTCATAGGGTCCCCCGGTAAAGCCATGTAAACAAAGACAACCGATCATGCTACCACCTTTTTGACTTTAGATTACCCTTATATGTACGTATCAAATCATATCACAACGACTATCATAAAGGGTGAGCAACGGTTTTTGACACAATAAAAAAACAACAAGCGGATTGTGCCGCCTGCTGCTTTAATTTGTCACTTAATTTGTAGGTAGGAAATACGCTACAGAAATTGTTAAAATGAAAAATAATACCGCTAAAATTACTGTTAGTTTACTGAGCAACGCATCGATACCGCGTGCTTTTTGCTTTCCAAAAAGCTGCTCAGCACCACCTGTAATCGCGCCTGATAATCCAGCCGAACGACCTGATTGAAGAACAACGACAACGATTAAAGCTAGTGATACTAAAATAAGAAGGATTTTTGCTGCTGTTAGCATGAATGTTACACCTCCACCGTTCCACGTTACATTACTATAAATGTATCATAGTGGGAGGGACGAGGCAAAGTTTTTTTTCATACTTTTTAGAAAGCATTACTTGTTGACTGTATTGGTAATCGACGTAGCAAACAAGTTTAGGAAAAAAGTAAAAGTGCGACTAAGACTGACGGACAACGCTTGGCGTCAGGCAAGTTTTCTTTAGCACCTTCGTTAATTTATGCCGAGATAATTAATATCAAATTCTTTATGAAAGATATAAAGTCTGACAGCTTTTATTACGTTCAGCCTCTTATTTAGCAAACCGACTATTTGGACGGTAGTTCCTGGCTGAACAGCTTCGTCTGGCGCAATATCTAAGGTCTTATCTCCATCAAGGAGTTCAGTTTTTGAGTCCAGCTGCACTCTCATCTCCGTTTTTTTATGATGAATCGTGAATACACTGCCTTTTGCTTCTTTTACTTTTCCGATAAAGCTGATTGGATTCAATTTTTCCTGTTTGTTTTCTGCACCATCCGAAGATTCTTGTTTAAGTGGCTGCATCATAAACATCCCCTCTTCGCATATATGGGGACATCCCCCATATTCATTTTACTGTTCTTTTGGTTGTTTTATGTCTGATTCTGATGGTGTGTCCTTCTGTGAGGAATAGTAGTTGTCGTTGAATATGGACTTTTTCATAACAACATCTTCATAGGTTTCTGATTGCAAACGGGCTTTTTCGCCATGAGTGATTTGCAGGTTATACGTTCTGTACATCAATATCGAAAATAATAAAATAATAAAAGCAAGATATAAATGAAAACGGAACGCCCTGTCTTTTCGATACTGTATAGTTTCCTCTACCCTCATTTTTAGTTCACCACACCTATTTGGAAAAAAACATCAATTTATAAGGAGTATTTTCCTTTTCATTAATTTACTCTCTTTTGGTCAACTCTAAAATGGCTTTTTCATGATTCTTCTCTCATACGAACATGATAAAGTTCAGAAAATTAAACAAGTTGATTATAGGGTTAAAAACACGATTAAAAACCTGCAGGACGTTAGTGTCCATGCAGGTTTTATCAGGTCAAAGTTATTTAATTTGAAGCATGTATCCATATCGGGGAACAGTCACAATCGTATCCCCATATGGGCCAAGTTTCTTTCGTAATCGATATACGAGAGCATTGATCTCATCATTGCCGACGTCGGGGATTTCATTCGATCCCGATACCATCCTCTCAGGCCAAATACGAATCTTTATTTCATCACTGCTTACAGCCTGGTTCTTTTTTCGATAGAGAAACACAAGCAGGTCTGTATGTTTTCCTGATAAAAATAATGGTTCGCCATCGATAGTGATCTGGCGACGTTCGGGAATGATGTGAAGGCCGTTTGTTATTTTTCTTTCAGCAGGCTCGATCGGAGATGTGAACTCCATTGTTAAATCGGTTTCTCCTGTTTGGGTATTTAAATAGGTAAGCAGTACAACACCCTTTGCCAGACTGATCACATCACCAGATTGGAGCTTTATAGGGACATTAGGTTCTAACATGACATTATTTAACTCAGTGCCATGTTTGGAATCCAAGTCACGAATAAGTGGCTCACCTTCCTGTAAGTAGATCTCAGCGTGATTGCGCGATACATATGGACTGAGGAGTGAAATATCCGTTTCATTTGTATGAGATGACCGCCCAAAGAGTAATACTTCTCCTTCAGGCTTCAGCGGAATCAAGCTCCCCGTATCATATGGATCTCCGGCTTCTATTCGTATGTATAAACTTTGTTTCATGATAACTCCTCCGAACAAAAACAATTAACGTGTTATAAGCATTTTAAATGATAATTGTTAAAATTAGAAGAAATAAGAGCTTATTTAGCAGATACGCCAAGATTTTTAATAATTTTTTCAAATATTTTAATTGTACCGTATAGGACAACCCAGCTTTTACAAATCTTAAGGGTAACAAGATTGGAGGGATCGAAATGACTGTTTTTGAAACAATGTCACTGATGATTAGTTTCTCGATGCTCATTGTTACCATCCTTCATTCTAATGGCCGCTCTCGTTAACTACCAGTATTAATAAGGCCCCCAAGCAATTGCTTGGGGGCTGTCCTTTCCACAAAGACAAAAGTAAGTTTTGTCTTTGTTTGGGGTCAGACCCCTAATGGATGAAAATGTGCTCCGCAGATTTGTTTAAGAGTGTCATGTACGGTGGGTGAATAACTAATAACAACACATGTTGCCGGACCTGCAGACTTTGTTAACGTTAAATCGGATGTAAATGCTCTCTGCTGATCAGTGAGTAAATGGAGTTCATATAGAATTCCTTTTGAGCCTACAGGGATAATTTCATACACTTCTTCCTGAGCTAAAAGTTCCTTAAATAGTCGTAAAGGAAGAATCTTATTCTCCTTACACATCACTTCTTCACCTGCGAGAGGTTCTCCTACCACAGCAAATTTGGCGTCTTCAAGTGTTCTTCCAATTCGTAATTTTTTATGTAATACTGTTCCCGCGACTATAAAAGAGGATGCTGATTGAAGGAGTGAAAAGTTAGACTCAGAACTACCCGTTACTTCCAAATCATCCAATTCGAGCTCGGCAATTATCCGATTCGCTCCATTAACTAGTGAACTCCATGCTTCATCTCCATTGAAAGAATGGACAATTAATGTGATTGGTTGTGCCCCGACAGCCAGCAGCTCCATCAGCGCTACTCTAAATCCATAATAAGAAACAATATCATAGTGCACGTTCACCTGATCAAGTTCCTTTAAACCAATACAACCTGAATTGTCAGATGCAAATACAAGGCTAGTTTCTTTTTGAAAAGGGATTATGGAAATGTCTCTTTTATTCATCGGTCCATCACACCCTCCGTCTTTCCCAAAATGGTTTTAACCGGGGGATAATGAGCATAGAAACAAATGCGTTTAGTACAGAAGCAATGATAAGTCCTGGCATAATTGCTAGTATAATTCCCTTCCCGATTATCGGCCAAAGCATGAATGGCGCAATAATTCCGTTTCCAGCGACAAACAAGAAAAATGCAAGATGGCGGTTTTTTTTACGATAAAAATATCCAAAAAGGAAAGTTAACCCGGCCATTTGAACAGCAACAAGAACATGCAATGGACCAAATGGAAAACCTGCAAGTCCTGCTGACATCAAGTGTCCAGCACAAGCAACAATCATGCCCCAACCAGGGGACCACAGAGAAGCAGCAACCAAGGCAGGCATGGAATCAAATGCAAGGGTACCGATTCCAGCTGGGATTTTAATAAATGAACCCGCAATTGCGAGTGATAAGAAACTAACGAAAAGAACAGGATGATTACTTCTCATCCTGGTCGTTTCCTTTCCGTTTTCCTCCCTTAAAAACAATCGCACTGCGTTCGTATTCAACATCCTTGATTTTTAGCCTGTGATTGACTACACGAGCTGCAGCAAAAAAGTAGTCGGACAATCGATTTACATAACGTAGAACTTCGGGATGAATGGTATCCGTCTGTTTCAATTCTACAATCTCTCGTTCTGCCCGGCGTGCAATTGTACGGCAAATATGAAATAGAGCTGCGAGTTCAGAACCTCCAGGTAAAATAAAGCGTTCCAGTTCAGGTGCTTCCTGAACATAGAGATCAATCCGTTCCTCAAGAAAAAAGACAATTTCTTCTTTTGTTTTAAAAGGATAATCTGCTTTAACAGCAGAGAGATCCCCACCGCAGTCAAAAAGTTCATGCTGAATTTTGACCATTTCAGAGGCAATATCTTTCAATGAGGGATCGTATAGTTTAGTAATCGTAAGTCCAACAAAACTATTCAATTCATCAAGAGAACCATATGCTTTTACTCGAATATGACTTTTGTTTAAACGTCCTCCAATAACACTCGTTTTTCCTTCATCTCCGGTTTTCGTATACAGTTTCATGTCCTTCACCCTTTCCTTTTAAAAGCTGTGGGATACCGTACCAGATTAAATCGACTCTATCAGCCATTCTCACGATGTCCTGAAAGAACCAACCGTTGAGATCACGCCACATTCGATTTTCCTGTTCCATGGGTACGATTCCTTTTCCAATATCTGTCCCAATTAAAATAAGGTGATGATCTTTACTTTCATCCCAAATCATCCAGGATGCTAAAACCTGTGATAACGTTTCTCTTGCTGACTCGCCTTTTTCGAGTATCAACGTTCGAACGATATGTTCAATTCCTTCAAGAACTACTATTTTGGCACCATAAAAATCATCGGTGTCAGGAATGACATCTTTTAAAACGAACCAACCTTTATTTTCCCGAGAGAACTTGTAGGTTTCTGTTACCCATTTTGCCTTGCCATGAAAGGCACCGCCTGCAACGAAATGCATCGCTTACCACTCCTTAATTCTTCTCTGTCCCAAAAGAATGTATATCCTTCTCCATGCCCTGTTTTCCACGTCCACATATAGTTAGCTGGTCCTAGCTTGGATAAATAATAGCGAATCGGACCACCGTGTGTTATAAGAACGATGTGATTAACATGTTCTTTTTCAAAATAGGAAATCAATTCTGTTTGCCATCCGAGCTCTAATCTTCTTTCAAATTCTGAGAGTGATTCACCTTCTGGTGGCTGATATTGGGAGGGATCATCTATCCATTTTTGGTAATGAGGGTGATGCTTCAACTCCTCATAGGTCTTCCCTTCCCATTTTCCAAAATGAATTTCGCAAAAGGACCCTGAAGTAATGATTGCCTGATCTGGGTAAAGGATACGGGACGTTTCCACACAACGATTTCTGTCACTTGATATCACTACATCTGCCGCAGGAAACATCAATTCTTCTTTTAAGCGATTTATTTCTTTGATTCCTTCTTTACAAAGGGAAGGATTATGTAACCCGATGTATTGTTTTTGTTGATTTGCAGCTGTTAAGCCATGACGAAGTATAGTAACAGCCACCCTACGAACCATAGCCATGTTTCTGCTCCCTCCACACAGGCACCAAGCATGTCACCAGTAATTCCTCCAAACTTTTTTATAAAAAAATGTCCGCTTACTATAGCGAAAACAAGCCCGCTAACGCTTAACGATAATACCAACAGGAAGGTACTAGTAAAATAAGAGACGAATAGACCAAAAATAACGTACCCGATTAACCCGGCCATCAGATGTGGAGCTAAAGCCTCTTTCATAGCGAATGCCATTCCGTTCTTCCTTGCTAATGGGGTCTTTACAAGGACATACACCATACCAATACGCGTCAGAAAAGGTATAAATAAAAATAGCAACCATCCAAATTCATGGTTTCCCTTTACGATTTCGTAAACGAACGCAAAACGCCAGCCAAGAAGGAATAAAACAGACAGTACTCCAAACGCACCTACACGTGAGTCTTTCATAATCTCTAGTTTCTTCTCATTTGTAGCCCGGGAGAAATATGCATCACTGCAATCCATCCAGCCGTCCAAATGCAGGCCACCGGTAATAATGATAGAAAAGGAAAACAAGTAAACTGTGAGTATAAGTGGTGGAATACTGATTATTGGCTGAAGCAGTGAGGCTTGAACCGAAGCGAGTATTCCTAATACCAACCCTACGAATGGATAAAACATAATGCTCCATCTGGCGGTTTGCTGGTTCCATATAAAAGAACGGTAAATGGGCAAAATCGTCAAAAATTGAAAGGCTAGTCCAAGACCATGAAGGAAGGAAAACTTAACGGATCGCTGTTCGGTCTGCATGCCTGCTGCTCCTCTTCATAAACATCGGTGTTCCATTCTCTACTAAACAAGCTATATCTGCTTTTTTAACGATAGCTTGATGCAATTTTCCGAGGAGCTCAATAAAGTAATATGTTCCATCCTCATTTACTGATATAGGATCAAAAAATACTTCATTTGATACAATCACCAAGTTTATACCTGTTTTCATAAGCTCATTTATACCTTTTAAGATTTTTTCGTACATTTTTTTTCTGAATAGAGGTGAAATCCACCAGTTAGCGTTCATTTCCCATCCATCAAATAGTTCATTATTCAAGAGATTTGTCAGACAATCTATTAAAACCACATCTCCAGGTTGAAAAGACACAGCTAATTCATGAAGATTTCTAGGCTGTTCAAAAGTTATCCAATTCAATGGATCTCTTTCTCTATCATTCTGGTGCTTTTGGATTCTCATTCTCATTTCATGATCAATATGATTACTTGTTGCAACATAATAAGCTGTGCGATCATCTGAGGCTAATCGAGAAACAACTTGTTCGGCATAGGTACTTTTACCACTCCTAACCCCTCCGGTTACAAATATCAGCAATGCTCCTACCGCCTTTCTAAGTACACTCGATAATCTCTAGGTTCATCAGACCTTGTATCAGCTATCTTTTGTTTAGCTAGATCTATCGCTTCTGTTACCCTTTTTAATAGTGTCTTGGCAATTTTTGTACTCCTCGTGGCAGAAAGAATTTTTTCTCCTGTTTGAGTAACAGCGATAAAAGTATTTGAATCGAAGTCTGATTTTATTGGGATTAAAGTATGTATGGATTCATTAACAGTAAGCATCACTTGAATGAAAGATGCATCTGTAAGAGTCGCCTGTAAAAATACACCAATAGTGATTGGTCGATTAGTAAATGGATCGACACTTGCCACAACACTAACTTTTCCGAATGATTCTGTGCTGTGTATAACAGCTGCCTGATTCAAGTTATTCATTACCTGAAATCTTAATGTGTGATCAAGTCGGGTATAGCTTTGAGCAGGCTCCCGTTCAATGATAAAAGTATCCGTCCATTCAAAACCATGTGTTGATGAGAGTGTTTTTAGCGGGTATCTAGACGAAACGACTAACCTATCTTCTTGTTGAGAAATCTTTAAATCCTCAAGGCTATTCACTTTCTTCACTTCCCGAGGATTAATGGAAATCAATGGCCGTGGAACCTTGGAATGTTCCTGCCGTAAAAGATTGGCTTCATACACGTTCTGTAACGTTACTTGATCCATTACATCATTCGGTATACCTTTTGATTGAAGCTCCCCATTATTAAGCATGTAGATATTATCACAGTACAAGCTTGCAATATTTAAATCATGCAATATGGCGACCACTGTCAGTTCTCTTGATCGATTCCACATCTTTAATAGATCCATAAGCTTCATCTGATTGGACAAATCCAAGTGATTCGTAGGTTCGTCTAGCAATAATATCTCAGGCTCTTGTGCTAAAGCTTTCGCCAGGAACACTCGTTGACGCTCACCGCCACTTAAATCCTGAATTCGATGAGAAGCAAACTGTTGAACATGTGTGAGTTCCATGGCTCTTTCGATCAACTCTGCATCATGTTTGTCTGATTGTTTGAGCCATCCTTTGAAATATGGGTACCTGCCTAAACTTACGACTTCACGAACAGTAAATTCAAAGGAATGATTCCCATGCTGAGGCAAAACAGCAACAGATCTTGCTAATTCCCTCGAAGAATAAGACCGGATATCACGATTTTTGATCAATACCGTTCCTTTTAAAGGCTTTAATGCCCCGCTAAGCATCTTCATAAGTGTTGTTTTACCGCTTCCATTAGGACCGATGATTCCAGTAAATTGCCCTTTTTCAACTGAGAGTGAAATCTCTTTAAGTATGGTCTTCCCGTAATACCCTCCAGATACTTGATCAACTTGAATCATGAACCCACCCTCTTTTTTCGATAAGAAATAAAAATGATGGCAAATACAGGACTGCCGATAATGGCTGTCAAAACCCCGATCGGCAGTTCTGTTGGGGAAATGATAGTTCGTGCTATCACATCAATCAAAACGAGAAAGATACCCCCTAGTACCATTGACAAAGGCAATAAATGACGATGGTCAGTGCCCCAAAACCTTCTGGCTATATGTGGGATGACAAGTCCTACAAACCCAATCGTACCTGAAACTGCTACCGAAGATCCTGTCAGTATGGAAGCAGCAAGCAGAATCCATGAAGTGTGTCCCTTTACATTAACCCCTGTAGTTCTAGCATCTTCCCTGCTGAATGACATCGCGTTCAGTTCCCGGCTGCTCATTATTAAAATGATAAATCCAATTACCAAGAATGGAGTGACAAGTTGTACATATGGCCATCCCCTCATTGAGACACTTCCTAATAGCCAGCCGATGATCTGTCGGAGCTCTTCACCTGTCATCGCGATCAATAATGAAATAAGAGAACCTAGAAATGAACTTGCTAAAATTCCTGCGAGGATAATGGTCTCGATAGACATTTCCCGTTGAACAATTTGCGCTAGGGCAAGCACTCCTAATAATGCGATGAAACCGCCAATTACACTGACTACCGGTAATGTGAAATCTCCTAGGAACGGTAGTTGGAAGCTAAAAAATAAAACGCAGACTGCCCCAAGCGCTGAACCGGAAGAAACCCCGAGTGTGTATGGATCAGCTAGAGGATTTTTTAAAAGTCCCTGAAACGCTGTACCTGCCAAAGCAAGAGAGCACCCGACCATTGCTGCTAAAAGCACTCTTGGAAAGCGAATCTGCATGACGATATTTACAGTTGCAATGTCAATGCCATCGGGCAGCTTTGTATGAAAAATTTCAGAAAAAATGATTTGAAATACGTGAGAAAGGGGGATTGGCACACTGCCTGCCGATACCCCAATTCCAATGGTAAACAATAAAATAAGAAAAACAGTCAAGTAAGACCAAAAGAATTTATTCGTTAAATACATCTGGATAGATTGCTTTGGCAAGTTCCTTCACCCCTTCGATCAAGCGAGGACCCGGCCTTGTTACTTTATCTGAATGAACATCAAAAACTTGCTCATTTTTTACCGCAGGGACATCTTTCCATGCACTCCGTTTCATTACTTGGTCTTTTGTATTTTCAACATAATAGCCATAAGTTGTAATCACTACTTCTGGATTGTAGTTAACCGCTTCTTCTTCAGTCACTTTCACCCAGCCTTGCTGATCACCAGCTGCATTGGTTGCTTGAATAACGTTTAACATCTCGTCAATAAACGTTCCTTTTCCAGTCGTATAGATCTCAGGTTCTGGAGAAACCTCTACCCATACCTTTTTCTTATCTTTTACATTTTTTGCTTGATCTTTAATCTGTTTTAAGTCATCTTTCATTGACTGAATGATAGTTTGTCCTTCTTTTTTCGTACCTGTCGCCTTTGCTATCATTTCGATTGATCCATACGTGTCTTCAAAATTGGTTGCATCTTTTACAACAAGAACAGGTATCCCAGCATCTTTAATCTGTGATAACCCTGGTTTAGCACTTTCACCTCCTGATGCATGTGCAAGAACAAGGTCTGGCTTTAAACCTATAATCTTCTCAACATTAAACTCCATGTCCCCGATTTTTTCTTTTTTTAGCGCGGCTTCAGGATAATTATCAAAATCAGAAACTCCTACGATTTCTTTTTCTAATCCAAGAGCAAAAGCAATTTCCGTATTACTCGGAACCAAAGATACGATACGTTTTGGTTTTTTTTCTATTGTTATTTTTTCACCTGTATCATCTTCTATCGAAACAGGAAATGCGCCGGTATGTACTTTTGTGCTTTCAGCAGCCTTTTCTGTAGATCCTGTCTTTTCAGCAGAACATCCTGCTATTACACTAATGACGAGCATCAGCGTAAACCATAAAGATATCAATCTTTTCATCTTTTCATCTCTCCCGTATAATTTATCAGCTAAACAAATCGACCGGTACTTTCTAAATCCTGTTTGAAAGGGCGAACGTATTAAAATAAAAAAAGCCCTCCCTTCGGAGAGCAAAATACAATAAAATAAACAAAGTGTTAATGTTCACTTATTGCTTTCCCTTTTCCTCGAAGGTACGCACAATCTATTAAGGCAGGTCTCCTGACTCTCGGGTCAAACAAGCTTAGCTCCCCTTCCCATTCTTAAACGAACAGTGGGCTATTGAACAGCTCTACCGATTACAGTGGCGGGACCGTGCTGGATTTTCACCAACTTCCCTTTTAACGCTTTATGCAAGGCATAAAACGACCTTAATTTCTTATTCAGCTAGTTTTAATTATACAAATATCCACATAAAAGAAAAGCATATTCCAAAAAGCTCGTTGTAGTTAGAGGACTGACCTCTTGCTTTCACATAAAAAACACCTCCGAGTTATTAATAAACTCGGAGGTGTTTTTTTCAGAAAGACAAAATGGCGGGTTTGTCTTTGTTTGGGGTCAGACCCCTACTTTTGTACTACTTATTTCTTTAGGTTGTAGAATGCGTTCATTCCAGGATATACGGCAAGGTTACCTAGCTCGTCTTCGATACGAAGAAGCTGGTTGTACTTCGCAACACGGTCTGTACGTGAAGGAGCACCTGTTTTAATCTGACCAGCGTTTGTAGCAACGGCGATGTCAGCGATTGTGCTGTCTTCTGATTCACCCGAACGGTGAGAGATTACAGCTGTGTAACCTGCACGCTTAGCCATTTCGATCGCATCAAATGTTTCAGTCAATGTACCGATTTGGTTAACTTTGATAAGGATTGAGTTTCCGATCCCTTTTTCAATTCCTTCAGAAAGCTTTGTCGTGTTTGTAACGAACAAGTCGTCACCAACTAGCTGAACGCGGTCACCGATACGCTCTGTTAATAGCTTAAAGCCTTCCCAGTCGTTTTCATCAAGTCCGTCTTCGATTGAAACGATTGGATACTTGTTAACAAGCTCTTCGTAGAATGCAACCATCTCTTCAGATGATTTAACAACACCTTCACCAGAAAGGTGGTATTTGCCATCTTCTTTCTTGAACAACTCAGAAGCTGCAACGTCCATTGCAAGACGAACTTCTTCACCTGGCTTGTAGCCGGCTTTTTCGATTGCTTCCATGATCGTTTGAAGCGCTTCTTCGTTTGAAGAAAGGTTGGGAGCAAATCCGCCTTCGTCTCCAACAGCTGTGTTTAAGCCTTTTTCTTTAAGTACTGCTTTTAGGCTGTGGAAGATTTCAGCCCCCATGCGAAGTGCTTCAGGGAAGCTTTCCGCACCAACAGGCATAACCATGAATTCTTGAATATCAACGTTATTGTCAGCGTGCTCTCCACCGTTAAGGATGTTCATCATCGGAACAGGAAGAGTCTTAGAGTTGAATCCGCCAAGGTACATGTAAAGCGGTACATTTAAGAAATCAGCAGCAGCGTGTGCAACAGCCATGGAAACACCAAGGATTGCATTAGCGCCAAGCTTACCTTTGTTTTCAGTTCCATCAAGCTCGATCAACGTTTGGTCGATTCCAACTTGGTCTAATACATCAAAGCCGATTAGCTCAGGAGCGATGTTTTCGTTTACATTGTTAACAGCGTTCATAACACCTTTTCCAAGGTAACGCTCCTTGTCTCCATCACGAAGCTCAACTGCTTCGTATTCACCAGTAGAAGCACCACTTGGAACGATTGCTCGTCCGAAAGCACCTGATTCCGTGTAAACTTCTACTTCAACTGTTGGATTACCACGAGAGTCAAGGACTTCGCGAGCATAAATTTCAATAATCGTTGACATAAAATTCTCTCCTTTTAATAAAAAAGTTTATAAACTCACCATAAGCCAGCTGATGCAAACGTACAAGGGTCCTTTACAGGTTTATTCACCAAAGATCCTATTTGATTAACGTTTTACCAGTCATTTCTTTTGGCTGATTGCCGCCTAAAAGGGTTAGAACCGTTGGTGCCAGGTCTGCTAATACTCCATCCTGACGGAGTTCTACTCCCTCCTGAGTGACAATTACCGGTACAGGATTCGTAGTATGAGCGGTCATCGGGTTGCCTTTCATCGTAATTACCTCATCGGCGTTTCCATGGTCAGCTGTGATGATAGCCGCTCCCCCTTTTGCAAGTATCGCATCTACTACTTTCCCTAAGCATTCATCAACTGTTTCAACCGCTTTAATCGTAGGCTCAAGCATTCCAGAATGACCTACCATATCAGGGTTAGCAAAGTTTAAGATGATTGCATCATGCTTATCCGCTTCGATCTCTCCTAAAAGTGCATCCGTCACTTCATAAGCACTCATTTCAGGCTTTAAGTCGTATGTTGCAACTTTCGGCGAATCGATCAAGATGCGGGTCTCACCAGGGAACTCCGCTTCACGTCCTCCGCTAAAGAAAAACGTTACGTGCGGATATTTTTCCGTTTCGGCAATACGTAGCTGTCTGTAGTTTTGCTGTGATAAAACTTCCCCAAGCGTATTGTCCAAGTTTGTCGGCTTAAATGCCACATCACCATCTACTGTTTCACTAAAATGTGTTAAACATACAAAATGAAGATTTTTAGGAAAAGCATCCCCTCGGTCGAAACCACGGAAGTCTTCATTCGTAAACACTTGTGAAATTTGGATCGCACGGTCTGGACGGAAGTTACAAAAGATGACTGCGTCTCCATCCTGGATCGTTGCTACTGGCTCGCCATTTTCCCTTTTAAGCACAGATGGCAAGACGAACTCGTCATGAATTCCATTGCTGTAAGAATCTTCGACAACTTCAAATGGATCTGTGTAATCAGGTCCTTCACCATAAACCATCGCGCGGTAAGACTTTTCTACACGATCCCATCGCTTGTCGCGGTCCATGGAATAATAGCGGCCTGATAATGTTGCGATCTCACCAACACCAAGTTCATTCATCTTATTGACTGTTGTTTGAATATAGCCCTTAGCAGATTGAGGCGGTACATCTCGCCCGTCCAAGAATCCGTGCAGATATACCTTTTCTACATTCTGCTTTTTAGCAAGTTCAAGCAACGATAAAATATGTTCGATGTGGCTGTGAATTCCACCGTCAGACAGCAACCCAAAAATATGAAGCGCTTTTCCTTTTTCTTTCACATGGTTCATGGCTTCGATAAAGGTTTGATTTTCGTGAAAATCTCCCTCCTTGATCGCTAAATTCACGCGAGTCAAACTTTGATACACGATACGTCCTGCACCAATGTTTAAGTGACCTACTTCTGAATTCCCCATCTGACCATCAGGAAGTCCTACAGCTTCCCCACTTGCTGTTAGTTGTGCATGCGGATACGTTTCCCAGTAGCGGTCAAAGTTGGGCTTTTTCGCTTGTGCAACAGCATTACCTTTGTTTTCATTACGGCAAGCAAAGCCGTCTAAGATGATTAAAGCTACCGGTTTTTTACTCATCGGCTAACGCCCTCCAAAAGCTGAAGGTAAGACTTCGGCTCAAGACTAGCTCCGCCAACTAATGCACCGTCGATATCAGACATGCTCATAAGCTCTTTAATGTTATCAGGTTTTACACTCCCGCCGTATTGTATACGAACAGCGTCTGCTACATCCTGTGAGAATTGTTCTGCAACAACACTGCGGATGTATGCACAAACTTCATTTGCATCTTCAGAAGAAGCGGTCTTTCCTGTTCCGATTGCCCAAACTGGCTCATATGCGATAACCGTTTGTTTCATCTGCTCATCTGAAAGACCTTGAAGTCCTTTTTCTGTTTGGCCTTTTACAACATCCTTTGTTTTGTCTCCTTCACGCTGTTCCAGTGTTTCACCAACGCAAACGATCGGAGTTAATCCATGTTTAAAAGCAGCATGTGTCTTTTGGTTAACCAGCTCATCTGTTTCACCAAAAAGTTCACGACGCTCAGAATGTCCAAGAATTACATACTGAACGTTTAGATCTTTTAACATAACAGGGCTGATCTCACCTGTGAAAGCACCGCTCTCCTCAAAATGCATGTTTTGTGCACCGATCGCAAGAGGTGTACCCTCAGCTTCGTCTGCTAAACAATCAAGGAAAAGAGCAGGCGCACAGATTACAGAATCAACTGTATCAGCTGAAGGCACAAGACCTTTCACTTCCTCTACGAAACTGCGTGCTTCTGTTAACGTTTTATTCATTTTCCAGTTACCTGCAATAATAGGTTTACGCATTCAAAATTCACCTCTTTAAAGAGTTTCTTTTTTGACTATTTTCTAATAGGTTGTTGCATTCGGAACATCATTGACAATTTGATTGGATCGCAAGGCGCGAGACTACCGGTAGGAACAGCAGGACATTCCCGAAAAGCGGAAGCGGCTCGTTGTTTCACGGTACGTGTTCTTATATTTATTACACGTTCGCTCAAAATCAATGAGGTTTCGCTCAGGAAACGCCGAGTTACGCTCAAAATCTTCTTGGTTTCGCTCAAACTACCTTTCGTTTCGCTCAAAATCTTCCTTTTTTCGCTCAAAGTACCTTTTTTCACATAAAAACGAGCATCCTGAAGCGGAAATCAACCACCAACGAGGGCAACAAAGTATACGAAAACAGTCTTTTTCAAAAAATTTTCAATTTGTAATCGTCTTACTTGTCGTTAAGTGCTTCGACGCCTGGAAGTGCCTTACCTTCCATGAACTCAAGAGAAGCACCGCCGCCTGTTGAGATGTGGCTCATCTTATCAGCAAGACCAAACTTCTCAACAGCCGCAGCTGAGTCTCCGCCGCCGATAACACTGTATGTGTCAGTGGCTTCTGCAAGTGCGTTTGCAACAGAACGTGTACCATTTGCGAATGCGTCGATTTCGAACACACCCATAGGTCCGTTCCATATTACAAGCTTCGATTCTTTAATAACCTTTACGTACTTTTCAATTGTTTTCGTTCCGATGTCAAGACCTTCCCAGTCTGATGGGATAGAATCGATGTCAACGATCTTAGTATTTGCATCGTTTGAGAAGTCGTCGGCTACTAAAACATCTTCCGCGATCAAGAGATTTACGCCGTTTTTCTTTGCTTTTTCCATGAACGTTTTCGCTGTTTCGATCTTGTCTTCTTCTAAAAGAGACTTTCCTACATCATGGCCAAGCGCTTTAATGAACGTATAGCCAAGTCCTCCGCCGATGATCAGGTTGTCTACTTTTTCTAATAGATTGTCGATTACATCAATCTTGTCCTTAACTTTCGCACCGCCAATGATCGCAGTGAAAGGACGGTCAGGGTTAGATAGAGCTTTTCCAAGCACTTCAAGTTCTTTTTCCATTAAAAGCCCAGAAACGGCTGGAAGGTGTTTTGCGATGCCTTCTGTTGAAGCATGAGCTCTATGAGCTGCTCCGAATGCATCATTGACATAAACATCAGCTAAAGCAGCAAAATTCTTTGCCAATTCAGGATCGTTCTTTTCCTCACCTGGATAAAAACGAACGTTTTCTAAGAGGATTACGCCGCCTTCTTCTAAGCTAGATAACGCTTTTTCTACTTCTTCTCCATAAGCCTCGTCTGTTTTCACAACTTCTTTTCCAAGAAGGTCAGAAAGACGCTGAGCTACTGGGTCTAAGCGAAGCTCTTCTGCCACTTGTCCTTTTGGACGTCCTAAGTGGCTTGCTAAAAGAACTTTTGCACCTTGCTCTGTTAAGTATTTGATGGTTGGAAGAGCGGCAACAATACGCGTTTCATCCGTAATGTTCCCATCTTTCATCGGCACGTTAAAATCAACGCGGCAAAAAACCACTTTGCCTTTTAAATCGATGTCACGAACACTTTTTTTGTTCATAAGTACATGCAGCCTCCTGACTAGTCAAAAAGATTAAAAGAATGACAATCCCCGGGTTTTACATGGGAAAGAGGAGTAGAAGCCGGTTTAAAACGACTTCTCCCCCTCCTTATTGTTCTTCTCTATCTATTAAAGTCCTTTTTTAGCGATATAGTCAATTAAATCTACAACACGATTTGAGTAACCAGTTTCGTTATCGTACCAAGATACTACTTTAACCATGTTTCCTTCCATAACCATTGTGGAAAGAGCATCGATTGTAGAAGAGTGAGTATCGCCATTGTAGTCAGTAGATACTAGCGGCTCTTCAGAGTAGCCAAGGATACCTTTTAGGTTGCCTTCAGCTTCTGCTTTAAGTGCAGCGTTAACCTCGTCAACTGAAACTTCTTTATCAAGCTCAACAACTAAGTCAACTAAAGAAACGTTAGGAGTTGGAACACGCATTGCCATACCATTAAGCTTGCCTTTTAGTTCAGGAAGCACTAGAGATACCGCTTTTGCAGCACCAGTAGAAGTAGGAATGATATTCTCAGCTGCCGCACGAGCACGACGAAGATCTTTATGTGGAAGATCTAGAATTTGCTGATCGTTTGTGTATGAGTGAACGGTTGTCATCATACCGCGCTTCACGCCGAACTTCTCGTGAAGAACTTTTGCGAATGGTGCAAGACAGTTCGTTGTACAAGATGCGTTAGAGATAACATCATGGCTAGCAGCGTCGTACTTGTCTTCGTTAACACCAAGAACTACTGTAATATCCTCATCTGATGCAGGAGCAGAAATGATTACTTTCTTAGCGCCAGCTTCTAAGTGTTTAGCAGCGTCTGCACGCTTTGTGAAACGTCCAGTTGATTCAACAACTACTTCTACGCCAAGGTCTCCCCAGCCAAGTTGTGCTGGATCACGCTCAGCTAAAACTTTAATTTCTTTGCCATCTACAATAAGTGCATTTTCCTTAACTTCTACAGAACCAGTGAACTTGCCATGAACTGTGTCATGCTTTAAAAGGAATGCAAGTGTGTCTGCATCTGTTAAGTCGTTTACAGCTACAACTTCTACCTCAGGGTTGTTGAATGCTGCGCGGAATACATTACGGCCGATACGACCGAAACCGTTAATACCAATCTTTGTTGCCATGTAAAATGACCTCCTTGATTTAAGAGAGAATTTATTTTTTATATAAAGGGAAAAACCCTTAATAACGAATTGAAAATAGACTTATGAACGTTCCAAAAGTTTACGGGCAGCTCCTTCGTCTGTTATAAGTACCTTTTTCGGGCCGTGTTTCATAAAAGCTGCAATCGCATCTGCCTTTGATGAACCGCCTGCTACTGCCATGATGAAGTCACTTTTGTGAAGCTCATCAAGCTGCAGTCCAATTGTTCGGACGCGATGAACGACTTCCCCCTTCTGGTTAAAGTAGTAGCCAAATGCCTCTGCAACGGCTTTTTCTTCATCCAGTTTTTCCAAAAGGGATGGGTTGGAATTCCTGCGTTCTGCCATTGTTTTAGCATCACCAATCCCGTGAAGCACTATACCAGCGGAGTGTATGAGCTCCATCACTTCTTTTACACCAGGTTCAGCCATTAACGAAAGGTAAGTTTCCTTGCTTAGCTGATCCGGCAAATGAAGCAATCTGTATTCGCCGTTGGCTTTTTGAGCCATTGTCGAGCAAATGGTGTTGGCTTGGTTCTCTACTTTCTCTCCAAGTCCGCCGCGGGCAGGCACAAACAGCAACTGCTGGCCTTTTTGAATGGGAGACATCATTTCAGCTACTGAGGCAAGTGTTGTACCGCCCGTTACCGCGATGATGGTTTTTGATGATAGCTGACGTTTAAGCCTGTCAGCCGCAGCTTTACCCATATCGTTCTTGACCCAAAGATCTTGATCACTGTCACCAGGTACTACGATGACTTCAGACAGATTTAACATTTCCTTAAGATCTGATTCTAAAACATGCAAACCTGACAATTCTTTCATCATTTCAGAAAGTTCTACTAAAATATCATGTCCCTCTGAAGTTAATGACATGCCAGACGTTTGAATGGTAAGAAGTCCTTGATCTTTTAAAAAGGAAACCTCAGAACGCAAGACTCGTTCTGTCATGTTCAGGGTTGAAGCTAAACTTCTTCTGCCAATTGGCTCGTGAATTCTCACTACATTTAAAACGTTGTAACGTTTCCTCATCGTTTCCAGAAGGTCTGGCAGCAATTTCTTTTGTACATCTAATAGATTTTTCATTGCACATTCTCCTGATTCAATGGGATTCCGTTAAGTTTTAAAAACAAGATGGGTAAAATGGTGTCTCTGTGGACACTCTTCGTCCCGGTTAGTCATTTTGTGTCCCATTAGCGTAAGAAAATAACTTGGTGTTACCCAAGTATGAATAGTGCCAATTGTATAATTCCCTGATCGCATGATTTTAAAACATGCCAGACATTATTTTTGTCATAAAAAATTCAAATTTCCTTCTGGCAAGTATATATTATCAAATACTTTCACTAGATTTCAACAACTTTTACTTATTAAAAATTAGTAAGCGCTTTCTTAACCTTTTCCATGGATATTATTCCATAGTCAATTTCTTCGGCGTCAACTTCAACAACTGGAATCATCATTCCGTATTTTTCAACAAGAGCATCATCATTATAGATGTCTACTATTTCAATTGTGAAAGGGATCTCTGTTTGTAGCTCTTGTAATAGTTTATGCGCCTTATCGCAGAGTGGACAATGTATTTTCGTATAAAAAATCAAGTTTTTGTGGCCCATTTTTGGTTCTCCTTTTAAAACGATTGTTAACTTTGTAGTTAGTTTATCATGAATCTATTGATCAAAAGAAAAAGATCTCTTCCCCTGGAAAAGATCTTATATTTCAATTATGAAGAATAACGTTTTCTTTTTGCAGATGAAGGTATCTTAAGTTCTTCCCGGTATTTTGCAACAGTTCTGCGTGAGATGCTCATTCCGCTGTTTTGTTCTAACAGTGACGCAAGAACCTGGTCGGATAGAGGCTTTAATTTGTCTTCGCTTTCTACAAGCTTTTTTATCTCAGATTTAGCAGATGTTGCAGAAGCACTCCCTCCATCCTGCATTAATATTTTTGCAGAAAAAAAGGATTTGAGCTCAACTGCTCCCTTTGAAGTCTGTAGGACTTTATTTTTGACTGCGCGGCTTACGGTAGATTCATGTACGCCTATTTCATCAGCTACATCTTTTAACGTTAGCGGTATAAGGTCCGTTTTGTTGAACGTATAAAAATACTTCTCTTGAACTCTAACGATTTCAGCTGTTATTTTGAGCAGCGTCTCTTTTCTTTGCTCTAATGCTTTTTTTAGCCAGTTGAATTTCTGAAAGGATTCATCTATAAACTTAGAAGTTGAGTTTTTATCGTGTAAAAGTGATGCATAGCTGTCGTTCAGTTTTATGTCAGGCGTATATTGCTCGTTAATGGAAATATGAAACCGTCCGTTCTCTTCAGTCACTGAAACATCTGGATAAAGATAAGACTGCTCATCTGCCGGTGAAAAAGCGGCACCTGGGCGGGGATCCAAGGTTTGAAGAAAATCTGCTGCCTCTTCTATTTGCTGGGGCTGAACGTGAAGCAGCGCAGATAGCACTTTTATTTTACGTTCAGCAAGCAGTTCTAAATGCTGATCTACTATTATGTAGCTTAGTGTGTTTTCAAGTTTTTGACAGCGCAGCTGGATAAGAAGGCATTCTCTTAAACTTCGTGCACCGATACCTGCAGGTTCTAATTTTTGAAGAAGTTTGATCAGCTCTTCGCATGTTTCTATTTTGATGGAAAAACGTGCAGCCGTTTCTTCAGCCGAAACCGTCAAATAGCCATTTTCATTCAGACTCATTAATAGAAAATTAAATACTTTGCGGTCCTGTTCCTGGAGCGGAAACAGGATCGATTGTTTATATAGAAAGTCATATAGAGTTTCTTGTTCGATGATCAGATGGTCATAACTTTGTTGTTTATCGGCGGAAGAACCGCTGATTCCTTTTTTGCGAACGCTCTTTTTCAGTGTTGTAAACATGCCTTTAGGCTCTGAAATTTCAATTAGAGGATTTTCTAACGCTTGTTCTTGTAGATAGGATGTAAGTTCATAACTAGGAACTTGTAAAATGGCGATGGCCTGACGTAGTTCAGTTGTCATGACAAGATTCATGCTCTGCTGTTGATACAAACCCATTTCCATTTTTTAAATCCCTCCCCACCTATCATGATACTACAGATGTAAGCGCTGTACATCCTACAAAATTTGGTGTGGCAATAGAAGAGGGATTGATTGAAACTAACTGGGGTCTGTCCCGGGACAGACCCCAGTCAATTCCCACACAATTTAAAACTCGTTAAAACAAAAAAATGCCAGCACCGCCCGAAGGCAGTCTGGCATTTTAAACTTTACTATTAAAGTTTTGTTACGTTAGCAGCTTGTGGTCCACGCTCGCCATCAACGATTTCGAAAGATACTTCTTGTCCTTCTTCAAGAGACTTGAAGCCTTCAGATTGAATCGCAGAAAAGTGAACGAATACGTCGTTTCCGCCTTCAACCTCGATGAAGCCGAAACCTTTCTCAGCGTTAAACCATTTTACTTTACCATTTTGCATGGGTGTTTCCTCCTTACAAACGCTATGTAAGCGTTTTAACTCTTTTAACCGTATTACTATGTAAATAAAAGAACATAAAAAAATGCGTACTCATCTGAATAATCAGAAGCGGATTTAAGTGTTCCACTTCTTATTCAAAAGTACGACCGCTTTAAATCCAAAAATATTCACAACGTAAATGGTTAAATATACTATAACATGCTCAAGTTCAATTGTCAAAACAAGGGATGATTTTGTTCATTTAATTTTGATTGAGCACAAGAATAGGCTATGATAAATAAGGGTTTTCTATACATTAATTTTTACTTTTAACTAAGATTTAGGAGGATGACCATGAGCGAAGCATTTTCAGTTCCTTATTTTAAAGAAAATTTTCAACAATATATAGAAAGAAACAAAGACATTTTTACAAAAACACATGCGATGAACGCGTATTACCGTTCTATTGTTGGTACATTAATTAACGATAACCTGAATAAAAATAGCGAGATCGTTCGCCGCATCCGTAATTTAGAAACGGCTTATATAGAAATAAAAAATGAGATATAAGCTTACATTTATAAGATTTAGGGTAATGTTTTCACATCTAGAGGTTTAAAATCCTACTCCTTGCGGGCATTATGATGATAGCCCATACATAAGGTTTAAGAAGGATATTCAGCAAAGTTGGCGAAATGAAAAGTTACACAGCATATCGTTTGACCTTGTTTGACCTTTTTTGTATGATGACAGTACAGTTAAAAGTGAAAAAGGAGAAGGAGGATTTCCATGAACTTAATTCCAACAGTAATTGAACAAACGAACCGTGGGGAGCGCGCTTACGATATCTACTCCCGATTATTAAAAGACCGTATTATTATGCTTGGCAGCGCGATCGATGACAACGTATCTAACTCTATCGTTGCACAGCTTTTATTCTTAGCCGCTGAAGATCCTGATAAAGACATCTCGTTATACATAAACAGCCCAGGTGGATCCATTACAGCTGGTATGGCGATCTATGACACAATGAACTTCATTAAGCCGCATGTATCAACGATTTGTATCGGTATGGCTGCATCCATGGGTGCATTCTTGCTTGCTGCAGGTGAAAAAGGAAAGCGTTACGTTCTTCCAAACTCAGAGGTTATGATTCACCAGCCGCTTGGCGGAACTCGCGGTCAAGCAAGTGATATCGAAATTCATGCACGCCGCATTATCCAGATGCGTGAACAGCTTAACAAAATCTTGGCTGAAAAAACAGGTCAGCCGCTTGAAGTGATCGAGCGTGATACAGACCGTGACAACTTCCTTACAGCTGAAGCTGCGGTTGAATACGGCTTAGTCGATAAGCTGATTACATCTGTGGACAGCACAGATATTAAAAAATAATTTAAAAATGAAAAACAGGACTGCAAAGGGCGGTCCTGTTTTTTTATATGCAACTACGTTTGGCTTAATAATGGTGTCTTTACTGGATGGACAAACTTGGGATTTGTATTTGTCTGGGGTCTGTCCCCCCCTCGATTGCTTTGAGCATGGCTTTGGCTTTATTGACAGTTTCTTCGTATTCCCGCTCTGGTACGGAATCTGCTACTACACCTGCTCCCGCTTGTACACACGCTTTTCCGTCTTGGAACACTATAGTTCGAATGGCGATACAAGAGTCCATTTGGCCATTAAACCCTAAATAGCCGATTGCTCCTCCATAGACGCCTCGTGCATCTTTTTCAAGCTCTGAGATGATCTGCATCGCTCTTACTTTTGGGGCACCTGAAACGGTACCTGCCGGCATACATGAACGAAGCGCATCAAAGAAATCTTTATCACTTTTTAATTTTCCTTTTACATGAGAAACCATATGCATCACATGCGAATATCGTTCGATCTCCATATAAGAATCCAGTTCAACTGTTCCGAATTCACTCACCCGGCCAACATCATTTCGGCCAAGGTCTACAAGCATCACATGTTCTGCCCGTTCTTTTTCGTCAGCTAAAAGGTCTTGTTCAAACGCTAAGTCTTCTTCACGTGTTTTCCCTCTTGGCCGGGTACCTGCAATCGGGCGGTTTTCCACGCAGCCGTTATCAACTTTAACAAGCAGTTCAGGTGACGCGCCAACAATATAGGTGTCGTTCGATTTATAATAATACATGTAGGGCGACGGATTCATGGAACGAAGCAGCCTGTACACATCGAAAGGATCCGCTTCTGTTTCCTGCTCAAATCGCTGTGATAAAACGACCTGAAAGATATCACCTGTTTTAATGTATTCTTTAGCTTTTTCAACCATCGAACAAAATTCTTCTTTTGAATGTGATGAACGGACTTTCGATCCCTGTTGATTTTTTTCAAATGTAAACTCATTTTTAATTGATTTGTTTATCGATGGTTCCTGCAATTCACGGTAAGTTTTTCGGATTTTGGAACATACTTTTTCATATTTTAATCGAATAGAGTCTGCATGATCATCAGGAGCAATGTGCAAATTACATAAAATCGTAGTTTTTTGTTTGAGATGATCAAAAACAATTATTTCATCCGTAAACAAAAATTCCATTTCATTCGACTGTTTGGATGGATTTGGCGGCGCTGGGACGTTTTCAAACGTATGAATAAGATCATAGCCGAAAAATCCAACAGCCCCTCCTGTAAATGGAGGTAGTTCAGAGAGTTTGGGAGATTTGTAGCGTGCTATGTGTTTCTTAACAATGTCTAAAGGAGATCCTTGTTCATGCATCGTTTGGTTTTCATTTTCATTCAAATAAGTTAGATTCACATCATAACCCTTTGAGGAGATCACCAAAAATGGCCTTCTGCCAATATAGGAGTACCTCGCCCAGCGTTCTCCGCCTTCAACGCTTTCGAGTAAAAACGAATACGTTTCGTGGCGGACCTTCTCAAACTGTGAGATACACGTTTCATGATCAGATAGGTACGTGAATCCTATCGGGATGACGTTATATTTCTGTTTCGTTAAAGTTAGAGTATCTTCTAAAGATGGGATAAACATAGTCAACTCACCTCTTTCTAAAAATTAAAAGCCTCGCGCTATCGTTATAGCGGAGGCTTGCTTCTGCATCATTAATAAACTAAGAAAGAGGCTTAATCCAGGATTAAAAACTCTCAACTCAGCTCAAGCTATGCTCTCTTTTCTCCACTCATCTCAACTAATTGCTATTCTCCTGATTAGTGAATAATATAAAGGCTAGCCCTTTATCTGTCAACTGCCAATTGAAGAGGGGGTTTGTGGCCGTTCAGTCCTGTTAGCGAAAAAAGGAATGCCTGAAGACCCACACCCAGCAAACACTGAAAACTAACAAAGCAGTAAATGAAACCGTGATGGTAAACGCTAAACTTAAGAAGAGACCTGGATTAACCGGGTCCAAAAAGGAAGAACTCAACAAAGCAAGAGGATAGATGGTAATAAAAATAAGCATAAAAACCCAATAGATCCTCCGCAGTGTGCTTTTCTTGGGTTTAAGAATATAAAGAGTTAAGAGAAAGTTTATCACCGTTAACACCGCGGCAAACGACCAGTCATACATAATACTCGTATGCTGCATAGCAATCGCCTCCCTTTCCTCTTTATCATTATATTAAGAAACGTTGTAGGGCCAACCCTATAAATTGAAAAAAACCGTCCTTTTGTCCTCCTCATATGGACAAAAGGGCGGTTTGTATTTGTCTGGGGTCAGACCCCTACTCTGCTTTTGAAACAAACTCAGCGAGGGCTTCGATCGCCTCATTTTCATCAGGACCATCAACTGCTAACAAAAGCTCAGAGCCAGAACCGACTGCTAAGCTCATAATCCCCATGATGCTTTTTGCATTGACTTTCTTGCCTTCTTTTTCAACGAACACATCTGATGTGAAACGGTTTG
The DNA here is from genome assembly GCF_023715445.1 of Fictibacillus nanhaiensis. Taxonomy (GTDB): domain Bacteria; phylum Bacillota; class Bacilli; order Bacillales; family Fictibacillaceae; genus Fictibacillus; species Fictibacillus nanhaiensis_D. The sequence goes on from NZ_JAMBOD010000001.1 coordinate 1,379,835, forward strand.
CTTCTTGCACGAAAAGCGCTGCCGGACGGGCCTGAAGTCCGCTTTTCAACTGCACAGTTACCTTCTTCTCAACCATTCTATTCTACCTCCTCTAACCTTCTTCTCTCTATGAAACATCAATTGATGGGTTGACCGGTTCTAATTTTTTCTGCAATTTCGTCAATTTTTCGCAATCTGTGATTTATACCTGATTTGCTGACAGGGCCGGAGGATACCATTTCTCCTAGCTCCTTAAGCGTAATTTCCTGATGTGTAACGCGCAGCCGGGCGATCTCACGCAGCTTATCAGGAAGCACCTCAAGTCCTACTTGTTCTTCGATGTATTTAATATTCTCCACCTGTCTCATCGCTGCTCCAACGGTTTTGTTTAAATTTGCCGTTTCGCAGTTTACAAGGCGGTTAACCGAATTTCGCATATCTTTTAAAATGCGAATATCTTCAAAGAATAGAACGGCATGGTGAGCGCCGATTAATGTTAAGAACTCTGAGATCTTCTCACCATCTTTTAAGTAAATGATATACCCTTTTTTACGTTCAAGAACTTTCGCTTTCAGCTTAAACTTATTCATCAGTTCAGCTAATGCAACCGTATGCTCTTCGTACATTGAAAAAATCTCGAGATGATAGCTTGTCTCAGGATGGTTTACGGACCCCCCCGCAAGGAAAGCTCCTCTCATATATGCACGACGGCAACAGCTTTTTTTATTAAATTCCTCTGCAATATTGCGGGTAAACGTGAACGACCCGTCAATAATCTTCAAATCTTCCAACAATGCTCTCGATTCTTCTGAAACACGTACGATGTATACGTTGTTCTTTTTCAAGCGCATCTTTTTTCGCACCAATAGCTCAACATGATAAGGATAAACACGCTTGATCAACGTATAGATTCTTCTCGCAATTGCAGCATTCTCAGTGGGAATATCCAGAATCAGCTTTCTGTTGCTGAAAGAGATGGAGCCATTCATTCGAATCAATGCAGCCAGTTCTGCCTTTTTACAGCAGTCCTTCAGTTCCAGCTGCGTCAATTCTTTCTTTGTATCTGCAGCGAATGACATCTGCTTCACCACCCTCTTTTGTTCCATAACACTTTCTATTTTTCAATCAAACCTAAAAGCAGATCCGATACACGTTTGGCATCATGTCTGACCAGCGTCCCGTATTGAATAATATTATCGCAAACCAATCCGATGCCGAACGATTTTAGACGTTCTTCATCAAACTTAACTTGTGACGCACCTTCTTCAAGGTAAAGATCTAAAAACTCAGAAGGAATCGTTTCGTTGTTTACGATGACCACATCAATAAAATTATGCCCAACATGGTCGATTAAAGCCTGGATATGATCTCCGGCTGTATAATCTGTCGTCTCACCCGGTTGTGTCATCACGTTGCATACATACACTCTAGGTGCCGTTGCCTCACGAATAGCTGTAGAAATACCGGTAACAAGCAAATTGGGCAGAATACTCGTATACAGACTTCCTGGTCCGATTACAATGAGATCAGCTTCTTGAATCGCTTTCACACTCTCACGTAAAGGTTCAATCTCCTCATCAGATAAAAAAACACGTCTAATTTTTTTATTCGACAACGGGATCTTGGATTCCCCCTGTACAATCGTCCCATCTTCTAATTCCGCACTTAAAATAATACTGTTTTTCGCTGCAGGCAGTACTTGACCTCTTACGTTTAAAACTCGTGAAAGTTCCCGGATTCCGGTTAAAAAATCACCCGTAATATCATGCATGGCAGCTAAAAGAAGGTTCCCAAGCGAGTGACCTACAATTCCGTCACCCACTTTGAACCGGTGCTGAAACATTTTTTCTACAAGCGGTTCCACCTCAGAAAGCGCAGCGATCACGTTTCTAACGTCACCAGGAGGAGGCATATCATAATCTCTCCTCAGTCTTCCTGAGCTGCCGCCGTCATCTGCAACCGTAACGATAGCAGTAATATCAACAGGATAGTGCTTTAAACCGCGGAGTAAAACGGATAGACCCGTTCCTCCGCCAAGCACTACCACTTTCGGCTGCTTTTTCATCTATACTTTATCCTTTCCCATATCTCTGTGACTGCTGAATGTGACGTACTCTTTTGAAAGCGAGTTTCCGATATATTCAGCTAGGGCTACAGAACGATGTTTCCCGCCTGTACAGCCGATCCCGATGATCAGCTGGCTCTTTCCTTCACGCTTGTATTGCGGAACCATAAAATGCAGAAGATCAAGCAGCTTCTCTAAAAACTTGTTTGTCTCTGGCCATTTCAGCACATACTCCGAAATGTCAGGCTCAAGCCCAGTTCGCGGTCTCATATGCTCAATATAATGCGGGTTAGGCAAGAAACGGACGTCAAACACTAAGTCAGCATCGATCGGCATACCATATTTAAATCCGAACGACATCACGTTGATCGTAAACGGATGTGCAGCATTCGCTGAGTATCGCTGAATAATGCGCTCACGAAGCTGAAGCGGCTTAAGGTCTGAAGTATCTAACACTTGCTGTGCTCTTCCCTTTAATTCTTCCAGCATTTCACGTTCTTGCGTAATGCCTTGAAGAGGATTTCCGCTTTTCGCCAGTGGATGTGAGCGTCGTGTTTCCTTATAGCGGCGGACAAGTGTAGCATCCTTGCAGTCTAAATATAAAATCTGCGGCTGAATGTCTGAAGAAATCGCGAGCTGGTCAAGTGTTGAGAACAGTTGATCAAAGAACTCGCGTCCGCGAAGGTCCATCACAAGGGCAACTTTATTCAGCTTGCCAGCAGATTCTTGCATCAATTCTACAAATTTAGGGAGTAGTGCTGGCGGCAGATTATCTACACAGAAGTAGCCTAAATCCTCGAAGCTCTGCATGGCCACCGTTTTACCGGCTCCTGACATTCCTGTAATAATCACCATTTGTACGTCTTGTCTTTCCATGCCATTTCCCCCCTGTAAACTATGTTCAATTCTTATGCAGACGGCTCTATCTTATGCCGGATCTAATCGATAGGAAAGCAACTCAAAATCAGGTGTATACGTAAATGTGCCAAAAATCATATTGCTTCCATTTGTAACATAATCCAAAATGTGATGATCCCCTGGTGCCATCGGCAGTTCTCTCACTTCATCAACCGGCTTCCAAGCGAGAATTCCTTCTTCACACTCTTCAAGTGCTACACCTTCCGAATCGGTTGCTAAAAAAGTGAACATCATCCATTCAGAAATGATTTTGTCACCTTGTTTAATAATAAAATTAAAAACACCTTTCAGTTGCGGATTCATTAAATATATCCCGGTCTCTTCTCGGTATTCCCGAATTACGGAATCACGTATTGACTCCTCTGACTCCATTTTACCGCCGGGAGCAACCCACCAGCCCCGTCTAGGCTTTTGAAGCAAAAGCACTTGATTATCTTTGATTAACACACAGTTTGTTACTCTTTGCACTTAATTCACCTCAGGGCTTTGTCTATATCGTTTAGTATACTAAATTATGTAACCCCTCACAATACAGACGCCTGAAGGGTTTATCGTATTTAGCATTCTTACTTTTAAAGTATTGTTTTTCACTTATTATGTGAAAAAATCCCGATAAATAAAAAAAGGACACGGCGCATAGCTCCGTGTCAAAGTCTTGCTTTTATAAAAAGGGGGTCAATTTCTTATTTTTATAATACCCCACAATTGTTTCACCACTGTTACAAGTTGATTAATTAGAAGTTACGTTTTTTAACTTTTCAGCCAAATTTTCCACATAATGCTGAGCAGCCTGTGCGGCGATACTTCCATCACCGGTAGCCGTAACAATCTGACGAAGTGTTTTTTCACGGATATCACCAGCAGCAAAGATTCCAGGGATCTTGGTTTCCATCTGTTCGTTCGTTTCTACATAACCGTTCTCGTTTGTGATTCCAAGGTCTTTGAAGGCTGCATTAAGCGGCAGCATTCCGATGTATATGAATACACCGTCTGTTTTAAAATCTTGCTCTTCACCAGTTTCAGTGTTCACGAGCGTTACGTTGCTGACTTTGTTATTTTCACCATGGATTTCTTTAACGGAATGATTCCATATGAAATCGATCTTGTCGTTATCAAATGCACGCTGCTGAAGGATTTTTTGAGCACGCAACGTATCACGTCTGTGAACGATCGTAACCTTTGTCGCAAAACGTGTTAAGTACACGCCTTCTTCAACAGCAGAGTCTCCGCCGCCGACAACAACCAGTTCACGGCCTTTAAAGAAAGCTCCGTCACAAACCGCACAATAAGAAACTCCGCGGCCTGAAAGTTCTTTTTCACCAGGTGCGCCAAGCTTTTTATATTCAGCACCTGTTGAAATAATGATTGAACGGGCTTTATACGTTTTGCTTCCGGCTTTGATTGTTTTGTACTCTTCACCGTCGATGATCTCTTTTACATCTCCATATGCATATTCAGCACCAAACTTTTTCGCGTGCTCGAACATTTTGTTTGAAAGTTCTGGTCCTAAAATATGGTCAAATCCAGGATAGTTCTCAACGTCTTCTGTATTTGCCATCTGTCCGCCTGGAATCCCTCGTTCGATCATAACCGTATCCAGGTTTGCACGGGATGTGTAAACCGCGGCAGTCATACCCGCTGGTCCTGCACCTAATATTGCAACATCATAAATTTTTTCTTCACTCATTAAAGCACACTCCTTATATAAGGAAATTCTTATTTACTATATGTCTATCCTATCGGCTCCTAGGAACAAAGTCCACGATTCTGCTCATACGTTACGATTTACCCAGCCGATCAGTTTTTTGATCCTTAAAGAAAGAACAGCAATCGAGACTCCGTATAAATCAGCAATGGCTTTTTGAGTTGATCTTCCTTTTTGTTTACGTGCTAAGTGATCAATTGCACCTGCTACAGCCTTTTCGTTTTCAAAGATTTTTTCGCCTTTCAGCTCAGCAAGCTTTATGGCTTCTGACCAGTAAAAAAGAACTTGTTCATCAAGCGCTGCGCCCTTTTCTTTCAATATATGAAGAACATCAAGTGCCTTAGTTAATAAAACAGAAGGACTCCCAACGTCTACCAGCGCTTCTTCATGCGCGAGTTTTACCGGCATCTCTGGGTGTTGTTCAAGCATGATATTTGCAGCGATTTCTTTTACGAACAAAGACTCATCTTTACGAAGGCAAAAATCACGCAGAGTTACATAGGCCTCTTCATTTTTATTCCCTCTTAGTAAAAATAAATGCGTGATTTTGTTTTTTTCCAGCCCTTTACGAACTTGCTGGATATGTTCCATGGCCTTGATCTGCCGGTCTTTTTTTGGCTTGTTCTGCTTATTAGTCGGTATGCGATACTGATAATCGCCGCCTGAAACAATCAATTCATCGTTCTTTGCTTTTTCGATATAAAATGGTGCAACAGTGCCTTCCGGATCAAGTTCGAGGACCTTTTTCCATGTTCTTAAAGAAAGCTCTTTTTGTCCGAGCGCATAATAAGATACCGCAAGCATATGAGTCGTTACAGGATCATAAACAAATGATGATTTTCTAAGGGTTTGAAGCCACTTATTCGCATACACATGCTCTTCTAAAAGCCCAAACGTATTACCAAGCTTGTACCGGTGCTCAGGATGCATCGGGTGCACCATTTTAAGCCGCTCAACAAGCTTACCGCCCGGTTCGTCCATTCCTAAATGAAATAAAAAGATCGCTAAATTACACAGGGCGTTTAAGTTTCCAGGATTCTTATCCAGAACGTCCTGAAGAACATCCATCGCCTCATCGAATTCACTCTTATAGAAATGAGTCAGAGCTAAATTATTGTATGCTGCCCAAAACTTCGGGTGATTATTGATAATCTCGCGAAGCTGCTCTTGTGCAAGAGGCAGATCTCCGCGCTCAATAGACTGTCTCGCTTCATCATGTAATTTGATCAGTTCCTCTTCAGTAGAAAGCGGCAAGTTCATCGACTTGTTTCCTGTTTCCAGGCTGATCAGATCCAGCAGCTCTTGCGTATCGTCTACAAACTCCCCGTCTGGATCATACTGCATATAAAGCAAAGCATGTTCTTCCGCATCGGAATACATACCTAAATGTGCAAAATTGTTCGCAAGGAAAAAATGACATTCTGACATATCAGAGCCTGTCCCCTCGATTACGTTCAATAAATATCGGTTTGATTCTTCATATTCACCGATCTCAGCAAGCGTTGAAGCCAGCTGACATAAAAAAGAGGGCTCATCCGGCTGGAAGGTAACGGCCCGCTCAAACATTTTTTTTGCTGTATATAAATCACGCCTGTTATAGGCTTTTAATCCTTTTTCAAAAAAATAATCCCCATCCTGAATAAAGGGAAGAACACGGCCGCCTGCTTCACTGGCCCTTTTTCGTTTATACATATAATTCGTTCCTCCATCTACTATGTAAACTTATTAACTTCTATATCGTTCAGTTCACAAAGTTTTCAACCCAAAAATTATAACACAGGCTAAAAATACAAACACCCCTTTGACTGTAAATAATGTGCAGGAAACTTTCGACAATAAATGATTGAGGGAGGATCTAAATCTGAAGGATTGGGTGATAGCGGGCGTGCGGAAATTCGCGAGCGTACATAAAACCCCGAGGGCGAGTATAAATCCCCCAAGGCGAGCATAAATCCAACGAGCGAGCATAAAACCTCACGAGCGAGCATAAAACCCCACGAGCGAGCATAAATCTCCACGAGCGAGCATAAAACCAACGAGCGAGCATAAAACCCCACGAGCGAGTATAAATCGCCGTCAAAACAAAAAAACAACCGAGAAATCACTCCTCAGCTGTCCTTTTTCGTATGTCTTTCTTTTAATGTAGCTAAAATGTCGTCCAACGGTACCTTTTGCTCCTGCAAAAGCACCAATACGTGATAAAGAAGGTCGGAAACTTCCCATTTCAATTCTTCAGGGTCACGATTTTTCGCTGCGATGATGACTTCACCTGCTTCTTCCCCTACTTTTTTAAGGATCTTATCTACTCCATGCTCAAAAAGATAAGTGGTGTAAGCACCTTCAGGCATTTCGTGCTCTCGTCGCGCGATAATTTCCTGCAGCTCATTTAGAATTGCATATCTGTCACGGTTTGGTTCATCATGATTTTCGTCTGCACGATAAAGGGTTTCTGAAAAACAACTATATGTCCCTGTATGGCACGCTGGTCCTTTAGGCTCTACCAAAACCACTAATGAATCCTGATCACAGTCGAATCTAATGCTCTTTACTTTCTGTGTATTTCCGGATGTCTCACCTTTGTGCCATAATTTTTTTCGGGATCTTGAAAAAAATACAGTTTCGCCGATTTCGACCGTTTTTTCGAGCGACTTTTCACTCATATATGCGACCGTCAAAACCTCTTTTGACTGATAATCCTGTACTACAGCAGGAATCAGACCATTTTCATCAAATTTCAACTTTTCCCATTTCAACGTACAGCCACCCCCAACTTTTGCAATTCTGACTTTAGCTCTCCGATTGAAGTTTCTTTATAATGAAAAATGCTAGCGGCTAAACCCGCATCTGCTTTACCTTCTGTGAACGCATCATAAAAATGATCAGCGTTTCCAGCGCCGCCTGATGCAATTACAGGAACAGTCACTGCTTCACTGACTGCTTTTGTAAGAGCAAGGTTAAATCCAGACTTTTCTCCGTCCTTGTCCATGCTGGTTAAAAGAATTTCTCCAGCACCTCGTTTCACTGCCTCTCGCGCCCACTCAGTGACTTCCCATTGAGTGGGTTTGCGTCCCCCATGCGTATATACACGCCACGATTCAAGCTCATCATCATATTTAGCATCGATCGCTACCACGATACATTGCGCACCGAAGTAATCTGATCCTTCAGTAATCAATTCGGGTCTTAGTAATGCTGCTGTATTTACGGAAACTTTGTCAGCTCCAGCTCTTAAGACTCTTTTCATATCTTCGAGCTTATTAATTCCGCCTCCGACCGTAAAAGGAATAGCGAGTTCTGCGGCAACACGTTCTACAACTTCAACTATCGTATCCCGGCCTTCGTGGCTGGCAGAAATATCAAGGAAAACAAGCTCATCTGCTCCTTCTTTATCATAAAAACGGGCAAGCTCAACAGGATCACCTGCATCTACTAAGTTTAAAAACTGAATGCCTTTTACGACTCGGCCTTCTTTAACATCTAAGCAAGGAATAATTCTTTTAGTAAGCATTTACTTCACACTTCCTAACGCATCTGAAAGCGTAAATCGGCCAGTATAGAGGGCTTTTCCGATAATAGCACCCGCAATGTTGCGCTCATCCTTCTTTAATCTCACCAAGTCATCAAGTGAGCTGACACCGCCTGAGGCAATCACTTCTTTTCCTGTGATGAATGCCAGTTCACCGATCGCCTCCACGTTCGGTCCCTGCAGCATGCCGTCTTTAGAGATATCTGTAAAAATAAATGTTTCAGCACCTTCTTCTACAAGTCTTTTTGCAAGATCAACCGCCCTGATGTGAGAGGTTTCAAGCCAGCCTTCAGTTGCCACATAGCCATCACGTGCATCAAGTCCAATAGCGATTTTAGATCCGCCGTAACGTTTTAAAGCATCTCGGACAAACTCAGGATTAGATACGGCAGCACTTCCTAAAATCACACGGTCAACTCCTGCATCCAAATAAAAAGAAACGTCACCCATTGAACGAATACCGCCGCCGATCTGAACTTTAGCAGGAAGATCTTTCGCCACCCGTAATACATGATCATGATTCACTTTTTCCCCGTCTTTAGCACCATCGAGATCCACCATATGAATCCATTCAGCACCTTGATCCGCAAACTGCATAGCCATATCGAACGGTGAGTCGCCGTAAACCGTCTCCTGATTGTAGTCACCTTGCAAAAGTCTTACACATTTTCCGCCACGCATATCAATCGCAGGATATAGTGTGAATAAACTCATCGTTGTTTTCCCTCCTCAACGAGCTGGCAAAAGTTTTTCAGTATACCCATGCCTGTCTCTGAACTTTTTTCAGGATGAAACTGTGTACCCATAATATGATTCCGTCCGACAACGGCCGGAACTTCAACATCTTCATAATGTGCGGCGGCAGCTAAAACTTCTCTGTTGTCTGTTTGAACCACAAATGAATGCACAAAATATACGTAGCCTTCATCCAATCCTATTAATAGTGGTTGTTCTTTTTGTAAAAAATGAAGGTTGTTCCATCCCATATGAGGCACTTTATACGATTTGCCTTCACCTGTTACACCGCGAAAACGATCGACCTTGCCTGGGAGAAGACCAAGTCCTTCAGTCAATCCATTTTCTGTACTTCTTTCAAACAGAAGCTGCATGCCAAGGCATATCCCCATAAGCGGTTTACCGTTCTCTGTCTCTTTTTTTATAAAATCGGCAAGCCCTGTTCCCTCAAGCTCAGTCATCGCATCTTTAAAAGATCCAACCCCTGGCAGCAATAAGCCATCCGTTTCATGCAGTTCTTCTGGTTTACCAGAAAGGATGTACGGCTGTTCGATTCTTTTTAATGCTGAACAGACAGAGTGAAGGTTGCCCATTCCATAATCAATAATTCCGATCATCTATAACATTCCTTTCGTTGAAGGCACTCCTTTAACGCGCGGATCAATCTGTGTGGCTTCATCTAAAGCTTTAGTAAAAGCTTTAAAAACAGCTTCGATCATATGATGCGTATTTGACCCATAATGAACAATCACATGAAGGTTCATTCGTGCCTCTAACGCCAGTTTCCAGAAGAATTCATGAACAAGTTCTGTATCAAACGCACCGACTTTTTGGCTAGGAAACTGTGCACGAAACTCTAAATGCGGACGGTTTGAAAGATCGATAACGACTTGAGCCAATGTTTCATCCATCGGAACAAATGCATTTCCATAACGCTTAATTCCTCGTTTATCGCCTAAAGCACCTTGTATCGCTTGTCCGAGACAGATACCAACGTCTTCAGTCGTATGATGGTCATCTATTTCCACATCCCCAGCAGCGTTCACCTTAAGATCAAAATGTCCATGACGTGCGATCGCATCAAGCATGTGGTTTAAAAACGGTACAGGCGTCTGGATATCTGCTTGTCCTTCTCCATCGATATCAAGTGATAAAGAGATCTGTGTTTCTTTCGTATTTCGTTCGATCGTATGCTGACGTCTTTTTTCCATTTATTCGTCCTCCAGTCGGTAATCGATCGCCCTTGCATGTGCTTCAAGTCCTTCTAACCGTGCAAACGCAGAGATCTTATGTCCGTTTTCTTTTATGGCTTGCTCGCTATAGCGGATCACGCTGGATTTTTTCGTAAAATCATCCACGTTCAAAGGGCTTGAAAAACGTGCTGTCCCGCTGGTCGGAAGTACGTGATTGCTACCTGCAAAATAATCACCAACAGGTTCAGAGCTGTATTCTCCAAGGAAAATTGCCCCTGCATGTTTGATCTTTCCGAGGAGACTCATCGGATCTTTCGTCATAATTTCTAAATGCTCTGGAGCTATTCGGTTGATCACCTCGGCACCTTCAGTTAGTGAATCCACTACATAAATGGCACTATAATCTTTGATAGCTTGTGAGGCAATGTCTTTCCTCGGCAAGTCTTTAAGCTGGCTTTCTACTTCAGCTGCAACATTTTCTGCAAGATCTTTAGAAGTCGTAACCAAGAAAGCTGCAGAACGAGGATCATGTTCCGCTTGTGACAATAGGTCAGCTGCGATATATCGGGCATTTGCGTTTTCATCTGCAAGAACTGCAATTTCACTAGGACCTGCGATCATATCAATATCACAAACTCCGAACACTTCACGTTTTGCTAGTGCTACGTAAATGTTACCAGGGCCAACAACCTTATCTATTTTCGGTACGGTTTCTGTTCCATAGGCAAGTGCACCGATCGCTTGAGCGCCTCCGATTTTAAACATTCGTTTAACGCCTGCGATAGAAGCTGCAGCTAAAACAGCAGCTGGAAGCTTTCCGTCTTTTCCTGGAGGCGATACGAGAACGATTTCTTCAACACCAGCAACAGCTGCCGGAATGACACCCATCAATACAGATGAAGGATATGCGGCAGTTCCTCCCGGGACATAAACTCCTACTGAATCGAGAGGATTTACCTTTTGGCCCAGCATCGTTCCGTCTTCTCTCGTGAAGAACCATGACTGGCGTTTCTGCTTTTCGTGATATTCTCGGATGTTTGCAGCCGCTTCAGAAATGATATCGATCATCTCTTGATCAAGAGATGCAACGGCCTCATCTATTTCTTCTTTCGTTACTTCAAGGGAATTCAGCGAAACACCATCAAATTTTTCCGTGTAGTTTAAAAGTGCTTTGTCACCCTCAAGTTTTACGGTTTGTAAGATTTCTAATACAGCCCTCCGCTGCTGCTCCGTATTTTGTTCAACACTTCTCTCTAGCGTTTTTAATTCAGAAACAGGCTGGATTTTCACTGGTTCCCCTCCTTACTTTCAACGAGTGTTCGCATGCGTTCAACCAGTTCGTTGATTCTAGCTGCATGAAGTCTGTAGCTGGCAGGGTTTACGATAAGTCTTGATGTAATGTCTGCAATTTTTTCAAGCTCGATAAGTCCGTTTTCTTTTAACGTTCGTCCTGTTGAAACAATATCTACGATGCGGTCTGCTAAGCCGATTAACGGGGCAAGCTCAATGGATCCGTTAAGCTTAATCACTTCCACTTGCTGACCTTGTTCACGAAAATAATGAGAAGCAACGTTCGGATATTTTGAAGCAATTTTTGGTGCAACTTTTTGATAGTTGCCGCCCGGAAGCCCTGCAACTGCTAAATAGCAGGCTGAAATCTTCAGATCTAGCACCTCGTAAACATCACGTTCTTCTTCAAGCATGACGTCTTTACCTGCAATTCCGATATCCGCTACACCGTGCTCCACATATGTTGGAACATCCATCGGTTTTGCCAGAATAAATCGCAGCCCGGCTTCGGGTGCGTCGATGATCAATTTTCGAGAATCTTCAAATTCAGGAGGCAGCGGGTAACCAGCTTGTCTTAACAGGTCGACCGCTTCTTCAAAGATTCTTCCTTTAGGCATTGCCATCGTTAAAACCGTATTCATTACAAGTCCTCTCCTTGCTGACTTCCGATCAAATAATGAATTTCATCGAAACGTTTGCTGAACTCATCGACATTTTTTACACCGGAAAGGTCTTGCATGACGACATGACCGCCTTCTGACCGTTTAGCTCTTGCCCATTGCAGCGCTTCTTTTCTTCGCTCCGGTGTAAATAAAATGCATTGTTTTTTAATAGAGTCATTCTTACTGCCCAGTGCTTCTATAAAATAATCCATTCGAATCGCAAAACCGATTGCTGGCGCTTTTCGGTCAAATCTACTCAAAAGATCATCGTATCTGCCACCGCTTGCAATCGGTGCACCGATACCTGCTGCATAGCCCTCAAATACTATTCCTGTGTAATAGCTCATATGGCTGAACAAAGTAAAATCAAAAACAATATTTTGTGCTGCATCATACTCTTTCAGCAGCTCGTATACATTTATTAATTCCTCTAAAACTTGCTGCCCCTTCGCGTTTGGAGCCAATGCTGATGCTTTGTTCAGAACGTCGATTCCACCTCTTAGGTCCAACAGTTTTAATAAGCGCTGTGTATCAATTGAAGATAAGGGAAGCTCCTTTACATGAGACGTGTAGCCCACATAATTTTTTTCGTTCAGATAACGGAGAAGCTCACTAGCACGGTTATCGTTTCCTAAAATATCAGCTAACAGTTCCTGAACAAAACCGATATGACCAACAGCTATTGTAAAAGCATTGATTCCGCTCTTTTTTATCACATCGGTCATTAAAGCAAGTGCCTCAGCTTCTGCACTTGATGTTCCTTCACCGATTAATTCGATACCAACTTGTTCGAATTCTGCCGGTCTTCCTCCTTCACGCTGCTGCGCACGAAAAACCGGAGAGCTGTATGCAAGGCGAAGCGGATAAGCGACATTTTTCATGCTTGATGAAACAACTCGTGCAATCGGTGCCGTCATATCCGGTCTGAGTACTAGCGTATTCCCTTCCATATCAAGAAGTTTAAACAATTGCTGATCCAGAATGGCCGAGGCTTCGCCAACTGTATCATGGTACTCCAGTGTAGGTGTCTGAATGAATTGATAGCCCCAAGACTCCATCTCTTTTTTTATTGTATTTTTGATATCTTCATTTTTTTGATAAAAAGCAGGAAGTGTATCCCTCATGCCTGCAGGCTTTTCAAATACAAACGGTTTAGACATTTCCTTCATCCTTTATATGTGAAGTGAATTTTTATAATCAAAACGCTTTAGTTCGCTAATGTACTACCATGATAAAGATTTAGTTGTAAGTGTACACGTACCCACCACACATGTCAACCGATACAATGAAAAATCTTGTAGTTAAGAAAATAGATTTCAGGGAATAGTATGTAAAAATAAATACATAGATATGAAAGGATGGATGCATCTTGTTTAATCGCATCTTTTTTCTCGCTATCATAATCGGTGTCCCGCTTTCTGTTTTCGGCAGCATGCAGCACTGGCCGGCCGTTATTCTTTTTGTCATATACTGCGCCACCATAGTTGCACTCGCAGGTTATATGGGACGCGCGACTGAAAGCTTGGCAATCGTTGCAGGACCAAGGATCGGCGGACTGTTAAATGCTACATTCGGAAATGCTGTTGAACTCATCATTTCTATTTTTGCCTTAAAAGCTGGTCTCATAAGTGTAGTATTAGCCTCATTGACCGGTTCAGTACTCGGAAACCTCTTACTCGTAGGCGGTCTTTCTTTTTTTGTAGGGGGATTAAAGTTTAAACAGCAAAAGTTCAATGTTTACGATGCCCGGCATAACGCTGGATTGCTCATTTTCGGCGTTGTTGTTGCTTTTGTTTTCCCTGAGGTATTTTCCTATAAACTGGACGATGCCGATTCACTCACACTAAGTGTTTGGGTTTCTGTCATCATGATTATTTTATATATCGCCGCATTGTTGTTTAAGCTCGTAACACATAGAGGCGTATATCAATCAGAACACGAAGAGGTACATGAACATGAAACAGCTGAATGGAGCAAGATGAAAGCACTTATTATTCTTGCCCTATCTACAGTGGCCGTAGCTTATGTTTCTGAAAAATTGGTTCATACATTTGAAGAGGTTGGAGAAACACTGGGCTGGAGTGAAGTTTTCATCGGTGTAATCATTGTTGCGATCGTCGGTAATGCCGCAGAACACGCATCTGCGATTATTATGGCTTATAAGAACAAGATGAACGTAGCTGTTGAGATCGCGATCGGATCTACCTTGCAGATTGCCATGTTCGTTGCTCCAGTGCTCGTTTTGATCTCTCTTTTCTTTGAGAAATCGATGGCGCTCGTGTTCACACTTCCAGAACTTGTTGCAATGGTCCTCGCAGTATTCTTGACCATCTCCTTAACCAATGACGGTGACACGAACTGGTTCGAGGGTCTAACACTATTAGCAGCCTATCTCATCATGGGTGTTGGGTTTTATCTCCTATAAAGATAAAGGGAAAGATGGTGAAGGATTTAGTCCTTCGCCTTTTTTTTGTATTCTAAAAAAGGTATGCGGTGGTCCTGAGAATGAGTGGTTTTGTCGAAAATCGTTTATATTTAAAATAACGTGGGATTTTGGTCACTTAACGTGGGATTATTTGAAATAACGTGGGTATTTTGAAATGAATGTGGGATGAATTATTTCTTAACAAGGATTGTTCATTTAAAGAGGACAAAAAAGGAATACGTATAGATAAGGAGGACGTCTCGATCTATAATCCACTCTGCTTTGCATAAAAATCTCAAAAACAATAACATCTAGCAATCCATTTAATCGAATTTCAGCCTCTCACATTTACTTTATTGGAATAAATAAGATGAAATTCTGATAAAGTTAGTATAAAGGACAAGTTTAGGGCGGGTGTGATAATGAAGAATTATTTATCGATCGGGTCTTTTTCAATAAAGATGGTGTGGCTTGCTATTTTGGGTGCTGCTTTGATCGCTTATGGATTACTTACGTTTAAATTAAGAAAAGAACCAGACAAAAAACAACTGCTCGATGGTTTAAGTAACTCGGCTATACTTTGCTGGTTTGTCTGGAAAATCAGCTATCTTTTCTTACATCCGGTCCTCACTTATAAACAGCCGTTTAATCTTATATATTTTAACGGCGGTGAAACAGGTGTTGTTCTCGGAATCATCACTGCCGTTCTATATTTATTATGGTCAGCGGGAAAAAGGGAAATTGACAGAAGCCGTATTTTTTATAGCGGCATATTAGGTCTTACTATCTTTTTCGCTGTCTATTATGGAGCTCATTTTGCATCCGATACTGTGGCAGCAGATGGCTTAATTGCTTTATTTTTTACGATTCTAGCATTTTATCTTTATACGTATGGGTCTTTTCAGCTCAAAAAAACCGTTCTTTCTATGCTCGTGACTGCCCTTTTCTTTTCGGTAATTAACAATACTCCTCTTAGTGGCAAAAAAGAAGATGCAACCGCCGTTGAAACCGTTGCTACCGGTATAAAGCCGGGAAACAAAGCTCCTGATTTTGAACTTAAAACGATCGATGGTGAAACAATACGCCTTTCTGATTTAAAAGGCAAGGTCGTGTTTGTAAACCTCTGGGCAACATGGTGCCCTCCATGCCGTGCAGAAATGCCTGAGATGGTAAGGTATTATAATGAACATTCATCCGAAAAGATTGAAATCCTTGCCGTGAACTTAACGGATAGTGATTCTGAAAAAGAAGTGAGGCAGTTTGCTGACGATTATAAACTCAATTTTCCTGTTCTGCTGGATCCAGAAGGAAAAGTCGGGGATATGTACAAGACCGTTTCTATCCCTACAACTTTTATAGTAGATAAAAAAGGAGTCATTCGCGAAAAACATATCGGACCGATGAGTTATGAGATGATGGACGAATTCGTGAAGGCTGCACATTAAAAATAGATCCAATATGGTGCGTTTTTTTAAAAAAACGATTTGATATTTGTAAGAAAAAATAAAAAAGCTGGTTTTCAACCCTTTTGAAGGTGTTAGAACCAGCTTTTTGTTATAAGGAAGAACTTATTTCTATATAATCCCACGGTAAACGAGATTAATTCCACGGTTAATGCCATTAATCCCACGTTAATCGGAAAATAACCACGAGTCGACAATTCAAGACAAATCCGACTTGCCCTTGGCATCAAACCGTCGACTTAAACCTTCTCAAACAAATATAGCTTCGCATTCTCCGGGCGTCCGAGTTTCGGCCCTGTAAAACCGCGCCGAATGAGTTCTTTTCGCATAAACATCATGAGTGCACCATGGCTTACAACTAAAGCGTTCTCCTCATTCTCCTCCAAAATACGGTCAATGATTTTAGAAACGCGCATCTCCACATCTGTTCTTCGCTCTAACTGAGATTTATGATTAAAGAACCATGCAGTCCGGATACAGAGCGGATAAAGAATCATTGGGATCTTGATATTTCGTTTAAAGAACGGGTACACAGGAATCTCCCGAAGATCTTCTGTTTTGATGAGTTCGCCTTGATAAATTTTTTCTGCCGTATAAGCCGCTCTTCTAACTGTACTTACATAACACTTCTGCCAGTCCTCTCCGCCAAGATCAACTTCTGTTTCTTCCACATCAGATTCTTCATATTCTTTCATCCATTGATCAAATTCTGTAGGGGTAATCCATTTTGCGGTAGGATAACCCCGGGTTACTTTAAAGTGCCTGACCAAACCTATTTTCATTTTCCCACCCACTGCTTTCTTTTTCTAATTTTCGTTGTTCTCAGCTATTTCTTTTAGTGCTTTAGCTCGTCTTACAATAAAATCAGTCATATATTTTTCTAAAAAGAGACGGTCAGCTAATCTTCCAATCATACCAAATGGTGATTTGTAATCGAATTGGTCTGTCATCACAGTCCCCTCACCCATTATCTCAAACGTATGGTATGTCTAAAAGAATGAACGTAACGCCGCCTACCGCTCTTTCATTCGTATGGGAAGTGGTATCTGTATGTACATCTACATTTCTAGCAAGATCAAAACAAACCTCAAGAGGCGCTTTTATATATTCCTGATGCTTAATGACCGGCATTGTAATCTCTCACTTTCAAACGATTCAAAAACAACACCCCACTAGGTGAGGTGCTGCTCATTTTATACTTTTAACTATTCCACGCGTAAAAAGAAATTCCTTCACTCATATGATCTTTGAAAAATGCGATGAGGTCAGGAAGTGTAAAGTAATTTCGATAATCCTCATTTACTCCGAAAACATCTTTTACATATACGATTCCAAGTTGATCCTTTTCTTCAAATAAGATTAGCCCATAACCGTCTTTCATTGTAAAAATGACCGGACAGCCAAGCTTTAAGCTATACGTGAACTGCTCCCGAGTTTCAATTGGTATTAATGACTCCTGCGTATAAATCGGTCCTAAAAACCACTGCTTCACTTTATCTTTTATACCCATGTCATTCACCCCACTTATTTCATCATATGCGGGTGTTGATGAATGTTACATTCTGTTTAGTCCAGTAAATTTTTCTCTAGAATAATTTTATGTAGTCCTTTTTTACAAAAAAATGTGTTAAAAAGAAGAAAAGCTGCCTTTAAAAGTACACATGTACGAGGCAGCTTCCTTTCTTATTCATTCACTAATCTTTTAGATTCCTCAAACTCATTCTGGATTGCTTCATTAGGTTCCTTCGTTAAAAGACTGACAATAACGATTGTAAGTGTACAAGCAATGAAACCTGGAATGATCTCATAAACATCCGCAAATGCCGGGATCACCTCCCACACAATCACAGTGACAGCTCCAACTACAATACCTGCAAAAGCAGCCCACTTCGTCATGCGCTTCCAGTACAGACTCAATAATACAACCGGTCCGAATGCAGCTCCAAATCCTGCCCATGCATATCCAACAAGGTTCAAGATTGTTTCACTCGGGTTCAGCGCTAAAACAAAAGCGATAACCGAAACTACCAAAACAGCCAACCGTCCGATAAAAACAAGTTCTTTATCCGTCGCTGAACGTTTAACGAACGCTTTGTAAAAATCCTCTGTCAGCGCACTTGAAGTTACAAGCAACTGAGATGAGATCGTACTCATAACCGCAGCAAGAATAGCCGCCAATAAGAACCCTGTAATAATCGGGTGGAACAATACATCAGATAGTAAAATAAATACCGTTTCAGCATTGGACTGATCTAATGGCGCACCCATCTGGTTGAAATAAGCGATACCAACCAAACCTGTAAACATTGCTCCAACGATGGAGAAAATCATCCAGCCCATTCCGATACGTCTAGCACTCTTCATTTCTTTTACAGAAGTAATTGCCATAAAACGAACGATAATGTGAGGCTGTCCAAAGTAACCAAGACCCCATGCCAGCAAAGAGATGATTCCGATTAAGCTTGTCCCCGTAAAAGCATCCAATAAAGCAGGGCTTACACTTTCAATCTCGTTAAAAGTGGTATCCCAGCCTCCAACTTTCATAATGGCTACAAACGGAACGAGAATAAGAGCAAGGAACATGATTGCACCTTGAACAAAGTCTGTGTAGCTTACAGCTAAAAATCCTCCGAATAACGTATAAATGATAACTACACCTGCTGTAAGCAAAATTCCCCACATATAATCCAGTTTAAAAGCTGTTTCAAAAAGCTGGCCGCCAGCTACCATTCCGGATGATGAGTAAAACGTAAAAAAGATAACGATAACTAAAGCCGATGAAATTCTTAAAATCCGGGAAGTATCTTTAAAGCGGTTCTCAAAATAGTCAGGGATCGTAATAGAGTTGTTTGCAACCTCCGTATACGTTCTTAAACGAGGTGCAACATAAAGCCAGTTTAAATAAGCACCAACGCTTAGACCTACTACGATCCAGCCCGCGCTTAATCCAGACATATACATCGCACCAGGCAGTCCCATTAACAGCCATCCGCTCATGTCAGAAGCACCTGCACTAAGTGCTGTTACGGCTGGTCCGAGATTTCTCCCGCCAAGCATGTAATCGGTAAGGTTGTCTGTCTTACGATATGCATATAAACCGATCAGCAGCATCCCGATCATATAAACACTGATTGAAAAAATAACACCATAATCCATTTCAGCTTTCCTCCTGATCTTTCCTATTGTTAAAACGCTTTCAATTATTGAAACTTTCTAAAAAGGAACATTTTTATTATAAATACATTTTTCGACAAAAGGAACAAAATTTTTTTGGAAATAAAATCATTTGCAGATTTATGTAGTCAATAATCGCTCTGCTTTGATACTTTATGGGCAGAAAAACATCCATTCAGAGTAGATTAACAAAGAAATCGATCGCTATTAGGAGGCTTGGCGGACGCCAAGCTTTCAAATCACCGGTCATAGAGGGTGTGAGAGAATACAAATAGAGGTCTAGTTAACCATAATCATACAAATAAAACTATGAATCCACAAGATTCGGCTATGAATCCAAAAATACAGGCTGCGAATCCAAAAATTTTGGTGCTGAATCCAAAAGTTTTGGCTGTTTATCCACGAGTCTACAATCCTCGACAAATTTCGCCATCCTTACTCATGATATCACTGCTCCCACCCCTTACAGAACAACAAAAAAACTGACACCCAGTTAATAGGCGTTTGGGCGCCAGTTTTGCGGTAAAACCTTATAGTTTTTTACGTCTTAACCGTTTCACTTTTACAAATTGGTTGGTGAACTGATCCAGCTCCTGATCACGGTAGATATAGAAGAAACGATGATGATGGCCATCCTTCATCTCAGTAAGTTCACACTTCATGTAATCATCCATCTCTTTTCGGGACAGCTCAACTGTATACAGCTTGCCGTGACTCGGAATATCAAGTTGGATCTCGTTTAAAAAATGGAGTTCTTTAAATAAATAAATAGAAGTATCAAGGAGAAATTCACAGATTAAATCTTCTGAACCAAAGTAGTGTTGAAAATGTTCGCGTGTAAACGAAGTGTGGGGTACGTAACGCTTGTAGGTAGAATAATCGCCGTAAAATACCAGCTTTGCACGTGTGCTTTGAAGTTCATAATGCTTAACGAGACCGCTGCCTTTCATTTTGGAAACAGCCGTACGGAAACGGTACGTATCACGGGCTGCTAACTGTTCGGCCTTGTTTTGTGGATGTGCTGCTTTCGGTGCATGCTGAGACTGGCAGTTGTCTTCTACTAGGTGTCCAATCTTAAATGAATTCTTCATGTAAACAATCGAGAATGATTTCCTTCTCATAGTATGCGCCTCCAGCTTTCGCTTTTTTGCCTGATTTAAGTATACGACGAAATATCAGAAAACCCAAGAGGGGAACATCCGACAAATTTAGCTGTTTTCCGCTTCCCTCTTTGATCGTTCTTCTTTTGTATAAATTACCTGCATGGGGTTGCCGCCGACAAAAGACCCTTCAGGCACACTTTTGTGAACAAGTGTACCAGCTGAAACAATCGCTCCGTCGCCAATCGTGACGCCTGGAAGAATCGTAGAGTTAGCTCCGATCATCACTTCATCACCGATGATCACACGCCCTAAACGGTATTCTTTTATTAAATATTCATGAGCTAGAATCGTTGTGTTGTAGCCGATCACGCAGTTTTTACCGACAGAAATACGCTCAGGATACATAATATCCGGCATCACCATTAATGCAAAAGCCGTCCCCTCTCCGACTTTCATGTTTAAGAAAGTTCGGTACAGCCAGTTTTTCATCGGCAAAAAAGGTGTGTATCGAGCGACTTGTATCGTAATAAAATTTTTCACGACTTTCCAAAAAGGAACCGTGTCATAAACTTGATATAACGAGTTCTTGCCTTTTACAGGGTAACGCTCTGTATCACGCACTTATCTCTCCCCTAAAACATCCAGCAAATCCGTCATTTCATTCAGCATATAATCCGGATTAAACTGCTGCAAATAATCATTGCCCCGAATCGTCCAGGCTACCCCGGCAGTCTGTGTTCCGGCATTCTGGCCAGCAAGAATGTCATACTTACTGTCGCCCACCATGATTGCACGTTCTGGAGTGGATTGAAGCAATGCTAAAGCTTTTTGAATCGGCTCTGGATCAGGCTTGGCTTTTTCCACATCATCAAGCGTAACGACGGTTTGAAAGAATTTATCGAGTCCAACAAGCCTTAAGCCCATCTCGACTGTGTTTCTCATTTTAGTTGTTACAATGCCCAATTTATAGCCCTTTTTATACAATTCTTCTACCGTTTCAAAAACTCCTTTAAACTCTGTTACTAGTTCATCATGATATGCGATGTTATGCTCTCTATAAGTTTGAACGAGATCTTGAACACGTTCCTTATCGAACTGTTCCATCGTTTCAACGAGAGGCATCCCCATCAGCGGCAGGATATGTTCACGGTTGTATTGTTCAGGAAAATATTTATCAAGTGTAAACAAGAATGAAGCGATAATCAGCTCATTCGTGTTGATCAGCGTTCCGTCCAAATCAAATAGTATGGTGTCTCGTTTCATGTTGCAGTTCCTCATTTCTTAAACTTTTTTTCCTCTCCAGCCTGTTCCAGATATAAGCAACGAATATTGTAAGAACAACAGCTGTCACAACTCTAATAATCAGTAGCGGCAGCACAGGAATTCCGAGCGGAACAAAAACCAATGTATCTTCGACAACAGCATGACAGCTTACGAGGAAGATAAAAGCGAGATAAAGATCTTTTTTCGATACTCCGTCTTCTTTCGCGGCTTGCATCATTACACCCGCACCGTAAGCCAGCCCGATCGTAAGCCCTGCAGCCATTGTCATTGACGTGTTTTCTTTCATACCTAACAGTTTCATAGCCGGTGCCATCCAGTTCGAAAACTTTTGCAGCCATCCTTTGTCTTTTAAGTACTGCATCACGATCATGAGCGGGATCACAATTAGTGCTAACTGAAGAATCCCGAGTGACGCTTTTTCAAGTGCGGTTAAGGTGATTTCTCCCCATCCATTAGGTGCAGCTTCAGACTTTGAGATAAAACCATACTGTGCCTTTTCAGTTCCGCCATCCCATAAAAGGTTGATCATAAAAGCAGAAAAGAGAGCCAATCCTACCCGGACAAGCAAGATAACCCATAATTTAATGCCGACACTTGCTGCAACCCCTGATTCAATAAAAAGGTTGTGCGAGAATGACAGCATTACTGCCAAAATAAATACATCCTGAACGGTTAGTGTATCAAGCGTTAGTATACCTCCGATTCCTGCGTAAAGATTAAGAAAGTTACCGAGCACGAGCGGAATCGCTGCTTCGCCCGGAAGTCCAATCCACTTCATCGCAGGTGATATAGCTGAAATAAGCCAATCTAATACTGGTGTATGGCTTAATAATGTAATAATAAGTGTTACGGGAAAGATGATTTTCCCTAGCGTCCAAGTGGTTTTCAAGCCTGCAAGTGTGCCTTTTTTTAATGTTTCCACTTTTCATTCGCCTCCCTTAGCTCTCCAAATATCTTTTTTCAGCCAATCCCGTTTTTCTTCTGTAAATCCAAAGAATCACCGCAGCAGCGATCCATACTAAGCTCATTACTTGAGCGATTCGAAGAGATGTTTCCCAGAGAATCAAGCTGTCTGTACGCAATCCTTCCACAAAGAAACGGCCGATTGAGTACCAGATGATATAGGTTAAGAACAGTTCGCCTCTATGAAGGTTAACTCTGCGTAAATATAAAAGGATGATTACACCCACGAGACTCCACAGTGATTCATATAAAAAAGTCGGATGATAATACGTTCCGTCAATATACATCTGATTGATGATAAAGTCAGGCAGCATCAGTGACTCTAAGAAATCTCTTGTAACTGGTCCGCCGTGAGCTTCTTGGTTCATGAAGTTGCCCCAGCGCCCAATTGCCTGCCCTAGCAAGATACTAGGAGCAGCGATATCAACAAGCTTCCAGAACGAGATGCCCTTTTTTCTAGAAAAAATAAGTGCTGTTAAGAATGAACCGATCAATGCACCATGAATGGCGATTCCGCCTTCCCAAACGGCTAAGATCTTACCTGGGTTGTCTTTGTAAAAATCCCATTCAAACGCAACATAATAAAGTCTCGCACAAAGAATCGCAACAGGAACAGCAATCATAACCACATCTACGAATGTGTCCTTCGCAAGTCCGCGCCGCTCTGATTCCCTAACCGCGAGCCAAAGCCCGAGCATCGCACCTAAACCGATTATTAGTCCATACCAATAGATCGTGATCGGTCCAAGCTCCAACGCAACACGGTCCAACGGCTGAATCGTTTGTTCCACAGTCTTCACTTCCTTTTAGTTCTTATATGTCGTCATCGTCTCCAGCTTCAATTACATCTGTCAGCCGATCTGAAAATTGCTGTGCAGCGTTCATACCCATTCTTTTCAAGCGGAAGTTCATGGCTGCTACTTCAATGATTACAGCTAAGTTTCGTCCAGGACGAACAGGAATCGTCAGAATCGGAATCTCTGTATCAATGATCTTAGTTGTCTCCTCTTCCAATCCTAATCGGTCATACACCTTTTTAGAATCCCAAGCTTCAAGATTCATAACGATCGAGATCTTTTTGTAATTGCGGATCGCTCCAGCCCCAAACAGAGTCATAACATTGATGATTCCAAGACCTCTGATCTCTAAGAGATGCTGAATCAATTCTGGCGCACTGCCGATCAGCGTATCCTCATCTTCCTGACGGATTTCAACAGAATCATCGGCCACAAGTCTGTGACCCCGCTTTACGAGTTCAAGCGCCGTTTCACTCTTACCGACTCCTGAGTTCCCCGTAATAAGCACACCGATACCATAAATATCGACAAGCACACCATGCTTAGCAGTAGTTGGTGCCAGACGGCTTTCAAGAAAGTTTGTGATCCGGCTCGATAAACGTGTTGTCGTTACAGGTGAACGCATAATCGGCACACCTGTTTTGTGAGATGCTTTCAGCAGCTCTTTTGGCACTTCGATATCGCGAGAAACGATGATTCCTGGTGTTTCATCTGTACAAAGCTTGCTCAATCTTTCCATGCGTGTTTCAGGGTCGAGTTCCGAAATGAACGATAGCTCTGTTTTTCCTAATAACTGAAGACGCTCTCCAGGGTAAAACGTAAAATACCCCGCCATTTCAAGACCTGGGCGGGAAATATCGCTCGTTCGAATCGTGCGGTGGATCCCTTCCTCACCGCTTACAAGCTCTAGTTGAAACTTATTGATTAGTTCATGAATATGTACTTTAGGCATAGGGTCCTCCTTGACATTTTCCAATGACTCTATTGTATCACTTCAACACCGCATTAACCAAAAGGTAGCGCTGAGAAATTAATTGTCAGCTTTCCAAGCATAAACATTTACCGGAATCGTATTAAACGTTGTATCTTTCTCATAAGTCATACCAAGTTTTAAAGCAACATTGAGGGATTTTTTATTTTGTTGCTGAATCAGGCAAATGAGCCGTTTTAATTGGAGCTCTTTGGTTGCATATTGTTTATAAAAAGAGGCTGCTTCTGTCGCATATCCGTTGCCCCAAAATTCCTTAGCGATCCAATAACCGATTTCGTATTCTTTCTTGCCGTCTACTGCTTGCTGAACAACCCCCGCATGACCAATCGGCTGCTGAGTTTCTTTATGAAGAATAAGGTAGAGCCCTCTGCCATCCCGATAGCCTGGAAGAAGCCATCCATCAAAACTTTTCCGTGCTTCCTCCGCTGATCGCGTTACGCCTTTTCCTATGAATTGCACGACATCTGGATCAGCCCATAATGAGGCGAAAAACGGAAAATCATCATTTGTGTATTGTCTGAATTGAAGACGTACTGTTTCCATTTTGATAGCCCCTTTAAATAGAAGTCTGTTTTTGCAAACTTTGTGGCTCTTGAAAGTCGTTGATTTCCGTTACAGGCTGCTCGCTTTCCGCGGGGCGTGCGGTGAGCCCCCTAGGCTATTCAAGCCTGCCGGGGTCTCACCTGTCCCGCTGATCCCGCAGGAGTCTCGCACCTTGCACTCCAATCAACTTATCAATGAAGACAAATACAAAAAATTACTCAAAAGCAACAATCATTTAGAAATGAGAAATAATGACCGTTTAAAATTACAAACGGCCATTGATCTTTGTTTATTTGTTTACAGTTATTAAAATTTTATCATGAACAGACAGCTTCTGGCTTGGTTTCGTTAAACAATTGTTTAAAAGAATATGGCCGCTTTTGATCTTTTGAGCGATTTCTGTACGGCTCCATCCTTCGATATGGTCGGCAAGCGTACGGTCTAACCGGAAGTTTCCTTCAACTCCAGTGATGTTAATTTCATAGGAATCGTTAGCTGATACAGAAAGTGATATTTTTTCACCTCCCTCTATAGGCATAAACTCAGAAGGAACAAGTGTCATAGGATCCACGTGATTGGTAAACGATTTATAAATATCGAGCTTCTTATTCCAGGAATGATTCTTTGGACATTTATAAATGGCAAACTGATAAATGTTTTTACCGTTCGCGTTATGCCTTCGAATTGTCGTATCAGTAAAAAGAGTGACCTTTCCGCACATTTTGCATTGTTTTTTCACTGTATCTGCTTCTTGTTTTTTCATGAGTATTAAAGAGTATTGTTTCGTTTGCATAATGATTTCACCTCGTAATAGTAGCGAGGGAATACAGTTTCTATTTGAAAGTCTTGCAGAACGAAAAAAAGCCCCCCTATAACAAGGAGAGCTCGGAACGCATCGTTAAAAAAATTAACGGACTGCAGTTCGCTGTATTTCCTCTGTAATGGGATGTAGACAGACTTCTCCCGTGGTCAAAAACAAATTGTTTTTTAACGGCTGAGAAGCGATCCAATTGTTGTCCATTACAGATTAGATGTTGGCATACAGGTCACTGAAGCTCCTTTCTTTCAAACAGATTAGATTTATATTACCATATTTAGAATATAAATCCTACAACAAAAAATGCCCACCATTTATATGGATGGACATCTTTATATTATTTTCTCTTTTTCTTTTTTTGCTTCAAAGGATCCAGTACGAAGTTCGTCAGGAACATATTGAGCAGGGATATGATGACAGCTGCTAATAAGGCCATGCCAAATCCATCAATATTAAAGGAATCCCCCATCAGTTCGGCAGTAAGTGATAAAAGCGCTGCGTTGATTACGATGAGGAACAATCCCAAAGAAATGATTGTAACAGGTAGTGTCAAAATGACGAGTACCGGTTTTAGAAATACATTAAACAACGACAACAATACGCTGGCTAATAGTGCTGCACCTATGTTTTCGATATGGAATTCTTCGAAATATCCAGCGACCACCATTAAGGCAATGGTATTTATCAATAAGGAAGCCAGCCAGCTTTTCATTTAAACTTCGCTTTCTTCAGGCATAACTGCCATCGCAATAAGGTAGGATAATCCTACTGGGATAACCGCTGTAAAAATGGCAAGTGCCACGGTTCCTAGACGGACAACGGTTGGATCAATATTCATATATTCAGCGATTCCTCCGCAAACACCTGAGATTTTCGCATCATTTGACCGTTTCAGCTTTTTCATAAAATAACATCACCTCTATTTGGCTTTTAACACCGCAACAGAACCTGTTTTAGCTTCAGCTTCAAGCTTAAACGAAGGCCAGGTAGTACCTTTATTTGCGATGAAAGAAAGAAACTTTCGTGTTACTTCCTTTTTCTCTTCTCTAACTTCAACAGAGTCGAAATCACAAATAAAACCTCCAACGATCGTTTTCAGCACCGCATCAAGTTCCAGTGTTTCCGGGAATTCAGTTTCTATTTTTCCCGTCACTGTCTTAAAAGATGCATAACCTTCAACAGGTGAGGCAAAACGGCAATAGATCGAACCATTAATGGTTTCGGAACGCACTTGTGATGAATCAACGGTTAGACGTACCGGTCCATTCATGGTTTCAGCTTCAACGTCTTTATACTTACAATCTTTAAGCGTTAAAGAACCATTTGCAGCAGTAGCCTTAATGGCTTCACCGGAACAATGATTTACCGCGATTGCGCCTACTGTAGTTTTAATCGTTAATGTTTTCGCCTCACAATCACTGATTTTTACTGGACCATTAAATGTTGTTATCCTAATGTCTTCATATGAGTCTCGTGGAACGGAAATCACGGCATTTACTTTTTGATGCTTATTTCTTGAGTAAAAACGCATTTTTGTAGCATCACAATCATAAAACGTTTCATTTCTGAACTTTGTTTTTGCAGAAGACCCTTCAGGCACCTTATAGACATGCGCATCACATTCGACTTGGACATCTTTTCGGTCCCAAGGCACAATAGTAACCGAACCGTTGTAAACTTCAATGTCCATCTCTTGAAACATGACATGGCTGTCTTGAAAAACATAGTGGACGGGTTCTGACGGTCCGAAGTTTAAATCGAAATCAACTGTCTTAATCCGTTTTACGACACGGTCAAAAAACTTAGCCACTTTGTACCCAGATGACGGCAGCTTTACAGCAGTAGCTCCATTTAGAGCTTTCTTTTTCAAACTAAGCGAGCCAATTTGCATTTTCTTCTTGTCGTTTAACGCGTATAGCAACTTTTCAGCTTCTTCCGCTGAAATCTTCCCATCGTTTAGCATATTCAAAATCATTTTGCGTTCTTCCATGCATTTGACGCCTCCTTTTGGATTCCGTCACCGGCGCCGGCTGATTCTAAGATGTCTGATACTTTCCGGTATTACTTGTACAAAACTTTATGAGAGAATAACCTTTATTCCTTTAACAATATTCCAGATGGTCACAATTAATGTCAAAGTACCAAATATGAGTCCGCTGATTATGATTGCTGCTAAATGATATTGTGTTTCGAAAATGATAATAATTCCAAGCGGTACTGCTACAATTGGGAATAAGTGCGATAAAAATGATTTTTTTGCATGTTCCATTACTTCAGAATCGTCTACAACGAAATAAACGACGATTGGAAAAAGAAATGGTGCAAAAAATAAGCTAAAATAACATACCGCTGAAATAATTTTTTTCGTGCCCTCTTTCATCAAACATGACCTCCTGCTCTGAATGAAAACGAAAACCGAACATGAATACAAGCAAAAGGCATGTGCCTTTTTTACTTCGACCTCATGAAACAAACTTCCTTTTTCCCTATACCCATTCGACATAACTTCTGAAATTCCGTATGATAATGACAAAAAGCCCAAAGGGAGCGTCTTCCATTTGAAAAATATTCAAACCTTAAAGGTACTTTTTATAGTATTAACCTTGCTAATGATCACTAGCATTATATTCGGTGTCATGACTGAAAATGATAGGGAGCTAAGTGCAGCTGATCGAATTCTTGCGGGTACGTTTGGCTCGTTTGTAGCTGTTGCAATAAATTATGTAATCTATAAACTTCTTACTAAGATATGGAAATGAAAACACTATCTATTTTAAACGAAAATTGTCGAGTTGAGGAGAAATTGTTTGAATTTCGATAGAAAAAGGAAATGATAAAGACAAATAGATAGAGGAGTGATATCTAATGTCTAAAGAAAATAAGAAGCAAAAAGGAAAAATGGACAACCCTGAACAATACGATACAGATAAAGAGAGCTTGTTTGATAAATTTGAAAGTGAACGAAATGTTGATCCTATTCCAATGGAAGACCTGAAACAAGAAAAAAGAGAAGAAAAAGATAAGAAGGGTACGAAAGATTCATCTTCAAGTGAAAAGAAATATAAATAATAGTTTAAGCCAGTGCTCCTATCATAATCAGGGGCACTTTTTTTGTTTAAATGACAAGATACTAATTGTACTTTTACATTCATTTTTTAATCCCTATAATGATAAATTCCTTTACAATTAATCACGGAGGCTGAAGTATGTTGATACATATTCTAAAAATACTTATTGCTGCAATTTCAACATCGTTCTTTTTTGCATTTTTAAATTTAGAAATTACACATTATTCAGGTATAGAGGAGATATTAAAATCTTATATCTCATTTATCCTCTATCTAACCGTTATCTTTTTTATATTAGGTCTGGTTATGTATAAAGTAATTGATTTCATTTCTGAAAGAAACAGGATCAATACTTATTTTATAGGCTTGCTCCTATACACGGTTATCGCACTTTTGTTCCCTTTCTTTACATTTGCAGAAATTAACCTAGAAAATATGATTGGACTGGGTTTATTCCCTGTTCTAACATTTTTTCATATATTGATACTTATCAATAAAATGAACTCAAAACCTTCCTAACAAAGTCTAAATATAAAAAGAGACCAAACCATATGTTCATGATTCGATCTCTTCGTTGTTTATTTAGCTAGTTTTTCTTTTTCTTTTATTTTACCAGTCATGCGCTTCTTGTCCCGTTTTAGAATCGGTGCAAGATAACGTCCAGTGTGGGATTCCTCTATTTCAGCAAGTTCTTCTGGCGTTCCTGCTCCAACGATCATACCGCCCTTGTCCCCGCCTTCAGGTCCAAGATCGATCAAGTGATCACACTGCTTGATAACATCAAGGTTATGTTCAATGACAAGCACTGAATCACCGTTGTCAACCAAACGCTGCAGAACAACGAGCAAACGTGATATATCGTCCACATGCAGTCCTGTCGTCGGTTCATCTAGAATGTAGATCGTTTTTCCTGTAGAACGCTTATGCAGCTGCGAAGCTAATTTTACACGCTGTGCTTCCCCGCCAGATAAGGTTGTAGCAGACTGACCAAGCTTGATATAGCCGAGTCCTACATCCAGAATGGTTTGAAGCTTACGCTTGATTTTCGGGATATTCGCAAAGAACTCTACAGAGTCTTCGACAGTCATATCTAATATGTCTGCGATGTTTTTCCCTTTGTACTTTACTTCTAGCGTTTCACGGTTATACCGCTTACCATGACACACTTCACACGGTACATAAACATCCGGTAAAAAGTGCATTTCGATTTTGATAATTCCATCTCCACGGCAGGCTTCACATCGGCCGCCTTTTACGTTAAAGGAGAAACGGCCTTTTTTATAGCCGCGAACTTTCGCTTCGTTCGTTGAAGCAAAAACATCACGAATGTCATCAAACACACCAGTGTAAGTTGCCGGGTTCGAGCGTGGTGTACGACCGATCGGTGACTGGTCAATATCTATTACTTTATCGATATGCTCCAGTCCTTTTATCGACTTGTGTGCACCTGGCTTGTCCTTTGCACGGTGAAGTTTTTGAGCTAGTGCCTTATGCAAGATCTCGTTTACTAGCGTACTTTTTCCAGACCCCGAAACGCCTGTAACGCCGGTAAATAATCCAAGCGGAATCTTAGCAGAAACATTTTTCAAGTTATTTTCGGTAGCACCTTTTACCTCGATATAACGGCCATCAGGTTTACGTCTTTTCTTCGGAAGAGGAATGAACTTCTTGCCCGATAAATATTGACCAGTAAGTGACTCAGGGTCTTCCATAATTTCCTGCGGTGTCCCTTGTGATGTGATCGAACCACCATGGGCACCCGCACCTGGACCAATATCAATAATATAGTCAGCTGCCAGCATTGTATCTTCATCATGCTCAACAACGATCAGCGTGTTTCCAAGAGAGCGCATCTCTTCAAGAGTACGGATCAGCCTGTCGTTGTCCCGCTGGTGAAGTCCGATTGAAGGCTCATCCAGAATATAGAGTACGCCCATCAAACGTGAACCAACTTGTGTGGCAAGACGAATACGCTGAGCTTCTCCGCCTGACAATGTACCTGCTGAACGGCTGAGAGTAAGATAGTCTAGTCCTACGTTAATTAGGAAACCAGAACGATCCACGATTTCACGTAAAATTAATTTCGCAATAGCTCGTTCTTTATTTGTAAGTACAAGGTTATCGAAGAACTCTTTCGCTTCAGTAATAGAAAGAGAAGTTGTTTCTCCGATATGTCTTCCGTTTATTAAAACAGATAGTGCTTCTTTCTTTAGACGATGTCCTTTACAAGTCGGACACGGTTTTTGTGCCATGTACCCTTCCATCTGCTCACGGATGTAATCTGAACTTGTCTCTCTATAACGGCGCTGAATATTCCCTAAAACACCTTCAAACTGAATCTCATTTTTACGGATTTGACCGAAGTCATTTTTATAACGGAATGTAAGATACTCTTTGCTTCCATTTAAGATTTTATCCATCTGGTCTTTAGAGAGATTTTCTACTGGTACATCCATATCAATGCCGAAATGGTTGCAGATGCTCTCCAGAAGCTGCGGATAATATTGTGAACTGATCGGTTCCCAAGGGGCAATTGCGTTTTCACGCAAAGTACGGCTCCAGTCAGGGACGACAAGGTCTGGATCTACTTCAAGCTTAACGCCAAGTCCATCACATGATGAACAAGCCCCAAACGGACTGTTAAAAGAAAACAGACGGGGCTCCAGTTCGCCGATAGAAAATCCGCAATGTGGACAGGCATGATTTTGAGAGAATAAAAGTTCCTCTTCTCCCATTACATCAACGACAACACTGCCGTCTCCAAGATTAAGAGCAGCTTCAAGAGAGTCTGCTAAACGAGTTGCAATTCCCTCTTTAACTACGATTCGGTCAATTACAATTTCGATGGAATGTTTTTTATTTTTTTCGAGTTTAATGTCCTCAGAGATTTCCCGCATTTCACCATCAACACGAACTCGTACATAGCCTTGCTTTTTAATATCTTCAAGAGCTTTAACATGTTCGCCTTTTCGTCCGGAAACAACAGGAGCTAAAATTTGCAGCTTTGTTCGTTCCGGGTGTTCTAATATGCGGTCCACCATTTGTTCAATTGTTTGAGATGTGATTTCTACATGATGAACAGGACAAACCGGACGCCCGATACGTGCGAATAAAAGACGCAGATAATCATAGATTTCCGTTACCGTACCAACGGTTGAACGAGGATTTCGGCTTGTCGTCTTCTGGTCAATTGAGATAGCCGGTGATAGTCCTTCAATTGAATCTACATCTGGTTTGTCCATCTGTCCAAGGAACTGACGGGCATAAGCCGAAAGAGACTCTACGTAACGGCGCTGACCTTCTGCATAGATCGTGTCAAACGCAAGTGAAGATTTACCCGAACCAGATAAGCCGGTTAAGACAACCAGCTTATCACGCGGGATCGTAATATCTATATTTTTTAAATTATGGGCTCTTGCACCCTTAACTATAATGTTTTGATTGGTTGCCAACTGCAATCATCCTTCCGCTTTTAACTCAAGTATGAGGTCACGAAGCTCTGCTGCTCGTTCGAACTGAAGGTTCTTGGCAGCGTCTTTCATCTCTTTTTCCATACGCTCGATAAAGGCTTCGCGATCTTTCTTGCTCATCTTTTGCTTAGGAGCTTGTACGCCTGTATATGTTTCAGTTTCTTCAGCAGCTTGTGTAGCACGAATGACATCACGGACTTCTTTTTTGATGGTTGTCGGTGTGATGCCGTGCTTTTCATTATGCTCCATCTGTTTCTGTCGTCTGCGCTGCGTTTCATCAATAGCAATCTGCATAGATTTTGTAATTTTATCTCCATACATGATGACGTGTCCGTTTGAGTTACGCGCTGCACGTCCGATCGTCTGAATAAGTGAACGTTCAGAACGCAAGAATCCCTCTTTATCTGCGTCAAGAATTGCAACGAGTGATACTTCTGGAATATCGAGCCCTTCTCTTAAAAGGTTGATCCCCACTAAAACGTCAAACACACCTAAACGCAAGTCACGAATGATCTGAATCCGTTCCAGTGTCTTGATCTCAGAATGTAGGTAGCGGACTTTAATGCCTAGCTCTACGAAATAATCAGTTAAATCCTCAGACATCTTTTTCGTTAACGTTGTGACGAGCACTCTTTCATTCCGTGCAATTCTTTCATTAATTTCACCTAATAAATCATCGATCTGCCCTTTAATCGGTCGAACTTCTAATGTAGGGTCCAACAGTCCAGTCGGCCGGATGATCTGCTCAACAGGATCTGGTGCATGTTCGAGCTCATAAGGTCCTGGAGTTGCTGATACATAAATGTGCTGAAACTTTGTATATCTTTCAAATTCCTCGAACGTTAAAGGTCGATTGTCTTTAGCTGAAGGCAGACGGAATCCGTGATCGACAAGAACACTTTTTCTAGCCTGGTCTCCATTAAACATTCCACGAATCTGCGGAAGTGTAACATGCGACTCATCAATGACAATTAAAGAATCATCCGGAAAATAGTCCAGCAATGTATAAGGCGTAGACCCTAACGGACGAAGAGTCAGATGAACAGAATAGTTCTCGATTCCTGAACAAAACCCCATTTCAGCCATCATCTCCAGGTCGTAGCGTGTCCGCTGTTCGAGCCGTTGTGCTTCTAAAAGTTTTCCTGCCTCATTAAGTTCTTTAAGGCGGTCTTCGAGTTCAGCTTCGATCCGTTTAATTGCGAGCTTCATTTTTTCTTCACGGGTAACGAAGTGGGATGCCGGGAAAATAGCAACGTGTTTACGTTCGCCTAAAATTTCACCTGTCAGTGCATCAACTTCTGTAATCCGGTCGATCTCATCTCCAAAAAACTCCACACGCAAGCAATGTTCGTCACGTGAAGCCGGGAAGATTTCCACAACATCACCGCGAACACGGAACGTACCACGTGTGAAATTGATATCGTTTCGGTTGTATTGAACGTCTACTAAATCACGTAAAAGCTGGTCACGGTCTTTTTCCATTCCTTCTCGAAGTGAAATAACCATGTCACGGTATTCGTCTGGTGAACCTAGACCGTAAATACAAGATACACTCGCGACAATAATAACGTCTTTTCGTTCAAAAAGTGCTGAGGTAGCGGAGTGCCGCAGTTTATCAATCTCGTCGTTGATGCTTGCATCTTTTTCAATGTATGTGTCCGAATGTGCGATGTAGGCTTCAGGCTGATAATAGTCATAATAAGAAACAAAGTATTCTACAGAATTGTTCGGGAAGAATTCCTTCAGCTCACTGTAAAGCTGGCCGGCTAGTGTTTTGTTATGTGCAATTACTAGAGTCGGTTTGTTCACTTCCTGAATGACATTGGATACGGTAAATGTCTTCCCTGTCCCGGTCGCACCGAGCAGGGTCATGCTTTTTTTTCCTGCATTAATATTTTCCACAAGATGTTTGATCGCTGCGGGCTGATCCCCTTGTGGCTGGTAGTCAGATTTGATTTCAAACGTTTGACTTTGATTCACAAAACCGAACCTCCGTTCCTAATTTCTGGTTACTCAAATTATAGCACAGCACCGATTCAAAATCCTAATAATTACGAACAAATATTCGCAGAAGTTTCTGGAAAGACGTAAAAGTGGTATACTTAAGGACAGGCGCTTGTTGGGAAATAAATTGTTTGGGGTCTGACCCCATTTCCCGCAAGCAGTATCAACGGTTGCGGGGAAATTGTAGCAGGTGTGTCCCCAGAAGGAGATGCTTTTAATTGGATTTTTTCTATATATTGCTTGGTTTGTGCATCGGGATTTTTTCTGGCTTTTTTGGCATTGGCGGTGGCTTTATTTTAACGCCGGTCCTAATATTATTTGGAATACCTCCACTTTCTGCGATTGCCACAAGTTTAATGTACTCAATCGGAACGAGCGTTTCTGGGGTAGCTGCGCACTTAAGATATAAAAATATTTTCTGGAAACCAGCGGCTGTTTTAGGTTTTGTCGGTATCTTGGCGACTCAAATTGCTCATCCGCTTGTTGTATGGCTTGAAAAAATGGGTCATGACGATACGATCATCCCTATTTTCTATATTCTGCTTCTTGCATACTTTGCACTTTCCCTGCTTTATAAACAAGCAAAACACAACAAAAGTACTGAATCAGCTGAAACACCGATTTCATTTTCTTTGCCTAAAGCCATTTTCATAGGATTTACTGGTGGGTTCATTTCAACGACTCTTGGTGTCGGCGGTGGCTTTGTAATGGTGCCATTGTTAATTTCGATGATGAAATTTCCTTCAAGAAAAGCAGTTGGAACAAGTTTAGTCAGCGTCTTCTTAATCGTAACTGCCGGTTTCTTAACATATGCGGTATCCATAGAGCTCGACTATAAACTTGGCATTCTGCTAATCCTTGGAGCTATATTAGGTACACAGCTTGGAGCAAAACTGACAACAATCTATTCAAACGAACAGATTCAAAAATATTTAGGAGCTTTATACATCACGATTTTAAGCTCAGTCGTATTGAAACTTTTACATTTTGATAAAGTAGGACTCATAGTCATTACCATTTATGTCTTAACACTGCTCATTCTATTCTTAAAAGAAACGATCTCACATACAAAAAGAAAGACGTCTACCTCGTAAAGGTGACGTCTTTTTCTATTTAACTTTTCTCTTTTGTTTTTTGTAGATTTTCAATCCTAGAAAATAGCCGATTATTGTAGAAATAACTGCGATGATTTGGAGAGGAAATGGCTGATGTAAACCATCAAAACCAACTACTAATATTAATATCGTGATTATCAAAGGCAAGAACTTAGAAAATAGAACTCTGTTAAATAGAAGCAGCAAGAAAATCGGAAACAGAGCTGCGAAAACATACTCCAACATGAAACAATTGACCCCTCTCATCTGAACGTCCAAAAAAATCATCTTTTGTAAACGTCCCTCTATACCTATCTAAATTTAACAAAACCACCTATACAAAAACAAGGATATTGTTGCGGGAAATAAATTGTTTGGGGTCAGACCCCATTTCCCAGCGAAACTTTCTTGTGAGCAGGACGTACAGTAAGATAATGAATAAAAAGTTCGAATATCATTAACAATGTATCTTTAAGGAGATGATTGATGTGTTAAAGAAATTACTAAAATCTTTATTAGGTCACAAAAGCTATAAAAAATACAGCAGCTCTGGATACAAGTACAAAAAGAGTTACAAGAAATTCAGCAGCAGTGATTTTGGGAAAAAGCATTATGGCGGCTACGGCCATAAGCATTACAAGAAGAAAAAAAGAAGCAGCTTTTTCAGCAGCTGATCAAAACACGAATTAAGAATGTTTACTGAACTTTGGAAAGATCTTCAAAGGACGTTGTTTGACAGACCTCTTAAACCCGATCTCCTCATTCATAACCGTTACCGCATTAGAGAAGTATTAGGTATGGGGAGTTACGGGATTACTTATTTAGCACTTGATATACAAACAAATAAAACTATCGTTTTAAAACAGCTACGGAAGACTAAAGCACGAACAAAAAGCGGTCTCCAGTCTTTTCAAAGAGAATCTGAGATTTTAAAAGTATTGCAGCATCAGCGTGTTCCTAAGCGATTAGACGAGTTTCAAAATGAACTAGGATATTTTCTCGCTATGGAATGGATTCAGGGCGACACCTTCGAAGATCTGATTTTTCGCGACCATCACACTTATAGCGAAAAGGAAACGGTGAGCGTATTGCTGGAGCTTTTCACTATTATAGAAAGCTTCCACCAAAAAGGCATTATTCACCGCGATCTTCGTATTCCAAATATTATAAAACGTAATGGGAAACTTTATATTATCGATTTTGGTCTTGCCTGTTATTTATCCGATAAAGAACTTCAAGACCCAGATGATCATCCAGAGAAACTCCGGATGCGTGCAGTAACCGTAAAAAGTGATCTATTCGCCCTTGGCCATTTTGCCCTTTTTCTTCTCTATTCTGCTTATGAACCCCAATCGAAGGAGGAAAAAAGCTGGGAAGAAGAATTAAATATCTCACATTCATTGAAAGCTGTTCTTCGCAAAATGCTTCAACTTGACGAGCCCTACCATTCCGTTGCGGAAGCTCGAACCGCTTTAACAAGTATATAAAACCAAAAAGCCCAGATACATTTCCGGGCTTTTTTATGTGGACTAAAATTTATTTCGTTTTTCTTTTTTCCATGAACTCTTCAAACTCTTTTTCATGCTTTGTCGTAACCGCCAGATTATGCAGCGCACGGTGAAATTGCTGATAATCCAGTGTAAATAAGAAAAGATTTTCAAAACCGCTTGCTGTAAACACTCCGAATTCCCATACTGCATTATAATCACGCTTATTCAAGGATTTCGCCATCAAATCCAGCACTTTCAGTATTTCCGTGCACACAATGACGTTATCTTTAGCATAATGCCTAATATAACCAAACGCATTATATAAGTAATGATTAAAGTCTCTTTCTTGTAAAACCACGCGTAGATTATTGTTTTTATCCACTAAATACTTTGAAAATATTGACCCGCGTGAAATGGATGCAAGTACTTCTCCAAGCTGATAGATAGCGTTTGTCGCGGTTTTTGGATCATAGTTCCCGAGAGATCTTATCGCGACTTCGACCAGTTTATTGATACTGAATTCAATATCTTGAACTTCCGTTTGCCTTCTTCCAATGCTTATAAGTGACAGATATTTATGTTCATCTAGTTCATTTTCACCATTCTTCCAATAGGTGATGAATGGGGTTGAAGCAAACACATAACTTCCAATCGTATACTCCAACTGGATAACAATATCATCTCGTTCAGCTTCTTTAATAATAGAAATAAAATCGACCAGTTGAATGAACCCTGATTTTCCAGCCGTTATCGTATTACCCTTTTTCTCGCATATCTCACTGTTAACTGTGGTTAGATCGTTTACTTTATAAGGATCAACTTCATCCTCTAATGTACTTTTAACAATAGATAACGCTTCCTTTTTCATGTCATATGTCATTTGATTTACTTGCAGCCAAGCGACAGCGTGATTAATAAAAAAGATAAACGTCCCCATCGATACGGCAGCAATTAGGGCCGCTAGTATAGGAACAGCAAAATAAAATTCCGCCATTCTTTTATTTAGAAAAAGAAAAGATAATAACATATAGACAAAACTGGATGTAAATATACCGAGTACTCGCTGTGTTGATTTACTTGCAATAAAGTTTTTTAGCATGCGCGGAGAAAACTGTCCTGAAAATGTTGTAAAAACAACCAGAATCAAGTTGAACGTAAAAGTAGTGAGGGTTAAAATAGCAGCTGTCAGAGTGCCTACCAGCGCTCGAGTAAGATCATAATCTACGGCAAAAAATGGCCGCATCTGATTTCCTAAATCATACTTAAGATCAGATGTTAAAGTTGCCGTTACTAATAGAGAAGAAAAAATTACGTAAAGAACGGGAGTAAACCACATGTTTGATTGAACAGTGTGAGATAACTCCCTTTCTGACATTCTCGTATATTTCTTTAAATAGTTATCAAGCAGATTCATCTTAAACATGTGTACATCCTCTCATGAATAAAGACAACATTTCTTAAAAAGACAATCCATCTTATCAAATGATCCCTATCCTATTTTGCCCTAATTACAAAAAGTAAAACTTCTCCCCAAAGCTTTCTTACAAAAATAAAAAGCGATTCTCGTAAAGGACCGCTCCAAAAAATTTCTCTTTTAACTGCAGAATGCTTGGATGATTTTCCCCTCTTCCTTCCTCTCCACAAACTGTCCTTTAGTGTAATCATTAATTACTTTTCTCCAAAAAGCTTGAGCAGGTTTGTTCGTTTCTATCTGAAATACTTCCCAATTTCCTTTATGACTTTCAAAAACATGATGTGCTGCATACATACCTAACCCGCTAAGCCGAAACTTTTTCATTATAAAAAATTCAGCTATTGACCAGTAAAGGTTATTATTATCCTCTTGAACTTCTCTCACTAAGATAAAACCAGCTAGTTTTCCATCTTTTTCGACGAGATAAGGAAATCTCTCTTTTTCTTCCCAATAGTTATTCAAATATGGATACTCACCAAACAATCCATCGTTTCCAACGTACGCTTCAACAAACTCTGAGAAATCGTAAAAATAAAATTGCATTAGATTCTTAATAGCTTCTTTATCTTTTAACTCTGCTTTTTTAACTACCGAATTCTGCAAGGTTTTCATAGGTCAATAGCTCCCTGTTTTTTTAAGAAGACTCTTTTCTAAAAGATTGTTGTTCTTGAATAGGTTTTGTGAAAGCAAACCGTTAATAAAGGTGATTGGAGCGTAAGGTGCGAGACTCCTCGAAAATGAAAAATCACATTTTCTTCGTGCGATGTAACGCTGTCGAAGCTTTCCTTGTCCTGCGGGAGCAGCGTACCAGCTACCTGTGTGTTCTTCTCGGAGGCATGCGACGAGGATGTTTCGGCAGATTTTCTTGTAGACGTAGGAGCAGCACTTTATGTCTTTCACCGAGGCTCACCTTACCCCTCGCGGAAAGCGAGCAACCTGAAGCGGAAATCAACCGCTCCAATCTTTTCTTAAAGTGCAACAAAGCTTACGAGAACAGCCTTTAAGTAAGATTCTATGGTTGATATCTGTATTTTTCCATATCAATTGTGCTTTTTCCTTTAAATTGCACTCCTTCGTATTCCAATAATGATTTTTGTGTAAAAAACAGTTCCTCATCTTGAATGCCAATCTCACCTTTTGCATTGATTACCCGATGCCATGGCAGGTTGTATTTCCCACTCATAGAATGCAGGATACGGACCACCTGTCTTGCACCTCGCGGACTTCCAGCGACCTTTGCGATCTGACCATATGACATCACCTTTCCAGGCGGTATGCCTCTAATTATATTTATCACCTCTTCGGTAAAACGCTCCACACTTCTCTTCCCCCTAAAACATACAGAAAACTTGGCTGACGCTAAGCCTTTCGCGTTAGCTTTAGTTGCGCTTATACTATCGACCTAAACTTGTTGCCACGTCGAAAATCATCGTGCTAACAAGTTATACTTTCTGACAGTGAAAAAAAGAAGTGCCAAATCTATTTCAGACTTAACACTCCTTCCACATAAAATTATTGATACATCAATTGACGCTGTTTTTTCAAATCTTCGTTTGCCAAGTACTCATCATATGGCATTTCCTTATCGATAATCCCTTTAGGTGTGATTTCGATGATACGGTTCGCGATTGTTTGTACGAACTGATGGTCATGTGACGTGAACATCAATGAACCTTTGTAGCTGATTAAACCGTTGTTTAATGCTGTGATGGACTCAAGATCCAAGTGGTTCGTCGGGTCATCAAGAATCAATACGTTTGATCCGCTTAACATCATCTTAGAAAGCATGCAGCGTACTTTCTCTCCACCAGACAATACAGATGGTTTCTTCATTACTTCCTCACCAGAGAAGAGCATACGGCCTAGGAATCCGCGAAGGAAGCTTTCCGTTTGATCTTCTGGAGAATATTGACGCAGCCACTCAACAAGTGTCGGCTCATTGCCTTCGAAATACTTGGAGTTATCGCGCGGGAAGAATGCTTGCGAAGTCGTTACACCCCACTTGTATGTGCCGCTGTCCGCTTCCATCTCACCCATTAAAATTTTAAACAATGTTGAGATCGCTATTTCTTCTTTACCGACAAAAGCAATCTTGTCGTCTTTATTCATAACAAAACTTACATTATCAAGAACTTTTACGCCGTCAATTGTTTTTGTTAATCCTTCAACACGAAGAAGATCGTTTCCGATCTCACGGTTTATGCCAAAATGAACGTACGGATACTTTCGAGAAGAAGGCTTGATATCATCAAGTGAGATCTTATCAAGAAGCTTCTTACGTGATGTTGCTTGCTTAGATTTAGATGCATTTGCACTAAATCGGGCAACGAACGCCTGTAATTCTTTAATCTTCTCTTCTTTTTTCTTATTTTGATCCTGTGCCATTCTAAGAGCTAACTGCGAAGACTCGTACCAGAAATCGTAGTTTCCGACATAGATCGTAATTTTTCCAAAATCAAGGTCAGCCATGTGCGTACATACTTTGTTTAAGAAGTGACGGTCATGGGATACAACGATAACAGTGTTCTCGAAGTTGATAAGGAACTCTTCCAGCCATTGAATCGCTTGAAGATCCAAGTTGTTCGTAGGCTCATCCAGCAATAGAACATCCGGCTTGCCGAAAAGAGCTTGTGCTAGTAAGACTTTAACTTTTTCAGAACCTGTTAGTTCAGCTAGTTTCTTCGTGTGAAGATCCTCTTTAATACCAAGACCTTTTAAAAGGATAGCCGCTTCAGATTCAGCTTCCCAACCATTAAGCTCCGCAAACTCACCTTCAAGTTCAGCAGCACGCATCCCGTCTTCATCAGAAAAGTCAGCTTTCATGTAGATTGCGTCCTTCTCCTGCATCACTTCATAAAGACGGGCGTGACCCATAATAACAGTCTGCATAACCTCTTGATCTTCGTACTCAAAGTGGTTCTGCTTTAGAACCGCTAAACGCTCGCCCGGAGTCATGTGAACGTCACCCGTTTGCGCCTCAATCTCACCAGATAAAATTTTCAAAAACGTAGATTTCCCCGCACCGTTCGCACCGATCAAACCATAGCAGTTTCCTGGTGTGAACTTTATATTAACGTCTTCAAACAGCTTGCGGTCGCCGTAGCGAAGACCAACGTTAGTAACAGTAATCATGTAGATTTCTCTCCTTTATAAAAACACATTCCCAATGATTGTATCATAAATGAATCCTCTTCAACTTTACAATCTTGTACACTCTGTAAATATTTCATACAAATAAGAGGAAAATAAAAGACAGCCGTGGCAAAATGCAAATTATTTGAGATTTAGATAGACCGTATGTTACCCTTTACAAAACAAAAATTATCAACTTACTTTTAGGAGGTATTAAGCAACATGACTAAACATGTATTTTCTTCTTACACACTTGGTCCTCTTTCATTAAAAAACAGATATTTGGTCGCTCCAATGACACGAATCAGCGCGGAGGAAAATGGCTCTGCAAACGATACGATGACCCGCTATTATGAGCGTTTCGCTAAAGGCGGTTTTGCCGCTATTATCTCTGAGGGAATTTACATTGATAGATTATACAGTCAAGGATACAGAAACCAGCCAGGGCTTGCTTCAGAGGAGCACGTTGAGGCGTGGAAAGACGTCGTAAGTGCCGTGAAAAACAACGGAGCAAAAATGATTGCCCAGTTGATGCATGCCGGTGGTCAAAGTCAAGCAAATGCCTATACCGAAACAACGGTCGGCCCTTCCAGCACTGCACCTAAAGGAGAACAATTAGGCTTTTACCATAGTTCTGGACCTTATAAAACACCAAAAGCGATGGACGCGAAGGATATCGAGCAAGTCATCCATGCATTTGAAGCAGCAGCAGTTAATGCTAAGAAAGCTGGTTTCGATGGTGTTGAGATTCACGGAGCAAACGGATATTTACTCGATGAATTTTTGACGGATTACTTGAATAACCGCAATGACGATTATGGTCCTTCAATTGAAAAAGGATTGAATCTTTTTGTAAGAGTAATTGAGGCGGTAAGAAAAACAACAGGGCCAGACTTCACAGTTGGAGTCCGTATCTCGCAAGGGAAGGTATCCGATCAGATATACAAATGGGCAAATGGGGAAAATGATGCCGCTTTGATTTTCTCAACACTTGGCAAAACAGACATTGATTATATTCACGTAACGGACAAAGACGGATCTGCACCAGGCTTTGGGGAAGGAACAAAATCATTAGCTGAAGCAGCAAAAGCTTTTGGAAAGGGAAAGACTGTAATAGCGAACGGAATGCTGCATGACTTCGAAAAAGCCGAAACTATTATAAAAAATGGGCAAGCAGATTTAATTAGCATTGGAACAGGAGCTCTCGCCAATCCTGACCTTCCTCTTTTATTGGAAAAAGGTGAACCATTAAAACCGTTTCAGCCTCAAGAAATTTTAATGCCGATTGCTTATATTAAAGAAGCAGAACTTGAATATGAACTTGTAAATAAATAAACAAAAACAAAGCCCCGAAATTGTAAATTGCAAATCGGGGCTTCATTCTATTTGGCTCTTTTAAAAGATTATTGTTTTTTTAAGTACTTTGTTACCTCTCTTCATTGACAAGTTGATTGGAGTGGAAGGTGCGAGACTCCTGCGGGAGCTGCGGGACAGGTGAGACACAGCAGGTGCAAAGCGCTAAGGTGGCTCACCGCACGCCCCGCGGAAAGCGAGCATCCTGTAGCGGAAATCAACCACTTACAAGAGCAAAAAAAATTGCGAAAACAGCCTTTTATATAGATTGACTAGCTTACGAAGGCTCGAAGCATCCAGTTATGTTTTGCAAGGCTTTCACGAACTGAAAGCAGCATATCATGTGTAACTTCATCGCCTTCGCGGTCAGTTACTTCTTGCCATTTTTATTTCCACAATCAATAGAACCCACAGAATAATAAAAAAATTTCTCTGCACAAAAAAGCTCAAAGGCCTTTGCCTTTGAGCTTGTAAACCGCTATACCGCTGGCGAAGATGGTGCTTGCGAGTTGTCTTTTTTCAACAACCAGTATTGGCTGGCTAGCATAAGAGCAAATGCCGCTAGGCCAATCGCACTGTATATACCCTCTGGATAGATCAGCAAGAAACCAATAATTACAGCTGCTGCTCTTTCCAGCAAATTAAGGGGACGCATCCAATAACCGATCATTCCCGCACCGATTGCGATCATTCCTACAAAAGCAGTTGAAATAACCCAAATGGCCTCAGACCACGTCGT
Source organism: Fictibacillus nanhaiensis (assembly GCF_023715445.1). Lineage (GTDB taxonomy): Bacteria > Bacillota > Bacilli > Bacillales > Fictibacillaceae > Fictibacillus > Fictibacillus nanhaiensis_D. The sequence continues at coordinate 1,423,292 of NZ_JAMBOD010000001.1, forward strand.
ATCGATCAGCATAAGCTGAGGTGAGATAACGAAAATGTACGGAATAATAAACGCAGCAATGGCAAGCTTCGACGATATGATACCGGTTCGTATGGGTTCCCCACCTGAAACACCAGCTGCTGCGAATGCTGCAAGTGCAACCGGAGGCGTAATATCAGCAATAATGCCAAAATAGAACACGAACATGTGCGCCGAAAGATCAGGAACCCCGAATAATAGAATAGCAGGTGCCGCAATGGTAGAGGTAATAACATAGTTAGCTGTTGTTGGTGATCCCATACCAAGTACGAGCGACGCGATCATCGTTAAAATCAATGTTGGAATTAAGTATCCGCCTGAAAGTTCAAGCAAGCCATTCGCCATCTTAAGGCCGACACCTGTAACTGTTACAACACCAACGATCATACCTGCAGCTGCTGTAGCTGCAGCGACGCCAAGAGCAGTCCTGGCACCATCGGCTAATGCTTCAACAAAAAGCTTCGGTCCCATTCGAGTTTGCTTATTGAGCATGCCAACCGCGATCGCACTTACGATCGACCACAGCGCCGCTTTCGTTACACTCATCCCGCTCATTAAGAGAAAAATAACCACGAAAATCGGAATCAATAAGTAAATTTGTTTGATGACTCTTTTTGTTTCAGGCATCTCTTCCCGTGAAAGCCCTCTAAGACCAATTCGTTTTGCTTCAAAGTGGGTCATGATCCAGATTCCCGCGAAATAAAGAATCGCAGGGATAGTAGCAGCTTTTGCGATATCCCAATATGTGATGCCGCCCCCAATGAATTCAACCATGAGGAACGCTGCTGCACCCATAACCGGCGGCATGATCTGACCCCCTGTAGAAGAAGCAGCTTCAACAGCGCCTGCAAAGTTTTTATCATAACCTAAACGTTTCATCATTGGGATCGTAAAAGCACCTGATGTTACAACGTTAGCAACTGAGCTTCCACTTATTGTACCTTGAAGAGCACTTGAGAAAATGGCTACCTTAGCAGGTCCACCAACACGTCTTCCTGCAATCACGATTGATAAGTCATTGAAATACTCTCCAACTCCTGTTTTAACAAGAAACGCTCCAAATAAGAGGAACAAGAAGATATAAGTTGACGAAACAGCTAAAGGAGTACCAAGAATACCTTCTGTTGTAAAAAACATTGTTCTTACAATACGTTCGATGCTTAATCCTTTATGCTCTAAAAATCCTGGCATAAATGGCCCTAGATATGCGTATAGCAAGAACAGGCTTGCAATAATTGTAATCGGGAGCCCTACTACACGTCTTGTTGCTTCTAAAACAAGAAGGATAGCTATTAGGCCAATGATAAAATCTTGAGTGGTGAGTCTTCCAATCCTCATAACAAGATCGTCCATAAATATGTACCAATACGATCCGACTGCTATGGATAAAGCAGCGAGAATCATGTCATACCAAGCGACCTGAAAAAGCGGCTTCTTTTCTTTTTTCTTTTTAGATGCTGGAAATAATAAAAAGATCAAAGTAAGTGCAAAACCTAAGTGAATTGTCCGTTGCAGCTGTGCAGGCAAAACACCGAAAATAGCTGTATATAGCTGGAATAAAGAAAAAGCAACTAGACCAATCAATGTAATCCAATAAAGAGTACCATTTAATTTCCTGAAACCTGCTTCAGGATCATATTTTTCCATCAGTTCCTGTACGGCTTGATCTGATAGTTGTTCACGTTGTATTTGGTTATTGTTATCCAAGTTTTTCCCCTCCATTCAACCATTGCCATACATTTAACTTCTCTGTCTTTATTCGAACCCAAGACCCTTTTTCACTAAAGCTAGAGAAGGGATACTCATGTCCATCATACAGAAGCGTGTGATCGGCGATGATTTGTCCGGTTCGAATATCTAGTGAAGGAAAAGTCCGGTTCATGTTAGACAAGATATAAGTGCCGTCTTTTTGTGTGAAGATCTCAGTTCCTGTTACCCCAGAAGGCATCCCTACTCCAAATTCCTCAAAACGCATTTCAGTCTGAATAATAGTTCCTTCCCCATTCGTATGATAGGTTTCTAGTACTGGCGTTCGATGAATCGAGTGTATGTATTTGATCTTAAATTCTTCATCAGGCCTTACGTTCAGAAAAGCTAACCGTTGCCCTGTCTCACCATCTTCTATAACAACCCCCCAAAAAGCAGGATACATGCTTGCGGCAGCGAGGACACTTACGATCAAAATGATTCCAAATACGCGCTTCATAAGAATACATGGACTAAAGATTAATTCCTTTAGTCCATGATTACACCCTCTTATTTTAAGATTCCTTTTTCTTCAAAGTACTTTTTAGCTCCTGGGTGGAAGTCAATCCCCATTCCCTCTACAGCCTTTTCAGCAGAGATGAGCTCTCCTTTTGCGTGACTGATCTTATCTGTGTTCTCAAAGATTGCTTTTGTGATCTGGTATACTGCTTCTTCTTCCATATCTTTACGAACAGTCAGCATGGATAGAACCGCTACCGTTTTCACGTCTGCTTCTAATTTATATGTTCCGCTTTTCACCGTATCCTCAATGTAGTACGGATAAGCTTCAATAAGCTCTTTAATCTTATCATCAGCGATCGGTACAATAGTTACTGGTTTTGTAGCCGATAATGCATCAACAGCCCCTGTTGGTGTACCTGCTGTAATAAATGCAGCTTGAATGTTTCCATCCTGAATCCCTTCAGTAGACTCATCAAATGAAAGATGCTGAGCTGTAATATCTTCCATCGTCATACCATGAATCTTCAAGATTTGTTCTGCGTTAGCGAATGTTCCACTTCCTGGCGCCCCTACTGAAACTTTTTTCCCTTTTAGATCTTCAACACTTTTAATACCGCTGTCTTTAAGCGTAACAATTTGAATGGTCTCAGGATATAGTGTACCGATTCCTGCGATTTGATCTACTTTCTCTTTAAACATTTCCTTGCCTTCAGCAGCGTAACTTGCAATATCTGTCTGCGTAAATGCTATATCAGCATCTCCATCTTGTATAAGCTGCATGTTTTCAACCGAAGCACCCGATGCTTGTGAGTTCGCTTCTACGTCTAACTCATCACCGATAATTTTTCCCATTTCTCCACCGAGTGGATAGTATGTACCGCCCGTTCCACCTGTAACAATACTGATTCGATCAAGATTTAGAGCAGGACTTTCTCCTGATTTCTCTTTTTCAGATGGAGTGTCAATCTTTTGTCCGCATGCGGCCAATGAGAAAGCAAGAAGTAATACGAAAAATAACGCGATCCCCTTTTTCATGGTTTTCCTCCTTAATGGAATTTAATTACTATTTTATAGTTTAGCATAACGTTAAATAAAATTGCAGAATAATTATAATTTTTTGATAGATTTAGACAAAAAAAAGGGCGACCGAAGTCACCCTTTTGGTTTTAACTCACGAAAGCACGAAGCATCCAGTTATGCTTTGCCAGGCTTTCACGAACTGAAAGCAGCATATCATGTGTAACTTCATCGCCTTCGCGCTCGGTTACTTCCATACCTTCTTTAATCTCGGAAATCAATAGCTCAAAATCATTTATTACGTTATGAACCATCTCTTCTGCTTTTTCGCCGCCTTTCGCTTCTTCTATTGTAGCCATCTCCAAATATTCTTTCATTGTTGCTACGGGTGTTCCCTTTAGAATGAGCAGACGTTCAGCGAGTTCATCAATGTTCGTTGCTGCTTCATTGTAAAGTTCCTCAAATTTTTCATGAAGCGTAAAAAAGTGAGGTCCTTTTACATACCAATGATAGTTATGCAGTTTCACAAATAGCACGTTCCAGTTGGCAACTTGTTTGTTTAGTACATCTTGAATGGAATTCATAAACATAACCTCCTATTTTGTTTCTTCATTTAAAACACGGTTCAAGCGTTTGCGAAGCATGTCCATTCCGCTTCCCCCCGCTTGAAAGTGACGAAGTTTTCCTTCTCTATCGAACACATAATATGCAGGTACATATTTATTTTCAAATGCATCTGTCAGTATGTGCTCACTGTCTACATAGACCGGTTGAGTAATATCATGTCCAATAGCCATCTGTTCAATCACACTTATGTCCAGATCGTTTTCAGAACGAGGCATGTGGACTGCAACCACGTTTAGATCATCTTCATACTCATCACGTAGTTCGTTCACATCTGGCATTGCTTCTTTACAAAGACCACAGCTTACCGACCAAAAATGAATCAATGTCGCTTTTTCTCCTACTAGATCTACTTTCTTCACTTCCTCGTTCAGCCATGCTGAAGCACCATCTAATTCTGGCATTTGTTCACGTAATTTCATCTCTTATTCCCTCCACTTGTTAAAAAGAAACAGTTGTTTATTTTTTTGCTTTTTTCTCAAATATTTTTTGGATGTTTTTGTAAAGATGCTTCGTTGTCAGTTGATTGGAGCGCAAGGTGCGAGACTCCTCGAAAATGAAAATCACATTTTCTTCGTGCGATGTAACGCTGTTGAAGCCTTCCTTGTCCTACGGGATCAGTGTGACAGGTGAGACTCCTAAGGGCGCATAGCGTCGAGGAGGCTCACCGCACGCCCCGTGGAAAGCGAGCATCCTGGAGCGGAAATCAACCACTTCCACTAACAACAAAGAGTGTGCCAAACTTTTTTAAACTTATAGTGTTTTTTGACCAGGCTTCCAGTTCGCCGGGCAAAGTCCGCCTGTTTGTAAAGCTTGTAAAACACGCAATGTTTCGTCAGCATCTCGTCCAATGTTGTTATGGAATACAACCTGGTACATCAATTCGCCTTCAGGATTAATAATGAACAACCCACGTAAAGCGACACCTTCCTCTTCAATCAAAACTCCATAGTCACGGGATACACGGTGGTTCGTATCTGCCGCGAGTGGATAGTTCAGTTCGCCGAGACCGTTATCTTCACGGTTTGTATTGATCCAAGCTAGGTGGGTGTGAACCGTGTCTGTTGAAACACCGATCACTTCTGCATCTAAGTCATCGAATTCACCGTAACGTTCAGATAAAGCTGTGATTTCTGTCGGACATACAAACGTAAAGTCCATCGGATAAAAGAAAAGAACTGTCCATTTTTCGTTTTTCATGTTCTCTTCTAAACTTACTTTTTTCGTTTCTTTGTTCGGCATTACAGCATCCATCTCAAAGCGAGGTGCTGGTTTGCCTACCATTCGTTCTGCCATAATTTCTTCCACTCCTTTTATCTGTAAATGATAATGAATTTCATTATCATATTTCTTTCAACAATCTTTATTATACTGATTACTTATTTAAAGTCAATACTAATTTATAATAATTATTAATAAGTAACAAGTATTACGCTCAGATTGACCGCTTTTCAAGGAACAAAAAAATAAAAAAACCTTGCTTTCATAGCAAGGTTTATGCGTTATCTTCTTTTTGGGTTTGGGTATGCCCAGGCATCGAGCTTTTATTTTTCAGCAGGATTGGAATGCATGCTACTAATATAACTAAACATACCGCGATAGCAATTGTTGTTCCATTTCCTTTTATAAAACTGTCCCCTAACAGGTTATATGCCAGTGTTCCAGGCAGAACTCCTAACATTGTGGCGAAAACATACGAACCGAGCTTCAATCTCGATATTCCTGCAACATAGCTTACCAGATCAAAATTCAAGACCGGAATAATCCTGAGGAGCAAAATATAAAAGAACCCTTTGTCTTTCAATTGTTTCTGCCATCTCTCAATCCTCGAAACAGCATTCGTTTTCTTTTTTAGCCATCGCGATCCAAGATGTTTTGCGATATAAAAAGATATTACCGCCCCCAGCGTTCCACTGAAAACTGTGTAAACGGTGCCCCAAATCGCCCCAAAAGCTAGGCCACCCGCGAGAGATAATACTGAAATCGGAAATAGAGTAAACGGACGAATCACATTTAAAATAATATATATAATGGGTGCAATCAATCCAAACGAAAGCACCCAGTCACGCAAAGAGATAGGGGTAATTTTGAAAACAAAGTGATTGAGTGCAAACAAACCGGTAACAGCAGCTAATAGGACCGTTAACTTCACCCAAGTGGTTTTCTTCATAATGACCCCTTCTTTACTGACAAATTTTAAAGTGCAGTTCTTAAAATATTCCCTTAAATAAACTTGTCATAAACTCACTTTATTTAGATTTAATAACAATTCCGTTTCCTGCTGGATCTGGAACGAATAAACGTTCTTTTTCAGCAGAAAATGTTATGTCATGACGCTCAAGTGTTTGTTTTAAAGTATCAAGAACCTCTGCAGAGGGTACAATGATTTCGTATTGAAGGAGACCAGTTGCATCTGCAGGTGCAGGAATTGCATTCGGTCCGTTCCAAATATTAAGTGCAATATGGTGATGATACCCCCCTGCAGAGATGAACAGTGCATGATGTGCCATTCTTGTCTGTTCTTCGAAACCGAGCACATTCACATAAAACTCTTCCGCTTCAGGAATACTGATCACGTTTAGATGCACATGACCCATAACCGTCTGTTCAGGCAGTCCATTCCAAACTTCTGAACCAGCTTCTTCTAATAATCCATGTACATCTAATGGTTCGCTGACTGCAGGCAATTTCCCTCTTTCATCCCGAATCCAATCTTCCCTTTTCACATCTCTATAAATTTCAATCCCGTTGTTTTCGGGATCCTGCAGATAAATGGCTTCACTGAATTTATGGTTGGATGCACCTGCCAGGCGAGTGTTTGATTGAATAAAATGCTGAAGGACATTTGCGAGATCTTTACGCGTTGGAACAAGCAGCGCTAAGTGATACAATCCCGCACTTCGAACCGGCCGCTGTTCTAGATCAGGGTTTCCTTCTAAGATTAACAAGGGCTCAGTCCCGTCAGCAGTCAATATTGCTTGAGATTCTATATTGGACAGTACTTTAAGACCAATCGTTTCCGTATAAAACTGAATAAGATTCTCCAGATTCCTTACTTTCAAGGTAACACTTCCGATATGTGTATCTTTATGAATAGGCTTCATAATAATAACCTTCTTTCCATTTTCATTTAATTACTTTATGTAAGTAATTATAAAATAGTTATTAACAAACTTCAATAACAAAATAAAAGGCTCTTTTCTAAAAGACTGTTGCTTTTGGTTCATTTTGTTCAATCTCTTCATTGACAAGTTGATTGGAGTGCAAGGTGCGAGACTCCTGCGGGAGCAGCGGGATAGGTGAGACTTCTAAGGGTGCAAAGCGCTGAGGAGGCTCACCGCACGCCCCGCGGAAAGCGAGCATCCTGTAACGGAAATCAACCAACCAATAACAACGTTTGCGAAAACAGCCAAATAAAAAGGAGCTGAATAAATCAGCCCCCGATATATGACATCTCTATTTTTTTACGCTCTGCTGCGCTTTGCTCTCTTCTTTCATCTGAATAGCGGTCTTTTCTGTTATTCCATGTATGAATAATCCGTTCAAAAATTTCCTGATCAGAAGCACCGTCACGGATAAACATTTTATAGTCCGTTCCAGAAGAAGCAAACAAGCACGTGTATACTTTTCCGTCAGCTGAAAGCCTCGCTCTAGTACATGTCGAACAAAACGTGTCACTAATAGATGAAATAATGCCGATCTCTCCCTGACCATCTTTATAGCGAAACCTTTTTGCTACTTCACCATAATAATGGCCAGTTACTGCCTCTAAAGGAAACTCCTCATCAATTACTGAGAGAATATGATCCTTTGAAACGACTTCATCCCAATTCCATCCGTTTGATGTCCCAACATCCATATATTCAATAAAACGAAGCACATAAGGTGTATTTTTAAAAAAACGTGCCATTGGGAGAATCTCCTGATCATTGATTCCTTTTTTGATCATCATGTTGATTTTCACTTGAAGACCAGCCTGGTGTGCAGCTTCAATTCCTTTTAGAATAGGCTGAACTCCTACTCCTCGTCCGTTAATACTTCCAAAAAGTTTATCATCAAGTGTATCAAGACTAACTGTTACCCTGTCCATGCCCGCTTCTTTTAGTTCAGTCGCCAGCCTAGGAAGCAGAACCCCATTGGTTGTTAAAGCGATATCCTTTATTCCTTCTATAGTACGCAGCCTTTTTAAGAGTTCAGGAAGACCTTTACGCAACAAGGGTTCCCCACCCGTAATTCGAATTTTTTCTACTCCGACAACTGCAAACTGAGTGGCCATCCGTTCGATCTCATCAAAGGACAAGAGCTCCTCCGAAGTTAGAAAAGGATAATCTGGCCCAAATATTTCTTTAGGCATACAGTACGTACATCGGAAATTGCACTGATCGGTTACCGATATCCGCAAATCGCGAAGAGGACGCTGCCATTGATCAACAACTTTCTTTTTATTCATAACATCACGCCATTTTTTTTGTTTTTTTAAATGTACCACGAATAAAAGGAAGTTAAAACCAGAAAGGCACTTTCTCTGAATATATGCTTTAATATTTTTAGTTCTAAATCACTATTTATTAATGATTTTACAATTTTTATGAATCGTTACTACCAATTTATCATATAATTAATGATGCGCTTTCTTGTTCTGCCGGCGTTTTTAGAAGCTGATGTGTTAATTAAAAATATTCAGTTGCCACTTACGCTTGTGTATTGATGATGAAAGTGTTACGATTAGGAAGAATTATTTTTGTTCGATTGTAACAGGTAACCGATTATCTTGATATTTTTGAGCAAGGATAGTATTATTGTGCGGATTGGCACGACAGGAGGCAACAAAAATGGAACAAGGTAAAGTTAAATGGTTTAACGCAGAAAAAGGTTTCGGATTCATCGAGCGCGAAGGTGGAGACGACGTATTCGTACATTTCTCAGCTATCCAATCAGAAGGTTTCAAGTCATTAGATGAAGGTCAAGACGTAACTTTTGAAGTTGAACAAGGTCAACGCGGACCTCAAGCTACTAACGTACGCAAGGCGTAATTGCCTAAATAGATAACAGGTCTCTTTCTTAGAGGCCTGTTTTTTTTTGTGCTTCTATCCTGTATATCGTCACTTTCTGCATTTATTACATACTTTTAAAAATTTTTCAGTATTTTCAAACCTGTATGAATTGTATTTGCTACAATAAAATTAACGTCTAAAAATAGTAGGAGTAAAAATGGATCTTCAAATGAAGCAAAAACTTGACCAAATTGAAATTGGCAAAAAGATTACGGAAAATGCAGAACATATTGCACAGAAGATCATATCGAGCATTCACAATAGCGAGACATACGTTCCGATTCATCATAGAGGGAATGACCAGGAATTAGTAACATCTATAGAGTTCATCCGTTTACTTGGCGAAGGGATTGCAGGCACGATCGGTGACTCGAAACATACTATTACTGAATGGGGCGAAAAGGTCGGCATGCTTGCTGTTCATTCAGGAGAACCGCTAGATAAATCAATTGAAAGCACTTCTTACTACCGCACCGGAATATGGGATTTTATTAAAGAAGAAGGTTCTTTGCAAGCAATGACATCAGAATCAGTTTTGAACATTTCAACTACAATCAATCCAATGATTGATTATGCCGTTCAGGCTTTCAGCAAATCTTATGTGAACAACTATCGGGAAATGGCTGAACAATTCCATCATTCTTTACAAGAATTATCCGTCCCTGTCGTACCTTTGTTCCCTGGTGTTGCTGTTCTTCCTGTTGTTGGTGAAGTTGATACGAACCGAGCTAAAGTGTTACTAGAATCTACATTACAGCAATGTGTAGAAAGCGAAATAACATCACTCGTGATTGATCTCTCAGGAGTCAGTTATATCGACACGATGGTAGCCCACCGCATATTCCAGCTCGTATCAACGTTAAAACTCCTTGGTGTCAAAACGACGTTAACGGGATTAAGTCCGGAAATCGCTCAAACATCCATAAGCTTAAATCTGGACTTTAGTGAAATTACGATAAAAGGCAACTTGCTTCAAGCTCTAGCTGATTTTGGCTATGGAAAAATAAACTAAAAAGAACAGACTCTTATTAGGAGTCTGTTTTTACATGTTTAAGATTTTTCTCGTTTTAATTGTTCTAATTCTTTTAAGAGACTGATCACCATTTCATCGCTTTTCTTCAGCTCATAATTAAGCATTGTTATGGTCTCTTCTTCCCACGCGAAAGGATTTCCGTGTTTAGGAGTTTTTGGGATATTTTCATAAACATCCCCTTCTTCTCTAGCATCGTCTGGTTCAAAGTATATCGCTACTTCACAGATTGGATCTCCTATGGCAATTCTTTTACGCATCGAGACTTTTCCATAACCGAATTTTCGTGCAGCAATACCGCCGAATACACTAGAGGTCATTTTGCATAAGTGAGGGGCATCCGAAACAAATTCCCCGAAAGGACACTCTTTTGCACGAACTACTACATGATCAGGATTCACACTGACAATTTCAAAATGCCCGCCGATTGAGTTCTTCAAATCCACTATTACATGAACATAATGATCAACCGTCCAGTGCAGTGGATCATCATAAAAACTCTCGATCCATTCACCTGTTCTCAATCCAAGCTGCTGGATGTAATGATCCGCAGCAGGACCAATCGTTTTTCTATGAATTAAGGCATATTGAGTAATAAGTTTTGCTAAAAAAGTGTGTCCATTCAAATCACCTTTTGAAAGGTTCATAATACATCTTCCCTTTCCTTATGAAATACGTGCTGTTCGTAGTTGTTTTTGGCAAGATATGGACAACACTCTTTGGATACCCGTTTAAAATTGTTTGAAACCTTAAAATAGAGGGTAAATCCAACTATTTTAATGATATTCCCAAAAGTACATACATTCTTTATGATTAACGAATTTAAATCCTGCCTTTTCTAGACGCTTCTTTTCTATCATCATGATATCTCCATTTCTTATTAGTAATCTTTATTTCAGCTAAAATTCCCATAAAAAAAGAGACTTACGGGAAGTCTCCTTTTTGTTATTTATTCTTTTTCTAGTTTTGAATGTCTCTTTGAATATAAGAAGTAAATGGCACTTCCTATTCCAAGCCAGATGATGAAACGTACCCATGTATCTGCATCGAGCTGAAGCATTAAGAATCCGCAAAATAGGATTGCAAGCAGCGGAATCCAAGGTACTCCCGGACAGCGGAATGCACGCGGAAGATCAGGCTGAGTTTTTCTCAGAACAAGTACGGCAATAGAAACCAGCACAAAGGCAGACAATGTTCCGATATTTACGAGCTTCGCAAGTTCATCCAGCGGTATTAACGCTCCCATAAGTGCAGCCACGATTCCAAAGAACCATGTTGACCCATAAGGAGTGCGGTACTTTTTATGAACTGTTCTAAAGAATTTTGGCAAAAGACCGTCACGTGACATTGCATAGGATACACGAGTTTGTCCATAAAGCATGACGAGCATTACCGTTGTCATCCCTAGAATAGCCCCAACGTCTACGATTCCGGCTACCCAGTTTTGTCCCGCAACTTGAAGCACAAGTGAAATCGGATGATCCTCATTTCCTTTGAAGTCTGGATAAGGAACGACTCCTGTCATAATTCCTGTTACGATCACATAAAGGAACGTACAGATTAGCAAGGAATAAATGATTCCTCTTGGCAGATCTTTGTTCGGATTCCTTGTTTCTTCTGCAGCAGAGGCAATCGCATCAAAACCGATAAATGCGAAGAACACTAAAGCGGCAGCCGCAAAGATTCCTTCCATGCCAAACGGTGTAAACGGCGCCCAGTTCGCGGGTTTTACGTAACCAACAGCCACAACGATAAACAGAATGACAACGGCTACTTTAATGATAACCATAATGTTATTTACTCGCTTAGACTGCTTAACCCCTACTGAAAGCAAGATCGTAATGAGCATAACAATTAAAAATGCAGGAAGATTAAAATAAGTATTCACACCTGGTACTGCTCCTGGAGCAGCAGTGAAAGCAGTTGGAATGTTAATGCCAAATCCTTTTAAAAGCGATTGAAAATAACCAGACCAGCCGACTGAAACGGCACTTACTGCTAAGAGATATTCCAGGATTAAGTCCCAGCCGATAATCCAAGCCAGAAATTCTCCCAATGTTGCATAAGTATAGGTATATACTGACCCTGAAACGGGTACGGTTGAAGCGAATTCTGCGTAGGATAGGGCCGCAAATAAACAAGCTAAACCGGCAATCACAAACGAAATAATAAGTGCTGGACCGGCTGTAAGAGCACCCGCGCCAGTAAGAACAAAAATCCCTGTTCCGATGATGGCGCCGATACCAAGCATCGTCAAATCCCATACACCCAGTTCTTTATTAAGCGTTGTTCCTGTTTTAGAAGCAGCTACTAATTCAGGAATACTCTTTTTTCTAAAAATACTCATATAAACCTCCACTAAATGAACAATTTTTATTGCAGGCATTTCTTTATATTCTATAATTCGCAATTTTTCGATACTTTTTGGTGCTATAGAAAAATTTACTAACTAACTAGCTTGTTTTAACAAATATACCCTGGCTTTGAACCTGTTAACCTACTGGGGATAGATTGTGCATTTAAAACTATATTAGATAACCTGTGTAAATAATGAACTAGTATGCAGTAAATAATATTTTGGTTAACTGGAAAAAATATAGATGAATGGTCAGGATAGAAAATAATAGCTGGGGGGATGAAATTGCTGAGCAAAATTTATTCCTTTATACCAGACGTGATGGTTTTTGTAGAAGGATTCATAGTTTTCATTGTCCCCTATGGGATTTCAAAGTTATTTAAATGGATTCATTCATTAGGGAAAAAGAAAAAAAAGATTGGGATCAAAAATTTAGTAAGGTTCCAATCGAATATAATGTAAACGTTAAAATTCAAGACTACGGAATGGTAGGTACAAAAAAGAAATAAAATGATAAAAAGGTGACCCCAATATTTACTTTGGGTGTCACTCTTTTTTACATTTTTATTGTAATTCAATATTGATGGATGATTCTTTTTCAGGAATTGTTAAAAAGACGACAGCAATCACAATAAATGCCCCACCGAGTAGCTGATAACCACCGAATCTTTCGTTTAGCCAAGTTATTGATAAGATAGCGGCCACTAGTGGTTCAATACTGGATAACAGGCTAGTTTCAACCGCAGACAAGTACTTTAAGCTTCCAATATAAAGAACGAAGAAACGGTTCCGCTTATTATGATCAAGAGAAGCATGGAGAATGTGCTAACCGTTAATGAACCAGCCTTCCCCCAAGAGCTAAATTGTGGATTCCCCAAAAATAAGACGACGCCTCCGATCAGCATCCCCCACCCTACAATAATGGATGTCCCCCATCGCTTTATTAGTGAGGCAGGATGCAGCGTGTAAAACGTAAAACCGAGCGCTGTTAATCCCCCAAAAATTATTGCTTTCTTTGATAATACAATATCCTGCACAGATCCGTTTGTGATCAAATAGAAAACGCCTGCCAATGCTGCAAACAACGCGATGAACTGCATAGCAGAAGGTAACCTTTTGTTAAGGATCGCCATCCATACCATAATAAAAACAGGACCAAGAAACTGAAACAAAGTAGCCGTTACAGCATTACTTATGTAAACCGTTTCGATAAACGCATATTGAGCTCCCAGCATGCCAAGAACCGAAAAGATAATAAGCTGAATCCATTGACTAGGATGTTTCCATATAGCAAAGATCGCTTGTTTAGTGAAAATTAAAAAACTTAATAGAATAATCCCCGCTGCTATTAGACGGACAACTAAATAGTCAGCTGATGTCAGTTCTGTGTTTTGAAAAAGCCATTGAATCATAGGACCAGAGATTCCCCACAGCGCAGCACCGCTAATAATCATTATTAAACCTACTTGACGAGACCGTTTCATGAAGCATACCTCCTGAGCTGCAACTTGCTTTTACAAATAAAAAATGATAAGCATAGAGGTATTATAATGAAGTTCTGACTCTATAAAAAGTGTCAGATTCTTAAAATACAAGGGGGTCAGTTTTGTGGTTGAAATTACACCGAAGCTTGATACGCAAAGCAACAAGCCTCTTTATATTCAACTCTATCTTTTTATAAAACAAGAGGTGCAGAATGGCAACCTGCCCCAGCAAACGAAACTGCCTTCTAAACGAAAACTGGCCAAGCATCTGAACATCAGCCAAAACACCATCGAATCTGCGTCCAGCCAGCTGGTTGCTGAGGGCTATATCGAACCCATTTCCCGCAAAGGCTATTTTGTATGTGAAGTCGATCAAAAACAATTAGATATAAATAGAAACATTCCTTCTGTCAAAGAGAAAAAGTACAGGGATACTCCTTACCGCTATGATTTTACCAATACAGGTATTGAAGTAAATGCCTTTCCATTTTCGGTATATCGAAAAATAGCTGGCGAAGTGATCAGGCATGAGAATAAAGAGGTTTTATTGTTAGGCCATCCTCAAGGAGAGTATGGTCTTCGTGAAGAGATCTCGAAATATGTATACGAATCCCGCGGGGTACGCTGTTCACCTAGCCAAATCGTTATTGGAGGAGGAACACCTTATCTTATAAAAATCCTTTTTCAACTATTGAATGGCAGTACGTTTGCTGTTGAGGACCCTGGCTACCACAGAAAGTTAGTTTTATTTGAAAATAGGCATGAGAAAGTAAAGATGATCCCGCTGGATGAAGGGGGATTAATCGTCTCTGAACTAGAAAAAAGCGGTGCGAATGCTGTTTTTGCAACACCGTCCCATCAGTTTCCTTGTGGTATGGTCATGCCTATAGCACGACGCCTGCAGTTGTTGAAATGGGCTGAGAATAAAAAGGATCGCTTTATTATTGAAGATGACTATGACAGTGAGTTTCGATACGAAGGAAAGCCGATTCCTGGTCTTCAAGGCCTTGATTCTTATGAGAATGTCATTTATATGAGTACTTTTTCAAAAGCTCTTATACCCTCTTTACGAATCAGTTATATGATTCTTCCAAAGCGGCTTTTAAAAATCTATCAAACTGAGTATTTCTTTTATACACAAACTGTCTCACGCATCGATCAGGAGATTTTAATGCGTTTTATTAAAGAGAGACACTGGGAAAAGCATATAAACCGCATGAAAGTAGTCTATCAAAAGAAAAGAGATGCACTTGTTTATGAAATTTCGAGGTGTTTTCCCAATTCTGTTGAAATAATCGGTCAGGACTCAGGACTTCATCTGTTAGTACGGCCTAATAATGGGATGACAGAAAAAGAACTGGTTGAAAAAGCGGCTGCATTCAGCATGAAGGTCTATCCTGTTTCTGCATACGGCAGATGTGATCATCAGACGGTATTAATGGGGTTTGCGGTGCTTTCTGTGGAAGAAATTAAAGGTGCTGTTGAGCTGTTGGCGAATGCTTGGTTTCAATAAATAAACTTGGCTGTTATTTTTCCAAAACTCGAAAAACTCGCGGGATGGTGTCTCGCGAGAAGTTAATCTTATTTGGGCATTTCTTCTTGTTTTAACTGTATTAAAGAATATTCAATGGTATCTAATTGCTTTGAACAGCCATTTAATACAAAAATAGGATCTGCCATTTCTTCGACTAGAATTTCTGAACATGTATCTTTGTAAATACCTTTGTCCCGTCCGCCATACCAATCATGTGAATTATCGTACGTATAGTAATATTTTTCTCCGTCAAAAACAAGATCCTTGAATATCGGATCTCCTTCTTTTGAATAACTTGTAATTCGAATTTTATCTTCTTTTTTATTACTAGTATTTCTTATAAACTCATGAAAACGTTCAATGTTATGATTTTTAATACCCCAGATAATATCGCTCTTCTCTATCGCTTCTTTTCTGCTATAAGGTTCTGATGTTGCCAGATCAATCGGGAGAGGTGAAAACTCCTTCACGTCCATATGATCCTTATCCCCTATGTTAAACAAAAAGCTCGACGAAATCACAACTAATATACTTAAAAGCTTCATTTTGCCTCCTGAATATTTTGCCTATTTATTTATTAGACGATTTGCAAAATGATTTAGTTTCAGATTTCCATTTCACACAAATTATGTATTTTAAGCTAAAATGAATATAACGTCTTTTTCATTAATGTCTGCTTAACTCAAAGGAGAATTTGTATGAATTTAGAACAAATCAAATACATTGTTGAAGTTGCAAAAGAAAGTTCGATTACAAAAGCTGCTGACAAACTACATCTCTCCCCATCTGCGATCAGTCAATCGATCACACAGCTAGAAAAAGAGTTTGGCATCTCCATATTTACGCGTTCCAGGCAGGGCACAATTCCGACCGCTGAAGGAAAATCTATTGTGTCTAAAGCCTATGAAATCCTGCATAAAATGGATGAATTGCAGGAAGAGCTTTCTATTAAACAAAAAGCAAAAAAACTAACACTAAAAGTAGGCTGTGCACCAGCACTCACCTATATGGTGTATGATGCCTTTCTCCTATTTCATGAACAATTTCCTGGGGTTAACGTCATGATCAAAGAAATCGATCAGGATCATATATTAGAAGAAATAAAGAATGGAAGCATTGATATCGGGTTAAGTTCTTTTACTGAGTATGATTTATCTTCTATGAAGCATGAAAAAGGAATTGGGTACGAACCGCTCTATACTGGCCATGTCTGTGTTTGTGCAGGAAAGAAGTCTCCGCTGTACTATAAAGAATTTCTAACCCCAGCGGAATTAACCGATAAAAAAATGGTCATATACAACTCAAAAGGCGGAACAACATTTAATGATACGTATTTAAAAAACGAGCAAATTTTATTTTCATCGAACAATATAGAAGTTTTAAGATCTGCCATATTAGACGGTCATGCTTTTTCTTTCGTGCTGAACTTTACATTTAAAAAGAACGTGGATGTGCTAAATCGCAATTTAGCCCTCATTCCTTTTAAAAATCCAGATTTGGTTTATCAGGACTTTTGGACACTCTATCCCCTAACAAGAGGCTTAACAGCAGAAGCAAAAGAATTCGATCAACTAATGAGATATTTATTAGAGCAATAGAAATAGCTAAAGAGCATTCTGTTGTTTCTCCAGCATACTCTTTTGATAATAATAGATTAGCTTATCTAGCATCTGACTTTGTTTTACAAGTTCGGGACCGGAAAAATCATTTGAGCTCGGTCTGAGATCATACATCTTTTGACGGCACCTTTTGATTTCTTGCAATAGTAATTGCATCTCGTAATCCATTAAAGCAATCCCTTTCTAGTACACTAATAAATTCCATTTCTATTTATAACTTAAGGATAGAATGAACCCCAATTCATGTAAATTTAATTATTTTTAATAGATTTTCAGTTTTGCTTAAGTGGCTTAATTTAGTAAAGGAAAGCTTGGATACTAATCGATATTCTTTTTACACCGCCGCGTATGTACTGCAACATGTGCAAGCGGGTTCAAGATCAAGTATAAAGGGGAATGTTCATGCCTAAATTACTGCTGCACTTGGAAGAGTTGTCCATATTGTTAATGAGTGTTTATTTTTATTGGCATTTTGAATTTAGCTGGTTATTGTTCTTTTTACTATTGTTTGCTCCTGATTTATCCATGTTAGGCTATCTTATTAATAATAAAATAGGTTCCATTTGCTATAACCTGTTTCATACCTACATTCTAGCAATCTTATTATTATTTTTAGGATTTATTTGGACAATAGATCTACTCCTAATATTAGGAATGATAATGTCTGCCCATATCGCAATTGATCGAACAATTGGTTATGGACTCAAATATCCTGGTAACTTTAAAGAGACTCATTTACATAAAGTTTAGTTTTTAAAAGTTAATTTGCCGATTAGTCCAATCGTTTCAGACAAGCCTGAGTAAGATATAATGTGGAGGATGTATTCGTATATTCTCCTCTACAGTTTCAAAATAGGGGGTGTCTATTTTGAGTCTAATTAGCATTTTAGATGGTTTTTTCTCTTCTAAGAAAAGAGCAAAGAGCAAGAAGAACAAAAAGAACAAGAAATGATTTGGCTAACCCCAGAATATTAAAAAGAGCTGACCTATTGGTCGGCTCTTTTCAATCTCCTAATAAACTTCATTATTTATAACAAAATGGCTAGCAGGAATGGCAAAGTAACTAAAGAAAATAATGTACTTACTAACGTTGCACTTGAAACAAAATCTGGCTCTGTACCGAATTGAAGTGCGTACATGGTCGTGTTAGCCGCAGATGGCATGGCTGCCATTAAAATCATGATTGCAGCCAGCATCTCATCAACCGGCAAAAACAGCGTAATACCGAAAGCGATTAAAGGCGAGATTGCTAGTTTTAAAACTAACGAATACGTTAATTTCTCTACTTGTATATTTCGTAAAGAAATTTTTGCGAGCTGCATGCCAAGGATAATCATGATGGTTGGAATGGCAG
The DNA here is from genome assembly GCF_023715445.1 of Fictibacillus nanhaiensis. Classification (GTDB taxonomy): domain Bacteria; phylum Bacillota; class Bacilli; order Bacillales; family Fictibacillaceae; genus Fictibacillus; species Fictibacillus nanhaiensis_D. Next base: position 1,441,590 of record NZ_JAMBOD010000001.1, read on the forward strand.
AGTCCGCTACTAAATCTAGGGCTTCAGAAACGGATCCTTTAATTGGTATGTTTAATTGTTGAAACACCACACCTGCTATCGCACCGTATACAATCGGCATACGGCGAACCGCTCTTAAAGCAGATGAGACCCCATCGTTTTCAGGACTTCCTTTTGCTGCATAATAAATGCCGACCGTGCACATCACTAGCTGTTGAATGACCATTAATACAACAGCATAATCGAGTCCTGCAGCACCAAAAGCAAAAAGAGCGACAGGTGTTCCATAATTTCCGTTATTCATAAATGCTGACGCCAGGATTACACCGCATGTTTCACGCATGTTGTATTTCTTAAAATAACTGATTACATAAACCAGACCGATGAGTACAAAACAAAGAATAAGGGTGTAAACGAGCATATATCCATACGTTTTTGTAAAAGTAGTCTCGTAAAACGTGCGAAACACCAGAAAAGGTGACATGAGATATAGAGCCATTGTGGAAAGCGTTTGTGTTTCAAAACCAATCACCTTTTGTCCTATAAATCCAATCGCAAAGATCGCGAAAACCGGCAAAACGATGCTTAGCAGTTCTAACATATATAAACCTTCTTCCTAATTCACTTATGTATAGTAGCATATCGTTTAACGCTGTGCTGGTCTAGAGAAAGTGATTATGACTGTATAATTAAAAAAACAAAAAAGACTTTCTGCTTGTAACAGAAAGCCTTGAATTTAAACTATTTTTAAACTATTCATGTAATTTCCCATAAACTTCAGGAATGAAAAGTATTTTGGACAAGATTTTTTCTTTCTCCATAAACGCAACCGATATACATCTGTGTGTTGGTATCTAAAACTCTTTTTCTTTTTCTCATAGAATATCTTTCAAAGCTAATCCTACAAGTTTTTTTGTGTAATCATGACGTATTTCTGAGAATAACTCTTCCGTTCTAAACATATCAAGCAATGTTCCATTCTTCAAGACAGCAATTTGATCACACATAAATTGCACCGCTGCTAAATCATGGGATATAAAAATATAGGACATATTTAAATCTCGTTTAAGTTCTTTTAACAAGTTCAGTACTTGTGCTTGAACAGATACATCTAAACTGGATGTTGGTTCGTCGCATATGAGTAAAGCGGGTTGAAGACTGATTCCTCTTGCAATTGCAACCCGCTGTTTCTGACCGCCGCTCAGTTGATGTGGATACCTCTCCAACAACTCTTGTGATAATCCGACTTTATTGAATAACATACCGGCCATTAATTCCTTATTGTTCCTAACTTCTTTTAAAAACAGTGGAATGGTATCAGGATAGTTTTCTAAAGGTTCTACAACGGATTTCCAGACAGGAAGTTTGGGATTTAAAGAACTGGCAGGGTCTTGAAAGACAATTTGAACATGTCTCCTCACCTTCTTTAACGAATTTCTTTTATGTTGAACTCTAATCCCCTGAAAGATAATTTCACCTTCATCGATAGAATCAAGACCCAAAATCAATCTGGCCAATGTACTTTTTCCGCTGCCGCTCTCCCCGATAATTCCAAGACTTTCTCCTTGATTCAGGGAAAGTGTAATGTCTTTTAAAACAGGATTTGTGTCGTATGTTTTAGTAATCGAGTTAATTTCCAACATGCTGATCAATCCTTCCTTTAATTCGCAGCGTGACAGGCTACCCAATGAGCGTCGCTTACCGTCTTAATTTGAGGGATCTCATTACACGCTTCAAATACATAGGGACACCTTCGTGCAAAAGGACAACCTTTTTCTGCAATCAATCCAGGTTCCCCATAGATTGTACGAAGCTCCTTCGTTACTTCTTTGCTTAATTGAAGTCTTGATTGAAAAAGCAGTCTGGTGTAGGGGTGAGCGGGATTCTGATAAACATCACATGTTCTACCCCTCTCAAGTATTTGTCCACCGTACATAATAGCGATTTCATCTGATCTGTTCATAACATGTTTTAAGTCGTGCGTAATGAGGAGAATCGCACAGTTCAACTCTTTTTGAAGTCCCCTGAGTAGATCCAAAATTTTTTCTCCGGTCAAGACATCCAAAGCAGTCGTTGGTTCATCTGCAATTATCAGTCTAGGCCTTAACAAGATGGCACATGCAATGGCTGCCCTTTGTAGCTGACCTCCGCTCAATTGAAACGGATAGCTGTTAAAAACCCTGTCAGCTGGTAAGTTCACTTTGTTTAACCAGTAACGTACTATCTTCTTTGCCTCTGATTTTTTTGTTGGGCTATGACTCTGTATAACCTCGACAAACTGTTTGCCAATCTTTATAAAAGGTGTAAAGAAACTTTGATAGTTTTGTGAGACGTAGGCAATCTCTTTTCCCCGAACCTGCCTCATTTCTTTTTCAGATAGCGATGTGATCTGGTGGTTCCCTAGCCTGATCGTACCTCCTGTAATCTGTAAGGATGAAGGCAATAAACCCAATAAAGCTGTTGCAGTTAAACTTTTACCACTGCCGCTTTCTCCAACAAGGCCCAGCATTTCGCCAGCCTTGATCGATAAATCAATCTGTTTTACTAGGTCTTTTTTTACAGAATCTATCGTGATAGTAAGGTCCTCTATTTCAAGCAATGACTCCTCTGCTGTGTGAACAAGATCACCTGCATTTTTTATTTGTTTCTCAATTGTAGCCTCCATAACTCCCCTCCTTCTTCCTAATGCCGTTTCACATCAAGCTTGTCTCTTAGCCCTTCACCAATTAAATTGAACGATAAGACGACAAAAAAGATTGCCAATCCTGGATAGATCATTAATTCAGGAACTGTCTGAAAATATGGACGGCCATCATTCAACATCGCTCCCCATTCGGGTGCAGGAGGCTGTGCACCGAGACCAAGATAAGATAAAGAAGAGATAATCAGAATGACTTTTCCTATATCTAGTGCCGCAAGCACTAAAACAGGTGAAATGATTTGAGGTAGCAAATGTCTTCTAATAATCTTCCAGTTGGAACTCCCTGAGACCTTTGCTGCGGATACATAATCTTTGTTCCGCTCCAAAATAACGATGCCTCTCACAACTCTTGTGTACCCGATCCATTTTACGAAAACGATAGATATCATTAGATTGATCAAGCTCGGACCCAAAAAACCAGCTATCGTGATCGCCAATATGAATTCCGGTAGTGCTAATAGTCCATCTACTAAACGCATGATGACAGAATCGATGCGTCCTCCGATATACCCTGTCACAAGACCTATAGGGATACCGATCATCACGACTGATGCGACAACGAGACCCGTAATGCCTAAAGTAGCTTGTGCCCCAATAACGAGCCTTGAAAAAATGCATCTTCCCATGTGATCGGTTCCAAGTGGATAGGTAACACTTGGTGAGGCAAGTCTTTCTGACATGTTGGCTGATAGCGGATCGTTCGGTACGATAAACGGTCCTAACAGTGTTATGAAGATAATAACGGTAAGAAATGAGAGACCACATATAATCATGTGGTTCTCATTTTTAATTTTGATTCCTAGTTTGATGGCTTTAGGCATCTGAACATTTATTTTCATAATGCCTCCTCTTTTCTGTTAATCCGAGGATCAATGACATAATAAGATAGATCAACTAATAGATTCACGATGACAACAAATATACCGGTTAACAAGACGTAACCTTGAATAACCGGATAATCACGGTTAAAGATTGCTTCGACTGCTAAACTTCCCAAGCCTGGCCAAGAAAACAGGATCTCAACGACAACAGCTCCTCCTAAGAAGCTTCCTATGCTTAAACCAAAAACCGTAATTACTGGGAGGATGGCTGCTCTAAACGCATGAATCCAGAGTATTCTCCATTCTTTCAATCCTCTGGCTCTTCCGGCGAGGATGAAATCTTCCGACATGCTCTGCAGAAGTCCTGCTCGCAGGAGTCTAGCGTAAACGACGGCAAACGTGAATCCTAAGGTAAATGCAGGCAAGATGATGTGAGAATAGGAACCTATTCCTGAAGATGGCAAGATCTGCAGTTTAAAAGTAAACAGATAGATCAGGATTAACCCCAGCCAAAAATTTGGGATGGAAGCCCCGATCAAAGCAAGGATTCTGCTAACTTGGTCGGGCCATCTCCCCGCATTGATGGCAGCTAGAACTCCAAGCGGGATGGCTATGGATATCATAATAAACAGTGCGAATGTCGTAAGTTCGATTGTAATCTGTAAGCGCTCCATCAACTCATCCCATACTGGTTTTCCAGTCATATAAGACTTTCCAAGATCCAACTGAGCGAGATTCAGCATCCATTTTCCATACTGAACATAGAGTGGTTGATCAAATCCAAGGTCACTCCGGAGCTTAGCTTGATCTTCTTCCGTTACCAACATTTCATCTGCGTTTAAAATGGTTAAGACAGGATCGCCTGGAGCTAACTTCATTAAAGTGAATGTAAATATCGATAGAACCAGTAATACGATAAATAATTGAAACAACCGTTTTCTAATGATAAAGAGCACTTATTTTACATCCAACGTATGAGTTAGGATATAGTACTCCTCGGCTGTAGGGTTCCAGTTCTTAACTCGGTTATTCATACCTACGATAATGTTCGGATAGACGGCATAACTGTGGGCAACCTCTTTATTAATAATTCTGGCCGCCTTCTGAGTTAATTCTGTACGTTCATTTATATTACTTGTCGCGTTCAACTCATCGATCATTTCATTAAGTTCTGGTATATTGATCTTTCCTACATTTAATGCTCCCGTTTCCGTAAAAGCCGTGTTAAAGAAGTAGCTTCCATCCCCTCGAGGTGAGGTGTTGTTGCTGTAAGTTGCGAGATCCCAGTCTCTATTTTCAGCTAAATGAGTATCTGCGTTTTCAACGGTTTTGATCTGAATATCAATTCCAGACTTTTTTGCATCTGATTGGAGTAATTGAGCGATCAAGGGTAGTTCTGGACGTGCTTTGTACGTGATGAGCTCAAGTTTTAACGGTTTCCCGTCTTTCTCCATCTTACCGTCAGCGTTTTCTTTATATCCAGCTTCATTTAAAAGACTTTTTGCTTTCTCGACATCTACTTTTTTAACTTCATCATTTATTCCAAATGGCAGATTACTATTGAAAGGACCGTTAGCTGGAACCCCATGTCCAAGCATGATATCGCTTGCTACACTTTTTCGGTCTAGGAGAAGGTCTAGCGCCTCTCTGACTTTCACATCTGACACTTTCAGACTTTGACTGTTGTATAGGATGAAGTGGGCTCGAAGGCCAGGCACTGATTCTATTTTTAGTTCTTTATCTTTCTCGATGGACTTTAAGCTTTCTGCGGGAAGGTTGTATACAACATCTGCCTCTTTTGATTGCAAGGCAAGAGCTCGAACGTTTGCATCTTCATTAAATTTGATATTAGCCGAATCTAACTTTGGTTTTCCTGCCCAATACTCTTTGTTCTTTACAACCTGTACCTCTTGATTCGGTTTAAAAGCTTTTACTTTAAAAGGGCCTGTGCCGATCGGGTTGTTTCTGAATGCTTCTTTCCCCGCTTTCTTTTCTGCTCCGATGTTAACGATTGATGTATATGGGTTCACGAGTTCAGAGGGTAGTGCAGGATAAGGTTCCGTTGTTCGAATAGTGAGAGTCTGATCGTCTGCCTCCATAGATTTAATTTTTAATGAGCCGCCCAAAGATTCATTCACTTCAATACTTCTCTCAAGGGATTGTTTAACTGACTCAGCATCAAGCTTTTTCCCATCTTGAAAACTGACGTCATCTCTAATATTAAATGTCCACTCGGTGTTATCCTTCGTCTCCCACTTCTCAGCAAGCCATCCTTCAATGTTTGAGTTTTCATCCAGCTTCAGCAAAGTTTCAGTAATGCCGGCTCGAATAGGAATAAATCCTGTATGGGGATCTAAGTTAGCCGCTTTAAAACTAAAAGTCATAGTTACCTTCTTTTCTTCTTCCTTATTTTCTATGCTCTTCGTTGTCGAACAGCCAGCCAACAGTATAAGGATAAAACACAATAATCCGGTTATATATTTCTTACAACGATCCATTATTGAACCTTCCTTTACATCATATTAATCGTATTCATTACGATTTATAAAAACGAAAAAAAATTAAGCCTTTTTTAATTTAAGCTCCTTAACTCTTGCTTCCAATTCCTTTCTCCGAGATAAGAAGATACATGAGGCGATGATCAGGATACCGCCAATGACTGTTTTTCCGTCAGGGATCTCTATCCAGAACAAGAAGCCCCAAAAAGCGTTAAACACAATGCCAATGTAGCGCGTTATCTCGACAACCACCACATTTTCATGTGTAAAGGCGCTTGTTAAGAACAACTGTCCGATAAGAGAAACGACTCCAATACAGATCAGATAAAATATCTCTAAAGGTGACGGAATAACAAAATCGTTCCACATCAAAGGTATACTCACTACCGTTGCAGTGGCTAAAAAATAGAACACGATCTCATACGCATGGTGCCTCTTGCTTAAAAAACGAATGGATGTTGCAGCACAAGCCGCAAAAAATGCAGAGATGACCCCTACAAAAGCGTACATGGAATAAGAAGAAAACTCCTGTGGTTTAATAAGCATGAGAGCACCTAGCAACACAGCAGGCAGCACGTAAATAAGGGTTCTAGGCACTTTTTCTTTCAAACAGACACCTGCTAGAAATACCGCAAAAAATGGTGAAAGATGAGCAAGAATACTCGCATCTGCTAACGGCATTTTTGAAATCGTATAGAAGTAGGCCAACAGATAAAGAGCCCCGAAGATCCCTCTTACTGCAAGCATAGGTATCCCTGTTTTTGAAAAATCCACCTTCTTATGCTTCATGATAATGAAAATGATAATGGTACCTATTAAACTTCTAAAAAATACAGTTTCTGAATAAGGAATGTTTAAACTCACCGCTTTTACAAGTGCGTTCATAATACTAAAGACAAACGAAGACAGGACTGCTAGCCAGACGCCATTTGTCATGATCGATTTCCTCTTGCTTTTATTATGGCATTCACATCACAAATTGAAGAATCTTCCCATGGATGGAGTAATGACTCTTTCATCACTAGCTTGCTCTCTATCTTTTTACACTGCAATTCAAAATTATTAATAATCAACTTCGTTTTCGGCATTTCAATTCCTAACTTTTGGCTTATTCCATAGATAACTCTTAGCTTTTGATAATCTTCAAAAGGAATCCTTGGAACTTTCCATCGACCCTCTTCATCTCTGTTTGCATGTTTAAACGGAACGGCTGAAAACTCAAAGTATCTTCCATTTTCATCTGGTTGTGAGAAGGGATCGATAAGAATAGTTGAATAACGAATATATAATAAATACTCCTGTTTGGTTTCCTCGTAATTCTGATAGTTTTCAATATCTTCTCGTGAAAGGCATACTTCTGGAACCGGATAATTATCATCGTTCAAGAACTGCAATAAGTTAATGGGCTTTGCTCCCAGACGCTCTACTAAGCCTGACGTTTCTTTCCAAAGAGCCACCATTGCCCTAATCGTTTCTTTGGTGATCGGTCCTTCCGGATATAGTTTATACATAAATTTTTTTCCAGAAGTATGAAGCTTGAATATCTCATCTAAAGTAAAGGCATTCATAAAGAGCGCAGGATGAACATATGTCGTAATATTTCTGCATTCTGCATCGACAGGATCATCCACCTTCTCTGCTTTTATTCCTAAACCGTTTAGAAACCGTTGTAAAACGGTTAGCATATGGCTTTCTTTTTTTGAGGAAGCTACATAGATGCGTCTTTTAAAGGTTTTTGTATGCGCTCTTGTTACTGTAACTGAGCTTAAATATTTTGTAGCAGCGTAATAAGTGGACATACTTATGACTTCAACGTTACTTCTATTTATGCAACTTTTGACCAAATCATTAGAACCAATATTCGGTGAAATGAGGATAATTGTCTTTATACGCTCTAAGTTTTCAACATTAAGTGACTCCATTACATCAGAATAACTATGACAAGGCGTTGAAAGAATAAGCGTATCCCATTCATCTTGTAGATGGGCGCTGCTGTCAATAAAGCAGTCGATCTTAGCATCGTAAGCTTTATCGACACCCTGAACAGTAATTGAAACTTTATATTGGTTTCGTTTTAATTCCTCTCTTAAAAGATCTGCATGGGTACCGGTTCGGTTATAAAAACCTATCTTTTTGCTGAATCCTCTTGAAAGCTGAACAGCAGTTTGAATGGCGGCTGGTCCAACCCCTGCGATCAAGGTGTTTCCAAAATTTTTTCTGTTATCTTGATTCTGCACAGCTTCCCCCCTTTCTTGAATTAATCTTAGTAGTCTATGTATTTACTTTTTGTTTTTGTAGTATCATGGTGTCGTAAATACTATCTATCCCATCCATCCTTTTTAACTCCCAATCCTTTGAAAAATCTTTTTCTAACGGATAGTTAAATATCGATTTTAATCCGTTGCCGTACCGAATTATCACTTTTGTTCGCTCTGGCAATAAGTCTTTTAGATCCCTAAGCACATCCAGTTTATTTTTGACAAGAGAAGCTATCACAACATGCGTGGCTTTTCTCGCAAAAGGAAGATCTCTTAACTCTTTTCCTGAAAAGGAAACAAGAGTTCCAAGCCCCGTGATCTCAGCAACTCTCTCCCCCATCACAACTGCTTCTTGATCAATGTCAACGCAATACACTTCGGCATTTTTTTCACTAGCGATGGTGAGAGCCGAGACAGGAAATGCACCCGAACCAATAAACAATACTTTGGAATCGCTGTTAATTTCCAGTTCTTCTAATTCCCGTTTGACGGAACGAGATAGTGTGGTGATATACTCACTAGCGTTCATTAGATGATTGCAAGACCGTACGCTCTGGTACTTCTCCATCTGACAAAGTGCACGAACTGAAGTTTCTCGTACTCTTTCAGAAAAGGATACAATGTCCTCATCTTCTCCCCACTCTCGCCAAAGGCTAATGTTGTTTTCATCCGTCATAAAGTAATGAAGACTATCAAGCTTTGTTTTCAGCAAGTCAAAACACTCATCGCATTCTTTGGCAAATTTTGAAAGTTCATTGATTTCATACTCGATCACTTTCAAAGACAGCAACAATTGAAATCTTTCCTTCACTAAGTACCTCCTTTGAACAATTTATTAAATCGTAATTATTACGATTTGTATAATAACATTGCTCTCTATATGCGTCAATTAAATTTATCAAATATTAAAAATCACATTTAGGCAAAAAAAAACTCCCACTTAGTCCTGAGACAAAATTGAAGAGGTTACAATACTTTTAACTGAGGACACTTCTCCTTAATGGAGAAATCCACCTTAACTTCTTACTCCAAAGTCTCGCCCAATTACTGAATAAAAAGAAGCATATTTTTTACAAGATAAAGGGATTGTATCTTCGTTGTTGGGAAAATCTTGGTGAAACATGTATGATTAGACACATTGTTTAACCCTTATTTTCCCAAGTTAATTCCTACCAATATATGCTAGATTTAAATTAGAAATTATTTGGGAGGAGAAGTTAAATGAATGTTCAGACAGTTAGGGAAGATCCGATCGTCCAATCTTTAGAGCTTTGGCATCAGAGTATACGCACTAACAACATAGAAGAAGCGGATCGATTACATAATGAAATAAAGAGAACGATTATACAAAAAAAGGATTCTGACACAGAGTCCTATTACCAGTTGTATAAAAGCCGCTATCTTATATTAAAGGGAGATATGTCAGCAGCTCATGTAGAGCTTCAGCAGATTAAAAATGTCTATAGGATCGGGGACGAATTGAGGGGCTTCTACTTCCATTTTTTTAGTGGTATCCTCTCTACCAATCTGGGAGAATATGAACAAGCTGAAGCAAGCTTCATACAAGCGTATCGTCTATTAAACTATGTTTCTGAAGGGACGGTGAGAGCCGATTTCTTCTATAAGGCATCCATCCTGTATTACCATATTCGTCAGCCCTTAACGGCACTTAACTATGCCAACGATGCACTAAAAGGATTGAACGAATATCCCGGTTATGAAGTCATCACAGCGGACTGTGAGAACCTATTGGGACTTTGCTGCACGTCACTAAGACAGTACGCAAAAGGCGAAGAACATTTTTTAACGGCATTCGATATGGCGAAAAAAGTAGATCATCAGAAACTCTCTCTCCTTATCAAGTACAACCTGGGCTACCTATACGCAGAACAGAACATCTCAGACCTCGCGATCCGTTATCTGTTAGAAGTATACGAACAAGAGGAACCGTATTATAAGACCATTTACCTTCTTGCACGTGAGCATTATAAACTAAACAATCTCGAACAAGCAGAATTTTTCGTTAAAAAAGGAATCGGATGCACGAATGAAGAATATAAACATCACTTTCGTATTATGAAAGCTTTAAATAGTGGTGTGGAAGACAATGAGTTAGAGGTCATCGTGACAGATGGGATTCATTTTTTTGAGAAACATGAGCTCTTTGGATTTGTTGAAGACTACTCAGGAGAGTTAGCACAATATTTCCATCAGAAAGCAAACCATCAAAAAGCGAATCATTACTTCCACAAAGCAATTCTTGCCAAACAAAACCTGCAAAAAAAGGAGGCGCTAAAATGAAAAGAATCTTTACAGGAATCATTATCACTTCCCTGGCTCTGACAGCTGTCATCGCAGTTAGCTCTTTTTCAGGAGGATCTGTTAACCATGCTGAACATGGCCGTACGCTGACCATCTCACAGAATCTCTAATTTCCACAGATATAACGGTAGTGTAAAAAAAACCTCCTCACCTGAAGTGAGGAGGTAGATTTGCATTTACGTTCTTTTTTCTTAACCCCCATTCTCAATCCCATTTTTTCTTCATTACAGGAATTCTCTTTTTTACGCGTGCATTAAGTATTTCTATTTAAGGATTTATTCAATTATGTTAACTTTTATGACGACATTTCCCTTCTTATGTCCTTTTTCGACATATCTATGAGTTCAACAATCTCTTCAAACGCATAGTACCTGTCGATGACCACTTTTAACCTCCCCGTCTCAACCAATTCTTAAAGGACGTTTAGTGCTTCGGAAGTTTCAGGTGAATTTTGGCCTAATATTAGATTCATACTGCCATACGAATGAATAGAACAATGGTTCACTCTTTAATAACTGCTCTTTCATTAATTTCCCCTTAATTAAATTAGTAAAGCTGCCTATGATGGCAGCTAAATCAGCAGGTAAAATATAATCTATTAAATTTGTCATTCGTCCAATCCATTTGATAAAACTTAGAATTTAATATATTAACAATGTTTTTTTGAAATATGGGGGGGTTAATATGAAATTAATAGATATTCAAAAACCATATAACACGATTATCAGCCTCGGCAGTGAATGTGGTCCAGCCTTACATCTTAGAAGGCATAATTTAAGAAGAGCCTCTTTACCCTTTGATTGGGTCGTCTCTCCTTCCCTAGCTGATCTTAATAGACTTATAAAAACAAAATTTCAAGGTTATATGGAGATTGGGAATATGAGTAAAATTGAAAAAGATAGACCCGGATTTGTTTTAGATGAAGCAGGAAATAATGTTGGATCTCATTCTCACTTTATAAAAGATAATCAATTTAACGTTATATCCGTTCATGATTTCCCAATCATCCCAAATCAGGAATGGCAAACCATGTATCCTCTCTATAAACAAAAACTAAATAAAAGAATAGAAAGATTTTATTACTTGTTAAACAATAGTCAATCTATTTTGCTTATGAGATGGTCAGCTTTAAATGTTGATGCAGTTCAGTTAAGAAGTGAAGTTACTCAATTAGAAATCATTCTGTCAGAAGTAGTAAAGGGTGAATTTAAGATACTGATTATCATTTCAACGCATGGTATAAATGGTATAACCAGTATGGAATGGGGATTGAAAAACGTTTGCGTTGTTCAAGTGCCTTATAACACTAATCCCATAACAGATAATACAACTTGGGATTATCTATTAAGAGGGATTTCAATAAAGGGTTGATTCGAATTCTTTTGAGTGTTTTCAAAATAACAACATAATTGAGACCGGCTAAAAAGTATTTTAGTATGCCTCTGGTCTTTACGGTACGTGTTCTTTTATTTATTACACGTTCGCTCAATAAAGGCGAGTTTTCGCTCAAACGATTGCTCGTTTCACGCAAACCAGGCCTCGTTTCGCTCAAACGGCATGGAGTTTCATGCGCAGGCCTCTCATTTTCGCTCAAAAAGGAAATTCTATCTGTAAAAAACACATTAGAAGCGTACAGATTAACAAAATTATTAAAGCTGACCGCAAAAGGGCATATTTCTTGTCCTTTTGGGCCAGCCTCTTTTTTTTAGTTTTAGTCGTTTTATATAAATAAGCATTATAATTCGTACTGCTCGCTTACAATAAAAAACGTTATGTTTTTATTGATTGCCCTTTTTTACCCACTCTGCAACAGTCACTGTACGTTTAGCCTGATGCTTCACAGCAGCTTGTACATCTTCTACCATTTGACCGTTTTGATCAACGGTAACACTTGTGCCATAAGGGTTCCCGCCTGCAGCAAACGTAACCGGATCCGTATAGCCTGGAGTCGCAACGATCGCTCCCCAATGATACATCGTCGTATAAAGGGACAAGATCGTGGCTTCTTGGCCACCGTGAGAATTTTGAGCAGATGTCATTGCGCTGACTACTTTGTTAACCAGTTTACCGTTAAACCAAAGACCACCCGTCGTATCTAGGAATTGTTTCATTTGAGAAGGCATGTTTCCAAAGCGCGTTGGTACACTAAAAATGATAGCATCCGCCCACTCCAGGTCTTCTAAACTAACTTCAGGTACATCCTTTGTAGCTTCAACATGACTTTTCCAGGCAGGATTCCCTTCAATAGCAGATTGTGGCGCAAGTTCAGGGACTTTCAGTACTTTAACTTCAGCTCCAGCTTCTTTACCGCCTTCTTCAGCCCATTTTGAAAGCTGATAGTTGGTTCCTCCCATACTGTAATAAATAACAGCTAGTTTTACGTTGGACATGTGTGTTTCCTCCTATTAATAAAAATTATTAGATACTTACTTATTTCTATTACCTTTAATCATTTCCTTCAAACTTTTTTATTTTTTTATGATTTCTATATCTAGAACTTTTGCCTGGATCTTCACATTGATATAAATAGCGGGATAAACATCATCCCAATTTGCTCCCATATTTTTTTTACACCACTCCTTTAGGTAAGTCTCTGTTATCTTATTATCCTTTTTTCTTTATAAAAAATGCATGACAGGAAGTATTTAAGATTCAATCAAAAAAATCATGCTTTATTCCAAGTAAAGGATTCGCATGATTTTGTTTTTCTATTTTGCAGTCATTCTTCATTAGTGAATGATTATCTAACTCCTACTTCCTTTACTTGCTAATTAAAAAACACAACTATAATAAAATAGTTGTGTTCAAAATCTTCTTAATCACTTACAGCAATACCAGAAAAGCTCTCAGGTCCAACACGAATTACGCCTACTAAACTGGATGAAACAAACATTGTGTATGTGAGTTGAGTTGCAGCTGGTGGATTAAAATCTAATGCATTGAAAGCAAATACTTGAGGTCCTAAAATATTCAAGTCCATATTTTCTGTTGCAGAATAAACTAATGGATCAGTAGATAAGGTACCTCTTACTACTGTAATGGTAATTGATGTGGCAGCAGGCAATAGAGGAAGTTGCAGAGATACCGTACCAGACATAGAAACACGGATATTCGTTCCGGCGTTCTGTGTTGCTAATCCGATTCTACCAACTAATTGAGGAGTATTAGCAGCCAGTATAGGAACAGAGATCGAGTTTGAATAACTAGCATTCTGACTAGTTCTTAAATCTAAAAATCGAGCCAATCTTTCCACCCCCTTCCTATCTATATTCTATGAATTTAAAAGGAGAATGCTTGTACAAACATGGAAGTTTAATACAGAATTTTTAGTATCGAAACGATAACATACAGCTGACGGAAAAGCTCTCCCCTTTTCCGAACAGTCTAGTGTCCCTGCCGAAAATGATATATGTATATCTTTATAATAACTTTACATAGAAACAATGAGAGGTTAACAAATCACTGTTAATTTGGTACATGTGCTTATACCACAGCTCAAAAATCATAAAGCGAGGGGAAATAACTTATGAATAGATTGAAGAAGAAGATGGGACTAGGACTTGCTGCTGTACTGACAGCCACTTCATTATCTGCAGCATATGTGACGACAGGGTCTTCAGCTGCACCTTCTGAAGATGTCAGCATTATAAAGAATGATGAACCTACATCAAACCGTATCGATCAATTAAAAGACATTGCCATGCATTTTTACTGGCATGGAGGCGATGTTAAAAAAGCTGAAGAAGAAATATTCAAAGGAATAACGCTTAAAGGAAAATTCGATGTTGTCGAAAACGCGTTCAAAGAAGCGACAACGATCGATCCACTCGATAATGATCTAAAGATTTCTCTAGCATCTACTCAGATCATTCAGAAAAAAATCCCAGAGGCTCTAGAGACCTACAAACAGGTACTGAACTTAGAACCGGACCATTATAATGCAAACCTGCTCTATGGGACCTATTCAAAGGTTAACGGAGACGAAAAAACCTACAAGACATCGTTAGCTAAGCTGATGCAAATCGATCCCGCAAGAACCAAAGAATATATGCAGAGGTTTGAATCAACAGAAGAGATCATGGACACTGAACTAAACACTGAAGTTCCAGAAAGTCTGCCCCAAAAAGATCATGCGATCGTTATTTTGGGTTATGCTCTAGCGGATGATGGAAAGATGCAGCAAACACTGATCGAGCGTTTAAAAGCGGGTCTTAAAATCGCAAAAGAATACCCCAACTCCAAAATTATCGTATCAGGCGGAGTCCCAAAACAAGGAGTAACAGAAGCAGATGCGATGAGTGAATGGTTGATCTCACAGGGTATCGAAAAAGAAAGAATCATCCTTGAGAATAAATCAACAGACACGGTAGAGAACGGTCTTTTCTCGATGGATAAGCTTGAAAAAGAAGGATTAAAAGATGTTACCCTCGTAACAAGTGCAAGCCACATGAGACGAGCGCTGACCGTATTTAACGAAGCGAGCGACCTCCTGGATAAAATGAACGGAACTCGTACCGAAAGAGACTTTACAAATATGGTCTATCTGGATTACTCCTCAATCGAGGAAGCACAGAAAGTCACGAAAGACGAAAGAATGGTCATCTACCGTGATCTTCTCAGAACATCAGGAATCTGGCAGTACCCAGATATGCAAAGATAACTCTATTGAATGACATCTTTTAAAGGAGTTATCGATTAGTAAAGGTATCTCTGTTGAAGGAAGAAAAAATTGTAATTCTCGTGTCTTTTAGCAGTGGAAAGAGAACTAAAAGTGGTAAATGACTTAAAAAACGCCCAGATTTGAACTTCACGCCAATGTTAGACATCTTCTAACAATAAGGGTGAAGTTCAGACTTTTCTCTGGACGTTTTTTTATACCCTAATTTTATTTGTCTCTTAAGAAAACGAAGAGCGAAACTTCATAGCATTTTACTTAATACCCTTAAGAACCCTTTATATAAAAAGATTCTAAAATGAGAAACTGTTATTGAATCTCTAACTATAATATCTTTATGTTTCAAATAATTTTTAATTTGTTTTCTTCTATTTGGGATCATAAGCAAAGGTAATTTATTAGGGCTAAACCACTCTATCTTTTCTGTTTCAGGACCATCCTTTATTGGCGAACCGCCTATTATTTCCCCTAAAAATAAATGTTGCATATCATCGTATTGAGGTTGATAATATTCTCCTATTTTTCGCTTGATTGAAATAATATATCCTGTTTCCTCTTCCGTTTCTCTTATAGCACAATATTCTAAAGGTTCTTCTTTTTCCAATGTTCCGCCAGGTAAATCCCAGAGTGGATAATCTTTTCTCTTGGCTAACAATATATGACCTTCTTTATTGATAACAATAGTAAAACAGCCCGACGTTTTTGCCATAATAGTTATTTCTCCTTTTTAAAGTAAACTGCCCTTTCATTCAATAATAAAAGCATTTCTCCTTCTTGAAGAAATGCACGCTTTTCTGGAGTATGAGTTTGATTAGTTCTTTTAGTTTTTTGAAACAGAAACTTTATTTTGTTGAAACCCAATCTCTTTGAAATCACCAAAAAATCCTCTCACTTCAATTGAAAAAAACTGATTCGGGTCTTCTATATTTCTGTATAGTCTCTTTGTCTGCGTACTCAAATTTAAAAAACCCGTTGAAGTGTCATAATATCCATCTGCATACACAAATGTAATACCTTCTGATGTTTCATAACTATCAGTGTTTAATACTAATTCATAACAATCAACATCTTTACAGTTCACATCATAGTTTTCAGTTAACCATTGAACAAAGTGATCCTCATTAGGTTTGTTAATAAAAATAGCTATGACTCCAAATAACACAATACCAATTAAACCTATTTTAACAAGCCATTTCTTGTTCAAAAAATCCCCCCTAACCTATCCTGCATTTTACTTCCATAAAAAAGTGCACTTCTCCTTCCTGAAGAAAACCAGCTAATAGGATGTCAATACTTTCTATAAAAATTTTTAAAACATCCATGTTATAATTCTAAGACATGCCAAATAACCCTCCAATCTATTTTTGGAAGGTTCTTCATAATTTACATGAATCTATCAATTAGTATATATCTTGGAAAAGTTCTTTTCTCTTTAGTATGGTATAAATCCAATGTAAGAGCTTGTTAACACAAGCGATTACTGCTACTTTGAATGGTTTTCCTTCCTCTCGTTTTCGATCATAAAATACTTTGAGTTTCTTATTACGGGAACTTCTTATACCACAGAGAACTGCCATATATAATGTGTGTCGTAACCTACTAGAGCCTCTTTTGGTAATTCGATTAATCGTCGCAGTAAATTTACCAGACGAATGAACACTCGGATCAATTCCAGAGAAGGCAACTAATTTCTTAGGATGATTAAACCTTTCAATCTCTCCAATTTCTGAAAGAATCGTGGCCGCGATTCTTGCTCCGATACCAGGGATCGATTGGATAATCTTATATTCTTCTATTTCTCCTGCAAGGGCATCTATTTGATGATCTAATTTTGCTAGATGCTCTTGATATTGGAGAAGCATGTGAATATACATTTCAAGACTAGTCAGTTGACTCTGATACATTGTATTTTTAAACGGATTTCGATGTGCTGCTTCAATAAGTTTTATAGCCCTCTCTTTTGCCCAACGCTCTGAACGACTCAGACACAAACTTGCAATCTTATCAGTTAAGCTATCTTCCCCAGTTTGTAATACAGATTCTGAAGTACTAAACTCTAACAATGTATTTAGAGACACTTTCGAATACAAGTCTCCAAATACTCCTCTATATTCAGGAAACACCTGATCTAATATCGCATGAAACTGTAGTTTCGCTTGAACATAGAGACCTGTAAGTGTTTCATGTTGTCTTGTTAGATGACGAAGGTTTAAAAGGTTAATCCCTCTCTTTTTATATGGCTCAAGTTCTTCCTTGTAATACAGTTCACATAACCGATATGCATCGATTTCGTCTGTTTTTACCTTTCTTAAACTAGATTTCTTAGCTTGATGTGATAGTAATGGATTAATCAAGATATACATAAAATTTTGTTCCTCTAAAAACTGTATCACTGGAGTATGATAATGTCCTGTGGACTCTAATATGACAGATGGCCTAACTCCTGACACACACTCTACCTCTTTTAAAAAATGCATTAATTCAACTAATTCCTCATTTATATGAGAAATAGTAAAACTTTTCCCGTAAGGACTCCCCTTATCCAAAAATGCTTGAACTTGACTTTCCCCTTTTGAAACATCCAGACCAACGACTGGATTCATTCTTCATCTCTCCCTTAGTTAATTACTCACCAGTAACCCTTTTCCACCTTGAAGTATCATAGCTTCGCTTGTTATACGAGATCAATGTCCCAACCAGCCTCAAACATGTTTCTACAAGTAGGGGGCGGACTGTTTTCTTCACGGAATCCTGTCCCACGCACCCGAACGTCCTACCCTGGCTACCGATATAATAGGTCCTATATAAAAAAGGTCAACCAGTAAAATCTGGTTAACCTTATAATACGAATGCACCTGATAGATGTAGAAGAAAAATATTATTTTTAATTTCAAGCTCTAACACTCTCAATTGGAATTGGGTTATCGACCAACTGAAACACCGAAATCCCAAAGTTTTTTATAATCTAACAATTACTTCTGTGCCGTCTTGGGCTTTCACATTAACTAACTCTAGACCTTTATGCTTTTTTAGTTCTTTTATAATATGTTTGAGTTCTGTTTTATCAATGGATGGAATAGTAAAGGATATGTTTTTATTGTCTAAATGAGGTTTCGACCATTTGTTTGCATGTCGGATTAGCAGTCTAGAGGTTAAGATTGAAACACCTATGTTTAAAAGGACATAAGGAACAGGTATCATGAATTTTGCCCCTTTTGTTTTTACATTTACATGTAGCATGATCTGTATCCTCTACTCAATCATTACTGAAACGGTATCACCGTTTGCTGATTTCACATCAACAATCTGACCGTCCAATTCATTTTCGATCGCATCAAAGATTAGATCAATATTAATATCTTTTACATATTGTTCAGATTGTGGAATCTTTGAAGCTATACTGTGTCCTGCAGCTAAAACGACCTTTACTAGTTTAATCGGAAGGTTCACATTTACGTTGTCTCTTTCAGCAGATACAACCTGAATCTTTAATGTTTTGTCGATGTAACTAGGAGGTCTATTCGACGTAAAATTTGATGGTCTGACAGATGTACCTTCTTCTTTTTCTTTTAAAACTTGAATTAATTCAGACCCCTTTTCAGCGTCAACCTTACCTTCTTTAACCATTGTTAAAACTTTTTCGATCTCACTTTTCATTTCACATTCCTCCTATTCGTCTTTTAACATTTTGATTGCTTCATCCGGCGTAATCTCTCCACGTTCAAGCATCATAACAATTTTTTTCTCGTCTACTTCATTCTTCTTTTTTTGTTCATACCCTAGTGAAGATGCAATGTCATTCAGCTTGCCTCGAACAGTCGGGTAGGAGATCCCAAGTTCTTTTTCAACTTCTTTAATATTTCCTCTACATACGAGAAAGACTTCGACAAAATGAAGCTGCTCTTTTGTAAGTGCAGCAAATTTAGATAATTCAAATTCGTTCTCGATTGTCGTTTGGCAATGTGAACAATGCAGTTTCGTAATCTTGAGTGTTTGTGTACAAACAGGACAATTCGTAAGTAATGGATGGGCCATATTAGATTCCTTTCTTTCTATTTAATTAGATTATATACAATAAAATTAAAAAATTGAATAAAATTTATAAAAATATTTAATTTCAATATTAATAATCTTAACTTCCACTTAAGATTCGTTAATATTTTTATGTTTTTTATTTATTTGAATAAAAACATAAACTTCAGAAGAATATTATGCTTTCTTACGAAGTCTCCCTATTCTACAATCTGGTTCTTTTCATAAAAAAAAGAGCGCATTTCTTATTACAGAAATGCACCCGTTTTTAATCCCATATTTATTAATTCATTCTGTTATGAAAAACCAATTCATCTCCTTTGATCTTTTCTTATCTACTATGAGCTGTTTAAAAATACTCCCCAACATTAGCTCATTTTGTGTAAAGACTTGTTTTCCATAAAAAACGCACCTCCAATGATTAGTCGAGTCTAATCATTGGGGTGCAGTTCAATCGCAAATTAAGAGGATTTCTTCTTTATGCTGCTTTTTGGATATTTATTGTTTTTCCTTCTTTACGCCACTCTTTATATTCAGCTGTTGCTGTGAAAAGTACGTCTGTAGATGAGTTTAATGCCGTTTCAAAAGAATCTTGTAAAACCCCTATGATAAAGCCTACTCCAACTACCTGCATAGCAACATCAGCTGGAATTCCAAATAAGCTGCATGCCAGAGGAATCAGTAATAAGGATCCACCAGCAACTCCTGAAGCACCACAAGCGCATATAGCTGAAAGGAGGCTAAGTAGAATTGCGGTAGGGAGGTCCACTTGGATGCCAAGTGTATGAACCGCTGCAAGAGTCAAAACAGAAATCGTAACAGCGGCACCAGCCATATTGATGGTTGCACCTAATGGAATGGATACTGAATAACTGTCCTTATCCAAACCTAGCTTTTCACATAATCTCATATTTACTGGAATATTTGCAGCTGAGCTGCGTGTAAAGAAAGCTGTCATACCGCTTTCCTTTAAGCACTTAAATACAAGCGGGTAAGGGTTTTGCCTTATAGCTGCAAACACGATGATTGGGTTGACAACCAAAGCAACGAAGATCATACAACCAATCAGGAGGGCAAGTAATTTCCCATAGCCTAGTAAGGCATCAATTCCATTTGCAGTAATAGACTCAAATACGAGACCCATGATTCCTAATGGTGCAAACTTAATTACCCAAGTAACCAGTTTGGCAACCGCATCTGAAAAATTAGAGATCATCGTTTTTGTCGTATCAGCGGCATTTCGTAAAGCCAACCCAAGGAGTATCGCCCAAGATAAAATACCGATATAGTTGGCATTTACAATAGCATTAACCGGGTTATCAACAACGTTAAGCAGTAATGTTTTTAGAACCTCGACAACACCACCAGGAGGCGTTACACCTTCCGCTCCTTTTACAAGTGTTAGACCTACAGGAAAGATAAAACTTGCAATAACAGCGATTAATCCAGCTAAAAAAGTTCCTAAAAGGTAAAGTAATATAACGGATTTCATGTTCGTTTGGTGACCACTCTTGTGTTGAGCGATAGCCGACATAACCAAGAATAATACCAACACAGGTGCAATTGCTTTCAAAGCACCTACAAATAAAGAGCCAAAAATGACAACAGGTTTTGCTGCTTGTGGGATCGTTAAAGCTAATATAGTACCAACAATCAGACCTATAATGATTTGTTTAACTAGGCTCAACTGACTCCACTTTTTCAGTATGCTTTTCATAGATGTCCCCACTCGCTTGTTAGATTTGTAAAGCTAATACTTATTTCTCATAACCTTGCGATAGAATTAAGTCGATTACAAATACATTCCCTTGCATTCCACCGTATAAAGACAACTGTCTTTATTAAATAGTATTATAGAGAGTTTTTCAGTATATTACAATTTTATTTTTTATATTAAAAAAAGTTATAATTATCTAAATATTCAACCTAATCATATAAACGTATCGAAAATTGTTTCGCAAACTATTTCTATGTTGAAATAACTCACTAGTACAGGAGTAATCAATTAAAGTTTTTTTCAATTCTTCTAATGTTAGATTCTTAGTTTTTTCAACTGGTTTATTGGATATTGGGAAGTATGGATTGATAGATATGAAGTTCTTTTCGACAAAATTAAAGTCAATAATGTCAACAACTCCATCTTTGTTAAGATCTTCTTTCAATCTATCTCCTGAAATTCCAGCATTATTTACAATAAGCTTTGCGTCATAAATGTCGATTACATGATCTCCGTTGACATCTCCAGCAACAGCCGTATCCGTATACACAGTATAGAGATTTCCTTGAACTTTTGTCTATACTCTTTAGTTATGACGATTGACTAGCATCTATCCAAGTGGAATTTTTCCTCTTAACCTGCTTTAACGTCGCCACAATAAGAAAGCTAACAATCACTAATAAGAGCCATGAACTCACCTTTCCTAGATGAACGAGACTCCATGCATCGGTTTGGTTTGGATATTCCCAAGCTCCAAAGAACGTCGCGATATTTTCGGCTATCCATATAAAAAATCCGATGAGTACAAAAGAAAGTGCGAGTGGCATACGGTAACGAGTCCCATCAACCACGAATGTGACCCATGAATGCCAAAAGACGATAATTACAAGTCCAGATAACCACCAACGAACATCGATCCAATAATGGTGGGTGAAAAAATTTAAATAAATGGCTGCTGCGAGAGGTACAACTACCAAAAACGGGGGCCACTTAACCAGTTCAACCTTTAACCTCCTCCACGCCTGGCAAAGATAACTCGCTACACTTGCGTACATGAATCCGCTATACAAAGGCACTCCAAAAATTTTGAAATACCCTTCCTCTGGATAAGACCAGGAGCCCATATGTACCTTAAAAAGTTCTAGAGCAAGTCCAATAAGGTGGAACATTGTAATAACCTTTAGTTCATCCCGTGTTTCAAGCCCAGAACGCATCATCCACCACTGCATCAGAAGGCAGATGATGAGCAGCCAGTCATACCGTGGCAGGAAGGGAAGCGGGATGATTTGTGTAAAAGCCAAAGAGGCAAAAATAACGACAGGAAACAAACATGATAAGGCCTGCTCCCAACCAAAACGAACAAGTTGTTCTAGTGCTCTCATGATCTGTGCCTCCATTTTTGAATGGTTAAATTCATGAGTAACTCCCCTTTTATGAAATAACAGAAAAAGAAATCTTTCTTTTCCTTTTAATATTTAATATTCCTACTTTATTAATCTTGAGTGTCTTCATCACTTCGGTATTCTAAAATATCTCCGGGTTGACATTCTAATGCTTTGCAAATTGCCTCTAAAGTTGAAAGTCTAATGGCCTTTGCCTTTCCATTTTTCAATATAGAAAGGTTAGCCATTGTTATTCCAACCCTCTCAGAAAGTTCTGTTACGCTCATTTTCCTTTTAGCCATCATCACATCAATATTTATTATAATTGCCATGTTATTCACCTCAGACCGTTAAATCATTTTCTGATTTTATATCGATCGCATTTTTTAATAGCTTTTGAAGAACAGCGGCAAAGACTGCAACCACCATGCAGCCAAAAATAATAATCATTCCGATTAGTATAATACCTGGAGCATCGTCAACCTCTGCCATGAGATATAAGAGCGGCATAAATACCACATATAAGGCACTGATGGTGATGGCACAGTATTTGATATTCTTTAAAGCCTTTACAGATAATTCCGAAAACGCTTCGTTCATGTCAATATAGCTTAAAAGTTTAAAAGTTTGATACAGGGCAAAGTAAAAAGGGATCGCCGCTGCATACAACCCGATTAAGAAGGGATATTGCAAAAAATCTAACTTTGGATTTAATTCTGCAAAAAATTCAGCTATCTCAGGTAACAAAAATATACACAAAGCAAGTACAGGAAGTCCCATAAGAACAACGACGAACTTTAAAAAGAATGTTTCTCGTTTCATAAAGAGCACCTCAATTATTTATTGTAATTTGAATTTAACACACCTTTTTATCGTTTTACAATAAATTATTTCTGATTATAATTATATTTTTATCGATATATAAATATTCCTTTGATTTTTTGACAAAGAAAAAAAGCATTCCTCATTACAAAGAAATGCTCTATAACTTTAAACATCTTTTTAACTTGTTCAATTAAACTGCTTCTTTTGTTCAATAAAAAATAAGTGCAGTTCTCCTTCGTAAGGAGGTGCATCCTTTGATGGAATATCTAAGAAGCTCCAAAAACAAAATATCTCTTTAATCAGTCAACGATTTGACGGCCAAGACCCTTGCATTTTTCTGATTTGAATAATTTGACCGGTATGATAAGCATCATGTAGCATGATGTCCAGTAATTTCCCCTCAAGTGAATTTTGGTCAAGCTTTTCGTCGGAAATTGTACTCAATACCTGTCTTAAATTGCGTTGAGCGTTTTCTGCACGTTCAGCGACTTTCTTCCATTCCTTATCATCATTAGATTGATCAGTGAGATAGAAGGTTTCATCACCATCGAGATTATGTACCCATTCACGTCCATCTAAGTTTGCAGCTAGTCTTTCTTTGTAGTAAATCAGATGATTAACGTTCTCCCAAATGGTTTTAGTTACCTCTCCAGCTGGTCTCCAGCTGGCTTGTTCTGCCGTGATTCCATCAATTGCATGTTTAAAGGGTGCATACCAACTTTCCTTATTAAATGTTGAATCTAGTACGTTTAAAAGGAAGTCAATTCGTTTCATAGTCATCTCCTCCTTGAATAAGTTAAATAATTATTCTCCCTATTTTCCTCGTGTCCTGCCATTTTTTATTTCAAATATACTGCCCTTTAGATCAACAAAAAAGTGCACTTCTCCTTCTTAGAGAAATGCACCCTTTTGTACCCCACAATTGTTGTAGACAACTTCTTTAAGAAATGCTTTTGTTTGTGGAATAACTCCTTCCTTTTTTTCGCCCTTGTGCAACAAGTGCGACCTTCGTCAAACACATCCTTATAACGTCTTCAAAAACCGGTCAATTCGGCGCATAGCTTCTTCGAGCTTTTGAATGGAGGTCGCATAGGAACAGCGGACATGCCCTTCTCCGCTCTCGCCGAAAACACTGCCGGGAACGACAGCAACCTGCTCATTCATAAGGAGCTGTTCTGCAAACTCTTCAGATGACAGTCCGGTCTTTTCTATCGAGGGAAACACATAAAAAGCACCGCCCGGGACGTGGCACGATAAGCCCATCTCTTCTAAAGCATGAACGACCAAACGGCGGCGCTGCCGATAGCTTTCCTTCATTTTCACTACATCCTTCTGTCCGTTAACCAATGCTTCAAGAGCTGCGTGCTGAGCCATAGTAGGAGCACACATCATGGTATACTGATGAATTTTTAGCATGGCCTGCAAAATATCTTTAGGACCGCAGGCAAAGCCTAATCTCCAACCGGTCATGGCAAATGCTTTTGAAAATCCAGAAATTAAAATCGTTCGGTTACGCATATTTCTCACAGCAGGAAAACTTGTATAGGGTTCATCGTACGTAAGTTCCGCGTAAATTTCATCAGAAATGACGAGCAGGTCATGCTTTTCCACTACTTCAGCAATCCTTTCCAAATCCCCCTTTGACAACACTGTGCCAGTTGGATTATTCGGACTGCATAACATAATGACTTTGGTCTTTTCGGTCACTGCAGCTTCAATTTGTTCAGGCTGAAGCTTGAAATCATCACGGCTATACGTATTTACCGGAACAGGAACTCCACCTGCCAGCGTTACTGTTGGTGCGTAGGACACAAAGCTTGGCTCAACAACAATGACTTCCTCTCCGGGGTTAACGACCGCACGCAGAGCAAGATCAATAGCCTGTGAAGCACCGACTGTAACCACCATTTCTTCTTCCGCACTGTACGTAACGCCAAATCGCCTCTTCAAATATCGAGAAATCTCTTTCCTCAACTCGAACAGTCCGGCATTGGCTGTATAAGCGGTATAGCCCTGCTCCAGCGAGTGATAACTTGCTTCTATCACGTTCCAGGGCGTAACGAAATCCGGCTCACCGACTCCGAGGGAAATGACGTTTTCCATAGAGGAAGCCAGATCAAAAAAACGACGGATACCAGAAGGATGAATAGATTGCACGGTATTTGATAAATATTTTGATGTTAGCTTTGTATTCATGGAGACACCACAATTCGTTTATCCTCGTTATTTTCACTAAAAACAAGGCCATCATGCTTGTATTTTTTCAAAATGAAATGAGTAGTTGTCGAGATGACAGAATCTATTGTCGAGAGTTTTTCAGATACAAAACGTCCGACCTCTGCCATCGTTTTTCCTTCGATCGATACAGATAAATCGTAAACACCGGACATAAGATATACCGCTTTAACCTCAGGGAAACGGTAGATCCGCTCGGCAACTTTGTCAAAGCCGACGCCTCGCTTTGGTGTGACTTTAACATCAATCATAGCAGTTACAGCTCCATCTTCGGTACCTTTCGTCCAGTTGATGATGGCAGAATAGCCGAGAACAACTTTTTCTTTTTCGAGCTTTTCGAGGATTTGCTTTGTTTCATCGACTGTAATACCCATTAACCTTGCGATAGTTGCTGTTTCAAGACGTCCGTTTTTTTCAATTAGATGCAGTAGTTCGCGTTCTTTAGAATCCAAATCAATCACTCGCTTTTAGTAGAATATGGTGACCATTATAACAAAACCTCTGACATAAGCCACCCAGAATCTTAGAATTAATTTGTATATGTTTAGCTACCCGCTAGTTTGAATACTATCAGTGTAATTCTAAAAAGTTTAAGATTTAGAATAGGTCATTACAAAATGTAATACTGTTTCAGATCCAGTTGGATTGATATAAGCATGTTCTCTACTACCATTAAACTTGATCGAGTCATACTCATAAAGATGATAATAGTCATCCTGTATCTTTATTTTTAACTCCCCCTTCATTACGGTAACATATTCAATAACTCCCGCCTGATGAGCACCTGGTGAATATTCACTGTTAGGTTTTAAAAAAGCTCTATGTATTTCTAATGAACCATAATTAGAAGCATCAAATATAGGTTCCAACGTACAAGCTTCATTGGCACTTAATACTTTATTTCCTTTGTTTTTCCGAGAAACTAATACTTCTTGGTTTTCATTAAGCAGTGCTGAAATAGGAATTGTTAAACCGTTCGCTATCTTCCAAATTACACTGAGGGAGGGGTTCGCTTCTCCTCTTTCGATATTACCTAATGTGAGTTTGCTTACATCTGTCATACTAGCTAGTTCTTGTAGACTCAATCCTCTTTCTTGCCTTATTCTTCTGAGAGTTTCGCCCACTTTTTTAGCTAATTTTTCTGCATCATTCCATTTATGTGTGTTATCCATAAAATTACTCCTTATTTATATTTCTTACCACTCGTTCGATATAGTATAATAAACTTTAGGTAAATTATATTATATCGATTATTACGTGAGTGAAAGGTGTGTGTATATGAAAGAAATATTTATTGGTATCTTAGCCTCTATGTTCTTCGCTGTCACATTTATTTTGAATCGTTCAATGGAACTTGAGGGAGGAAGTTGGATATGGAGTTCTTCTTTGAGATTCCTCTTTATGCTCCCTTTTTTATTCTTAATTGTACGGTTAAGGAATAATTTTAAACAAGTAATTAGCGAAATGTTAAAACAGCCATTTTATTGGTTATGCTGGAGCTTTGTTGGATTTGTATTATTTTATGCACCATTAACTTATTCAGCTGTATATGGTCCAGGTTGGCTAGTTGCAGGGACCTGGCAACTTACCATTGTAGCAGGTGTTTTATTAGGACCGCTTTTTTTCGAAACTATTCAATCAAAAAACGGCCCTATAAAAGTTAGACAGAGAATACCAATGAAGGCTTTAATAATTTCACTAATTATTTTTTTAGGTGTTGTGCTTATTCAACTGCAACAAGCTAATGGTCTAACATTAAGTATGATAGTCTTTGGTGTTTTACCTATTGCGATAGCTGCATTTGCTTATCCATTAGGAAACCGTAAAATGATGGAGGTTTGTGGCGGGAGATTAGATACGTTTCAAAGAGTTTTTGGAATGACATTGGCAAGTCTTCCATTTTGGATAATCATTAGTATTTTCGGTTTCTTTAAAGTTGGTGCACCTTCTTCGGTCCAACTTCTCCAATCTTTTATTGTAGCTATCAGTTCAGGGGTTATTGCAACCACTTTATTTTTTATAGCAACGGATAGGGTTAGAGAGCATCAAGGTAAATTAGCTGCAGTCGAAGCTACACAATCTACACAAGTATTGTTCTCCATTATTGGTGAGGTATTACTTCTTTCAACCCCATTACCAAATGGTTTAGCAATAGTTGGACTTTTTATTATTATTCTAGGCATGCTCGTTCACAGTTTCTATACAAAGCATCTTAATACAAAACAAAAAAAGGAACTAGTATCATATAAAAGTAAAGAACATAACTTATAATTTCTAATTGGAACAATAAAGGCATTCGGTACAAAAACAACTCCTTCCCCATTGCTAAATTATTGGTAAGCTTTAATTCAGTCAAATTGAAAACCTTCCATTAAATGAGCTTACCAAAAGGTGAGCTCATTTTATTTTCAATAAACGGGACAGATTGTTTGAATATAAGCATGGGAGTTGGCAAGAAATTTAAAGTATTTTTCTTAAAGCATGCGGCTTTTCGGACGTAGCGCTCAATCACCAAATCAATCTCATCTGCTCCATACTACGAAAAACTTCCATATGTTTTAACTATTGTTGTACCCAGACATTTTTTCTACTTCAATAAAAAGAGCATTTCTCCATCTTGAAGAAATGCACCCGAAAGTTGAAGAATGAAATTAAATCCTTTCCCTAGTTGATCCGTTCACAAATTTAAATTTAGCTGTCTGTGCAAACTTTAAACCCTTAACGAGCCACGGAAACCCCTGGCAGCATAGTAGGATTCTGCTCCATTGTGGTACACAAAGACAGTGTCGTAGCGACGATCACAAAAGATGGCACCGCCGTGTTTTCTAATATTAGCAGGTGTTTTCACCCAGCTCGATGTTTTCATATCGAAATTTTCAAGTTTCTGCAACTCCCGGTATTGTTCTTCCGTTAAAAGCTCAATTCCCATGGAAGCAGCCATATCAATAGCGTTATTTTCTGGTTTATATTTTTTTCTTGACTCTAGCGCTTCAAGGTCGTAACAAACACTTCTGCGACCTTTAGGACTTTCCGCCGAACAATCATAAAAAATGTATTCGTCCTTCTTTTCATCATAACCAACAACATCTGGTTCACCGCCCGTTATTTCCATTTCGTTGAGCGACCACAGTTTTTCAGTATTAGCATCCAGCCTTGCTTGGACGTTAGCCCATTCAAGATCTTTATGACGGTGCATGTTTTTCTCAAAACGGGCTTTCAATGCTCTGAGTACTTCTTCACGTTTTTCTACTGATAACTCCTTATTTCCCTCTGTCATATTCGTTTCCCCCTTATTGTTTTTACTTATAATGATTTAAGTGTATATAAAATTTGTTTTAATAATAAATCGTTTAAAAAGCTGTATGAATTCAGTTTACAATAAATTATATGATTCAGAAAATCCATTCCTCCACAATCTGCTCCGTTTGTTCAGTAAGTTCAATAAAAAAAGACTTCTCCTTCTTTGAAGAAAAGCACCTTTGTGGAATAATTCTTTCCTCTTTTACGTCTACCTTGTGTAAGAGGAAAGAGTTATTTTTTTGTTCAGATATATTACCATTTATCAGTATAAAAAAGAAAATAACTCCCATACTATCTTTGTTACGTTTTTCTATAAAAGGAGAAAGTAAATGAATCTCAAACAAACTATAAGGAGTGTAGTTATGGGAATCTTAAGTGGGAATCCAAAAGATGAGCCAATGCACTATGGAGAGATATATGGAGCTTGGACACATCTGTTAACAAACC
This sequence comes from Fictibacillus nanhaiensis, assembly GCF_023715445.1. GTDB lineage: Bacteria > Bacillota > Bacilli > Bacillales > Fictibacillaceae > Fictibacillus > Fictibacillus nanhaiensis_D. The sequence continues at coordinate 1,470,782 of NZ_JAMBOD010000001.1, forward strand.
ACGGAATGATTGTTGGATACCAAGTATATGTTAATCACACAGGCGATAGCGATCTAAAAAAGTTGGTTGAAGAAGCGATTGAGGGACTTAAAAATGAGAATAAGCAAATTGAAGAATTACTAAAGGCAAATGGCATTGGTTTACCACCTGCTCCACCTGAGCGTCCGGTAGCTAAATTAGAAGATATCCCTCCCGGTGCAAGATTCCTTGATCCTGAAATCAGTGCTTCTGTATCAAAAGACGTAGCAGCAGGACTTGTGGCATGTAGTTCCATGATTGGACAAAGCATACGTGAGGACATTGGGGTTATGTACGGACAATTTCATTTAGCGAAAGCACAATTTGGTGCCAAGATGCTGAAGTTGAACAAAGAAAAAGGTTGGTTAGTACCCCCTCCTTTACAAGTTAAAGCAAGTGAGTAACGGAAAAAGAGCAAAGATTTCTTTGCTCTTTTTTATATACCTTATTTAAGAAACGCACTCGATTGTGGAATAAGGAAATTTTTCAAAGTCTTCTAAACTGAAATCGTACAATTCTTTCTTCGCCCGTCTTTGAGTTCAATAAGAGCTAAGAGATAAATAATCTGTCAGTGATATTACACCTACTTCTTTTCCATCTTTCTCGTAAATGGATAAAGCACCTTCTTGCTCTTTTTTCTCCCAACCCCATAATTTAATGATTAGCTGATATCTCAAAGGCAGACCATTTTCCTCTGAAGCTGATTCCCATTTATATTTTTCTAATTTACTCTTGTTTTCTATTAGTTCAGCAGATTTGGGAACAGGAAATCCCTTGAATTCTTCAGATTCTCTAAACGAAAAAAGAAATATTAAAGGAATGCCAATCAACAAAACTGTAAAAACAATTAACTTACCAAATGTTTTTTTATTAATCTTTCATTCACCCTTCCGCTTCGCCTTGTTTCGTTAAACTGCCCGTTTCTCCTTATTTCATTAAAGCACTCAATCGTTGAAGATACTAATAATGATATCCTTACGAAAGATTAACTGATTCAAAATGTTCTACTATCGGGAAAGGATCATAAAAGTGATGGAGCTGTTCTTTCCACGCCTGGTATTCAATTGATTGTCTAAAACCTACTGTGTGATCTTCTAAACTCTCCCATTTAACTAAAAGTAAATACTTCCCTTTTACCTCCATACATCGTTGTAGTTCGTGAGATATGTAACCTTTCATTGATGAAATAATCTTAGAAGCCTTATAAAAGGCTGCTTCATATTCTTCTTCCATCCCTTGTTTAACTTGTAGCATAACAGCTTCCAGTATCATGTAACCACTCCTCAATTAAAGTATAACAACAATAAATTAGAAGGATCACAATTGCAAGTCTTATTCTACTAACTGGTCCTTAACATGAAAAATGCACATTTCTTGCTACAGAAATGCACCCGTTTTGTGGAACAAGGGTCTGTAAATTCCATTCCGTATAATCGGTACCTGTTACCAAGCCTTTTTATCTATTGGAACATTAAAATAAATAACAAAAAACCAAACAATGGGAATAGAGGTGAGTAAAGCAACGATTGGATATTTATAATGCAGTCTTAACATAAGAAAAATAATAAAATTGAATAAAACAGACCACCATATTGTCCACCCATGGTGATGGGAAATTAAATTTAAATATCGCAAATTAATGAATTCTACTAGTGAAAATAAAGTTACCCAAAATAAAACCCAAAACACAATTTTTATTTTCTTCTTTGGGAATTTCCCAAGATATATTAAGACACTTGATGGATACGCAACAAACATGATTAATAAGGAAATGACAGTATGATTCGGTAAGAAATTTAGACCGAACATACTTTCCTTATATTCCCACATTTTGAAGTCGTAGCAAAGAACATTATATAATAAATCACCAAACCATAAGAACAAAATCGTAGAATGGTATTTTCTCCAATTTCTCCAGTCACCCCATATTATTCCAGCAATTAAAAATAAAAAATTAAATAACAAATGCATGTTGTCACTCCGAACTTCTATACAAGATATTTTAATAAGATATGAAGTGCTGACTGCGTAGCAATGCGGGCTATCAACATAGGTGACTCTTTACTTATTTTATTAATAACACCCTTACCTTAAAACCAGTACCTTGAAATAAGTACCCTTAATGTACCCAACAAGAGTCAGTTTCACTAAATATGATATTCAATCATCCCTTTGATTCAATAAAAAAGAACCCATCTCCCTATTAAAGAAATGCATTTTTTAAACATATAGCTTATTAAGGTTCAGACATTGTCGGTTCATTCTATCGTTTCAACAAAAAAGGTGCATAACTCCTTCTTGAGTTAATTTTTTCTTGTTATTCCACTATCCTGCCCATTTTTGAGTGACGGTACTGTCTTATGCAGCAATCGCATTCTAATATAGCTCTAATCTTCATTTAGATAGAAAAAGCTTTGTTTCATTATTAAAACAAACATTTATTTATGCATTAAATAACAAAAATAAACGGAAATTAATCCTATACTTAATATCTAGGTCTAATATTACTTTTCATAAGGGTGGTTATAAGAATGGATTTTATATGGGAAACAGTCCTGCTTTTTTTTGTTGGTATTTTCTTGTTACGGATATCGGGTAGAAAATCAATTTCACAAATGACACTTGGTACGACGATAGTCATGATTTCAATTGGAACAATAATTGTTCAACCGATTATTGAAACCAGTGTTATTCGAACGATTATAGCTGCTTCTATATTCATAGTATTATTGATACTACTTGAGTTTTTACAGATAAAGTTTAATTTTATTGAAAACATTGTATCTGGTAAATCGTTAACCGTTATAGAAAATGGAAAAATAAATGAAAAAAATTTAAATAAATTAAGGTTATCTGTTGATCAATTAGAAAAGCGCCTTAGACAAAAAGGTGTCTCTTCTATTGGTGATATAAGAACAGCAACTTTAGAAACAAACGGTCAATTGGGTTACGAACTAAACGATGATGCTAAACCTTTATCATTGGGTGAATTCAAAAGACTCATGAATACATATGGGTATCAGCCTCAACTTCAAGAGAAAACAACATCTAACATCTTTAATGAGATCAATCAAGGCCATAAGCAACCAAATCCAGATCATCTACAATAGTGTCTTGATTACAGCAACTAATAAAAAGTGTTAAAACAAATTTTTTCATACAGGAACTAATCTAGTTCAATAAAAAACGTACTTCTCTTATTGAAGAAACGCACCCTTTAGTGGAATAACAATACTATTTAATAATCAGCGATATTCCAATTTTACCTTGGATTAATAGTATCCATAAATTTTTTTATTTGTTCTCCTGTTAAATTAGTGGCTGGCATGGGAAAACCAAGTCTCTTTTTAATAAAATTATTAAAACATAAAAAAGACTTAGTATTTATCTGGTTTGTTCAACTAAACGCCCTTTAATTATTATAATTTTTTTATCTCCGGGAAATTTATACATAAGGATATTAATCAGGAGGCTATTGTTAATGGAAATAGAACATCAGACAAAATTAACTGCTTCAGAGCTATCTCTCCTCTGGACATCGTATTTGAATGATTCAATGGCATTATGTGGTATTAAACACTTCTTAGCCAATTGATGTGAATGAAATGGAAAAATTACTTTGGAGCATAGCTCTTCCGGGTTTTGGTCAATTTCTAAATGGTAAATATATCAAAGGTATTGTACTAATAATTTTAGAGTTTCTTGTTAATGTACAGGCAAACTTTAATCAAGTGATAATATTTAGTTTCAAGGGGGAAATTGAAAAAGCCATTATAAATACGAATTATCAATGGTTAATGTTTTATCCTTGTTTATATTTTTTTGCGATGTGGGATGCGTTTAAAGATGACAGGGGAGGAGAAGAAGGATATTCGTTTCTTCCTTTTGTGTTTGGAGCCTATTTTGTTACTGTAGGTTTAATATATTCATCAAATTTAAAGCTTTTTGGTATGTTATTTGGTCCTGTATGGTTGCCTATGCTTTTTGTCATTCCTGGTGTAGGATCAGGTTTATTATTACGAAAATTAATAACCAAGTTTTATTAGAAAGCAATCAGTTGCATAAAACGATTTTCACAATTTGGCCCAATTCACAAAAAGGATGCATATCTTATTACAGATATGCACCAATTTGTCGAATAAGTAAGCGACTATACATCAAAACTCACACTAACTATTTTCCATTCATTATGGTGGAATTTAAATGTTAAATTCAGAAATGTTGGAGAGCTTTCCAACTCTCCATCAATACTAATTCAAATCATATGACGGAACCTGAATATTCTTAATATTCAGGTTTTTATCATGAAAGTATGATTAACATTTTATGTCCATTGTTGTGTATAGTTGATAAAATAGCTTTGTTATTGGGAAGAGAATACATAATAGAAAGAGGTTGAATTTTAATGAAATTGACTAAAATTTTTAGTTCATCTACATTTAGAAAAATTGTGCCTGTACTATTTCTTTCATGTGCAACGCTTGTATGTTTATCAAACAATAACGTTGATGCTAAATTCACTAAACCCCGAAAACAAGGGACTGATCATGTTTTTGCCAAGCTTGAAGAAAAATTTGATGCTAAACTCGGAGTCTTTGCGTTGGATACTGGTACAAACCAAACAGTAAACTATCACCCAGATGAGCGTTTTGCTTATACATCTACTCATAAGGCTCTAGCTGTAGGAGCACTTTTACAACAGAAATCAATAGAAGACCTTAATAAAACAATTACCTATACACGTGAGGATCTTGTCAATTATAGTCCGATTACAGAAAAGCATGTTGATTCGGGGATGACTCTTAAGGAGCTTTCGGATGCTTCTCTTCGATACAGTGACAATACTGCTGGAAACCTTATTCTTAAACAACTGGGGGGACCGACTGGATTTAAAAAAGCACTGGAGGAAATTGGTGATAATGTTACCACCCCTGAGCGATTTGAGCCAGATTTAAATGAAGTTAATCCAGGTGAAACTCATGATACAAGTACACCAAGAGCACTTGCTACTAGTCTTCAGGCTTTTACACTAGGAGATAAACTCCCAACTGAAAAACGTGAACTTTTAATAGGTTGGATGAAGAGAAATACTACTGGAGATGCGTTAATTCGTGCTGGAGTGCCGAAAGGGTGGGAAGTGGCTGATAAGACTGGAGCAGGATCATATGGTACGCGAAATGACATTGCGATCATTTGGCCACCAAAAGGAGACCCTATTGTTCTTGCTGTACTTTCGAGTCGTGATCAAAAAGATGCTGATTATAACGACAAGCTTATTGCTGAAGCAACAAAAGAAGTAATTAAGGCCCTCAAAGTCAAAAATAAATAGAAAAAATTATTGTACTAAAAAAGGTTACGGTAAGCAGCCATGTGCATATACGAGCCGAACTTAGTTTGTAATTACTAACAATATGTGGTTGTTCTCCAAAAGATGGAGTAGATAAAAGCTGAAGGAAGCAGTAAAAAACATAAATTAATCTTATTTAAATTGCAGGATAACTTTTATCTTGCATTTTTTTATGCTCTTTTAAGGTGTGTCGTTGTAATAGAAGAACTAAAAGTACGCGGTGTTAAAAAATTTCTTTTTGTTGTTCATTAAATCACCTAAAATTGTTAAAAAAGGTAGTACATAACTAAATAAACGATATTTTGATTAAATTTATATCTCAACAAACCCACCGGTTTATATCCTCCCTTACCTTTTGCTTATTCCACAATCCTCCCTCTATGTAGAAAGGGATATCTCTCGATTTCTTCGTTATTCTCATGATTTCATAAAGGATTAAGGATTGAAATATATGAACAATGGAATAAAAATTAAATAAAGTATAATTTTGGAGCCGGAGAGAAAAAACAATCCATTGTCGACCAAACCACTGTCGTCTAAAAAGTGGATATTAGTTATATTATGATCGCACTAGTGGATCTCCACATCTCTCATGGAGGTCAACCCTCCCATATCTCACAGAGTCTTTGCTCCAAAATTCCTTCGTCCAACCTTTCCATGAGGTGATGTCAGTTTATGCTGCCCGACAGGGTCTTTGCCCGTAGTATTGTTGGTTTACCGACTAATCCATGCTTCAAATATTACTTACCTTTAACCTACTGTTAGTTATCTTAAGAAATTATGAGAAACCTAAGCTACCTTCGGTAATTCTGCCATATGGGGTATATCCTGTAACATGCGTTCTTCACTAAATTCACATTGTTTCTTTCCAATTGTGAAAAGAATACGTATGAGTTTATTACAAATAGCAATAAGAGACTGCATCTTTTTCAAAGGATTATTTCGACGTGTTATAAAATACTCATGTAAGGCCTTAAACGCAGGGTTCTTAGCTACTAACGGCATGGCTACTCGGAAGAGTAGTGCTCTAAGCGTTTTCCTGCCTCTCTTCGTAATCTTGGTTAGTCCTTTGTGCTTTCCAGATGTATTTTCCTTTAAACTCAATCCAGCTAGCTTGATAATTTGTCTGGGATGAGAATAGTAAGCTAGATCCCCTACTTCAGAAAAGAATCCTGCCACAGTGTCCTTGCCGATTCCTGTGATGGCTAACATTTGTTTAACGCCTGGGATTCGCTCAAGTAGTTCCTCTATGTTCCCCTCTAGTTCTTCGAACTTTTCACATATTAGTTCATACTTGTCTAGTAAAGTGCGAAGCTCTAATTTAGCCATTTGAGAACCTTTACGAATTCCAATAGAGGTACTGGCGACTCGCTTAAGTTCTCTTATTTTACTGAGTCCAACCGCACGTTTTACAGCTTTTCTGAGGTGAGCTAGTATTTCCTCTTCATTGTGATTTACTAACTCATGTGGTAATAAATTGAGCTTTAGTAATTGTATGGCTGCCTTACCTTCCCAATCTTTGAAAACCGTAAGAAACTCTGGGAAGTAACGATCTAACCAATTATGAACCTGTCCTTGAACCGCCTGTAAATCAACAGATAAGAGATCACGAATTTTTCGTGCCACTCGAAGTTCTGCGTAAACACCTTGCGGTACGTTGGGTTCAGCGTATCTCCCATCTTTGACTAGCTGTGCTATCACTCTAGCATCTTTAACGTCATTCTTCGTTGGTGAATTATCATCTAACTCTTTAGTTTTCTTAACATGCATAGGATTCACAACTACAAATTTGATCTTCTCATCTTTAAGAAAATGAGCGAGATTTAGCCAATAGTGTCCTGTCGGCTCCATACCCACAATCGCTTTATCCATGTTGTGTTGGCTTTTTAACTGCTCAATCCAAGCTAAAAAACCAATGAAACTATCTTTTGTATTCTCAAAATATAACGGTGCACCAAACTCCATTCCTCTAAAGTCTTGAGCACGAGCGACATGCTTGAATTTAGCTATATCTACACCAATTATCAGTGTTTGAGAAGTAATTTGAGCAATCTTATTATTTTGGTTATAATTCATTTTGTAGGCCTCCTGGTAGATAATTTGTCCCTTTCGCTGGCCAGCTTTAGGACATCTTTATCTTATCAGGAGGTTGTTTTAATTCTCAAACCTCGTTTTTCTTCATTACAGGAATGCTGCCCGTTTGCTTAATTACAATTATTTCAAAACTTGTTATTTAACTCAATCCTTTATTCCGTTAAAAAAGACACTTTCCGTGTTCCGGAAAAGTGCCCTTAATAGAATAAATATTGGATTAGTTTTTTTCTTTAAACCATTTCCGCAGTTGATTTATATGAGCTTGATGGTATCTATTATGGTCTGCTATGTGCCATATCCCCCACCGAACAGTAGCTCCCTTTCCCTTCTCATATGCAACAATTCTATCTAAATCAGTATCAGTTAACTCAAAACATTGGGATCTAAATAAATCATATACTTCCTCATATTCTGATAATAGATTCCCCAAAGGGACTCCTTTAACCCTAGGGAGTCGATTATTTTCATCTGAAATTGGTCCATATTTCTCTTCCAAAGAATATGGTAAAGGTTCACCTTTAATTCTATAAATCCAGTTAAGGTCAACATAAGCTAAGTGTCTTATCAATTGTCCTGTACTATTAAACTCTCCATTTGGACCATGGTAGTCTATTTCTTCTTGTGACATGCCTTCAGTAATTGACTTTAATCGTTGAAAATTTTCCTTTACAGTTGAATACAGAAGCCCGACAATTGGTGCCATATTTGATTCACCCTTTAAGTCAAATACCATTTAAATTCCTCCAATTCTATGTTCTATAGCTAATACCATTCAGATTGAATTTAAATAAAAGCACCCGATTGTTGAATAAGGATATGGAACCTAACCTAGCTTCTTTTTTAATTATTACTTATACGCCTTCACTTCTAAAAGTTTATCGAGTGTTACGATTTGAAAGCCTTTTTTCTGTAGACCCATGATTATAGAGGGCAGAGCTTTTAAAGTTTCAATCTTATCTTCATTCGAATGAAAAAGAATGATATCCCCATTACGAACATTCTTTAATACATTGTGGCTGATATTATTGCTTTCTTTTTGAGACCAATCCAGGGTATCGATAGACCAAAAAACGATCTTTAGATTTTGATCTTTTGCAGTAGATATTACATGTTCATTTATTGCTCCATAAGGGGGACGAAATAATGCAGGGCTTTTACCAATTACATCCTCGATTGCCTCATTGCTCATTCTTAGATCCTCTGCTATTTTAGTCTTTCCCTCTTTACTAAGATCATTGTGGTAGAAGCTATGACTAAGGACCAAATTTCCGGCATGATATGCTTTTTTGACAACATCCTGGTTTTTCTGCACTTTTTCTCCGATAAAAAAGAAACTGCCTTTCACTTGATACTTAGTTAAGATATCAATAACCCCTGGTGTTATTTCTTTGTCTGGTCCATCATCAAACGTTAATGCTACCATTTTTTGATTCAAACCATTTAAAAAAATATTTCCCTTACAATCTTTTGCGAAAGCTTTCATCTCTTCGCGAGATCTTTTCATATTAGCCCAGGCAGTTCCCGACAACTTTTCAGAATTACCTTTAATATCTAGTATATATTTTTCTTCTAACATAGGCGGATCTTGTTTTTTATCATTTTCCACTGGCTTATAAACAGAGATGTGATCAACTTTTCCAGTAGAATCAGGAACTATAAACTTTAATTCGATGCCATCCTTTAGTTTATATCCATAAATTGTTTCGTCATTTATATTCCTTGTATATGAAGGTTTTCCTATCGAAGAAATTATTTCAGTAGTGGTTAGTGTTCTAAACTCCTTGTTGTACGATCGAATATCAAATATTTCTCCATCTGCCGAATACCCAAAGACAGTATTTCTATTGGAATACTCGTCATAGTAATACTCTTTGTAAAGATCTGTTTTTGAAGGATTTCCCCAACTTTTATGAACCTCATCTATAGAATCCAATAATCTAAAATCACTTTCTTGGACCCTTCCTTTAGTCGCAAAATTCAAGGTTTGTTTTATCACTTTATCATTCTCTTCGTGTTCATGCACTTTTGACTCCTTGTTAATGTGGACCTTATGATTTAAATCTCCAAAGCAAGCAGTTATCAAAACAGTAAGAAAAAGAAATAGAAATAAGTGATATGGACGCATATTAAAGCCCTTTCGCTTTTTTTAAAGGACAATTTCTGCCTTTATATCGTAATAAAATTTTCATGAAAATGTAGCCCCCTTTATCAAGTTACAGTCTAATGAGCAGCGTTATCCATATTGTATTTTCCATTATAATGAATATTTACATTAAACTCTCATTTTTATTTATGGGAAATAAACAAACAAAAATCGCTTAAAGTTTCAAGATAATACTTCCTATAATTTTTGTATATTCTAGTAATCTGTATTTTTCCATACCATATATGTGAATATTTTTTTATGAGGGAGTATCTTTTATTAAACTGGTTCTCTTTTTAAGGAGAATATCGGTAGTGATGAAATAGCACTATATTGAATATGTAATTAACATCAAAAATGATCAGATTTCAGTCTGATCATTTTTTCACATCCTTATTCCATTAAAGCACCCTTTTGTGGAATAAATCTCCATTTTTTCTATTGTTCTTCTTAAATTTATAAATAAGAATAACAGCTATTATTCCTATTATTAAGAGGACAAAAATTTTAATTACACCCAGTTGCCCGTCGAAATATCCATCAAAAACACTTCTTACTTCATATTCTCCATCACGATAAACCATTATATATCGACCATTAGATTCTTCAATTGCTATTGCTTCATTAGGGCTAATGCCTTTTATTGAATAATACTTAGTCCCTTTTTCAAAGGTATTTGAGAAGTTACCAGGATATGATTTCATATCTGAATACTTAGTTACTTGACCAATTTCACTTTTTATTTCGCTAACATATTCGTCACTAACAACATAAATATTATCCTCCCAAACTACAAATGAATAAGCCCAAGATGTTGCAAGTGATTTAGTTGGAAATATTAAAGTACATATAAAAACAACTAACATTACAAAAGAAAGGAAATGTTTAATTTTTATATAAATTCCTCCTCAGTAAAGTTAGTCGTTAAAAATCTTTCTTAAGTTACATTGTCTAATTCAACAATCCTGCTACGTTTGTTCAATAAGTTCAATAAAAAAGAGGACTTCTCCTTCTTGAAGAAAAGCACCCGTTCGTTGAAGAACAATATTAACAATCGTTCTAGAAATTGCGTCATTTTTTATCGTTAACCATATATTTATATGTTACCAACTCGTGTATCTTTTATAAAAAGAAGATAAACAATTCCTATTCACTGTCACAGTGGATGTAAGAAATTCTTAAAGATAGAGGTGAGATTGATTGTTTTTTCCTTCTAGAAAAATAATCACTTAGATATACCTAAAACAATGAAAGCCCTACCTCTCTTCCATCCTTACGGCTCCTTGTCCGTGCCAGTGTGAATCAGTATTACAAATATCAAGTGACTAATATTGTCGAGTTTTTTGGTAAAATTTCAAATGTTCGTAGAAGAGGTTTAAATAATAAAAATGGATTAAATTGTAGAATAACAAAAGAGGCTAATGTTCTAAAAGTAAGTTGAAGAAGTTGAATGTCTTTGAAATGCTTTACTTTTAATCATAATATCCCGTAAAATTCAGGATATTTTTTGGAATGCAATATATTATCTATAATTAACCTTAACAGAAACTTTTTATTTGATTTTCAGTGATTCCTTCAATTACTTCAAGTTCACTAATCAAAAATTCATATGCATTATCCAACATTTTTTTTTCGCTTGTATTAAGTGCTTTTTCTTTCTTCATACGCATTAAATCACGTACAACTTCAGCACCTTCCTGTATTTCACCCGTTTTTAGTTTGTCCGTATTTACTTTATACCTTTGTTTCCACGGTAGTAATCTATCTGATTCTCCATGCTGAAAAATGTGTATGATGTGTTTTAATGCATGTATATCAGTAACTGGTCGTATACTTGAACTCAATATTTTACGCGTTGGAATCATAACTTGCATATTACTGATTGACATTTTTATGACATAATACTGTTGTTTTTCCCCTGGGAAATCTTTTTCTTCTAAGGCTTCAATTATACCTGCTCCGTGCATTGGATAAACAATGTTATCGCCAATTTGAAACATATAATCCACCTCCATATATGGTAACCTTCTACAGGATACCATATATGCGTTTTTTTATCAAATATTTAATAATATCATTTCTTTATTTTTGGTGTCAATAACTTTTTCTTTAAAAATCAGTTCAATCAAAAACAACATCAAAACAATAGGGAACGTGTAGGATTACCAATAAAGGGAAGGTCAATTGATAATTACCATATTATGTTTGAAAAAGGTATAATTTCGGGTATTCTATTGTGATTACACTTCTAGGAGTTGATTTAATGCATCCTAAGAGAAAAAGATACAATGTAACTGTCGAAGGGAATGGAGAGTTACAAAAAGATGTAATAGTAGCTTATGATCCTGATGAAATGTATTGGTTAGTTCGCAAACTATACGGGCATCTACTTATTGATAATGAAACGGGCAAAAAAATAGGAACTATTTCATTTCAAGAAACCGAATTAGGATAAGGGTAGTACACTTATTTTTTTGTTTGTGCGTTGCTATCGGCAATTTGTTTATACTTGCAGCCGTTGGGCGATAGGCGTTTAATTTTATACAACCCTTTCCTAAATGTTCTGCATTTTATGCATATAATCTTGGCAATGAGCAAACAATTCTATTCCATTTCCTTTTAACCAACGAACTTTCAATACTCGTTCTTGCCCATAACGTTGGAGTTCAAACAAACCATACATTTATAGTTAAAACCATTAATTATGATTATTTTAAAGATGATAAAAGGAGCAAGGTATAACCATATCTCCACAATCCTGCTTTGCTTCTTAATTCAATAATAAAGAGCTGCGTAAACAGCTCTTTAGATATTCAACAATCGCACAAGTTTGTTGAATAACAATTATTCATCATTAAAGTGTGACAATAATCGGGCCATTTTTAGTAAGGATAATCGTATGTTCTAATTGAGCTACATAGCTTTTTTCTGTAGCATAGGTCCAACCGTCTTCTTTTTGGAATACTTCTTCTTCAAAGGTTGAGATAAATGGTTCGAATGCGATAACCATCCCTTCCTTTAATATTTCATTATCCCATGGATCATTATAATTTAAAATATGGTCAGGTGCTTCGTGTATTCTACGTCCAACACCATGTCCTGTAAGGTTTTTGATAACAGTGAATCCATGCTGTTTCGCTGTTTCAAATACTGCTTTTCCGATTCTACTTTTTTTGGAACCGGGTTTTGCTTTCTTAAGACCTGCTTCAAATGCCTTTTTAGCAACGTCGCATATTCTCGTTAATACTTCTTCTCCTTTTCCTACTACAAATGAGATTCCTGTATCTGCGAAATAACCGTTCTTTGAAGCAGATACATCTATATTTACTAGGTCCCCTTCATGAATAACCCGATGACCCGGAATACCATGTGCCACTTCTTCATTAAGACTAATGCAAGTATAGCCAGGAAAATCATATTCACCTTTTGGAGCTGAAACTGCACCTGCTTTTTCTAAAAGTTCTCCGGCTATATCATCAAGTTCTTTGGTCGTTATGCCAGGAATTGTTCTTTGTACCAATTCATCTCTAATTGCTGCAATAATTTTGCCAATTTCTTTCAAACCATTAAAATCTTCTTCTGTTTTTACAATCATTTTTTTCCTACCTCATTATCTTTCATCATCAATAAACTATATAAGTATTAATTGTATCTTTACTTTCTCGAAATATCCAATGTCCTTAAGAAATGTTACTCCACAATTTGGCCCGTTTGTTAAATAAAGAATAAAAAAAAGAACTCACTTTTGATGAGCCCTTTTTATAAAGCAACTCCGCTAAATTATGAAAATCATTCCGCAGAATTTTGACCAGATTCCGGGTAAATTATGAAAAACCACAACTAGTGTGACTTTTCATAATTTCTTAGAATTGAACGCTTTTATAAAAGGAATAAAACCATACAATAGTTCAAAATTCATTAGAATACAGAAGTAAAAGATAAAAATTTTGTTCGATATTTCATAATTACTTAGAAAAAATAAGCCATTGTAATTCCGCAATCGCACCCGATTGCTGAATAACTCATTATAGGAATGCTGACTTTAATTTAATAACAAACCGTACCTCCAGGTAGTGTCCAGATGTCCAATCCATTCTCCCCCTGCAATGTCCATCCCTCAAAATAACAACTAGCGTGAAATAATTCCAAGCTCAGGTTATCTTCAAACTCGATAATAAATAATAGATCTTCATATAATGATTTATTTATTATTCTCTTAGATAATAGTATTTTTTTTGCATTATTTAATGAGAATTTTTTCGAATCAGATATAAGATCTGTTTCACCTAACACTATTTCTTTATTTTTGCCGAATTCTTCAGGGACATTCAATCATTAACCTTCCGTTTTCAAAAAAGATAATGAAAGTTGAGTTTCTTTGGTATTAACATCTTTTACGACTTGTCCAATAAAATAAGCAAAGTCTATCTCATTCAATTTAACCATTTATAATCCTCACTAGATTACCTTTATTTTAAGCTCCGTTCTAAATATCAATATAAAGTGCATTTCTCCTTCTTGAAGAAATGCACCCTTTTCTTGAAGAAATGCATGGATTAGCTGCCTTTAATTTAAGCGATGTTAATTTATTTTAGAATAAATACAAGTGTCAGTCAGCTTGCTGCCATCTGCGGATAGATCCTCATTCCTTAAAGTACCTTCCAATATAAAACTAAGTTTTTCCGGTATAAAGCGACTCTTAAAGTTTCTTGATTCGCATCTTATTTCAATCCTCTTAAATGCGAGGTGATTTAATCCGAAGTTAGCTAACTCCTTTACTGCTTCCGTCATATATCCATTACCGCTATATTTTGTATTAATCCAGTATCCCATTTCACATTTTGGAATGTCCCAGTCAATCCTATGAAGGCTCGCCGTTCCAATTAAGTCCTTGCCGCCACCTTTATCAAAGATAAGAAAACGAAAACTTTCCCTTTTTAAAAAATTTATATGAGCATTCCTTAACATGATCTCTGTTTCTTCAACAGTAGGAATTTCTTGGAAAAGTGACAACCACGCTTTTAATTCATAAAAGGAATCTCTAATTGCTTCATACACAATTTCTCCGTCTCCAGTTTGAAGTGGTGCTCGAAGAATTAGCCTTTCAGTTTCTAATTGTAAAGGAATATCTAATAACAAAGGGTTCATCTGATTATCCCTCTCCTTGATTATTTTAGATTAATAATGAAAAGCAGTAAGAGTATTTCTCCTTCTTAAAGATATGCACCCGATAGTTTATGAGAAATCTTTAAAGTTAGAGTTCTAAATCGTTTAAAGTCCCATTCAATATTTATCTGATTTTCTCCGCCAACTCTAAAATAATTCCCTCTGGACCACGAACGTAGCATAACTTATAACTTTCTTATTATTGCTGAATCTCACTAAAGATTTCCGTCCCCTTCTTTTTCAACTTTGCAATAATAGCTTCAATATCTTCAACAGCAAAGCAAATATGTCGGATACCCAGAGTATTTGCAAAAGGTTGCTGAATATCTATTTCATCAGACGGCGTATAAAATTTGACTAGTTCTATCCATGCTGAACCATCTGGCATCCCCAACCCTACACATGTCGTTTTAACATTTTTAAGCCCAACTATTCTGTCCAACTGTTCTCCTTCTATTTCCCATTCGGCTTTCACTTCAAGTCCTAAATCAAGAAAAAACTCTTTAGCCTTTGAAAGATCGTTTACGTTAATACTCACATGATCTATTCTATTGATCTTCATATCTCATACTCCTATTTTAATTCAAATTTGCTTAAAACATAAAAATATCCTTATTCAACAAATCTGCTCGTTTGTTTAAATAAGTTCCATAAAAAAAGCGTTAATCCTTTTGAGATTAACGCATCCTTTAATGAAATAACAAAGGCTTAAGTGCATTTGTATGCTTAGCCGAAAGGACCAAATTATTATCTTTATTCATTTCTTAGCAAATTGCTTTTAGGAAACTCAAAACCTATCGTTAAATCATTCTTTAATATGAGCATAGCATCGAACTTTCTCTTCTCTTTCGCTTTTGGCTTGAATCCTTTAATGACATTTGTTTTGCCTTTCGTGCACAAATCCTTCACCTGTTTCTCAGTAATATTTTTACTAAGTAATTTTCCTGGAAAGGTTTGTTTGCAACCATTCGCATATTCTGAGCAGCTATAGTATGAACGATTCACGCTGATGCTTCCTTTTTTACAACGAGGACATAGAGCGATCGGGTTCTGATTCACTTTCTTAACCACATCAATACTTTGTTGGATTGATTCTGCATTCAGTTGTCCAGGTACTTCTTCAATTAACTTATATAGGAATTTTGTTATACTTCCTAAAAAGGCATGAGGTGTACCGTTTCCGTTTCCGATTTTCTTTAGATATGTTTCCCATTTGGCCGTCATAGAAGGGCTGGAAAGCAGGTTACCTTCTATCGACTGACATAAAATCTTCCCTTTTTCGGTAATATGAACTATGTTCTTTCTAACTTCGATGTATTGGTGTTTTTTTATGGTTTCGATGATTCCACTTCTTGTAGCTTCAGTACCTAAGCCTTCTACTTCTTTTAATATTTCCATTTCTTCTTCATTTTCAACCGATTTTCCACACGTTTTCATCATGGAAATCAGTTGACCTTCCGTGTAGGGTTTCGGAGGGGTTTTCATTCCTTCTTTCATTTTGACGACACTCTTCACTTTTTCCCCTTTTTCAAGTTTAGGAAGAGCTTGTGGAGAAGCTTCATCTTTCTTAGCTGAGCTGTCTTTTGAACCATGATTAAACAGTTCCTTCCAACCTTTGCTGATTTCTTTTTTTCCTACCGTCTCAAAGTCTAAACCGTTCACATCCGTTGTTACTTTTGTTTCTTCGTACACATAATCATGATGAAACATAGCTAAGGTTGTGTTTAATACTTCAAAGTAAATGTTTCTCTCTTCTGTTGATAACCCTTGAATTTTTGCACGCGTTGGAACCTTTTTTGTCGGAACAATCGCATAGTGTTCTTGTACCTTTGATCCATCCACATACCTTTTACTAGGCCATTTAGAAGCTGTGGTAAAACGGTTCTCAATGAGATCTTGATAGCTTTCAAGATTAGCAGATAGATAGGCAAACTCATTTTCCGTTATGTACTGCGTGTCTGTTCTTGGGTAGGATAGAATTTTCTTATCGTACAATTTCTGAACCGTATCAAGAACCTTCTTCGGACTGTATTTCCACCGTTTATTTGCTGTTGCTTGCAAAGTGGAGAGAGCGTGCAGCTTAGGTGATTTGATTCGCATTTCCTTTTTTGACACGGCTTTAATGATGCCCGTATCTTTTCCAGTAATATTGTGCTGATTTAACAGCTGTTGAACTTCTTCTTGTTTTTCACTTTTAATTTTTGCTTTGCCTTTATACTTTCCGTTTGCTGCTGTAAAGTTTCCTTCAATTTCATAAAAAGGTTTTGGAACAAAATTCTCGATCTCGAGGTGTCTTTGGTAGATCAAGTACGTTGTTGGCGACTGCACCCTGCCAATGCTCAAGCTATCCGTAAGCCCCTTTTGCTGTAAAAGTAACGTATATAAACGACTTCCGTTCATGCCAACGAGCCAATCTGAGATTTGACGTGTTTTTGCTTCAGAATAAAGCAATAAATCCTTCTCGTTATCATGAAGGTTAGAAAACCCTTTTTGAACCTCTTCCACTTCTAGAGAGTTAATCCAAAGCCGTTTAATGATTTTGCCTCTCACACCTGTCATATGGTAAATCGAATAAAAGATGTTCGAACCCTCACGATCAACATCACAACCGTTAATGATAATGTCAGCTTCTTTAAATAACCGTTTTACCGCGTTAAACTGTTCATATTTTCCTGAAGCTACTTTAAATTCATAACGTTCAGGCAAGATCGGTAATGAAGATAATCGCCAAGTTCCCCACTCTGACTTATATTCTTTAGGTTGCTTCAGCTCTACCAAATGACCAATTCCCCATGTTATCACTGCGCCATTTGGAAATATGCTGCATGGATTTAACTCAATAAACGATTTATCTTTCTTTTTTATAGAAAAGGCGTCTGAATAAGCCTTAGCTTGTGATGGTTTTTCTGCTAGAATGACGACTTTGCTCATAGGACTTCACCTTTGTACTTGAATTTTTTACTAAAAAGAATTTTTCAATTGCAATGGCCAACGTATCTTGCGCTAAATCCTCTGCAATACTGACATCTTGAATAATTCGGGCAACACCGGCTATAATTCTGGCTGATTCGACGGTCCAGATTCCTTCAATGGTACGATGGGTTCTATAGGTTGTCACTATGGTCTTTTTTACTCTGATTTCTCGTGTAATTCAGCTTCTTTTGCCAACATTTCGGTCAGCTCCGGCGCCTCATATACTTGACGCAATTCAATCTGACCTTCCCCATGTCCCATCGGGTCCGGCATCCGCATGGCCCACTCGATGGCTTCTTCCCTCGATTTCACATCAATCAGAATGAACCCGGCAATCAATTCTTTCGTTTCCGTAAATGGGCCATCCGTAACCACCGGCTTTTCCCCTGGTTTAGGATACGAAATGCGAATTCCATTTGAACTTGGATGAAGTCCTTTAGCCGCAACCGGCACGCCTGCCTTAACTAATTCCTCATTGTACTTCCTCATGGCTTCATTGAGCTCTGAGCTCGGGCGATTTCCGCCCTCCGAATTCTTCGAGGCTTTGACAATCAGCATAAATAGCATAAAAATTTCCTCCTTCTTTTTAGAGGCAAATCCCCTAATTGACCTCTTTATAAAAACAACGAACGGAAAACATCAAAATCGACACAATAAATAAAAAATCTTAAAAAACCTTTCAAAATTATCTATATAAAAATAGGACAAGAGAGTAGTATTTGATACATAATAGATTAGCTTTTATTTGACAGAAAAGCTTATAAAGATCATGATGGCCTCAATGTGAAACTTTTTGCTAAGATTTATACTGAATTTCGGATCGACGACACAATGTTGCGCTTAGTACAGTTTGGACTATTCTTCTTCCACAATCCTGCCTGTTTGTTCAATAATTCAATAAAAAGAGCACTTCTCCTTCCTAAAGAAATGCACCCTTTAATTGAATAAAATTTTAATTGGTTTACTTCGAATATAATTGTATATATATCTGCTACATTATTAAAGTTAAAAAAATATATTGAAAACGAGGTGATAGAAAATGTTGATGAAAAATGAAAAAGTTAAAAACTACATGATAACAGCAGCTATTTTGTTAATTATTAGTGTGGTGTTTGGGTTATGGTTAAAAGAAAAGGTTATAGATGAACAATTAGCGAGTCAAGAATCATTTAAATCATTTGTGAAAAGTATTACTTCGCTTGAGAAAGATGTAACGAACGAAGTAAAAGAATTTGAACGTCAAGTTCAGTTAGTTAAAGATGGGGCTGGGAACAGTAAAGATCTATATGATCAAGAGAGTTATGCTAGAGCTGCTGCAAGTGAAGCAAATTCATTGATATGGGATCTACAAATACCTTCCAATTTACCAAAAGATGTGAAAAAGGATTTAGAAAATGCGTTAGCTAGTGCTAGAGATGTTTATCTCGTGAGAGGATTAGCAATGGAATCAACGATAAAAAGCATAGAAAACCCAAAGGATATGTCTTTACAATTTGAATTTCAACGTTATAACAAAACAGTCGATAACGATGTTTCAATAATAACATCTTCTATTATTGCAGCAGGACAAAAGTTAAAACTCACTCCTGATGAAATCAATGCTTTATTGCATTAAAAAGTTCAGAATACCACCTGTCTTCATATCTCTTATTTAAGTAAACTGCCCTTTAGCTCAATAAGAAAAGGTGATCCTTCTTATTCAAGAAAACCAGCTAATAGGATGTCAATACTTTCTATAAAAATTTTTAAAACATCCATGTTATAATTCTAAGACATGCCAAATAACCCTCCAATCTATTTTTGGAAGGTTCTTCATAATTTACATGAATCTATCAATTAGTATATATCTTGGAAAAGTTCTTTTCTCTTTAGTATGGTATAAATCCAATGTAAGAGCTTGTTAACACAAGCGATTACTGCTACTTTGAATGGTTTTCCTTCCTCTCGTTTTCGATCATAAAATACTTTGAGTTTCTTATTACGGGAACTTCTTATACCACAGAGAACTGCCATATATAATGTGTGTCGTAACCTACTAGAGCCTCTTTTGGTAATTCGATTAATCGTCGCAGTAAATTTACCAGACGAATGAACACTCGGATCAATTCCAGAGAAGGCAACTAATTTCTTAGGATGATTAAACCTTTCAATCTCTCCAATTTCTGAAAGAATCGTGGCCGCGATTCTTGCTCCGATACCAGGGATCGATTGGATAATCTTATATTCTTCTATTTCTCCTGCAAGGGCATCTATTTGATGATCTAATTTTGCTAGATGCTCTTGATATTGGAGAAGCATGTGAATATACATTTCAAGACTAGTCAGTTGACTCTGATACATTGTATTTTTAAACGGATTTCGATGTGCTGCTTCAATAAGTTTTATAGCCCTCTCTTTTGCCCAACGCTCTGAACGACTCAGACACAAACTTGCAATCTTATCAGTTAAGCTATCTTCCCCAGTTTGTAATACAGATTCTGAAGTACTAAACTCTAACAATGTATTTAGAGACACTTTCGAATACAAGTCTCCAAATACTCCTCTATATTCAGGAAACACCTGATCTAATATCGCATGAAACTGTAGTTTCGCTTGAACATAGAGACCTGTAAGTGTTTCATGTTGTCTTGTTAGATGACGAAGGTTTAAAAGGTTAATCCCTCTCTTTTTATATGGCTCAAGTTCTTCCTTGTAATACAGTTCACATAACCGATATGCATCGATTTCGTCTGTTTTTACCTTTCTTAAACTAGATTTCTTAGCTTGATGTGATAGTAATGGATTAATCAAGATATACATAAAATTTTGTTCCTCTAAAAACTGTATCACTGGAGTATGATAATGTCCTGTGGACTCTAATATGACAGATGGCCTAACTCCTGACACACACTCTACCTCTTTTAAAAAATGCATTAATTCAACTAATTCCTCATTTATATGAGAAATAGTAAAACTTTTCCCGTAAGGACTCCCCTTATCCAAAAATGCTTGAACTTGACTTTCCCCTTTTGAAACATCCAGACCAACGACTGGATTCATTCTTCATCTCTCCCTTAGTTAATTACTCACCAGTAACCCTTTTCCACCTTGAAGTATCATAGCTTCGCTTGTTATACGAGATCAATGTCCCAACCAGCCTCAAACATGTTTCTACAAGTAGGGGGCGGACTGTTTTCTTCACGGAATCCTGTCCCACGCACCCGAACGTCCTACCCTGGCTACCGATATAATAGGTCCTATATAAAAAAGGTCAACCAGTAAAATCTGGTTAACCTTATAATACGATCGCACCCGATTGTGGAATAACATTCAATTAATTTGAAATTATTTATTCAAAAGTTCAGCAATAATATCAGAGCTAACAAGCGGACCTTTTTCAAGAATTTCATTGCTAAACAACAAAAGTAGTTCTTATTGTCTAACACCAATTTGTACACTCCATAATCTTTTAACACTCACTAATTCCTGTTCATTGAATTCCATTCTATAAATATCAAGTTTTGATGTGTTATGTAAAAAATTCAAGTCATAATTACTATCGAAATATCCCATCATCAAGGTCATAACAGCCCCGTGAGAACCTATTACTACTTTTTTATCTCTAAAAACATTTAATATTTCTTTTAAAACTTTTATAGCTCTTTTTTGACAATCAGCATTCGATTCCCCTCCCACTAAAGAGAAATTTGATTCTAAAAATGACTTCTCCAACAGTGGAACCAACCCTATTTGGTGGGTGGGTTTTTATGTGCTCAAAACGTATCGCCTTTTCGCAACTTCAGTGCACGATTAAGTAAGAGCTCTTTCTCATGGTCATTCCGAGTCATCGACGCCGCACGTTCAAATTCTCTACGGGCATCATCGAATAGTCCCAGCTTGACAAGAAGATCGCCTCGAACGCTAGGCAATAAATGGTATCCTTTTAGGGAAGTTTCGGTACTCAGCTCGTCGACAATCTGTAGTCCTAAGGAGGGTCCAAATGCCATGGATATGGCAACTGCCCGGTTTAATTCCACGATCGGCGATGGAGTTACCCTGGACAGTGCTTCGTAAAGAGCGGCAATTCGGATCCAATCGGTTTCAGCTACGGTAGGCGCCTGGGCATGGCAAGCAGTAATCGCAGCCTGCAATGAGTATGGACCGAACGGGGGCCCAAGTTTTTGACTGCGCTCAAGTGCTGCTAAGCCCCGACCGATCAACAGGCGATCCCACTGCGCCCGGTTTTGCTCCATCAGAAGTACGGGTTCACCTGTAGGGCTAACCCGGGTTTTAAGTCGCGAAGATTGAATCTCCATTAATGCAACAAGCCCGTGAACTTCTGGATCATGTTGTACGACCTCGGCCAGTACGCGTCCGAGTCTTAGTGCCTCCTGACATAGCAGCGGACGAATCCAGTGATCTCCAGAGGTTGCTGAATACCCTTCATTGAACATCAAGTAAATCACCTCGAGTACTCCAGACAGACGTTCTTTACGCTCTTCTCCTGTAGGTAACTCAAAAGGAATCTTCTCGGCCCTAAGGGTTCTTTTGGCCCGAACAATCCGCTGGGAAATCGTTGATTCGGCAACGAGGAAAGAACGTGCGATTTCATCTGTAGTAAGACCGCATAACAGGCGAAGTGTTAGGGCAACTCTAGCATCCTGTGATAACACTGGATGACTGGTCATAAAGATCAGACGAAGGAGATCGTCACCGATCTCCCCATCCAAAATATTATCAATGTCATCCTCTGTATATAAATCCATACTACGGGCGATCTCTACATACTTCTGATCACGCAGCTTCATTCTACGTATAAGATCGATTGCGCGCCGTTTGGCCGTTGTCATCAGCCAGGCACCCGGGTTGTCAGGAATACCGGTCTCCGGCCATCTTTCTAGTGAAATTACCAAAGCATCCTGTGCAAGATCCTCTGCTAAACCCACGTCACGTAGTATTCGGGTTAAACTTGCAATTAGCTTAGCTGACTCCATTCTCCATATCGCATCAATGGTTCGATGTGTTTGGGATAAAGTCACGGCTTTTTTGCTCCTCAATTTGTTTGCGAAGTGTTGCGTCTTTTGCCAGCGATTCGGGATTTTCAGTTAAGTCCTCCGCCTCGAACACCTGTCTGATCTCAATTTCCCCCTGTCCATATCGGTGGGGATCCGGCATGCGTAGAGCCCATTCGATCGCTTCTTCCCTCGATTTAACTTCAATTAGTGTATATCCCGCTATCAATTCTTTTGCCTCCGTAAACGGACCGTCCATAACCTTTGGTTTTCCTCCGGGTTCTGGATAAGAAATCCGAATCCCGTTTGAGCTAGGCTGCAGGCCATCGGCTGCGAGTAACACACCGGCTTTTACCAATTCCTCATTATACTTTTGCATAGCATCAATAAGTTCCTGGCTTGGCATAACCCCTGCCTCTGAATCAGTTGTAGCCTTGACAATCATCATAAATCTCATATGTGTTTACCTCCTATTTTACTTTGAAGCTTCGTATACCGATGTAAAAACAGTCCGGGTATTTCCGCTTCTATCTATACGACGAACCAACCTTGCCTGGTTCGACAGCAATTATAAAATTTTTTCGATTTCCTTAATACTTTCGTCGGCTGGAAGTAAAATCCTTTTCGCTAAATAGAAGAGTGGGAGCATAAGCAAGTAATTGGGTGGCAAGACCGGATACCCATCCGAAGGCAACAATTCCAGCGCATCGCATGTTCAAACAGTCCAACTATTAATACCTATTCCCAAAATAATAAGTAATGGTGAAATGATACCGGTCGCTATGCAATAGGTTCTCCAGCCACACTCCCCTTCTGCAGCAAACGGTAGTGCAAAAATAATCGTTGCTACAATCAGACAGATATAGGCGATAAAGAAGCCATAGAATGTAGTACCGCATGGCCACTCATTGATGTTGGCATATTAGGAGGTGCACCTGTGGGAAAGCCGAGGCCCGGATCTGGAGGAAATTATACCTCATGTTGTGGGGTATTATCTAAGGATTTCCAACTATCATCAAATGAAAAGTCGCTTACAGAATCATGATATTGACGCAGCATTTTCGCTATTTCTTGTAAGACATCATCTGACCACATATATTGTTTTAAAGGATAATTACCAGCTTCTCCTTCAATAAATGATAAAATCTCTCTTCCTTTTTCATCGATACCAAGGTATTTAGCAGCATAATCGTACCCTTTGTTATCAAGATGTTTTAACAGTGCATGAATTCTTTTGCTATTTGACTTTAATTCTCGTCTAACTGTATTACCTGACCGTTCAACTTTTGAGACGTTACCACCAGCTAACAATTCCTCATTTGAACGATTAGGCATATAAACACCTCCTGGTCTTGTTCCATAAAACTACCCTTTTGTTGAGTTAAAAGGTGCGATCGCCTTATGCAGCAATCGCACCCGTTTGTTGAAGAAGATGACTACCAAATAAAAATACTTAGTTAAAGTCTTATTTTATTTGCTTGTCTCATATATATCTAAAGATTATTGTAATAGACCACCATACAGGAGGGCATTCCATTGGTTAGCAAATTAAGATTGAGTTTAATATTTATCTATGTATTATTAGTTACTGCAATTTCATCAGGGTTTTGGCAATTTCTAATTCAATATGAACTTGCTCCAATATATTTAACAACTAATTGATGCAGTTCAATTTGCAGTGCTTTTAACGTTTTTGTATATAAATCGTATGGTGATTTATATATATTAATACTTATTCCATTAAAGCACCCTTTAGCTGAATAATAAAATGTCATCCTTTATTCAACTTTACTTGCTATTAAAATATCTTTTATCTCGTCAACACTATTGACAATATGTGTAGGGTTAGAATTACTTAATTCTTTAAATGAACCATACCCATAAGTTACTCCAATAGAGTCAATACCAGTATTATTTGCACCAATAATATCGTGTTTTCTGTCACCAATCATAATAAAATCATCTAGCCTATGCTCATTGTACTTATCAAGTATGTATTGAATAATTTCAGTTTTTGATGTTCTTGTTCCATCAAGATAACTTCCAACAACAAGTTCAAAATACTGGTCAATATTAAAATATTTTAGTATTTGTTCAGAAAATACAGTAGGCTTAGAAGTTGCAACAACTAAAGTATATTGTTGTTCTTTTAATGATTTTAACAGTAAAGGAATATATAAATATAACTCATTCTCAAACATGCCCTTATCCTTGAACCTTTCCCGGTAATAATCAATCGCCTTTTGTGTATTTTCCTTATCAAATTCGTAATATTCAGCAAATGAAGCTTGAAGTGGTGGACCGATAAAACATTCAAGTTTATCGAAATTAGGCTCATCAATGTCCATTTTCTGTAACGCATATTGAACAGATTTAGTTATACCAATTTTGGGGTCTGAAAGTGTTCCATCTAAATCAAATAAAATTATTTTATATTTGTCCATATTAAGCTTCCTTTCTGCATCTAATGCCTTCCTCATTTTAACACGGAAAATTCAGAATAATTTAAAATTCTTATTAAACTGTCCAGTTTGTTCAATAATCCTTATTCCATTAAATGGCCCGTTTGTTAAATAAAGTAATAAAAAAAGAACTCACTTTTGATGAGCCCTTTTTATAAAGCAATTCCACTAAATTATGAAAATCATTCCACAGAATTTTGACCAGATTCCGGTAAATTATGAAAAACCACAACTAGTTCCCTACTGCAACGTTTCTGTCAACTACATCATGAACCAACAATACTCCAAGCTGATGATGTTCATTCTGATACAAGGATCCTTGAACAAAGCGAATCTCTCCGTTCAGATCTAGAACCTCGAGTTTACAGTAGGCAGCGTTGATTTGAAGCGCTCTGTACAGGCTTGTTTCATGTGTCAGCGTCACACCGTTTACTTTCACGATCACTTCCCCGACCTTTAAGCCCATTTTTGCAGCAGGAGTTCCTGGAACAACTGCAAGTATAATTACACCTTTATCACGCTGAACAAAGAGAGAAGGTCTTGTGTCATCGCGCTGGCTTGTAACGAGTGTAATAAGCTCACGGCCGGCAAGACCCGCAGCGATCGCAATGGCTATAAGCAGCGGAAGGTTGAAAAAATGCCCGCCGACCGCAATCGCTAAAACGAGAATGCCTAAAAGCGTCACCTGTTTACCAAGATGTTTAATCGCTTCAACCGGCAGTGTGTGCGTAACCAGCTGGCGATATCCGATCGCAAATGGAACTAAGAAAAACGAGAAACCGACTGCTCCCATCGGAAACAACGGCCACCAATCTAAAACCGGAATCGAACCAACAGGAAGAACAAGGAACTGAGGTACGATCCAGAAGCGCGTCGCTTCATGCGCGCCTACATAATGACCTCTTTTTCCCTTGAAAAGCCGTGGTGATGTACGGTCCGCACCTTTCCACAAGATTAAGATACCTTCCTGAATCAATAACACTCCTAATATAACAGCTAAGGAATCAAGCGGCGTACTTTGAATATCTTCAATCCACTTATCCAAAAATTCCATACCTGTATTTACTTTTGGCAGTAAAAGACCTGCGATAGCTGCTAAGCTCACCGCATACGCCGGCGCCATAAACCGCGTTTTCATCGTCAGGGCTAGGACAAGATACATCAAACCGATTAAAGCGATCATGCCGACCGGCAATGTTACGCCTGCTGCAATAAAGATAACGGAACCGATGAGCCCGATAAGGATACCTGGCAGCAATGAAAATATCAGATTATCAATTACCGGATGAACTTTAACTTTGAATTCTTTTCGTTCACGTTTAACACGTTTAAGCCCGATTAAGAATGCGACAAGAATAAATCCATAAAAAAGCGGGTGTAAAAAAAGCAGCCCGATGCCTTCTATCAGTTCGTTCACAAAGGTGTCTGTCATGGGCGTTCTCTCCTTTTCTCTTCTTCCAATTCATCCACTTTTTCTTCCATTCTTTTTAGTCTTCTATCTGTTTTAACTGCCCGTTTTACAAACATCCCGATTAAGCTGATGAAGAAAACAAGCATTAAGAAAGCTACTAGCTGAAACAGTATGTCTCCACCATTAAATGATCCCATCTACTTTACCCCTTTATGATGTGCAAAAGAAATCCGCAGAGAATAATTCCTCTACGGATAGTATTCGTGTTTCGGTTGTTTTTTCCTGCCATTATCCCTTATTTTGCAAGCAATTCAATGGCTGTTTTACGCTGAACATCATTTTTATCATCACGGATGGAATCGATGACTTTCGACTCCATTTTCCCTGCTGTTTTTTCATCGACTTTACCTGTTGCCTTCAAACTGTTCGCACGCTGGAACGCTGTTACGGCAGCTTGTGTCTTTTCATCGAAATAACCATCTTCACGGCCTGTTTGGAAACCTAATCCGTTCAGCATCACTTGAGCATTTTTCACTTGCTCATTATTCATATCAAATTCTAGCGGTTTTTCAATTGAAATTGGATTTGTATAGAAGTATTCAGGCTGTTTTACTTCGTACGTTGGCTTCACACCTTTTTTATGAATCCAGTTTCCGTCTGGAGTCAGCCACTTAAACAATGTCAGCTTGATGTTCGAACCATCACCAAGGTCGATAGACTGCTGAACTGTTCCTTTACCGAATGATTTCTCACCAACCAGATCATAACTGCCAGCTTCTTTTAGCGCAGCTGCTAGAATTTCTGAAGCAGAAGCACTCCCTTTATCGATTAGTCCAACAATTGGATAGTCTTTCTTTTCTTTCAGCGTGGAAACATAACGTTCTTTGTTTCCTTTTCTGTCCTCAATCTGAACAAATGGCTTGTTCTCTGGAATGAGCTGGCGCAGAATACTGTCAACAGCTTCTAAGTATCCGCCAGGGTTTCCACGGACATCAATCACAAGCCCGTCGATTCCTTTCTTTTCAAGCTCAGTTAATTGTTTTTTAAAGTCTGTCCCAGTATCTTCGGAGAATGAAGTGATCTCGATGACACCGATGTTTTTTCCGTTAGCTTTTTCGATGTCGGAATAAACGGTTTCAATCGGAATCTCGTCACGCTTTACTTTGATCGGCATCACATTGTTCATACCGCTGCGTTTTACGCCTAATGTAACAACTGAGCCTTTTTCCCCGCGGATCTTTAATACGGCTTTGTAGAGGTCCAATCCTTCTATACTTTTGCCATCGATCGTTACAATCTGGTCATTCGGCTTTAAGCCCGCTTTTTCAGCAGGTGAATCCTTAAACGGCGCTACAATTGTTACTTTACCGTCTACCATGCTCACTTCTGCCCCGATTCCTTCAAAAGATGAATCAAGCGACTGTGTAAACTGGTTTGCGGTTTCTTCATCCATATAAACAGAATACGGGTCTTTTAGGGTTTTCACCATTCCTTGAATGGCACCTTCAAGAAGTTTTTCGCGATCTACATCTTCTACATATCGGGATGAAATGATCTCATACGTTTTTTGAAGCTTAGCAAACTCTTCTTCGCTGTTAATCTTTGTTTTCGTTTTTGGCAGATCACTAACTTCACCGTTTTGAACAAATTTCGAGTCATTTCCAAACAGCGCCATTGAGCCGTACATACCACCAGCACCAACAAGCAAGGAAACAACAATCAGCAGGGCCAACATCTTTTTATTTACGTTCATTCTGCTCACCTCATTTTTGCAGGAAAAGGCATCACACCCTGCAAAGTGCGATGCCTTCCATTGTAAGAGATTCGACGAAAGAAGCCTGTCTCCTACTTCACTATATGAATAGCTTGTTTACTTTATGTGTTTATTTTACCAATATGCCGCAGGATTTACAGCATTTGTTTTTCCTGCATTCCAAGGTCCCTTGTGAAGCTCAAAGTGCAGATGCTGACCATGAGAACGTCCTGTGTTACCCATATTTCCTAGTTTTGTACCTTTTGAAACGGATTGTCCGCTTGATACAGAAAGGCTGGACATATGCGCATAAACAGTTGTCCACTGCTGGCCTGCAATAGAATGAGAAATATAAACTACGTTTCCGTATGAAGAAGAATACTCTGCTCTGATTACTGTTCCGTCTGCTGCTGCATAAATTGGAACTGTTCCGCCTTGAGCGATGTCAATTCCTTCATGCATACCGCTGCTTCTCATACCAAATCCAGATGTGATTCTTCCGGCAGCTGGCTTAATGATCATACCGTTACCGATTACCGGTGCTGCTGATGATCCCCCACCACTTGAACGCTTAGCTGCTTCACGTTGTCTTGCACGTTCTTGCTCTCTTTTAAAGGCTTCTTCTTGAGACTTCAAGATTTCAGCTTCATTTTCGATTTTATGCATTTCAGCTTCTAAAGCCCCTTGTTCTTTGACAAGAGAAGCCATCAAACGGTCTTTTTCAGCCATTTGTGCTTTCAGCTGCTGCTGAAGTTTTTGCAAGTCTTTCATTGCGTTTTGAAGATTGCTAAGCTTCTTCTCAACAGAAGCCATTTTGGTTTCAAGTAATTCTTTATCTTTCTTTTGCTCTTCTAAAAGCTGACGGTCTTGTTCTGCAATCATATTCAGCGCAAGTACACGGTCAAGAAAATCACCAAAATCCTTAGAACCCAGTACAACTTCTAGGTAGGAAACTGCTCCGCCAGATTCATACATAGAGTTAACGCGTTCTTTTAAGAGCTTGTCGCGCTCGTCGATTCGTTTTTGAACGACTGCAATCTCATCTTTTAATTGAGCGATCTCATCTTTTGTTTTCTTGATATCGGCTTGCTTCTGCTCGATTTTTTGATCTGTATCAGAAGATAATTTATCGATTCTTGCGATTTCTGTCTCTAGTGAAGCCTGACTGCTTTTGTTTGAATCAAGCTTTGATTTTGAATCTTTTGCTTTCTTTGCATTCTCTTGTTGTTTTTTCTTGATGCTTGATAAAGATTCCGCGTGAACGACGGATTCAGAGTGATACACAGTAAAAGCGCTCAGTGCTAAACTTAAAGATAACACTGTACCAAACACTTTACGTTTCATTCGTTTTCCTCCCTAACCCCTATTAATTTGTTTCGTTTTCATGAATCTTTACTTCTGCTATCTATTAGATCTTCAAAAACTTACGGACAGACGTTAAGCTTCCCCATACGCCGATCACTCCACCGATTAGCAGCATCAATATAGATAACTGTGGAATAAGTGGTGTTACTGGCAAGAGCTCAATAAACACTGTCCCAAGCTTCTGATTAACGATATCAAAGATTGCTTGGTATCCTACTGCAATTACAACAATTGGAAGGAAAGCGCCAAATACTCCTAATGCAAATCCTTCAATAAAGAATGGCCAGCGGATAAATCCATTTGTTGCCCCAACGAGTTTCATAATTTCAATCTCGCGGCGGCGGGTAACAATCGTTAATTTTATTGTATTTGAGATCAGGAACATCGCTGTGAATACGAGTCCTAAAACAAGTACGATCCCAACGTTGCGGGCAGCATCTGTAACTTTAAAGAGTTTTTCAACTGTCCCTTTTCCATACTCAACTTTGTTTACGAATTTTAATTTTTCTACTTCTTTCGCTACCGCAGCTGTATCTTGCGGCTTATCTGTATAGATGATAAACGCATCCCGCAGCGGGTTTTCATTTTTTAATGAGGAGAACGCTTCCCCTTCATCACCAAGACTTTCAATTAATTCATCTAATCCTTCTTCTTTGGACTGATATTTAACCGTCTTTACTTTATCAAGCTGTTCAAGCTGTTTCTGATAAGTATCGTAGTTTTCAGCTTTTTCGGTTCGTTCGATATATGCTCTAATCTGTACATCATCTTCTATTTGGCTGGCAATATAGTTGATGTTTAGAAGAATTGCCAGGAATACACTTACTAATAAAAGTGTTACGGTTACTGCAGAGATCGAAGCGAATGACATCCAGCCGTTTCTTCCCATACTTTTGAATGCTTCAACGAAATGACGTTTTAATGTTCTAATCTTCATAGCCGTAATCCCCCTTCGCCTCATCACGTACAATTCGGCCGCCTTCGATGGCAATTACGCGCTTTGTGATTGTATTTACGATTTCTTTATTGTGAGTCGCCATGACAACCGTTGTGCCACGAGCATTGATTTCTTTAAAAATGTCCATGATTTCCCACGCGGTTTCAGGATCCAGGTTCCCCGTAGGCTCGTCCGCAATAACAACTGGCGGATGGTTCACGATAGAACGTGCAATCGATACACGCTGCTGTTCCCCTCCGGAAAGCTCATCCGGGAACATGCGGGCTTTATTTTTCAACTTAACAAGATCAAGAACTTCCATAACGCGTTCTCTGATCACTTTTGGTGATTCCTCAATAACTTCAAGCGCAAATGCTACATTTTCATATACAGTTAAACGCGGTAAAAGTTTAAAGTCCTGAAAGATAACTCCCATTTTTCTGCGGACTTTT
This sequence comes from Fictibacillus nanhaiensis, assembly GCF_023715445.1. Classification (GTDB taxonomy): domain Bacteria; phylum Bacillota; class Bacilli; order Bacillales; family Fictibacillaceae; genus Fictibacillus; species Fictibacillus nanhaiensis_D. The sequence goes on from NZ_JAMBOD010000001.1 coordinate 1,501,894, forward strand.
GGAATCTGTCTTTCTTTTACTTTAGCAAGATTCGTGCCGTTTATAATAATAGATCCTTGTGTTGGCTTTTCTTCACGATACATACATTTTATAAATGTAGATTTTCCAGCACCACTTGGTCCGACTACATAAACAAATTCACCTTTTTCTATGTAGACGTCAATCCCGTTCAGTGCCATAACACCATTCGGATATGTTTTCCACACATCAATCATTTCTATCAAACTAAATCACTTCCTTACTACCCCAAAAAGATATTTCCCTGATCAATCAACATTCTATTTATAAAGTCTTTCGACAAAAACGCAATAATTGTCAGTTTTTTTCCGCAATAACTATTATAACATCTGTGACTGACAATTTTATTACAGTTGTATTTCATCTTGTCGCAAACAAGGGACCTTTGTAGTGTTTTCTTGCAGTTGTAACAGATAAAATACGACATGATTCGCTGATATCCTTCAATTTCAGAAAAAACCTGCATGTAAACTTTTCGACATTCGGTCGAGAAAGTCGACCATCGATTAGAAAATTAGGCACTTTTGACCTGTATGCACGCTTCATTTTATCGGCTTGTCTTACATATTCTGTAGTAAGATGGGTGCGTTTGTGTAATAAGTCCTACAAAATGTACAAAGAAAACTTGTTTGACATCATTTTTCATTCAACCTTAGTTGCACTTGTACCATATTCCATAATCTTGTTTCCACGTCGATCTTTATCATGATGCGAACAAGTTATTTGTTTATAGTGCAAAAAACCAGCCGAAAGTGTCAACGGCTGGCAAGAATCGACTTATGGAATTATCCGCGTTTAAACCCTTCACCAAGCACTTCGGTCGCATTTACAACGATTACGAATGCAGATGGATCCACGCTTTTTACATATTGTTTTAATTTCGTAACTTCATATTGTGCAACAACAACCATCAGCATCGGCCGCTCATCCTGTGTGTATCCGCCTAATGCGTTAATCTTTGTAACCCCGCGGTAGATATGTGTCAGGATTCCCTGGCGCAGCTCGTCTTCGTGATCAGAAATGATAAGCGCCATTTTAGATGTACCGAGTCCAATCTGCACAACATCGATCGTTTTTGCTGTAATAAACATGGCGATCAGTGCGTAAAGGGCTTGTTCGATTCCAAAGATAAATGCAGATGCAAGAACGATCGTACCATCAATAAGGAGGATAATCGTTCCAAGTGAGATACCGATATATTTATGGATGATCTGTGCAAGTAGATCCACTCCACCTGTTGAGGCTTTACCACGGAATACGATTCCAAGCCCGGCTCCAATCCCTAGACCGCCGAAAATGGCACCTAGAAGTGGTTCCTCTGTTGCTGGTCCCCACTCTTCAAAAATAAAAACAAAGAACGGCAGCACAAGTGTTCCGACTAACGTTTTCGCGCCAAAACGTCTTCCTAAAAAGAAAAGCCCCGCGACGAAAAGAGGTATATTGAGACTCCATTGCACGTAGGAAGGCTTCCATTGGAAGAGCCCGTACAGAATGGTCGAGATTCCACTTACTCCACCTGAAGCAATCTGGTTCGGTAAGAGAAATACAGAGAATGCCAGAGCCACCAGCCCTGAACCGATTACAACATAAATATATTCTAGAATAAGTTCAAATGTTGGGTGTAAGAACCCGCGTCTTTTACGTATTGCCATCATCATAGCTGTCTGTTAAACCTCGAACTTTCATAAGGGATTCTTTGAAACGAAAAAAGTATACCAAGCCTAGTATGCCCTTGTAAATGAGACCTTAGTGCCGCGGTAATGAAGTGAAGTAATGTTGAGTGGTATGGACTGGCGTGACCAGTCCAATCGATAGGAGTGGGATATGGTGCGAACTGGTCCGGGAAGTTCGATCACTTAGTTTTTTGTGATGTTTGAGGGTGTCGGATTTTGTTGTGCGATGTCGAAAATCGTGTATTTGCAAATTAACGTGGGATTCTTGAAAATAACGTGGGATTTAAGTGGTTTAACGTGGGATTATCCTAAATAACGTGGGATTCCGGTAATTCTTATGTCAAATTTAAGAAAATTGCTTTTTGTATAAAACGAAAGAATGCACCATTATAAGTTTTATCTTTTATAGACTATTGATAGGAAGTGAAAACGATAGAAAATCAGCGAAAAACTCCCCTTTTAATCGATAATTTGTCTGCTTTTTTAAAGAGATTACCTGCTCATCCTAAAAGAAAAGAAATTGAGGATTATTTAGCCCGTCAAATAGCAGGATTTAAAGGTGAACTTTCATTAGAATACTTCTACAGGTATTTACCCCTAAACGAAATTATCTTTCTGCATAATATTAGAATTCTGCATGAAAAATATTACTTTCAAATTGATACTCTCATACTTACCCAAAAATTCCTCCTTATTTTAGAGATTAAAAATCTTTCAGGACATATTTTCTTCGATAATCTTTATTCACAAATCATCAGAAAGATTGATGATATCAAAGAGTCATTCGAGGATCCTATTTATCAAGTTCAAAGACAAGCCCATCATCTTGCGGAAATTATGAAACTTTACAAGACCCCATTCATTCCGATTGAAACGCTTGTAGTGATAACGAATCCAAAGACTCTCATTGAAAGTGCACCTTCTCATACGGATGCTCTTTATAAAGTGATAAAAAGCGCTGAACTAAAGAAGCGGTTTGATGGATTTAGACAAAAATACAATGAAGATCAATTAACGAAAAAGGAACTTAAAAGGCTCGTTAAACGATTAAATAAACTACATACACCTTACAATCCTGACCTATGCGGGTTGTTTAATATCAAAAGTGAGGAGTTACTCAAAGGTGTGTTTTGTCCCAGATGCGAAAATGTTTTGCTCGTTAGGAAAAAAAGAAGCTGGTTTTGTTACACTTGCAATGAAATATATCACCGTGCACATATTTCTGCATTACAAGATTATGCAAGATTCATCTCTACAGGAATTACAAACAGAGAATGTATGCAATTTTTGAATCTTCCATCAACCAGCCAATCTTATCATCTCCTGCACTCTCTCAACCTCCCTTTCAGTGGTACAACAAAAGATCGAACCTACCATTTAAATTCTCTATTAGATGATTAAATGAAAAAAGACAGCCCTTAAAGGCTGCCACAAAAATCGCTTATTGCTGAATCCCCAGTTCTGCCAGGATGGTTTCTAATGTTTGCCTTGATGTTGTTTTCTTGGACTTGGTGAGTCATCCATATGCTGGTTTTGCTTAAGATAATTTTTTTGTACATATTTCATATCCTTTGCATCCCTTTCCGTCCTCTTTTTTGAAAATTTCGTTTATTCAAATTATAAAGCATACACCAGATGTACGCTATCGGGTTTTTACCCATGACTCACAGCCTATTTCAACTAATAACTTAACGGTAAATCACAGTAACTCAAAGAGAGAAATAGGAACTTAGACTTAAGAAACGTAAAACCGAATTGGGGTTTTCTTTAGTAGAATAGAAGTATCAAATATTAGCGGTTTATGATGGGGGCAGATGAAGTCATGCTAGAAGGAAAAATCATTAAGTTCTATCGTGAACGCAAAAATATGACGCAAAAGGAGCTCGGAGACGGCATTTGTTCGATTACGCATGTCAGCAAAATCGAACGGGGTTTAACGGAAGTCTCCAAGGAAACGATCCAATTTTTAGCGGACAGGCTTGAGATCGACATAGAAAGCGAGATCAAAACCTATAAAGGATTAGACACCCTTTTAAAAAAATGGGAAGAAGCCATTATCATGAAGCTTCATGCGAAGGCAGAAACTCTTAAACAGCAGCTTGAGGAAATTGCTTTGCTGCAGATTCCTGATTTCTACCGGTCGCACACCCTTCTATTAGCCAGGTTCTATTTGATGACTGGAGATCACACCAAGGCGCAATCCATCATCCAAGAGATGGACAAATGGCAGAACCCTACGCCTCTTGATAAAAATATGATTCTCCATATAAAAGGGATCTACGGGCTTCAATGCAAACATGATTATTTGGAAGCTATTGAATTATTAAAGCAGATTGATCCAGCTCACTACCATAACACCGAATATTACTATCACTTGGCCGTAGCGTATCATTCTATCAATTCTCGTGTGCTCGCCTATTATTACGCCAGTCTGGCTCTTCGTTTTTTTGAAAAAGCTCATTGCTATGTGAGAGTGATTGAAACGGAGATGCTGATGCTCATACAAGTAGGACATGACACTACGTGCGGTCCTCAAGATGTAAAATATGAACAGCTGATTGAAATGTGTGATAACTTTGGGTTAACAAAGCAAAAAGCACTTCTTCTTCACAACTATGGCTATCACTGCATCCTTCATGAAAACTTTGAAAAAGCTTGTGAGTATTATCATGAATCGATGAACTTAAAAGACCCTTCTACCCCAGAATATATTGGTTCACTAGAAGGATTCATTAATGCTTCCGTACAATTAGGGAAAAAATCTAAAAACGAGCTCATATCACTTGCTGAAAAAGGATTAAAACTATCAAAGGACATTGATTCAACAACGTTCACCCATTTTTTCCAGCTTCATTATTATCGTCTGACAGAGCAAGACGAACGTTATTATGACTACCTTGAGAAAGAAATGTATCCCTATTTGAAAAAATTAGGATATGTCCTTCCTGCTGAACATTATGAAATCAAGCTGTTTGATTATCATATGGAAAAAGAAAATATTCAAAAAGCAAATGAGTATGCGATGTTAATAGCCGATAAGAACAGACGCATTAATCATTTTGTATAAAAAGAGGAAGCCCGTTTTCAGGCTTCCTTTTTGTCTTTATGAAGGTCTTTTCATTTGTACGACTTTCTCTTCCTGCTCCTCTAATTGTTCAGTGACTAGCTTCTTCCGGTACACCCATCTTGACAGCATGATACTGATCTCATACAGGACGAGCAGCGGAATCACCACAAGAAAATCAGAAACGAGATCTGGCGGTGTGATCAAAACAGCTACGACGACGAGTGCAAAATAAGAGATCCTTCTTGCTTTGGTCAGCATCACTGGATTAATGATACCTAATGACGTTAAGAACATTACCACAAGCGGTATCTCGAACAGGAATCCAAATGGCAGGGTCAAGTTCAGCATGAACTTAAAATATTTTTCCGATGTGAAAAAGGTTTGGAAGTGCCCTTCTGATAATCCAAGCAAAAAGTTCAGCACCATCGGATAGACAATAAAATAGCCGAATGACAATCCTAACAAAAACAATAAAAATAAGGCTGGAATGTACGACAGCGTCACCTTTTGCTCCCTTTTACTCAACGCCGGTTTAATAAACAGCCACGTTTGATGAGCGGCTACCGGAATGGTGAGTGCGATCGCAATCACGCCAGATATCATAAAATACACCCAAAGAATTTCGCTTGGTCCGAGGACAGCTAATTGCTGATCTAAATCACGGATCAGCCAGCTGTAGATCGGCTGAACGTAAAAGAACGAAACGGTTAGAACTGTCATAAACACAACAAGCGTTATAATGATCCGTTTTCGTAGCTCACCAAGATGCTCCACAAAGTACATTTCTTCCGCTTTCACACTTTAGCCTCCTTCCTTTTGTAAAAGAGAAAAGATGCAAGCTTTCAACTGCGCCCGCATCTTCCCTCCAAATATCACTCTTTATTTTGACTGCGGTTTTTCTTCTTTTTCATCAGAAGACATTAAATCCTTTGCAGAATGCTTGAATTCACGAAGCGTACTTCCGAATGCGCGTCCGATCTCTGGCAATTTTGATGGTCCAAAGATGATAAGCGCGATGATTAAGATCAAGATCAATCCAGGTACTCCGATGTTAGTGAAACCCATGTGGATCGCCTCCTTAGAATTTGTTACTCATTAAAACTTAAAGCCAGTGATTGCCACAACTGAAGGACGCGGTGTGTTGCCTCCGCGAACTTGCGGCCATGTGCTTGTTGGATTTGCTTTATCTTCCGTTTCCTCTCCTGGATGCTGTACAGAAAGGAATAATGTTTTTTCATTCGGTGTAAAGGATGGTCCCGTCAACTCTGCTTCTTTTGGTGCTGATGCAAACTGGAATGCTACCCCTTTGTCGGGTCCAACTGTCGGAATCATGAACATTCCGTTGTTTCCGAAGCTTGTCCACGCATCTGAGTTCAGTTTGCTTGATGAGATATCTGTCACGGTCCAAAGGTTGGCGTTTGAATCAAACGTCAAGTTATCTGGAGCACTGAATCCGCTTTGGCGTCCGCCTGCCGCGAAGATTTCAAAGTCAAACTCCTCTGCTCCATGGTCTCCGTCCTTTTCAAAAAAGCGTGTAATGTGTCCATGAATGTTTCCATGCTTGTCATTGTTTGTATGTGCGATGAACACCGTTTGGTCTAAAGGCGAAATCTCGACGTCTTCAGGGCGGTCCGTAGGTGTTGCACCTAAAAGGATTGCAGCGTCATGTGCGTTCACAACCACATCAGCTTGTGTTTTAAACTTTTCGAGAAGTTCCGCTTTACCTGCTGCTTTTTCACGAACGGCTTCGATCGTTAATGCTACCCACTTGCTCTTTTGAAGGTCTGCTGCATAAAGTGTTCCTTCTTCTAATAGCTTGCTGTTCGCTTTGCCGTTTGCTTCCACGTACTTGCCTTTACTTACAAACTTGTACACGCAAGCATCTTTTTTATCATCGCCCATATAAACGACTACACGTCCATCCTTAGAGAGGCCCATGCTTGCATTTTCGTGGTTGAAGCGGCCAAGAGCTGTATGCTTTCTTACTTTGAAGTTTGGATCGAAAGGGTCTACTTCAATCACCCACCCGTAGTGTGTTTGGTCTAAACCAGCTGCTTCAGAAGTATCTTCATAGTTTTCTTCACAAGACATTACTGTGTTCCAAAGTGTACGTCCGCCTGAACAGTTTGCAAATGTACCCTGAACAGAAGTTGCTCCAGAAACTGCTGCGTTTCCTTTGGCTGGACCGGTTAAGGCGAAAGGTGTTAAACCTGTTATACGGCGGGCATACTCAGAATCCTTGTTCAGCGTCCATTTTCCGTTTGTTACTTGAACTTCAATAATGGAACCACCTTGGTTGTATAGCATTTTTTCAATTTGAGCCGCTGTATACTTGTCCCCTGCCTTTTCGCCTTCTACATATAAAGGATTCGTATATTCGTGATTTACCCAAAGCAATCCTTGTTCGCTTGACTCTTCAATTGGAAAGTACATTGTAAAATCGTTATTATAACCAAATGTGTCGCCTTTTTTGTTGATCACATCACCGTAAGATGCGATCACTTCATATTTATAGCCTTTTGGAAGAACAAGGTCGTCTTTATCAGTTGGTGCGATTGGGTGAAACTTAAAACCTTGTTTACGAGGCTTCATGCGCATTAAGCTGTCTGTTTGAGCGTTAGCTTTCTCCGTTAAAACACCTAATCCAGATGTAGCTGCTGCCAGTGCTGTTGCGCCTGTTCCTAAATATGTTAAAAAGGTTCTTCTGTCCAATGGTTTCTTTTCCACTCCATTTTCCCCCTAGACCAAATATTTATCTTGCACAATTAAGAATAAAGCCAAATTATTAAGCTAATATGTAGGACATTTAAACAAACGTTTAAGGTTTTCTAGCTTTTTCTAAAATTTGTGAGAAGGCGGTCGAAAATTCCGAACTGTTGGCGATACATAACATCTGTCCCGACTATTGAACAACTGTTTAAAAAACATTTCTACACATGAAGGTATCGTTTGTAAAACTTCTAAGTTGGGAAAATAGCTTTATAGATGTAACGCTAAATGATATCAGTATCCTATGATTTTCCCAATTTACTTCCTGTTGGTTATAGGTATAATTAACCATAAGGTACTTATATTGAGGTGAAGCGATGGATATAGAAGTGGGAAGTCGTGTCGTTTATAAAGGTGTAGAGTACCAAGTGGTGTGGATTTATGAGAATGGTAATGTGGAAATTGCAAAAAAAGGGCAACAAAGAAAGATCGAACTTGTTCCTAAGAAAGAGCTCACAAAAATAGGCTAAAAAAACTTCCGAAGCATATGGCTCGGAAGTTTTTTATTTTTGGTTGTTTTCGTAAGCTTCGTTGCTACTAGGGCCGGTTGATTTCCGCTCCAGGATGCTCGCTTTCTGCGGGGGGTAAGTGAGCTTTGGTGGAAGATGGATAGAGAGATTCATATTCAAGGAAGTATGTGTGCTCCTGCGTCTGCAAGCATATTCTGCCGAAACGGGCTTCCTCGTCGCATGCCTTGCAAGAAGAATAGTCAGGTAGATGGCACGCTGGTCCCGCAGGAGTCTCGCACCTTACGCTCCAATCAACTTGCAAATGAAGTCTTAACAATCAAAAGCAATAATTTTTTAGAAAAGAACCATAGCTTTTTATAGTTTAGAACGCAGATACGAATCAATAAACGGCGTGATTTCGCCATCCATTACAGATTGAACGTTACCCACCTCAGTGTTTGTACGATGGTCTTTCACAAGACTGTACGGGTGGAAAACATAAGAACGGATCTGGCTCCCCCAGCCGATTTCCTTTTGTTCCCCGCGAATTTCAGCAAGCTGTGCCTGCTGTTCTTCTAAACGGCGCTGTACGAGCTTCGCCATCAGCATCTTCATCGCACGTTCACGGTTCTTGATCTGTGAACGCTCTGTCTGACATGAAACGATTGTGTTTGTTGGCGTATGTGTAATACGAACCGCTGAATCAGTCGTGTTTACGTGCTGACCGCCTGCACCAGACGCACGGTACGTATCGACCTTTAAATCCTCTGTCCGAATTTCGATCTCTGTATCGTCAGTGATCTCAGGCATTACTTCACACGAAACGAAAGAAGTATGACGGCGTCCTGACGAGTCAAACGGCGAGATACGCACAAGACGGTGAACCCCTTTTTCGGCTTTCAAATAACCGTATGCGTTATGTCCCTTAATACTCAATGTTACTGATTTTACCCCAGCCTCATCACCAGGGAGGTAATCGAGCGTTTCCACTTTATAGCCCTGGCGCTCCGCATAACGAGTGTACATGCGAAGGAGCATGGATGCCCAGTCTTGAGATTCCGTACCGCCCGCACCTGGGTGAAGTTCCAAGATCGCATTGTTTTTATCGTATGGTTCGTTTAATAAAAGCTGAAGTTCGAAGTCGTTTAGTTTTGCGATCAGTTCTTTCGTATCTTTAACAAGCTCTTTTTGCATATCAGCATCTGCTTCTTCTTTAACAAGCTCGTGTGCGATCTCCAAATCCTCATAGGATGCAGCAAGTTCCTCAAATTCATTGACCTGCTCTTTTAATCCATTCGCTTCATTAATAACGACTTGTGCAGCATTTTGGTCATCCCAAAATGTCGGTGCACTCATTTGCTCGTCTAGTTCAGCGATTCTTGCTTTCTTTGAATCGAGGTCAAAGAGACCCCCTAAAGTCGTTGATACGTTTTTCTATCACGTTGAGTTCCTGTTTTACTTCTACTAAATCCATAGTCTCTGCACCTCATTTATATTTGTAGCCACTGTTTAACGTATGCTATTGATCAATAAAAAATCCACCCGTTCATATGGGCTAAAAACATGCGTAAAGAGAGTCCTGTAAAAGACTCTCTTCACTCACGAACCTTGATTTATTCTTGCTCAGCTCCGTGACATTGCTTGTATTTTTTACCGCTTCCGCAAGGACATGGATCATTACGCTTAATGTCCTGCTTTTTGCGTACTGGTTTCTTTTTCGTAGATTCAGCTTTGTCGCTTGGAACAACAGCTTTACCTTCCGCCACCTGTTCACGCTGCATGTTTTGTTCGATCTGCGATTTTAAGATGTAAGTTGTAACTTCCTCTTCGATCGCAGCAACCATCGCTTCGAACATCTCGAAGCCTTCGAACTGATATTCACGCAACGGATCCGTTTGACCGTAAGCACGAAGATGAATTCCTTGGCGAAGCTGTTCCATCTGGTCGATGTGATCCATCCACTTGCTGTCAACAGAGCGAAGGATAACCGCTTTTTGGAATTCTGCGATTTGTTCTGCAGGCAGCTGCTTTTCTTTTTCCGCAAATGCCGTATGAACTTTCGCTTGGATCTTCTCAATGATCTCTTCACGGTCTAAACCGTAGAAATCTTTTTCCGTGAACACAGGCTCTGTGAACATGACCGCGTTCACATAATCTGTAATTTCTTTCGTGTTCCACTCTTCTTGCACTTCCGATTCAGGCGTGTGAACCGTTACGATACGGTCAATCGTTGAATCGATCATACGCAGTACGATATCGCTCAACTTCTCAGCATCCAACACTTCCTGACGCTGAGCGTAAATGATCTCACGCTGCTGACGCATAACATCGTCATATTGAAGAAGCTGTTTACGAGCATCAAAGTTAGATCCCTCTACACGTTTTTGTGCAGATTCAACGGCTTTTGTAACCATTTTAGATTCGATCGGCGTATCTTCATCCATACCAAGACGCTCCATCATCGTCATCAGGTTATCGGAACCAAAGCGTTTCATCAGTTCATCTTCCATCGAGATGTAGAAACGGGAAGAACCTGGATCCCCTTGACGACCAGCACGGCCGCGGAGCTGGTTATCAATACGGCGAGATTCGTGGCGCTCAGTACCAAGAATGTGAAGCCCGCCAACTTCAATAACACCTTCACCAAGCTTGATATCCGTACCACGGCCGGCCATGTTTGTCGCGATCGTAACCATGCCAAGCTGACCTGCGTTCTCGATGATCTCAGCTTCCCGCTCATGGTTTTTCGCGTTCAAGACATTGTGATGAATTTTACGCTTTGATAAAAGCTGAGAAAGCAATTCTGATGTTTCAACAGCAACCGTACCAACAAGGATAGGCTGTCCTGTTTTGTGTCGCTCCTCGATTTCAGCTGCGATCGCCTTGAACTTTCCTTGTATCGTTTTATAGATTAAATCTGGTCTATCATCACGTGCGATCGGACGGTTGGTCGGAATCACGATAACATCCATATTGTAGATGTTGCGGAATTCCTCTTCTTCCGTTTTCGCCGTACCCGTCATACCCGCAAGCTTGTTGTACATACGGAAATAGTTCTGGAACGTGATCGTCGCCAGCGTCATGCTCTCGCGCTGAATCTCCAAACCTTCCTTCGCTTCAATCGCCTGGTGAAGTCCATCGCTGTAGCGGCGTCCTGCCATCAAACGGCCTGTGAACGGGTCAACAATAACGATTTCGCCGTCTTGAACGACGTAATCCACATCACGATGCATGATAATGTTGGCTTTTAACGCCTGGTTAATGTGGTGATTTAATGTTACATGCTGATAATCATAAAGGTTATCGATAGAGAACATTTGCTCAGCTCTGTTGATTCCTTCTTCTGTCAGCTGAACGTTCTTCGTCTTTTCATCTACTGTATAATCCGTATCTTTTTTCAGCTGGCGTACGAACATGTTTGCCATCTGATAAAGCTGGGTAGATTTCTGTGCAGAGCCAGAAATGATCAGCGGAGTACGCGCTTCATCGATTAAGATGGAGTCAACCTCATCGACGATCGCATAATTGCGGCGCTGAACCATTTGCTCCTTATAAACTACCATGTTGTCGCGGAGATAATCGAAGCCGAACTCGTTGTTCGTTCCGTATGTGATATCTGCAGCATACGCTTCACGCTTTTCTTCTTTTGAAAGGTCAGACACATTCAATCCAACCGTAAGACCTAAGAAATTGTATAATGGCCCCATGATTTCAGAGTCACGGCGAGCCAAGTATTCGTTGACTGTTACAACATGAACGCCTTTTCCATCAAGCGCATTCAAATAGACCGGCATGGTCGCAACTAGCGTTTTACCTTCACCGGTTTTCATCTCTGCAATATTACCTTCATGAAGCGCAACCGCACCCATGATCTGTACGGGATAATGACGCATTTTTAATACACGTTCTGACGCTTCGCGTACAGTCGCAAATGCTTCTGGAAGCAGGTCGTCTAGTGACTCCCCTTTTTCAATGCGGCTTTTAAATTCAGCCGTCTTATTCGCAAGAGCTTCATCGTTTAACGCTTTAAACTCTTCTGCTAGAGCTTCTACTTTTTCAGCAACTCTTTCATATCTATTTAGCGTCCGATCATTGGAACTTGGAAAAATCTTTTTCAAAATGCTAATCATCCGATAAACGCTCCCTGTTCTCGAGAATTATATACCACTTCTATTCTACCAGTTTGTGAAACGAGCCACAAGAAATCCCAAATCTTTTCATTTGAATTGTATCATTATGAATAATGTGAATTCCTATTTATGTGAAATTTTCTATAGTTTAAGGAGGACACGAACCCTAAATTTTGGTAAAATAATAAAAAGGTGATTTAGGGAGGTTCTTAATGGAAAAAGCGGAGTTGGAGAGGGATGGCACGAGCCAGCAGCAAGTACGCAGCGAAAAAAGTAAAACCATTATCCTAACACTTGTTTTGAGTTTCTTTTTTATTGGAGGAATCGGTACGTGGGGGTATTACGAGCTGTTTGGTCCAAAAATGGCCTCAGACATGAACCTGCCTACAAGTGAAGACGTGATGGACGCTGAAAAAACAAGCGGCACCTCGATCTACAAACCTACTATAAAAGTACCCGTAACTGAAATACAGCGGCGAATTAACGTCATGCATGAGTACTGGAACCGCGAGCTAGGGTTTAATGCGTGGAATAACTATAGTATTGCGAGAAATAAGGAAGAACTGATGAATGTGAAGGAAGATATACAGAACAAAATCCAGCCTTTTGTGTTGGGTCCATTGAAGGCAGATATGAAAACTGCGATTGCTAAAATAGATTTAAGCATGAAATCAGATAGTGTAGAACCGCTAAAAGGAGTCCATCGTATTTTTCATGATTTAGATATTACGCTGAACGACTATGACGAAGCAACTACATTCTGGGAAGTAACCGAAACGTGGGAATGGTATCAGAAAGCACATTAGGGATTTGCAACTTCATAAGATTACTGTTATGATGAATCTAGAATTATTTTTGTTCGGTGTAATCAATAGTTTGAAATATAATTTTTCTTCTTGAGAGTAGATTTGGGCAAGGATAGTAATACATTGTGTGGCAACGCACTAGGAGGCAACAAAAATGGAACAAGGTACAGTAAAATGGTTTAACGCAGAAAAAGGTTTTGGATTTATCGAACGCGAAAATGGAGACGACGTATTCGTACATTTCTCTGCAATCCAAACTGATGGCTTCAAGTCTTTAGACGAAGGCCAAAAAGTAACTTTTGATGTTGAGCAAGGTGCTCGTGGAGCTCAAGCTGCTAACGTTCAAAAAGCATAATCTTACATGATTATATGAACAGGCTCTCTTTAGAGCCTGTTTTTTTATTATTTATAAAAATAATCAATAAAAAAACCCCGCTCAAAAAGTTGAGCAGGGAGATGGTACAGGCAAAGTAAAAAATTTAATGCATTAAAGGTTATGAATAGTATAACACACTAATCGCTTTAATAGTGTTATAAAAGCATTGCCCCCAAACTGTATGATAGCAATGCTTTTTTTCGTTTCTTAAGTAGCCGGTGTCATATAATGATCTTTCAGCTGATCACGAAGGGTTCGTTTCAGGAACTTCCCAACCGAGGTTTTCGGAATCTCATCCATGAACACCACATCGTCAGGAATCCACCACTTCGCAAACTGTGGCTTTAAATACTCGAGAATATCTTCTTTTGCGGTTTTGCCTTTCGCTTCTTCCTTCAACACGACACACGCGAGCGGACGCTCCTGCCATTCCGGATGCGGAACCGCTATGACGGACGCTTCAAACACATCCGGATAAGCCATAATCGCATTTTCTAAATCTACCGACGAAATCCACTCCCCGCCACTCTTGATCAGGTCCTTCGTCCGGTCGACAATTTTCACGAAGCCTTCCTCATCCACTGTTACAACATCTCCGGTATGAAGCCAGCCATCGACGAACGTTCCTTCCGTCCTGTCGTCATTGTAATATTCATCTGCGATCCAGTTGGAACGCAACAGGAGTTCTCCCATCTCGTTCCCGTCCCATTTCACTTCACCGTTCGCACCAATAACCTTCATTTCAACTCCTTGTACAACATAGCCTTGTTTCGCTTGGTAATCTAGTTTTGTTTCTTCGTCCAAATCTTCCTGATAGGTTTTAAGCCGTGTTGAAATGACAAGCGGACTCGTTTCCGTCATGCCATAAGCGTGCCTGAACGGAATGTTGTGTTTTTCCTGGAACGCTTTGATCATTCCTTTAGGGGCAGCCGAACCACCGCAAAGGACTGCACGAAGAGTGGATGTTTCATAGCTCTTTTCATCCAGTTCACGAAGAAGACCCATCCAAATCGTTGGAACGCCCGCTGTCACCGTAACTTTTTCCATTTCGATGAGTTCAGCTAAAAGTTTTGGTGTGAACTGCGGTCCAGGCATGACTTGCTTAGAGCCAAACCACGTTGCAGCATATGGAAGACCCCATGCATTTACGTGGAACATCGGAACGACTGCCATACAAACATCGCTTTCCGAAACCGCTCCACCATCAGCCAGTCCAAGTGACATAGAATGCAGAACCGTCGAACGATGCGTGTAGGTTACACCTTTTGGATTGCCAGTAGTCGCAGACGTATAGCACATTCCAACAGGGTCATTTTCATCCACATTTTGCGGGAACTCATAAGCTGGGTCACCGGTTTCAAGAAGTTTTTCATAATGATAAAGAGGCTGAAGCGGTGACTTTGGCAGCTCATCTTCATCGGTCATCAATATAAAAGCTTTTACGTTCGGAATATGGTCTTTTATGGCTTCAACAAGAGGTAGAATGTCCTGATCGATCATTAAAATCTGGTCATCGGCATGATTGATAATGTATGCGATATGCTGAGGGGAAAGTCGGATATTAATCGTGTGAAGGACTGCCTCCACGCCCGGAATAGCAAAATACGCTTCTAAGTGGCGATGGTGATTCCACGCGAGAGTTCCAATCCGCTCCCCTTTTTGGACACCAAGACGCTTAAGCGCACTTGAAAGTCTGCGAGTCCGTTCACCGATCTCCCGGTAACTGAACTTACGAATCCCCGACATCGTACGGCTCGTTACTTCTTTTTTAGCAAAATAACGCTCCGCATGTTCCAGCATACTAGTAACTCGAAATGGCACATTCATCATCATAACTGCTTCTCCTCCTTTAATATAAACAAAATCACTGTTGTAAGCGCTCCCAATAATGATTAGTTCACCTTACCTAAGAGGAAATCCTGCCTCTAAAACACATTTATTGCAGGGGTTTTATGGGTTATACAACAAAGAGTTTTTTTCAGGAAAAATATTTTGAAAATCTGTGAGATTTTTACGTTAAACTATAAAAAAGGGCATAAAAAGGAGTGACAATTATGCCAGATTGGTCGTATCATACGTTTTTCAAACCCGTGCTGTTTCGGATAAAACCGGAAACTAGCCGTGATTTTACGCTGCAGCTTATGAACACATTAGCAAGACTTCCGCTAGGCGATAAAATCATTAACTTCTTTGGTCATATGCAGCCGCCTTCAGAATTAGAGCGTGAGATTGCCGGGATCAGGTTTCCTTCTCCTGTCGGTATAAGCGGTGCATTGGATTCTAACTTAAAAGGGACAACTGCTTACTCTCATCTTGGATTTGGTTTTATAGAAGTCGGGCCAATCTCATTAGAACCTTGTACTATGACGCAGCCTACCGCACGCAATCCAGTTGAAGAAACATTGTGGTATGAACATCTTTATTCAAATATGGGGTTAGATGAAGCACAGTTAAAACTTCAAAAGGTAAAGAAGTCGGTTCCGATTGGTATAGGGATCAAGGGAACTTATGATGAGTTAACACAACTGGCAGAGATGCTCGATAAGCTTGCCGATTATTTTATTGTGAGTCTTGATGCTGCTGATCATATTGAGAAAATAAGAAAGATCACGGGGAAGCCCATTTTCTTGGAAGTAACTCATAGTACTATGGCAGAATTTGATGTAAATGAATATAACCACCTGGATTTTGATGGATTTTTGATTCGAGAAGGTATTCAAAAGGACGAAGGATGGGAACTTGGAAAATCTGAAATTCCTTATCTAAAAAATGGCATTCAGCAGCTTTTACCTTTTGAAAAACCAATTATCGCTTCAGGCGGTGTCCATGATCCAAATGATGCCATGGAACTTTTTCGAGGTGGGGCGTCTCTTGTTCAGCTACATAGCGGTTTCGTCTTTTCTGGTCCAGGTCTTCCGAAAAGGATCAACGAACGGTATGTATATGAAAATGATGAGAAAACACTGGAGAAAACATATGGATGGGTTTCATTATTTTTAATGGGGATGGGTGTGTTTATTGCTGGAATCATTGCTTTGATCATCGGCCTGACCCACGTACTTTTACCATATGATGAGGCTTTTTTAGGAATAAAAAGCGAGGAAATTATCGCTTATAATCACGAATTATTTCATTTCATGTCACATGACCGGATTTGTCTAGCCGGCGTCATGATCTCGGCTGGTTTTATGTTTATGCAGCTTTCTTATCATGGCATACGAAAAGGCGAACATTGGGCAAGAAAGGCTTTCGTTATCGCGGCTTCCATTGGTTTCCTAAATCTTTTTTACTTTGTGGGCTTTGGCTATTTCGATAAGCTTCACTTTATCTATTACGCCATTATCCTTCCATTTTTTATTTATGGACTATATAAAACAAGAAACATGCCAATCGGCAGTAAAGGTATAAATTTATACAACAGTACCTCTTGGAAGAAGAGCCAGCTTGGGCAAAGCATGTTTATTATTTCCGGAATATGCCTGCTTTCTGCTGGAATTGTTATTTCGATCATCGGCATGAATGGCGTTTTTGTACCCGAAGATCTATCATTCTTTTCACTGACCCCTGAGCAGATTTCAGCATTTAACGAGAGGCTGATTCCATTGATCGCTCATGACCGGGCTGGTTTTGGCGGAGCATTGATTTCAGAAGGGTTTCTTCTTTTGCTGATTGCATTATGGGGTTACCGAGAAGGAGTAAAATGGATCTGGTGGACACTGGCGATTGGAGGATTGCCAGGATTCCTGACAGGAGTCGGTACCCATTTTATGATCGGTTACGACAATCATTTCCACCTCTCACCTGCGTATCTGTTGTTTGTCTTTTATCTTGTCGGTTTGGTTTATTCATATCCTTACTTATGCGGAAGTAAGAAACAATCTATGTCATTAACTTCTTATGAAGCAAAAAAAGTGTAGACGCGTTTGCATCTGCACTTTTTTATTTTTACTTTACTTGGGTTTGTTTTTGTAGATTGATAGCTTTTCGGATCGCGAGGATTGCGCCCATATGCATTCCTTCATGATAAAATGTTCGCGGCAGAACTTCCGCAAACGTACTCATTCCAAGTTCAGTCGGTTCATCAAGCTCCTGATCGAGCCGGTGACCGAACTCCTGCTTAATAAACTGCACCTGCTCCATCAAACGGTTGCGCAGTTCTTCAAGCGTTGGTGGAGTTTGCTGCCAATTCTCCGGCTTTGTTCCATATCCGAACAGCTCACGATAATGACGCGGCGCAGGGTTATCCTCGCGTGTTTTATGATATAGCCAGTCATACTGATCCAAATAAATGTGACCCAGATTCCAACGGATGTTGTTATTAAAACCTTCTGGAACAAAATCCGCTTCCTCTTCCGTCAAACCTTCCACCGCGCTCAATGTATTATGACGAAAAGACGCAAGTTGTTTTAAAAGAATCTCATTTCTCATGACATAAGCCTCCTAAACAGTGTTTTGCTATACATTTTCGCTTGAAAAGTTGTTAAATCCTGTTGATTTGTTAAAAATTGTCCAAATACTGGCCATTATTAGGTGTGAAAGAGTCATTATAGATTACCCGAGTTCCAAAAATCCCACGTTATTTCAGAAAATCCCACAATAAATGAAAAAATCCCACGTTAATTCAGATATATCGAATTTTCGACAAAATCAAAATGCTTGACGCCAATTACTCCATAAAAAAAGCACGCACTCATGCAGAGCGTGCTTTCATAAATTTTGTTAAGTTACATATCTCCTGCAATCAGTCCATATTTGCCGTCTTTACGTCTGTACACGACGTTCATCTCACCAGTTTCGGCATTGTTATAAACGAAGAAGTTATGGCCGAGTAAGCCCATTTGAAGAATCGCTTCCTCAGTGTCCATCGGTTTAAAGTCAAAACGCTTTTCACGGACAATTTCGAAGTCATCTTCTTCCTCTAGCAGAGCAGTGGATACTCCTTCTGTCCCATTAGTAAACATGTGCTTTGTGCCTTCAGCATTTCTAAATTTACGGTTTACTTTTGTTTTGTGTTTTCGAATTTGACGCTCTAATTTTTCTACCACCAGATCAATCGCAGCGTATAAATCCAAATGACGTTCCTCTGCACGAAGCAAGAGTCCTTTCATCGGTATTGTAACCTCAATGGATTGTTCATTGTTATACACTTTCAAATTGACATGCACTTCAGAGTTCGGAGTTTCGTTAAAATATTTTGTGAGTTTTGTCACCTTTTTTTCCACGTAAGCTCTAATAGCTTCGGTCACCTCGATGTTTTCTCCACGAATGTTAAAATGCATAACTTAACTCCTCCTTTCGGTGATGTATATATATTTCGATATACCCTAAAAGAATTCCTTTGTAACCTTTAAAATATATTGACAATTTATTTACATTCTCGACATCTTCTTAATATAACTTAATTGTAGAAAATAGGAAGTCACTTTATAGTGGAATTAACCATAAGCAAATGTTTAAGGAGCCGAACAATTATGAAGATAGAAGAGTGGAAAAGAGATGACGGATTCACGATTAGTACAGATAAAGAAAAGCTCGATCTCGAGGTGATTTATCGCTTTCTAGCCAATACCTATTGGGCAAAAGGATTATCTAAAAAAGTGCTGCTTACATCCATTCAGCACACCCCTCTTTGCTACGGGATCTATAAAGATTCTAAGCAAGTCGGGTTTGCCCGCGTGATTACGGATTTTACCCGATTCGCCTGGCTGAGCGATGTTTTTGTTTTACCGGAATATCGAGGAAAAGGATTAAGCAAATGGCTGATGGAGGTTATCACCGCGGATCCCCATTTAGAAGGAACGTCTTTTCAGCTTGCTACAAAAGATGCTCACGGTCTTTACAAGCAGTTTGGTTTTCAAGAACTGAGGTCGCCAGAAAGTAGGCTTGAGCGCCCGATCAATCCCGAGATCATTGAGAAAAATCATTTGTAAACAAATAAAAACCCGCTCAGTAACCTGAGCGGGATCTCAATTATGGTCATAAATGCTTTGAATTATAGTTTAGTTACGTTAGCCGCTTGAGGCCCACGTGCGCCATCTACAATATCAAACTCGACTTGCTGACCTTCGTCAAGGCTTTTGAATCCGTCAGTGTTGATTGCGGAGAAATGTACGAACACATCGTCCCCGTCTTCGCGCTCGATAAATCCAAAACCTTTTTCTGCGTTAAACCATTTTACTTTTCCTAACATGCCTTTCACAATCCCTTCATCATGCGAATCTTTGTATAGAAAATCTATACACTTCATAGTATGACACATACCCAAAAAAGTTGTCAAAGGCTTAAGTTTAGCGAATTATAAGAAGTTTTGTCGAAAAATATTGATTGCTGTTTGCGAATAAATATACATAATATGCACAAAATATCCGGTTGTTCCTTTTACTGTTTTTTACACTTCTATTTCAGGCTTGACCACATATAATGCAATATACAAACTCAGACAAGTTAAACAAGTGTTTAAAGGAGGCAATGGACGTTGCTGAACATGATTGAAAAAGTCGTCCTAAGCATGGCCGCAATCCGCATTCTATCCGGAACTCTCGAAATTACCGCAGCGCTATTCATGCTGCATTACAATACCGTCGAACGCGCACTCGTCATCAATTCCCTGCTTTCCATTGTCGGACCCATCATCTTTTTCTCCACAATGACAATAGGAATCTATGGATTATCTACGAAACTATCATTCTCAAGCCTGTTGTGGATCATGCTGGGGATTATTTGTATTGTTTATGGGATTAAGAGGTGAATTTTTCACAGAAAAATTCCACTATTGTAACTTACTTCTTTGTAGAGCCCATTGGAAGTGCCCACTACATGATAATCTCACGAAAATAAAAATATACTCGCAGATCGACAATGTTCGACATGTTCACCTAATAAAAAACAAACCTTAGCCTACTTGAGCTAAGGTTTCCTTAATTCTTCTTATCAAAATACATCCCATCCGCCGAAAGCGTTTGATAAGGATTGGCATATTGAACGTTCTTTTCTTTCTTTTTCTTCATCATGGATAAATTATGCTTGATCTCTTCAAACTGGCGCACCAGTAAGGGTTCGATCGTCTCGTTCATCTTTACGATCATCTGACCCATTCGCTGCTCTTCCTTTGAATACGCAGGAGGCAGTTTGTCCATAATTACCTGACGCTGTTCAAGCAACTCATTCAACCGCTCAATGTAAGGTTCACGCTCCTCCTTGGGAAGCCCTCCACTTACATGGTCGAACATGTTTTTCGTAACTTCCAGCAAAATCTTAACCGCTGACATTACACGCGTCCAGCCTCGCCGTGCTGCAAGCGGCGGTTGATCTGAATGACTTCTTTCCACGTATTGCGGAAATCCAGCACATAATCTTCTACCTCATCCAAAATCACAACATCACCTTGAATGTTCGCCTCGATCAGACGACGGTTGATGTAATCATACATCTGCATCATAGACTTTGAAATTTCAAGATCCATGTTGAGCGTAACCATCAATTCCTGAATGATCTTCTGCGCTTTTAATAAATTTTTGTTCTTTTCTTCTGTATTTTTCATCTCGATCGCCGTACGCGCGAGACCGATAAATTTCAAACATCCGTTATAGAGCATAAGCGTCAATTCGCCGGGAGACGCTGTTTGGACTGAGTTGTTTTGATACGCCTTGTTCGCGTTAAGTATGGACATGTAAAGGTAACACTCCTTTTTGATTTAAAGATTACTGTCCGCCGCCAAACTGCTGCATTAAGTACATCGATTGCTGGTTGGAACGCTGAATCGCTTTCTCCATGGCAGAGAACTGTCGCCAGTAGCGGTCTTCTACATCAGCCAGTCTTTGTTCAAAGGCAGATATACGCTTATCAACATCTGTTAACTCACGGCCAAGTGTAAACTGAGCGTTTGTTCGAAGTGAATTTCCTGCTTTTAATTCAATCTTATCAACGGTGGTGTCGATAGACTTACGAATTTTTTTTGCTATCCCTTCAACGGAATCAGTGCCTGTAAAAAGCTTCATCACGGCATCAGGATTATCAGCAAGTGCTTTACGCAACTTCTCCTCATCAAGCACAAGCTTTCCCTTGTCCAAATAATTTTTTGAAGTGGTAATGCCGATCTCTGAAAGCTGATCATATTCGGGGTATCCTGCATCAACCTTTGTATATAGATCTGAACGCATCGCATTAAGACCGCTTGATAGAATGGAATCACCGCGAAGCATCCCGCTCTTTGCTTTCTCATCCCACATTTCGGCTTCCTTTTCAGAAAGATCTTTACGTTGCTCGTTGGTAAGAGGAGGAAAGTCACGGTATTTCGTTTCAGCTGTCTTTTTATTAATCGCTTCAATCGTTTCGTTATACTTATCCACGAATTTTTTTATCGTGTCAACTGTAGCGTTTGTGTCACTTGCAACAGTAATGTTTGCCGTTCCTTCTTGTTGAAGGGTGTATGTTACGCCCGAGATTGGGAATGTATTTGTAGCTCTTGTTGTTTTATAACCGTTGATCGTATATTCTGCAGTATCACCAATTGTTTTACCCGTAGTAGCAATTTCTCCACCTAATACGGCATTTGTAAAGCCTAAATCTTTCATGAAGGTTTCAGTATCTAAGTCATTCACTTTAAGTGCTGCCTGATCACCCGTGTCTTTTTTAGTGATTATAAATTTATTTTGTTGCTCATCATAAAAAGCAGTTACACCAAGGCCCGAAGTGTTGAAATTGGAGATGATCTTGTTCAGGCTATCTCCCTTTGCGATGTCAAACGTTTGAGTAGTTTTAGTTAACCCATCACCGCTTGTTACTTCGAAAGAAAGTTTTACATCCTTAGGAGCCGTATAATCTTTCACGACTGTTCCTTCTGATACCCAAATCGCAGGTTTAGCCAATCTGGTTACATTTATCGAAGTCGTCGTATTCACTGCACTTCCATTAGCCGTTGCCGATACAACACCAGGGTTGGAACTGGTTACTGCTTTTTTTGAATAACTTCCTTGCAAGTTAATTCCCTCAAAGATCACCTTGTCTAAATCGCTTAACAGCTGGTTCATCGACCGGTAGTCATCACGCTGCCACTCTAACCTCGTTTTTTTCTGAGCTAATTTATCTAGTGGAATACGCTCTGCACGCATCAAATCTCCAACGAGCGTATCAATATCCATTCCACTAGCTAATCCGCCAATTCTCATAACCACGGTTAATCACCGTCCCTAAATTTTTTTATCAACAAAGATACCCATAAAATCAATCATTTCTGCATACATATCAAGGAACTTTTTATTTGGTATCTCTTTCACAACTTCTTGGGTTACTTCATCCACAATCAGCACATAGTAATCGTTCAGTTTTTCATGCAGAACAAACTTTGATGAAGTATGTGCTGGCTTCAGCATATCGTTCATTGCTACAATAACTTTTTCCAACTTTTCTTTACTCGGCTTTACTTGTACTGAAGCTTCGGCTTGCGGAGTGTTTTCTTGTTGTTTTTGGCTAGTAAGCACAGGCTCAGATTTTTGAAAAACGGGAGAACTAATCTTTTGTAGTTCCACCTTCATCGCCCCTTTAATTTTTCTCTAAATCTTATATCGGATTGTTCAAATAATTGTTGAGGAAGTAGGGTAAAAGAAAAACAACAGAAATTTTATTAAAATTCTATGAAACTACTCTACTAATCAGTTTTTTATTGTAAAATAGTTGATGTTGAAGAAGATTAATGAAATAAAAATAACAATAAATGACTTTCTACTTAAAATATAAAAATTAACCTACTAAAAAATAAAATCCTAAAATAATTCTAACGAGAGGATAATGGCAGTAATGAAAGACCATCAAAAAAAACATCAAAAGAATCGCAACCGGTCTACTAAGAAACAGAGAACAGCCATTGAACAACCTCTGAAAAATAGGTACATAACAGGCCTTGATGGATTGCGGGCCATTGCTGTTCTTGCTGTTATTGCCTATCACTTAAACTTTGATTGGGCAGCTGGAGGCTTACTTGGGGTAACCGTCTTTTTTGTATTATCTGGTTACCTGATTACAGATCTATTAATTGCGGAATTTGTCACTACCGGTCGGATAAATTTTAAAAACTTTTGGATACGGAGAGCTCGCAGGCTCCTGCCAGCTATGTTTACGATGCTCCTTGTAGTCATCACGTGGGTTACGATCTTTGAGCAGTCCATGTTAGATCGACTAGAGGAAGATACAGTTGCTGCTATTCTTTATGTCAGTAACTGGTGGTACATCTTCCAGGACCTTTCATATTTTGAGAGTTTCGGGCCTCCTTCCCTTCTGACGCACTTTTGGTCGTTAGCGGTGGAGGAACAATTTTATATTCTATGGCCGCTCCTGATCGTTTTAATGTTAAAACTTAAAGTAAAAGAAGGATCGCTGTTCTCTATTATTCTCCTAGGTGCTATCGCTTCAGCTGCTGCGATGACCATGTTGTATGAACCAGGGACAGATCCAAGCCGGGTTTATTACGGAACAGATACCCGCGTATTTTCATTATTACTTGGAGCAAGTCTGGCTGTCATCTGGCCGAGCCGAAAACTATCAACCAGCTTACCTCCTGAAATTCGCTGGAAACTAGACTTTGTAGGACTGTTCACGCTAGCTTTCATCTTCTATATGTTCTGGAGTACGGATCAGTATCAAGACTTTCTTTATCAAGGCGGTATGGTAGCGATGTCAGTTGCCTCGATGCTGGTTGTTGCAGTTATCGTGCATCCATCAAGCAAGCTGAATACTGTGTTAAGCTTCAAACCGTTACGCTGGATTGGTGTTCGTTCATACGGAATCTATTTGTGGCACTTTCCGGTTATCGTTCTAACAAGTCCTCAATGGGGAGCAGATGCGCCAAGTCTAGTGCGTACATCGTTACAGCTGTTCTTAATTCTGACTTTAGCGAGCCTTTCGTGGACATTTATCGAAAACCCGATTCGAAAAGGGGCTTTAACAAGATTCTGGAGAGTAGTTAAACACGGCGAATGGAGACGTGAAAAATCGTTTATTGGACGCTTTGTCACAACAGCAAGTATCCTGTGCGTTTTTCTTGCCATTTCCACCATTGGACTCACAACAACATCCGTTGCGCTTAGTAAAGACAACGTGATTAATGCGATCCAAGAAAAGGTCGGTAAAGAAGATGAACCGCCTACAGAGAATAAGATAAATAAACCAGATTCTAAACCTGAAACACCAAAAGTAGAGGAAAAACCGAAAGAGGAAACACCTCCAATTGAAGATCCACCCGTTACGGAAAACAAGTCTGTCACTGTGATTGGCGATTCCGTAATGATTGATGTTACACCGCACCTTGAAGAAGCGTTTGAAAAAGTGGACGTTGATGCAAAAATCGGCCGGCAATTTAGGGAAGCTGAAGAGATTGTGCAGCAAAAGAAAAGCAGTGGGGATTTGGGGGAAATCGTAATTATCGAACTCGGAGCCAATGGTCCCCTATCTGATAAAAAGATGGCTGGACTAATTGAGCAAATCGGAAAAGAGCGTGATGTTTACATGATAACAACACGTGTACCAAAACCGTGGCAGCAGGAAGTAAATGAATCGATAAAAAATGTTCCGGAAAATTATAAGAACGTAAAAGTGGTAGATTGGTACTCATTTAGTGAATCTCACCTCGAGTATATCGGAAACGATGGTGTACACCTTACGTTAACGGGTGCAAAGGCTTATGCTAAATATCTAATCAACCATATTGAATAAATGGAAAAGGCCAATCACAAATTGTATAAGTGCTTGGCTTTTCTATTCTTCTTTATCTCCATCCATCAATTAGAGGGTTTTCTTTTCCGTTCGGTGCAGGAAATTCAACTCTTGGCAGGTCTTTTAAATATTGAGTCAATTCAGGTAAATAGTAAGCAGCGATAGTAACCTCATATTTTAGTTGACCAAGAGTCGCTTCTGCAGAGGTAATCACCAGTTCATCTTGTCCTGAAAATGTGATAGCTTCTATGACGGTTACTCGTTTGAAATCTAATTGGTGGTGATTTAACAATTGGAAACCCATTCGAATTCAGAAATGACAGTGATCATTATCAAAAATTCGAAATCGATGGCCCTATATATGTAGATGGAGACCTGGAAATTATAAGAGCAAACGTGAAATTCAACTCTACCATCTATGTAACAAGAAAAACCACAATACGTTTTTCTAGGATAGAAGGACTGCAAGATGATGGAACAGAATCCTCGCTTGTCGTTTTTGGAAAAGATGCAATCGAAATTTCAAATATGAACGTTTATGGCGATGAACCGAATATCATCCTAGGTTTTGTCTATTCTGAAGAATTAATGGAGATTTTCGGCGTAGCATCAAACATAGAAATTCAAGGAGGTATCTTTGGAAGAAAAGTAGTATTGAACGCAACAAAAGGTTCAGTTAGCCGTGGAAATCCGATCTATTGGGGACAGCTCCTCATAGGATATGAAGAAGATTACGCCGAAAATCAGCATAACATCTCTCCATCTGAATCCAGACTGAGAGTGATTTATAATCCTAATCTCATTAAGAATCCGCCAGATGGACTTCCTATTGTAAAAGATTTAGCAGTGTCGGTTGTGAAGCGTGAAATACAATAAAGCAATAACATCAAGTCTTTCCTAACTTCGGAAAGACTTTTTATATCGACAAGAATAAGAATAGCTGCCACGCAACGACAACAAAATAAATAATCAGTACAGGGACACTCAACCTTTTAACATTTTTATGGACGGGAATGAATCCAAACCAAATGACAACAATGGAGAAAATGAACTTTAAAATTAAAAACATGGCAGGATGATAAGCATATAGAGCATTCATTAAAGGATTGAGTTCTCTTGCTCCATTTATCAATAAAAAATGTGTGACAATCGCATCCACCATATTTAAAATACCTAATCCCATGCAGATCCAAAAATGAGGCTGGATTTGATACGGTGTTTTCATGGTATGCCTCCTCTCCTATTAGGAGTATATCCAAATGATGCTTGTTAGTATGTGTGATTTTGTAGTAAAAAGTCTTTTTATGAGTGAATGAACCAATGAAAATGTGCTACAATTATTACGAACATATATTCTTGTAGAGGAGGTTTGAAATAAGCATGGAATCCTCTTTAGTAAAACAATTAAATACTCTGTTACCTTCCCATGTAATAGCTATGTTAATCGGAAAATTATTGGGAGATGGCAACTTAACAATTGAGAAAAACAAACGTCCAAGATTGCGGTTTTCTCATAAAGTACAAGATAAAGAGTGGTGTCAGCATTCTCGTGATCAATTAGCACCATTTCTTTCTTTTCCTTCCATAAAATATAGAAAAGTTAACGATATTCGAGTAACCAATGGATTTACGGAAATCTATTATGCTCAATCTCATACACATAAAGCGTTAGATTTATTAAAACAACTCTGGTATCCCTCAGGTGTTAAAACCATTCCTTTTCACCTCTTACAAACTAATTTCACAAGACAATCTTTAGCCTGGTGGTTTATGGATGACGGCCATTTAAAAATAGAAAACGATCAACCCACTAAAATTATCCTCTCAACTGAATCATTTAACACCAGTGAAATTAAGAATTTATCCCTGCTTTTAAAAGGTAAATTCCAGTTAGAATTGAAGGCAGATAATGCCAACCGATTAATAATTTATAACAAAATGCAGATTTACTACTTCTTAAGGTTAGTACAACCCTACCTCGTCCATTGTATGTATAGAAAAACGCTACAAAAAAGTTCAATAACCAAAATAACTGCCCCTAAGAGAACCACAATCTACCTTCCTATTAACCTAACTTTTCCTACTAAGCAAATTCATGAAGCTTTATTTTCACTAAAAGATAAGATTGATATTGTGTGATGATACAAAGTATATTGATTTGTATTTAGGAATATTAAATGACCTAGCACTGAAGAAACACAATAATTTTAGTTATCAGGTGACCCTGCTAGAAAATCATTTGTCTGATTTACAGAAATGCCGAACTATCACCGGGTTAAAACTGAGTGAGATTGTTCATTGGTGTTTATTAACTAAAAAAGACCCTGATAAAGGTCTTATAAAAGTTTAAGATCAATTTATTGCCTAGAGCTTTGGATTTCAATGATTTTTCAAAACTGCTAAATGCAGATATCAATTTTTTATATAGATATTTATCAAATATTTTATTGATTTTCTTATTTTTTCAGTCGGTTCATAGAGTTTATTTATCTCTTTATTTTGGTTATAAACATTAATAATTGGTTCATAGCCCATTGATTCTAATCTTTCAAATTCATGCTCAACAATGGCAACACATTTATTAACATCTGTTATCCCCTCATAAACAACGTTAGTTTTTGGACTATTAAGAGGTGGCATTCTATTGTCTATTTCTTGTATTTCAATTCTCAACAAGTTATTTAAAGTTGCAAATAAATTCACTAATTTTGTGTGTAGTAACATTTTATCCCTTCTTTCTAGAAAGTCAAAAAGAGACTCTAGCAAACTAGAGCCTCTTTCTATCAAACTATTAACGAAGAAGTTGAAGAACTCCTTGTGGTTGTTGGTTGGCTTGCTTTGCCGCTGCGTCTTTCAACTGCAGAACAGACTATATCTTCACCCTTACATTTAAGGGGCTGGGCACTTCGAACGGTTGTTACCGCCCTACGGAGTTCATTGTCATAGCAGTTGCCTTAGACAGTATCTCCTAGTCGTTGAACGTTCTCCAGAGTTTCCTCTTAGGAGCTTCGCTGCTGATTATCCAATCCTCTTATTTTTCAACCCTTCACGCTCACCGTTTCCAGTCCCGTTGTGGGATAAAAGGCTCTAAGGAAGTTCCAGCAATTCACCCAGTGGTACTCTAACTCGTTACCAAGTTAGACGCCCTTCTCATCATTACCTTAAGAGTTGTAAAACTCCTTGAGGTGTTTGTTGAGATTGAGCCAACATTGCTTGTGCTGCTTGAGAAAGAATAGAATTCTTTGTTTGGTTCATCATTTCTTTCGCCATCGTGCGAACATTTACTTTCATAAATGACCAGACTATATCTTCACCCTCTAGTATTCTAGTAGGGGTCGGGCACTTCGGATTCACAATACTGATGTACATTGTTTCACCTACGGATTTCATCACCATAGCTTAAGCCTTAGATGGTCTATCCTAGTCGTTGAACCTTCTCCACTTTTTCAAGAAAGGAGCTTGGCTGCTGATTACCCAATCTTTTCTTTTTTCAAGCCTTCACGCTTGTCGTTTCCAACTACGTTGTGGCAAGAAAAGCTCTAAGGGTTTTCCAGCAATTCACCCGATAATAATCACTAGCCGTTACCAGCCAGGACGACTGTGCTTGTCACTGCTGTTAAGCAGCTAAAGCATAATCTACGTCACGGATACGAGATTCCGCTGCAGTTAGGTTTTCGGAAGATGTGTTCAAGTTATTGATAGTATGCTCTAAACGATTTTGGGTAGCACCTAATGCAGAACGAACAGTAGAAACCTTCGCTATTGCAGTATCTAATGCGCCTATTGCAGTTTGTGATTTAGTTTTATCTAATAAGTCTCCAACCCCACCTGTAATTGTTGCAGCATCCATGTCTTCAAAAGTATATGTGATTTTTTGTGCAGCATTTGGTCCTACTTGGAAATCTACTGCCGTTGTAGTTCCATCCCAAAGTTTTTGTTTATTAAATTCCGTATCATCAGAAATTCTAGTGATTTCCGTAGCTAATGCTTGGTACTCTTTATCCAGAGCAGCACGATCTTCAGCTATATTCGTATCATTCGAAGATTGAACAGCAAGTTCACGCATACGCTGAAGAATTGAATGCGTTTCATTTAGTGCTCCCTCAGCTGTTTGAAGCATTGAAATACCATCTTGAGCATTCTTTGAACCCATTTCAAGTCCACGTATTTGTCCACGCATTTTTTCAGAGATTGCTAGACCAGCCGCATCATCTCCAGCTTTATTGATACGAAGACCTGAAGATAATTTCTCCATAGAACTTGATTGTGCATTGTTTGCAGTATTCAACTGACGGTGCGTGTTAAGCGCCGCGATATTGTGGTTAATTCTCATTTTAATTTCCTCCTTGAATGTGTTCCTCCCACGTCCTTGTGGTTGGATTCTTTATTGAAACTCGCCTTACTTTTACGGCCGTTAAAAGTACTGCTTGTTTCTACATTATTAATATCGGAAAAAAAAGAAACTTGTTTAACTAGATTTAAATCTTTTTTAATTTTTTTAATTGTTGAAAGACATTTATCGAAGTATCGGAAGCTTTATTATTTTCTTGTTGAATAGCTAGAAACACTTCTTTACGATGTATTTCTATGTTTTTAGGTGCAGAAATTCCCAACTTTACTTGTTCTCCATCAATAGACAACACAGTTAGTTCAATATCATCACCAATTTTAATGGCTTCTTGTAATTTGCGGGTTAATACTAACATGCTTAACCCTCCTGCCCTAATAGACTAGATTCTGAAAGTTCATGTCTTGTTTTATATCGGTTATCTGTTAATACCACTTGTTTTGCAAGGTTTTCATTCACATTAATTACGACTGGAGCTTGTAAATTTGCAGTGGACTTATCTAAAGGTTCTTGAATAGTTAAGATAACTTGAACCAGCACATCTGATTCCTCTTTGATCTTTAATTGTTCTTGAACGGATTCTGGTAATTCAAAATCATATTTCTTAAAGAAAAGAAATGGATTTGTTGTGAAAAATGCGAGGTCCTTTGTGAAAACAGATTGTAGTGTTGAAAAAGGGGTCCCTTCCATCGGAAGAAGGATAAACTGTTTTTCATCTTCAAATCCCGGCAATCCATGTGCAAAATGTAAAATATCCGATTCGTTAATTTCAATTGTTTCTTCAAACTTTGTATAAAGTATCATAGCCGCCATCCTTTACTTTTTTCATCAACATGTAATTAAACGAAATCAATCAATAGTGAAGGTTTTTGAATTAGATCAATATTTACCGATCCAGGTGTATACTGATGGACAGGTTTATTAACTTTAATATCTATTTCCGGTTTATGCGTGTGCCAATTTAGTTTCACGATACTTGGCTGATAGTTTATTTTTACACTGTTAGCCGAGGGTATGAAACCAATATTAAATTCATAGATTGGACTTCCACTGTTTATTTTCGCATGTTCCGGAATCGGATTACCCCCGTTTTCGATCTTCATGAGGTCATCCCCTTCTTGAGCCATTCTGGCAAGTCCTGTTAGCCAATCCTCGTACCCTTGTTGTGCAAATTCTTCTATTCTACGAGAAATATGTTTCAAATCCATATCTGCCCAAGCTTCGGTTTGATCGATCGTTAGTTGTGAAGGGGTACGGTCAATTTGCAACTCTGCCTTCGGTTGCTTAATCATTAAGTCTGCGGGTTGCTGTTGAATTTCTTGTACTGGTTTATAAATTGTTAATCCAATTTTAGCAGAAATTGATTCCAATCTAATTTGAGGAACGTTCATGAGATGCCCTCCTAAAAAAGTGTCTATTGCAAGAAAAGAGCTATCACGAGGATAGCTCTCTTAGATTTATCGTAAAAAGTCCATAAGTGTTGGTTGCATAATGCGAGAACCTACCCCTAATGCAGCACGATGCAAGCTTTCTTGCATCTTTAAGTCTGTAATAACACGCTCAATATCCGCATCTTCATTATCAGATAGAATTCGGTTTGCGATGACTTCTTGCTCACTAACACGAGCATCAATCAGTTCCACCCGATTAAAACGGGCACCTAACTCTGCACGCTCAGCTACAAGGTTATTAATATTTGTATCTAGTTTATCAAGAAAGTCTCCAACAGGCATAGTGTTCTTCCCATTTAGTGAATCTTCTAGATCGGTTAAATCATTAAATAGGTTATCATTAAATACTTTAGTTGGATCAATATTAACAGGAACTTCAATCCCATTCGACATTTCAATATTTACAGGTTTATTGTTAGTCGAAACGGTAACAGTTCCTCCTGTAGATGAAACTGGAGGGTTTGTAGTATCGTTTCCATTAAAGATATATTTTCCTGCCACTTTTGTGTTTGCAATTGAAACTAAATGCTCTTTTAATTGAGTAATTTCTTTTCCTATCATGCCTCTTTGGGATTCTTCAAGAGTTCCATTATTAGCTTGGACAGTTAGTTCCCGTATTCTTTGAAGTACACTTGTTGCCTTATCAAGTGCAGCATCCGAATTCTCCATCCAGTTATATGCTTCCGATAAGTTTCGTTTATATTGTTCTACCTCTGTTAAATCTGTTCGATATGCTATCCCTTTCATGGCTACAACTGGATCGTCTGATGGACGGCTGATTTTTTTACCGGTCGAAAGCTGCTCCTGTGTCTTGGCCATTCTTTCATAACTTTGGCTAATATGACGCAGCATGTTATTCGATAACATTGATTGTGTTACACGCATTATTTACACCTACCTTCCTCCGACACCCATACCATTAATGATTTTATCTAACATTTCATCAACAACTGTAATGTTTCGTGCTGCTGCATTATACGCATGTTGATACTGAATCATATTTGTCATTTCTTCATCCAATGAAACACCGCTAATTGACTGTCTTCTCTTTTCAACCGAGTCTAGTAAGACAATAGAGTTTGTACTCATTCCTACAGCTTTTTGAGCGTCAACTGCCATGGAACCGATATATCCTTCATATGTACTTTGGAAATTAACATCGTCCCTTACATCAGCAAGTTTCAATGCATTGGATCCATCACCATTTTTCCCGCCTGATGATGCAGCAGCTATTTGTTTCACATCGATTAAGATTACTTTCATATTTTTGGCAGCGCCTATTTGTGTTCCAGGGTTAAAAAAGTTACCAGAAGCAGCTCCATCTAAGCCGACCCCGGAATTATGCTGGGTATTAAACGCTTGTATAAACTTATAAGCTAAATCGTCTAAATTCTTCATCATATCAGGATAAGTTTCATGATATGCATCTCTTAATGATTGTAATTTACCTTGTGTTTTTACACTTCCATCTAAAAGGTTATTTCCTCCGAATGTAAGTGTGGTTAATTCACCTGTGCTTGGATCTAATATGCTATTAATTTCTGTAATGGTATTCGTATCGGCATCTACCAATAATCCAAGTGATGCGCCTTTATCATCTAACAGATGAATCCTATACTTTCCATCCGGATTAAAATTAAGATCAATCAAACTAGGATCGGCGGTTGGAACCCGCTCAACTTTAATATTTACTAGACCTGAAAGCTGGTCTACTAAACTATCTCTCTTGTCGTATAGATCATTCGGTAAATATCCATGTGGCTCAACTTCTGAAATCTGGATATTAATATCATTAATTTTATCAATAATTGAGTTGATATCCTTAACTGTTACATCTGCCTGGTATCCCATATCTTTTCTGATTCCGTCTAGAGAAGTTGACATGTGGTTAAAAGTTTCGGAAAGTGCAATACCTCGTTGGAGAACTACGGAACGTGCTCCTTCATCTTCAGGATGAACCGCTAAGTCTTGTAGTGATTGCCAGAAACGGTCCAACGTTTTTGATAAGCCTGTATCAGAAGGTTCGTTTAAAATGTCTTCCATCTTTGCTATTGCGTTGCTTCTCGTTTCCCAATGTCCAAATTTATTATTCTCCGTTCTAAACTGAACATCTAAAAAACTTTCACGCACACGTTGAATGGAACCAGCTTGTACGCCTGTACCCATCTGTCCAGGAATGTTCGGCCGGTTTCTAGATGCTGCTGGGTATGGCTCAGTTTGTACAAAATTAACACGCTGACGAGTGTACCCTGGTGTATTTGCATTTGCTATGTTGTGTCCTGTTGTTTGCAATGCAGATTGCTGGGTGAACATCCCGCGGCGGGCTGTTTCCAATCCATGAAAAGTTGAGCGCATAGTAATATCCTCCGTAAGGTTTAAGCTTTCGAATCAAAAAGTGAAGAAGATTGATTCGCATAAGGGTTCTTTTTTGTGTTGCTGTATGTTGATGGTTCACTTTGCGGCTGAACCATACTTAAAGACATGTTCACGTATTGCAGGGATTGCTCCAATAATTCCTGGTTCAATTCGTTTCTGCTTTTCAATGCTTCATAGGTTTGAATCAGCTGATCTTGAAGGTGAAGCAGTTTTACTTTATCAGCTTCATCCGCTTGCTCCAGAACATCCCCAAGTGTCACATTCGTAAACTTAAGCATTCTTTCTTTTTCAATCAGCTGCAGTTTTTTTACTTGAAGATCTTCTTCTTTTAATAGAACATCGAGTGCTTTCATGTCCCCAAGTTTAAGAACTTCTGTTTTCCGTTCTCCTAACGCAAGAAGTTCTTCATGGGAAGTAAGCAAACGTTCAAGTAAAGATGTCATTTGTGCCGTTTCCATGAATGACCTCCTATCACTTTTGCCAGAAGTTAATAATTGATTTCGCCGTTTCAGAAACATTAACTTTGTACGTTCCTTTATCTACTTGGTTCTTTATTTCACTTATTTTTTCAGCACGCTCTTGATCAAATTTAGAGGAAGATAATAATTTTTTTGCTTCATCTGAAATTTGCAGTTCATCTTTTTTGAAGTTAGACTGCATCTTTTCTTGTTTCATATCCTGCACCTGATTTTTGTAAGGATTGTTTTGTATAGAATTAAAATGATTAATACGCATAATATAGTCACCTCGTTTAGAGACTGTTTTCTCTTATTCATTATATCGGTAAAAGCTTGAAAATCTTTAAAGTGTGAAACGAAATTAGGTTAATTGTCATCGGTATGGTAAGAAGGTAATGCTTCTTCTTGTTTTTTCTTGATAAAATCCTCAATGGAAAGTTCTGATTTAAGCTTATCTTTACATTGCTGACAAAGCCGTCCATCATTTATTGGTTTCTGGCATCCGTCACAAGGATAAGTGAAATTCGGAAACCCTTTAACACGGATTCTCCCTTGATGGATAAAATAAATAATCTTGTTTTCAGAGACCTTTGTTGCATCACTAACTTCAACAATTGTCGCATTTCGGTTTTCACTCTTTCTGATGTATCGGTAAACTTTGTCAAATTGCTGTTCTTCTTCAAAATAACAGGCATCACAAGTATTACGAATCCTTTTGATATAAAGTTTTCCGCACTGCGGGCAGTTCATTAAATCACCCATAAAGTTCCGCTCCTTAGCATTTCTATCTTTTCTTTATATCGGAAAATGCAAAGAAGGTTTTAACGGGACATTCGCTTTATTTATCTCGCCAGTGTTATTGATGACACGTTTTTTGCTTTTGCTTCGATCAGGACTTTAGCCGCATACCTTAATGTGGTGCCTGTCGTGTATACATCATCCACTAAAACTATTCTTTTGCCATTTACTTTAGATGGTTCCTCCACGACAAAAGGGTTGTTTTTCTTTTCCATTCTTTCGTTACGCGTTTTTTTACTTTGTTTTTCTTCATGCGTCTTTCTGTTTAATAGCAGATTAACATTCCGATTCATACTTAAAGCGAATAACTCAGCCTGGTTAAAGCCTCTTTCATACTGACGTTCATTACTTAATGGTATCGGAACTATAACTGCATTCTGGGAAATGCTTTTCATATTCGTATGGGCAACTGGATAAAATGCCTTAATCAATTCAGCATCCCCGCGATATTTAATTTTTGCGATCACTTCTTTCAGGAAATCGTTATAGACATAAAGTGACCGATTTTGCTGCAAAACTCCCTTCCATTCTTCATCTTCCTCCCAACGAATGCAGTCGTAGCAGCAATCACCTTGTCGATATTCCTCGGGAAATAATGAAAACGATCGACCGCATATTCTACAAATATCACCTTGTATCAACGTTAATTTCCTTTCACACGGTTGGCACAGTAATGGTGCGGATGACAAACCAAGCAATGACGCCCATGACCATGTATCGGTGTACGATACGTGACAAAACAAGCAATAACTCATAACTTGGCCTCCTTATTCATTTCCCTTATATGATGAATGGCACTCAACATGCTTAATGATTTCCCGTAATGAAAAAATAACACCTGCCCGATATGATCGTCTTTACTTCTCCCAGCACGACCTGCCATCTGGACGAGTGCGCTTTCTGTGAACACTTCATGATCAGCCCCCAATACAGCTACATCAAGAAAAGGAACCGTTACTCCCCTTTCTAAAATCGTTGTTGTGACTAATAGTTGTATTTCCCCTTGCCGGAACTGTTCAACTTTTTGTTTTCTGAGTGGATCTTCAGCGTGAACAAAATCGACCGATACATCTACATGTTTTTGAATGATCGTAGTAACCTTTTCTATAATGGATACAGAAGAAACAAAAATCATCGCCCGTCTTCTGCTGGCAGCTTGTTCCTTTATCCATGCCACAAAAGCTGGAGGCAACTTTCTTCTTTCCAAACGTTTCTTCCACTCACCGCTCCATACCATTTTCGGTTCCGGTAAAGGAAATCCGTGAAATCTGATTGGTATTTTCACACAAGATAGTTGTCCCTGTTTAACGGCTTTTTTCATTTTTCGAGAAGGTGTTGCTGACAGGTAGATGAAAAGATGCTCGTGTTGGACCGCACATGACACCGCATGCTGAAGGGTTTGATCGTAGGAATAGGGAAAGGCATCGACTTCATCGACGACCATAACGTTAAACGCGTGTTTAAACCGGTACAGCTGATGAGTTGTTGTAATAACAAGTTGGGCAGGTATTTCACGTTCTTCTGATCCGCCATAATAACAGGCGATCACGGTATTTGGAAAAACAGCCTTTAGCCGTGGAGTGAGTTCCAGAACCACATCGGTTCTGGGA
The DNA here is from genome assembly GCF_023715445.1 of Fictibacillus nanhaiensis. Taxonomy (GTDB): domain Bacteria; phylum Bacillota; class Bacilli; order Bacillales; family Fictibacillaceae; genus Fictibacillus; species Fictibacillus nanhaiensis_D. The sequence goes on from NZ_JAMBOD010000001.1 coordinate 1,537,929, forward strand.
GTTGCGATACAAACCCGAAGTCCCATCTTCAAAGCTTTTTCAATTCCTTTAAAAAGCACTTCTGTTTTCCCTGCTCCACAAACAGCCCAAATCAGCAGTTCTCCTCTTTTTCCGACTGATTCGACAAATCGATCAGAAGCAACTTGCTGACCTGCCGACAATTCTCCTTGCCACACTAACTCATTTTCGGAATCCCATTTCACTTTCGGACCTGTCCATGAAAGAAGCGGAGTGCACATACTCACCCTACCCATCATGATACAGTTCCGGCAATAAACACATTTTTCGTTTTTGCATCGAAAACACGAAAACGAAGCAAACAAACGGTCTTTCTCATTTCCGCATCGATTACATTTCCAGCCATACTTCGTTTTCATAATCCCAGCAATGTAACCTAAATATCCATTTTCATAATGCTCATGAATTTCTTCTAAAGAAAAAGGAATTTCATCAAGGAGAAGCATCTTGCCAAAGAGGAGTTGCTTAAGTTTTTCATCAAACTTATACGCGGAATTCAGAGGCTGGGGTTCAATTTCGGGAAGCTCACTAAACGGAACTGGCTTTAAATCAGGGTCTTTCATAAATCTTTCAGGGGCAATGGTTAAACGATTGTTTAATAAAAAGGAGACAAACCTCATTGAGTTGTCTCCTGATGTGTTAGAGAATGCATATTTTTCTCTCCAATTTTATTCTTTTATCCAGGTGATTCCGAGTGATCCTTCACCCAGGTGGGTACCGATTACGGGGCCGAAATAGCTGATTGATACATCTGCATTAACAAACTTTCCACGAAGTTCTTCTGCAATTTCAACAGCTTCATCTTCACGTTTTGCGTGGATCACACTGATCGTCACTTTTTCAACTGCTTTCAAATCTTCATCCATCAGATCGAAAATACGCTTTAAGGCTTTCTTTTTCGTTCGGACTTTTTCAAAAGGAACGATTTTTTTATCAACAAAATGAAGGATTGGCTTGATCTGCAGCAGATTTCCTACAAAAAGCTGTGCTGTGTTCATTCTGCCTCCACGGTGCAAGTGATTCAGATCATCCACCAAAAAGTACGCCGGAATACCGTTACTTTTCATCTGCAACAGTTCATTCATAATTTCGTATCCGTTTGCACCTTCATTCGCCAGTTCTGCTGCTTTGAACACATAAAATGCTTGAGGTGAACAGCTGATTTCTGAATCAAATACATGAAGTGTGATTCCTTCTACCATTTCACCGGCAGCGACCGCACTTTGGTACGTTCCACTGATGCCGCTTGATAATGTAATCATAACTGCTTCATCGTAGTTTTTAGAAAGTTCTTCTAATAGCTCGACTAATTCACCAATCGCTGGCTGTGATGTTTTCGGCAGCTTCTCTTCACGGCTGACCATTTCATAAAAGTCATCTACTTTTATTTCAGCTTCTTCTTTGTATGTTTCATTGTCGAAAATAACGTTGAGCGGAATCATTACAATGTTTTTTTCGCTTCGGATGTGCTCGGGTATGTATGAAGTACTGTCTGTAATGACGGCTACCTTGCTCATGTTTTTAGTTCCTCTCTATGAAAAAAGTTTTCGTTACCTTTAAACAGTCTACACCATCGCGTAAACGAATTCACTTAAATATAGTTTCCCTACCGTTTTATATTCTCGTAGTGTCACCAGTATCCTTTAACCCTTTTTCAGGACTGATCTAACTGTTTTCTGCATAACGCATAAGCACCGTACAAAACGGAGCGATTTTGCATAGTCGATATTCTCAATTCAGGCTTAACCGGCACGTATTTTTCGAGATTCTCTTCTATTTTTTCCAAGTAAGGGTGAAGCTCAGTTCCAACCCCGCCTCCAAGCAGAATGACTTCCGGATTTAAGATGGCTGATAGATTTATGATTGCTGTTGTTAGATGTTTAACTGCCTCTTCTATAATTTTCACAGCCGTTTCATCTCCATTCTCAGCTAACTTAAACAACTGTTTAGTTGGGACGTCATTTCCTGTTTCAAGTGAATATTTTATAGCCATTCCAAACCCGCCTGCCTGCGTGCTTAAATAGCCGTATCCCGGCCGGGCCGGTGTGAATCCGTCCTTCAAAACATCGTAATTCGTCACGATAAAGCCGACTTCACCTGCAGAAAAACGGCTTCCTTCATAAATTTCTCCGTTTATGAGCAAACCGGCTCCGATGCTCGTTCCGATCATAAAATACACGGCATGCTTAACATTCTGCAAATTTCCGTTTTCCACTTCTCCTAAAAGACCTGTGTTTACATCGTTTCCAACATACACCGGAATACGAAGCAATTGATTCAATTTTTCACCCAATGGATAACGGTTCCACTTTAAGCTCGGGGCTTTCAAAATCATTCCTGTCGCATCCACTAATCCAGGGACCCCTAGACCGATACAGCACACTTCGTCCAATAATATTCCGTGATCGTTCAATGTACGTTTCATCTCGTCTGCTATACATTCTGCAACGTCCGACTTGATCACATCACTTGTTATAAGTGTTTTTTTACTCAGGAGCTTTCCATTACGTTCAAACAAACCACATTCGATGGTTGTTCCCCCAACATCAGCCGCTAATATGTATTTCGTTTCCAAAGGTTTCACCACTCTCTAATAAATACACCTTCTGTTTTATTCAACACAATAAAGATTAAACTTATCAAAAAAAATTTTCCGAACAAAGAAGGATATTGTCGGATATGGAAGAATTTACAATGTGACCTAAGAATTAAAGGAGGGACGGGACTATTGGACCATAATCTATATATAGTAGTATTATCTCTTTTCGTTTGTTTTCTCTTCTCCCTTATATCTATTGAATGGGCACAAAGAAATTCAGGAGAACATAAAACACCGCAACGATTTTTAATAATAGGTTCCGTGACAATGGGTTTAGCTTTATGGGCTACACATTACATGGGAATGCTTTCTATTCAAAGTCCTGTCCCGTTTGTCTATGACCTGCTGACTATGATATCAGCTTTTGTGGTAGGCGTTGTTTTTTCCTATGTTTCCTTCTATCTTTTTCAGTATAACTTGCAAAAACAACAGAAAAAACTTTTAACGCCTGTTATTACTTTTGTTTTTGGGATCATTTCGGTTCATACAATTGGTATATTGTCTATGCATATTCATATGCCCCTACAGACAGACCCAGTTTTGATCTTTTTATCTGTCGGTACAGCATTTCTTTTTTCTTGGATCGGTTTTCAAATTCTACTATTGAACCCGTTTAAATTGAGAATGACTTTGGCAAGTTTGTCCTTTACAAGCGGAGTCAGTCTCATGCATTATATCGGCGAGATGGCCTTAGTAGGCAGTACACCTACTTTTAATTGGCACAACGAGTTTCCACTTACAAACATCAATATCCTCACTACTTTACTTGTATTGGGCGCAACGACTATCGTATTGATATTATATATATTAGAACAGCTTGATCAAAAAAAGATCGTTCAGCAGCGTATAGACCTCCTTGAAAGTGAACATCGGTATAATTCCCTTTTCGACCTAAATCCTGAAGGGGTTTTTGTAATCGGACCTGACCGAAACTTTATTAAAGCTAATCATTCCATTGAAACGATTACGGGCTACTCATTCGAGGAGCTTCAAAAAATGCCGTATACCAGCCTGTTAAAAGAAACGGATGTAGAGATTTCCCTCGCTTTTTTAAAAAGAGTCATGCAAGGCGAGACCGTTAAGCATCCATTGACCATTTACCATAAGGATGGACATGAAGTGGAACTTGAAATTACAAGTATTCCTTACTCTATCAAAAATACGATTACCGCGGTTATTGGCATCGCAAAAGACATGACAGCTATTAATGAGGCTCAGAACTTTAAGCAACGCGCGCAAACGTTATCTTACGTCGGTGAACTTGCAGCTGGACTTGCCCATGAAATCCGTAATCCGTTAACTTCCATTAAAGGCTTTGCACAATTGTTCAAATCACATTATGCTTCTAACGAAAAGGATCACTTTTTAGGAATCATGCTGCGGGAAACCGAGCGAATTAATTTTATCATCAGCCAGCTTATGATCCTGGCGAAGCCTCATATGATCATCAAGCACGAACATAATTTAATTGATGTCATCAATTGTTCCATAAAATATTTAAAGGATGATATAGACTCTCGTACACCTACTTTTAATTTGGATCTGCCGGGTAAACCTGTCTATTTTAAATGTGAAGGAAACCTAATGACTCAGTTATTTTTAAATGTACTTAAGAATGCGGTGGAAGCAACCCCTTCATGGGGAACGATCTCTGTATCACTTCAACAGGGTGATAGCGCCCTTCAGATCATCATAAAAGATGATGGTCACGGAATTCCTGATCACATTTTGCCTTTGATCGGCCAGCCGTTTTATACGACAAAGGAAGGAAATCCTGGTCTTGGCCTCCTGATCTGTTACCAAATCGTTGAGTATCATGGCGGAAAGATGAATATTGTGTCAAAAGAAGGCTGCGGCACGACTGTTTCTATTGAATTTCCGGCGAATGTTGCAAACAAAGAAGCAGAATTGCTTGAAACGAGCTTAGTATAGTGGGTAATTATGAAGTCTAGCTCATAATTTCACGAAAAAGGATGATATTCTTACGAGATTTTGATTTAATCTCACGAGAATTTACACGAATCCACGAAAATGGCTAATAAACTGTAAGCGTAAAATGATCCACACCTGCTTTTCAAGGTGTGGATCATTTAAACTTTTGTTATTCCTTATGATTAGCTAAATAACATGATTCGGGTAGATCTGTTGACCATGGAACGAGTTTTTGAAGCT
>NZ_JAMBOD010000020.1 GCF_023715445.1 Fictibacillus nanhaiensis
TTGTTGGTTTATAGTAGAATTATTCAAAAGACAAAGTCTCCTCTCAAAGGTTCTGGACAAACCGAGAGTACTTTGTCTTTTTCTTTTTGTCTACTGCAAAGGCTTACACATACTTTTATACATCATCCTGCAATCTAACGAAAATTTCAATATACTCGCGATTCGACATTCCCGACACTCCACCAAGTCCCTCTCATCCACAAAAAAAAGCTGATACAAAAGGGCACTTCACCCTCTTCTATCAGCTTTTAACCTTATTTAATTCTTTTTCTGCATCATCGTTAATGCATGTGCAGCTAGATAATACCCTTCACTGCCCTGTAACTTTTTATCATTTTTCAGACGTTTTTGCAGCGTTTCATCAATAAATCCTTTTTCAATCGCTACATCCCAAGCATCTTCATTGGATACCACTGTGTTGTTGAGTACCAGAATCATTTGAGCTGCTTTATTTCGAGTTAGAATATCTGTTTCTTCCCCAATCAACTCGTTCATTTCTTTCGTTCTAAATTCTTGTGTTTGGTCCGACAGCATATGTTTCACACCGTTACTCATTAATTTCCCGAAAGCACCTTCACTAATTGGTTTTTTTACAGGGAATTCGTTTTTATATCCCCCGAAAATCAGACCGTAGTTGATGAGCGGTTTAATTTCATTATAGAACCACTCGCCTTTATAAGGAAAATCAACATTAAACGGATAGATGTTTGCGCCTTGATCTTTTAAGGTAGTTTGTAATTCTTTGATTAACTCTTTATCCTGAGACATCTTTCTAAAAGTAACCGCATTTTCAATGGAAAGGGCTGATGCTGCACCAGCTGCATCACCTAGCGTCATCCCAACTGGTACAACACGTGCACTCCCTGCCGCAATCGAGCTGTAACCAGCTGCCTTACTCGCAATAAGAAGATTATCCGTCTTCAGCGGCACTAAAGAACGGAACGGAATAGCATATTGTTCTGGTGCGGAAACAACAAATCCATAATCAGCCGGAGAAGTTGCTTGAACATCTACAGGATAAGCTCCAAACCCGATTGAATCCCAGTGATCATTATTTTCCCATACATCTGTCATTGGTAATTGATATTCAGCCAGAACATGGCGTGTTTCCCTTACATACAATTCTTCGGGGAAGCTTGCAATTTCTGCATTCTCAAAACCCGGGAAGTTCTTTTGTAGATATTTTAAGATATGTCTTGTTTCTTCTTTACCCATTTCGATTGCTCTTTCCTTATCGCTATCAAGCAACCCATTAATACCAAAGATCTGCAAAGCATTAATATATAACGTCCCGTCTTCTTGACGGACTACATTTAACCCTCTTAAACGCATCATCGGATCATTCGCTTTATACACACGGTGGAATTTTCCGTAGCCCCAAGCTACATTCCCATGAACCTCACCACCGCCAAAAACGCCATCCTTGGATGCCTGTGTGAATTTCGCCCAATCTACACCTTTAAAGTGCATAACAAGGGTAACCGCCATTTTCCGATCTTCTAAGCCGATATCAGCTCCACCTTTAAAGTACGGTGTGCCTGATTTTACTGCTAGATCTGCATCTTGAGTAGCATCAACAAAGCGTTTTGCTGAAACCGTTTTTTGCTTGCCATCTTCTGTTGTAAAAGTGATGCCTGTGAGTGTATTTCCGTCCATTACCGCATCATTTAATTTTGTATTTAATGAAAGAGTTAAGTTCTTTTCATCTTGCACCATTTTCATAAATGCAACTTTTGCAACATCGATATCAAAACCGATTTTTTTATCAACCAACTTGAACCATTCTAAAAATGTCCCCTGGTTTGCCCAGTTGCCGTTAATATCATGACTTACATCAAGAAAATTTAAAGCGCCATATGTAAACAAACCACCTAAACCGTCTCGGTGTTCGATCAATAATGTTTTTGAACCGTTTCTTGCTGCTGAAACCGCTGCAGCCACCCCTTCAGGCTCACCGCCAACAACAATAACATCGTACTCTTCCTGAATTGCCGGCGTTTCGTATGGCTCTACATCCAGTTTTACTTCTGAAGAAGTACCTGTAGTCGCAATCGATTCAGGATACGGATAAATCTTTTTTATAAAAATAAATGCCAGTACCAGTACGATCAGCAATCCACCTGATACTGCCCATCTCATCCAACCTTTATTTTTCATCCCCACAACATCCTTTGTAACTAAAATTTAACATAAAATTAGTATATCAGACAAAAATTACCCAGTATATAACTAATTTTGTCGTTTTTTAGCGAATACCCTTTACAAAACATATACCGTTTCTTTACAAATTAAAGACCTGATGGTTATAATTTGTTAAACAAACGTTTAAAAACGGGGGTGCTGTTTTGCAACAACGAAAAGCATTTTTTGGAACTATTTTCTTTATATTTACAATTTCGATGGCTTTAAAAGCTGTTTTTGTTCGATATATATTATTTCAGAATAATAATTTATTGGATACTATTACTCTTGAACTTAGCTATATCCTTCTTTTCGCATGCTTAATTGAGTACATAGCGACCAATAAACTGAAATTCCCGCTTTATCTCCTATTAAACATACTGCTCTCAACACTGTTTTTTGGGATTGCTGTTTATCATTCTTACTTCGGCAACATTCCCACCTATTATGCCCTAATGCAAGCCGGACAAGTAGGAGCTGTAAAAGACAGTGTGACACAGCTGATTCAGCCTGAGTATTTCCTTTTGTACTTAGATTTTATTTTGATGATTGGGATACTTTTAACAAGAAAGATACCCTTACGTTCTAATTTTAAACTTTCAAAAGTTAAAGTGATCTCACCATTATTGGTACTATCTTTTGCAGTATGTCTTGCAAATTTGTTTCTTCATAAAGATGAGATCATCACAAATTCTGCATTGGCTGCAGAAACAAAAGGGATCTTCAATTACGAAGCGCTGCAAGCGTATTACGGACCAAACGGCGGTCTTCCGCAGGCCTCAGCTCTTTCAGATAAAGAGTTGAAAAATGAAGAAACCATTCAAGATAAGATAAACGAAATAAAAGGAATCAAGGAAATCCCGGATTCGAAACGCAACTATTTTGGCGCTGCAAAAGGGCGAAATCTGATACTGATTCAGTTCGAATCCATGCAAGACTTCCCGATCGGCTTGAAGATCGATGGGAAAGAAGTTACGCCAAATATGAACAAGCTGATACAGAACAGTTTTTATTTTAATAACCTTTATCAGCAAACGGGTGCCGGAAATACGTCGGATGCTGAGTTCATTGCCAACACCTCTCTCTACCCAGCTGGGATGGTTGCGACGTCTACTTTCTTTGAAAAGAAAGCTTTTCCAAGCATGCCGAAGCTTCTGAAAAAGGAAGGCTACGAATCCTTCACACTTCATGCGGATAAAGTTGATTTCTGGAATCGAGTTGAGCTTTATCCTTCACTTGGTTTTGACAAGTATTACGCGCTGGAGTTTTTTGGAAAAGAAGATCTTATCGGGCTTGGTCCATCGGATGAAGTGCTGATTAATAAAGGAATGCCGTTATTAACAGGTTTGCACGAGAAAAATAAACCATTTTACGCCCATTTCGTTTCGATGACAAGCCACCACCCATATGTGATCCCTGCGGATAAAGATGTATTTGATCTGCCGGAAAGATACAAGAATTCAATTGTCGGCAAATATATTCAAGCAATAAGTTATAACGATATGGTTTTAGGTAAGTTTATTGAACAGCTAAAGGCTGAAGGAATATGGGAGAACACCGTACTCGCCTTTTACGGAGACCATATGGGCATGCACCATACGATGTTTAAGGAGAAAGATCCTGAAATTTTAAAAGAACTTCTTGGACATGAATACACGAAGATCGACCGCTTCAATGTACCATTTGTTATTACTGCACCAGGAATTACAGATCAGGGAATGACTTCTGATCAGCTAGCCGGTCAGCTTGACATGATGCCAACGCTCGCGAATTTGCTCGGCGTTTCATTGAAAGACTATGTTCACTTTGGCCAGGACCTTTTGAATCATAAGGAAAACTTGATCGGAATGCGATATTATATGCCTGCCGGTTCGTTCTTTAATGGAGAAATTGTCTTTACGCCTGAAAAATCATTTGATGACGGAGAAGCATTGACACTTGAAACAGCTACCAAGGTGCCACATGCTCCGTATAAAAAGGATTACGATCGAATTCTACAGTTATTAGGCCTATCGGATGCCTATTTAAAGTCACTGCCGGAGAAATAAGATATTGAGATAGTGTACATTTACACAAATAGAAGGATATGTTCTATAACGAAGCTCTGCAAAAATCCGTTTGCAGAGCCCTTTTTATTTAATCTCACAGCTTTTGTGGTTATTCTCACGAGAAATCATCTTAAACTCGCGAGATTTTCACTTAATCTCACGAAAATTACGATATTCTCCCGGCTCGACACAAATCCACGATAAATAAACAACCCTGCCAGAACGCCTTCAGCATCCTAACAGGGCCACTCTCCACACTATGATCTAGCAAACAACTCAATCGCCTGTCTAGCTGTATCTTTTGCTTTTGCTGTTAATGGCGCAACAGCACTACGCAGCTTCTCTTTTTCCCGAGGCAATGCCTCCAGATGATGACTTAAAGCTTCAGCCAGCTCTTCGCTCGTCCACTCCCCATCAATATGAGCAAACACCGGCTGGTTCGCTTGCTCGGAGAATGCATCGATCTTCGGGTCATACGACAGTGCGATAAATGGCGTGTTCATGATCCCTGCAAAGATCAACGCGTGAAGTCTCATTGCTAAAAGCATATCGGAAAGTCCAATGATCGATACCTTCTCTTCGATTGAAGCATTATAAGGCGCAACATACGCTTTTTCACTCATCATTGCTAAAATCTCACGGGAAGTATCATCATCATGCTTATCATGCATCGGGATAAACACTACTTCGTTCCCTTTGCGAATAAAATCATCGAGTGCTTCAGCAATCTTTCTTTTAAAATCGTTAGTTGTCGGCCACTCCCGCACAGAAACCGTTAAAACAGGCTTCGTAAAAGCTTGCTGCTCATACCAGTCAGACTTTGCTTCATCCAAATGAAACCCAAGCACAGGATCCGGAACAAGCTCCATCTCATTACGCAGACCGATATCTTTTAACAACTGGATAGATCCTGTATCGCGCAGTGTAATCTTCCCTGCTTTTTTCAGCATCATTCTCGTCAAGAACTGGCTCACTGATTTATCGATCGGCCCCATTCCTTGTGAATAGATAAAGAACGGCTTCCCAGCCATCCGTGCGAGCATCATGATTCCTGTATAATACGGGATACTCTTCATGCCCGTTTTGTCTTGCAGCAAACTTCCACCGCCAGAGATTAATCCATCGGACGTTTTCAACACGGCAAGAACATCTTTCATCTGCCAGCGATTGATGGCATCAACCCCATAAGTTTTCTTTGTATATTCAGGATTGTTAGACAGCACCACGATCTCGATATCTGGCTTCTGTTCCTTCAATGCGGAGATAATCGATAGAAGAATCGCCTCATCCCCAATATTGTTAAATCCGTAATACCCTGATAAAACTACTTTCATTGTATCCACCTTTCACGTACGTACGGGTACAATTTATCCTTTATTGCTTTATAAACGGCAATCATGACAAGCCCAATCACTAATCCGATGACAAGACCGTAAACGGAACGCAGAACGGACAACATGAGTGGAATATGCAGGTGTGTAAAAGTATTCATCATGGATGCAAATCCGATCACACCAATTACTAAAAAAGCACTTGCGATTCCTGCGTATCTGCGGAATAAGTATAGTCCAAACACAAAGAATGGGAAACCGATCAAGAATTCTTTTGTACGCGGACGAACAAACATAAGCTGTTCTAGCTTGCTTCTGAACACCAGCTCCAATGTGGTCGCTGTCCCCTGGTTCCCTGATCTGCTTAAATAGTACGCTCCGATTACAGCTACGATTCCGAAAATGATTACGTGTGAATAACGGATCGGACTATTGATGTAGCCTACAAACTTCCGTAGTGAAGAAGCGTGATTAATTTGAATAGCGAATACGATCACTGTTACTAAAATCGGTAATGCCAACAGAACTTTAATACCTCTGAATTCCTCAAGCTTATAAAGGTAAGGATCTCCGTAAAGCAAGGTGGAGATGAACCAGGCACCCATAAAAATGATAGCCGCTGAAATGAGATAGTTTAGAAAGAGTTTATTTAAATTCTTAACATGTCTAACGCGCAAGACTGCCCAGATTGGTCCAGCAACTGCAACAAGCAGGGCAAACCCTTTTAGCAGCATGCTAATTCCTGAAAACAGATAGGCTGCCGATATTACTAGACCACCTATTAAGGCAAGCATCGTAAGTTTCTTATGAACAGATGCTGCAGCAAAGGCCATATAAATTGAGCCACCCAAGAAAGCGAAAAGCTGCAAGAACTTAAATTCTTTCATGTCTTTAAACGGCTGGGCTTCACCGATACTGAAATATCCAGGCGCCTCGGCATGAAACTCTTTGATCTCTTTTGTCAATTGATTCAATGCATCTTCGGCTGTTTTGTCTTCCTCACGATCCACTTTCACTAGAAACGTACGAATATTACGTTCCTTTAAACCACGTGCAAGTTTTTCAGATGTTTCATCGAATCTTGTATCTTTGTGACTATACAACCGTTCAACGTCATAATCCATCGCTTTCGCAAAAGTTTGTATACCCTTTTGCTCCGTGCCTTCAATGGTAACCACATCATAGTCATTGGCTTTTAATTGTTTGGCGTACTGTATCATTTTGTCTTTGCCGGCTCCGTCATAACCTACGACTTCTTTTCCGATAAAAAGGACTTTGTCTACTTCATTCTTCGGAAACTTCAATAACTGCCGAACAAGCTGATCATTATGGGAATGTCCTTCTTTCTCATCTGAAGAATATTCATTACTGATGCGTGGTACTACCTGAAAACCATTTGAAACTATCTCCTGGTATGCATCTGTATTAAAATAGCCTAATGATTTATCCTCAATTTTGGGATCATCCGAAGATTTTCCTTCAATAAAATAAAACTTTTGGCCGTTTGCCGTAAATGATGAAATCTTATCTTTAAATGCACGTTGTAAATGAGGTTCCGATCTATGACCTTCTTTAAGGTAGCTTACGAATATTCCATCATTCGTTGGAATTTTTACTGAATCTAAATTGTTGGTTAATGCAAAATAGTTTTGCATATCACTTTTTTTCAGGACAGCAACAATACCTTGCGTCTCTAAGGATCTTAAGTTCTCAGGCTCAAGGGTGATCGCATGAACTTGTGCTTCCTTCAGACCTTCATAAATCTTAGATTCAGATATATCTTCTCTTTTTAATTCTTCAAGGTCCGTATACGGAACCATCACTTCATATGTATTATTTGCTGACTCGGTTTGAACACGTTCATAGATCATGGGGCTTGTGAGCAGCAAGGATACAATCATTAGGCCGAATAATACTTTTTTCAACAAAGAACATTCCTTTCACAGGTCGTGGTGATTTTATTTTACCTTAATATCGGCATTCTTATAAAGCAGGGAGATGAACGCCATAAAATAAAGGACACCAGCTAACTGATGTCCTTCTTCATTTTTATTTTCCGACTCTCGGATTCGTTTTAAGTCCGTAAAAAATCTTTCTTAAAAATTTATTAACAGGCGCGTGATCTTTTCCGACCAATCCGATTCGTTCAGCGATAAACTGAGTGATCAGCAACAGAACGGAAAGGATTAACAATGAACCCCAAAGTGTTGTTAAGTTGAACAGTATTGCTGCGAGTCCGAACAAGGCACTCATCGCGTAAATCACAAGTACCGTCTGTCGGTGAGACATTCCACTGTTTAATAAGCAGTGGTGTAAATGTGATTTATCTGGTGCAGATAATGGTTTTTTATTTAAGAATCTGCGAATGATCGCAAACAATGTGTCTGAGATCGGAACGCCAAGAATGATAATTGGTACAACGAGTGAGAATAATGTAATGTTCTTAAATCCTAACAGAGAAAGAACAGCAATCATGTATCCTAAGAATAGCGCTCCAGTGTCTCCCATAAAAATCTTCGCTGGATGCCAGTTGTAAACCAAAAATCCGAGTGTGCTTCCCAGTAAGATGATTCCAAGAGCAGCAACTAGAACATTGCCGTTGTAAATCGCCATTCCTGAAATCGTGATTAAAACGGTCGATGATACACCAGCGGCAAGACCGTCAAGTCCATCAATCAAGTTGATGGCGTTCGTAATTCCGATAATCCATAACAGTGTTAAAGGAATCCCAAGGAACCCAAGACTTAACCGATAATCAAATGGCAAGTTGATGAAATGAACTTCTACTCCGCCGTAGATTACGATTCCGGCAGCAATGACTTGCCCTAACAGTTTCACTTTTGGGGAAAGCTCGAAAATATCATCAAAAACACCTGTGATGATAATAACGAGTGCTCCGAGTACAATCGGAACCGTATATTGGCTCGCTGGCTGTACAATTAGAACTCCTATTATGAAACTGATAAATATGGCTAAACCGCCTAGACGCGGCATGATTTTTTGATGAACTTTTCTCTGGTTGGGCTTATCCGTTGCACCAACGAAAAAGGCGAACCTTTTCACGACCGGTGTCAAAAGAACCGACGCAATGAAACATATTAACAATGCCCAGTAAGTCATAGTTACACTCCCCAATTGGCGTGATTATTATTGTTTGTAAAACGCATTTTATTATTGAGTTTGATTTCGACAAAAATCAACTTTTAATTTTATACACAGAGAAAATTATAGCACAGATAAATCTGATTTTGTGTGAGAAATTCGTTAACAATTTATTAAAAAAATGAAAGCGTTTTTCTGCTATATTTAGTTTCCTCTAAAGACTTACGCATTATTTTTTGAAACCCTGCCAAATCGAACCAATTTCTTCCCGATAAACGGTAAAGATTGTAATTCTTCTACTGTCATTCCCTTTGTCAGTAAAATGAAAACCGCAAAAAGCGCACCGCCGATTATTATCGCAACACCTGCATACAATAAGCTTGCAAGACGCCCGGTAAGATCGAGCAACAATGTTGGATAACCGATAGCAATTCCCATAATCAAACTTCCGATCGTAAAGGTTAATATCGAACGGTTTACTAGAGGTAATTTAAACGTTTGTTTAATAACAAGCGCATTTGCTACCGTAATGACGATGTAAATGATTAAAGTAGCAAGGGCTGCACCTAACAGTCCGTATTGAGAGATCAGCATAAAGTTTAGTAGTGCCTTTCCAATTGCAGCTGCCACAATAATGACCGCTGCTGCTGTCGGACGGTTAATCCCTTGAAGAATTCCTGTACCTAAGACAGCTAGTGATGTGAACACTGAACTAAAGCTCACGATTGCAACAACCAAACTTCCCTCATCATTTGTAAAAAGCGCAATATTTAAAGGAAGTGTTAAAGCAGCAATCCCTACTGCTGCAGGCCATGAGAATAAATGCGTCAAGTTAAACGAGCGTTTAATTACTCTATTCGCATCCTCCATCTCGTTTTTGGCTATTTTCCCCGTAATTAATGGGATTAACGGCAAAACAATTGAAGTTGAGAATACAGTGGCAATCTGGACAAGCGATGTGCCACGTGCATAAATACCGTTTAAGTAAAAGGTTTCTTTCGCTGTATGCCCTGCCATTTTTAGCGCTGAAGGAATGGTCAATGAATCAACAACATTCAACAATGCCATCGTCAAAGCACCTACACAAATCGGCAGAGAAAGCTTTAATATGTGTTTACTCGACGATTTAAACGCCTCTATTGTATATGGACGATTCGAGCCCGGTTTTAGTTTCGATTTTTGAAAAAGAATTCGTAAAAAAATTAAAGAAATAAGTGCTGCAATTGCTGAACCAGCCATCGTACCTGCAGCAATGGTTTCGTTGTTAGCTTGAATCGAAACAAAATAATAAGCTGCAACAATTACGAGTGCCACCCGAATAAACTGCTCAATCACTTGTGAATAAGCAGTTGGCTTCATATCCTCGTAACCTTGGAAAAACCCGCGGTAAACGGCCATGTAAGGGGCGATTAAAAGTGTAATGGACACAACAATAAGTGAGCTTCTTGTTTCTTGTCCGCCTAGGATTTCTGCGATCTGATAGGAAAATCCATATAAAAAGCTAAAAGAGAGAATACCGAATATGATCGCTAAGATCCCGGCAGTGTTAAAAATGTTCCGGATTTCAGTATCCTCGCCTTTTGCTCGAGCTTCTGAAATTAATTTTGAAATCGCAATCGGAATTCCGGCAACTGATAAGATAAGTGCTGTCATGTAAACCGGGTATACGAGACTGAAAATCCCAAGAACATCGTCTCCTGCGATATTTTGCAACGGAATACGGAAAACAGAACCTAAAAACTTAGATAAAAAGGTCGCTATCGTTAAGATGAGTGCTCCCCTGATGAACGTATTTTTACTCATGCTTGCCCGTCACCTTTTGCTGGATAACTTTTAATGCAAAATGCGGCAGACTAAGCTGGCGTTTCCAACGGGATGGCTGTTTCAATAAACGATAAGCCCACTCCAAGTTCATTTTTTGCCATACTTTTGGTGCACGCTGAACCGCTCCAGCAAGTACATCGAATGATCCGCCGATTCCCATGAACACTCCTTTTTCAAACTTATCCATATTCTGTCCGATCCAAAGCTCCTGTCTAGGCACCCCTAATGCGGTAAAAATAAGATCAGGCTTCGTACGTTGAATCTCGTTTGGAATATGATCATCTTTCCAATCAAAGAATCCATGGTGAGCCCCTGCTATCTTCACGTTAGGATATTGTTTCATGATTTCTGCTACTGTTTTTTGAAGCACTTCATCTTGGGCACCCAGCAGGTAGACACTGTAGCCTTTTTCGTTCGCAATCTGCAGGAGTCCTGTGAACGTTTCAAAACCTGTTACACGTTCAGGAAGCGGTTTTCCTAAGAGACCTGCTGCCTTTACAACACCAATTCCATCAGCTGTTACATAGTTCGCTTTTTCAACTACTGCGCGATAATTTGCATCCTCTCGAACCTTCATCACGATCTCAGGATTAGCTGTTACAACAAACGTCTTTTCTTCTCTTTCAAGATGTCCGCTTAATGTATTTAAGAAGTCTTTTAATGTTGAATTTACGAAATCTACACCTAAAATTCGAACTGTATTTTTCAATGAATGTCACCACTTTTTCCTTAATTAACTTTTGCAGTTTAGCAAAGTTTACCTATTTTAAGTAAAACACTAATAAATATATCATAAAAAGGTATGAAACTATATGTTTCACCTTATATTAGGTCGTCTTCCATATTAGTTTTTGAGGGAGGTGGTTGAATTATCCAGTATTTCTTTTAATGATGTACAGTTTTGGAAGCAAAACTGCTCCTTTATGGAGTTAATTTAAGCATGGGACTTTTAATCTCACGAAAATCACGAATCACGGATAATCTCACAAATTAGTGCCGTATTCTCACGAGTTATTTACATAATCTCACAGAAATTCACCACATACTCGCGAGTCGACAACCCACGACAACGCTCGACAACCCCACACCCCGTAAAACACAACAAAAAAAAGCCCGACCAGCGGGAACAACCTCATTCCCTTCAGTCAAGCACAAAAAATTTTATTCAGCCAACTCCAATATTTCCATGTTCTTTGTCCCATATGCCGCTGGACCACCATGGCTATAGATATACGCTTTTGGATAATCTGCACCATTGAGGTTCTTAGGGACAACTTCAAGCCAAGTCCCTTCCTTTTCCGTCTGAACCGTATCCAGTACTAAAACTGGCGTACCTGTTTTCGTTAACTCATATAAAAGGTTGTTAGCTACGGATGGCGTGCTCCGGACTTTCGTTGTAAAGCCTTTTACAAGTGTAACGGCAATATCGTATTTGTTGCGTTCTTTGCCGCCTAATTCTTCATCGATTTGGTTCATAAAGCCTGCAATCTTTTGGCCCCAATACGGATCTGTGGCATAAAATACGTTCATTCCCAGATCCTTGTTTCCTAAAAATGCGCCGTTGTATCGGTAAGAAGATTCAAGAAAATAATTATCTTCCTTCTTTTTTATTAGGTTGTACACCAACGAATCCAAGCACGCATCATATGAGTCGAACGTAGTCAATCCGTCCGTTCCATCTTGTGCACCAATTCCGAAAAGATTTTTTCTTGCAATCGCCTTTTCATTCGTACCCCACTTGCTTTCGTGGATGGCGTGCGCCAATAGATACATCGCGTTGATGTTATGTTCCTTCTCAATGGCTTTAAATTTTTCGCCCATTGTCTCAAGAACCGACGTTCCGATTCCATCCGGTTTATGCTCCTTCACAAACTGATTCAGTTCTTCAGCTGTGTAAGAAGTTTTTGTATATAGCGGCATCATATTAAAATACTGATAAGCCGTATATGTTTTCCCATCTGCCTTGCTCGTGTACAAACTGCCATTATCGCTGTAGTACTCGCCATCAGGCATGTCGGAATCACTCTTGCCATACTTATACGGTGCATAATAGCTATTTGTACGGGAGTTAAAGGTATGGTGATACAAATACTCACCTTCCACTTCATAATAGCTCTGCCCTTTTATCTGAACTTCTGGAATCAAATGCGCCTTTTCCATTTTGATAAAACCGGTTTTTGTTCCGAATTTCACTTTTACAACATTTTCGTCAGATTCGATGTACTCAGCCGCAGTACCGCTCTCCAAACCGATCAGATTGTACCCTGCTTGATCATCAATATCGACCATTGCGGAAAGGGAGCTGTTCGTCACCTGCCCCTTCTTCATGTAAACAATTTTGTCATCTTTCAATACAACATCGTTTGCACCCGTTGCCGCTGCCTTAGCATCAGCAAAACTCGGATACTCCTTGCCTTTTACCGTCTGGTCAGGAGTCGCTGTACCGACAAAAAATTTCGGCTCAGCTGGCTCTTCATGTTTCTTCAACACATCCAGCATGCGAACCAAAAAGGCTGCTGTCATGCCGCGAGTTGATTTCCCTTTTGGATCAAGAAAATTGTTGTACCCGTTTAAGATTCCTGCGCCTGTCATTTGAGCGATCGGCACCTTCGCATAATCACTTACCTTGTTTACATCCTTATATGTAGAGATATCTTTTTGAGGTAAGGTGATTCCCTTATATTCAAAGGCTTTACTGATCATTTTCGCGATTTCCTCACGAGTTACTGTTCCGTTCGGATCAAACGTCCCATCCGTTCTCCCGTTAACGATCCCCAATTGGGCAGCTTGCTGAACCTCTACATAAAACCAATCCTTCACTTTAACATCCGAGAAATTTTTAGGAGCATCCACCTTTAGATCTTCTTCACCAAGAGTACGGATCATAAACGTCGCGAACTGTGCACGTGTCACATTCTCTTTTGGCATGTAATCGATACGACCGTTCACTTCCACTCCCTTTAAAATTCCCAACTCGATCAGTCTTCTCATTTCATCTCTAAATTGTTCATTGTCCAACCCATCATTTGCAGCTGCAGTTTGCATTCCCAAGCTAAAAAGGAGTAAAAACGGTAATACAAACAAAAACAAAAACTTTTTCAAGATTTCCCCTCCAAAATAATTTTTTCCCACTTTCCCTCTACCATTCTATCAAACGAAAGACAAAGTTTGCCAGTTTAATCATGATATTTTCCTAGACAAAAGAAAAAGGCTATTGAAATCAAGGTTCAATAGCCTGCTACTAAAATATTATTCTGCTAAAGGTAAAACTCTCATGTTCGTACCATATTGTGAATATCCATCGCTGTACACGTATGCCTTAGGATAATTAGCTCCGTTCAGATTTTCAGGTGCAATCTGGAACCAGTTCCCTTCGTTTGTACGTGACTGAACTTCCGCTAAGACGAGTACTGGAGTACCTACCTTTGTTATAGGATAAAGCTTGTTAGTAGATGTAGTTGCTGTTGTATCGCTTCTTACATTTGTACCAGCAAATAACGTTACAGCAATTTGATACTTGTTTCGCTCAAGTCCGCCGTAATATTTGTCCATTTTATACATGAAACCGGCAATCTTTTGTCCCCAGTAAGGATCAGAAGCATAACGAACGTTCATACCAAGTTCTTTGTTTCCAAGAACCTCTCCATTCGCTTTCCAGCTTTCCACAAAATACCCGGAATTAGGTTTAATTAAGTATTCAGTGACTAACTCTTCCAGACATGCTTCGTAAGTCGGGAAAGATGCGCCACTTTCATAAGCATCACCATCATACGCCTTCAAACCAAATAAGTTCTTTTTATCCTTTGCTAGTGCACTTGTTCCCCAAGCACTTTCATGAATTGCATGGGCTAGCAAGTACATCGCATTGACGTTGTACTTCGCTTCCACATTTTTAAGCGCCTGTCCCATCGTCTCAAGAGGAGTGCTGCCTACTGTAGAAGGCTTATTATTTTTTACAAAATTGTTTAACTGTTCTGCTGTATAACTCGTTTTCGTATAGAGCGGCATCACATTGAAGTACTGGTACTTGTCATAGACAGCACCTGTTGAAACGGATTTAAACGTATGTCCGTCAGCACTTTTGTAAGTTCCGTTCGGCATGTTTCCACTGCTGCCGTATTCATAAACTCCATACGCATTTGTATTCACGTTGTAAACATAATGGCTTAGCTTTCCGTTTTCAACTTTGTAATAAGAGTAGCCCTTCAAAGTAACAGTTGGATGCAACGTAGCCTCGCTCATTTTAAAGTATCCAACGGTGTTGCTAAACTTAACTTTTACCCATGTTTCACCTGCATCTAAGAATTCCGTTTCTGTTCCTGCGACCAAGTTGAAATGATGTGCACTAAATGCTGAACTCGTAAAGAGCGTTGAAGCCAGTGGAGCTTTCTGTGCAGGCGATACTACCCCGCTCTTCATGTAAACGATCTTTTCATCTTTTAAAACAACATGGTTGCTTTGTGTTGCTGCTGCTTTTGCTTGATCGTATGTTTCGTATTCTTTTACTTTTGTTGTTGCATCCGCTGTTACGGTTGCCAAATAAAAGTTTGGAACTGGCGGTGGCGGAGGACTTTTCATCGTGTTCAACATACGCACCAAGAACGCACTCGCCGTTCCTCTTGTCGCTTTTTCTTGAGGACGGAACGTATTGTCCGTGTTTCCAAGAATGATTTTTGCATAAACCATGCGTTTAACAGATGTTACAGCCCATTCTTGGATTTTATCCTTATCTGTAAACTTCAACTCTGCTTCTGGCAGATTGATGCCTTTATATTGTAAAGCTCGGTCAATCATCGTTGCCATAGCTTCCCGTGTAATATGGTCATTTGGTAAAAACTTGCCGTCTGGCGTCCCAGTAACGATATTCATTTCAACAGCCTGCTGAACAGCTTTTTGATACCAAACGCCTTCTTTTACGTCAGAAAAAGACTTAGGGTTGATGACTTCCAAATTTTCAGCCTCTAAAACTCGTACAAGCAACACCGCAAACTCTGCGCGTGTTACATTGCGGTCTGGTGAATAGTAAGTCTGTCCATCGATGACTTCACCTTTCAGATGACCCAGTTCAATAAGCTTTCTCATTTCCGCCTCGAAAGGATGGCCCGTAATATCGTCAGCAGCACTGATGGAGTTTGTGCTAAACAATAAGACGAAAGGCAACAAGAACAGCACCAACCATTTTTTCACAATAATTCCCCCTAAATTGTAAAGATTACTAAGTTTCCCACATCCTCTATTAATCTACCAATATTCTACATAATTTTCTAGCATCTTTTAGACTATCTTTTTTTATACAATTATTCTAAAAAAAAGAAACCTGCCATATATAGGTAGGTTTCAAAGAAAAAATAGTTTTATTTGTTATATTGATATTCAAGTTCTTCAGAGGAATATAATTTCCAGCGTTGACCTTCTAAACGCAGGTAAACATAACCTGATGCGTCTTTTTCGAATTCAATTGTTTCTCCATCTTCCGTTATCACCATGTCATAAACGGCATCCGACAGTTCAATCTTTACGAGGCGTGTGTTCACTTCAGCATCCTCATAGTTAATATGAATATCTCCTGTTAGCGTACCGTGCATTTCCACTTCACCTGTTTCGAACAATTCCTCGATAACAAGGTGGCTAAAGGAATGAGCAAATCCCATCTGTCTTACGTCAACGAGTTCTTTTAAAGAATCATAGTCTTTTCCGTTAACAGATTCGTTGCCTTTCAGCTCGTTATCCAGAATGACTGTTTCAAGCATTTCTTTTGTCGGAAGATTAGCTGTTTCCTTTTTTAAAGCTCGGAAAATCATAACAACGGATTGAGCACGAGTCCCAAATTCATTTGGCGAGATCTTGTCAGCAGTCATACCCGTTATAATATCAACGCCATTTACCGTACGAAGTTCATCATACGCCCAGTGACTTTTCTTTAAATCTTTGTAGTCTCTTGGTTTACCATTCTCGAATTCTATCGTTTTCTCGAAAGCACGAACAAGCATTGCTGCCATCTCTGCACGTGTAACCTTTTTATTAGGCTCAAATGTTGTAGCAGTAGTTCCGTTAACTACACCATTTTGATAAGCGATCTGGATATTCGTTTTTCCCCAGTATTTGCTGATATCTTTAAAAGGTACTGTTTTATTCTTTGGCTGCAATTCCAATGCGCGTACAATAAACGAAACGAATTCGCCACGAGTGATAGGATTATCCGGATTCAGGTACAGGTTGTCGATATAGATCCCATCTCCAAGATGTTCTTCCATGATCGTTCCCTTCACGATATCTGCATACAGCATTTCGCGCATGATATCCTCCGACCAGTGACCATCAATATCCATTGGCTCATAATATGTATACGTATCCTTATATTCAGCCGCGTTTACAGATGGACCAGCGAACGGTGTTGCCAATAGGGACAACGCCAATAATGAACTAGCAAGTTTCTTCTTCAAATCTCTTTTCCTCCTATTTTTTACATTACTAGAAAAATAATAATTATTTTCCAACAATTAATATTACTATATTTAGGAGGAAATGTTAAGTACTTATATTTTTAAAATAATATTCCAGTATATCCTATGGGACGATGTTCTTCACAAAAGGTATTTTCTGCAGCACAACGACTGCCAAATAGCTTGATAAGGTAACGACAATAAACGTTACAGGAATGCCGAACAACACGTGGATCGTTCTGCTATGCAAAGCAAAACCAAAGAGTTCCTGAAAAAAACCAGATTTATAGAATGCTAAAAAGACAGGATGGATCAAAAAGATTCCGAAACTTGCTGCAGCAAATGATCGCAAAAATGGCATATTATAGGTAAACGAATGTTTAAATAAAACGAAAACGGCCGCTGACACCAGCACGGTATTCGGCGCCAAATAGTCGAGCCAGAAAATATCGAGTGAACCTTTGGAGGATGTCGCCAAATACGTTCCAAAGATCGTAACAAGCATCCCTACAACTCCGCCCGCATAGATGAGCAGCGTCAACTTTTTACTCAATGTATGTTTAGCAAGGAGGTAGCCTAACAGGAAGTAGCCTGTGAAACCCCAGAACATCCCCAGCTTCAACCCGATTTCCATGGACGTGAAATAAAAGAGTACATTTTCGAAGCACATAAAAAACCAGATCGCGACAAAGTAGATTAACAGTTTCGTTTGATGCGCAAAGGCGCGAAATAAAGGTGTGGCAAAATAAATGCCAATAATCATGTACAAAAACCATAAATGGTAAAAAGCATCTCCTATATAAATATTCTTGATCGCTGTAACAAGCGAGAACGACTCAAGGTTCGTCCTTACTGCAAACAATTCATAGAAGAAAGTCCAGAAAAGGAACGGAATGATCATCTTAGAAGCTCTCTTTTTAAAAAATGCAGAAAGCGGTTCTTCTTTACCGAGCAGCAATGCCCCGCTCACCATCACAAATACAGGCACACTCCATCGGGCGAAACTATCAATCGTATTGGCGAGCCACCACGTTTTTGATATGTCCACTACCATTAGATTACCCACAACATGAATCATAACTACGGCCATGATAGCCAATGATCGAAGAGCATCTGCGTATTGAATCAATGTATTCCCTGCTTTCTTTTAATTATGAAATTTTTCATGAATTCGTCTTAATCATACAAATTGGTTTGGTATATGACAATATTTTCTTTGCTAACAGCAGATTATTTAACCATTTTTGACAAAATCATTCTATTTTTGGATATTTTTATAAATCCTTATGATATACTAGTTTCAGTATTTGATAAGGAGAGAGTAAGATGTTGACCTACTTGAAAAACATCATAGATGAACAGCATAGAACGTTGAAGAAATATACCAAAATGGTGGACCAAATCAACGAACTAGAAACTATTTTTGAAAAATATACAGATGAAGAACTGCGGGCAAAAACGATTTACTATAAAGAGCAACTTGCAGAAGGAAAAACAATAGATGACATAAAACTAGAGGCTTTTGCTGTTGTACGTGAAGCTTCCAAACGTGTGCTTGGCATGCGCCACTTTGATGTACAGCTGATCGGCGGACTTGTTTTATTGGAAGGAAATATCGCCGAGATGGCAACGGGTGAAGGCAAAACGCTTGTCGCTTCCCTTCCATCTTATGTGCGTGCGCTAGAAGGAAAAGGTGTTCATGTCATCACGGTAAACGAATACTTAGCTCGCCGTGACAGTGAATTTATCGGCCAGATCCACTCCTTTTTAGGACTGACTGTAGGATTGAACGTACCGCAGATCTCGCCAGAAGACAAAGCAAATGCTTATAAAGCGGATATTACATATGGTGTTGGTAACGAATTTGGTTTTGATTATTTGCGTGACAACATGGTGCAGCACCCTTCGCAAAAGGTTCAACGCCCCTATCATTTTGCTATTTTGGACGAAGCAGACAGCGTTTTAATTGATGAAGCGCGAACTCCGTTGATCGTAGCTGGAAAGACACAAGTGAGCCAGGAACTTCACTATGTTTGTGCACAGCTTGTAAAGCGTTTTAAGGAAGACGAGCATTATCTGTATGACCCTGAAACAAAATCCGTTAGCTTAACAGATGCGGGGATCGACCGCATCGAGGCTTGCTTTGGTGTTGGAAACCTGTATGAACTTGAGCACCAGATGCTTTATCATTACGTTCTTCAAGGGTTGCGTGCAGCGATCATGCTGAAACGCGACGTCGATTATATCGTGCGGGACGGAAAAGTTGAGCTCGTTGATCAGTTTACGGGACGTATTTTAGAAGGGCGCAGTTATAGTGACGGTCTTCATCAGGCGATTGAAGCAAAAGAAGGACTTACCGTTACGGAAGAAAATAAAACGCAAGCTTCTATTACGATACAAAACTATTACAGAATGTATCCAATGGTTTCTGGTATGACAGGGACTGCGAAAACAGAGGAAAAAGAATTCCGTGAAGTTTACGGGATGCAAGTCGTTCCGATTCCGCCGAACAAACCGCGTCAGCGTGAAGATATAACGGACCGTGTTTATGCGACACATGCGCATAAGTATGAAGCGATTGCTGAGGAAGTAGCGCGAATTCATGAGATGCAGCAGCCTGTGTTGATCGGAACAACGACGATCGCTCAGTCTGAGGAAGTGGCATCTTACCTAGATAAAAAAGGTTTGAACTACCAGCTTTTGAACGCAAAGAGTGAAGAGCAGGAAGCACAATTGATCAGTCTTGCCGGTCAAAAAGGCCAGATTACAATCGCAACGAATATGGCCGGACGCGGAACAGATATTTTACTTGGTGAAGGCGTAAAGGAACTTGGCGGACTTTATGTATTGGGCACTGAACGTCATGAGAGCCGCCGTATCGATAACCAGCTGAAAGGTCGTTCTGGTCGTCAAGGTGACCCTGGAAGATCTCAATTTTTTGTAAGTATTGAAGATGAGATCGTGAAGCGTTTTGCCCGGGATGAGCTGGAAAAGTTCCAAAAAGGAATGAAGACGGACGGTGCCGGGATGATTCTAAACCAGAATCCGGTTGCGTTTATGGACCGTGTTCAGCGAATCTGTGAAGGGTTCAACTATTCTAGCCGCGAGTATACGCTGAAGTTGGATGATGTGGTGAACCAGCAGCGCACGATAATTTATACATTGCGTGATCAGCTTCTGGAAAAAGCAGAGGTCTTCCCTTATGTAAAAGAGATGGCTGAGGAAGCGGTTGAAAAAGTGTACAACGACCATATCACAGAGGATTTGCTTCCTGAAGAATGGCCGTTGGCTGAACTGCAGAACGGTTTGAAGATGATCTATGGAAATCACATTTTCTTAAAAGATCGTTATCAGGAAGATTATGAACTGCAGGAAGATATTAAGTCACAATTAGCTGTTTACCTGGAGAAACTTGAAGCCTTCATGCAATCCGATGAAAAGACGGCACAATGGCTGAAGAGATTTACAGTTTCAACATTGGACCGTGAATGGGTGAGCCATCTGGAGGCGATGAGCCACTTAAAAGAAGGAATCGGATTGCGCAGCTACGGGCAAGAAAATCCGATGCGCATTTATGAAAAAGAAGGATTGCAGATTTTTATTGGCACTCGCCACAAGATTCATAAAGCAGCGATCCGCCAGCTGACACAGTTAATGAAGGCTTTTGAAACGAAAAAACAAAAAAAGAACCAATAAGGAGGTCCTATCATGCTTTCTCTTTTTAAGAAAAAAAACTTGAACAAAACAGGAGAAGACACGACGGTGTCCTCTGAAGAACTATTGAATGAAGCGGTTGATCAAGGTTCCGAGGACGAGGTGGAGACAAAGCTATTCTACTCCCCTGCCTATGAGCCGGCACAGGAATTGAAGTATGTTTATCAGTTTCTAAACTTGGAGCTTTCCCCTTTAAAGCCGAACCAGATCTCGTTGTCTGGGGTGGATTTGAAACAGGATGAAGCGGAGGGTGCGGTTATCGTTACAGCGTTTGTCCGCAACAGTTTGAGTAAAGCAATTCAGCTGCAGGAGATGCCTTTACTGTTATTAGGGGCGGATGGTGAAAAGCTGGCACGTAAAGTGTTTGACCTTTCCGTTGTGGGAGAAATCCCGGCAAAAAGCAGTGTGCCTTGGCGGTTCAGCTTTGGTTCTGGTGACTTGCTTGTGAATGGCGAGCTTCCTAAAACTGGATGGAAGCTGGCGTTCGAGTTGAAGACACAGAAAAAACATGCTTTGGACCTGGAGGAGAGCTGGGCGAACAGCCTGCCAGAGGAAGACAAGGCGAGGCTGCATCAGCTCGTTGACGGAATGGCGGCACCGAAGCCTGGTGAAGTAAACTTTATGGGTCTTCAGGCTAAGAAGTCTGATGATGGAAACTTGCATGTGACGATGCTGATCCGCAACGGTTCGGATAAAAACATCCAGCTGCAGCAGCTGCCGCTTGAAGTGGTGGATGCTTCTGGTGAGGTTATCGCGAAAGGCGGTTTTGCGCTGAATGACTTTGAAGTGAAGGCAAACACGAGCAAACCGTGGACGTTCATCTTCCCTCGTTCGTTAGTGAAGAAGGAAGAGATCGATCTTTCTGTGTGGAAGGCTTACCCGCCGCAACAGCAGAATTAATCATATATGTAGCTTTTAGAAGCCAATCCTTGAGACTTATTTTGATGAGTTCATTTGAGGGTTGGTTTTTTTGTATGGGGTTGGGGTTTAGGTGTGTTAGCTGGGTGTTGCGGGTTGTTGGTGTGGAGCGGCGTGTCGAGCATTGTCGGCTTGCGAGTATATGTAATAAACTCGTGAGATTAAGGTGAATTTTCGTGAGATTTCAGTAAGCGTCAATTAAATGACACCTTCTTTCTGGATGTTCTTTCATGTGATAATCAAGTCATCTTTTATTCCAGAAGGGGGATATCATATGGATACATCAACTCGATTTTCTACATTTGGGACAGATG
>NZ_JAMBOD010000021.1 GCF_023715445.1 Fictibacillus nanhaiensis
AAAAAACTGGCAAACTGGACATGGCAAGAGCCATGCCCAGCTTGATATCTTATCTAAAAAACGTTAAAAACAGGACAAACCCCTTTTCAATTTATATTGAAAAGGGGTTTTGTCTACGGTCTGAGACTGGTGAAAACCAGTCTTTTTTCTATGTCATTTATTATGAAATAAATCCAATAAAATTAAGGCTATATACCTACATCTACTGTAGTATTTGTCGAGTATTCTGAAAATTAATTATTGTCAAAATGTCAGAGTAGTGTCATAATTCACAACAGAGAAGTAATATTCTAGGAAATTTGACAGCTTAGAGAAAGGAGTGAGATCTCATGGGAAATCCTGTTTTAGAAGTTAAGAATCTGAAAACTTCTTTCCTTACAGAGGATGGCGCGATTCCTGCTGTTGATGGTGTCGATTTTCATGTTAATCCGGGCGAAGTATTAGGAATTGTTGGAGAATCTGGCTGCGGCAAAAGCGTAACATCACTATCTGTAATGGGCTTAGTACCTACCCCGCCTGGGAAGATCGAAGGGGAAATCCTCTTTAAAGGTGAAAATCTTGCTTCTGCACCAGAAAAAAGGATGCGGCAAATTAGAGGCAATGAGATCGGAATGATTTTTCAGGAGCCGATGACAAGCTTAAATCCAGTTATCACGATTGGGGAACAGCTTATTGAATCACTGCGCATACATAGAAAATGGTCAAAAAAAGAAGCGATGAGCAAAGCCATTGAGATGCTGAAGCTCGTTGGGCTGCCAAGAGCTGAAGAACTTGTTAGAGAATATCCGCACCAATTATCGGGAGGTATGCGGCAGCGTGTCATGATCGCAATGGCCATGATCTGCGACCCGAAACTTCTTATAGCGGACGAGCCTACCACTGCTCTTGATGTAACCATTCAAGCCCAGATCCTTGACTTAATGAAACGATTAAACAAAGAAACGGATACCGCTATCATGATGATTACACATGATCTGGGTGTCGTTGCTGAAATGTGTGAACGTGTTGTTGTCATGTATGCCGGAAAAGTGGTTGAAGAGGGATATGTAAAAACAATCTTCCAGAACCCTAAGCATCCATACACTGTAGGACTAATTAAATCAGTACCTGATATGAGGGAGAAAGTAGGAAGGCTTTATTCCATTCCTGGAAATGTTCCGAAACCTGGATCCATTAAAACTGGCTGTTCCTTCGCACCGCGCTGTGAGCATGCTGGAACAAGGTGTATCTCTGAAACTCCTCATCTTACAACTCAAGAGGGCAGCCACCAAGTAAGATGCTGGCTTTACGAGGAGAAAGGAGTGAACCTGCATGAATCAGACACAGCCATTAGTTAAAGTAGAGAATCTCAAAATGCACTTTCCGATCAAAGGCGGAATTTTAAGTAAACAAGTCGGAGAAGTAAAGGCTGTAGATGGTATTTCCTTTTTTATAAAAAAAGGAGAGACACTAGGGCTTGTAGGGGAGAGCGGATGCGGAAAGTCTACGACAGGACGCATGCTCTTAAGACTTTTGGAACCTACTGAAGGAAAAATTTACTTCGAAGGCGAAGATATTACTAAACTTTCAACAAATGCGATGAGAAAGAAGCGGCGCGAAATGCAGATGGTGTTTCAAGACCCGTTCGCTTCACTTAATCCGCGACATACGGTTGAAAAGATTTTAGAAGAACCATTGATCGTTCATGGTGTAAAAAACAAAGCAGAACGAAAAAAGAGAGTAAGAGAATTGCTAGAAGTGGTAGGGCTTAGCAGCTGGCACGCAAAACGCTATCCTCACCAATTTTCCGGGGGACAGCGCCAGCGGATAGGGATTGCAAGAGCTCTAGCTGTTAATCCAAAGCTGATCATAGCGGACGAGCCTGTTTCAGCGCTGGATGTTTCCATACAATCGCAAGTGCTGAACCTGATGCAGGATCTGCAGAAGGAATTCGATTTAACATACCTGTTCATCGCACATGATTTGGGAGTTGTACGACATATCAGTGACCGAGTTGGAGTAATGTACCTGGGGCATATCGTTGAGCTAGCCGATAGTGAAAAACTATACGATGATCCGAAACATCCATATACACAAGCATTATTATCTGCTGTTCCAATTCCAGATGTTGAACATCAAAAGGATCGCGTCATCCTTCAAGGGGATGTACCGAGTCCGTCCAATCCGCCTGCCGGGTGTCCGTTTCATACACGGTGTCCGCAAGCGATGGATCATTGCGCATCAGTAAAACCTGTTTTAAAAGAAGTTGATAAAGGCCACTACGCTGCCTGCCATTTATATGAATAAAGGGTAAGCGCGTACATATACAAAAAGGCACTATTAAAATGAGAACTGGGGGAAAGAAGATGAAGAAAAGTTTATTAACTTTATTTGCTTTAATGCTTGCTTTATCTCTTGCTTTAGCAGGATGTTCATCAGGCAATAACAGCGGCGGAGACGACGAGAAAGTCGATCCGAACAATGTCATGATCTACGGGCGCGGCGGTGACTCCGTTGCACTTGATCCGGCAGTTGTAACAGACGGTGAATCTTTTATCGTAACAGAACAAATCTATGAGCCACTAGTAAACTATGGAAAAGATAATACAGATATCGTTCCTGGACTTGCTAAAAAATGGGATATCTCAGAAGATGGCTTAACGTATACGTTTGAGCTTGAAGAAGGCGTTAAGTTCCACGATGGCGAGAAGTTCAACGCAGATGCAGTTGTTAAGAACTTTGAGCGCTGGGCAAAGAGTAAAGACGAAGAGAAATTCTACTACTACAAATCAATGTTTGGCGGATTTGAAGGAGATGAAGGACACGTAATCGAAAGCGTTACAGCTGATGGGGATAACAAAGTTGTATTCAAGCTTAAGCGTCCTCAAGCACCATTCTTAAAGAACATTGCAATGAGCCCGTTTGCAATCGCAAGCCCTAAGTCATTGGATGGCGACAAGCTTAGCAAAGAGCCAGTGGGTACAGGTCCATTCAAGTTCAAGAGCTGGAAGCCAAATGACACAATCGTTCTTGAAAAGAACGCTGATTATTGGGTAAAAGATCTTCCAAAGCTTGATGGTGTTACATTTAAAGTAATCAAAGACAACTCTTCTCGTTTAAATGCATTAACAAAAGGCGAGATCGATCTAATGGATGGTCTAAACCCATCTGATATGAAGAAAGTTTCTGATAACGGAAAACTTCAATTGTTTGAACGTCCGTCTATGAACGTTGGTTACCTAGGATTTAACGTTGAGAAAGCTCCATTTGACAAGAAGGAAGTACGTCAGGCGATCAGCCACTTGATCGATAAGCAAGCGATTATCGACAATTTCTTCGAAGGAACTGCAGAGCCGGCTAAAAACCCAATGCCTCCTTCAATTAATGGTTATAATGACAGCATTCAAGACCGTGCATATGACGAAGCAAAAGCTAAAGAACTTCTAGCTGCAGCTGGTCTTCCGGATGGATTCAAGATGGATCTTTGGGCAATGCCTGTAGCACGTCCATACATGCCAAACGGACAAAAAGTAGCTGAAGCAATCCAAGCAAACCTTGCAAAAGTTGGCATCGAAGCTAACATTGTAACGTTTGAGTGGGGTACGTACCTTGAAAAGACACGTAATGGTGAAGCACCAGTGTTCATGCTAGGCTGGACTGGTGATAACGGAGATGCTGATAACTTCCTTTACACATTACTTGATAAAGACAATATCGGATCTAACAACTATTCTCGTTACACAAACGAAGAAGTTCATAAGCTGTTGCTAGAAGCACAATCTAACCCAGATGAAGATGCGCGTGCTGAACTTTACAAGAAAGCACAAGAGATCATTCATGAAGATGCTCCATGGGTACCGCTTGTTCACTCTAAGCCTCAATTAGCTGGAGCTAGCAAAATTAAAGGATTTGTTCCACATCCTACAGGATCACAATCTTTTGCGGAAACATCTTTCGAATAAGGTATGGCGGGGAGTATGGACTAATGTATCCTGCTCCCCCTTTTTTTGCACTGCAACATGTAAAACTACTTAACTTGTAATCTTTCCAGAAAGAGGTGACCATATGTTTGCCTATACAATCAGACGGTTAGCAACGCTAGTCCCGGTTCTGTTGGGGATGACATTTATCGTTTTTATGATGATTCGTGCTATACCGGGGAATCCAGCACAGCTTATTTTAGGGCAACAGGCGACACAAGATGCTATTGAAGCACTAACAAGACGACTAGGGTTAGACCAGCCATGGTACACACAATTTTTTGCATATATTAAAGGTCTTTTCGCTGGAGATTTAGGAGTTTCATTAAAAACCAACGTCCCTATAGCGGAAGAAATTTGGCCTTACTTAGCAGCAACGATGGAATTGGCACTGGTGGCAATGATTATCGCAATCGTAGTCGGTGTAAATGCTGGCATCATCTCAGCCTGGTTCCAAAATTCCTGGTTTGATTATTCTGCAATGGTACTCGCTTTAGTTGGGGTATCGATGCCTATTTTCTGGCTTGGTTTAATGGAGCAATATGTGTTCTCTATACAGTTGGATTGGTTGCCGACAACCGGCCGTGATAATATTCGTGTACCGGTTGATCCAATTACGCACTTATATTTAATCGATACACTGCTTCATGGCAGAATGGACCAGTTTGTTGAAGTAGTACGCCATCTGATCTTGCCTGGTGTTGCACTAGCAACGATTCCGATGGCTATTATTGCCAGAATGACACGTTCAAGCATGCTTGAAGTTATGCGTTCCGATTATATTCGTACAGCTCGTGCAAAAGGAATGAAAATGTTCTGGGTAGTGTACAAGCATTCCTTAAAGAATGCGATGATTCCTGTAGTTACAGTTATCGGTTTACAGACGGGCCTTTTATTAGGAGGAGCGATCTTAACTGAAACGATCTTCGGATGGCCTGGAATCGGAACATACATTTATGATGCGATATCGTTTCGTGATTACCCTGTTATCCAGTCTGGTATCCTTGTTGTGGCTACCATATTTGTACTTATTAATTTACTCGTAGATCTGCTTTATGCAGCGATCGATCCGAGAATTAAATTTAAGTAGGAGGAATGAAAGCATGTCAGAACAACTAGCCAGATCAACGCCTCCCGTAGTACCGCAACATGCGCCTGCACCAGTTGAAGACAAAGCTGTTTCTCCTTGGAAAGAAGCTTGGAGAAGTTTCAAAAAGAATAAAATCGCTCTTGTTGGTCTGTCAATCGTTTCGTTTTTTATTTTGATTGCGGTTTTTGCAGATTTATTAGCTCCATATAACTACAAAGGCGTTAACCTGTCAGACAAACACATAGCACCATCGGCTGAACACTGGTTCGGAACAGACGAATTTGGCCGTGATATTTTGAGCCGTATCATACATGGTGCAAGAATCTCTTTATGGGTAGGCTTTTTCTCAGTTGCAGGATCTGTAATCGTAGGTTCATTGCTTGGTATCGTGGCAGGATACTATGGTAAATGGGTGGATGGCATCATCTCCCGTATATTCGATATTTTGCTGGCGTTTCCAAGTATCTTGCTTGCGATCGCAGTAGTATCTGTATTAGGACCATCTTTAAAGAACGCTTTGATTGCAATCGCGATCATTAACGTTCCTACTTTTGGACGTTTATTGCGTTCAAGGGTTCTAAGTGTAAAAGAAGAAGAGTATATAACAGCAGCACGGGCAATCGGTATGAGTGATTTCAGAATCCTCTTTCATCACATCTTGCCGAACAGCTTAGCTCCAATCATCGTTCAAGGTACACTGGCTATCGCAACAGCTATTATCGAAGCGGCAGCTCTTGGATTCTTAGGGATGGGCGCTCAGCCGCCGACTCCGGAGTGGGGGAAAATGCTTGCTGATTCAAAAGACTTTATCATCCAAGCGCCATGGACGGTATTGTTCCCGGGTCTGGCGATCATGCTGACGGTGTTAGGTTTCAACCTGATGGGTGACGGACTGCGTGATGCACTCGATCCGCGGATGAAGAGCTAAATATTTGATGTAAGAGGATGAGGAGGCTTGGCGGTTGCCAGGCTTCTTTTTATTGCAGGTTTTCAAGAAGTGGGGTGAGGTGGTAGTGTCGTGATCGATTTGTTCCAGATGCAGGCAGATTTAAAGAACGTAAAAGGTGATAGGCTTGGCTGCTCGACGATAAATTTAAATACAATGCACACTCATAATTAGTAATTTTTTTAGAGATTAAGAGGGCGTAATCTTGCAGTGCCTCAATATGTGCAGTTTTTGAAGAAGTATAGCATGAATTACAATGCCATTTACCCCATTCATATCTCATAATGGAATGAGAGCACTTAGGACAAAACACACCTTTAGCGAGTTCATTCTTTTTTACTTGAAAGAGTTCACAAATATCCGGATCATATGAAGAGCTTAATTTCACTAGTAGTCTTGTTAACTTCTTAACTTGTTTTTGTGTAAGTATGGGATTAGGATACTTACGCGCGAGGCTTTCAAATTTTTGTTGAAGACTTGAGCTTTTAATTACTTTTTCTTTAGCTTCTTTATATGTGGGGGAGGATTCAACAATAGCCGAAGGATGAGTCATAACGACAAGGGTTTCAATAGGAATAGATGGGAGTTTGTACTGATCAAGAATTTTGGAAAGATGATATTGTTGACGGTTTACCTGGTCGATGGGATTGGCGAATGCTTCTTCTTTTCCTTCATAAGTCCGAATGAATTGAAAAAATTGATCTTCAAATAGTAGATGGCCCGCCATGTACTTAATTTCAAGAATGGTAATGAAACAAGGGGTTATAAGCAAGGTATCCATTTGAAAATAATATTTATCTTGTTGTATTCGGAGACCGTGAAGAAAATGAATGTCCTTTGGCAAATAACGATAAAAATATTCCAGAGATTGCTCGCCTTTAAAGCCAGATGAATGATTTCGGAGCTGTTCTTGAAATTCTTCTTTCCTAAAATGATTAGGAGGGATTCTCCTTACTAATTTTGATAATTTAGTAATGAATATGGGTGTTTTCCTTTGTTTTTTCATTCGGTAGTCTCCTTTTTGTTTTTTGGTACAGTTAGGACACTCATTTTGCTGCATGATACCGTTTGATGCAAAAGGCAAGATTCTTATTTATGCAGCTGAAAAGGGTTGAATCCAAAAATTTTGTCTATGAATCCACGAGTTTTTAGGCTGAATCCACGAGTTTTATCACTGAATCCAAAAGTTTTTTGCATTTATCCACGAGTTTACATTTCCAGACATATATCGACACGTCTCGGCCTCCATGCTGCTTCCAAACAAAACAAAAAACCAGCCCCCAAGGCTGGTTTCCTTATTTAATCTTCAAATCGCTGGTCCAACTGAACTTCACCATCGTCTTGATGGTAGTTTTTAAAGCTTTCAACTAATGTATTGAGATGTTCAAGCTGGTCACTGTAATCAATAATCAGCGCAAAAACAGGGAACAGCTGAATCCATTCTTCATTTTCAGGACTGTTGTAATAGCTCATGATGCATTTCATAAGTGACTTCTTGCTGATGTCATCATCCATGTCGAGCGTATGCTGGGCCCGGATTTTATCTGTATATTTCAGCAGCATCTGTTCGTGGAAGTTAGTTAATCCATCAAGCTTCAGCTGAATAAGTTCCTGAAGCGGTTCGGGCATATTGTACAATTCATTTTCATGACTGTGCAAGCTCTTCAGCAGTTCCAGCGCTTTGTTGGTCGTGTGGATCATCTGGCGGTAAAGCACAAGCTTCCGGGTTTTTGAATATTTGTTGCTTCGAAAATACGTACGTTCTTCTTTATAGAGCAGATAGTATTGATCCATCTTAAAGCGGTTTTCTTTTAAATGAGTCAGATCTTCTTTTATAGCGATATGTTCTGAAGCATGCCGTGTAATCATGCGAATCCATTTAATAATTTCATCTGTATGGCCGGAGATTTTGTAATATAATTTTGTTTCGTATTTTGGAGGCATGAAGACCAAGTTTACTAAAAACGCTGATAATACCCCGAGCATGATCAGCAAAAACCGGTCAACAGCGAATCCAATAAAGTTCTCTGTATGGCTCTCCATAATAACAATAACCGTAACGATCGATAACGGTATTGTTTTTTCAATTTTCATCTTTAAGTTGGCTGCGATAACCAGCACAACGACAAATCCGATTACAAACGGGTTATTGCCTAGCAAAATAACAAAAATAATAGCAAAGATAGCACCTACAAGATTACCTTGAACTTGTTCCAAAATGGTTTGATACGACCTGTAGATGGAAGGCTGAATCGCGAATGTGGCAGCGATTGCCGCATACACAGGCTGATCCAGTTGAAACAGCATCGCCAGGTAGATCGATAACGATATGGCTAAACCCGTTTTAATCATTCGGGCTCCTAATTTCATAACTGCGATAATTCCTTTCTCATAAAAAATGTTAATAATCTCAAACACTATAAACTGTTTTGTGAGTTTAATCAAGTTAAAGTGTGTTAACAAATTGTGAAAGTTACAGACTTTCATACCGTATGAAAAACGACAGGTTTTTATTACTTGTTTTCCCCTAAAACAAAAAAAGAATCCGTACTGTGACGGATTCTTGATAACTCTATAAGAATATTAAAGACGGCTGAATGCTTTTCCGGCAGCTTCAATCGTTGCCATAACGTCTTCTTCTGTATGAGCGGTTGTTAAAAACATCGCTTCATATTTAGAAGGTGCAAGGTTGATGCCTTCGTTAAGCATCTGTTTAAAATACCTTCCAAAAATCTCTCCGTCCGTTGCTTCAGCCTGAACGTAGTTCTCTATCTTTTCATCAGTGAAATAAAGAGTTAAAGCACCTTTTAAACGGTTGATGCTGACAGATACATGATATTTCGCAGCTTGCTCCAACAACCCTTTTTCTAAGATTGCACCTAAACGATCCATTTCCTCGTACACACCTTCTTGCTGCAATACTTCTAAACATGCAATACCTGCTGAAATGGAAGCGGGGTTTCCAGCCATCGTTCCCGCTTGATAAGCAGGTCCGAGCGGTGCTACTTTTTCCATGATCTCTTTCTTGCCGCCATATGCGCCGATTGGTAGTCCGCCGCCAATTATTTTACCAAGAGCTGTCATGTCTGGCTTCACTCCAAGCAGATCTTGCGCGCCTCCATACATAAAGCGAAAAGCTGTAATTACTTCATCGTAGATGACAAGAGCACCATGCTCGTGGGTAATGTCATTCACCGCTTGTAAAAATCCTTCTTTTGGTTCAACAATGCCGAAGTTCCCAACGATTGGCTCAATCAACACAGCAGCAATTTGATCTCCCCATTTATCCATGGCAGCATGATAAGCATCTATATCATTGAAAGGTACCGTAATCACTTCTTGAGCAATACTTTTTGGAACACCTGCAGAATCTGGTGTACCCAGTGTAGATGGACCAGAACCAGCTGCAACAAGCACCAAATCAGAATGACCGTGGTAGCATCCAGCAAACTTGATGATCTTATCTCGTCCTGTATAGGCACGAGCGACACGGATCGTTGTCATAACAGCTTCTGTTCCTGAGTTTACAAAACGCACTTTATCCATAGCAGGCATGGCTTCTTTCAGCATTTTCGCAAATTTAACTTCAAGTGCAGTAGGTGTTCCATAAAGCACGCCGTTTTCAGCAGCTTTAACAATCGCTTTTGTAATATGAGGATGAGCATGTCCTGTAATAATAGGGCCGTATGCAGCAAGGTAATCGATGTAGCGGTTGCCGTCTTCATCCCAAAAATAAGCACCTTGAGCGCGTTCCATAAAAACCGGTGCACCGCCTCCAACTGCTTTAAATGAACGGGAAGGGCTGTTCACACCGCCGACAATATGTAAGAGAGCTTCATCATAAAGAGCTTCAGATCGAACGTGATTCATTTATATAATTCCTCCTAAAAGACTAAGTAACCTTAAGTTCAACTAGTATTGTAGCATGAAAAGCTAGTAGACACAGGTCTGGAAAACTGTACCGTATTTTCTCAACTATTTGAGTTTTAGAAGACGGATAGGATACACTATCCTAGTGCTTGAGTTTCTCTAAAGGAAACTCTAAATTTTGCTGTGCAAAATTACAAACACTAAAAATGCCTTACTTATTTTAAAAGGCTGTTCTTTAAAAGATTGTTGCTTTTGAGTAATTTGTTCCATTCACTTCTTTGACACGTTGATTGGAGTGCAAGGTGCGAGCCTCCTGGGGGAGTAGCGGGACAGGGGAGACTCCTAATGGTGCGGAGCGCCAAGGAGGCTCACCGCACGCCCCCCGGAAAGCGAGCATCCTGTAACGGAAATCAACTACTTTCAAGAGCGACAAAGTTTGCGAAAACAGCCTTATTAAAATACCTTATATTATTTCTTTTATTTATTTTGGAGGCTTCATCTTATGGAGAATATTATAGAGGTTCAGAATCTAAAGAAAGCGTTTAAGTCCTATTCGAGCCGGCAAGGTTTGAAAGGGGCATTTCGTGATTTGTTTACTAGAAATTACACAATAAAAACAGCAGTAGATGATATTTCTTTCTCTATTAAAAGAGGAGAGATGGTTGGATATATCGGTGAAAACGGGGCCGGTAAATCGACTTCTATAAAAATGCTCACTGGCATCTTAACTCCTACTGACGGGAAGATTGTTGTGAACGGCATGAACCCTCATAAAGAACGGGAGAAATTCGTTAAGACAATCGGGGTTGTTTTTGGCCAGCGTTCACAGCTATGGTGGGACATTGCGGTTCAGGAATCATTCAGACTGCTAAAGAAAATTTACAACGTGCCGGATGAACAGTATGAAGAGCATATGAAGGATGTTATTGATACGCTCGATATCGGGCCGCTTCTCGATAAGCCTGTCCGAAAGCTGTCACTCGGACAAAGAATGCGGTGTGAATTAGCGGCTGCACTCATTCACAATCCGCCGCTGCTGTTTTTAGATGAGCCGACAATCGGGCTCGATGTCCTTGTGAAATTAAAGATTCGGGAGTTTTTAAAACGTATTAATGAAAAGTATGGAACGACCATTCTTTTAACGACGCATGACCTTTCAGACATTGAAGCTCTTTGTGAGCGGGTTGTCATGCTTGATGAAGGTAAGATCATCTATGATGGTCCGTTAAAAGAGCTTCGCGAAAACTGGGCAGAAGGGAAACAGATTCAGTTCCAGTTTAGTGAAAAAGCGACGCTTGAAGAATTGCAGAACTTAACAAAAGATCATCTTGTTGTATGGGAACAAGGGGAAAGTGACCTAATCTGGGTAGCTTCCGTGGATAGTGATGAAACTGTAATCTCAGGTGTTATCGGAAAAGTTACTGCTGTTAAAAAGATCGCAGATTTAAAGATCCTTGAGATTTCAACAGAGGAAATTATACGTAATATTTATGTAGAAGGTGCTGTACGACATGGGTAAATATATGGAGATGATCCGCATCCGTTTCTTAATGATGCTGGCGTATCGTACCAACTATTACAGCGGAATTTTAATCTACAGCATCAACATTGGGGCTTATTACTTTTTATGGAGTGCGATCTATGGCGGGAAAGAAAACATCCAAGGTCTTTCAATCACTCAGATGACAACGTATATTGCTGTTGCCTGGATGGCCAGAGCCTTTTACTTTAACAACATCGACCGTGAAATAGCGATGGAAATTAAAGAAGGAAAAGTAGCGGTCGAGATGGTTCGTCCGTATCCCTATTTAAATATGAAGATGATGCAAGGACTCGGCGAAGGGATTTTCAGGCTTTTGTTCTTCTCGGTGCCCGGCATGGTGATTGTTTCACTCGTTTTCCCAGTGGAGTTATCAGTAAACTTAGAGACGTGGGTCTTCTTTTTCGTCTCGATTCTTTTCAGCTTCATTATTAATACACAAATTAATCTGCTTGCCGGCATTGCAACGTTCTTCTTATTTAACAACGACGGATTGATCCGGGCAAAGCGTGTTGTGATTGATTTGTTTTCAGGGCTTATTTTACCGCTTAGTTTTTATCCGATGTGGGCGCAGAATATTATGAGCTATCTTCCTTTTCAGGGGATCAGTTACATTCCGAGCATGATTTTTACAGAAGGGTTTAAAGGCTCTCAAGTATTTGAAGCTCTTATCAACCAGGCGGTCTGGTCAGCAATCTTAATTATCCCTGTGTATGGGCTCTGGGTTTTAGCGAAGCGTCAGCTTGTGGTTCAAGGGGGATAAAGACATATGGAATATTTATCGATCTTTTTTCAATATGTAGGACAATATTTAAAAACAAGGCTTACTTACCGTGCTGATATGGTTGTTGAGATTTTATCTGATTTTTTGTTTCAAGCGGTTAACCTGGTGTTCATCCTTGTTGTTTTTGGACATACAACACTGCTTGCCGGGTGGAGCAAGAATGAGATGATTTTTATCTATGGCTTCTTCCTCGTTCCGTTTTCTATATTTGCATCCTTCTTTAATATATGGGATTTTACAGACCGTTATATTGTTAAAGGAGAAATGGATCGTATCCTTACAAGACCTGTTCACAGTCTTTTTCAAATCGTGCTCGAACGCATGGAGCTTGAATCATTATTCGGTGCTGTAACAGGCTTGGTCGTTATGTTCTATGCGGGTGATAAACTCGGTCTTGAGATCAGTTGGTACGATCCATTCATCTTCCTTCTTCTTGTATTAGGGGGAGCACTCGTATATGCCGGAATCTTCATTAGCCTGGCGACGATCGGCTTCTGGTCGGATTCGCGGACAGACATCATGCCAATGATGTATAACATCGGCAACTATGGCCGGTATCCGGTTGATATTTATAATAAAATCATTAAGTACGTACTGACGTGGATTCTTCCGTTTGCGTTTGTTGGTGTATACCCGGCTTCATACTTTTTAAAAAGAGATGAGTGGTACACATACGCCTTTTTAACACCAGTTGTAGGTCTCGTGTTTTTTATGATGGCCGTAACATTGTGGAACATCGGTGTAACAAAATACCGCGGTGCAGGTAACTAATGAAAACCGTTCTCTCGAAAAGGAGAGCGGTTTTTTGTTTAATAGGTGAATGCAGCTGCAAAGCTTTCTAACTTCCTCTCATTATTTAAATTTGATTAGGTGTTAATCTAATTGTTTTTATAAATTCCAAAAAATTACAAATAATTTACATTCGGATAGAAGGAAAGTCAATAATAACTTTCAAATCCAGACTAAAGTAGTGATTTTATATGTTTGAATTCGTTTTGCTTATTGAAGATGATAAAAGTCTAGTAACATATGAAGGTAGTACTTTTGAACATTGCAGAAATGAGGGATACATAGATGAAGATCATGGTTATAGCAGGAAGTCCAAAAGCAGAATCCAGAACAAGAGGTCTAGCTCAATACGCAGCAGAGGTCCTTCGTGAAATGAATGTTGAGGTTTTATATTTTGATGTGGGGATTGATCGTCTTCCTTTATTTACAGGTGATGCAACTTCTGCAGAAAATGAAATGGTGAAAAAACTGGCAGATTATGCTGAGGAAGCTGATGGTTTCTTCGTAACAAGTCCGGAGTATCATAGCGGGATGAGCGGGGCATTAAAAAATGCACTCGACTTTTTAGGCGGGAAGTATTTTAAAAATAAACCTTCGTCAATAGCGGTTGCTGCTGGCGGCGGCAAAGGTGGAATTAATGCACTGGCGAACCTTCGTACCGTTTTGCGCGGAATATACAGCTTAGTTATACCTGATCAATACGTGGCAGATCCAGTTAACTTTGATGAAGGAAACGCATTAGTTGATGAACTGGCTAAAACACGGGTACGTGAATTGGCCGCACAATTAAAGGAATTAACAGAGCTAGTATCTGTAAAAAAAACAAATAATTAAATTTAAAAGACGGCTTGCATAAATGGAGCTGTCTTTTTTTCGTTTTATCTCTATTAAGGCTGTCCTAATCATCTTTATCATCTCATAGGATAAATTGAGGTGGAAAGAATGGGACATGGCGTATTAGTCATTTTATTAATAGCCAGTGCTGCAATCATTATGCGCAGTATATGGATGCTATTTAAACACCCTGATATTAAAGAGCATCTTATGCCAGCCAGTCATCTGCTGGTTTTATTCATTGTTTATGGTACGATTATTTCGGGTTTTGGAATGATATATGTTTTATTGTCTATGATGGGTTATCCAGTAATAAAACTAGAGCTGGAACAAAGTGATTTCTTTTCGTTTTTTGAAGCATGCATCTATTTCAGCAGCACGACGATTCTTTCAGTTGGATATGGAGATATTGTGCCAGTGGGTGCAGGAAGATGGATCGCAGCCCTTCAAGCGCTTATTGGGTATTTACTGCCGATTGCGTTTGTTCTTTCATCTGTAATCCATCATAATAAAACTGCAAAATAGTTGTTGAATAAGCGGTAATTAGGCTACTCTTAAAAGAAAAAATGATTTTATGGAGGGCTTATAATGACTGTTGAAACAGGAACAAAAGCACCTGATTTTAAACTGCCAGCGAGCAATGGGAAGGAAGTTCAGCTTTCTGATTATAAAGGCAAAAATGTTGTTCTCTATTTTTATCCGAAAGACATGACACCAGGCTGTACAACTCAAGCATGTGATTTTAGAGATATGCATAATGAATTCGAAGATCAAAATACTATCATCATTGGCATCAGTCCTGATCCGTTAGCACGGCACGATAAATTTATTGAGAAACATGGTCTGCCATTCTTGCTGCTAGCGGATGAGGAGCATAAAGTTGCGGAAATGTATGATGTCTGGAAACTGAAGAAGAACTTTGGCAAAGAATACATGGGCATCGAAAGAGCTACGTTTATCATCGATAAAGAAGGGGTCATTTCAAAGGAATATCGAAAAGTAAAAGTGAAGGATCATGTTCAAGAAGCGCTTCAATATATAAAAGAAAATCTTGCATAAGAAAAAGCCCTGAAATGATTCGGGGCTTTTTTTACACTTAACTGGTAAAAACGGAATAGTAAACAAGTTTGGGAATATAGTATAAGTGCAACTTAGGCTGACTTAAAAAGCATGACGTCAGCCAAGGTTTCATCAGCTTTCCTGCAATTCATTAACAGGAATGTCCATCTCGTTATCAGGTTGTTCTCTCGTGTAAGCTCTTGCTGTTTGATTATTCTCGTCAACCGATTGAAGCCAAACCGGTGTACCGTTATGTAAAACTTCAATCTCTTTTTCAGATTCAATAATTTGCTGAGCACGTGATACGTTCATTATTATCACCTCCACGACTGTATTATGTCGTTTTCATAGGAGAAATATGCTCTCATTTATAAAAATAGGCAGGACAGGCTGCGCATGATAAAATGAAATTGTGTGAATTTTATAACAGATAAATATGGGGGTCTACATAATGAGAGATGAACGTTTAACAACGTTAGCAAAAACATTGTTAACGCACTCACTTAAACTAGAACAAGGTCAAAAAGTATTAATTACTTCTTTTGTTGCAGGAAAGCCGCTTGTTAAGGAGCTTGTAAAAGAAACGTATAATTTGGGAGCTTTTCCATATGTTCAGCTTGTTGATGAAGAAATCTCACGTGTCTTAATGATGGGATCTTCAAAAGAGCATACTGAGTCTCAAGTAAAATGGGATCTTGCCCGCATGGAAGACGTGGATGCTTATATCTCTATTCAATGTAAAAACAACGATTCAGAGTTCTCTGAGGTTCCAAGTGATATTTTCCAAATGAAAGCTGAATTAAACAAGCCCATTCAAAATCTGATTATCAACGACCGTCAATGGGTATTGTTGAACTATCCAACAACAGGTCTAGCGCAAATGGCGAAAATGAGCTTAGAGAAATTTACAGACTTCGTCCTAGATGTATGCAATGTAGATTATAAAGCGATGGCAGAAGCGCAAAAGCCTCTTCATGCATTGATGGAACGTACCGATAAAGTACGCATCACAGGACAAGGGACAGATTTAACGTTCTCTATTAAAGGTATTCCTGCTGTTATGTGTGCAGGCGAAAACAATATTCCTGATGGAGAGGTATTTACAGCGCCAGTCAAAGACAGCGTTAACGGAAAAATTACGTATAACACGCCTTGTCCTTATCATGGAACTACATTTAATAATGTAAGCTTAACGTTTAAAGACGGAAAAATTGTTGAAGCTACTTCAGACAACACTGAGAAATTGAACGAAATATTTGATACAGATGAAGGCGCTCGTTATGTTGGTGAGTTCGCAATCGGTGTAAATCCATTGATCCAGCATCCAATGGGAGATATCTTATTTGACGAAAAGATTGGCGGAAGTATTCACTTTACACCAGGAAGAGCATATCAAGATGCTTTTAATGGAAACGAATCAGGCATCCACTGGGATATGGTGCTGATTCAGCGTCCAGAGTATGGCGGAGGAGAAATTTACTTTGATGATGTATTGGTCCGTAAAGACGGGTTGTTCGTTCTTCCTGAATTGCAGGGCTTAAACCCGGAAAACCTTAAATAATCAAAGGATAAAAAGAAACATAATTGCGGGATGCACTGTCCCGCTTTTTCTGTTTCTGCAAAAACAAAAAGAAGGTGATTAATCATGATACTTTCCAGCGCACGATTAAGAGATGATATAAGAGATCAACTCAAAGAACGATTTTCTGAAGAGGACTTTCATTTTTATAAAAATATGAAGGAAGCTGCAGCCGAACTGATGGAGGCAGAGGTCCTCATCACTTATGGAGAAGATTTGACTGATGAACTGATAGATACGGCCAAATCATTAAAATGGATTATGGTTATCTCGGCAGGACTGGATAAGATGCCATTTATAGCTCTAGAAGAAAAAAATATCCTTATAACAAATGCAAAAGGAATTCATAAGATACCGATGGCAGAGTATACAATCTCGATGATGCTTCAAGTATCCAGAAAATCTAAGGAATTACTTGAGAATCAAAGACAGCATACTTGGGACCGAAAAGTTCCTATGACTGAAATCTCAAGAAAAACGATAGGGGTATTAGGAACGGGTGCAATAGGAACAGAAGTGGCAAGATTAGCAAAAGCATTCAATATGAAAACAATAGGTTTTAATACAAGCGGCAGTCCAGTAGAAAACTTTGATACAATCGTTTCAAAGGAAGGAATCAGCAAGCTTTATGAAGAAAGTGATTTCATTGTAAATGTCCTTCCCTCAACGGCTTTAACAGAAGGTTTTGTTGGTGCTGATGCTTTTTCGCTTATGAAAACTTCAGCAGTATTAATAAACATCGGCAGAGGTACAACAATAGTGGAGAGCGAACTTATTGAAGCTCTTCAAGCAAACAAAATCGGTCATGCGGTTTTGGATGTGTTTGAAAAAGAACCACTTTCTGAGAAAAGTCCGTTATGGGATATGAAGAATGTAACCGTAACGCCGCATTTATCGGGGATTTCACCTCAATATCAAGAAAGAGCAATTGAGATCTTTAGTGAAAACCTGAAGCTTTATAGAAAAGAAAAGCTATCAGACATGATTAACATTATTCCATATGATCGGGGGTATTAATATGAAGATTTACACAAAAACTGGGGATAAAGGTACCACTTCTTTAATTTTTGGAGAAAGAGTATCCAAAAATGATATTCGTGTAGAAGCCTATGGGACATGTGATGAAGCAAACAGTATGATTGGTCTCGGGGTAAGCCATCTGCCTAACGAGGACTGGGCCAAAGAAGCGACTATCGTTATGCAAAAGATACAGACTGTTTTATTTCATGTAGGAGCAGAGCTCGCGACTCCTTCAGGTAAGGAAGTGTCTTGGAAGCTGAAAGAAGAGGACATCCGTTTTCTTGAAGAAACGATTGACAGCTGGCAGGAAGGACTAAAGCCATTAAAACAATTTATCCTTCCAGGTGGTTCACCATCAGGCAGCGCTTTACACACAGCCCGAACAATTGTAAGACGTGCAGAACGGCTGGCCGTTGGGGTAGATGGAGTAAATCCTCTTGTTTTATCTTATTTAAACAGACTATCTGACTTTTTATTTATTGCTGCAAGATATGTAAATGAACAGATGAAAGTAAATGAGCCTGTGCTTCATGAAGATTTATCATAAAAAGCTGAGTGTTTCCATACACTTCAATTGACAAAACC
Source organism: Fictibacillus nanhaiensis (assembly GCF_023715445.1). GTDB lineage: Bacteria > Bacillota > Bacilli > Bacillales > Fictibacillaceae > Fictibacillus > Fictibacillus nanhaiensis_D. The sequence continues at coordinate 18,056 of NZ_JAMBOD010000021.1, forward strand.
TGTAGTTAAGCAGTAGACTAATTATAACGATTATAAAGTAATAATTCTTAAAGAAATGGGGTGCATGACGATGTCTAGCGCAAAGATAAATGCTGCAATTGACAACTTAAAAGAAGCGGGTGTACGTATTACGCCTCAGCGTCATGCTATCTTAGAGCATCTTATTCAATCGATGTCCCATCCGACAGCTGACGAGATCTACAAGGCGCTGGAAGGGAAATTTCCAAATATGAGTGTTGCAACTGTCTATAATAACCTTCGTGTCTTTAAAGAAGCAGGGCTTGTAAAAGAATTGACTTACGGAGATTCGTCCAGCCGTTTTGATTGTGTGACCACAGATCATTATCATATTATCTGCGACTCATGCGGAAAGATTGTAGACTTTCACTATCCAGGGTTGGATGAAGTGGAAAGTCTCGCTGAATCAGTAACAGGATTTGAAGTAGGCCGGCACCGAATGGAAATTTACGGAGTATGCCCGGATTGCAAAAGAAAACATTAAGTAATATATGAAAAAAGCTGACTTCCTTAACGGAATGTCAGCTTTATCTATTTTCTTTACGCATTTCACGTTTTGAATTGTATTTTTCATCGAAATCTTTGCCTTCAAGACTTTTATCCATCGTAAGCGGCTGATTACAGGACATGCATGCATCAACACGGCCGAGAACTTTTGTGACCTTCCCACAATTCGGACAGACAACCTGCATGGCCTGAGTAGAAATCATTCCGATCCAAAAGTAAACACCAGCACTGGCGATCGTTGCAATGAACCCGACCACCATAAAAATAGACATAACGACAAAACTTGTCTTGAAAAACAGGCCTGCATACATGATGATGATACCTATAAACACAAGGCTTAAGGCAAACGTACGTATTTTATTTATTTTGCTCGTATACTTTATCATACCTGTCCCTCCTACGTTCATTAGTATAACATATGAACTCTGAAGAAAAGAAAAAGGATTTCTTTATTTGATGTTGAAAGATTACACACAGGATTTTGTTAATATGGGAGATGACCTTCATGGACGATATTTTACGCCCGCTGTATCAAGAGAGAGCCAGTAACGAAAACACATTAGGAGTTTTAGATGTTGAAAAGACCAAACCATTTAGCCCAGGTACTGACCACTTTGACAGTATTCTTCTTATAATAGTAAAAGAATCTGATCAGCCTTGGATGATTAAACACTACGAGTATCAATCAGGTTCAGCTGCCCTGCATGTTGTAACTGAGGATTTGCTGAATTCGTGGCTGATGCTCGGGACAAACAAAAGAGCGGTTGACTGGGTAATGAACGGAAGGGTTCTATTTAACCGGAACGAGTACATAACAAGGCTAAGAGACAGACTGCATGAGTTTCCTGTAGAAGAACGAACACATAAGATCGGACTGGAATTCGCTAAACTCCTTAGAAGATATAATGACGGAAAGGAATTATTTCATTCCAGTCATTATTTAGATGCTTTTAACAATATCATGCATGCTCTTCATCATCTTGCACGTTTATCTGTAATTGAACATGGCTATTATCCAGAGGTTACGGTCTGGAATCAGGTAAAAATGATTCAGCCCGAAATCTTTAAGCTTTATGAAGAGCTTGTCACAGGGGAAGAGTCCATTGATAAAAGAATTGAACTGCTTCTTCTTGCCTCCGAGTTTTCACTGTCATCTAAAACAAAACTAGGTGCAAACCATTTGTTAGGTGTCATTAAACAAAAAGACGAATGGGCGTACCATGAATTAATGGAGCATGACGAGGTGCGGGATTACGCCATCGATCTTCCGATGCTTCTTACACATCTAAAGGATAAGGGCTATATAAGGACGATTAAAAAAGAAACCAAGAGCAAAAACCTATACCACCGCTACTACGCAATAAAAGAATAAACTTTTTTACAAAAAGGTGTTGACCTGTTTGTGGATATCGTGCTATATTATTTCTTGTCGCTGCGACACACGGAAACATTGTTGCAGTCGGGAAACACGATAAAAAAACGGGTTGACATCTTATTTTTCAGATGTTATCCTAATAAAGTCGCCAAAACGAGCGACAAGCTTTAAAGAGTTCTTTGAAAACTGAACAAAAGAAATAGGTAAGGAATTACATTTAATTCCGTCAGTTTTAAATCGAGCAAGTCAAACACTTTTATGGAGAGTTTGATCCTGGCTCAGGATGAACGCTGGCGGCGT
>NZ_JAMBOD010000022.1 GCF_023715445.1 Fictibacillus nanhaiensis
TAAAAAACTGGCAAACTGGACATGGCAAGAGCCATGCCCAGCTTGATATCTTATCTAAAAAACGTTAAAAACAGGACAAACCCCTTTTCAATTTATATTGAAAAGGGGTTTTGTCTACGGTCTGAAATAAGCTCCCTTATAGGAGCTTATTTCACCAGCGCAATAACTTCAATTTCAACTTTAGCATCTTTAGGGAGACGCGCTACTTCTACACAGGATCTTGCGGGTTTATGATCTGAAAAATATTCTCCATAAACTTCATTAATATCCGCAAATTCATTCATATCTTTAATAAAAACAGTAGCCTTGATAACTTGATCGAGTGAAGAACCAGCTTCATTTAATACGGCTTTTAAATTACTGAAAACTTGATGTGTTTGTTCCTTAACATCGCCATCTATCATGACACCCTCTTTTGTGAGCGGGATCTGGCCAGAACTAAAAAACAGATTGTTGTGTACGATTCCCTGTGAATAAGGACCAATAGCAGCTGGAGCTTCTGCAGTATGAATCTTTTTCATTATAAATGACCTCCGTTTAAAGAATAATTGCCTTTTTCTACTTCAATCCGGTTTTCTTTTTCATTAACCTGGGAAAGTCGCGCGATGGAAACATAATCATCTACAAGGCGCTCAGATACTTCTTGTGCTTCCACTAGTACACCGATTCCTTCAATTTGAGCTTGAAACTCTTCAATCAAACTGATCATGCCTTTAATGGTTCCGCCGGCTTTCATGAAGTCATCGATAATTAAGACTCGAGAGCCTTGTTTTATGCTTCTTCTTGCAAGTGCCATCGTTTGAATGCGTTTTGTTGAACCCGAAACATAATTGATGCTTACCGTAGAGCCTTCTGTAACCCTGCTGTTGCTTCTTACAACGACGACAGGAACGTTCAAATGAGTAGCGACCGCATAAGCAAGCGGTATGCCTTTTGTTGCTATCGTCATAACAACATCAATTTTTCGCGAAGAGAATATGGAAGCAAACAATCTTCCGATTTGATTTACCAGTCTGGGGTTTCCGATTATATCTGTCACATACAGATAACCCCCTGGTAAAATACGGCTTGGATCTTCAAGAAGCTGCACAAGTTCTTCAACTGTCGTTTCAGCTTCCATCTGATCAATGCCTGGGATATATTTTACTCCTCCTGCTGCGCCGGGAACGGTTTGAACTTGTCCTAATCCGTGCTGTTCAAAGTGCTCCTTAATGATAGCAAGGTCTTCACTGATGGACGATTTCGCCGATTCGTAACGTTCTACAAAATAAGATAAAGGAATGAGCTGATGGGGATGATGAAGTAGGTAGGCCGTTAAATCCACCATTCTTCCGCTTCTTTTTAATTTCATATTTTCCTCCAAAACCGAATGTTTGAAGCTAATATAACATTTTTATACGGATTTTATCAATCATTCCCCTAATAGTCTTACTGCATAAACTTCATTACAAAATCCTCTAAGCCCGTTATATACCCTCTGAAGTCTGGACTCATGCTGAAATAGTCCAAATACAGTAGGTCCGCTTCCGCTCATCAAGACTGCATCTGCCCCAAGTTTCATCATTTGTTCTTTAATATGTTTTACTTCGGGATACATTTTAAGAGTAACCGTTTCTAATACATTGCCAAGCAGACTGCAAATCTGTTCATAGTCTTTATTCTCAATGGCTTTAACCATCCCTTCAACATCAGGATGATCAATGTTCTTCAGGTTTAAATTTCGATAAACCTCCCCTGTCGAAACACCAATCGGAGGTTTAGCTAACAGCACCCAGCAAGGAGGCGGCGATGATATATGGTGAATCTTTTCACCCCGGCCTGTAGCCAGCGCTGTTCCGCCATACACACAAAAGGATACATCCGATCCAATCTTAGCTCCAAGCTCTGCAAGCTCATCAAGGGACAGACCTAAGTTCCAAAGCTTGTTCAGCCCTTTTAATGCAGCTGCTGCGTCACTGCTTCCTCCAGCCAGGCCTGCAGCGACAGGAATGTGTTTTGAAATATGTATAAAAACACCTTGCTTAATATTGAATGTTTCTTTTATTAGCAATGCTGCCTGATAGGCCAGATTACGTTCATCTAATGGCACAAAGCCGCCTGAGCTTTCTATTTTTATCTCATCTTGTTCTAATAAAGTCAGTTCAATCCGGTCGGCTAAATCAACCGTGGTCATGACCATGGCTACCTCATGGAAACCATCTGCTCTTTTACGAAGTGCATCAAGAGAGAGGTTAATTTTTGCCGGTGCTTTAATGGATACTTTATTATTGATCATCTTTATCCCTGCCTAAAAAATCTTGCACAATTTTGATATTTTTAATAGTAACACAGTATGAACCCCTAAATATAGTTAAAATCCATTAGGCACCGAGAACGTAAAACCGGAGACAGACCCATCCCCGGTTTCTTATATCGCATATTTACTTGTTTAATCTTTGCTCAGCTAATTCAAGTGCGCGCTTCACCATATTTCCTGCGTCTTTAGAAGAAATGCCGCCCCAGCCCGCACGTTGGACCTTATCGTAAAAACCCAGCTCTTTGGCGATTTCAATCTTTAAACCTTCAGACATCATTCCATGTTTGCTTTTTCCCATAATGATGAAAACCCCTTTCATATGCGATACAATTTTAGTATCTCCAAAAGGGGTTTTTACTTGCTTAATTTTAATTATGTATGTTTAAAATCAGACCCAGAGGATAAAAAAAATAGCAGTAAAGAGTTCTTACTGCCCGATTGCTGCTTGTGTATCTTCTAAGAATGTAAGTTCTACTGTTTCTGTGAGTACATCCGCGTAACTATAAGAAACACGTTCGAAAGCGTTGGTGTCCTGATCTAATTTGATAATAAAAACTGCGGGATAAGTTTCTTCCAGCGTTCCTAAACGTTCGATCGTTTTGCGTCGACCGCCATTTGCACGTAAAGAAAGTCTTCTACCCACATTGGACTCTAAAGAGCGTCTAATGTCCACTATTGTTTTACCCATTTTAGGCTCCACCTCACTTAGACAAATTGTAACACAAATCGTGCTTTTTTGTCAAATTAAAATTTTCATTATAGCAAGCAAAGCATTTTCATGTCAATGACCAAATATCCTTTTTTTGCTTTTTTTAGTATGTGTTTTTTTTCCGCATATATGTATAAAAGGAACAATTCAAACAAATAATCTTCTATTTTTGCTTATTTCTTATGTATTTTAAAGACTTTGTCTAGCTTAATGAACCGCCTCTCGAGGAAACAAGTTTTTATGGGGTGAACGGTTTTGAAGCTTTCTAACTAAAAAAACTCCGGTAATCCGGAGCTTTCTTTACGGTTTTGTTTTAATCGGCATCCCTGTTCGGAGAAACCCTCTCGTCTCTACACCGCCTAACCCTTCTTTTCCAGTCAATGTATTCCTTAAAACATCCATAACATTAACCCGGTCCATGAAAGACGTTAAACTGATTTTTGAAACGATATAAACAGGGTCGAGTGCATGGATGTTTATACGTGCAGGGGAACTCGCAAAGTTTGATCCCACTTTAATTAACGACTCAAAATGTGACTGGCAGGCGCCAGCGAATATCATCAGATGATCAAGGTGTGTATACTTTCTTCTTACTTCACGAACCGTTCTTATGAAATACTTGGTATGACGGTAAGCATTCACATCAGTAATATCGCCTTTTGATTTCATATAAGCATCATGACCAGTAATAACAAGAATATCTGGCCGGATTTCATCAACCAGAGCCGGAACTTTCTCAGGCATCTCGGTTTCCTTCATGTGAATGCCATACACAGGAACCCCAAGCTTTTTATAAAGTTCTAGACATTTATTTAAGTATAATGGATCACCATCAATATGAAGCACTCTACCGGGTAATTCAAAATAGGATTGATCATACTGATACCCATTTGTAGAAAGGTACTCCCGCTTTTGCCTTAGCAGGTAATAGTCCTGCCTGAATAATTTAAGTGAAGATTCTTCTTTTTCCTTCACAACTTGCCTGTGCTCTGACATTTGTTTATCGTCCACAACAAATAAGTCCTCAACCGGTGCATCTGCCCACAATCTGAGCTCTTCACCAGCAAGTTCCGCAATAGTTCGATCTTCGCTAAATCCTACAATACGAAATAGCAAATCTCGATTGTAAGAGTTTCTGGTTACAATTGATCCAATCTCTAGTTTCATTTTACTCCCCCTATTTGGAGTAACAAGCTCCATAGCTCCCACTATTCCTTTTATAAGAGTATGAAATGATAAGGGGAAAAATGAGGTTTATTTTACAAGTGGCAAAAGAGAATCGGCCAATTCACCAAATTCTTCTATAGTTAATGTTTCGCCGCGGCGTTTTGGATCGATACCGATATCATCCAGTATAGCTTGTAGTTCTTCTTTCTTTTCTTTTTGAACGAGCTGGCTTGTCAGGTTGTTCCATAAAGTCTTTCTTCTTTGTGCAAAAGAAGACCTCACTACTTCAAAAAAGAATTCTTCATCCTTCACTTTCACTGCAGGTTCTTTGCGTAATGTAAGCTTTATGACGGAAGAATCAACATTAGGTGCTGGAACGAATACTGTTTTAGGAACTTTAATCATCGTTTCAGCTGTTGCATAATATTGAATAGCGATAGAAAGAGAATTATAATCTTTCGTTCCAGGAGATGCAGCCAATCGGTCAGCCACCTCTTTTTGAATCATACAAACAATCCCGCGAATAGGAAGCTTGTCCTGAAGGAGCTTCATAATGATGGGTGTCGTAACGTAATAGGGCAGATTTGCCACTACCATTATGTCTTGTCCCTCTTCAAAATGCTCTTTGATCACCTGTTGGATATCCGCTTTTAATACGTCAGAATGAATCACTTCTACATGCGGATAAGGAGCCAGTGTTTCTTTTAAAATTGGCAGGAGTCGGTGATCAATCTCAAAAGCGACTGCTTTTTTTGATGCTCTCGCAATAAACTCTGTCAGTGCTCCGATCCCGGGACCAATTTCAATAACACCTGAATCCTCTGTTAAGTCTGCTGCATTTACAATATTATTCAGGATGTTTCGGTCTATTAAAAAGTTTTGTCCCAAACTTTTTTTAAATGTAAAACCATGCTTTTCAAGAATGGCTTTTGTTGATTGGGGAGTTGATATGTCTTTTCTCATTTCTTTCTAATCCTCCTTACTTCTGTAGAGTGTTTCTAACGCTTGCTGAAACTCCTCCTGAGTTACCCTAAACATATTAAGGCGTTTGTACAGCTGTTTAGCGTTCATATAGCCTAAACGAAGCTCTCCGCCTATGATCTCGCGCCGTCTTTTCGAATCAGGGCCTCCAGTTAAACCAGCAGCTATTAAATCTTCCCAAGAAATTAATTCATTCTCGTATGCTTCGATCATCTCTTCCCTTACATGTGCAAGAGCTTCAATGATCGCTTCTTTAGAAGCATGCTCTACACCTACACCTTTATCCCCTTTGGCAATTGCATCTTCTTTTGCTAAATAGGCGTGCTTACACCCGGGAACGAACTCTGAAATGATTTGACGAATTCTTTTACCAGGAAAATCGGGATCCGTAAAAACGATAATCCCTCTTGTATCGTGGGCTCTTTTAATTCGATTTAATGTATCTATACTTATTTCTGAACCATTCGTCTCGATCGTATCCGCTTCAACTGAGCGTTTTATAGCGAGTGTATCGCTCTTTCCTTCAACAACAATAATTTCTTTTATTTTTTTCATGATTTCCTCCAAAACGGTGAAACCTTTTTAGGTGTTGCTACGTCTAATTAATTGAACGAAAAAACATCTTTTACTAGTATACCCCAGGCGTCAAGAAAGTCTAGGTTGACTAGCCTTTACTTCATTCGTTCTTCGAATATTCCTTGCATAAAAAAAGCACAGGGACTTTTTCCCCATGCTTTATAAATCAATTAGTTAAGGATGCGAATTTTTACTGTTTTTCTTCCCCAAGCCTCTGCCTGTGATTGAGAAGAAAAGAATACATCAATCTTGTTGCCCTTTATAGCTCCTCCAGTATCTGATGCTATGGCATATCCATACCCTTCAACATATACTTTCGTGCCTAAAGGAATAACATTTGGATCAACCGCGATTACTTTCGCATTCGGATTAGCTCTTAAATTATAGCCAGAAGCCGTAATACCTGAACATCCCGAACAGTGAGCCGTATAAGCTGTACTTGTTACATACATCTCTCTGCCGCCTGATGAGCTGGATGATTTGCTACGTGAAACAACAGGCTGCGGCTGTGCTTTTGTACCGATAGCCACAATTTTGTCAGTGCTTTCAGCTAATGTTTTTTCGCCAATAAGCTTTCTGGAAACTTCTTTTCCGTTTTCCATAACAACTTCGTAGCGTTTTTCAAGCTTTCCTTTTTTGCCATCTTGCACGACACGCTCTTTGCCTTTTGTTAATCCACTGTCTTTACGGTTAACAGTTGCAAATGGTGTTTCTTCCTCCACTACATCGGTGACCTTTTCTACTCTGATGACTTCAACCTGCGTTTTGCCAGTAATTTTTTTTGTTTTGGCAGGTGTTACTCGGTCTATTTCACCTAATGATACCTTTTGTTGCTTCAAAAAGTCAGCGACGGTAGTCGAAGTGGTCCAGACTTGCTGTGCTTTTCCGCCTACAACAAGCTTAACCGGGAATGCTGATTCAATCTTAATCTTGCCTTGATCTTGTATATCAGCAGTCAAATTTGGCTTAATGACATCATGTTCGTTCAGCGTCAGCTGCTGTTCTTTTACGAATTGCTCAACAGTTTTCGCTGTCGTCCATACTGTTTTTTCTTTTCCATTTACAGTCAGGACAATTTCTTTTGCTTCTAGATAATCAACCTTCATATTATCTTTGACCTTAGCGTCTAGCCCAGGTTTTACAAGATCATGCTGGTTTGGTTTTATATTATGTTCGCTTAGAAGTTCTCTTACCGTGTTAGCGTGTGTTTTAACTTCTGATTTCTTTCCGTCCAGCACTAATGTTACTTCCGCTTTCGTAGTTTCATAACCTACGAATCCAGTAGTTACCGCTAAAACGAGAAGAGCAGTGATAGAAAGATAAAGTTTCTTTCTCGTAAAACTTGAGAACAAAGCTGTAATATTCTTATACATCCAATTTCCTCCCCTACAAGGACTGCATTATAAATATCTTTTTTCTCTCTGTCAAATCCCTCCTTTTTCGTCATTAATTGACCCAAGCCTAATTATGAACGGATAAGAAGGAAAAAGGGAAGAAAAAACGTTTGACAATTTTCCTGTCCCTTTTGTCATTTCTTGAAAGATTTACGCGATATTCTTCATGCTTTGCTAGTTTCCGACAACATCCCCTATCGGGAAATGTTAAAAATCCGAAAGGCATTGTCGGAAGTTTTTTTTATGATGTCTTCAAGTGGAAGATCTTTTATTTCAGATAATGATTCAGCTACATATTTTACATAAGATGGTTCATTTCTTTTTCCTCGTAATGGATGAGGACTAAGATAAGGACAATCAGTTTCAATCAAAAGCCGGTCCATCGGAATATCTTTCGCGACTTCCTTTACCTTTTTTGCATTCTTAAATGTTACTGGTCCACCAAAACTTATGTAGAAATTCATCTTCATACATTGCCGGGCAACTTCAATGCTCCCGCTGTAACAGTGCATGATCCCTCCAACCTCATGGGCTTCTTCCTCATTCAGTATGTCGACAACATCTTGTGTAGCTTCCCGATTATGAATGACAATGGGCAGCTTCACTTTTTTTGCTAGACGTATTTGGCGTCTGAAAACTTCTTTTTGAACATCTGCAGGCGACTTATCCCAATGATAATCCAGTCCCATTTCGCCAAGAGCGACAACTTTAGGATGTGCTGCAAGTTCTTCAATCCAGGCCAAATCTTCATCCGTCATGTCGATTGCGTCGACCGGGTGCCAGCCAACGCAAGCATAAATGAAATCATATTCTTCAGCAAGCTTCATTGCACCTTTAATGGTTTCGCGATCGAATCCAACCACAACAATATGGTGAACTCCTTCGTCTAAAGCCCGCTGAATGACCTCTTTTTGGTCTTCTTCAAATTGTGCTGCATTTAGGTGTGCATGTGTATCAAACATAATGTACAATCCTTTCAACTTTACAAATCTTATCACATTTTCCATTCATTCGGGTAACAGTAGCATTACAATATAATTACATCGTAGGTATTAAGAACTATTTTTATTCCCGTTTTACAAGTTTTTCCTCTATCTTAAGCACTAAAAAAGCAGGGAAATACTCCCCGCTTTTTCTCATTATTTAACTTTTGCACCATTTGGAAGGGAAGGATCTACTGTAGCTAGTGTTAATTGTCCCTCAGCAGAACCTGCTAGAATCATTCCTTCTGACAGCTCTCCCCGCAATTTCACAGGTTTAAGGTTTGTTACGCAGATCACTTTTTGCCCTACAAGATCGTCAGGCTTATAAAATTGTGCGATGCCAGAAACTACTTGGCGCTTTTCATAACCAAGATCAAGCTGAAGCTTTAACAGCTTATCAGCTTTTTTTACCGGTTCAGCTGCTGTAACGGTGGCAACCCTTAAGTCAACCTTCATGAAATCATCGATTGTGATCTCTGCCTTCTCATCAGCTGCAGGAGCTTCTTGTTTAACTTCATCTTTAGGCGATTCTGCTGGAGCAGAACTGCCTCCCATGGAATCCTTGATGAATTGCACTTCAACTTCTGTCTCCAAACGAGGGAAGATTGGATCTCCTTTTGAAACTGATGTATCAGCAGGTATGACACCAAATTCCTTCAACGAATCCCAATCTGTCAGTTTGGACTCATTCAATCCAAGCTGGTTCCAGATTTTTGCCGGAGTTTCAGTCATGAAAGGCTGAATCAGAACGGATACAATACGGATTGACTCTGCTAAGTGGTACATCACGCTTGCAAGTTCACCTTTTTTCGCTTCATCTTTCGCAAGTACCCATGGCTGAGTTTCATCGATATATTTGTTTGTACGGCTCACGAGCTGCCAAATTGTTGAAAGTGCGATTGAAAACTCAAGCTTCTCCATCGCTTCTTCTGTTTTTCTTACTGTTTCCATTGCAAATTCTTCAATAGTTGCGTCAAATTCTGTTACACTGCCTTCATATGCAGGAATCTTTCCATCAAAGTATTTACCGATCATCGCAATCGTACGGTTTAACAGGTTTCCTAGATCATTTGCCAGATCAGCATTTACTCTGTCAACAAAACTTTCAGGTGTAAATACGCCATCAGATCCAAACGGAACTTCACGGAGCAAATAGTAGCGTAAAGGATCTAATCCATAACGGTCGATCAGTACATTAGGATCAACTACATTTCCTTTAGACTTGGACATTTTACCGTCCTTCATTAACAGCCACCCATGCGCAATAACTTGTTTTGGTAAAGGAAGTCCCAGTGCCATCAGCATGATCGGCCAATAGATCGTATGGAAACGCACAATTTCCTTACTCATTAAATGAACATCTGCAGGCCAGTATTTCTGATACTTCTCATCATTTTCACTGCCGTATCCAAGTGCAGTAATATAGTTAGAAAGAGCATCGATCCATACATATATAACGTGCTTTGGATTTCCGGGAACCTTTACTCCCCAGTCAAAGGATGTACGGGAAACGGCAAGGTCTTCTAATCCTGGCTTAATAAAGTTATTGATCATCTCGCGTTTGCGTGATTCAGGATAAATAAAAGAAGGGTTTTCTTCGTAATAAGCTAATAAACGATCTGCATACTTGCTCATACGGAAGAAGTAGCTCTCCTCTTTTACTTTTTTTACTTCACGTCCACAGTCAGGACATTTTCCGTCTTCAAGCTGACGTTCCGTAAAGAATGATTCACAATCTGTGCAATACCAGCCCTCATATTCACTTAAGTAAATATCATCTTGATCAAGAAGCTGCTGAAAAATTTTTTCGACAGAATTTTTATGACGATCATCTGTTGTACGGATGTAGTCATTGTAGGAAATGTCCATCTTCTTCCAAAGCGCTTTAATATCATCCACGATTCCATCCACATATTTTTGAGGATGAAGACCTTGTTCGTTTGCTTTCTTTTGAATCTTTTCCCCATGTTCATCAGATCCCGTTAAATACATAACGTCGAATCCTTTTAAACGCTTATATCGTGCCATCGCGTCTCCTGCTGTCGTAGTATACGCATGACCGATATGAAGCTTTCCGCTAGGATAATAGATAGGTGTTGTAATATAAAATGTTGGTTTTGCCACTGGTACTCCTCCTCAAACTCTTTCTACTATAGAAAAGAAAACTTGGCTGACGCTTGTTTCTGAACGTCAGCCTTAGATGGACTTATACTATAAAATAAAACTTGTTTACATCGCCGACTATTACCAGATTAACAAGCTATCATTATTATAGTGGAAAAAACCCCCTTCGTTTTAGGGGCTATTCATCTTTAAAAATGATAAGGGAGCAATTAACAGCTTCGGAAAATGTATCTTTTTTACAAAAACTATAAAAAACTGTTTACTCTAGGACATAAAAGTAAAAAAGTAAGCGAAAGATTTCTATGTAAATACTTTCATTATTCTCTTTTCTTCCTTCAAAATATACCTAATGCATTGAAAGTGTGTCAAGGTGTAGGAGCTAAAGGTTGAAAGGGAGAACATGGATAGTATTTTTTCATTGTTAGTTTTGTCGAAATTTGACGATTAATCTAACCGCTATTTCCAGTAATATTTTTGTAACTTTTACACTAATTTGAATTTTTTATGACAATATATGAATATATCTTCCATTTTAGGGTTTCGAAAGTATTATAAAACGGGTATATACTAGAGAATTCTACTGGTAAAAGAATAAAAAATGTTTATGTCAAAACTATTGACGACAATTGGAAATCTTGGTAAGATGTTCTCGTAGGATTTTGTCGAATTCTGACGATTTAAATAGATAGGGAAATATTTTTATATATTCGGGAGGAGAGATTTTATTATGAAATCTACAGGAATTGTACGTAAGGTTGATGAATTAGGACGTGTGGTTATTCCGATCGAACTACGCCGTACATTAGGAATTGCAGAAAAGGATGCTTTAGAGATCTACGTTGATGATGACCGTATCATTCTTAAAAAATACAAGCCAAACATGACTTGTGCAGTAACTGGTGAAGTTTCTGATGACAACTACACGGTAGCTGGCGGAAAAATCATTCTTAGCCGTGAAGGTGCAAAAGAAGTTATGGAAGAGCTTCAAAAGCAATTACAAACATCAAAATAAGCACATAAACAAAAGAGCCTTCCGTTTAGAAGGCTCTTTCCCATTGTATAGAATTATAGTCCGTGATATTCCTGGTAGACTGAACGCTTTGGAACGTTTCTGTCTACTGCCGCTAATTTAATTGCCTCTTTTGGTTTTTCACCTTGATTTACATAATGATCTACATGTTCAGTCACCGATAGTGACTCCCACCATTGCACCGATGCTCCGTCCTCCAGTTCAAAACTGCCGCTTCCCTCGACAACTAAACAAAACTCTCCTCTTATCTCTGCATCTCCCTGACTAAAGAATTCAGTTACTTCAGTCAATGTGCCCCGGATTATTTCTTCATATTTTTTCGTGAGCTCGCGAACAACAGCGATCTTCCTGTTCTCAAATATACCGTTCATCGCTTGAAGCGTTTCTTTTAGACGATGTGGAGCTTCATAAAATAAAAGCGTTGATGGAAAAGGCTTTAGTCTTTCTAATTCAGCCTTTTTTTCTTTTTTCCCGCGTGGCAGAAATCCGTAAAAAGTAAAAAGCTCTGTATTTAAGCCTGATGCAACTAAAGCAGGAATCGCAGCATTCGCTCCTGGCAGCGGGATAACAGGAATTTTTTCTTCCACACACTGAACAACAAGTTCATATCCTGGATCTGAAATACCCGGCATTCCAGCATCGGTAACTAATGCGATCTGTTTTCCCTCTTTTAAAGCTTCTATAAGTTTTTGTCCGCTCTGCATTTTATTATGATCGTGATAACTCGTTAAGGGTGCATTTATCTCAAAGTGGTTGCATAACTTCTTTGTTTGGCGCGTGTCTTCTGCCGCTATCATATCAGCTTCTTTTAATGTGCGAACAGCACGGAACGTCATATCTTCTAAGTTTCCAATCGGTGTGGGAACAAGATATAATGCACCAGTCCCGCTCTCATCATGGTAGCTTTTTTGCTGCCACATATGAAACACTTCCCTCTATTATTATTCTCTCTTTTTCAGCTCGGCTTAGTTTTTTTACAGCAAACTCCATCCGCATAGCTTCTTGTTTAGTTTGAAAAGATTGCTGGAACACAAGCTTAAGCGGTCCTCTTCCTCTTGTATACTTCGCGCCCTTTCCTTCTTCATGCTTACGCAGACGCTGAGATATCTCATTTGTATAGCCTGTATAGTAAGTTCCGTCACTGCACTCCAAAATATACACAAAATGATTACCGTTCTTGTTCACCATAGAACATCCTTTTTAACTCAGCCGTGTATTCTCCATCTTCTCTGTACACCGTAAGAGGCGGCAGAATATGCAGATCCGGTTTGCCGTTCTTCATTCCTTCTATTAATAGCATATTAGCTTCAGAACCGGTCTTCGGATAAATCAGCTGCAGTTTCTTTGGTTCAAGTTTATACTGACGCATGAATGCCAAAATCTCCATAAGGCGGTTTGGCCGGTGTACCATCGCAACTTTTCCGCCTTGTTTCACAAGCTGGCTGCTCACACGTATAACGTCTTCTAAGGAACAATGAATTTCATGGCGGGCGATCGCCAGGTGTTCATTCTGATTGAAATCTTCTTCATGAACGGACGCAAAATAAGGAGGATTGCAGGTTAACGCATCAAATGTGCCATGGCCATATTTAGCAGGAGCATCTTTAATATCTGCAAGATCCATCTTTATCTGGTCGTTAAGAGTGTTAAGGACAACACTTCTATTTGCCATACTGTACAGTCTTTCTTGAATTTCAACCCCGGTAATATGAGCTTTTGATCGTTTACTCAGCAAAAGGGCTACGGCGCCATTTCCGCTGCACAAATCAATAATTTTTCCTTTTTGGATCGGAACCCAGGCAAATCGGCTTAAGAGAACCGCATCAAGTGAAAACGAAAACACAGAGGGACTTTGGATGATTTTTAAGTCTTCATCTACTAAGTAATCGATTCGTTCGTCTGGCAGAAGCTCAGTCATGGATATTCCCTCTCTTTCTTGTATTTCTATAAAAAAATACTGTTTTCGTAAACATTGTTGCTGTGAGAAGATGTTGATTTCCGCTCCAGGTGCTCCCTTTCCGCGGGGCGTGCGGTGAGCCTCCTCGCGCTTTGCGCCATTAGGAGTCTCACCTGTCCCCCTGATCCCGCAGGAGTCTCGCACCTTCCACTCCAATCAACTAGTCAAAGACGCGTACTCAACAAAAAATGTTCAAAAGCAACAATCTGTATAAAATCAAACATATAAAAAGAAGCCTTCCCCTTAGGAAAGGCGTTTATTTCTTATTTAAAAATGATAGACAAAACAAACAATCTCCCTCTGAACGCACACTGCCATAATGAAGGTTGCAAATGTGGAATCCTTCTTGGTAGAGACGTGCCAGGTTATCATAGCCTTCACCGATATCAGTAGGCTCTTTCTTCCCTTTAAGAGATGAAGATTTTTTAGCAGAAACTCGTGTTCCATCAGAGTTCAGCTTGTTTCGTAGATTTTCATTTTCCATCACGAGATGGTGGTTTTCTTCAATTAATGCAGCCAAATGGGTCTTGAAATCTTCAAGTTGCTGTGTCAACTCAGTGATCTGTTCTTCCATCTGCACCACGCGGGAAAATATAGTCTTCTTTTCCACGAATTCCACCTCTTTTACTCTGTGGCCTGACTGAATAATTCCTCTTTCTTGCCTGCTGCTAACTCGTCCAATGTAAACTCTGTCGTTCTTTCCATTGAAGGAATGTTTACTTGAATGAGCTTTTCAAGCAAGTTCAAGCCGACAACGCGACCAACACCATGAGGGGTCATAATTTCTTCACCAACATCAGGCATTTCTTCTTTTGCTTCTTCATAATAGTCATTTTCGTATTTCAGACAGCACATTAATCGTCCACATAGACCTGAAATCTTAGCAGGGTTTAGTGAAAGGTTCTGATCTTTTGCCATTTTGATCGAAACAGGCTCAAAATCTCCAAGGAATGTGGAACAGCATAGCATCCGGCCACATGGACCGATTCCGCCAAGCATTTTTGCTTCATCCCTGACACCGATCTGTCTTAATTCAATTCTTGTCCTAAAAATAGAAGCAAGATCTTTAACGAGTTCACGGAAATCAATTCTTCCGTCCGCAGTAAAATAAAAAATGATCTTATTGCGGTCAAACGTATATTCAACATCGACCAGCTTCATATCCAACTGGTGTTCAATGATTTTTTCCTCACAGCTTTGAAACGCTTCCTTAGCGGCTGCTTTATTTTCTTCTACAGACAAAATGTCCTTCTGTGTCGCGAGCCGAACGACTTTTTTTAAAGGAAGAACTACATCGTTCTCCCCGACTAGTTTCTTATCGATAACTACCTTGCCATATTCTATTCCACGCGCTGTTTCCACAATGACGAACGCGTCTTTCTTCACTTCAAGGTCGCCGGGGTCGAAATAATATACTTTACCCGCTTTCTTAAAGCGGATTCCCACTACCTCATACAAGGTTTTATCCCTCCCGTAATCGTAAAACCAACTGCTCCATAACCATAAGGGGGCTTACGTTGCTACGGATTCTAGCTTGAGCAGTCAGTATAGCTTGCAGAGCTTCACCTGTTTTTCTTTGAGACATTTGAAGCGCCTGCTGCTCTAATGCTTGAAGCTGGTCGAAAAACACGACTTTTTCCGACTGTGATAAATGTATAGATAAAAGATCCCGATACCAGATCAAAAGTAAGTTTAAAGCTAAACGCAGCTGTTCTTTCTCTTTAAAAAAGCTTAAGTATTGGTCTTGCAGGACAACAAGACAATAATCAGGCCGCAGCCGCAGTTCCTCCGTTAATTGTATCACTTTGGCTCTAGCTTGTGCAAACCACTCTTCCCTACAAATTTCGAGTGCTTCTGCATAATCAGACGTGAGTGAAGCGGCTAAAGCGGCAATTGGCTTAGGAATATCTTCCTCAAGCAGTTTTTCTAAAATCCCTTGTGGCGGTAAAGGCGAAAAGGATAGTGTTTGTGCCCTGGAACGGATGGTCTCGAGCAAACTATGAACTTGTTCGGTCAATAAAATAGCGATCGTATCTGCACCAGGTTCTTCTAAAAACTTTAAAAGACTGTTCGCCGCTTGAACTGTCATCTTATCAGCATGCTCTACAATGTATACTTTTTTAGAAGACTCCATACCGCTGTAAGCAAACTCCTTCTGCAGTCCTCTTATCTGGTCAATCTTAATCGACTGTCCCTCAGGCGAGATAACATGCACATCGGGATGGTTGCCGGATGTGATTCTTCTACAGTTGGTGCAGTTTTCACACGGATTCTCGTCTTCAGTATTTCTGCACAAAAATGTCTTAGCCAGAACAGCAGCGACTGCCATCTTCCCTGTCCCATGAGCTCCTTCAAAAATATATGCATGAGCAAGGCGCTGCTTTTTTATGCTGTTTTTTAATAATTTCACAACACGAGGCTGTGTCTTGCTGCTTTTTTCCCAGCTCATCATACATTCTCACCTGCTACGTATATAGATTAACTAATAATCCTTTAATTTCACCAATCTTATCTAATAATGTTATCGAGTCTTTTTCCTGGCTTAAAACAGCTTCTGTTATTTGAATCAGCTGTTCATCTATTTCTTTTACAAGTTTAAGTGTCCGTGATCTTCCTTGTTCATTCCAGCTTTTGTTTTGTTTTAACTGCATACCAAAATTAACTGCCTCTTTTACGAATCGTTGAACAAGGTTTTTATATAGCTGCAGATCTCGTACGGTCTGCGATTGCAACAGTCTTTTGCCTTGTGTCTCGATATCGCCTAACAGTCTTGTCAGCTGTTCGGATTGGAGTTTTTCGCTTTGCTTAGACACAGCTTCTCCAAACGAAAGTGACGTTTTCTTTCCCGCTTTTCCGTCATTTTGCTTCGTTTCAAGAATTGGTCTTATATCCTGACCGATTTTCATAATAACCCCTCAATTATTGAACATTGTTTTATTAAAATTGCTGGAAGCTTTCAACCGGCAATACAAACACCGTTGCACCGCCTACTTCTACTTCAACTGGATAAGGTACATATGCGTCCGCGTTTCCGCCCATTGGAGAAACTGGGGCAACCATCTGATTACGGCTTTTGCAATTTTCACGAATAATATCCATGACTTCATCTATCTGAGCATCTTCCACACCAATCATAAACGTTGTGTTCCCAGCTTTTAAAAATCCGCCTGTTGTCGCTAGCTTAGTGGCACGATAATTCTTTTCAACAAGCGCATCCTGCAGTCGGTTGCTGTCTTTATCTTGAACAACGGCTATAATCATTTTCATGGCAAATGCCTCCTTTTACTTTTCCTTATGATTCGCTAAAAGCTTGTCCAAATCCTTTACGATCTCTCCAAACACCATCTTTGGATCCTGTTCACCATTCACGCGGAGGATCCGTTTTTCTTGGTTTTTAAAAATATGCTGAAATCCTTCTCTTACACGTTCATGATAAGAAAGATCTTTTTGCTCGATCCGATCAAGGTTCCCTGTTCCGTATCTGGCTTTCATTCGCTCTCGTCCCACTTCTGGCGAGACATCAATAAAATAGCTGCGGTCTGGAACCAATCCACTGGTTGCAATGTTGTTTACTTGTATTACAGGCTGCTCCCCAACACCAAGCCCAAATCCTTGGTAAGCGAGTGATGCATCAACAAAACGGTCACATAAAACTACTTTGCCTGCTTCGAGCGCCGGGATAATTTTTTCATGAACATGCTGAGCCCGTGACGCAGCATAAAGCAGAACTTCTGTTAGATCATGCATTTCTTTATGCTCTGGATCTAATATGAGTGACCGAATTTTATCACTGATTCTTGTTCCGCCTGGTTCACGCGTTTGAATAAAATCGATTTTATTTTGCATTAAATATTCAGCGATCTTTGCAACCTGTGTAGTTTTACCTGATCCATCAGGTCCTTCTAACGTAATAAATAAGCCTTTCACAACTGCTGCTCCTTATTCTATATCAAATACATGCATCTTTTTATGCTCATTAATCCCTTGGAACCGTGCACCTTTTTCTTTAAGGAATAAATAAAGACGTATGGATTCTGATGTGATTTTTTCACCTTTTGCGATTAATGGAATGCCTGGAGGATACGGAATTACACCTTCTGCTGCAATAGATCCTTCAGCGTCCTCAATTAAAGCCTGTTTAACGCTCAGTTTCTTCATATCTATATAGGAAAGTTCTAACGTGCTGATCTTAGGAAACTGAGAAGCAGGTATAATCGTTTCTTCTTTATTCGTAAAAGAAGAGAGTTTTCGCGAAACTTTATGAAAAACTTCCTTCAACTCTGTAAGCTGATTAATCCTTCCAAGCGGCAGGATGAACAATACATTCCGGTCATCCGCTAACTCCGTATATAGGCCTTCTTCTTCAAACATACGCTGAAGTACAAAACCAGATATGTCTTTGTCCGGCTGTATGGTTACTTTAAGCGGATCTAGGACATAACCAACTGGCGTCTTTACTATATGAAGATGCTGCAGTGAATCGATAAACGATCTGAATTCCTCAGTCTGCTGAATGATTTCATTAATATCCTTTTCTGATAAGCTTTCTAGATATAAGCGGCTCAAATCGAGTGAAGCCATAATAAGATAAGAAGGCGAAGAGGATTGAACCATCTGCAGAGCCTGAGATAAGCGATACTCTTCTATCCGATCGCTGTTTACATGCAGGTAAGCACCCATCGTTAAAGCAGGAAGTGTTTTATGTGCAGATTGCACCACTATATCTGCTCCTCTATGTATCGCACTTTCTGGCATTTCCTTTAGTCCGAAATGTGCTCCATGAGCTTCATCCACTAAAACAATGCCGCCATTAGCATGAATAACGTCTGCTATTTCTATAATATCCTGCTGCATACCGTAGTAAGTAGGATTTGTAAGGATGATGCCTTTAAATTGAGGGAAATTTTCTATAGCTTTTCTTATTGTATGGGTATGGACCCCTAGAGTAAATCCGCCTTCTTCATCCATTTCTGGCGATAAGAAAACAGGTTTTACACCGGCAAGTTCTAGTCCGTTTAGAACTGATT
Organism: Fictibacillus nanhaiensis; assembly: GCF_023715445.1. GTDB lineage: Bacteria > Bacillota > Bacilli > Bacillales > Fictibacillaceae > Fictibacillus > Fictibacillus nanhaiensis_D. The sequence continues at coordinate 18,245 of NZ_JAMBOD010000022.1, forward strand.
TGTGACAGTTTCTCTGAACAAGCACAACATCATCTTGCGTAAATGATGCCAAAATCATGGCGAGATTTCCAGATGTGCTTCCCCCGACAAGGAAATAGCTTTTCTTTACTCCATAAAATGAAGATAACAATTGTTGGGCTTCAAGGATGGCTCCATCTGGATGATGCAGATCATCCAGCCCTCTCAGCTCTGTTGTATCAAATGGCAAAACAGGCTGAAAAAAAGGATTAGCCGTCTTTTCGAATATAAGACCGTTTTTGTGTCCCGGCACATGAAAAGACCATTTTGTATTCTGTGTATGTTTAACTAACGCCTCATATAGCGGTGCATGCTTCATCTTAAAAATCCTTTTATTTTCAAATGTTTAACGTCCTTGATATACCTCTATTCTAACACATGTTACATGGAAAAAAATTTATCCAACAAAAAAACAGACCGTTTTAACAGCCTGTTTTTATGAAGACGCATTAACTAATTTTAATTTTCTCAGTTGGGATAGGTAATGTTTATAATAGTCATCATTTGTTTTGGCAGTAAGGATTTTCTGCTCACATTCCTGGCAAATAAATTGATGAAGAATGTGTAATCCTCTATCCTTTTGTTTCTCACATACCATACATTTTTCCCCGTACTGTTGTGTGTTTTTCATTCTTCCACCTCCATAATGCCATTGTTGCCAGAATTGTTTATTCATATACGTTTTTTCAGATTATTTAAGGTTCTTTAAAATGTATGAGACTCTGGCTCTCGTTGTGTCTGTCTTTATTCAATTCGGTAAAATAAACCCGAGTATGCATCCTCATGTAACCTTAAATCCCCGCTGTAGGTGGATTTAAAACGGTTCGATGTGCTGCTTTTAAGAGTTAAAGCGAGTTTGAAATTCAAGAGTTGGAGGGGGTGATTATTGAAAGATAAGTATTCTGGTAATGCGAATATTTAAGTGAAAGAGTTAACTTTTAGATTTAGACTTAAATATTTTCAATTAGACCTAATTGAACTTCATTTAGACTTAATTATTTGGATTTTGATTTAATGAATGGTTTGCTCCGAATGTGAATCTTCCAGTTTCATTCACAGATGGTTGATTTCATGGGGTTTTCGCTGGGCAGGATCTCTTTCCTTGAATAGGGGAAAAGCGTTTATAGGCCGTAATTTTTCATTTATAGGCCGTAAATAAAATTTATAGGCCGTAATTTTCGTTTCTAGGCCCTAATTCTTCATTTATAGGCTTTTCGACAAAATGATTCTGAACAACAAATAAAAAGAAGATGGCTAAACCATCTTCTTACCTCCTTTTAACACAAAAAAGA
>NZ_JAMBOD010000023.1 GCF_023715445.1 Fictibacillus nanhaiensis
TTAAGCTCTTCAGCGCCGATGGTAGTTGGGGGTCTCCCCCTGTAAGAGTAGGACGTCGCTAGGCAAAATGAGGAAGATGGATGAGATCCATCTTCTTTTTTGTGTTAAAAGGAGGTAAGAAGATGGTCTAGCCATCTTCTTTTTATTTGTTGTTCAGAATCATTTTGTCGAAAAGCCTATAAATGAAGAATTAGGGCCTAGTAACGAAATTTACGGCCTACAAATTTTATTTACGGCCTATAAATGCAAAATTACGGCCTATAAAATACAATTACGGCCTATAAATGCTTTTCCCCTATTCAAGGAAAGAGATCCTGCCCAGCGAAAACCCTCATGACATCAACCAAAATGAACCCTTCTTCAAGAACCAATCAGCATAAAAGACATTGATTGGTTTTTACTTATTTAAATTAAGGTATCCATGGTATGGAGTAATTGACCGAAGAGATAAGGAATTTTCTGACCAGTTAAAGTTAGAAATTGATTAATAAAAGGCAGTTCTTCTGAAGTATAGGTGTGAAACAATTCACTCCACCATTCTGTATCGTACCGGCTAATCATACTTAAGTTGTAAAGAAGAACATAATGAACCATCAATTCATTGAGTTCTGGTAGTTGCATTAGATCGCGATCAACAGGAAAGTAATACGTTTTTTCTGCAATATGATAACTTAGAGGGAAACAATTGAATGCGTGGAGATTTTCCTTTATAAATACCCGATAATTATTTGCTGACTGATTATTTAACTCAATCCTTATATTAGAAGAAAGAGTACTATTGATGTACTCGATAAATCTTTCACCCGACATATGCAAAAAGTTAGCAGCCTCTCCAGTTAACGAATAGCTATTACTGCTTTCTTTGTCCATTTTCAATTGGTGAATTGAACCGGTCATTTGTTTGTACAAAGACCCTAATTCAGGCAGTGTTTTAAGTAAATGATTCATCATAAATTTTTCGCCTTCAATGTGTTTCATGTGAAACAATTTTTCACAAAAATGATTAAACAGACCTGTCTTTTGTACTTTTACTTCATCATTAAAAAATTCGTAGCTTCTTTTTTTTCTCTTTCTTGTAGACAAACCATGGGCCAAAACAGAACTGGAATCGGGATAATCAGGATCAGTGCATAAAATACAAGCTTTCATCAACTGAGTCATTCCATAAAAGAGAAGTACAGGTTTTAGTTCTACAGGAGCTTGGTTAGCCAGCGTATAATATTTTTTGCCGTGTTCAATATAGTAAATAAATCCAAAAGTATTATCAAAGCTTTTTCCGCTGCTGTCCTGGAAACCTAATTTTTCATATTGCTTTGCTAGAAAATACTGTGTTTTTTGAGAGGAAAAGAACATATCAAACAAAGACCAATTATCTTGCTGCATCACCATTGGGTGTTTTCCTCCTGTAATTTAAATTATTTGAAAAATCGAACATATCTTGTATTCCTTGACACTAGTTTACCCAGTTGATAATCTACAAATAATATTTTTCTGGATTATAAAATTGAAGGGGTGGGTTCGGCATGTGGCAAGATAAATTTGCAAAAGAAGGATTGACGTTTGATGATGTGTTATTAATTCCTGCAAAATCTTCAGTTCTTCCTAATGAGGTTTCAATTAAAACAAGGTTATCTGATTCTGTTCAATTGAATATCCCGATTATTAGTGCTGGGATGGATACTGTAACGGAAGCAAATATGGCGATTGCAATGGCACGCCAAGGCGGACTTGGAATTGTCCATAAGAATATGTCAATAGAAGAACAGGCTGAACAAGTGGACCGTGTAAAACGTTCTGAGAGTGGTGTAATCACTAATCCGTTCTATCTAACGCCAGAACACCAAGTTTTTGATGCAGAGCACTTAATGGGTAAGTACCGTATTAGCGGTGTACCGATTGTAGATGCAAATAAAAAGCTGGTAGGTATACTTACAAACCGTGATCTGCGTTTTGTTCAGGATTATTCCATTAAGATCTCAGATGTTATGACTAAGGAAAATTTAGTAACAGCTCCTGTAGGTACTACATTAAAAGAAGCGGAAAAAACCCTTCAGCAATATAAAATTGAAAAACTTCCTTTAGTTGATGAAGATGGTACTCTTCAAGGGTTAATCACAATTAAAGATATTGAAAAAGTTATCGAATTCCCTAACTCTGCAAAAGATTCTCAAGGACGTCTACTTGTAGGTGCTGCTGTAGGAGTAACAAAAGATGCACTGTTGCGTGTTGAGAAGCTAGTTGAGTCTGGTGTGGATGCAATTGTGATTGATACAGCACACGGGCATTCAGAAGGTGTACTCCAAAAAGTAAAGGAAGTAAGACAAGCATATCCAGACCTAACGATCATTGCTGGAAACGTAGCAACTGCAGAAGCTACTCGTGATCTTATTGAAGCTGGAGCAAGTGTTGTAAAAGTGGGTATTGGTCCTGGCTCAATTTGTACGACTCGTGTTGTTGCCGGTGTAGGTGTTCCTCAAGTAACAGCTGTATACGACTGTGCAACAGAAGCGAAGAAGTACGGTGTTCCGATCATTGCCGATGGCGGCATTAAGTATTCAGGGGATATCGTTAAAGCAATCGCAGCAGGCGGACATGCCGTAATGCTTGGCAGCATGCTTGCTGGTGTATCCGAAAGTCCTGGAGAGCGTGAAATCTTCCAAGGCCGACAATTTAAGGTTTATCGCGGAATGGGTTCTGTTGGTGCGATGGAACGTGGCAGCAGTGATCGTTATTTCCAGGAAAATAATAAGAAGCTTGTGCCAGAAGGCATTGAAGGGCGCGTGCCGTACAAAGGTCCTCTTGCTGATACTGTTTATCAGCTTATTGGTGGTATTCGTTCAGGAATGGGGTATTGCGGAACGGCAACGATCGAGGAACTTCAAAATGATTCGCGTTTTGTAAAAATTACTGGGGCAGGACTTCGTGAAAGTCATCCGCATCAAGTACAAATTACTAAAGAGGCACCAAATTATTCGGTCTAAAGGCACATTTTTAGGACAGAGGTATAACCTCTGTCTATTTTTTTGGAAAGGTGTATGTTACAATAACGATTGTGTGTAAATGGGTTTGGAGGTGCAGTTTTTTGAACAGCAAGATTAAACAAATGTTAGTGGTAACACTGATTTTATCATTTTTTACAACAAGTTTATTAGGATTTTCTAATTCAGCAAGTGCAGCACCATCGTTGGATGTGAAAGCTGAGGCTGCTATATTGGTCGATGGTGATACGGGTAAAATATTATATCAGAAAAATGTTGATATGATGCTTCCGCCAGCAAGTATGACTAAGATGATGACTGAATACTTATTGTTAGAATCAATTAAGAAAAATAAAATTTCATGGGATCAAAAAACGCGTATCACTGAACACGCCCATAAGATCTCACAAAACCGAGGACTTTCTAACGTACCATTAAGAGTGGACGAGCAATACACTGTTCGTGAGTTATATGAAGCAATGGCTATTTACTCTGCAAACGGAGCAACGATTGCGTTAGCAGAATTAATTTCTGGTTCTGAAGCAGAATTTGTTAAAAAAATGAATGCCAAAGCAAAAGAATTAGGCTTAACAGATTATCATTTTGTAAACTCCACGGGATTGAACAACAAAGATTTAATGGGTAAGCATGCAGCTGGAGATGCAAATGAAGAGAATATGATGAGTGCACGTTCAACGGCAATTCTTGCTTTCCGTTTAATCAATGATTATCCGGAAGTCCTTGAGACAGCAAGTATTCCTGTGAAAAATTTCCGTGAAGGCACGGACGATGAAATTGAGATGGATAACTGGAACTGGATGCTTCCTGAATTAGTTTATGGATACGAAGGTGTAGACGGTTTGAAAACAGGATCTACGGATCTTGCTGGTTTTGCATTTACAGGTACGATTAAAAAAGGCGACACACGTCTTTTGTCTGTTGTTATGAAAACCAATAGCTATAAAGCGCGCTTTGATGAAACGAAGAAACTGTTCGACTACGGATTTGATAATTTTGAAAAAGCTCAGATTTTACCTGATAATTATCAGATTAAAGGCAAGAAAACTGTTCCTGTGGTAAAAGGTAAGGAAAAAGAAGTTAAAGTCGCAACGAAAGAACCTCTTTCCATGGTAATTAAAAGAGGAGAAAAAGAGAACTACAAACCTAAATTTGTTGTTGATAAAAAGAAAATGAATAAAGATGGCGAACTGACGGCTCCTGTTAAAAAGGGAGATGTTGTTGGCCATATCAATATCGAGTATAAAGGTAAAGGTGAAGATTATGGTTACCTTCTTGATGCTGATAAAAAAGGAAAAACGGAAGTTGTAACTGCAAAATCCGTTGAAAAAGCAAACTGGTTTGTCCTTGCTTTAAGAGGTGTAGGAAGCTTCTTTGGCGGTATCTGGTCCGGTACAGTGGACATGATTAAGGGTTTGTTTTAACTTCATAATTTTAACAAGCTCTTTGGCGCATGCCGAAGAGCTTTTTTTCTGAAAATATAGAGTGCTTGCGCTTTTTATGATTTACGTTAAAATAGATGAGGATACTAGTTTTATCATAAAAAAACCGAAGTATATCGGTTATACCACATATAATCAGGGGGTAGTATAGCATGTTAAAAACAGGTACTGAACGTGTAAAACGAGGAATGGCAGAAATGCAAAAGGGCGGCGTCATCATGGACGTTATTAACGCAGAGCAAGCGCGTATTGCTGAAGAAGCTGGTGCTGTAGCAGTAATGGCACTTGAGCGCGTTCCTTCAGATATTCGTGCGGCTGGCGGGGTAGCTCGTATGGCTGATCCTACAATCGTGGAAGAAGTTCTAAATGCTGTGTCTATTCCTGTAATGGCAAAAGCACGTATCGGACACATTGTGGAAGCACGCGTGCTTGAAGCTATGGGTGTTGACTACATCGATGAGAGCGAAGTTTTAACTCCTGCAGATGAAGTTTTCCACTTATTGAAGAGTGACTATACTGTACCATTCGTTTGTGGAGCACGTGATCTTGGTGAAGCGTCACGCCGTATCGGTGAAGGGGCATCTATGCTTCGTACTAAAGGTGAGCCTGGAACAGGAAACATCGTAGAAGCAGTTCGCCACATGCGTATGATTCAAGGGCAAATCCGTAAAGTTGTCGCTATGAGCGAAGACGAGTTGATGACAGAAGCAAAGAACCTGGGTGCACCATTTGAAGTTCTTCTTCAAATCAAAAAAGCTGGGAAGCTCCCTGTAGTTAACTTTGCAGCGGGCGGTATCGCTACACCAGCAGATGCAGCACTTATGATGCAGCTTGGTGCAGACGGTGTATTCGTTGGATCTGGAATCTTCAAATCTGAAAGCCCAGAAAAGTTTGCTCGTGCGATCGTTGAAGCAACTACACACTATCAAGATTACAAACTAATCGCTGAACTATCAAAAGGTCTAGGAACACCTATGAAGGGTATCGATATCTCTACATTAGCTCCAGGTGAGCGCATGCAGGAGCGAGGCTGGTAATTACATGCTGAAAATCGGAGTTTTAGCATTACAAGGAGCAGTACGAGAGCATGTTCGAGCGATTGAAGCAAGCGGTGCAGAAGCCGTTGCAGTAAAACGTATAGAAGAGCTTGAGGATCTTGACGGTCTGGTTATGCCAGGCGGCGAGAGCACAGCGATGAGACGTTTGATTGATAAATACAGTTTCCTTGAACCTTTGAAGGAATTTGCTAAGAATAAACCTGTTTTCGGTACATGTGCAGGATTGATTCTAATGGCTAAACGTATCCAAGGACAAGATACAGCTCATTTAGAATTAATCGATATGACAGTTGAACGCAACGCGTTTGGCCGCCAGGTTGACAGTTTTGAAGCTGATCTAATGATTCATGGTGTTGGAGAAGATTTTACGGGTGTATTCATCCGTGCACCGTTTATCGTAGAAGTAGGTCCTGAAGTTGAAATTCTTTCAAAGCATAACGACCGAATAGTTGCAGCAAAACAAGGTCATTTCTTATGTGCAGCTTTTCATCCGGAATTGACAGATGATTACCGTTTACATCAATTTTTTGTAAAAATGGTACAATCCAGCAAAGAAGTAGTTGCATAAAATAGAAAAATGCTGTACATTACTATAAAATCATCATAAAAAATCAATGACAGGAACTAGTAGCAAAAATGACTTTGTCTAGAGAGTCGGTGGCTGGTGAAAACCGATCAAAGTGTTTTGTGAATCCATCCTCGAGTGAAAAGCCGAACGTAAGTAAGCTTTTCCGGTGAAGAACCGTTATATTTAAACGAGCCGGCAATAGGCATAGTTCTATTGCAATCAGGGTGGCAACGCGGGTTAACTCTCGTCCCTGTTTCTAATGTGAGTATTAGAAGCAGGGGCGGGAGTTTTTTGATTTTTTATAACACATAAGGAGGAAAACAGAATGTTGGATTTAAAATTTGTCCGTGCTAATTTTGAAGAAGTGAAACAAAGGCTGTCTGCAAGAGGCGAAGATCTTTCTGGATTGGATCAGTTTGAAGCACTTGATCAGCGCCGCAGGGAGTTAATTGGTGAGACGGAGGCTTTAAAGTCTAAGCGTAATGAAGTATCCAAGCAGGTTGCAGAATTTAAGCGTGAAAAGAAAGATGCTGATCATTTAATCACCGAGATGCGTGAAGTAGGAGATAAAATCAAGACGATTGATGATGAACTTCGTCAGGTTGAGGAAGATCTTCATGGGATTATGCTTACTTTGCCAAACCTTCCGCATGAGAGTGTACCTGTTGGTGAAACAGAGGATGATAACGTTCCTGTTCGCCACTGGGGAGAGGTACCGGAGTTTTCTTTTGAAGCCAAAGCACATTGGGATATCGCAGCTGACTTGAACATCGTTGATTTTGAACGGGGAGCAAAGGTTACAGGAAGCCGATTCGCTTTTTATAAAGGCCTTGGCGCACGTTTAGAGCGAGCATTGATCAATTTCATGATGGATCTTCACGAAGATGAGCATGGCTATACAGAAGTACTTCCTCCTTACATGGTTAATCGCCAAAGCATGACAGGTACAGGTCAGCTCCCAAAATTTGAAGAAGACGCATTTAAGATTCGTGAGGAAGATTACTTCTTGATCCCAACATCAGAGGTGCCTGTAACAAATATGCACCGAGAAGAAATTCTAACGGCTGAAGAGCTTCCAATCACATATGCAGCATACAGCGCATGCTTCCGTTCTGAAGCAGGTTCTGCAGGACGTGACACGCGCGGTTTAATCCGTCAGCACCAATTTAACAAAGTAGAGCTTGTACGATTCGTTAAGCCGGAAAATTCTTATGATGAGCTTGAGACGCTTACAGGCCATGCTGAAAAGGTTCTGCAGCTCTTAAATCTTCCTTACCGTGTGTTAAGCATGTGTACAGCTGATCTAGGCTTTACGGCTGCTAAAAAATACGACATCGAAGTGTACCTTCCAAGCTATGGTACGTACCGAGAGATTTCTTCTTGTTCAAACTTTGAAGACTTCCAAGCGCGCCGTGCTCAGATCCGTTTCCGCAGGGAAGCGAAAGGAAAGCCTGAACTTGTTCATACACTGAATGGTTCTGGTCTTGCTATCGGACGTACAGTAGCTGCAATTTTGGAGAACTATCAGCAAGAAGATGGAACGGTTATCATTCCTGAAGTACTTCGTCCATATATGGGCAACAAAGAAGTAATTAAGTAAATGAAAAGAGAGGAAATATCTCCTCTCTTTTTTTAACTTTTTTTAAGAATAACGTTGACACTATATTTCTTTACATGTTATTATAGTTCTTGTCAGTCACACGGAGGTATACCCAAGTCCGGCTGAAGGGATCGGTCTTGAAAACCGACAGGGGTTTAACGACCCGCGGGGGTTCGAATCCCTCTACCTCCTCCATATACATATATTCAACCTCATCTGAGCTTATCAGGTGAGGTTTTTTTGTTGTTTTTGTTCATTGATGAGCTGCGAATCTCTTCGTCAATTTTGTGTATGCGGTACTCACTTATTGATAATAAGCTCCGTTTTCTCAACACTTCATTGCCCTAAAGGAACAAATGATTGGTTGATGAGCTACGAATCTCTTTGGCAGACTCAAAAATATTTTTCCGCATCTCTTCAGTAATGAAAACGCTATCACTCTAAAGTAATAAAAAATGTTATTGACAGAACTTTTAGACAGAGAGTAAGATGTCAATTATAACTTAATTAAATAATCAACACTTATTAAGAGAGACTGAGGGATCAGGCCCAATGACGTCCGGCAACCTCCATTTATGGAACGGTGCCACTTCCTGCAGAATGATGAATTATAAGTCGATGCATGTATATTCGCCCTCTTCCATTGAATGAAGAGGGCTTTTTTATATTTAAGGAGGAGGACATATGATTGAGGTTCGTGATGTAACGAAAATTTATTCCGCTAAAGGAAAAGATATTGTTGGGGTCAAGAATGTTTCACTCAAAATTGAGAAGGGTGAGATATTTGGAATTGTTGGCTATAGCGGTGCTGGTAAAAGCTCTCTCCTCCGTTGCTTAAATTTATTAGAGAAGCCAACATCAGGCGAAATTTTAATCGACGGTGTTTCTATTACAAAACTATCTAAGAAAGAACTTCGTGAAGAACGGTTAAAAATAGGAATGATCTTTCAGCATTTTTATCTCATAAGTGCGAAAACCGTATACGAAAATATCGCATTTGCTTTAAAAGCTGCTGGCAAAAAGAAAGATGAGATTAATCATAAGACCCTTGAACTGTTAAAAATGGTTGGGTTAGAAAATCAAAAGGATCAGTATCCAGCTCAGTTAAGCGGCGGACAAAAGCAGCGGGTCGGAATTGCGCGGGCACTGGCTAACGATCCAAAAGTATTGCTTTGTGATGAAGCAACTTCTGCACTCGATCCAAACACAACAAAAGCTATTCTTTCACTCCTGCAATCCATCAACAAAGAGCTGGGCATCACTATCGTACTTATCACACATGAGATGGAAGTAGTAAAAGAGATTTGTCATCGGATGGCGGTCATGCAGGATGGGGAAATCATTGAGACAGGTGATGTATATAACTTGTTTGCACACCCAGAGAAAGAGTTAACTAAGTCGTTTATCAGCAGTGTGATCCAGATGAATCTTCCTGAACCGCTTTTAAAAGGACGTAAAGGTGTGGTTATTAAAATTCACTTTAAAGGAGCGATTGCAGAAGAAGCGGTTGTATCTGAACTGTTTCAAAACTTTAAAGTGAAAGGAAATATCCTTCACGGAAAGATTGAATACATCCAAGAAACTCCATTAGGTATTTTTATTATGGAACTGATAGGCGAAGAAACAGAAGTGAAGCGCGCAATGGATTATATTAAAGATCGAATCGAAAATCTAGAGGTGGTGAAACATGTTGCTTGAGTCTTTGTACAGCATCTTACCTGATTTGAATAAAGCATTTTTTGAAACGTTATATATGGTCGCAATATCCTTAGGTGTGTCCCTGATTGTCGGTCTTCCGTTAGGTGTAATATTGTTCGTTACAGACAGAGGATTATTGTTTGAAAACGTCTGGATCAAACAAACCGCAGGTATTTTAGTAAATCTGATCCGTTCTGTACCGTTTATCATTCTTCTAGTAGCTTTGCTGCCTTTAACTCAGCTGATCACGGGTACGACGATCGGACCAACAGCAGCTTCTGTTTCATTATCTGTCGCGGCTATTCCTTTCTTTGCACGATTAGTTGAAACCTCATTAAGAGAGATCGATAAAGGAGTGATTGAAGCGGCGGTTGCGGTAGGAGCAACACCTTGGATGATTATTCGTGAGGTGCTGCTGCCTGAAGCAAAGCCAGGAATCGTTCAGGCGATTACAGTCACGGCTATAAGCTTATTAGGTTACTCCGCAATGGCAGGTATTGTAGGGGGCGGAGGGATTGGAGACTTTGCGATTCGATTTGGCTATTACCGGTACGATAACACAATCATGTTTACAACGGTGGTTCTGCTGATTGTCATTGTTCAGCTCATGCAGGTTATCGGTGACGGAGTGGCTCGTGCGGTAAACAAAAGATAAAAAATAAAAGGGGATTCCACATGAAAAAAATCATAGTTACGCTATTCACTGCAATTGCTGTGCTCACTTTGGCAGCTTGTTCATCAACATCAGGAGAATCAAAAGAGAAAGAAGTTACTCTTGGAGCAACCGCTGGTCCATACACCGACATGGTAAACAAAGCGATCAAACCATCTTTAGAGAAAAAAGGCTATAAAGTAAAGGTTGTTGAATTCAGTGATTACATTCAGCCAAACTTGGCGCTTTCTAAAGGTGATCTGGATGCAAACCTTTTTCAGCATAAAATTTATATGGAGAACTTCGCAAAAGAAAAAAATCTAAAATTATCTGAAGTCATTATTGTTCCTACGGCTCCAATGGGATTGTATTCTAATAAGTTCAAATCACTAGAAGAGATAAAAGAAGGCAGCACTCTTGCGATTCCGAATGATCCTGTAAACTTAGCGCGCACGCTTATCATGCTTCAAGATGCGAAACTCATTACGATAAAAGAAAATATCAATCAGCTTACTGCCTCTGAAAAAGATATTAAAGATAACCCGAAAAACCTTAAATTCAAGCCATTAGAAGCGGCACAGCTTCCACGAACAGTACAAAGTGCAGATGTTGCTGCCGTGCCAGGGAACTTTGCGCTCGCTGCAAAAATGGATCTTCTAGACGCACTTCAGCTTGAAAATATGCCTGATACGTATCGAAATCGTGTAGTGGTTAATACAAAAGACTTAGAGTCCACATTTGCGAAAGATATAAAAGAGGTAGTTGAATCAAAAGAATTTGAAGAAGTGATCGATAAAGAATTCAAAGGTTTCGGTAAACCAGAATGGATGAGTAAATAAAAAACAAAGCCCCGGGTCAAATTCATGACTTACGGGGCTTTTGCATTATAAACGAACTTCTCTTTTTGCTTCGATTTTTTGAGCGATTTTTTCTACAATATGATCGATCGATTCAGGATTATTACGAAGATCATAGTCATTTATATTAACTCGCAGCACAGGGCATGAATTAAAAGATTCAATCCACTTTTCATAACGGTCGTACATTTCTTCCCAATACGAAACGGGCGTCTCCTGCTCCATCTTACGTCCTCGCTTTTGAATACGGGCTAAAATATCGTCTAATGACCCTTCCAAATAGATCAGACAATCTGGCTGAGGGAAGTAAGGTGTCATCACCATAGCTTCAAATAGATGGGTGTATGTAGTGTAATCCACCTCAGACATATTTCCTTTGTCATAATGCATGCGGGCAAAGATGCCTGTATCTTCATAGATTGAACGATCTTGTACAAACCCGCCGCCATAATCGAACATCCTCTTTTGTTCTTTAAAGCGTTCAGCCAAGAAAAAGATTTGCAGATGAAAACTCCATCGTTTGAAATCGTGGTAGAAGTTTTCTAAATATGGATTGTTGTCGACCTTTTCCATTGAAGTACGGAATTTTAATTTATCAGCAAGCGCATTGGTCAGAGTAGATTTACCTGCACCAACCATTCCTGCTACTGTAATTACGGCATCATTTGGAATGCCATATTGAATTAGTTTGTTCATTTTGCAACTTCTCCTTTTTTCAAAGTTGCATCTATTAAGGAAAAGATTTTCTCTTTATCCTTTTCATACGCAACAAAATCTAACTCGTCTCCGTTAAAAGTCAGCACCGGAATTTCAGGATGCTGCTTTTTAAATGCAGACATGAATGTATCGTAATCAGCAGCAAGCTGTTCTAAGTATGCAGGTTCTATGTTTTGCTCGATAAAACGGCCGCGCTGTTTTATGCGTTTTAACAATGTATCGAGACTTGCATTTAAGTATATGATCATGTTCGGAACAGGCATATCTTCTGTTAAAATATCAAAGCATTGCATGTATTTATTGTAATGGCGGTCTTTTAATGTACGACCGGCAAAAATTCTGTTCTTAAAAATGTGGTAATCGGAAACGACAGGAATTTGTTTTTCTAAGTATTGATCTTGAATGTCTTCAAGCTGTTTATACCTGTTGCATAGAAAAAACATCTCGGTTTGAAAACTCCACTCATCGATATCGTCGTAAAATTTTCCGAGAAAAGGATTCTCTTCTACAATTTCCTTTAATAATTGAAATTCAAAGTGCTCTGCAATGGCTTTAGCCAGTGATGTTTTCCCTACGCCAATCGGCCCTTCAACTGCGATAAAGGGGGTTGAACTCATCTCCCTTTTCCTCCCTTTCTGTTAACAAAACGAAAAATTACAGACAAAGAATATTGTAGCATACGTTTAGAAAAGGTGGATAGATTATCGCTAAAATTAATCGATAATAACAACTTCTTAGTAGATTGTTCTTTGTTTGCTTTTCTCAGCTTGCTGTATGATGGATGACAGGTCTAATTCATCACTTGGACTGATGTCTGCATCCAATGTTTTTTCCATTAAAGTTAGTGCTCTTTCATTATCTTCTTCTATATTAGATGCTGAACAATCAGATGGTGCATAAATATTGAACCCGCGCATATAGGCGTCATTTGCTGTGAAAAGGACACAAATATTGCCTGCAACACCACATATGATTAATGTTTGTACTTTTAGATCATTTAATAAAGTTGATAAGGGTGTTGAAAAGAAACCAGAGTGCTTTGGTTTTATAACGAAATAATCGTCATCATCAGGCTGCAAAGCTTTTACGAAGTCTCCGCCATCTTGATCCATACAATATTCAACGAGTTTTTGCTTATCGGACTGCCATTGACCAAAATTATCGTTTACATAGATAACTGGAATACCTTCTTTTTTTGCACGTTTCTTTAGATTTGCAATTTTTTCAGCGATCGGAGCAGAAGTTTTTAACAAAAGAGGAGCTTCTGGAAAATTAAAGTCATTTATCACGTCAATAATAAGCATAGCGACAGGGATCTTATTTTCAGTCTGGTTCATATACACGTCCCTCTCCTTTGTTTTTATAGAATCATTCCTTTCTTTATTATTTACAAAACCTCTTGTATAATCTCTAACAACTAATACTTTGGAGCGGAAACAATGGAAAACCAAGAAAAAGACAATTATTATATGGAGCTGGCATTAAAAGAAGCAAAAAAAGCAGCTGAAATCGGTGAAGTTCCTATCGGTGCTGTTTTGGTAAAAGATGAAAAGATACTGGCAAGAGCTCATAATTTGCGTGAAGTTGAACAAAGAGCCATTGCACATGCAGAACTTTTAGCGATTGATGAAGCGTGCAAGGAAACAGGTGCATGGAGGCTGGAAGGAACAACTTTATATGTAACACTAGAGCCATGTCCGATGTGTGCAGGCGCTATCGTTTTATCGAGAGTAAAAAGGGTTGTTTACGGAGCGGCTGATCCAAAAGGAGGCTGTGCAGGGACTCTGATGAACCTTTTACAAGAAGATCGGTTCAATCATCAATGTGAAGTTATATCGGGTGTAAAAGAAGAAGCATGCAGAGAAATACTTTCCACCTTTTTTAAAACCCTCAGAGATCGCAAAAGGAAAGAAAAGGAAGAGCGAAATAATGAGCTTTAAGGCTCGTACGGTTGATTTTTAATGACAGGCATAGTATACTAAATCTTGCACATTTGATTGTGCACCTAACAATGTTATACACTTTGTCGCGCTAGATGGGGAGGTAGCGGTGCCCTGTACTCGCAATCCGCTGTAGCGAGGTTGAATTCCTCTCCTCGGTTAGTTCAACGTATGGTCTGACGGACGTAAGTGGTGTTGATGTCCGGGTCCTGCGCAACGGAGACCCATGAACCCTGTCAGGTCCGGAAGGAAGCAGCAGTAAGTGGACCACTTCGTGTGCCGTGGGGCAACCTGGACTGAGCTAACTGCGTTTGTACGCATAGGTTGACTATTCCAAAGAGAGGTGCGCGGCATTCTAATATATAAACAATAACTCATCCTTGTCTCAGGGGTGAGTTTTTTGTAATGTTTCAGTATAATAAAGAAAGAATGAAATGATTTTAGGGAGGCAAAGGGATGAGTTATCAGGCACTCTACCGTGTATGGAGACCACAAAGTTTTGAAGATGTGGTCGGGCAGGAACACATTACGAAAACAATTCAAAATGCCTTGATGCAGGACAAGCTTTCCCATGCCTACCTGTTTTCAGGACCACGAGGAACGGGAAAAACAAGTGCTGCCAAAATTATAGCAAAAGCAGTAAACTGTGAACGTGCTCCCGTGTCTGAGCCATGTAATGAATGTGATGCATGCCGGGGCATAACGAACGGGACCATTTCTGACGTACTTGAAATTGACGCTGCCTCCAATACAGGCGTAGACGATATACGTGACATCAGGGACAAGGTAAAGTTTGCTCCTTCATCTGTAACGTACAAAGTCTATATTATTGATGAAGTACATATGTTATCAACCGGAGCATTTAACGCTTTGTTGAAAACTTTAGAGGAACCGCCAAGCCATGTTATTTTTATTCTTGCAACAACAGAGCCGCACAAAATTCCGGCTACCATTGTTTCAAGGTGTCAGCGTTTTGATTTTAAGCGGATTTCATCGCAGTCTATCATTGGACGGATGAAAAAGGTAGTCGACGCAAACGGAACAGAAGTAGAAGAAGAAGCATTGCAGCTCTTAGCTCGTGCTGCTGAAGGCGGTATGCGTGACGCGCTTAGCTTGTTAGACCAGGCGATTTCCTATAGTGATGAAAGAGTAAGAGTCGAGGACGTTCTTTCCGTAACAGGATCAGCTTCCCAAAAACATCTTTCTGATATGGCTGAAGCCTTTTTAGAAAAAGATGTATCAAAGGCTTTAACGATTTCAACAGATCTTTTACAAGAAGGAAAAGATCCTGTCCGTTTCCTAGGAGACTTGATTTATTATTACAGAGACATGCTGCTGTATAAAGCAGCACCCCAGCTTGAAGAGCTTTTAGAGCGAGTTTCTACAGATGAATCATTTGAACGGCTTGCCTCATCGACTGAAACTGAAAGTATTTATTCGATCATCAGCCAGTTGAACCAGGCTCAGCAAGAGATGAAATGGACGAATCATCCTAAAATCTTTTTAGAAACGACGTTCATCAAAATTTGTTATCAAAAACGAGAAGGTGGAACGGCACAGACGGAGAATCCTTCTGTGGAACCTCTTTTACAGAGAATTGAGCAGCTTGAGCAAGAGCTTACTAAAATGAAGCAGGGCGGATGGACTTCAAACGGTTCGGCTGGTAATGCAGATCAGGAAGCACCTAAAGAAAAAAGAGTGATACGTACACAGGGCGGCGCATCACATGGTCAAGTAAAAGAGATGCTGAAAAAAGCAAAGAAGCCGAATCTTGTTCAAATAAAAGGCATGTGGGGCGAAATTCTGGATAAAATCCGTTCAGAAAAAGTAAGTGCTTATGCATTGCTGTCTAGTGCAGAACCTGTAGCATGTTCTGATCAAATGTTCCTGCTTGCTTTTCAGCACGAAATCCACAGGCAGATGGCATCACAAGATAACAACCGGAGCTATGTAGAAGGAGCAGTTTATAGTACAATAGGTAAGAACCTTTCCATGTTATCCATACTGGATCCGGAATGGCAAAAACTAAAAGCTGAATTCATTAAAGAGCAACAGCAAGGCCAGCTTTCTTCTGAAGAACAGGAAATGAAAGAAGACCCTCTCATAACAGAAGCGATCAAACTGGTTGGCGATGATTTAATTGAGATAAAAGAAGAAGAGAATGAATAAGGAGGAATTGTAAGATGATGAAAGGCAACATGAACAATATGATGAAACAAATGCAAAAAATGCAGCGTGATATGGCTAAAGCGCAAGAGGAATTAAAGGATAAAGTGATCGAAGGAACAGCTGGCGGCGGAATGGTTACCGTAAAAGCGAACGGCCACAAAGAAATCATTGATATTGTGATTAAAGAGGAAGTTGTAGACCCGGATGATATCGAAATGCTTCAAGACCTTGTACTAGCGGCTACTAACGATGCACTTAAAAAAGTAGACGAAATGGTTTCACAAGACATGGGCAAATTCACAAAAGGGCTAAACATTCCTGGTTTATTCTAGGAGTATTCCATGCATTATCCTGAACCGATTTCAAAACTGATTGAAAGCTTTATGAAATTGCCGGGCATCGGACCGAAAACGGCGGTTCGCCTGGCATTTTTCGTATTGGAAATGAAGGAAGATGACGTTCTTGACTTTGGCCGTGCACTCGTCAATGCAAAACGCCAGCTTATCTATTGTTCCAATTGTTTTCATATTACTGACCGTGATCCTTGTATGATTTGTGATGATTCAAGCAGAGACCGTTCGACGATCTGTGTCGTACATGACTCCAAAGATGTTATTGCTATGGAAAAAATGAAAGAATACCGCGGGCTTTACCACGTTCTACAAGGAGCGATCTCTCCAATGGACGGAATCGGACCTGAAGACATTAAAATCGCTGAGCTCTTAAAACGTTTAACAGACGAGGGAGTTCAAGAAATTATTATGGCGACTGATCCGAACATTGAAGGAGAAGCGACAGCTATGTATATGGCCCGGCTTCTAAAACCAACCGGTATTAAGATAACTCGTATCGCACACGGCCTCCCAGTAGGCGGAGACTTGGAATATGCGGATGAAGTTACGCTATCAAAAGCGCTTGAAGGCAGAAGAGAAATCTAACTAAAGGGGTTTGCTACATGTTTTTTTCCCGCAAAGGGCGGTTGAAGCGGTCCGGAGATCAACAGTTGCTCCAAAGTCTTGATGAATTAAAAACAGAATGGATGCATCAAAAAGAAATGGTGGAGCGCAGTGTTGAACCATCAGAAGAAGTCCTATTTAAACTTCAACTGGCAGAATCTAAGTATTTCTTCTTATTAAAAGAAGCTAAAAAAAGAAACGTAACGACCAGCAGACTAAAATAACTGCTGGTCTTTTTTTGGGACAACTTCCATACAATGACTAGTAAATAAAACTGGATGTTTGTATAGGAGGTATGAATAGTGGAGCCGATTACTGTTATCGCAATACTTGGAACCATCATTTTTGTTCTTTTGCTCGCAGGTGCTCCAATGCGGCCTTTAAGGTGGCTTGGATTTGGAATTACACGTTTTTGTATCGGGGCTTTACTTCTCTTTTTATTGAATGCGATCGGCAATTCCTACGATATACACATACCGATTAATACCTTTACCGCGTTAATCTCGGGTATTGCCGGGCTGCCGGGAATCGCGTCATTGGTTGCCATCGAGTTTTTCATTTTAGGATAGAATAACTTAAATAAGTGGATGCAGTGAAAAGGTTCAGAGGCTGAAATATAGCTGTCTGAGCTTTTTTTATTAAAAACGAAAATATTTTAAAATAGCTATTGACCCATATCGTTATGCGTGATATATTATTAAAGTCGCCAAAACGAGCGGCACACAAGTTCTTTGAAAACTGAACAAAAGAAATAGGTAAGGAATTACATTTAATTCCGTCAGTTTTAAATCGAGCAAGTCAAACACTTTTATGGAGAGTTTGATCC
>NZ_JAMBOD010000024.1 GCF_023715445.1 Fictibacillus nanhaiensis
TTATCATCCATTCTCGCGAGATTGTTTCAACTTACAATTGATAACTGAACCGAATTCCATCTTCACACACCTTATAAACAGAAAAACCATGCCCAAATTATTGGGCATGGTTTACTTTATGCATTAATTTTCTTCATTCAAAGGTGTTTCTACCAAATCCGGAACAGATTGAGTCTCAATCTGGCCATTTTCTGATTCCTTTGAAGTGGTTTGCTCGGTTGGTGCAGATTCATCTTCAGTTGGCTCTTCGACTGCAGGTGCTTCTTCTGCAGGCGTTGTTTCCTCTGGTGTTTCAGCTGCTGGCTCTTCTGCTTGAGGTTGTTCCTCTACCGTTTGTGCTTCTGTTGGAGCATCCGCCTCTGCAGCAGGAGCAGGCTGTTCAGCTGCAGGTGCCTCTTCTGCCGGTGCCTCTTCTGCCGCAGCAGCGTCAGGAGTTACGACGTACACCATTCTCTCTTCTGGAGAATAAGAAACTTCGAAACCGAATGCTTCTGAAATGTCACGGATTGGAAGCATCGTTGTACCGTTGTCTAGGATGACAGGTCGGTTGAAGTAAATGTATTTTCCGTTAAGCGAGACGGTTCTCAGTTCAAGGTTGATCACCATTGTCTGATCGTCTTTCACAGCCGTTACGACATGGTCTTTATATGTTACGGTTGCGCCCATCGCAGTTAACAGGTTACGAAGCGGCAAGTACACCGTGTCGTAGCCATAGAAATGAGCTGGTGGATCAAAGGTTTGTTTCTCACCATTTAGGGTTACACCCACAGGATTCGGATCTTTTATGTGTGAATATCTGACATAATTATCGGTGATCGAAACGGTATATGTCGTGCCATTCCACTTCGTTTCGGCACCGAGCGCGTCTGCGACGAATCGGATCGGCACTACCGTGTGGCCGTCGATAATCTCAGGTGCTGTGTCAAACGTGATGGTTGATGTACCTTTTGCAGAGACAACCGTTGCTGTCTTGGATCCGATTTTTAACGTAATCGTTCGGTCCCATCTTGTTGCTTTGATTTCTTGGGTGGCATCGTTAAACTTCACTGTCGTACCCAGCTGTTCAAAGACACCGCGTAGTGGAACGTAAGTGCGATCATTTTTCATAAATGGCTCTTTCTCATAAGAGAACAGCTTGCCATTGAGGTACACGGTTACTTTTTGTTCCGGCTTGTAGCGCGGACTTTTCACATAAAGCTTGTAGCCCTCTTGTGCCACATATAAGCCGACATATTTATTCTGCGACCAAATCGCAGGGTATTCTGAAACGGGAACGTGCGTGTTTCCAGCGTAGTTCCCAAGTTCAGGGGTAAAACCAGGTCGCTTGTATTTGATGATAAACCAGTCGGTGAATCCGCCGCCTGAAGGATTCGAACCTGGATAGATCAAACGGTATCCGGTCATATTTCCGATGGCTTTGGCATACGCATGATCGCGGTCATACCAGCTGCCTGTCTGGTGGAAGTTCCAGTACAGGATCTCACCGCTTGAGTGGTAGGCTACCGCCATCTCAGGATTGATCTGATTTGTAAAGTTCACAATTGCTTTTGATTCCTTCTGGTTCACAGGTGCTGTTCCTTTGTAGTTGCTCCAGGAAGGTTTGCCTGTATTGTTCTTGATGTTCGCCCAATCCGCATCATACTGGCGGTTCAGGTCGACACCGCGCGCATTGGCTTTCCAGCGTTTGAAATCGGTGCTTCCCTCGTTCATATTGATCAATTTCCAATGGTCAGCAGATGGAAACTTGGACAGTCCGTATTGCTGAAGGGTTACACCATCCGGGTTCACCATCGGCACGAACCACATCGTCGTTTTGTTCAGGATATCGCGGACGTTGTATTTGCCGAGATAATCCCCATTCGTATAGGCAGTCGCGTACTCATCGATCATGTCCATGGACAGATTGGTTGTGATCCATTCACGGGCATGATGAGAACTGTTAACGAACACATTTGCATTGCCTTTTCCGAGTTTGATCGCGTAGATCGGACGGTTGTATTCACTGCGCCCGATTTCCTTATAGCTGATCAATCCAGGATAATGAGCGGCAAGTTCTTTCATGTCTGTAATCATCTCATCGTATGTATAGAACTGATTCGGATTCACCAAATCGTGTGACGCCTCCGCTTTTTGGCCTCCCGTAAAACCAAACACGGAAAACATGGAGACGATCAGACAAAGAGCTATGAAACTATGAAATTGTCGTTTCCCCAAAAATATTCTCCCCTTCCAAAATTAAGCTACCTTTGTAGCGTATAAGTAATATGTTTTAACGTCAATGTCAAAAAGTCTTATATTTTGTCAAATTATTGTTACAAAACATCTAATATTTGCCTGCTATATAATTTTCTCTGCTAAATAACAAAAACCTGCCCAGATTTGGACAGGTTCTTGTTAGGATGTGTTACTTAGTATCCTTAATATCGGCTATACTTCCATAATGTTTAATGTTTTAAAACGTTTTTTTACTAATTAATATATCGGTCCAACATCGCGGAAAATTCGGCTCGAGTGATCGGGTTTCCCGGCCGGAAAGTGCCGTCCTCATATCCACCGACGATATCGTTCGCCAAGACTTTTTGAATGGAATCATATGCCCAATATCCTTGCTTTACATCAGGGAACGATTTCGTTGTCGTACCTTTTAATTGATAAGCTCTTTGAACGATCGCAGCCATTTCGCCACGCGTCAACGTTCCGTTCGGTCTGAACGTATTATCAGGATATCCGTTTATCGCACCGATTTCAGCGATCGCAGCAATTTTATCGTAGCCAAATATTGCTGTTGATACGTCACTGAATCCTGGATTTTCGACGTTCGTCGTGTCTAATCCCATTTGCTTTGCAATCATGATGGCCGCCTGAACCCGGGTGATGTTATCGTTAGGTCCAAACTGGCCGTTCTGGTAGCCGTTAATAATCGATTGACTGGATAGTCTTAAGATTGATGTTTTCGCCCATGGTGCTTTATTTAAATCTGTAAACACAGGCTCCACATAAGTAGTGTCATAGATTGCCTGCAATTTTTCAACATAGATCGTACCTTTATTTTGCTTCGTTACGTCTGTTTCCGCCATATAAAGCCTTTTGAACTTAATCGGGAATGCCAGATTAGAATCTAGCTTTGCTTCTCGATAGCCCCAACCGTCCCAAGTCATTCCGCCTTGTGCTGTAAAATCAATTCTTTGCGTTTGTCCTTTGGCATCAATAATTTCACCGCGCAGCCAGTGATCTGACGCATCATTATGAACCCAAACGCCGATT
The DNA here is from genome assembly GCF_023715445.1 of Fictibacillus nanhaiensis. Classification (GTDB taxonomy): domain Bacteria; phylum Bacillota; class Bacilli; order Bacillales; family Fictibacillaceae; genus Fictibacillus; species Fictibacillus nanhaiensis_D. The sequence goes on from NZ_JAMBOD010000024.1 coordinate 3,265, forward strand.
GACTTCGGTGTTCCTTTAACAGAGATGGATTGTTTCGCTGTTAGATAAGCTGCTGTTGTTCCGCCGCCGCTGTTTAAGAAGTCGTAATCTATTCGTGCCGCTGACCCTTCTCTTGCATAATAGGTATCAGAAGAAAGTGTTACTTTTGCAAGCGCTCCTTCTACTTGCCAGTTGCTTAACGAATTGAACGTATCAAGCGATAAAAACTTTGTTCCTGCAGGTACAGAACTTGTTACTTCTACAGGAATTTTGGCTGTAGCATTACCGTAGCTCGCAACAATCGTCCCTTTACCCTCTTTTTTCGCATAAAAGACGTTTCCTTGCATGGTCCCTACATCCCCTTCAACCGTCCACGTTAGCTGGGAGGCTGATAGATTAAGAGGATTATAGTTTTCATCCAGTGCATATTTTAACGATACTGGTGCGCTCATTCCAACTTCTAAGGAAGGAGCAGCTCCCAGCACCAACATATTTGCTGTTCCTGCTGCTGCTGTGTTTACAACTTCTAAAATTGCTGAAACCACACGTTCCGACCCATCAGATGGCACGTTCATAAGGACAGGTTCAGAAGCACCATATGGACGCGCAACCATCGTTGACGAACCACCGCCATCCAAATTCATCGCGTAATCTGCACCAAGTGAGATCATATAGTTGGCCATGGCTGTCAGAGATGAACCTTTACTCGTAGACGTACCTTTATCGTTAACAACAAAAAATAGTTTCTTCGTGTCCTGGTCATACCCTACAACGGTACGTGCATTAGGTCCATAGACAAAATAGTCCTTCGAAGACATTGAAATCTCAACATTTCCGTTCCGAACCAGCATTGGACCGCTGCCTAAAATAAATTTTGCATCCTGCCATTTAGATTCGATATTCGCAGCAACAGAAACCGTATCGCCTAGTTTCACGCTTTTGAGCTGGTCAGATAAAGTGCCGCCTGCAAACGAAACGACCATTCCATCCGTTGGTATCGTATGATTCGCAGTTTGACCTAATCTTGTGATTGCAGAAACCGTCCCTGTAATTGTGTCACCAAATCCGATTTGTGCAGGATTCTTAGACGTATTAGTGATGACGATTTCCGTCCCCCATTGGTTCGTACCAGTAGTAGATAATTTATTATTCTTATTATAAAGTATTCCTTTTTCCGCTTCACGTATGTTGTTCATACTATAAATAGGAAGTGTTTGTCCGTTAAAGTTGAATGATAGACTAGGACGTGTATAATCAATGATCGGTTCTCCATCTGCCCCAATTCCAAAACCAACTGCTACATTCATAGGTGACGCAGCATCTCCGGTTACAACACCATAATTAATAATTTTATTGTCTTGCGAAAGAATACCTGTCGGCTGATACCCATAATCAGCATCGCCAGTTCCGGTTCTCATAAAAAAGGATGCATTCACCGCTCCAGCTACATAATGCCCGGCACGGTTATCTAGTTTTGCCCTTTTTGATACGGTCATTAAACTGCTAATAGGATTTGGAACTCCAATTTTTATTTGTGTATTAGGATCCTGTCCCCACTTCGTTTCTAGCATATAAATATCTTGAGGATTTCCGCTGTTATATGTAATTTTTTTATATGTTGCAGCTTTTGATAGCTTATACTCCTTTACGGTTTTCCCGTTTTCAAAGTCTGAAGCATCTGTTGAAGTAGCCCCTAGCATCGCCTGACCGGCCATCAATAAAGCCAAAATAGCCCCTGTTTGTTTTTTAAATCTCTTCCCCCGCATTACATTCTCCCCCATACCATGATGAAAATTTTACCAACATATTCTATTTTATAATAGATTCCATAGATTGCAAGATTATGTAAAAATATAGGGAAAAAGCACTAAAATTGTTTTGTTAGGAAAATAAATGTAGATTTATGTTGGTTTTTCTAGTTTGTTAATTCTAACAGTAAAAAAGCACCCCGATTCTGAACAAATTCGCTTCTTCATATAATGTAAAACCGCTTTTCTATAAAACATGAAGGGGAACATTAATATGAAGAGTAAATTCCTGACTGTACTTGTCTTATTTTTTACGATCTCTTTATTTGTCCTGGTTAAACCAGCAAAAGCAGATCATGGGAACTCTCTCATTTTCGCGGCACACAATGACCAGATCTTATTCAATCTCCAACCTGCACCAAGAGTAGTCAATGGCACTTCATATGTACCGGTCAGGTCGTTCAGCAGTCACTTAGGATTTAAGGTTGAATGGGAGGAACCTACACGAAAGGTTATACTTACAAAAGGAAACAAAGTCATTGTTTTAGATACTGTGAAGAAACAGCTCATAAATGGATCATCCACTGTTTCGTTTTCCTATATAAACATCAATAATAGTTTGCTCGTTCCTTACCGCCAGATTAGTGAGGCTTTTGGATACGAAGTGACTTATTTACAAAAAGGTCCGATCGCCCGTGTTTCTGATACTAACGTAGTATTTACGTTAGAGCAGCTTTACGAAAAGAACAAAATCCAAATTGAAGCATACCGCAAAGCACATACACCACCGCCTCCATCGAAGCCGCCTGCACCAGCAGCAGCCAAAAGAGCCTTCCTTACCTTTGATGACGGACCAAACAAACATACAGCTGGAATTCTTGATTTTCTAAAAACAAACAACTTGAAAGCGACGTTCTTTGTACTTAAGCCGAGTGTCGACGGCAATCCAACGCTCATTAAACGCATGTTTAACGAAGGTCATACCATCGCCTGCCATGGCGTCACTCATGATAAATATAAGTTCTACAGTTCGCCCGCCGCCGCTGTTGGGGAGATGCGTTCTTGTTTTGATTCAGTGAAAAAGATTACGGGGGGATCTCCTTCAAACGTTATCCGCACCCCATACGGAAGCAAGCCGTATATGACAGAGGCGTTTCGTACGGCGATGAATCAAGCGGGCTATAAAATGTGGGACTGGAACGTGGACAGCATGGATTGGAATCATAATAATGCTGCGAAGACAAGTTCATACACGAACGAGCAGATTAACGCGGTGGTGAAAACAGGCGCGGCTCCACTCATCCTTTTACACGATCGAGCGGATACGGTAGCCATTTTGAAGTCGATCACGGCGAATTTGAAGAACAAAGGCTATACATCTGTGCCCATTACCGCCTCCATCCAGCCTTATAACTTCTGGAACAAGTATGTATTAAAATAAATAAGGTAGAAATGGAGTCCATTTCCTTCTATTTAAAGGATAGGGAGACATAATCTCACAGGAATTGCAGATACTCTCACAAAAATGGATGATATTCTCGCGAGAATTCGCCTTAATCTCACGAAAATTTCAATATACTCGCGAGCCGACAATCGTCGGCAACCCCCACACACAAAAAAGGGTGCCTCACATTGAGACACCCTCTTCTTATTTAAAACTCTAAATATAATTTTAACCAATCCGAACTATACACATTCCATTCGCCATAACGCTTGATTAGGTAGTACTCCCCAGAGCGGTCATCTGAGAACTCATCAATCACATTGCCTTCAGCGTCTTTTTGAACGTAATCGATAATGAAATTTTCAACATTTACTTTCACTAAACGAGATGATACCGCTTCTACTCCCATAGAAGGATGTGACGCGATCTCACCAGTTAATGTTTCACCAGCGTCGAAAATAAATGTATCGATGAACCAAGCATCATATGCACCCGTTTCATAACCTAATCCAAATCGTGTTAACTCATTCACTTCATACAATCCATCAACGTTTTGAGCATTTAAAGCAGTAAGTGTATCGGATTCACTGCTTAAAATAAGACCCGTTACTTCTTCATCAGTTGGAAGATCAATATTTTCAAGCCATAACGCACGCTTTAGCATAACAGAAGCTTCCGAACGTTTCGCATTGCTGTCAGGTTCTACCGTAGTAGTCGTCTTTCCTCTCAAGATATCCACTCCGCTTACTTCACGGATATACTTGTAAGCCCAGTGGCTCGTTTTTAGGTCAGAGAAGCTTTTCGGAGTCCCATCTTCAAACGTCACGGATGGATCAAATGCAATTTTGATGATCTTCGCGATTTCAGCACGCGTTATATTCATATCTGGTTTGAATTCCGTGTCTGTTTTACCGTTGATGATGCCAAGCGCACTTGCGATGTTGATCTCTTCCTTCGCCCAGTGCTTGCCAATATCAGTGAAAGCTTTACCTGGTTTATCCGTTTCTAACTCAAGTGCACGAACGACTAAAGTAGTAAATTGCGCACGTGTAATTTTTGCTTCGGGTTGTAAATATAGGAGATCATCCGCGCCACGTACCCCTCTGATGATATCGGCTTGAAGCATGTTCTCCATGTCTTCTTGTGACCAGTGGCCTTCAATGTCTTCCGCCGAATAGTAATACCACGGATCCGGAAAATATTCTTCGTCCTCATTTGCTAAAGCAGTTTGTCCAAACGGTGAAACCAATAGTGCTGCAGCTAATACGCCACCGATAAACTTTTTCATCGACGCTATCCCCTTATTCTCATAATTTGTTATTACAGGAAAATTTTATATCCATTACGGATTATTGTCTTGCATCTAATTTACTATTTCTATTGACAGAAAGAGCTATATTTTAATAATTTACGAGTTTGTAAGAAAAGCTTTGAGTAAACTCAAAGCTCCTATTCTTCCCAAGCTTCTTCCCAATCCTCGTAAAGCCACCATTTCAAATAGTCATTTGTGTACACTTTCCATGATCCATCACGCTTTACTAAGTGATAAATGCCTGATAAATCTTGAGTTTCCGTTCCATTTAGGATATTTCCAGTTTTCTCGCCAGTTTCTTCATCAATTTCTGGATAGGTAAACGTATTTTCAACTTTTAAGTTCTGAACATTCACTTTAGCAAAACGAGTGGAAGATGCCATTACTGTAAGTGTCGGTTCACCTACAATTTTGTAAATATCCTCATATTCCTGCATTTCCTCAAACCACCAACGGTTCATTTCATTAAAATCAACGGTCATGGTATAAGCCATACCGTAGTGATTTTGTTCATTCATAAGCATAAGCGCATCGATATCACGGTTATTGTACGCTTCATACCCTGCACGCTCGTTATCCATGATAAACGTTGTTAATTGTGCAGGGTTTGGTTTACCAACTTCCTCTTTCCATAAAGCACGGTGAATCATGACAGCTGCTTCAGCACGCTTTGCAGTCTTATCTGGAGAAACGGTTGTTTTGCTGGTTCCGCTTACAATTCCTACTTTTGTAGCTTTACGAATTTCATCATACGCCCAGTGTGTGCTCTTTAAGTCCGTAAAGTTTAATGCGGTTCCTTTTTCAAAAGCAACGGTCGGTTCAAATGCTCTTACTACGATCGCTGCGATTTCAGCACGCGTGATCTTGCCTTCAGGATCAAACGTTGTTGCCGTTTTACCGTTAACAATTCCTAAAACACTTGCCGTATTGATCTCATTCTGTGCCCAGTGTCCTTTTGTGTCCGTAAAGTTAATGCCTTGCTTGGTTGTTTCAAGTTCAAGCGCACGAACGATCATTGTCACGAATTCCGCTCTCTTAACAGTGTTTTCCGGATTTAAATATAAGTAGATTTCACCTCTTTTACGGTCTTCAATTTGCTGACCCTTTAAGATATCCGCTTGAAGCAAATCCAGCATTTCTGTTTCAGCCCAATGTCCCCACGTATCATCCGGATAATAGAAATCTATTGGATTCTTGTATTCCTCCGCTTTAACGGGTGAAGCTAGTGATCCAGCAATAATTGCTGCACTTAATAAACCACCAATAAACTTTTTCAAAAAAGTTCCCCTCATTTCAAAATATTATACATTACGGAAAAATTTTATAATTTTTTCATCAGTTTGTCCTATGCTATTAGTCCTATCTTTTGAAAATAAATGCTCGCATAATTCTTGATATAGAGGGCTTTTGAGGAGGTGTTACGTTTCGTCATTATTCAACAATATTATTTTTCTTCTAAATAAAAAGTTAACCCTATTAATTATGTTATGAAAGTAAAAAAGAGTCTCATCCTTTTAGATGAGTCTCCCTTTTATTCTTATTCTTTTTTCATCAGCTTCTCCAAAACGTTACTGAAGATCACTTTATCAGAGATGTTAAGCTCTTTTTTCGCTTGATCATAAGCTGGTTTACAAAGGTTGATATCTGTAATCTGACCTGTCTTGCCATCAAAACACGTTCCTTTATCAAAGAATCCGTCCGTTGAGGATTTGTATGTGTAGTCTCCATTCGTAAACGAGAGATCACGCTGGATGACAAGTTGGTTTTTCTCCTCGAAAAGGTTGCCGCCCATCTGGAAACGGTCGTCGAACGGAACGCCGAGTGCATGGAGAATGGTAGGTGAAAGGTCGAGCTGGCCGCCTGTTCTCTCATACACGCCTTTTGCTTCGTCGTTCGGCAAGTGCATCACGAGCGGCACTTCATGGAACGTTTTTTCGATATTGTACGGAGTGAAATCTTCCCCAGCAATCTTCATCATCGCTTCATTACTATCGACACCGTAGTCATGGTCCCCATAAAGGAGCAGGACGGTTTCATCCCACAGGTTTTCTTTTTTAAGTCGTTCAACAAGCATGCCAACCGCTTCATCCACATAGTGAACGGAATGCAGATAGTCGCCGACGATTGATCCTTCATATTCCCCTACATCTAGCGTACGGAATTTAGACTGAATGTTATACGGGTGGTGGCTTGTGAGTGCGACCATAAATCCGTAGAACGGTTTTTTCATTTTCACTAGTTCGTCCACTGATTGCTGCATGAACGGCTTGTCCCCAAGCGTCCAGCCTGCGATTTCTCCGTCTTTGAAATCCCCTTCACCGAAGAAGTGGTCGAATCCGTAGTTGTCATACACGACATAACGGTTCCAGAAACTCTTTTTGTAAGCATGGAAAGCAGCAGTTTCGTAGCCGTTTTGTTTTAAGATTCCTGGCAATGAGTCAAATGTGTTGCTCGGATAACGAACATACACCGATCCCGAGTATAACGGATGAAGGGATGCATTCGCCAGGAACTCTGCATCAGATGTACGTCCCTGTCCCGTTTGAAGTGAGAAGTTCGGGAAGTACATGCTGTCATTGATGAGTTTATTGATATTCGGCGTGATTTCTTCGCCGTTGATCTTTTGGTTGATCACGAAGTTTTGAAAAGCTTCGAGTTGGATCATGATCACGTTTTTATCTTTAGCAACACCATAAAATGGCGTTTCCTTGCTCATCTCTTTTTGATGATCGTTGAACCAGTTTTCAATCTCTTTTGATTCTTTTGCTGAGATTTTCTTTTGTTCGAAAACAGCCTCGTTCACATACCGGTACATGTCAAAGCCATGAAAGCCAAGTAAGCCGGTTTGACTATACAGAGCCATGTTATACCAATTGCTCGCAAAAAGTGCCGATCCGTACTTTTTTGTGTATTCGTTAATCGGGCTCATGACGAAGAGGTATCCGATGATGAATGCAGCAAGACCGAGTGCCCCTCGTGTTACGGCACGAGCTTTCAGGTGGCCGTTTCCGCGTTTGATCAAAATGATGACCAGTGGTGTTAAAACGATCAGGTCCATTATGAAAATGATGTCTTTTGCTTGGAATAAATCTAGTATACTACCAGAAATCGCACCGACCTGATTGGCTTGAGAAAGCACGGTCATCGACAAAAGATCGTTGAAATAGCGGTAGTAGATCAGGTCCCCGACGATTAAAAACGTAAGGACCGCGTTAAGTATAAGTAAGCTGATCCAGCGTTTGCTTTGTTTTAAGAAAAGCGTCCAAAATGAAACAAGCAGGAGTGCTCCGACGCTGATTAAGGTAAGACCTGCATAGAAACCGACGATGGTTCCTTCATTTATGAGTTGGCCGAGGCTTTCTTTTATGTAGCCGACGAGCCCAGCTCGAGCAAAAACGGTATCGGAAAACGCGCCAAATAAGTAGAGTTTAAGAAAAACAGCGATTAGAAAGGCTCCGTAAAAAAAGAAGTCCCATCCCCAACGCTTGAAACCTTGTAAAATCATTCACTTGTATCCCCTTTCAGTACCTCTCTCATTTTACATTTATATATAAAAAAGGGCAATCGTTCCTGATGGTGGTTTGCAGGTTTTTAGGTGGTGGTTTCACATCTGATTGGTGCTTGTGAAGGTGTTGAAGGTGTCGAACTGTGTCGGCTCGCGAGTATATTGAAATTTTCGTTAGATTAAGCAAAAACTCGTGAGATTACATCGAAT
>NZ_JAMBOD010000025.1 GCF_023715445.1 Fictibacillus nanhaiensis
CTGTCCCAAATGTAGAAAATCGAGTTGATGTATCCATATGATATCCCCCTTCTGGAATAAAAGATGACTTGATTATCACATGAAAGAACATCCAGAAAGAAGGTGTCATTTAATTGACGCTTACAATAAACTCGCGAGCCGACACATTTCGACAACCGTCACCGTCAGAAAATCCCCACAATAAAAAAAAGACCTTCTCACTCGAAGGGTCTTCTCTATCCTCACTAATTAACGTACTTTTACCCAGCCGTTTTTGATTGCTTCAACAACAGCTTGTGTACGGTCGTTTACATTCATTTTTTGCAGAATGTTACTTACGTGGTTTTTAACTGTTTTTTCACTGATATAAAGCTCTTCACCAATCGTACGGTTACTGCGTCCGTCCGCTAACAACTGAAGTACTTCACACTCACGGCGAGTTAGGATGTGTAATGGCTTGCGGTATTCCACTTCTATAAATCCAGCTTTGTTTTGCTGTGTTTTGTTTGTCGTTGATAAACGGCGGAATTCGTTCAGCAAATTATAAGTAATTTTCGGGTGCAAATAGGCGCCGCCTTCAGCAACAACTCTTACCGCTTCGATCAAAGAATCTGCATCCATCTCTTTTAAAAGATAGCCTGATGCACCTGTTTGAACGGCATGTGATACGTATGTCTCATCATCATGGATAGAAAGGATGATAACCTTCGTATCAGGAGATTTCTCCACTAGACGTCGAGTTGCTTCTACGCCGTTGATGTTCGGCATGTTGATGTCCATCAGCACGACATCTGGATTGTGGTCGCGAACGATACTTTCAGCTTCTGAACCATCGTCACCTTCAGCAACAACAGAGAACTGATCTTCCATATCTAAAATGCGTTTTACTCCTTCACGGAACAAACGGTGGTCGTCAATAATAGCTATTCTAGTTTTCTCAGGTGCTGAGGCGTTATTTTCGTACACATTTACATTATTCATGTGTGAACCCTCCTAGTCTTGAATGGGAATTTGAATGTAAACACTTGTACCGTAGTTCAAGCGGGATTTAACTTTTATTGTACCTTCAAGGAGTTCCACCCGCTCCCGCATCCCCATCATGCCAAAGGAATTGGACTTTGCAGGCTTGGACGTGTCAAATCCTTTACCATCATCTCGAATATATAATGAAATGAACTTTTGAGTAAACTCCAGTTTAACTTCGATTAAGTTTGCGTCTGAATGCTTAACTGCATTGCTTACAGATTCCTGTATCAAACGGAATATGGCAATCTCCATTTTTGTAGGAAAACGTCTGGATTGTCCCAGGGCATGCAGCTCAACAACTTTACCAGATCTGTCCTTCACGTTGCGTAAATATTTATCCAGTGTCGGAACAAGACCAAGATCATCTAATGCCATCGGGCGTAGATCATAAATAATTCTGCGAACTTCTTTTAAGGAGTCGCGAACCATAACTCTTAAGTCTTTTATTTCGGCACGAGCGGCATCAGTTCCTTTTTCGACGTAAATTTTCTCTAGTAATTCCGAGCGAATAAGGACGTTTGCCATCAATTGTGCAGGACCGTCGTGAATTTCACGGGATACACGCTTTCGCTCTTCTTCCTGTGCCTCAATGATTTGAAGCCCAAACTCCTGCTTCTGCTTTGCATCTTGAACGAGTTCGTTAATCTTTCTTAAGTCCCCGTTCAGATAATTCAATACAACAGAAATTTGTCCAGCTAAAGATTCAGCTTTTTGTACAGTTTCATTAAGGGCTAGAATCCGCCGCTCCAACTCATCTCGCTTTTCCCGAAGCTGTTTTTCAGTTTGCCGAATAATCGAAAGATCGATCTGATACTTATTGGCATTCTCATAAGCATCACGGATATCTGATTCGCTGTATTTTTGAAAATGCTTGCTTACTTCTGCCAGGCGGGTTCGGGCTAATTTCGCCGATTCCTCTGTTTTGTCAGCTTTATGGATCACTTCGATCACTTGCTGCTTAACCAATTCAAGTTCACGATGCAGCTGCTGAAATTCCTGACGCGAATGCTCACTGATTTCAAAGATCTGCGATTGGCTTTCGGTTACCGTATCGATGGTTTTATTTAAAATTCCGTCCAGCAATTGTGGATCTATCGTTAATTTAGCTGCAGACATGTAAATTTCCCCCAATTAAAACGATAAAGAAGTACAAACGGAAGTTCTAGAACCATCTTGCCTAATTTTCATATAGGACTTATTATCCATAAGCCATAAATCCTTCTTATATACTACATTCGCCAAGATGTGGAATTTTATGACTTTTCTTCCTAAATAATTTTTAAGAATTTGAATGAGTTTTAAAATACCTTATAATGAAGAATATCATGATACTTTATAGGATTAAAGATTTTTCGACAATTTTGACTTTAAAATTTTCATAACAACATCTAAAAGGAGCTTCTCTAAATATGTTATCCGACTATCTTACTGTTAAAGAAACTGGCCAGCACGAAATCGTCATCGATAAATCCAGGTTTATCGCTCATATTTCTAGAGCAACAACCGAAGAAGAAGCGATCAATTTTATACAAAAAATCAAAAAAGAACACAACAGCGCAACACATAACTGTTCAGCCTATTTGATCGGGGAGACAGACAACATTCAAAAAGCGAACGACGATGGTGAACCAAGCGGTACAGCAGGTGTTCCGATGTTAGAGGTTCTCAAAAAAAGGGAATTGAAAGACACGGTTGCTGTTGTTACCCGCTACTTCGGCGGAATTAAGCTAGGTGCCGGAGGATTGATCCGGGCGTATGGCAAATCCGTTTCCGATGGCCTCAATCACATCGGTGTTGTACAGCGCCAGCTTCACCAGGTCGTACACATCACGGTTGATTATACTCTTCTAGGAAAAATGGAAAACGAACTTCGCAACTCGGTCTATCCCATAAAAGAGATGAATTACTTAGATAAAGTAGAGATCCAAATGTATGTACCCGTAAAAGAAGCAGATGCATTTCAAGAATGGATTACAGATCTATCAAATGCCCAGAGTGAGATCAAATTAGGTGAACAGGAATATTTGGAAAAAATTATATAGACCTTTTTCCCTAATTTCAACAAAATGTAACAATAATTTTGTTGCTATTTTCCCTTTCCTCTCTTAACATTAAACTATTGCCAAAAAATTACGGTAAGTTGACGCCAATATTATATATATTTGATACGAAGGATTTATACTATGGGTATAGGCCCTCATTCTTTTGTTATGAAAAAGGAGTTTTCCATTATGAATAGAAAAGTTATGCGCCAAAGAAAAAAAAGACGCCGACGTATACTTTTTATCCTTGTTCCTGTGCTGGTCATCGTATTGGCATCTGTAGGATACGGCTCTTATTTAACATATAAATTAGCAAATGCAACCTCTAATGCAAACGAAGAATTAGGGCGTGGAGGTAAATCAGAAAAACGGGAGCAGGCAGTTGACCCCTCGGAAGATCACTTCTCCGTTCTTTTAGCAGGGGTAGATGACAGTTCGACACGAGGTTTCAGTGCGAATGGGGATTATAAAGGTGTCCGATCGGATGCTCTAATTTTAGCTACATTTAATAAGGAAGATAAATCCGTTAAGATGGTAAGTTTGCCGCGAGACTCAAAAGTTGAGATTCCAGGACGCCGCAACACAGACCGTATTGCACACGCCCATTCATATGGCGGTATGGATCTAACAGTTGAAACGGTTGAAAATCTTTTCGACGTTCCTGTAGATTATTATGTAAAATTAAATTTCGATGCGTTCCTAGAGATAATTGATGCTCTTGGTGGTGTTGAAATCAATGTTGAAAAAGAAATTGTTGAGCAGAACAGTAAAGACGAAGCAAAAGCGATCCACTTAAAGCCTGGCTTGCAAGAGCTTGGTCCTGAAGAGGCACTTGCTTATGCAAGAACGCGTAAGCTTGACTCCGATATTTACCGTGGTGATCGTCAGAAACAGCTCGTTGAAGCTATTATTAAAAAATCAGCTTCAATGGAATCCATTCCGAAGTATGGAACCGTAATTGATACAGTTGGCGACAATATGGCGACCAACTTTACGTTTGGTAATATCTTAGCTCTATTTAAGTATTCAAAATCAATTGATTCCATTGAGAATCTTAAACTAGAAGGCTTCGACGATACAAGTACTGGCGCTTATTATTATGAGCTTGACGAAGCTTCAGTTCAAGAAGTATCAGAAAAACTTAAATCTCACTTAGAACTTCCAGGATACGAGTACAATCCAAGTTCAGAAAGTACAACAAACGAGTCAGAGGAAACAGGCTCTGAAGACTCCGAAACTCCTTAACAGAATCTTTACAAAATCTTCGTTTAGCTTCCCTATCTTTAGGGAAGCTTTTTTTGTATGCTTTTAGAGAGGTCACTAAATTGTAAAATAAATGGAAATAAGTGATGGTTTAAGTATCCCAATAAAACATGTTACACTTACGAACGTTGTTATTATGAAATTTTAATATCGGAAAATATTTCTCTATGTAATTAATAATCGAGGTGAAAGACATGAAGAACAATACTTTACAGCGACCTCAACAAATTCGTGAAATTTATTTGGTTCGTGCATTAGCCATTATCGGTGTTATCATGGTCCACTCTACTTCAGGTGTTGTAGCTGCTTTCAACACAGATTCATCACTTTATGGAGTGTACAACTTTTTAAACATTTTCTTTAAATTTGGTACACCGACATTTATTTTCTTAAGTAGTTTTGTACTTTTCTTTAATTACTATCACAAACCTTTGACAAAGGAACGAATAACAAGCTTCTACAAGAAGCGTTTATTGTTCATCATCATTCCTTACTTTATATTCTCTTTCTTATACTTTGCTATGACAGCAACGGTTCAAGGATATGCAAGTACAGGTGAGATGTTCAAAGCGTTTATCATGGACTTTTTAACAGGTAAAGCATACACACACTTATACTTTGTGTTTATCTCCATCCAGCTTTATATCCTGTTCCCGTTCATCTTAATGTTCTTGAAGAAGTTCCCTAAGGTAACGAAACACACCATCTGGATTGGATTCGTCCTTCAATGGGCTTTCGTATTACTCAACCATTACTACTGGCAGTACTCATTAAAAGGGAGTATTTCATTCTCTTATATGTCTTATTACTTCCTTGGTGCCTTTATGGGAATTCATTATCAGCAGATTCATGATTATCTGGTCGTGACAAAAGAAAAGCTTTTCTCTAAAAAAGCGCTTGTATGGATTCCGCTTTGGGCGATTTGGGTTGGTACATCAGCCGGACACGTTGGTGTATGGTATGCCACTCGAGCAAATGGTGCGATGATCGACTCTAAGATTTATGAATTGTTATGGAACGTTCACACCTTTTCTTCTGCTTTAGTATTGATGCAGATCGCATACTGGTTATACCGTAACCTTCACGAAAAAGTACTGAACGTAATGATTCACTTAGGTGTTGTATCATTCGGTGTTTACTTGATCCATCCGATTCTGCTGTTGATTGCACGTAAAGTGATCGTGACATCTGATCCGATTTTATATCACGTTGGAGTTGCAGCGATGTTCTTATGGGCATTGATCGGTTCATGGATAATTGTAGGCAACATTATGAAGTTCAAACAATCATGGGTACTATTCGGGCCAAAGCCGAAAAATCCATATGTACCATCTAAAAAAGAAGCTTATCAAGCGTCTTAAAAAATAATGTGGAGCTGACTCGTGATCGAGTCAGTTCTTTTTTATTGGTTTGAAGCGGTGCGATTCCAGGAATCTCACGAAAAAAGTAGATATTCTCGCGAAAATGGATGGTAATCTCACGAGTTTCCACTGCAATCGGTTATGTCAAATAGTCTGTGTAAACGAACAATATCCAAAGCATCTCTCTTCGTCCGTATATATGGTTGTAGGGTAGAGTGTTAGTGGAGGGATATCCCTCCACTAACACTCTTTCATCATT
>NZ_JAMBOD010000026.1 GCF_023715445.1 Fictibacillus nanhaiensis
GATACGCGGAAGACCTTGTGTGATATCGTCTCCTGCTACACCGCCGGTATGGAAGGTACGCATAGTAAGCTGTGTACCTGGCTCACCGATGGATTGTGCAGCGATGATTCCAACAGCTTCTCCGACTTCAACGTCAGAACCTGTTGCAAGGTTTCGGCCATAACATTTTTTACATACACCATGGCGCGTGTCACAAGTAAATACAGAACGGATTGTTACAGATTTAACGCCTACTTCTTCAATTTGAGCAGCCATATCTTCTGTAATCAATTCGTTAACATCTGCAAGAATTTCGTTTGTTTCAGGGTGGTAAACCTTCTTATAAGCTGTACGTCCGATTAGACGCTCATGAAGCGGTTCGATAACTTCGTTGCCTTCTTTAATAGCAGCAACTTCTAATCCGCGGTCAGTTCCGCAGTCATCTTCGCGTACGATAACGTCCTGAGCAACGTCAACAAGACGGCGAGTAAGGTAACCTGAGTCAGCTGTTTTAAGGGCTGTATCGGCAAGACCTTTACGCGCTCCGTGAGTAGAGATAAAGTACTCGAGTACTGTTAGCCCTTCTCGGAAACTTGATTTGATCGGAAGCTCGATGATTTTACCAGCCGGGTTGGCCATCAATCCACGCATACCCGCAAGCTGCGTAAAGTTAGATGCGTTACCACGGGCACCGGAATCACTCATCATAAAGATCGGGTTGCGCTTATCAAGTGTACCCATCAATTTATTTTGGATTTCGTCTTTCGCCAAACTCCAAATGTTAATTACACGTTCGTAGCGCTCTTCTTCTGTGATTAAACCACGTCTGAATTGCTTCGTAACGTTCACTACTTTTTCTTCGGCAATTTTAAGGATATCTTGCTTTTCAGGTAATACTACGATGTCAGAAACACCGATTGTAATACCAGCACGCGTAGAATATTTAAATCCTAAGTCCTTCATGCGGTCAAGCATTTTAGACGTTTCAGTGATTTTGAATCGTTTAAAGACTTCAGCTATGACCTTACCAAGAATACCTTTCTTGAAAGGAACAATCTCTTCATGCTTTTCAATCTCTTCTTTTACATTAGAAGCCGGATCTAAGAAATACTTTTCAGGTGTTTCCACTTGAAGATTGTAAGTTGTTGGCTCGTTAATGTACGGGAATGACGGCGGCAGGATCTCGTTAAATAACAATTTACCTACTGTAGTCATAAGAAGCTTGGATTGTTGTTCTTCCGTAAACGATTCTTTGTTAAGACTCGATACCGGCACTGCAATTCTTGTATGCAGGTGAACATATCCGTTTTCGTAAGCGATAATCGCTTCGTTGATATCTTTAAATACTGAACCTTCACCAATAGCTCCTGCACGCTCTAGAGTTAAGTAATAGTTACCTAAAACCATATCCTGTGAAGGTGTTACTACTGGCTTACCATCTTTCGGGTTCAAGATGTTTTGAGCAGCAAGCATTAAAATACGCGCTTCAGCTTGCGCTTCAGCTGATAAAGGTACGTGGACCGCCATTTGGTCACCATCAAAGTCAGCGTTATAAGCTGTACAAACGAGAGGGTGAAGACGGATAGCACGGCCTTCAACAAGTGTTGGTTCAAATGCTTGGATACCAAGTCTGTGAAGTGTAGGTGCACGGTTTAGCAGTACGGGATGTTCGCGAATAACTTCTTCTAAGACATCCCAGACTTCAGGCTGAACACGTTCTACTTTGCGTTTTGCACTCTTAATGTTATGAGCAAGACCTTTTGATACGAGTTCTTTCATAACAAACGGCTTGAACAATTCAAGTGCCATTTCTTTCGGTAATCCACATTGGTACATCTTTAAGTTCGGTCCTACAACGATAACCGAACGACCAGAGTAGTCAACACGTTTACCAAGTAAGTTTTGACGGAAACGACCTTGCTTCCCTTTCAGCATGTGTGAAAGTGATTTAAGCGGACGGTTTCCTGGTCCTGTAACCGGACGGCCGCGACGGCCATTATCGATTAAAGCATCAACTGCTTCTTGAAGCATACGTTTTTCATTTTGAACGATAATGTTAGGAGCACCTAGATCTAATAGACGCTTCAAACGGTTGTTACGGTTGATAACACGACGGTAAAGGTCGTTAAGGTCAGAAGTAGCGAAACGTCCGCCATCAAGCTGAACCATCGGACGCAGTTCCGGCGGGATAACCGGAAGTACCTCAAGGATCATCCAATCGGCATGGTTGCCGGAATGACGAAATGCTTCTAGTACTTCTAAACGCTTAATCGCACGTGTACGGCGTTGTCCTTGCGCAGTTTTAAGCTCTTCTTTCAGCATATCTACTTCTTTTTCAGCATCGATATCTTCAAGAAGACGCTTAATTGCCTCTGCACCCATTTGGGCAGAAAACCCTTTTCCATACTTTTCACGGTAGGTGCGGTATTCTTTTTCAGAAAGCAACTGTTTCTTCTCAAGCGGTGTATCCCCTGTATCTGTAACAACGTAAGATGCAAAGTAGATAACTTCCTCTAATGCTCTTGGAGACATATCCAAAACAAGACCCATACGACTTGGGATTCCTTTGAAATACCAGATGTGGGAAACAGGAGCAGCAAGCTCGATGTGACCCATACGGTCACGTCGAACTTTAGCTCTTGTTACTTCAACACCACAGCGGTCACAAACGACACCTTTATAACGGACGCGCTTATATTTTCCACAATGACATTCCCAGTCTTTTGTAGGACCGAAAATTCTTTCGCAGAATAAGCCGTCTTTTTCAGGCTTAAGTGTACGGTAGTTGATTGTTTCAGGTTTTTTTACTTCCCCTCTTGACCACGACCGGATTTTGTCCGGTGAAGCAAGACCAATTTTCATATATTCAAAATTATTTACGTCTATCAAGGAGCGTACCTCCCTTTTGATATCCTGGTTTAGTCATTCGCAGTGTAAGACTCAAGATTTAGATTTAATTTCTCGCTTGCCTGATCGTCTTCATCATCAAGCTCTCTCATTTCGATTTCCTTATCATCTCCAGAACAGATCTTAACGTCCATTCCAAGAGATTGAAGTTCTTTAATCAATACTTTAAATGATTCTGGAACACCTGGTTCAGGAACGTTTTCACCTTTTACAATGGCTTCATACGTTTTCACACGACCGACAACATCATCGGATTTAACCGTAAGAATTTCCTGAAGAGTGTAAGCAGCGCCATATGCTTCAAGCGCCCATACTTCCATCTCCCCGAAACGCTGGCCACCAAATTGCGCTTTACCGCCAAGAGGCTGCTGTGTAACAAGTGAATAAGGTCCAGTTGAACGTGCATGAAGCTTATCGTCAACCATGTGAGCCAGTTTGATCATATACATGACACCAACTGATACACGATTATCGAACGCAGCACCTGTACGTCCATCATAAAGTACCGTTTTACCATCGCGAGCCATTCCGGCTTCTTCGATCGTAGACCATACATCTTCCTCACGCGCACCATCGAATACCGGTGTTGCAACATGAATTCCAAGCTGGCGTGCAGCCATTCCAAGATGAAGTTCCAATACCTGACCGATATTCATACGGGAAGGTACCCCTAATGGGTTTAACATGATGTCAACTGGTGTTCCATCAGGAAGATATGGCATATCTTCTTCAGGCATAATTTTTGAAATTACACCTTTGTTACCATGTCGTCCGGCCATTTTATCCCCTTCGTGAAT
>NZ_JAMBOD010000027.1 GCF_023715445.1 Fictibacillus nanhaiensis
GTAAGCGTAAAATGATCCACACCTGCTTTTCAAGGTGTGGATCATTTAAACTTTTGTTATTCCTTATGATTAGCTAAATAACATGATTCGGGTAGATCTGTTGACCATGGAACGAGTTTTTGAAGCTGATTCGAATCTTCCATATCTATATTTGGTAATGTTTTAAACAGATAAATGAAGTAATGAAAGACATTCAAATTATTTTCTTTGGCGGTTTCCAGTAAGCTATAGATCGAGGCACTTGATTTGGCACCTTTTGAAGAGTTGGAAAACAACCAGTTTTTTCGACCAATCACAAAAGGTTTAATGCTTCTTTCGGCTGCGTTGTTATCAATATCAAGGCGGCCATCCTCAAATGGTTGCTCTAATTTCTTTTGTTGATTCAGCGCGTACTGAATTGCCTCCCCTAGTTTACTCTTCGGCAATACCTGCGGCTTAATCGTTTTTAGCCATGTGAAATAAGCCTCCACCAAAGGTATACTTTGCTCTTGACGTATTTTCAGTCGTTCTTCGAACGATTTAGAAGCGATATCCTTTTCAATTTTATATAAAGCTCCCATTTTTTTCAGCGCTTGTTCCGCCAGAGTCAGCTGTCCGCCTTGTTTGGGAGGCGCGGCTTTTTGTGCTTGATCAAATTTCCGCCGGACGTGTGCCCAACAACCCGAAAGTGTTACACCGGACAAACCTTCATAGCCTTTGTAACCATCCACATGCAATTTTCCCTTAAATCCTTGTAGATACCGCTTTGGATGTTTGGAAGCCCTTGTGGTTTGATAATCAAACAACACACACTTCGGTCCTGCTCGTCCCGTCCGGTATAACCACATGTAAGAAGTTGAAGTGGGTGCGCGCTCTTTTTCTTGGAGCACTTGAACCGTGGTTTCATCCGCATGAAGAACCTCTTGGTTTAATAAGGTTTGCTTCATATGTTGGACCAAAGGGTCCACCCAGGTATTGGCTACGTAAAGAATCCAATTCGATAATGTTTGTCGGGATAGAGTTACGCCAAGTTGTTCGAATTGCTTTTCTTGTCGATAGAGAGGGACACTCGCCATATACTTTTGAATCAGTACGTAAGCTATAGCCGAAGGCGAAGCCATACTCTTCGGATAGACTGGATTTGGCATAGGTGCCTGTACGATTGGAGTAGAGATATTGGTTTGTTCACAGTTCCGGCAAGCATAGACCTCTCGTTCATGTTGGATGATCTTCACTTGTGCAGGAATAATCTGCAGCTCACGGCGCGTCTCTTTTTTCATCACATGCATATCATTACCGCAACTCAAACAACCCTGCTCCTCTTCGGGCAGGGTATAGCTTACCGTTTCTACAGGCACGGTATCGGCGTACGTTTTACGCGGACTTTTCTTCTGTTTCTTTTCTATAGAAGACTCTTCAACTTCTTCCACGGAAACAGCTGTGATTTCAGCTTCGTTGAAAAGAGGAAGTTCAAGCTGATCGTCAGACAATTTCTCACTTGATGCCCCATATTGCTGGTGTTTTTTTAAACGAAATTGTTCTTCATACCAAGCAACGAGGGCTTTCAATTCCTTGTTTTGCTTTTCAAGAGTCTCGATTTGTTTTTGATGTTCAGTTTTATTAGGTGAATCCGTCGTCATTTTACTCATATTAAACAATACGAAAGCAACTCTTGGTTTTCGACCTTTTAAATGACTTTTGTACCTGTAATTTTCGGAAACACCTTTCCTTCTTCGAGCGTCAAGCCTTCTAACATCCATCGAAGCTGCCGTGGGTTGATTGACGTCGTTTGATCTTGGGGCCCGAGGGGCCATCGAAAGGTGCCATTCTCGAGACGGCGATAATATAACCAGAACCCATTATGATCCCAATGAAGGATTTTCACACGGTCACGTGAACGATTACAGAATAAGAATATGTTGGATGAGCACGGATCTAATTGAAACGTCTCTTGAACCTTTGCTGCTAATCCGTCTATAGACAGTCTCATGTCGGTAACACCATGTGCCAAATAAATCCCTGTGATCCCTTCTAAATTAATTCGCATCTTTCAGTACCTCCACCACTTCACGAAGAAGTTCTTGGTCAAATCCTGCCTTGACGACGACGCGATACCGATTGACAAACACATCAATTGAGGAGGTAGGCAACTCCATCGAAAGAGCAGACCATGTAGTTTCTCTTTCAAACGTTTCTTGTTCGATGCTTTCCTTTTTATTCGAGTTGTCTCTTTTTCTCAATTCGTCGGGAAAAAGCTTTCTTCTATAATGATGGAATTGATCATAGGTGAACTCATCATGTTCTCTGATCCATTCTGCGATCGACTGACCACTATCACGCCATTCTTCAATAATTCGAATCCACTTTAAATCTTTTTCATCTGTCCCAAATGTAGAAAATCGAGTTGATGTATCCATATGATATCCCCCTTCTGGAATAAAAGATGACTTGATTATCACATGAAAGAACATCCAGAAAGAAGGTGTCATTTAATTGACGCTTAC
>NZ_JAMBOD010000028.1 GCF_023715445.1 Fictibacillus nanhaiensis
GGCTTTCGATGGACAAGATTCTCACTTGTCTTTCGCTACTCATACCGGCATTCTCACTTCAAAGCGCTCCACCAGTCCTTCCGGTCTGACTTCACTGCACTTCGAACGCTCCCCTACCCCTGTACCAAACGGTACAAGCCATAGCTTCGGTGATACGTTTAGCCCCGTTACATTTTCGGCGCAGAGTCACTCGACCAGTGAGCTATTACGCACTCTTTAAATGGTGGCTGCTTCTAAGCCAACATCCTGGTTGTCTGGGCAACTCCACATCCTTTGCCACTTAACGTATACTTTGGGACCTTAGCTGATGGTCTGGGCTGTTTCCCTTTTGACTACGGATCTTATCACTCGCAGTCTGACTCCCGCGGATAATTCTCTGGCATTCGGAGTTTGACTGAATTCGGTAACCCTGTGGGGGCCCCTAGTCCAATCAGTGCTCTACCTCCAGGAATCTTGCCGCGAGGCTAGCCCTAAAGCTATTTCGGGGAGAACCAGCTATCTCCGTGTTCGATTGGCATTTCACCCCTACCCACACCTCATCCCCGCACTTTTCAACGTGCGTGGGTTCGGGCCTCCATTCAGTGTTACCTGAACTTCACCCTGGACATGGGTAGATCACACGGTTTCGGGTCTACGACCACGTACTATGTCGCCCTATTCAGACTCGCTTTCGCTGCGGCTCCGTCTTTTCAACTTAACCTTGCACGGGATCGTAACTCGCCGGTTCATTCTACAAAAGGCACGCCGTCACCCGTTAATGGGCTCCGACTACTTGTAGGCACACGGTTTCAGGATCTATTTCACTCCCCTTCCGGGGTGCTTTTCACCTTTCCCTCACGGTACTGGTTCACTATCGGTCACTAGGGAGTATTTAGCCTTGGGAGATGGTCCTCCCGGATTCCGACGGGGTTTCACGTGTCCCGCCGTACTCAGGATCCACTCAGGAGGGAACGAAGTTTCAGCTACAGGGCTGTTACCTTCTTTGGCTGGCCTTTCCAGACCGCTTCACCTACTTCGTTCCTTTGTAACTCCATGTAGAGTGTCCTACAACCCCAGAGGGCAAGCCCTCTGGTTTGGGCTGTTTCCGTTTCGCTCGCCGCTACTCAGGAAATCGCATTTGCTTTCTCTTCCTCCGGGTACTTAGATGTTTCAGTTCCCCGGGTCTGCCTTCTCATACCCTATGTATTCAGGTATGGATACCATCCCATTACGGATGGTGGGTTCCCCCATTCGGAAATCCCCGGATCAATGCTTACTTACAGCTCCCCGAGGCATATCGGTGTTCGTCCCGTCCTTCTTCGGCTCCTAGTGCCAAGGCATCCACCGTGCGCCCTTTCTAGCTTAACCTTATAAAAAAAGTTGTTGCTTTGGCGCAGATTAGATAATTCTATCTGCCTTGCATTTGTTTGGATGTCGATATCTAGTTTTCAAAGAACATATTGTTGAGAGAGAGTTCTCTCAAAACTGAACAAAAGAAGAATAGGTGTACTTACGAAACAGTCGAAGCTGTTTCATAATCTCCATAGAAAGGAGGTGATCCAGCCGCACCTTCCGATACGGCTACCTTGTTACGACTTCACCCCAATCATCTGTCCCACCTTCGGCGGCTGGCTCCCAAAAGGGTTACCCCACCGACTTCGGGTGTTACAAACTCTCGTGGTGTGACGGGCGGTGTGTACAAGGCCCGGGAACGTATTCACCGCGGCATGCTGATCCGCGATTACTAGCAATTCCGGCTTCATGTAGGCGAGTTGCAGCCTACAATCCGAACTGAGAATGGCTTTTTGGGATTGGCTTGGCCTCGCGGCTTCGCAACCCTTTGTACCATCCATTGTAGCACGTGTGTAGCCCAGGTCATAAGGGGCATGATGATTTGACGTCATCCCCACCTTCCTCCGGTTTGTCACCGGCAGTCACCTTAGAGTGCCCAACTGAATGCTGGCAACTAAGGTCAAGGGTTGCGCTCGTTGCGGGACTTAACCCAACATCTCACGACACGAGCTGACGACAACCATGCACCACCTGTCACTCTGTCCCCCGAAGGGGAAAGCTCTATCTCTAGAGTGTTCAGAGGATGTCAAGACCTGGTAAGGTTCTTCGCGTTGCTTCGAATTAAACCACATGCTCCACTGCTTGTGCGGGCCCCCGTCAATTCCTTTGAGTTTCAACCTTGCGGTCGTACTCCCCAGGCGGA
>NZ_JAMBOD010000029.1 GCF_023715445.1 Fictibacillus nanhaiensis
TGAAAACAACGGTGGTAAAATCCCTAATAACAACGGTGTGAAATTCCCCAATAATAACGGATAATTATCTCAAAAACAACTTGGAGTGTAGACAGATAATGATCAAGGATGGGGAATTTTTTATGATTAAAGAGTATCACTCAAAAGGTTGGACTCAAACTGCTATAGCAGAATTAACAGGCTTTGATCCAAAAACAATACGAAAATACTTAAATCAAAATGAGTTACCAAAGAAAAAACAACCTCACGGTAAATTGAAAACAAGCCTGTTAGATCCATATAAAGACTATTTATTAAGGCGGTTAAAGGAAGGTACCACTAACTGTGAAGTGCTTCTTGAGGAAATTCAATCTATGGGTTATCCAGGAAAGATGACTATTTTAAGAGATTTCATCAGACCTTATCGCCAGAAACCAAAGAAACAATCGAGTATCCGTTTTGAAACACCTCCTGGAAAACAAGCACAGATGGACTGGGCAGAGATTGGAGAACATGAGGTTGATGGGAAGAAACAAAAGCTTTATGTATTTATCATCGTTTTAGGTTACTCCCGTATGAAATACATGGAAATTACAAATACGATGAATATGGAGCAGCTGATGAAATGCCACATGAATGCATTTGCCTATTTTAACGGCGTTCCTGAACACATACTCTATGACAATATGAAAACGGTAGTCACCTTACATAGTCCAACCCAAATACGCTTTAATCGAAAGTTCGAAGAATTCCTAGCTTACTATGGAGTTGTTCCGAAAGCGTGTAAACCAGCAAGGCCACAAACCAAGGGGAAAGTAGAAAGTGCGGTTGGTTACCTTAAGAAGAATTTTCTGCAAAGAAAACAAAAGAACACACTTCATGAAATGAATGAGATGTTAAGTGGATGGCTGGACAAAGTGGCCAATAAAAAACCGAATCAAACTACGCTTGAGCCACCTCTACAGCGTTTTGAAGAGGAACAAAAACACTTATTACATTGGAATACGAGACCCTTATTCCCAATAAGTAAATGGAAGGTTACTTACGTAACAGAAAGCAGCATGATTTCTTATAATGATCGAAACTATTCGGTTCCTTATCGTTATAAAGGGATGGAAGTAAGGGTGAAGGAAACTCTTGATCATCATTTAGAGATCTATTTTGATCTAGAGTGCATCGCTACTCATCCGATTATTTCTGGTATCAATAAATCATTAACGGATATCAACCATATAAAGAACATAAAAAAAGAGCCAGATGTGACACAAAACGGTTTGGCGACCCGTCACATTCAGCCCTCTAATCATGAAGTGGAACAACGTTCACTTCACGTGTATGAAGAACAATTAAAAGCTGGTGATCACAAATGAACGCACAACTTCTAACTGAACGTCTTAAGAAAGTTGGCTTGGTTTACATAGCCAATCAATTAGATGGCATCCTAGAAGATGCCTCTAAACATAATGTAACATATTCTGAATTTCTAAACACCCTTCTTCAACATGAAATTGAACACAAAGAAGGTGCAGCACTAGAATCTAGAATGAAGAAATCAAAGCTACCGTTTCACAAGACTATCGAAGACTTTGATTTCTCATTTCAACCAAGTGTTAGCGAACGGCGTGTAAAAGAAGTAATAACAGGCCGTTATATTGAGAATGGAGAAAATATCTTATTATTAGGACCGCCAGGTGTTGGTAAAACCCACTTGGCGATAGGTTTCGCTATCGAAGCACTTCGTCAAGGATACACAGCTTACTACACACGGGCCGATGATTTCATTACTTCCTGCCGTAAGGCAGAACAAAGGGGAACCACTTCTCGCCTGGTTCGATCGTTAAGTAGGTGCGATGTACTCATAATTGATGAAATGGGATACTTTCCGTTTGATGAGTTAAGTGCAGATTTATTCTTTCGTATCGTTTCAAAACGTTATGAAAAAGGGTCAATTATTTTAACCTCTAACAAATCGTATATTGAGTGGGGGAAAATATTTGGCGATGACGTCCTAGCTACAGCGGTTTTGGATAGACTGTTGCATTACTCCACAACTTTCAATATCAAAGGACAATCATTTAGACTTCGTGAAAAGCAAAAAGCCGGCATACAACCGGCAGTTAATTAGTAATAGGGAATTTTGGACCGTTGAAAATAGGGAAAATTAAACCGCTGTTGACA